>CAWEDY010000023.1:0-86930 GCA_963807935.1 uncultured Planctomycetota bacterium
GGCTGGAAGCGGGGGTCGATGCCGCCCGACCAATAGCGCGCTTAATTGCCAAGTTGGCGGTTCAATTCCGTCAGATCGTGGCGGAGTTGATCGGCGGTCGATTCGAACTTTGTGCGGACCGCTGCCAATTCGCTTCTGAGCGCAGTCATATCTTCACGCAAACTGGCGATTTGTTGACTCCAATCGGTCGAGTCGGCGCACTGCTCCTCAATCGCGCCTATATTGCTACTGCGCCGTGACTCCGCGGCCGGCGTTTCATTTCGCTCCGTTGGCCCCGAATGTTCTGCGCCCGCTGGCGCGACCGCGGCCGAGTGCATCGCGCCGGCTTCGCGGCGAAGTTTGTCCAGCTCGCGTTCCAGGTACAAGGCATGCGTAACCACGCTGCCGCGGCCGGCGGGTGTTAAATACGAAATCAGGCCTTTCTTTTCGAGTGAGTCGAGCGTCGGCCGCAATTCACCGAGGTCTTTGATCGGCTCCATGCGCGCCGCTCGGCCACGCAATTCGCCTACCGTTTGCGCTCTGCGCAAGAGCAGTTCCGCCATCACCGCCAGTTCGACTTTCTCGACGCCAAGCCAGTCATAGGCGAGATGACGATACCGGTCGATGCGCGCGCCCCCTGAACTTGCGCAATTGCGCCCAGTTGCCGCAGTTTGTCGAGCGCTTCTTCGATTTGCGACTCTTCCAACTGCATCAGCGGCGCACGATTGCTTTTTTGATTGCACCCAGCCCGCAGCGCATTGAGCGACAGCGGATAGTTCTCGGGAGTCGTCTTTGCCTTTTCGACGAGCACTCCCAAGATCCGCCGCTCGATCGACTCCAGCGGTTGCCATCGCGGCGATGTATGCAAGGCCGGTGATTCGGGTTCGACGCTCATGATTTGAAGCCGGCACATTGCGTGTGCCGTTAACGTTGGGACGGACTGCACCAGAAACGTGGCTGGCCACTATCTTTCAATGCTTCGGAGTTGAACCAGCCGCGGCCGTCGCGTTCTCGTAGCGCGTAACAAGCCACCGGGAAAAGACTTCGCCGGGAAGCTGGGCACGCTGGACTGTGAGGTCGGCCTGCACAGGCTGACCCTCCGCACTGGCCGATGCAGCGCGAATCTCGAACTGCTGGCGCACGATAACGTTTCGATACGTCTGCGGCTGATACGACAAGGTGCCGTCGAAGCGAATTTCAGCGTTTGCACCGGCCGCCGTTAACGACTTGATCAACGACTGGTCGACAAACGACTGGTAGGGACTTGTCTTGGGCGGCGGCGTACCCGGTTCCGGTGGCGGTGGGGTGCGTGCGCCATCAACCGTCAATTGAAACGCACGCTCCGACTGGCCCGACGTAAGCATGCCGAGCCAGTTCTGGCCAAATTCTTCGGCCTGACGCGTACGAATCGAGCGAAGAACCAAGTCGCGGCTGAACGGAGCGACGCCGCAAGCAACGCATAACACCAACCCGCTGATCGCAGCCCAACGGCCAGCCAGGACGCCGCCGCTGGTAGCAATCCGCCGCAGCGCGATGATCGAAACCGCGATTCCAAACAAGGGGATCGCCAGCAGCAGTGGCGCGGCCAATGCGAGCGGCGCCGCGACGCCGAAAACCAGGCTGATGATCGCCAACACACTTAGCGTGCGGTACTCGGTGGTTTGCTCCGGATCGTCGGCATGAAACGCCGGCGTGGAAACGGTGGTTGACGTGCCTGTGGCCATGTTTGATTGATGCACGGTGGGCAATGCCCACCGATTGTTCTCGTCATGGTTGGTGGACAGTGCCCACCTACGACTTCTATGCTCCTCGTTTGACAATCAGGCCGGGCGCTTTGTCGAATTTCTCGCGACGATCGGTATAAATCTTCACGAAGGCTTTCGCGCTAAATCGGTCGGTTGCGTTGGAGCCCAGCGCGATCGGTTGCGACATCTTTTCGACGAATCGTAGCCAGGCGGCGTCGGGTGACGTCAGGAACGAGGCCGAATCGACATCACTGTAAACCAATTTACCGCTGAATGCATCCTTGCCCATGGGAGATGTATGCAGTGTCGCTAGCGTAAAAGCCGCCAGAACCCAGGCCGCAATGAATCCCAAAATCGGCCCGCCCACCGGATCGATCGGCTTTTTGAATCGCATCCGTGTTTTCGACGCCGCGCCCGTCAAAACCCGGCAGATCACCATGGTTATGAAATACAATCCCCAGATGATGGCAAAATCGAGCCAATACGTGTGTTGGCCGTTGGTCACTTCTTCGTCCAGGTAAACGACCAGCGGGGAATAAAAGCCAAACGCGACCAGGCCGCTGACGATGATGTTCATCAGCGTGAGCGCGTTGCTCCACAATCCCTCGCGGACCATCATCGCGCAACCAGCGAAGACCACCAAACCGTAAATTGCCCAGTACATGGTCCTATTCTTTCAATACACGTTGGAGTTCGGCAAGCGACGTAACTCCCTTAGCCACCAGCAGTAGACCTTCTTCTTGAAACGGCCGCATCCCGGCGGCTCTCGCGGCCTTGCGTACCAAGTCGAGCTGCGGTTTCTTTATGAGAACCTCGCGAATCTGGTCATCGACTTCAAGTAGCTCAAACATTCCGGTGCGTCCTTTGAAGCCCAAGCCGGCGCATTCCTTGCAAGGCTTTTCGATTTCTTCCGGCTTGGGCACGCGGTAAAGCGCTTCCACTTTGCCCTGCGGAATGCCCAGTTTCTTCAGCAGTTCGGGCGACGGCGCATAGGCCACCTTGCACGCATCGCACAGTTTGCGGATGAGCCGCGTACAGAGCACGGCCGTCACGTTCATCGCAAATTCGCGGTGCGGCACTTTGAGCTGCAACATGCGCAACAGTGCTTCCGGGCGCTTTTAGCGTAAACGTTTGTAATTAACAGGCGATCTTCATCGCGAATTTCGTCGAATAACAGCTTCGCCGCTGCGGTGTCGCTCAGATCGCGCATCACGTAGACGTTGGGATATTTACGAATCAGGGCCGGCAATAGCGCGGCGGCCGTTTCGCCCTTGGCAGCGTCGAAAGTTGTCACATCGATGTTTTCAATTTCACGCTCGCGGTGATTGATCTCTTCAATCGCCACGAAGTCGCGCAGCAGCCGATCGGTTTCCAGGAGCGAAACATCCGTAAGCGTGGTGACGCCCCCCTCCGGCGCGCTGGAAATAACCAGCAGGCCCTTGTCCCGCGACATCAGCTCGCCCCATTGCTCGGCGACCTTCGATCGCATGCCAACGTCTTCATACTTTTTGAATGTCCGCTGGATCCCGGCAAGCAACTCCAGCACGATCCGCTCGCCCGTCGCCACGCCCTGGCTGGTGATCGGGCACACATACGAATGATCCTTGTATTTGGCGGCGAACCTTCCTTCCTGCTTCTTGCGGCGCTCGGTGGCATTCAGATTCGCGAGCGTCTTCATCACGGCCAGCATCACGTCGCCCGATTCGCGATCGCGGGCCTCGCTATTGTGCCAGACGCCGTCGATATGCTGGCGGACCACCACGGATTGCTGGGTGTAATCGAGAATCGCGCGGTCGCTGCGGCGGTCCGCCATATCGGCGACGAGTTCTTTAACCAGCAGGTAACCTGGCGACTGGCGGGCACTGACCAGGTTAGCCTGGTTTTCGCGCTCCTCCGCGGCGCCAATAGCCATTAAATCGACGGGCGCCCCTTTTTCATACTCGGCCTTTCGCTCCCCTTCCATCTTGATGCCGACTTTGTTGGCGACCTGCGCAATCTCGTAGCGAAACCAATCGGGCGTGAACACTTTCTGATGAAGTTCGACCGATTTGTTCCGAGTCAGCACGTACGGCACAAAGGTCGCGAGGTAACAAACGAGCAGAAGCGCAAACGCGACCCAGAAATTCGCGTAGCCTATCATCGAGATCGGAAAGGCGAACAACAGTAGGATCGCCAAAAATGGAAACAGCAGGATTGGATTCCATTTGCCGTAACCGAGGTCGAACACCTGCGTATCGCGATTGACCCAATCGGCGGACTTCACCCACACGAGCAGCACTAGAAAAATCGCCAGAAGCTTCGGCCAGTAAATTGCGGGGTGCTTCAGACGCGGAATGGAGTGTGCATCATTCCACTTATCGAGTTTGATTGCTGGCGCGGCGGGCGCTGCTGGTTCGGCGGGAGCCGTGGCGTTTTCACCCGCCGCCTGCTGAGCACGGGTCGGCGCGCCTGCGGGATTGCCCGGCGCTTTTTGGCGCCACGAGCATCCAGCGCATCGGGATTGGGAACGACTAACGGAGTTATCTGCGCAGGCGATGTGAGGCGACGCCCACGCCAACGCAAGAGACGGCAGAAGTAAACAGATTGCCAGGCGCTGCCGCATCAGATAATCCCGGGATCCTTAACCTCGATGCCTTTGAGCGCCATTTTGAGGGCTTCGCGATTCGGGGCTACTTCCATTGCCACTTCTCGATCGATCAATTCATCATCCACGAGCTGTTTCAGACTCATGGTAAAGTCCTGCATGCCGTCGTGCTTGCCAATGCGGATGATGTCGGGCAGCTTCTCGTCGTTTTCTTCCAGAATCGCCTTTTGCACGTTGGTATTGAAGATCATGATCTCGCAGGTGGGCACGCGGCCAACGCCTGGCTTGATGCTTCTCAGCAACTTTTGCGCGACGATGCCCCGCATGTTGAAGGCAATCGCGCTGCGCAGTGCCGCATGCATGGTGTGCGGGAACAGATCGAGGATGCGGCCGATCGTCGTGGCGGCACTGGAAGCGTGGATCGTGCCGAACACGAGGTGGCCGGTTTCGGCGGCGTGGATGGCGGTCATGAACGTTTCCGGATCGCGCATTTCGCCGACGAGCATCACGTCTGGGTCTTCGCGCACGGCGTGCTTCATGCCGATACCGAAATCGACGACGTCCAAGCCGATTTCGCGCTGGTTGATCAGGCACTTGTCCTCGGTGAACACGAATTCGATCGGATCTTCGAGCGTAAGAATATGCTTTCGAAACTGGTGATTGATCAAATTCAGCATCGAGGCGATTGTGGTGCTCTTACCGGAGCCGGTAACGCCGGCCAGTAGAATCATGCCCTGGTCGTAATAGCAAAGCTTTTCGATCGACGGCGGTAAATAAAGGCCCTTGAAGTCGGGCACAAAACTATTGACGCGGCGAGCCACCAAACCGACGTGACCCAGTTGTTGCAACAAGTTGACGCGGAACCGCCAGTTAATACCCTCGACTTCCAGCGTGTGGGCAAAGTCGGCGCCGCCGTCTTTTTCAAAAATCTTGCGGTTCCGCTCGTTCATCAGCGGGAAAGTTAACCGAACCATTTCCTCGTCGGTGATCGGTTCGCGGTTCATCGGCCGCAATGTGCCATCGACGCGGACCATCGGCGGCTTATCGACCTTCAGGTGCAAGTCGCTGGCCTTGAGCTTGACGCAAGCGCGGAACAGCTTGTCGATCTCTAGGTCCGCCTTGCGGTGAACGAAGCTGCTTTTGAAGGCGTCATCTTTGGCCATCGATCGAACTTTCGTAGCGCGGACAACTCGGTCCGCCGTTCGTTATTGACGGACAGGATTGTCCGTCCTACTTTGGGTCCATCGTACGAGAATTCCGCGGTCCGCCATCACCCGCTTCGTCTCTTCGATTGTATACTCGCCGAAGTGAAAAATGCTGGCCGCCAGCGCGGCGTCCGCTTTTCCTATTGTAATCGCATCGGCAAGGTGTTCGGGCTTGCCGGCCCCGCCACTGGCTACGACCGGTACGGTTACCGCATCGCTAACGGCCGCCGTTATTTCGAGGTCGTAGCCGTCCTTGGTGCCGTCGGCATCCATGCTGGTCAGGACAATCTCGCCGGCACCTAGCCGCTCCACTTCCCGAGCCCAGGCGACGGCTTCCAGCCCCGTCGGCACCCGGCCACCGTTAATGTGGACCTCCCAAACTTCTCGCCCATCGCGCTCGACCCGCTTCGGGTCGATATTCACCACAATACACTGGCTGCCGAATCGTCGGGCCGCCTCGTGGACAAATTGCGGGTTTTTCACAGCGGCGGAGTTAATCGAAACCTTATCGGAACCGGCCAGAAGAAGTTGGCGGATATCTTCGATCGTGCGGATGCCGCCACCAACCGTCAGCGGCATGAATATCTGCTCGGCCGTGCGACGGACCACGTCGAGAATGATGTCCCGCTCTTCGTGGCTGGCCGTGATATCGAGAAAAACCAGCTCGTCCGCGCCTTCCTTTTCGTACCGCGCGGCCACCTCGACCGGATCGCCCGCATCGCGCAGGTTGACGAAATTCGTCCCCTTCACCACGCGCCCGCGGTCAACATCAAGACAGGGAATCACACGTTTGGCCAACATGCATTTGGAGAAGAAAAGCACGCTGAAAATAACTCAAAATACGTCCGTTGTTCAGTTTAGGTGGGCTCTGAAGCGTGGTCAACGGTCGGTGATTTTGACGGCAGTACTCTTCGCCGATAAACTTGTCGAGTAGCTATCGATTTACATTCCGGAAGGTTTTATGATCGAACTTACCCCTCAACAGCAGCAATTCGTGGATGCCCAGGTAGCTTCCGGTCTGTTTAAGGAGCCGACCGAGGTTGTCGGTGCGGCCCTTAGCCTTCTGCAGCAGCGACACGGCGAATACGAGCAGCTTCGAACGGCAATCTCGCAATTCGAACGCGGCGAAATTGAACCGCTTGACGTCGAGGATGTAAAGCGGCGTGGTCGCGAGCGGAAAGCACAGTAAAATGCCATCAGGACGCATCCTGCGAACGCCCTACGCAGCGTCAGATAACCACACCACGGACTAAGGATACATAGGCACTAGGTTCTCGCTCGAACCCCGGTCATATACATGCGTTTACACTCTGGCAGCGACTCTATAAACAGCCGGCCATACGGTTTGGTAACGATCCGCGGATCGAGGCAAACCACCCGTGGTCCGTGCGCGTGCGGATCAGCCGCCCAACTTCTCAGCGGATCGGCAGGAAAATCACTTGATTGCGCACTTCATCCTCGCGCAACACCGAGGCGACAAGCTCCAGCCACTCAATCAACTCGGAATAGCTCAACCGCTGTTGACGCCAAAAGACAATGCCAAAGAATGATTTTCGTTCATCGCGCCACACGTCAGCCAGCGAGAGCAGGTCGCGGTCCTGGGTAACGAAGATGCGGCCTTGCTGAGTGGCTCGGTCCAGCAGGATTTCGTCGTCCCCCTCCGCAGCTTGATCTTCTGCCGCCGTGAGGACATCATACCCGCGTCGCCGCAGTGCTGCGGTGACCGGCCGCGGCACATGGTGGTCCATGTACAGCGGCCATGTCATTTCTGCGCCTTCCGATCCTTCATCGCCCGCCGAAGCTGTTCAGTGACAGCGGATTTCTCAAATTGCGATCGAAGTTCTTCTTCAAATCGATCAAGCTCTTCGATTTCCTTATCCATTTCCGCCTTGTGGTCGTAGTAGTACGTTAGCGCACCATGAATTTGGCTCAGCGTTAACGGCGGATGCTCGCGCTCCATGTCTTCCGGACGCATTCCGCTCAGGTACTCTTCCACTAAGATGCGGACCTTGAATCCAGTGCCTTGAATGTAGGGCCTTCCATTCTCGCGAATTTCGATATGAGGATAGGCGATGGTGCTCATGATGTAATTATAACATGCCGCGCCGGTTGGCGAATCCCGGCTTTCGTCCACTCGAGGCTTGCATATCCGTTCCCTCCACACAACGGCAATCAGGCAATGACTCGATAAACAAGCGCCCATACGGTTTGGTAACGATCCGCGGATCGAGGCAAACCACGGTGCCGTGGTCCGTGCGCGTGCGGATCAGCCTGCCGAAGCCTTGTTTGAATTTGATCACGGCTGCGGGAAGTTGGTAATCGCGGAACGGGTTGCCGCCGGCGGCGCGGATCGCCTCCAGCCGGGCCTCAAGCAGCGGGTGATCGGGCACGGCGAATGGCAGCTTAGCGATGATGACCGTCTGCAACGCGTCCCCGGGCACATCGACGCCCTGCCAGAAGCTGTCGGCGCCGAACAGGACGGCCCGCGGGTCGGTTTTGAACTGCTCGAGCAATTGGGTGCGCGGCGTGCCATCGGCCTGGCTCAGGAGCCGCAAGTTTCGCGAGGTGAGCCACCGCTGCATCCCCGTAGCGACGCGGCGGAGCATATCGTAACTCGTGAACAACACAAATGTGCGGCCGTCAGTGCGACCGGCGTATTGCTGGATCGCCTCGATGCATTGTTTTTCGTAGTTGCTTCGCTCCGCGCTAGTGGGGTCGGGCATGTCGCGAAGCGTCACGAGTTCCGCTTGCTCGCGGTAATGGAACGGGCTGCCGACTTGAATCTCGTCGCACTTCGTAAGCCCGACGCGAGATTTGAAGAAGTCGAATGAGCCCTGTTTGCCGAGGGAGAGCGTGGCGCTGGTCATAATCACCGTCGGCACTTGGTCGAACAACTGTTCGCGCATGGCGGCACCGATATCGATCGGCGCCGCGGCGAGCGTAACTCGTGGCATGCCGCGGCGGCTCCGGTAGGATTCCAGCCAATAAACGGTCCCCTTTTGTGTCTGCGTGCGCCAAGTTTCAATTTCGGCAGCCAGCGCGCTGAGCCGATCGTGCGCCGCGAATGAAATCCTGCTGCTCGGATTCTTCGCTGAGCTTCTTGCCGGCTGACTTCACTTGGCGCGCCAAAGATTCGAGTTCGGGACTGAGGTGGTTGGCGACGATGTTGGGTTCGTTGATGCGGAGCGGCTTAAGGGACGAACTTCCGACCGAAGTGCGTGTTGTCGCGGGGGGTGGAACGTGCGCGCGTGAACCCTCCCCCTGCCCCTCCCTAAGATGGAGAGAGGATTGGGAGCGCCAGTCGAACAGATCGGCGAAGAAATCGTCAGCCAGTTGGCGGCAGCGATCGACTTGCTGCTGCTCCTTCGCCAGACCGTGATGAATGAGCAAGCCCTTATTGGTGCGGTCGTTGTACAGCTTGTTAAGCGTGTATTCGATTTGGCCGCTCGTGACATTGATTCCCAGGTGGTCGCTGGCGACGGCTTCGATCGTGTGGGCCTCATCGAGAATAACCACATCGTAATCGGGCAATATGCTCACCCCGGCGCGGCGGAGCGCGATATCGCTGAACAATAGCGCGTGGTTGACGACCAGGATTTGAGCGTGCTGCATCCGGCGGCGGTCCTTGTAATAGAAGCACTGGTTGTGCGTCGGGCAGCGGCGGCCCATGCAGTTGCCGCTGTCGCTGGCGACTTCGTCCCAGACCTGGCCGAACGGCTGGAATGTGAGGTCGCTGAGTGAGCCGTCGGCTGTCGATTTGCTCCATTGGCGAATTTTACGGAGCTGCGCGAGCTGCTCGTCGTCGTTGAACAAACTTTGACTTCGGGCGAGCGCCAGGCCCAGCCGCCGCAAGCTGATGTAGTTCCGCCGGCCTTTCACCAGCACGGCGGAAAACTCGCGGGGGATCACCGCGTTGAGCAACGGAAGATCCTTGCCGATGAGCTGTTCTTGCAAGCTGATCGTGTGCGTGGAGACAACGATCCTCGGCGCCACGTGGGGCGGTTTCTCCGAAACCGCCGAATCGTGCGCCTCCGAGTCTCGGAGAGACTCGGCCACGTGCGCCTCCGCTTCCGTCGCCGCCAAAATTGCCGGCACCAGATACGCAAAACTCTTCCCGACGCCGGTTCCCGCTTCCACCACAAGATGCCGTTTTCCAGCAATCGACCGCGCCACCGCTTCCGCCATCTCAAGCTGCTGCGGCCGCTGCTCGTAATTCGCTAACCGCGCCGCAATGCGGCCCTCCGGGCCAAGAATGTCGGCGACGGTTAACTCCATCCCAAGAGCCTAACAGAATGAGCCTTCTGGAATATGCGTTGTTGCTCGACAAGACCGCTCGTAGGTCGATTTTGACGATGGGAACTCGCAATTTCCAAAACTGCATTAAAAGATCGTCGGGCTTCCGCATCGGTTAGTTCACGCAACTCTTGACGGCGGATTTTCTCCAACTCGGGCCCGGCTTTGCGCCAGCGCTCAACGAATTCTCGCGCTTCTTCGTAGGTCATATTGCTATTCTACTTAGGTTTGAGCGCAATCGTGCCTTCTTCCGGGCTGCTCGCCGTGGCGTAAAGGCGCTTGGGGATTCGCCCGGCGAGGTACGCCAACCGCCCGGCTTCGCAGGCGTGGCGCATCGCGTCCGCCATGCGCAGCGGGTCTTTGGCGTGGGCGATGCCGGTATTGAGGAGCACGCCGTCGACGCCCAACTCCATCGCCATCGCGACATCGCTCGCCGTGCCGACGCCGGCATCGACGATCACCGGGTAATCGGGGTCGTTCTCCTTCAGATATTCGAGGCAGATGCGGATGTTGTTGGGATTCAACACACCCTGCCCCGACCCGATCGGGCTGCCAGCCGGCATCACGCTTGTCGCGCCTGCCTCCTTCAAGCGGCGCGCGATCACGGGGTCGTCGGTCGTGTAGCACAGGACTTGGAAGTTGTCGGCCACAAGCCGCTCGGTGGCTTCGAGCGTGGCAATCGGATCAGGCAGCAGCGTGCGTTTGTCGGCCAGCACTTCCAGCTTCACCCAATCGGCGCCGGGGTTTTCCAGGCCGAGCAAAATCTCGCGGCCCAGGCGAGCGACGCGCACCGCATCATCAGCAGTGAAGCAACCGGCGGTGTTCGGCAGCAGCGTGTAGCGGCTCGTATCGACGAAATCAAGCAGGTTGTTACCGGACGAATCGACGAGCCGTTCGCGGCGCACGGCGACTGTGATGCACTCGGTGCCGCTGCGCTTCAGGGCCTCGCCCATAACTTCATAGCTGGCGTATTTGCCGGTGCCGACGATAAGCCGGCTGGTGAAGCGATGGGTGCCAAGCAGCAGTGCTTCTGCGTATTCAACCGTGGCCATTTTGATCCTCAATAATTGAAGAAATGACCAATGACCAAATCCCAATGACCAGTGTTGGGCCTCGAACCCGCGCCGTTAGTTATTGGGAATTGGTCGTTGGTCATTGACTTGATTATCCGCCGCCGACCAGCGTGACAACCTCCACGCGGTCGCCGTCGCTCAAGATGGTTTCGCCGTGGTCGGCGCGGGGGACGACTTCCAAATTAACTTCTACGGCAACGTGCGGCTGCGCCACACCTAACTCACCGAGCAACCTGGCGACGGTGCTGCCCGCCGCTATCTCATGCGCTTGTCCGTTGACCTGAATGTTCATCCAATGAACTCGCTACGGTGAGACCGGCGCCTGCTGGTCGCGAACAAATGCGGTGCGAAACTGCTTCACGTCGAGCGGCTGGAACTCGCCGTATTGAGTCTTGCCCGCGGCGTGCAGTGTCGAGTTCCAAGGAATCGTATAGGCGGCCACCTGGCCCGTGCCCGCTTCGGCGACGTACACAATGCTGTTGGCAAACTGGAAATTCGATGTGCCGCGCGGCATGTTCACCGCACCTGTCACCATCAGGTATCCGGAGCTCCTGCCGGCGCCGCCAAAATCGGCCGCGATGTTGCGCGAGTAAAACGCATTAAATTTGCCGGTCTTGGGATTGATCACCGCGGCCCGCATATCGCCGGTGAGAAAATCGAGGAAGTACAGCGCTTCGACGGTGTTATCGACAAGTCCCGTAGCGATAGCGAACTTGTCGATGCCGTGGGTGGCCGAGGCGTGCAGCGGCACGCTCGGCCAAAGGCCCTCAATGTTCAAACCGATGATGAGTCCAATTACGACGCCCAACCCCACGTAGGCCGACCGACTTTTGAAGTGCTGGCTCATGCTGACTCTCCTATCGCCGCGGAGGCAAAAAACGGATGAGACGACCGCTATTTGCATCCTAGCTCTTCCTCGGACGGTGGGCCAGTCATTTCGTGGGCGGCTGATCCCCTGCTCGCGGCGGTGCCGGCGCGGGGCCACGGTTGTTGTCCGGCGCAGTCGCCGGCCGCCGGCTTGGGGCTTGGGCTTTTGGTGCGTTCGGGGTCGGCCGATTTTGATTCGGTTGCTGCAGAGGGTGCAACATCTTGGGTATCGGAACCGCCGGCAGCGACTGCCAGGTTGGCATGAGCATTACACCTTGGTAGGCGTACTGCTTTGCGTTGATCACACCATCCACTATTACTTCCCCGCTCGACGGTGCGCCTGGCGACGGCTCGGTTCGGCCGATCTTTATCAAAGTGTGCGGCGGTTGAACGCCCGCCGGGTCATCGTCAATGATTTCCACCTGGCCGTTGATTGCCAAATACGCAGCCGCCGGCCCGCCAGTCTTCGATTCCGTTCTGCCGATTTTGGCCAACACGCGCGGCGGCTGCCGCCCCAGCGGTTCTTCGTCGACGACGGCCAGCTCCTGGCACACAATGCTTTTCGTGATGGTTCGATCGACGAGCTTGTCGCGCAGCGCGGCGCCGAGAGCAAGAAATAATAACGGATAGACGACCCAACGTTCGCGTTCTGTCATAGTGGGGCACTCGGGACAGGGACTAGGGATTGATAATTGGCCAGCGAATCGCGGTTGCTAGGATGAAGACGACGATGGCCGTTGATACGCCGGTTCGGCATTGCCATTGGCATCGATGAACCACGGGAGCCACACGAGCGACACGTCGCCGGCCTGGACATCGCCCTTGTTCGGCTTGACCTGGATGGATTCCAACTGGACGCCGGCGGGGCTGTAGCTTGTTTCCAATTGCTTCAATGCATCCTGGTATTGCCGCTCGATGCGTTCTCTTTCCTGCATGGCGATCTCGACGGCTGCTTTGGCGTTCGACTGCTGACCGCCTTCGGTGGCGACGGATCGAATTGCCGGATCAAGCGATCGCCTCCGGCCGGGGAGACCGCGGCCCATCGCACTCATGATCGCGTCAACCACGACCCAGAGCATCGTTCCCAACCGTGCCAAGAATTGCCATCGCTGCGTGCTGAGCCGGGTTTGGGCGCGCTTGATGCGATCATCGATGGAAGCTAGTTTCGGGGCATGCGCTTGTTCGAGCTTGTCTCGCTCCAAGCTCAACCGCGAGTCAAGCAGTGGCCCCAGCCGAGCGCGAAAAGCGTCTTCTCGTTCGTCCGGTTTGGACGATTCCTCGACCAGCGGACAATGCCAACTGGTCATCGACTCCGCCCGATAAAGGTAGTCTTTCAATCGCCTGCTAAAGTTTGCGTAGTTCTTGTCGCGGGTGAGATCGGCTGGGAGATCGGCAAATCGGGCGTTTTCTTCGGGTGAGTCGGTGTCTGGAGCCTCGTCAGCGAGGATCGCGCCTTCCCAAATGTCGTCGTCTAGCGGACCTTGAACCGGTTGCAATGCGACGCAATCGCGCCAAACATCGATTCCATTGGCCTTGCGCACAAAATGCACTTTGCCCTTACCCAATAATCCGGGTCGATACTCCAGCGTGTGCCCGTCCGACACTTTCGTGCGCGTGACGGCGAACAACTCACGGATGGTGCCGGGCAATACGGGTCGATTGGACTGGCCGCGAGGTGTCGAGCTGGCGGCAGTTGCCGCGGCAGGCGCAGCCGCCCCGCCGCCGGCAAGTGCAGGTTTTGGCGCCGACTGATTCCTGGCCGGCGCCGCGGTGACGTACTTCGCCCGCACCGGGTCCATCAACGTTTTGATTTGGTTTCGCGTGAGCGGCCCGCATAAATACGACAGCGCCCAGCGCGTGTGAAACACGACAGGCGCCTCTCGATGAACGTTGTTCATGAGGAACACGCGATTGCCGAGCGCGGCCAGCGATTTCTCCATTTGTTGCCGATTGAACGAGGCGCCCGCTTGGGTCGATGCGCCTTCCAAGCCTTCGATGACCCGCGCCTTATCCCGCTCGGTCTGCAGACGACCCAAAAACCAGGTGCCGGCGTTCGACAAACCTTTGTAGTCGAGATCGACTGGATTCTGCGTTGCCAACACGATACCCAAACCGAATGCACGAGCCTGCTTCAGCAACGTTAGCATGGGCCGCTTTGTCGGCGGACTGCCGATCGGCGGAAAATATCCGAACACCTCATCCATATACAGCAATGCCCGCAGGCTGCCCGTGCCCGGTTGCGTGCGAATCCAGGCCAGCACTTCGTTTAGCAAAATCGTGATGAAGAACACCCGCTGTGCATCATCCAGGTGCGCAATCGAGACGATCGCCAGGCGCGGCTTGCCTTCCGGCGTGTACAACATTTGCTTGATGTCGAGCGGCACTCCCTCCAACCAACTGGCGAATGACGGTGAGGCAAGCAGGTTGTTGAGGCTCATCACCAGCTTCGACCGGTCGCGCGCCGGAAAAAACGACTCCACAGCGACCGCGCCAATTTTATCGAATGGCGGGCGGTTGATTTCCTGAATGAGTTGATTTAAATCGAGGTCCTTGCCGCTGCGCCACGCCGTATCGAACAAATTAGAAAGTAGAATGTGCTCGCGGCTGCGGACGGGGTCGGCGTCGATCCCCAACAGGGCGAGCAACCCCGAAGCCGCCGAGGTGATGCGGTCCTGGTAGGCGTCCGCATCGGCCACCAATTCGGCCGGCGGAGCGTTGAACGATCGCAAGACCGTGATCGGAATGCCGGCGCTCGAACCCGGCGTATAGATGACCCGATCGACCGCGCTGCAAAAGCGCTGAATGCGCTCGGGCTGCTCATCCCATTGAGCCAGGCCCTTGCGCCACGTATCCGCCTGGTTGGCGGCAAACTCGTCGGGTGACATTTGCTTTCGGGCCGCTTCGCTTTCGTCGATCCAGGGGCGAAAGTCGCTGGGCTGAAGTTTGGGAAACGCCAACAGCAGATTGGCCAAATCGCCCTTCGGATCGATGGCTATCGCCGGGATGCCATTGAGCGCGGCTTCTTCCAGCAACGACAGGCACAGCCCCGTCTTGCCGCTGCCCGTCATGCCCACGCAAACGGCATGCGTGGTGAGATCTTTGCTGTCGTAGATCAGCGGATCGGGCGCGGTCTTGCCGGTAGACAAGTCATGCCGCCGGCCGATGTAGAATTCGCCGAGCTTGTCGATTTCAGACATCGGAATACTTGTCGAACGGGGTCGACGTTGCCGCAGACCAATGGAAAGCCACGCAATCAATCTACCGCAGCGCGGCGTACTTGCTCAATCGCTCGAACCGGCATGGGGAATGCCCAAATAAAAACCACCCGCCGACTTTCCGTCCGCGAGTGGTGTTTCACGAGGGGTGGCTAAAGGGGCTCGAACCCTTGACCTCCAGATCCACAATCTGGCGCTCTAACCAACTGAGCTATAGCCACCGTAGGCGTGTTTCCATTGTATACGGCGTTTCTCAAATCACCGTCGAAACGTTCCTGTCGCCGAAGTCAAAGCCGCTTGCCAGCGCGAACGTGATCGCATTATCGCCGGCTCGAATGGCGCGGTCAACGGCAGCGCCGCAACCGTACCGGATGTTATTGGCACTACTCCTGCGCCTATCCATTTCGCCGAGCGGTTATCACGCGGATGTAACCGATGTCTATTGTTGCAATGGCGGTTCGTCCGCTCGCTTCCTGGGCCATCCGGCCGATCCTTATGGCGGCAACTTCTCCATATATTGGCGATACGCCGCATCAAGCTCCGAATAACGTGCGCCGGTCACTTCGGCGAGCGTCTGCTCGTTGTCGTGATTGGCATAGACGGCCTGCAGATAACGAACCAGCGGCTCGCGATAGCGGCCTTGCTCGCCATTGAGCAGAAATGCCGAAAGGCCGCAGGCTTGGCTATAAAGTCTCGCAACATCCGGACGGCGCTGCACATCGTCTTTGCCCAGCTTGGTCAGATCGGCCAGCGGAATGTAATAGCCGTCGGCCAATCGCTCGCGCGCCTTCGGGAGCCGGCCGGCCGTCGCTTCGCCGATTGTGAAGTAAAGACCCGCGTGCGGGTCCAGATGTTCGGTCAGAGTCTCGAAATAGGTGGCAACGCCCTCCACCACCCAGAAATTCGCAAACTCACCAATTCGTCGCGCGGCCGGTTTGGATTCTTGAAAAAGTTGATGGACGGATTCGTGGTACAACGTGGCGACAGGCGGCTCGGTCGCCGTGGATGCGGCAGGCGATCCGGTTGCTGCTTCGTCGGCGGCGGCAAAGAAATGTGCCTCGCGAATGGTGTCGAAATAGACGCCGAGCGACTCCGCGACCAGGGGCTGGCGGCGACTTAACGTGCTCACGTAATCGTCGCGGTCTCGATGGTAGAACACGCGGAAAGGGCGCGCTTGCACCCGCGCGATGCGGTCGCCCGCGAACAGGCCACCGACTTCCTTTTCCGAATAGTAGAATCCGGCAAACAGTTGTCGCCAGACTTGGTACAGCCGTTCCAAACGCGCGGCCAATTCGGCGCCGGCGGCCAGGCTATGGTTCGTCTTCACCTGGAAGTGATCCGTGCGGACTTGCCAGCCATTTTTGATGTCGGCATGGCGGAGCGCGTCGGACGGTGCGGCCGTGATCGGCGACTTCGCATCGTCCGCGGAAACCCAGCCGCGATCGGCATTCCAACTTTTGCCGGCGTCGAACATTTTCGCGCCGTACGCCGTTAGCCACTTGCCATCGCGCTGTTCGTAACCGAGAACGCGGCGTGCATCGACATGGCCGGGATTTTCCCGCAGCGTTTCAGTGGCCCATTGGAAGGCAAGCGAAAGCTGACCCGCATTGGCCGCCTCCGTTGCCAGTTCAAACAGCGCGGCCGCGTATTTCTTGCGCACCTCGTTCACGGCATCGACCGTTTGCTTCACCGGCGAGTATTCGTCCGGCGCAATGAAAAGTAATGTGCCGGAAACAGGCGCCCTTGGCCGCCAATCTGCATTCGCCGCGGCAAATTCTTGGCGGCGCTGGTTGTACTTCGCCTGCAACTCGGCGACGGACCGCGCCGCGCAGGCGCTGGCGCCGTGCCACAAACAAGTAGCAGGCCGGCGATAGCGAACGGAATTCGTGGAGCGGGAGCCACAAGACTAGACACGGATTCAATGGTTCCAACGTTCGACCGAGGACTAACTCCAGTGTAGCACAAGGCCGCCGCCGGGATTGCGGCCGTTAAACTTGCTAAGCCCTGCGCCACCGCGTCTACACAACCCCTCTTCAAGCAAGATCTCCGCGAGGTTGATATCCCGCGTGAAGATTATGCCGGATATAAACGATGCGTTCGTGCCCGCGATAATGGTCGCTAGAACCGATAGTCAGGAAGTGCGATTTCGTCGCGCAGGTCGCGGCCGATGAAGAATTCCGCAACGAACGGAACCCGCAACAACCGGCTGACCAGGTTTCGAAAAGTGATGCCGAAGGCACTCTTCGGGGCGAATGACGAAGCGAATTTCGCGGCCGACTCCTGCTTGCGCTTGAGAAACGCCATCATCCGCTCCTGGTAGCGAGCGAACGCCGCGGCGTGATCCCCCCCGCATGCATGAAGCTCGCCCGCGAGCACATACGCTTCGGCCATGGCAAGCCCCGTCCCTTCGCCAGCAAGCAGCGAGACGCAGGCCGCCGCATCGCCGATCAGCGCCGTGCGGCCTTTTGTCCAGCGATCCATCCGAATCTGGCTGACGCGGTCAAAATAGACGCCCGTCACAGTCTCCATTGCCGCGAGAATCCGCGGGCATTCCCAGCCGACATCGGCAAAGACGCTTGTCAGCGCCAATTTGCGCTCTTGCTCGCTCGAGGGATTCTTGGTGCGCAGATACTCGTCGCGAAACACAAACAGAAACAGGGTCTTGTCCTCGCGCATCGAAAATCGTGAAACCTGTCTGCCTGGGACGCCGTAGCTGACATATACGAGTTCATCGCGCGGCCGATAGCCCTCTGCCTCGAACGCGGCTACGTGATAACCAAGCGAGAGTTCGAACTTGCCTTCGGGCCCGAACGCAAGCTGGCGGACGCGCGAATGCAACCCATCGGCGCCGATGACCAGATCGACTTCGCGCGGGGCCGCATGATCGAAACTGACCCGCACGCTGCTACCCTCGTCCTCGATCTTCGCGATGGAATCGCCAAAGATTGTCTCGACCTTGTCATCCAGTGCATGAAAGATCGTTGCCGCGAGGTCCGAACGCCTTAGGCTCGTGAAGCGGCCATTGGTCATGCGATCGAAGATACCGACCGAGAAGCCGCCGCTCTTGCGGCCATGCCGGTTCACGTAGCGCACTTCGCGCACTTGGTAACCCAGCTCTCGAATTCGCGGGATCAGACCCATTTTCTCGGCGATGTCGTAGCCGATTCCCCAGAAGTCGATGATATAGCCGCCGCTCCGCAACTGGGGCGACTCCTCGATGAGCAGCACCTCGTGACCGGCTTTCCCCAGCCAGTAGGCGAGCGCCGGACCAGCGATGCCGGCCCCGTTGATGACAATCCTCATGCATGCCTCGCTCGGCCAACCAGTTCGATCCATTGCTCGTCGAAACGGCGACGAGGGCGCACACACGATATGTGCTGCCAATGTACAGCGGCAAAATCTCCGAATGCTGGCAGCGCAAGCGGCAGTAGCCGCTGGGCGTTAATATACCCGTCCGCCGCACGTCCCTGTCCAGCGCTTCGCAGAATTCTGTTGACTTTAATCCACGAAAGCTCGTGTGCAAGTGGCGAACGAAGGCCGTCACCCAGCCCGGCGAAGGTCGACGGCGGCTCTCTGGCTATGCGATAATGAGCAACATGTCGAAACATCCCGGGATAAAAGTGACTTCGTTTGACCATGTCACAATAATCTGCGCCGACCTCGCAGCGACGCGCCGATTCTACGTCGATTTCCTCGGTCTGACCGAAGTTGAGCGTCCCGCCTTCAAGTTCCCTGGCCTATGGTTCCAGCTCCGCAATGCGCAGATACATGCCACCCAACAGACCCCAGAAGCGGGAAAGGCGGGCTGGGCAGAGCAAGGTGCAAAAGTCGTTTCGCGCGGCCACCACATCGCGTTTGCGGTCGATGACGTATCGGAGGCTTTGAAATCCGTCGAGTGTCACGGCGTGCGCATCGCCTCTCCCTTGCAACAGCGGCCCGATGGTTGCAAGCAGGCGTACCTGTACGACCCGGACGGCCACGTTGTCGAGTTAGTATCCGATTAGCATTAGCAGCGGTTGTGCCAACAGTCCCTCTCCCATTGGCAGAGGGTTGGAGCTGCGCGTGCATCGCCAGGTGCCGATACACGCGCACCCTGCTTCTCTAGGTGGCAGAGCGATCTACAACCACTTCCCGTCCTGCGATCGGCAGCTACTCTTTCGTGTGAGCCGCTTCAATTTTCGCGCGCTTCTTTTCGAGCATGCGCCACATGGCACGGCCGAAGAATATGCCGGCGACAGGAAAGATGACGAGGGCGGGAACAAGCTGGAACACAAATTGATCCCAGCCCAGCCGGTACCCTTCGATGAGCGAGAACAGCATGGCGGTCGGTACTCCCCAGCCAAGAACGCCGACGCGCAAAACGTACTGCGAACGACCGAGCTTGCTAAGCTTGGCCCATTTTTCCGTGTCTGAATGTGACATCATTCGAGAACCCCATTAACGATTTTGAGAAATGTTAAGCGAGCCGCGGTTAGGCGGCCGTTGCACATCTCTACTACGGTGCGCGGACGTCATCGTTACGGGCCCCACGAAAAGTCAGCGAAAATGCCGTGATCGGCAGTTGGTGTATCCGCTAGGGCGCCCGCCTTGCCTGCGCCGCATCTTTTTCGCGCGACTAGAGCCGCATGGCCCCGCTGCCTACACTATCAAAACCCCGCCCCATATACGCCTCGCCACATAACCTACGCCCTACAACTAACGACTAACACCCAACGCCTTCCACCATGCGCTCCTTCGACAGCCTCAGCGAACGTGAAATCCTCGCCCTGGCGATCTCGCAGGAAGAGGAGGACGCGCGCATCTACGCCGACCTGGCCGAAAATCTTAAGACCGACTACCCAGCCACCGCCGAGGTGTTCCAAGGCATGCGGGCTGAAGAGGACGAGCACCGCCGCCGGCTCATTGAAACCTATCGCCAACGGTTCGGCGAACATATTCCGCTCATCCGCAAGCAGGATGTGCGCGGGTTCATTCGCCGCCGGCCGGTCTGGCTGATGCGGCCGCTGGGGATCGATCGCGTCCGCAAGCTGGCCGAATCGATGGAGATGGAAACACGCCAGTTCTACGAAGCCGCGATGAAGCGCACCACCGACGCCGGTGTCCGCGAGCTGCTCGGCGACTTGGCCGCTCAGGAGCGGGAACACACCCACATCGCTGAAGAACTCGAAAGAGAAAAACTCACCACCGACGTGCGAAAACAGGAAGAAGAAGCACGCCGCCGGCTGTTCGTGCTGCAAGTCGTGCAACCCGGTCTCGCCGGCCTCATGGACGGCTCGGTCAGCACGCTCGCCCCGCTCTTCGCCGCCGCTTTCGCCACGCACGACAGCTTCGATGCGTTCCGCGTCGGCCTGGCCGCATCCGTCGGCGCCGGCATCAGCATGGGATTCGCCGAAGCGCTTTCGGATGATGGCACCCTCACCGGCCGCGGCCACCCCTGGGTCCGCGGCATCGTTTGCGGTCTGATGACCACGCTCGGCGGCATCGGCCACACGCTGCCCTACTTGATCAGTAGCTTCCGCTTCGCGACCACGCTCGCAGTCGTTGTTGTCGCCTTCGAGCTCGCCGCGATCTCGTACATCCGCAATCACTACATGGACACGCCTTTCCTGTCCGCCGCGTTCCAGGTGGTCGTCGGCGGCGTGCTGGTGTTCCTCGCCGGCATCCTCATCGGCAGCGCGTAAGGAGCCGCCGGGTTCATCCCGGCGGGGATCTATCGCGATGCTCACTACGGTTGAATCGCTTTGGCTCTGAAAATCGCCCTGCCGTTGTCCCCACAGCACCGTCATCGCCACACCTCCGAGCAATGCCAGGACAATCGCGCCCGGCTCCGGCACAGCGGCTTGTGCTGACAATGATGTGGAAGAGCCGCTGCCGCGGGGAGCGGTTATGCCAAAGTCGGCGCGCGACAAATCGTAGCCCGCGTTGCCGCCGAACGTGCTGAAGTTTTTTGCGCCAGGTCACGAAGTCGGCCGCATCGACCGAGCCATCGCCGTTGAAATCGCGGGCAAACCGGCTGTTTCCAAATGCGTGATTACAAGCAGTTCCAAAACTGTCGGGGACTCTCCCAATTTTGCGCAGTCCTCGAAGCAAAACGGGACTGTCCCCTTCTCCGAGACAGTTTTGAAACTGCTTTGCTATGTTGAAAACAGATTGATGTATTTTTTATTCCGGCTAACGCCGTATCGCGTAGGCGAGCACTCGGAGCGCCGCTTCCACGAATAGCGATGACTTCTTGCGTGCAGCCAGCATTGAGCCTGTAGTTCGCTTTAGTCCACTCATGAACGATTCGACAATCCAGCGCTTACCGTAACCGTTTCGCTTGAGGCGCCTGGGCGTCATTTTCGACCTGTATTTGCCATTTACCGTGCCATCCTTGCGATGTACGGCGGGCGGAATCCAACTCGTAACCTGCCAAGCGTCTCGACAATATTGATGAACCCATTCAGCATCATATCCGGCATCAGCGAACAGCGTTTTTGGCTGGATCGCAACTCGCGTCTTGTCGAGCAGCGGCCGAGCCACCGCTTTGTCGTTGCAGGGCCCCCAGCTCATGACGAGGCTGGCCGGCAACATGGTGCCGCAGGTCACACACAACGACAGCTTCACATACCTCTTACGCTTTCCACCTCGCCGCGTGTTGAAGTAGGCACTGGCCGCAGTGCTCTCGATACCCGTCGAATCGATCGCCACTTCTTCATCTGCTTCACCGCTCTGAGCCGTCACCTGGCGAACAACGTCGGCCAAAATCGCGTCCACAATAGCCAGCGTGTCCGAGCGGTCGGCAAAGTACTTAAGCGTCGAATAATGTGGCAATCCCTTAAGACCCAAGCATTTTTTCAACGCATCCGATGTGTCCAAAAACTCAATGACGCCTCGATAGGTCGTCTTCAGGTACGCCCGCAAAATCAGGCACGTCATCAACTGACTCTGCGTGAACTTGTGCGGACTCTTCGTGTGCGAGTACGGCTGCATGTATCGTCCGGAGAACTTCATGCTCAGCCGGGCGACTTCCAACAATGTGTTCTGTTTGGCGCTCATTCCAACAGGTTTAACGCCATCAACTTAAAACGTCAATATGTTTTCAACAAAGCAAAACTGCTTCTAGAGCAACTTTCCTTTTTATGTCCCCGTGTATCCGCAGTGTAGGAATACGGACTCAAGGTCGTCGAGGGTGATTTTGCTGAGGACTTGTTTGGCGGCGTTGACGATTTGGCGGAAGCTCCTCGGGCGGACTTTGCGAAAGAGCTGCTTAACTTTGGAGAAAATGTTTTCGATCGGGTTTAGATCAGGCGAATAGGGCGGAAGGTATACGACGCGAGCGCCAGTCGCTTCAATCGCTTGAGTTGCGGCAGAGGAACGATGGCTGGAAAGATTGTCCAAGACGACGAGGTCACCCGGATACAAGGCCGGAATCAACAGCCAGTTGCAAAAACCGCTGAACGACGGCGCATTGATGGGGCCATCGATGATCATCGCAGCGCGGATTCCATCTAACCCGATCGCTTGAACGAGGGTGCTTGTCTGCCACTTTCCGCCGGGGACCGCTTCGACCAAGCGATGGCCTTGCGGGGCCCAGCCGCGGAGCCGTGTGAGATCCGTTTGCACTCCCATTTCATCGATAAAGACCAGACGCTGCGGATCGATGCGTTCCTGGCTGGCACGCCAGTCCCGTCGCTGCCGTGCTACGTCCGGACGATCCTGCTCGACGGCGCGCGACGACTTTTTTTAAAACGCCAGCCCATCTTGCGTAACGTCTGCCAGAGCGTCTTTTCCGAACACTTCAGCCCCAACGCTTCGCGCCGTTCCAGCACCGTCGCATCCGGGTATTGTTCCAGATGCGCGGAGTTCCTCTTTCTTCTTGCCGCAAACGGCCGCCTTTCGGCCGCGCCGATGCACCTGGGGAGCCAGCGTTCCCAGTGAGCGCTTCTGGCGAACGAATTTCCCGACCACCTTGCCGCTAACCCCAAAGCGGCGACCAGTCGCGGCCAAGCTGACTCCGCCAGCTTCATACGCCGCTACAATACGTTCCCGAAAATCCTCTGTGAACGGTCTCATCCTAATCCCTCCTTGGATCAGGAATCATGTTTACACAATATTCAGGAATGAATAAAGGTAAGTTGCTCTAGTTGAGCTGTCTCAGCGTGAACGAGTTTGGGATTTGCGCGACGGCCCGGCGTCGCCGGATAACGGCGCTTGCAGTCCCCACTATCAGCAGCACCAGCGTTGTTGGCTCCGAGATGACGGCATTCACTATGGCACCCGACCCGCTGCCTGTCGCCGTCTGGCCGAAGTGGGCTCGCCAGTCTTCGTAGGCGTCGGCTGGAAAGCTGCCAGGGTTCTTACGCCATACGACGTAGTCGGCAGCGTTGACTATGCCGTCGTAATTGTAGTCTCCGGGGCTGACCGCCATGACCTCGTAAATCGCGCCGGTATTTGTCGGCGCGGCGTTAAGACTGCCGTCGGCCATATCCGACATGAAGAGCGCATCGGATGTGCTGAGCATCCCATCCAAATGACCGATAAACGGTTCGTTGGTGCCGATAAAATGCCAATAGTTGCCGGTCGTCAGGTCGTAAAAGACGACCGGGTTCTCTTCGTTGCCGGCGCCCGTTGTTGGATTGGGTGGCCCGACCTTGTTGAACTGGCCGTGAAAGCCGATGAAGAGGCCGTTGTTCAGTGCGGCCGGGAAGTTCGACGGGGCAAAAGCTATCTCGTTGGGACCTTCCGATTCATTAGGCGACGAGTTATGGTCTGACGAATCGAAGGGACCAAACGGAGCGAAATGGGCAATCGCACCCGGATTGCCGTGCTCGGGGAAAGTTGTCGGCGTGTCATCGTAGAAATCCGTGCTGAAATTGGTATTGGGGTAACTGACGCCAATTTGCGATGCATCAATCTTGTGCAGCGTATCCAGGCTGTAGGCCGCGTTGCCGTATCTATCATTAGGATGACCGTTGCTACTGGACCCATCCATTCCATTGTCGGTGTAGTAAAGATCGCCGCTTCCCGGCTGAAACGCCATCCCTACTGCGTTGCGCAATCCGGTCGCCACTTTCACCGGCGTCGACATCGCCGCCGTCGTCCCGTCCAATGAAACGGTTGTCATGTAAATCGACTCCGGGTCGAGCGGGACGTTCGTCAACCCGGTTACATTGCCGGTCGTGTTGGCTATGCCGTGATACGTCCCGAAATTTCCCGCATCACTGGTTTGGTTCGTGCGCGAGCCGAGATTGAAAAAGACGTCATATTTCCCGCTCTGGTTGGGCGTCGGACGGACAGCCAGCCCAAACGACGAATGCTCCCAACTGGCGACCGTAAAACTGAGGTTGATCGTGCCGACGCTGACGAACGGCGACGTGGGCGTCGCCCCTTGCTGCAGAACACTAATCACCGGGCTCGGTGTATCGGCGTTGTCGGTGACAAATAGCAGATTCCCGGCCCGGCGCACCGACGTGATTTGTCCCGGCAAACCACCGGCAGGAGTCAAATCCGCCGTCTGATCCGCGACCCCGTCGTCATTCGTATCCGTCAACAGGAGCAAGTGGCCCGAGTTGCCACCAGCCGGAAGAAACGCTCCGTTCGTCGTACCTACCAGAATGCCGCCTCCATACTGCTGCATGCTTATCGGATAATTCAGCCCGCTCGCGAACGTGGTCACCGCAAATTGACCGGCATAGGCATTGGCATCAAACCCCGGCCCCAATGGCGTCGGCGGCGATACCGCGCACGCCATGTCCCTCGGCAAGACCCACAGTGCTATTGCAAGAACCAGGATGGCAGCGCGTCGCGGCATCATAGTTCGCCCCCGGGCTGGTCACTGCTTTGAAGATACCAACCCGACCGCCGTGGGCAAGTCTCTGCCCTACAAGCAGTTTCAAAACCGCAGCAATCAACCGGACGCTCGTGCGTGCCACCTACTCGGATCAGCCGCAGGGCGCTAGCCCCGGTTTTGAAACGCCAAGCGTGCCTAATCAGCTTTTGCCGAACGAAATGGACTCAGTTGCCCGCCGGAACAAATGGCGGGATTACACGCAGTATACGCTGTCCAAACCGACAATGCCAAACCGCCCGTTTTGCCGGCGGGTCAACTGCAGCGACTTGATACTCATCATGGCCTCCGTTTCCCGGAGGCGGCAGTCCCAGGTTTAATGGCGATGCCCGAGGGCTCGCAAAGCGCGGACCTTGGAGGTCCAGTGCTCAAGTGCGGGCTCAACCGCCAACCGTTCCACGGAGGACCATGATGAGATTCTACACTCAGCAGCACGCATTCTACTGCGGCGTCGATCTGCATGCCAAGACAATGCATGTCTGCATCGTCAACCAGGCGGGCGAAACCCTCGTTCACCGCAACCTGCCGAGCCGGCCCGATTACTTCCTGAATGCGATTGGCCTGTATCGGAAGCAACTGATTGTGGGTGTCGAATGCATGTTCGCCTGGTACTGGCTGGCCGATCTCTGCTCACGAGAGAACATTCCCTTCGTGTTGGGGCACGCGCTTTACATGAAGGCCATCCACGGTGGTAAGACCAAGAACGACAAGATCGACAGCCACAAGATTCCTGCGACAAATACCCCGAGCTTCTCGCTTTGATTGGACGCGCGTCTGCCGGTCTTGAAAGACGATTGATTCGAGGAACGTGACCCGCACGTGTACGACCTGCTGCCCCCGCACCGAGCTCAGCCTAACTGGATGCGTGCTCATCCCACGCAAGCCCGACGCTTTGATTGGCCGGATCGCGGGGAAACGGAGGAATTTCTAGGGCGTGGCGGCGACGTGGGCGAAAGCCCTGCCATCACAATCTTCACGGCCCGCGTTGCCGCACAAGCAACCGGGCGGGTGAGGATCGACCCTCGATAGATGTTTGGCGCCGCAGGTCTGCTGACGCAGACACCAGCGGGAGCCGCTCGTAGAAACCCTCACGCAGTATGCAGCATCGGCAAGAGCAGGCGATGCGAACCTCAACCGAAGTCGGAAGGAATTAGAAAACCCTTCATCCCAACCGATCATCGCCTGAAGTGCGCACTACTTGACACGGAAAGCCATATAGATGTTAGGTCGGCGCTTCATTTTCCGTGCGAGCCGATCCAAAACGAGAACTTATGTAACGACAACAAACGCGAAAGAGGTAATAGGCGACAACGGCCAGCGCCGCGACAACAGCAAAACCGGTGAATAGACCGAACAGCGGGAGCGATATGTATGAATCGTGGTAAAATACAAAGCCGTCTTGGGGTGCCGGATAGAGCGACTTCAGTGTTGGGTCGCGCGCGAACTGCCTCTGAGCAAATTCGTCGGTCATGTGCAACACGACCGAGCCGCTTTGCAGGCTAACTCCGCCAACGTTGGGCCGGATGTAACGCAGCCACAGAATCAACCCAACGGCGACACCTGTGGTAAGCAGCAGCAGGGTTGACAGACGAAACCGAAACACCATGAGAACGAGGCCTAACACCAAAGCTCAGTTGCCCGCCCGCAAGTGAGCGGATTGCACGTAGTATAATCGCTGCGGAGGAGAAACTTCAAACCTCCCGCCGGGCTGGCGGGTCAACTTGCAGCGCCTCGTTAGGCACGTGGCCGCCTTCGTGGGACTACAAGGAAAATACACCTCGCCCAAAGCCATGCACCGAGTGGAAACAACGCCCAATTGATCAATGATTCGCCAAGGGGTTGTGGAGCGAACGTCAGATCGATCACGGCACTTAGGACTGGAAGCGAGACCGCAACGAGCCGAGCCGCTGCCCATGATTTCGATTCGGCTTCGAACAGGCGACGCAATGGGATGCCGGCCAACGCCAGTATGCCCAGAGTGCCGACAATTGTGACAACGGCGAACCAATCGGAGAACTGTGACAACATATATGTCTAACTTGTCATTAGACACAAAAAATGTGGATAAGACCGTCTTATCCACAATAAAGGTGGATAATCCTGCTTGACAATCGGACGACACGTAGTATACATGCGTTCATATCAACGCCTCTCCCCCTTCTGAGGTCAGCTCTTATGCACGTAGCATATCCCCTGCCCTAGCCCCGGCAACTGTGCTGCTCGCCCCGCCGAGACTGCTCGATCAGGTCCGAGCAGTCCTCCGAACTAAACATTACTCCTATCGCACCGAGCAGGCGTACATTCATTGGATTCGGCGGTTCATCCTGTTCCATGGTAAGCGGCATCCGCGCGAAATGGGTGCGGCCGAAATCGAGCAGTATCTTAGTCATCTGGCTGTCGCCAAGACGGTCGCCTCCAGTACCCAGACGCAGGCGCTCTGTGCGCTCGTCTTACTCTACAAGCAAGTATTGAGGATTGCATTGCCCGCCCTCGATGCTGTACGAGCCCGACCCCGCATCGCTGCGACCGGAGGTCTCCGTTCCCTCGCGACTCGCTCCTCGTTCCGCGCTCCTCGCTAACTCTCTGCAAACGCCGCATCAAACGCTACGCCACTCGGTTCGAAGTCGAGTTTCTTCACGAACTCGCACGCCTCGCGGGCGCCGTGTTCGCGGTCCATGCCGACGTCTTCCCATTCGACCGACAGCGGACCTTCGTACTTTGCCTGGTTGAGAGCGCGGATGATCTCCTCGAAGTTCACGCCGCCCCGGCCGGGGGAGCGGAAGTCCCAGCCGCGACGCGGGTCGCCGAAGTTGAGATGGCTGCCCAGAATACCGCTGCGGCCGTTCAAGGTCACGATCGCGTCCTTGATGTGCACGTGATAGATGCGATTGGGGAACTCGCGGATGAACTCGACCGGATCGACGCCCTGCCACAGCAGATGGCTCGGATCGAAGTTGAAGCCGAACTCGTCGCGATTGTTGATCGCGTCGAGTGCTCGCCGGGCCGTCACAATGTCGAACGCGATCTCGGTCGGATGCACCTCGAGCGCGAACCGCACGCCGCATTCGCCGAATACGTCGAGAATCGGGTTCCAGCGATCGGCAAACTGCTCGGTAGCCTTCTTCGATCATCGAATCGGGCACCGGCGGGAACGAATAAAGATACGGCCAAATGCTCGAACCGGTGAAGCCGTTCACCACGCCAACGCCAAGCTGCTGGGCGGCGCGGGCCGCGTTCTTCATGTCCTCGGCCGCACGTCGATTGACGCCGGCCGCGTCGCCATCGCCCCATACGTGCGGCGGCAGGATTGCTTTGTGGCGCGCGTCGATGCGATCGCACACGGCCTGGCCCACCAGGTGCGAGCTGATCGCGTGGCATTGCAAGTCGTAGCGATCCAACAGGTCGCGCTTGCCCGTTGCGTAGTTCGGATCGGCAACGGCCTTGTTCACTTCGAAGTGGTCGCCCCAGCACGCCAGCTCAATGCCCTGGTAGCCGAAGTCGCTGGCCTTGCGGCACATGTCTTCCAACGGCAAATCGGCCCACTGGCCAGTGAACAACGTAATGGGACGAGACATATTTCAATTTCTCCTTCGTGTCTGTTTAGCGTCGGCCGCCAGGCCGAATCTATTACTAAAGATGTTCAACGCGCCCCTCGCCACGCGCTCCTCAGTGCTATACTTGCGCTATGAGACTCCGCTTGTTCGCAACAACCGCATTCCTCATTATCCTCGCCGGCGTAGCAGAAGCCGCCGTGCCGCCGATCGAGTTGGAGCTGGCCACGGAGCGCGGAGTGCAAATTACCGCGCCTCATGAGTGGTTGCAACTACTTGCCGGAATCGGTATCGACCACGTGCGAATTCGGGGCAGCCAACCGGGCGACGAGCCGCGGGTGGAGAATCGCGGAAGCTCGCCGGGGGCCGGTTATCGCGTTGTCGGAGTCCTTACGTCGCGCGATCAGCTTCGGCTTCCCGGCGGTACGTTTTCGCGAGCCGACCGCGCTCGCCTGAAAGAATACTTTGCCCGGCTGGCGGCCGACGGTGTGGATTCAGCCATCGCGCCGCGCGTTCGATTCGGGTTAACGCAGAAAGAATTGAACGCCGTACTCGCCGATCTTGCCCAACCGGTAGATTTTGCGACGAAACGGCAAGCGCCGCGCGCGGTCATCAACCGGCTGCAAACCAAGCTCTCGCTCAAATTCGCGGTCGAAGCGGAGGCCGATCGAATTCTCCGCGCGGCCCCGTCTATTCCGGATGAACTGAGCGGCCTCACCGCGGGCACCAGCATGGCCATGATGTTGCGAAATTGCGGTCTTGTAATGCGGCCCGAAAAACTGCGCGGGCAACCGGTCGATTATCGCATTGCACCAGCCGGCGCCGAAACGACAGCCCAAAGCACCCGTGGCAATACGGCAGCGACAGATATGCAGTTCTGGCCGATTGGCTGGGAACCGGATAAGTCCCCCGGCGAAACGGCCCCATCGCTCCTTGAATCGCTTAACGCCGAGATCGATGGCTACACGCTGGACGAAGCACTGGCCGCCATCGGCCCCCGATTGAAAGTACCGATGTATGTCGATCACGCGGCGCTGAAGGCGCGCAATATCGACCCCGCAAAGATCCAAGTGAAACTTGCCCGCACGCGGACCAGCTACAAACGAGTGATCGATCGAATACTCGCGCAGGCGCTCCTTGGCAGCGAGATCCGCGTCGACGAGGCCGGAATGCCGTTCTTGTGGATCACACGATGAACGGCTGCTCGCGAGCGCTAACCGTTCGCCGCGATTTGCTGAAGCGCCGCCGCGGCATGCTTGCGAACGGTGGGATCTTTGTCGCGCTTCGCTTTGTTGAGTGCCTCGACCGCCTCCTTGGCAGGCGGACCAATGTTGAGCAGCGCCACGGCGGCCGCGTCTCGCACTTTCGCATCCGTGTCGCCAAGCGCACCAATAAGAGCCGGAATCGCGGCAGAGTCAGCAGCGCCGACCGATTGCAACGCACTGATCGCGGCGATGCGGGCTTTGGGTTGGGGCTTTTTGAGTTCCTCGTATCCAGTACGACACTGCGTTGCCGTGAGCCGACAGCAGTTCGGTTCGTTTGGCGCCGCAGCCGGCGAGGGTCAATTCCGCGAGGCAAAAAATGATGACCGAATCGTCGAATCATTACTGCTCCAAGCCGTTGACGACTTCGCCGCCGGCGCGGGTACCCATCGCCCAAAAGTCCAGATGGTCTTGCCCCTCGGCAGTAATGCTGCGAATGAAACGCACCGCGGCGCGGTGATGCCCCAGCATCTGCCGCCGGCGCTGCCCAATCTGTGGCAACCGCAGCGAACCACCGAGACCGCGCCACGGCCGGATTTCGCGAGCGCCGTTTCGCAAATCGCGCGGCAACTGCTGGCCGACCCCGACACGGCCGGCGCTGTTTATGACCGGTTCTTGCAACAAGTGGAACCGCCGCTGCTGGCGACCGTGATGAGCAAATGCGGTCAGCGCTGCGCCCCGCGGCCCGCGTGCTAGGGCTGCATCGGACGACGCTGAAGAAGAAGCTAACGCAATATGAGATCGAGGAGGCGGTGGGTGAAGGCTGAAATTTATCAAGCCGCACAGATGCGAAACCCGTCTACTTCAATATCATTGCGGGCTGGGTCGGCGAGATAATCAGCCGGTCGCCGGGCAACAGTTGGTAGTTTGAATCGGTCCATTCTCCACGAGCGATTTTGGGCCAATCGACAGGGATCGTGAGTTCGGGACCGTTGCCACGAATGGGCGGCCGCACGATCGATACATTGGTCGTTGTCGAGGCGTTGACGCCGCCAACTTGTGCGACCGCGTCCAGCACGGTCTCATTGCCGGTGATGGGAAATTCGCGGACATTATCAACGCCGCCCGGCCCGTGCGTGATTACATAGTACGTTTTGCTGTTGTAGACTACGACGTCCACAACAACGTGCGGCGACAACACTTGGTTCGAAGCGGCTTTCTTCACAGTCTCTTCCGCTTCGGAAATGGTCAAGCCGGCCAGGTAGACCGAACCGAATTCGCCGAGATTGATCCTGCCGTCGGGCCCGACGAGACATTGTTTCGAGATCAAGACCGCCTCGGGATGGCTTTCCGAGGAGACGAAGACGCTGACAACATCGGGTGGTTCGATCGCGTACGGCGGCAAGGTGGTCGCATACCGCGCGCGTCCGAACAGCCGCACTGTCTGCAGGTTTAGCGAGTAACCGATGGCGATGCCGAGGATCAGAATCAAAACGCTCTTCAAGCGAAAGCGGAGTTTCGAGAGCTTGTTGGATAACATGACGTCCTCCTGACTGATGTTTCACTTTCGATTCCCGGTTCATCCACCAAGTAGACGTTGCAAGCCGTTCAACGTGCTTTCGCCGATGATTTTCCAGACAACGGGAGCGATGCCGCCAGTGAGAATCCAAAGCGGCAATATCCCTATGCGGATAAAAGACAGGTCGAATCGCGTGGGCGCTGTGGGTCGTCGCGCGATGATTATCAGGATTCCGAGCCAATGGGCGAGGAATGCGACTTGGAAGAATCCAAGCGATTCCCCCAAGTCCAGGATTAGGGAGGCGATTACTCCTACAACGAATTGCATTAAGATTGCGTTCTTCAATGCCGGCCAGTAGCGTGGCGAAAACTCGAACTGGGACCGCTGCGCTAATGATTCGACGGCCGTGGCGTAATCCTGTTGTACGTACAGGACGTACCCGGCCACGTGGACGCACGCCATGATGCCTACGAACAGTGCGGCCCGGCCGGTCGCAACGACGACGCTTTGATTGGCCCAAAACAAGTAGATTAAACCAGCGCCGATGACCGAGATGACGATGAACGAAACAGCGACAGGAATACGAGCTTGCGCGGTCATTGATGTGTTCTCTCGAATCACATTTCGATCTGCTTGGTCACACCTTGAGCCCATTCGGCATCAGTCGGAGAAAGAGAGGGCTGCGGGCCGGTCCGGTAGACGTAATCTTCGTAGCCGGCGGCGTCGAATTGGTCACGGAGCAGTGGTCCAAGGTCGATTGTGGCATCTGCTCTTCCGAGGCGCAACGGAATGGGGATCAGGGGCAACGCGTCGCGGAGGGTGAAGGGCCAGAGCTCGACGCGGGGACGCTCGTAGCTGCGGCTGACCATCACGACGTAATCGCACGGCGGCAAGTCGTCGACCGGCATTCGCTGGCCGCCGCGCAGCAAATCTATTTCCACCAGGTGCGTGTTGCTGCTGAGGATGGCTTTCCTTTTGCCGATATACTGCTCACGGTCGGATCCGGGAGTTTTATTGGTGGGGCTTAACAGTTCTATGACCGTGATCACGTCGCGCGTTTCGCGATCGCGGATTTCGATGAACGACTCGTGGATCGTATCGACGCCCGGGTGAATGTGACCGAACGCCGGGGCGGCGACCGAGCGACCGTCCGTGGCGGTTGATATGACGCCGGAATGCACGACCGATACATCCGGCCGGCCGAGAAACACACGCTCGTCGCCGGACAACTCATGGATGTAAATGTGGTCATCGAGCGTGGCGATGAACTCCGGGCGAATTTGCGGGATCAATGCGTTGCGAATCGCCGTCGTGTAAGCCTGATGAAAATCATGCCACACGCCTGGCTGTTCAAGATAGGGATTCATCCCAGGAAATGGCGATGGCATGGCCGTGGTACCAACGGAGCGTTTTTGCGGAAGCCCGTTTCTATTCTAACCGACGTGCATACCCTTATCCATCGCGCTGGATGATGTCGTAGCTATGCAATTCTCAGCAGCTTGATCCGGTTTACGTCTTTCTTAATTGCTCGCGAGGCATCCCACAGATCAACCGCGCACTGCGCGTTCGGTCAGAATTCGGGTGAGTTGCCGAAAAGCCGCGTAAGCCGAAGCGCCATTTGCGGACTCACGGCCCGCCGCCCGCGCAAAAGCTCGTTAATCGATTGGCGCGACACATCCACCGATTCCGCGAGACTCGACGCGGTAAGCCGATATTCGGGCAAAAAGTCCTCTCGGAGCATTTCGCCCGGATGCGTCGGACGACGCTCAATTGCTACAGTGTGGGCGCATCATTGACTCGCTTTCGATCCTCTTCCTCAATTCGGCTGTTCAACAAGCTCCAGTTTCAAACCCAGGGCGGACACGATCGCTTCGATATTCGTGAGCGTAACCTCCCTACCGAATTCCGCATCGCGAACGATGTTGGCGCTGGGAATGCCGGCCTTCTCGGCGAGGGTATACCAGGACAGTCCTTGTGCTTCGCGGGCGGCGCGGATTTGAGCACCAATTCCAGAGGTTACCGGGCGCAATTGCGGCTGCACTCGAGGTGGAATCTCTTCCATGATTCTTTTGCGCGTTTCCCGAAGGCGACTCCGCTCTTCTTCGCTCATTGGTCCCTGCGAGTGAATTCTGCCGGTGATTTTCTTTTCTGGCATATTGGCACCCTATGGCTCCGGCACTTCATAGGCCGTGACCGGATAGATCAAATCCTCGCCAACCTCCTCGTACACAACGATGATGTAGTCGCCGCTCGGCGTGTAACCAAAGCAACAAGGCCGATCGGTACTGCGACTTTCACCTTCTGACGTAGGATTCTGGAGAACGTGTTCGACATCCTCCACAGTTAAACCATGCTCAGCAATGTGACACAGGTTGCCATCGGGATTATCGTCCTCATCCCAGATGATCCGAACGTGCCACATCGACAATACACGCCTTATTGAGAACGTCGCAGTAAATGACACCAGCGGCTCATGCTACTTGTCATTCCCGCGCAGGCGGGAATCCAGGCGATAGGGCCGAATTTCTGGATTCCCGCCGGCGCGGGAATGACGCATTCCGATTCCAAGGGCCAATGGCCGCGCAGTCCTCAATAATTATATCATCCTGCCAATCAGCATTATGACCAAGTCGTAGAGCACTACCAAGCGCAAAGAAAGGCTTATAACAGCTGGACCAGCTCATCAACTAAACGCTCGAAATACGACAGCGCCGTATCCACCGGCTCCGGTTTCGTCATATCGACGCCGGCGTCTTTCAAGAGGTCCAGCGGCCATTTGGAGCAGCCGCCCTTGAGGAATGAGAGGTAGTCGTTGAGTTCCTTCGTGCCACCCGTAAGGACGCGCTCGCTCAGGGCAATCGCGGCGGATAGCCCGGTGGCGTACTTGTAGACATAGAACGCGTGATAGAAGTGCGGAATCCGCAGGCATTCGAGCTTCAGCTCTTCGTCGATGACAAAATCGGGCCCGAAATAATCGGCCAGAAGTCTGCCGTATTCGGTTTTTAGAGTTTCCACCGTGAGCGGTTCGCCCACTTCGACGAGAGCGTGCGCGAGCTTCTCGAATTCGGCGAACATGGTCTGACGGATGATCGTGCCGCGGATGGCGTCGATCTCGCGATTGATGAGGTACGCCCGCTCCTTCTTGTTCTTTGCGCGATCCATGAGGTGGCGGCTCAATAGCTGTTCGTTGAATGTGCTGGCCACCTCGGCGACGAAAATCGTGTAGTTGTAGTACTGATACGGCTGGTGCTTCGCGGAGAAATACGAATGCATCGAGTGGCCGGCCTCGTGGGCCAAAGTGAAAGTGTGGTCCAGAACGTCGGGCTGGTAATTCATGAGAATGTACGGCCAGCCGTCGTACGAGCCCGAGCTGAACGCGCCGCTGCGCTTGCCCTGATTGGGGTAGCGATCGCACCATCGGCCGGCCAGGCCGCCCTCCAACACGCGGCAATAGTCGTCGCCGAGCGGCGCCAGCGATGTGACAACGGCATCGACCGCCTGATTCCACGTGCGCCGCGTATCGAGCTCGCTGAGAATCGGCACGTACGTATCGTAGTGATGGATGTCGCGAAGCCGCATCTTTCGCCGACGCAGGTCGAAATACTTGTAAACCGCGTGCAACTTGCTGCGAACGGCCGCGATGAGATTGTCGTAAACCGCCACCGGCACGTTGTCGTGAAACAGCGATCCTTCGCGGGCACTCGGGTAACCGCGGGCCTTGGCGTAATACACGTCCTTTTGAACCGAGCTGGAGTACGCCGCCGCCAGCGAATTTTCGTGCCCCTGAAACTGCGCGTAATACTGGTGAAACGCCTTGCGGCGGACGTTGCGGCTGGGCGATCGAAGGAAGCTGGAAAACGTCGAGTGCGAAAGCTCGACGGATTCCCCCTTTTCATTGCGGCACATACCGAATTTCAAATCGGCATCGGTGAGCTGGCCGAAGACGCGGTCGGCCGCACCCGACATCTCGTGCTGCATGGCGAGTAGCTTTTCTTCGCCGGGGCTGAGCGTGTGCGGCTTGTAGCGCACGAGCCGTTCCAACTGCAGGCGGAAGGCCCGCAATGGCTTGGCCTCGAGATATTCCGCCACCTTCTTACTGGGGAGCGACAGGATTTCGGGCCGGATGAAGCTGGCCGCTTCGGCGGCAAGCGTGGCGGCATGTTCGCAGCGCCCAAGCATCCGCTGGTAGCGGCTGTCGGCCATATCCTCGGCCGTTCTCAGATTGGCGTACGTGCCAATCCGCTCGCCGGCGCGGTCGAATTCGCAATCGAACTGGAAGCATTTGGCCAGGGCGGCCGGGCCGTCGCCGAGCGTGCCGCGAAATCTTTCATAACGCGGAATCTGCTTCTCCCACGCGGCAAAGGCCACTTCCCACGCGTCATCGCTTTCAAACAGGCTCGTGAGGTCCCACGTATCGTCGGGCTTCACCTCGCGGCGTGTCGGAAGTTTCTTTGTCGTCGGCATCGTGAATCGCCAGTCTTCCGCTTTTCAGTCGTCACTGAATATGGCCCGCTGCACGGATAACCGAAAACTGACGAACGACAGCACGGCTTACCAGCGCAGCAGCGCCGTGCCCCAGGAGAGACCGCCACCGAACCCGCAGAGCAGCAGTAAGTCGCCGCGGCTGAAGCGGCCGCCTCGCAGGGCTTCATCCAGCGCGATCGGAACGCTCCCTGCCGAGGTGTTGCCGTAACGGTCGATATGCGTTTCAACCTTTTTACGGTCAATCGCCAGCGCATCGGCCGCAGCCTCCAGAATGCGAATATTCGCCTGATGAAACAGCCATAAATCGACATCGGACGTTTTACATCCGGCCGCATTCAAGACCTGCCGCGAGGAGTCATCCAACAGCCGCACCGCCCATTTAAACACCGGCCGGCCGTCCATCTTCACAAACCAATCGGTGCCGGGCGTGGAGCCGTTGAGCGGCACTTTGGAACCGCCTGTCGGTCGAACCAACAGTTGCTCGCCCGATCCATCGGCGCCAAGCGTGTAAGCCAGCAACCCCTGCTCGGCGGTGCCTTTGGTAATCAGCACGGCCCCGGCCCCGTCGCCGAAGAGCGGGTATGTTTTTTTGTCGTCGGGGTTCATCACGCGACTATTCGTGTCCGCTCCAATCACAAGCGCCACGTTGCTGCAGCCTGTGCCGACGAACTGCATACCCGTCACAAGCGCGTACATGAAACCCGCGCAGGCAGCCGACACGTCCATGGCCGCGCAACTCAGGCCCAAACGATCTTGCAGCACGGAGGCAGTAGCGGGCAAAAGATAATCGGGCGAGAGCGTCGCCAATAGCAGCAAGTCGATGTGGCGACGATCGATTTCCGCTGCCTGGATACATCGCTCGGCGGCGGCGAGGGCCATGTCGCCCGTGGAAATCTCGGGCGGGGCGTGGCGGCGCTCGCGTATTCCTGTCCGCTGAATGATCCAATCGGCATCGCACCCCAGCGACGCCAACGCATCGTTGGTGACGACTTTATCCGGCACGTAGCTGCCCGTGCCGATGATTTGCACACCAGTCAACCGGCGCAGCGGCGAGCGCACGGGCGTAAGGATATCGGCACCATTCATAGAACAACTTCGGGCGAATCCCCGAACCATCGCTGGTAACAACTGCGTCAAACCGAAAGATTACGGACCTAAGGCATTTTGGGCAACCCCGATGCACTGCTCAACATATGGCAACCGTAGGGCGGGCAATCGTGTCCGTCTCAGCTTGTTCGCTCATTGACAGATCGGGGTTTCCATCCTGCGGCGCAAGTGCGGTGGAATTCACTATTCGGCAACGCGACCGGCGGGACGCACTTCGTTTCCTGTCCGGCCAGTTAGTGTGTCGCCCAAGGCAGCGCGGGCCTCTTCCGCGGCGCGCTCCAGTCGAGCCACGACGTCCGGGTGTTCGGCCGCGACGTCCGTGGCTTCGCCGACATCGTTCTTGAGATCGTACAGCGCTTGTTTGGTCTTGCGTTGCTTATATGAAGCCGGCACGCCATCGCGGCCACCGGGTTTGCCATTGAGACTTCGATATTCGTGTGGAAACACCAGCTTGAATTGCCGATCGCGCACGCCCCGCAACTGGCGATCGTAAAAACAGTAAAGCACGTCGTGCGGAGTCGTTGCGCCCGGCTTGCCGGCGATGAGCGGCCAGATATCTTTCCCGTCAATCTTGCGGTCCGTGGGCACTTTCGCACCGATGAGCTGCGCGGCCGTGGGAAAGATGTCGATCGTGGAAGCCAGCTCGTCACACTTGGTTCCTGCCGGTATCTTGCCAGGCCATCGCATAACGCAGGGCTCGCGGTAGCCACCCTCCCACATCGTGCCCTTCCCTTCCCGCAAGGGGCCGGCGGAGCCGGCGTGGTTGCCGTAGCAGAGCCAAGGGCCGTTATCGGAGGTGAACATGACAAACGTGTTGTTGTCCAGCCCGTCGCGTTTGATCGCGTCCAGGATTTGACCGACCGACCAGTCGAGTTCCATCACAACGTCGCCAAACAACCCGGCGCCGCTCTTGTCGCGGAATTTTTCCGAGACCGCCAGCGGCACATGGACCATGGTGTGCGGCACGTAGAGAAAGAACGGCCGATCTTTGTTCCGGTCGATGAAGCTGACAGCATGCTCGGTGTAGAGCGTCGTTAACTGAGCGAGCTTTTCGGGAGTGACCGATGGATCAACGACGTTGTTGCCGTCAAAGAGCGGCAGTGGTGGGGCCTTCCGCTTGTGAGCCTTCGCGGCGGGAGATAGCCCTGTAATCATTTCGGCTTGCAGCGGTGACATGTCGTTCGAGTAGGGCAGACCGAAGTATTCGTCGAAGCCGTGCTGCAGCGGGAGGAACTGCTTGTGATGACCGAGGTGCCATTTGCCGAAGATAGCGGTAGCGTATCCGCGGGTTTTGCACAGTTGAGCCAGTGTCATTTCCTTATCGCTGATGCCGGTTTTCGCCGACCAACTGAGCGCGCCCAGAATACTGACGCGTTCTGGGTAGCAACCTGTCATAAGCCCGGCACGGGAAGCCGAGCAAACGGCCGTCGCGGCATGGAAATCGGTAAATACCCGCCCTTCCTCCGCCATACGATCGAGATGAGGCGTTTTGTAGGCCGTTGCGCCGAACGGGCCGATATCGGCGTAGCCCATGTCGTCGATGAAGATGATCACGATATTGGGCGGATGAGGCGGCGCTTGCTGCGAATCTTCTGCACCGCGGGCGCACAGCACGGGAGTCGTTAGAAACGCGGCAATGGCCAGAACGGATTCCAGCCGCCGCAGGTTTAAGATCAACGAGAAAAACATCGGGGCGTCGTTTCGCAATAGTGTTGAAAAAATGATACCGCCTTCCACACTAATCTACCGAACGGCGAAAGTCACGCGGCTTTTCCTGCCCGCTGTTCGTATAGCCACGCGCCGCGGAGCTTTCCGACTTGTTTCACGCCGCCCGTGTTGCGCAGGCAGTAGGCCATGCGCTGGGCAATCCAGCGATCCACACTCAAACCCTCCGCCAAGTGGCCGGTGTGAAACGGCCGCGGTAAATTGGGCGGCAACAGGCGGCAGAGATCGGCCGCTGTCCGAAATTCGTGAACATCCAATATCTCCAACAGGTGTTGATCCTCCACCAAATGGTCGTTGTCGCGACGCCAGCGCCGCCGGCCATGACCCGGATACCGCCACTCTTCGATTTCCACCAGCGGCACTTCCAGCGTCAATCGCCGGTGAGGAAAGACGCGTGTGAAGTGTACCAGCTCCTCGAAAAGATCGAGCAGCGTTCGTTGTTTCGGACTGCGGCGGCGAGAGACAATGCGACCGCCTGCGCGGTGGCACTTCACCAGGTACTTCCGAACGACAATCGGCTTTACGACTAAAACATCGTGCTTCTTGAGCAAAGCGGCGATCTTATCGCGAATCGCCGTCAGCGGCGCCACTTGTATTTCGACAAGCTGCCGCCCACGCACCACATCGATCCGATAGCGTCCCACGCGCTGCTCGGCAAGTCCACCGTCGGCCGCGTAATGATCCTTCAACTGGCGGTGGAGGCTGGTTTCCATTTTTAGTTGTCGGCAGTCAATTGTCCGTGGTACGTAGTTCGTTGTTCATGGATGGCAGTGCCAGAATGAACAACGGATAACTGGCAACGGATGACGGACAATCTATGAAGCATCGCCAATGCCGAAGTCGCGAATCGTGAACAGCGTGCTGAGCTCGTAGCCGCGCTCGGCAAATGCTTCGCGGCCGCCTTCCAGCCGGTCGACGATCGCCAGCACGCGTTGGACTTTCAATCCGGCCGCTTCGCAGCGCTCGATTGCCAGCAGGCTCGAGCCGCCAGTCGTAACGACGTCTTCCACAATGGCGATCGACTCGCCCGGCTGAAACGGTCCTTCCACGAAACGACCCGTTCCATGCTGCTTGGCTTCCTTGCGAACGATCACGCCGCGGAGAGGCAAGCCCTGCAACCCGGCGAGTGTGAGGACCGCGGCCGTAATGGGATCTGCGCCGATTGCCATGCCGCCGATCAAGTGAGGCATATCGTGGGCCAACAACTCGAGCATCCCGCCGCCGATCAGGCGAGCCCCTTGCGAATCGAGCGTGATTAGCCGGCAATCGAGGTAATAACTCGCCTTCTTGCCGGAGGCCAGCGTGAAGTCGCCGAACTTTAGCGCCCTGGTGCGAACCAGTTGTTTAAGCGCGTCGCGGTCATACATGCCGGTAGTCATAAGCTGAAGGCCAAGAGTCAAGCGCCAGATCCGCGCGGGCTGGGCTGTTCCACTCGACCAACAACTTACAACGGATCACGGACGATAAACAACGGACGTTTCTACCGCCGCACGACCACGCGCGAGCCGATCGAGAGAATATCCGACAATTCCTCCGCATCTTGCGGCGATACGCGAAGAGCGGGGGGATTCGCCGCTAACCCCGCCTCCGATCCGCTGGCGATAATGAGCGTTGGCGAGCCGCCGGGAGCAACATTGGCGGCATTCCGGAGGATGATGGTCCGGTCCGTCGGGACCGGCGCCGCCGCGTAAGCGCTCGGATTGGCGGTGCTCGGCGGCCCAGTGAGCTTTTGATCCACTACCCATTGGCCATCGCTCAGCGTGGTGCCTGTCGGGACCGACACGCGGAATTTGCCCGCGTAACGGTCCTCGACTGTGAGCGTCACTTCGCCTCGATGCAGGTCCACGACCGCCGAAAAAGGACCGCGCAGCACTTTCAGCTCTTGGCCGGGGCGAAGTTGGTCGGGCGCCTGGATACCATTGATTTTGGCCAGGAGCTGCCAAGGCACGTTGTATTCTTTGGCGATGGTCTCCAGTGTTTCGTTCGGCTTCACAACTCGCGCGGGCTCCAATCGATGCTCGGTGGAATAGATCACCGTACCGGCCAATTGACTGAGAAGTGTCTCCACTTTCTCTGCTTCGGCCGGCGCAAGCGATTCGTTCCCGTGCCATTTCGACAAGAGCTGGTGCGCCTGTTTCAAATCACCACGATCGAGTGCGGCCTGAACAGTGGGCCAACTGGCTGCGAACGAAGATTCGGCCGGTGCGGCGGCTGGAGTTGTCGGGGCGCTCGCCGCGGCGGGTGGCGCAGGCGACGGCGGAGCGGCGGCGTAGCGGTCCGGTGCTTGCGCAGTCGCAGGCTCAGGACCCGGCGATTGTCGCAACTGATTTTGCGCCGAGGTCTGCGTTGTCGCTGCCGCCGTCGCGGCAGCTGCACCGGGTGCCGCGAGCGGCGGCACGCTGCTGAGGGGCGGAATCTGAGCTCCCCCAATCGCCGTGCTTGTAATTGGCGAAGTTGCAGGCGCTGGAACCGCCGAGATCGGCGGCGTTGATGGCGGTGCCGTATTAACGGCTTCCTTCGCTGTGGCTGCGCTCGCATTTTGGCCGGGTTCATCCGGATATCGAGCCGTGGGAATGTCGGCCGGCAAATCTTTCGGCAGCACCGCTGAAGGCTGCGCGAGTGGTGGAGTCACATCGGCGGTGGCCGGCAACGGGGGAAGCGCCGGAATGGGGGGAACGCTCGGCAGACTGCCTGTGGCGGCACTCGTTGTAGTGGGCAGGCTGTTGGTCGAAGGTGGGCCGACCGGATTTGAATTCCCAGCGGCAGGCGCCATTCCGGTTAGCGGCGGTTGCGTAGCCGGCAATGTGGCAGGCGGCCACGCCGCGGCCACGCTTTCGGTCGCTAGCGATGCGCCTCTTGTCGCGGTCAGCGGCGGGACACCGTCCGGCGATTGATTCACGCCTGTGCTCGCGCCCGCGTGCGTCTGCATCGGCCCTTCGTTGATCTTTACGTACAGATACGCGCCCACCACAATCAAAATCGTGATTGTTACGAGCGGTCGAATCGAACCCATTGATCGTCCTCCATGACGAAAAAAGGCAACAACGAGCCGGGACGACACTGCCCCCGGCATTCGAACACCGCGGATTCGTGACACGACGCGGTGCCGGCACGGCTGCCGCGCTGGCAAAGGTGGCAGATCGTAGAAAAACTTCCCCCCCGACGCTACGGCAGATCGGCCCGTACACCCGTCGAGCCGACTACAGTGACAGCAACGATATCATTCTATCGCACCGTGGGCTGTGCCGAATACAATTCGATAGTTATTTGGCTCGCAGCCGAGCTCGAATTTGCTCCAGTCGTGCGGCCAGCTCTCTTTCAAAACCGCGTTCGGTAGGGCGGTAATAGCGGCGATCGATGCCCAGATAATCTTGCGCGGCAATCGCATCGGGCGAGTCGTGGGCATATTCGTATCCTTCGCCGTGGCCGAGGCGCTTGGCCCCTGAATAGTGCGAGTCCTGCAAGTGGCGCGGCACGGGCAAGAGGCGCCCCTCGCGCACGTCCCGGCGCGCTTCGCCGATCGCCAGGCATGAAGCGTTCGACTTTGGCGCACACGCCAGGTACGTCACGGCTTGGGCCAGCGTGAGCTGGCATTCGGGCAAGCCGACGAATTCGCTGGCCTGCATCGCCGCCACGGCCAGCGGCAGGGCCTGCGGATCAGCGTTGCCGATGTCTTCGCTGGCTAGAATAACCAGCCGGCGGCTCAGGAACCGCACGTCTTCGCCGCCTTCGAGCATGCGGGCCAACCAGTAAATGCCGGCGTCCGGGTCGCTGCCGCGAATACTTTTGATCAGCGCGCTGGCCGCGTCGTAATGGTCGTCGCCGGTCGGATCGTAGCGGATGGCTTTGCGCTGGACGGCGTCGGCGATGACCTCGCGGCTAAGCCGCAACAGATCGGGAGAAGGCGCGGAGAGCACGGCGACTTCCAACGCGCCGAGTGCGCGCCGGGCGTCCCCGTCGGAAACTTCCGCCAGAAAAGCAAGTGCATCATCATCGATCGTCACACTGTAACGACCCAGGCCGCGGTCGTTGTCGGACAGCGCCCGGCGGACAATCGCCTTGATTTCCTCGACCGATAGCGGCTGAAACTCAAACACGCGGCTGCGGCTCACCAGCGCATCGTTCACCGCAAAGAACGGGTTGGCCGTCGTGATGCCGACCAGTATGACGATGCCCTCTTCGACGTCCGGCAATAATGCATCCTGTTGAGCCCGATTGAATCGATGGATCTCATCGATCATCAGCAGCGTGGGCCGGCCGCCGCTGGCGACTTCGTCGCGGGCCGCTTCGAGGATTTCGCGAACGTCCTTCACGCCGCTAGTCACGGCGCTGAGCTGCCTGAAACGGCTGTCGGTTTCCTGAGCCAGCAGGCGAGCGAGTGTTGTTTTGCCTACGCCGGGCGGGCCGTAGAATATTACCGAGCCAAGCCGTCGGGCCGCCAGCATGCGCCACAGTAATTTGCCTTCGCCGAGAAAATGCCGCTGGCCGACGAACTCGGCCAGCGACTCCGGGCGCATTCGCGCCGCCAGCGGCTGCACCTGCTCGCGGTTGGCGGCCTCACTTTGTGCGAATAGATTGGACATCGTTAAAGTTTTGGACCGTGCTTGATGGAAACTCTACTTTTGATATTGAAAGTCGCTGTAGTCGTTGCCGAGGTGCTGGTCGGCATCGCGGCATTTGTAGCGCCCATGGCGATGATCGGCGGATGGATCTTAGCACCGATCGATCGGGCCGCGAAGTTTCGCCAGGCACCGGTCCGGTTTTCGATCGGCGATTTTCTGTGTTTGTTTCTCGCCATACAGATTCCGCTGTCGGCCGTTTACCGGTTCATTGGCCGCGGCGAAGAACGGCCATTTTGGATGTTCTTCGTCATTTCGTGGATCGTCGGCTCTGTGGTCTGGTATACGGGTGCCCGAATACTTTCGAGGGCCGGGGTCATCAACGGCTCCCATCGGTTTGTCTTCATGGGTCTGGTCTTGCCGCTGGTGTATTACGGCTTCTTGCGGTTTACCTTTCTCACGGTTGAATTCTTTCTTCTGCTGATTGGCGTGGAAGGCGATGCTGGAACACACTATGCCCGGATGTTAGGGTCGTGGCTTCTACTGGCGATGCTATTTTCGCTGAGTGGTGTTTATACACGTTACATGCTCAAGCAGGTTCCCGGCCGCGAGTCTTCGCCGATCATCCGCCGCGACTTGGAAACGGGACCAATCCCCAGGTTGAACATGGCGCCGCCACGCGCTGCGCGGCGTTTCCGTCGGAACGATGCCTCGAACTCCTAACCACTAAGCGGCTCGACGATGCCGCACGCGGGCAGCAATTCCACGAGCGGGCACGCCTCGCACTTCGGCACCGTGCGTTTGCAAAAATCCTTCCCCGCGCGGACCAGCAGCGCATGATATTCATTGTAGAGCCCGGCGTCGTCCGGCAAGCCGGATTCGAAATAGTCTTTGATTTCGTCATACGAGGCGTCGTACCCGATCCAGCCGTGGCGGGCCAGGATTCGGTGCGTGTACGTATCCACGACGAAAGTCGGCAGGCCGCCGGCATACAGCAGGATCGCATCGGCCGTTTCCGGGCCAATGCCGTGGATCGCCAGAAGCTCTTCGCGCAACGACGACAGATTCGTGCGGAACATGGCTTCCAGCGAACCGTCGTATCGGTCGATCACGAACGCGAGTAGATTTCGCAGCCGTTTGGCCTTCACTTGGTAGTAGCCGGCCGGACGAATCAGTTCGGCCAGGTCCGCCGGTGAGAGTTGATACAGCGCACGTGGCGCCATGACGGCGGCGTCGCGCAAGTTGGCGATTGCCCGTTCCACATTTCGCCAAGCCGTGTTCTGCACGAGCACGGCGCCGACCAAGACCTCAAACGGCGAATCGCCCGGCCACCACCGTTGCGGGCCGAACGCCCTGAGCATTCTTTCGTAAGCTTCGATTATCTTCGTGGACATTCCACTTGCTGCGCATGCGCAGCCGTCGCGATATGATTTGAGAAGGTCAACACTGCGCCAAAAGTCAAGCCGGAAAATGAACCGAAATTCGACGCGGTCAAATCGCCCTTTGTTGCTTTTTTTTCGCCGGACTATAATTGGCTTAGTCGTACCGACACTTGCTTGAAATGGCCTTTGCTGAAACTAAATTTAAAACGTGGGACAAACTTCCCTGTCTGCCGACAGACAAGAGTGTCTGCCCCACTTTACTTGGTAGGAATTGTTCCGTGTTATCTGTTCGTCCGCGTATCGCCGAATTGGTGTTTCAGCTTTACGGCCGGTCGCTGCATCCTGAGTTGTTCGAGGTTCATCGCAGCCGGCAAATCGAGCGCGGCGGCTATGCGGCGAGCATCCAAATCACCAATGCGGGGCATATCGTCACCTGGCAGTACGATGGAATTACGCTCACGGAAGTTGCCGCATCAGCACAGCATCCGCTGCCTCAGCGGCGGCGGTTGATGTCCCATCGCCTGAAGGGAAATCGCACCGACGAGTTAGAGTGCCGCGGCGGCGTCACCTACCACGTTGAATTCTCGCTCGAACCGGTCGAAAGGGAAACCTTTTGGACTTATCAGAAAGAGCTGACACAAGCCGGAACGCGCGACGGGCTGCTCCACTGCTTCGAGGCAAGTGGGCGGTTCGGGCTGGGGGCGCTCAGCTACATCAATCTCGAGTCTCGCGATCGCAGCCTTAAGGTGCAGGCGTTTCACACGTTTCCAGACGATTATGCGATCGTTAAAAGCCAGTCAGTTTTCTCGCTGCCGCGGAAGTAAGCCACGCCGTAACGTCCCACAACCGCCGGGGATTGGCCGGGCACCATCGTCGCGATAGTCGTGCGGAGTCTTCGGAGCAAAATACACCTATCCCCCTGTCAGTTGGCGGTTCTGGCATAGGCTCTAAACAGTCGGATCTGCGCAAGCCACTTACGACTTGCGCCCTGCTCCTGCGATGAATTCCGACAGGGCGGCATTCACCGCCGCGGGGTTCTCCATCGTCGTCATGTGGCCGGCACCGGGGATGACGATGAACTGTGCGCCCGGAATGGCGGCAGCGATGGATTTCATTTCTGCGGGAGGACTGATGGCATCCTCGGCGCCGACGAGCACGAGCGTTGGCAGTTTGATTTGGGCCAAAAGATCGGTCATATCGGACCGCGCAGCCATGCCCCGCTGCGCGGCGGCGATCCCGGCCGGCGATGTCCCTTCCACCACGCTGCGGACCGCGGAGACAATTTCCGGCTGCGTTTCAAACGTGCTCGGCGCGAACAGTTTTGGGCCCATCATCTCGGCCACGCGGCGGCTACCCCACTCGGCTACGTTTTCGGCCATCTTCAGGCGGCCGGCCCGACCTTCTTCCGTGTCGGCGACCGCGCGGGTGTCGCACTGCACCAATGCCCTCAAACGTTGTGAGTGCTTGTGCACGAATTGCCAGGCGATGTATCCGCCCATCGAAAAACCGACCAGCACGATGGGCTTATCTATCCCTAACGCAATCGTATCGAGCAACTCGGCCAGATCGTCGGCAAAGCGTTCCATCGAAATACCGCGACGCGGATCGGCACTTCCTAGCGGCGAGTTGCCGAAGCCACGCAGGTCGGGCGCTATAACCCGCGCGCGTTCGCTCAGCGCTTCGATTTGCGCTTGCCACATCGTGTGGTCGAGGGGAAAGCCGTGGATCAGCAGCACAGGTTGACCGGCGCCGCGATCGACGTACGCGAGTTCGCCGGTAGAAATTTTTGCCGTTTTCATATCACGGCGAGCGGCGATGACGCTAAACCGCAAGCGGAGGTCAATTCGATCCGTGACATTAATTCGATTTGGCAGACGGCGTTTTCTTTCCGGCTCCCTGTTGTTCCGCGAGCGCCTTCTCGAATAGCGCGAGTTGCCGTTGCATGACCTGCATGTATTTGATCTTCTCGATGGCTTGGCGCTCGTACTTCACGGCGTTCGTATAGTCGCCGGCGGCGTAATAACAGCGGCCCAATGTATCGAGGAAACTCGCCGCCCCCGAATCACCGTGCGTATCGAGTTCCAATGACCGCTGCGAATAGCGAATTGCCTTCTGAAAATCCCCCTCGGTGTTGGAGATCAACCATGCCCATTGGTTGTAGGACGAGGGATCCGACGGTTTCTCGTCGATCTCGTGCTGAAACTGCTCAGCCAGTTTTCGAATGCGCTCGCGAGTGGCCTCGCGCCATTGGGCATCGGCCTCCGGCAGGCGGTACATCGCGATGAGCACGTCGGCATCGGTGGGGTCGAATTTGATCGCCAATTCCAGCTCGCCGCGCGCCCGCTGCCAGTCCTTCTCGTTTTGGTACTGGCATGCGCGATAAAAGTGGTATCGTGCGGCAATTTTCTCGGGGCTGGGAAGGGATGAATCATCGTCGTCGCCGTCCCGATTGGCGGTGCTTTCCCGGATGTTATTGTACAGTTGGCCGATGCGCCCTTCTCCGTGCACGGCTTTCACCAGCGGCTCCAAGGTATCGGCCGCCTCTTTTTCCCGCTCGTAATCGTGCAACAGACTGGGCAGATAAATTCGTGCGAATATGTTTTCGAGCGATCCAACCGGCTGCTTGTCGAGTGCGCGGCGATACTCGCGCACCGCCCACTCGAATTGACCGTGCAGCTCTAACTCCTTGGCCGTAGCGACGCCTTCCAGCGTGGCCTGCGGATGAAGGGCGGCAGCCTTAACGGCCAGCTCCTCCGCCAACGCCTGTTTGCCCTCCTCGACCCGCGCCAACGCCGCGTAATACAGCGGCCGCTTGCTTTGCTCCAATCGCGATTGGTGCTTGGCCAAAAATGCGTCTAGCGCATCCCATGATTTGTTCTCCGTGAGCCATGCCAGCAAGCTGACAATCGTTTTATCGGAGCCATCGGCGGCGAGCTCAACCATCCGATCAAGTACGCCATTCAGGGCTGGCCGGTCGCCGAGCTGACGATACACCTCCGCCAGATTCCAATACAAACCCAGCACGATCTCGCTGGACGAATCGCCCGTGTTCTTGTCGAGCCGGGCCGATTCCTGCTCGATCAGTTGCTTCCAAACGGCAACGGAAGCGGCTGGGTCGCGCAGTTGACTTAGATACTGGCGAAGCCACTGGGCAGCCGCACGCGTGCTTGCGCCTAGCTCTTGCTCAACCACGTTCGGATCGAGGCGAGGCCCTTCCGCAGACTTTCCAGCGGGCCGGATCATGGCCAAAGCTGCCGTTCGAGACACCAGCGGCGAACGGTCGTAGCGTGCGATTCGGCACAAGGCGCCGGTACCCGCGCCGTTGGCAAGATTGTCTAATTGTTCAACGCGCTGCAGCCGCGCCGGCTCCGACTCCTGAGCGTACTGCCGCATCGCCACTCGGACTGCCGCAGAGTCGTCGGGCTGGACCCACCGGACCGGAATTTGTCGCAGCAGGTAGTTCGCGCTGGCCGCCACCTCGGGATCCACATCATCGGTCGCCGCGTGCAGCAAATCAAACGCTTGGGGCCCAATTTGGCGGAGTTCACTGGCAGCAGCCCGCCGGGCCGAATAGTGCGAATTCCCTAAATCGCGGATGAGCTGTTCGATATGCTGCTGAGCCGGCTTGGCCGATTCGCTGGCAACGCCCCTGCTCGCCGATCCGCCAGTGACTGCCCCCGATCCGCGCGACTTGGCGGGCAGATCGTCGGCGCGCACCGGAAGCACCATGCCGATGCACGCAAAGACTGCCGCGAACAGCAAGTTCGTGATGCGGCAACGTTTCGGCGGCGGAAAAAACTGCGCCTAGCACTTGGAACCTCGCATCTGCGGCCAACTATCGTCAATCATACCGCAAAAGCGCAATCGAAGACAGATGATTTGCGGCCTTAGCCGCGGCTTTCCATCCGCTCGATGTACTGCCGGAGCCGTTCGACTTCGTCGGTTACGTGGTGCAGCTTGAGCATGTTATCGACCCGCTTGAGAAGCTCGGCTTTGTTCACCGGCTTGGACAGGAAGTCATCGGTCCCCGCCTGAACCGCGCGTTCGATATCGCCCAGCTCATTGAGCGCGGTGACCATGAGAATCATGATGTGGCTGGTTGCGGCGTCGCTCTTGAGCTTCTTGCAAACCTCGAAGCCGCTGAGCTTCGGCATCATGATATCGAGCAGGATCAGGTGCGGGCGAAATGCAGCCACCTTGGCGAGCGTATCCTGTCCGTCCACGGCGACCACCGTTTCAACATCGAGCCCGCCCAGATAGGCCTCGAGCAACTCGACGTTCGGCTCATTGTCGTCGGCGATGAGGATGCGACTTTTTTGTGGACTTGCGTTCATGGGTGATTGTTGAAAGGAGGAAACAAAGCGACCAGAGCACCTCACATCTCGCAATGAAAGACGCACCGCGTACTCTTAAGAAACGGGCCCACGGATTCACAATTCAAATATCGTTTGTTCCCTCTGATTCCTCCTGTTCAATAAATATCGTGCGCGTTATTCCTCGATGGCGGCGGCGGGAACTGGGAATTGTTGGCAGAGGGTACGGATCTCGTGGCGCATACGGTTCAATACGGCGTCATCCTCCGGCGCCTTCAGTGCTTCCAGCATCCACCGGCCGATGGCCCGCATTTCGTCGGTGCCCATGCCCCGCGTCGTTAATGCGGGCGTGCCGACGCGGATTCCGGAGGGATCGACGGGCTTCCGCTGGTCGTAGGGAATCATATTTTTGTTAATGGTGATGCCGCAACGATCGAGCGCTTGTTCGGCCAGCTTTCCGCCGATGCCCAGCGGCGTCACATCGACCAATAACAAATGATTATCGGTGCCGCCGCTGACCAATTTCAATCCGCCCGTCAGTAGCGTCTCGGCCAGCGACTTGGCGTTGTCGATGATTTGGCGGGCGTACTTTTTGAATTCCGGCCGCATCGCCTCGGCGAAGCAGATCGCCTTGCCGGCAATGATGTGCATGAGCGGCCCTCCTTGGATGCCCGGAAACACGCGACTGTTAATTGTTTTGCCGTACTCGTCTTTGGCCAGGCACAGCCCGGCTCGCGGGCCGCGCAATGTTTTGTGCGTGGTGCTGGTGACAAAGTCGGCCACCGGCACCGGGCTGTTGTGCAAACCGGCCGCCACGAGCCCCGCGTAGTGCGCCATATCGACCATCAGCTTCGCGCCCACCTCGCGGGCGATCTCCGCGAATCGGTCGTGCGGAATCTCGCGCGGGTAAGCGCTGGCGCCGGCCACGATGAGCTTCGGCTTGTGCTCGCGCGCAAGCGATGCGATTTGATCGAAGTCGAGCCGGTTCGTGTCGCGGGTTACACCGTAGCTGACGAAATGGTACAGCATGCCGCTAATATTCAGCTTCATGCCGTGCGTTAAGTGGCCGCCGTGGGCCAGGTCGAGCCCCAACACGGTGTCTCCGGGTTCCAGCGCCGCCAGATAGATTGCGGTGTTGGCCTGCGAGCCGCTATGCGGCTGGACGTTGGCGAACTCCGCACCGAAAAGCTGCTTCGCTCGATCGATGGCGAGCTGCTCCACGACATCAACGAACTGGCACCCGCCATAATATCGCCGGCCCGGATAGCCCTCGGCGTACTTGTTCGTCAGCACGCTGCCGGCCGCCTGCATCACCGCCGGACTGGTGTAGTTTTCGCTGGCGATCATCTCCAGGCCATCGGCCTGGCGCTCCATTTCGTTGGCGATCGCCCGCCAAACTTCCGGGTCGTTCTGTTCAATGAAGTTGGTCACGTGCAAGGTCGTGGGGGCGAGTTTGCCAAAACGCAAGCGTTTGCTCGCGGGATCAAATAATTTGGACTGCGCGATTGTTCAGGCGCGACCGTGGAGTGTCAACGGCGAGCTGCAACTCTTGCCCTAACGTGCTTCTTGGATCGTGACCGTCAAGGCGCCTCGATTGTCGTCGAGTTTGCCGGCCGAATCATTGACGCGCAAATACAGCGTTCCGCTGGTGGCCGGCTTGACTGTGGCGCAAACCAATCGCGACCGGCTCGGCGAAAGATGCGGCCGCCGGCACAGAATGCTCTCCGCGGGAATCGATTGCCCCGAGCAACATGCCCAATGGCAGGCCCTCGTGATAGTCGATCGTTACGCCCCCCGGTTCGCACGGCCATGGTTTCGTCGTGCCGTTGTTTTCCTCGGCCGCGATTTGATAACGACCCTTCGCCGTAACCTCATACGACTTGCCCGCATCGAGCCACGCGCCGGACGACTGCCAGCCGCGATCGGCTGCAATCGTCGCCGTACGCGGGCCGCCGCCCAATGGCTTTCCAGAGTGAAAGTCAATCGCCATTCGCGCGAAATCGAAACCGTAATCGAGCGTGGCAATATACGCCTGCCACTCGGCGTTGAGGTCGGCCCAATCGGCCGCGAAGTTTCTGCGGACAATGTCGTTGAAGTCTTGCTCCAGCACGACCGTGTGAAGATTGCGGAATCGGTCGCGATAACGCGGATGCGAATCGAGCAGCTTGGCCGCCGCCCAGCACCACGCGTACGCCTCGTCGCCAAGCTGCTTGCGATTGTTGAGCTGCATCACGGCGGGAAGCGTCAGCCCGCGCCCGGCTGCCGCGGCCACTTTGATCAGCTTGATGCGTCCCCACATCGGCACTTCCTCGCGACTCCCCGGCATGATGCGAAGCGTAAGCCGGCCCGTTCGCGGATCGAGGCGATGCGTACCAAGCAGCTCGGCGGTGCCCTCCATGTACCAACCCGGGCCGCAGCCCCCCAGGAATGTATTCATAAACGCGTGCGTGCCCTCGTGCAACAGCAGGTGGCGGCGGTAATAATCGGTCGGTTGATCGTGAAGCCACATTTCGGAGCCGAACGTGATTCCGTTGGCGAACTCCTCGTGGCCGGACGGGAGCAAACCGAGCGATGCAAACCGGCGGCGGTCGCCGATGAGGTACGCGCGCGGCTGCCAGTTGGCGGTCTTGGCCAAGTCGATGCCGAAATAAGCTGCGTACTGCGGGACCGCTAGATCGAAAATCACCGGCAAGCGGTCAACTTCTGGGTTGCTGGCCACGTCGGTGTAAAGCACGAGGTGTCTGCCGGTAAGCTTACGAATACCGGCCGCTTGGCGCGCGCCTCGTCAATCGCCCGGGCTGGCGACCCACACGCTTGCCGCGACAGGCCCCCCATTTCCACTGCCAGCAGGCACATGGATATTGCCAATCGAAAAAGGCGCACGATTGGCCTCTCTGGCACATTCATCATTTGACCGCCGCGGCCAGTTCGATCGCGGTTTCATAGGGCTGGGCCGGCATGATGAATATTTTGCCATCGCCCATGCGGCCCGTGCGGGCGACTTCGACGATCTTCCGCGCGACATCTTCCGCCCGCAGATCATCCACCCACGCGGTAATCTCGACCTTGGGAAGAAACGTCAGCGAATACTCCGTATTGGCGTAGCGGTCGAGATAGCTCTTTTGCTTGCCCATCCCCTTCACTTCCATCACACTCAGGGCCTCGAGCGGGGCGCGCGCAATGCCTCCAGGATTTTCTCCACCAGAAACGGCTTCACGATCGCGATGATTTGTTTCATCCGGAATGCTGTTAGCGAATAGCTGCCTCGCTAGCTGAAAAAGTTTTCGCCGAAGAGATCCACTTGCGGGCCGGTCTCCACTTCAAGATCACCGAGTACCTTGACGCGGCACGCCAGCCGCATCGTGTCTTCGTTGCCAATGAAGCTGAGGCAAGGAAACGGGTCCGGGAGCGGATTGTGAAAGCGGATTTTTTCCACCAGCCCCATCGGGTTGGTGTTCTCCATTCCCTTCGTGATCCTAACTCGGCAGGTGCCGCACTGCCCCAGTCCGTGGCAATTCAAAATCTTGTTTATCGTCGCACCGAAGCCGTTCACTCCCTGGTGTACGTTGATGCCCGCCTTGATCGCCTCCTGACGAAGATTGGCGCCCGACGGGACTTCGATTTCCTTATTCTCTTTGATGAACTTGACAACCGGCATACTTTTCGACCGTAATCGGAAACTGAATTTGAAAGGATAAAAGCGAGCCGGGCCGTCCTCGGCCCCGATATTTGAATGTACCGCGCCGTTTGGCCGGCAAAGTCAGCCCGCGCTGCCGACTCGCTGGTGCTCGGCTGTTGTGAGCGATTCCCTTCGGAGCTCTGCATGGACAAGAAGTACTCGAAATTTCAACAACGGGCCATCAAGAATTACTACGAAAATCGCGAAGCCATCTCGCTCCAACGCCTCAGCGAGCTGGTCACCGAGCTGTACCTGGCCGAAGGCAAGGCACGCGAGCGACAATGGAAATTCGTGGTCGGCGCGTTGGAAAAGCTCGGCCTGCCCGCCGACCGAATCGAGCACCTCCGCAAGAAGGATGATCCGAAGCTGCTCGCCAAGCTGGTCGAAGAGCTGATGGCGAAGCAGAAGTGAGAGACCTCGGGGGCGGCCGCCTCTGAGTCTGCGATGGGCGTGCCACCCAATGGACGATCGACTACAATTCGTGCATGCGGCAATATCTTGAATTGATGCGGCGCATTCTCGATGAAGGCGTCCAAAAAGGCGATCGCACCGGCACGGGCACGCGCAGTGTCTTTGGGCACCAGATGCGGTTCGATCTGGCCGAAGGCTTTCCGCTCGTCACTACCAAGAAGATGCACCTGAAGTCGATCATCTACGAACTGCTCTGGTTCTTGCGCGGCGATACGAATGTCCGCTATCTCCAGGAGCACGGCGTAACGATTTGGAATGAATGGGCCGACGCCAAAGGCGAGCTGGGCCCAATCTACGGCTACCAATGGCGATCCTGGCCCGGCCGCGGCGGCGAAACGATCGATCAGCTTAGCGATGTGCTCGAACAGATTCGCGCCCGACCCGACTCGCGCCGATTGATCGTCAGCGCTTGGAACGTGGCCGACTTGCCGGCCATGGCCTTGCCCCCCTGCCATCTGCTGTTTCAGTTTTATGTTGCAAATGATCGACTGTCGTGCCAGATGTACCAACGGAGTGCCGACGTATTTTTGGGCGTGCCGTTCAATATCGCCTCATATGCCCTGCTGACGATGATGGTTGCGCAGGTCACTGGGCTCGAGCCGGGTGACTTCATCCACACGCTCGGCGATGCGCACCTTTACGAGAACCATCTCGATCAGGCCCAATTACAACTCACGCGCCCGCCCCGGCCTTTGCCGACGATGTGGATCGACCCCACGGTTGGCTCGATTTTCGACTTCCAGTATGAGCACTTCCGGTTGGAGAACTATCATCCGCATCCGCACATCTCGGCGCCGATCGCTGTGTAAGACGTGCTGAAGAATGCTCACGGAGCCATGCGTATCTCCATCATCGCCGCGGTGGCTGAGAATGGCGTCATCGGCCGGCAGGGCCGCCTGCCGTGGCATTTGTCCGACGATTTGCGGCGGTTCAAGCGGCTGACGATGGGCCACACGATTATCATGGGCCGGCGGACCTGGCAATCGATCGGCCGGGCTCTGCCGGGACGCAGAACGGTCGTCGTCAGTCGGCAGCCAGACTATCGAGTCAATATGGCGGCCGTTGAAATGGCCGCAAGTCTCGACGCGGCCTTACAAATTGCCGCGTCCGCCGGCGATGATGAAGCCTTCATCGTGGGCGGGGCGGAGCTCTATCGAAACGCACTACATCGGGCCGATCGCCTTTACATGACTCGCGTGCGGGCCGTCGTCGATGGAGATACATACTTTCCTGATGTCCAATTGGGCGATTGGCAGCTTGTCGAATCGGAAGACCATGTCGCAAACGAAGAAAACGATTATCCCAACCGCTTCGAAGTCTACGACCGATCACAAACAACGTTGTGATTGGGGCCCGCGCGGCGGCGAGCTGATGGTCGCCTACCACGACCAGGAGTGGGGCGTGCCGGTGCACGACGATCGCAAGCAGTTCGAATTCCTCACGCTGGAGAGCGCCCAGGCCGGCCTCAGTTGGCTAGTCGTGCTGCGAAAACGCGAGGCGTTCCGCCAGGCGTTCGCCAACTTTGATCCCGAAAAAGTCGCCCGTTTTACAGCTAAGCGAATCGAGCGGCTGCTTGCTGATCCAGGCATCATCCGGAATCGCCTGAAAGTTACCGCGGCCATCGTGAATGCCCGCAAGTTCCTCGAAGTACAGCGGGAGTTTGGCAGCTTCGACAAATACATTTGGCGTTTCGTCGATGGCCGGCCTATCCAGAACCGAATCGCTCGAATAAAAAATCTGCCGGCCACGTCCAAAGAATCCGACGCCCTCAGCAAAGACCTCAAACAACGGGGCTTCAAGTTCGTCGGCAGCACGATCGTGTACGCGCACATGCAGGCCATCGGCATGGTCAACGACCATCTGGTGACGTGCTTCCGACACAAGGCCGTGGCAAGGCTGCGGTGAATCGGCCCTACCGCAATACGCCGATTGTTAAACTCGATCCGCATGAGACGGAAATGGCATAACATCGCTGATCGTCGCAGAATGGCGTGCTAACATGATGAGCCGGTCAAAGCCGAGGGCGCAGCCAGCACACGGAGGAAGACCGTGCTCTTGAGCTGCCAGTAAAGTCTCCGGCAACGGCAGCGCCGGGCGGCCATCGGCGGCGCGGGCGGCGTTCACTGCGTTGAATCGGCGGCGCAGTTCCATCGCGTCGCCCAGCTCGTGAAAGCCATTGGCCAGTTCCACGCCGCGATAATAAAGCTCAAATCGCTCGGCCACGTCATAACCTGCGTCTGCCCGAATAACTTTGGCCAGTGACGCTTGCGACGCGGGAAAGTAATAGACGATTTCCGGCCGGTCGCGGCCAAGCTGCGGCTCGACGCGCGTCGCCAGCAGCAGATTGAGCCATTCATCGCGATCGTTGAGCCGCATCCCCGCGGGGACAGCGACAACTGCCCTTTTCGCCGCCGCAGCCAATTCGTCGAGCGAAGCCGTGTGCGGAGAAATGCTAACGATCCGCTCGAATGCCTCTGCGTAAGTCGTTCGCCCGGCGGGCCGCGTGCCCAGCAGCGATTGAGCCAATTCATCCAGCAAATCCATGCCCTTCTGCATGTCGTCGCCAATCCGATACCATTCGACAATCGTAAACTCGGGGTTGTGAAGCGGACCACGCTCACCTTGGCGAAACGACCGCGTAACCTGGTAGATGGCGGTCGCGCCGGCCGCCACCAGCCGCTTCATGTGCAATTCGGGCGATGCTTGAAGAAAATCGCCGCTTGCCGCGCGGACCGGCTCGATGTGCAGCTCTGGAATGACTTCGCTTGCCAGCAGCGGCGTTTCGACTTCGAGGAAATCGCGCTCGTCGAAAAACGCGCGTAGCTTGCGCAGCAGCGCGGCGCGCTGTTGCATCGCAGCGAGCGAGGCGCCGGGCGCGAGCGAATGCTGATTTGGCTGCATGTGCTTTGCACCCACGGCGGAAATTAGCGCGCGGCTCTAGGACACGCCGCTTGGCTCGCGCTGGGCGAACAGCGACGGCGAAACTTCCTGCCCTGCCACGAGCGGCGGCATGGGACAATTGAGCGTGTCGCAAACCGCCCGCAGCAGCTCGCACTCGGCTACATTCACGGTGGAATCGGCACAGACGCATGCCGCGCACGCGTTAACCAGCCGCGCACGTTGTTTTGGCGCCACTTGAGCCAAATCTTGTAGCGCTTGGTCCAACGAGCTCAAGGTGCAGGCGTCACGCGGCAGCAATCGCATCGTGGTTTCCGGTATCTGCCTGGCGCCGGCCGCGAACGCCGCGTCGTCGTCCTGTTGGCTCGCCCGAGCAAGCGCGGAAAGCAACACCGAGCACTGTTCGCCCAATCGCTGAAATCCATAATAGGCGATTTGCGGCGGACGCACCGGCTCAAACTGCGACCGCAAGTGCCGCAGCAAAATGTGGTGCAGCGTCCACTCGAACAAATTAATCCGATGATCTGCCTTAACCAACTGAAGGAAGCAATTCGTAAACTCGTTGTATTGAGCCACGCTCAACGCCCGCAGCGCGGGAAGCGCCATATCCACCAGCGGCAACGCGCCCCGAACGTCCAATTGGTTAGCGGCCGTGGCCAGCCGCAACGTTAATTCGAAAACTTGCGGATCGGTGGCTTTCTGAAGCGCGCCAAGTTGAGCGGCGCGGACATCGGCATTGCCATCCAGCAACAGTGCAAAAATCAGCGCGCGTGCTCCGTATGGTTCGTGGGCGGCGTCGATCAATGGCTGTGGAATGGCTGCCAGCAATTGCTGAACGTACTGGCGATGAATGTCGGTGGGATCGGCAACCTGCTGAACGGCATGCTGAACCGTCCGCAGCGGAACCGGCTTGTCGTACACATCCGCTTTCGAGGCGGCCGCCCCCGCCACGAAGCCCTCTGCCCCCTCGGCCTCGACGCCCACTACCGCATCGGCCGCAATGGCGACCGGGTATTTGCCGTCCCATTGAGGATCGATGCGGCGGATGCGCACATCTAACGGCGGGTGAGTCGCAAACAAACTGCTGATGCCTTCGGCGAAATACATGTGGCTGGCCTCGGCGGCACGCGGGCTGATCAGCTTGGAACCGAACACCGCCGCGCCGATTCGCTTCAATGCGCCCGCGATGCCCTCCGGATTCCGCGTAAACTGCACGGCGGAGGCATCAGCCAAGAACTCTCGCTGCCGCGAGACGGCCGCCTTAATCAGATTGCCGAATAGCAAGCCGAGGAAACCAATCACCATCAGGGCCAGCCCAATCGCCAGCAAATAGAGGACCCCATTTCCGCGCTTCGAGCTACTTCCTCGGCCCCCATACGCCACGACGCGCAATAGTTCGCGACCCGCCAGGCCGATCAGCAGTATGCCGTACAATACGCCCATCAGCCGCAAATCGAGCCGCATATCGCCGTTGAGAATATGGCTGAACTCGTGCGCGACAACACCCTGAAGCTGGTCGCGGGTGAGCTGTTGCGCACAGCCGCGCGTTACGGCCACCACGGCATCGCTCGGCGAATGGCCGGCGGCAAATGCGTTGATGCCCCGCTCGTGGCCTAACAAGAACACCGCCGGCACGGGCACGCCCGAAGCCAATGCCATTTCCTCGACGACGTTCAGCAGTCGGCGCTCGGTCGGATCGATCGTATTGGGATAAACTCGCCGCCCACCCAAGCGCTCCGCCACGACGGTGCCGCCGCCCGCCAATTGCGCAATCTTGTAAGTGCTGCCGCCGGCGATCAGCGCAAGCGACGCGGCGCCAGCCGCGACAGGCGCTTGCCACGGAAATGGTGCGTGTCTGGCGCCGCCTCGCCGCCAATCAGCGCGGTCTTGCATCGAGCTCACGGCAATGGCGGTCACGAGCATCGTCGTCCCGACGATACCAATCACGGCCAGCACGAACATCACCACGAGCCACTTCGTATTGCGGCGCGCGTCGGACTGACGTTGGAAGAAATCCGTGGCCATTAGAAGACAAGACAAGGAGAAAAGGAGAGGGGGAAACCAAGAGATTCGTGTTCCCACTGTTTCTCCTTGTCTCCTTGTCTCCCTGGCTCCTTATCCATCGTTGGGTCAGAAGAATCTTTAGTTGCCTCGCGTCGTGATTACTCGATCGCCGTAGCAGAATTTGTAAAAATTCTGATCCTCTCGCTCCCATCGCCGTAGCAGAATTTGTAAAAATTCTGATCCTATCTGAATTCTCACGACTTCAGCTACGGTCGTGGAACCGCTATTAAGTAAACGACACCTTCGGCGCTTCGGCAATTTTCGCGGCGTCCTCGAATTGCAACAGCTCCGCGTTCTGGCCGTGGCCGACGATGCCGGCGATTAAAACGGGCGGGAAGGTTTGTTTGTAGGTATTGTACGCGGTGACTGCGTCGTTATAGGCCTGGCGGGCGAATGCCACTTTGTTTTCCGTCGAGGTGATCTCCTCGCTAAGCTGCAGCATGTTCTGATTGGCCTTCAGGTCGGGATAAGCTTCGGCCACGGCGAATAACCGGCCCAACGCCCCGGTCAGGCCCTGCTCAGCGGAAGACAGGGCTTGCATGGCGGCGGGGTCGCCGGGGTTTGCGGCGGCGCGCTCCAGTCCGCCCACTGCCCGGTTGCGGGCCGAGATGACCGCCTCTAATGTGCCCCGCTCGTGGGCCATGTAGCCTTTCGCGGTTTCCACCAGGTTCGGTATCAGGTCGTATCGTCGCTTGAGCTGGACCTCGATCTGCGAGAATGCATTTTGAAAGCGGTTCTTGAGCGTGACGAGCTGGTTGTATATCCCTGTGCCCCACAGCACGGCGACGAACCCGAGAAACACAAGAACGGCCAACACAATCAAAACAGTACTGGACATGGCTAGCTCCCCAAATACGAGGCGGTGTTTCCGCTGGCTGGTTAAATGCGCCTTGTTGCGTGCCGATAGTTCTACGCTGGAATCGCTGCCCGTCGCAAGCGGTAAGCGCCTGGTCACGAATAATTCGCTCGCTGCACGAACATCTTGGAAGCCTTTCGCGGGGCCGTCATTTCCTGTTTCCTGTCTGCTGGAGAGGCAAGAATCCCTGCCCACGATCATTCCTCCGGCGCGTTGGCCCGTTCGATGTACTCACCCGTGCGGGTATCGATCCGAAGATAATCGCCTGTGTTAACGAATGCTGGAGCGGCAATCTCGGCACCCGTTTCGATTTTAACGGGCTTTCGCACGTTGGTGGCCGTGTTCCCCTTGGCGGCCGGCTCGGCGTATTCCACTCGCAGCACGACGTGGTTCGGCGGCGTCACGGTTAATGGATTATTGTTGTAAACCATCAGTGTGCATTCCAGGCCGTCCTTCAAAAACTGCCATGCGTCGCCCACCTGCTCCTTCGACAACTCGTATTGCTCGTAGGACTCGTTGTTCATGAACACAAACATGTCTTGCTGGCGATACAGGAACTGGGCGTTAAATTCGGAAACGTCGGCGGCTTCCAGAACTTGTCCTGCCCGGTAGGTCCGATCGACTACCGTGCCGCGAACCAGGTTTTTGAGTTTGCATTCGTAGAGGGCGTTGCCTTTGCCCGGCTTTCGGAAATTCATCTCCACCATCAGGTATGGTACGCCGTCGATCTGAACCTTGAGGCCTTTGCGGAAATCACTTGTGTTGTATGTGGTCACGGTTGGTCTTCCTGGGCGGCGGCTGGTATGTTGCAATTGGAAAAACAACGAGGGTGATGCTGCGGCGGCGCCGCTTTGCAGTCGATCAAGCTCGGCGCCCGCCTCGTCCTCCCACCTCTGGCAAAAAGTAGATGACCATTCTATCCACGTCCGCGCCAATTGTCCGCCCCAGATTTGCTGCGCCGCGATACGTCTCGTGGCAGGATGCAATGAAGGACGCGGTGCGCGATGCCCAAGAGCTGTGCCGGTTGCTGGACTTACCGGCTCGGTTCGCTGTCGCCGCGCAGGCGCCGGCTCGGCAGTTTCCCTTGTTCGCGCCGCGCGGCTTCGTCGGCCGCATGCGCCGGGGGGATCCTACAGACCCGTTACTGCGACAGGTTCTGCCGCTTGCCGACGAAATGGCAGATGGGCCTGGCTTTGCACTCGACCCCGTCAACGACGGAGCGGCCGAGCGGCAGCCCGGACTCTTGCAAAAATATCGCGGCCGTGTGCTGCTCATTGCTACGGGCACTTGTGCCGTTCATTGCCGATACTGCTTCCGCCGGCACTTCCCCTACGACTCGCCGCGGTCGCTTGCCAATTGGCGGCCCGCCCTCGACGATATCGCGTCCGACGCGAGCCTGCACGAGGTAATCCTCAGCGGCGGCGACCCGCTAACGCTCGTCGATGGAACCCTCTCCGAACTGATCGGCTCGTTGGCCAAAATCTCGCATTTACGGCGGCTGCGGATTCATACCCGGCTGCCAATCGTGATTCCCGAGCGCGTTACCGATGAATTCATCGCCTTGCTTCGCGGCTGCCGGCTAACGCCAATTGTTGTCCTGCACGCCAATCACGCCAACGAGCTGGATGCGCTCGTCGCGGCGGCGCTCGCCAGGATTTCAGATGCGGGCATTGTGCTCCTGAATCAGGCTGTGCTGCTGGCGGGCGTCAACGATTCGGCCAAAAGCCAAGCCGCGCTCTGCGAGCGATTGGTCGATCTGCGCGTGATACCCTACTATTTACACCAGCTCGACCGAGTCGCCGGGGCAGCCCACTTTGAAGTTCCGGTCGCGACAGGGCGGCGAATCGTGCGCCAGCTACGCGAGCTCTTGCCGGGCTACGCGGTGCCTCGCTACGTGGCCGAAGTACCCGGCGCTCTCAGCAAGACGATCATCGAATGAGCCAGATTAGCATCTACGACGCGCCGGCAATCGATCGCCTGCGGGCGGAACTGAAGTTCGAACCGCGCCGGCTGCGCGCCTGCGAACCGCGCTGTTCAAGCAGTTTCGCGGCGACGAAGCGGCGCTCAATGAATTGCCGCCGGAAGTGCGCGGCGAGTTTGCCCGCCGCGTCGAGCTCCACTCGCTGGTCTTGGCCCAGGGCCACGACTCGCAGCTAGACGGCGCCACGAAACTCGTGCTGCGGACCCCTGCCGGCTATTTGATTGAGTCTGTCATTATGCGGACCGGCACCGGCCGCGTGTCGCTGTGTGTGTCGTCGCAGGTTGGCTGCGCGGCGGCGTGCGAGTTTTGTGCCACCGGCCAGATGGGAATCGCCAAGAATCTATCCGCCGCCGAAATTCTCGATCAAGTCGTGCTGGCCGGCAATCGTATCGAGGCCGAAGACCGCCGTGTCCGAAACATCGTGTTCATGGGAATGGGCGAGCCGTTTCACAACGAGGCGGCGGTGTACGAAGCGGTGGCCGCCCTGCTCTCTCCTGAGATGTTCCATCACACGCCCGGCCGCATTCTCATTTCCACCGTCGGCATTCCCGATGCGATGATTCGCTGCGCGCGGCGCTTTCCCGAGGTGAATCTAGCTCTCAGCCTCCACAGCGTGCGGCAGAACGTTCGCGAGCAGTTGATGCCGCTGGCGGCAAGATATCAGCTCGACGAGCTACGCGCGGCAGTCGCCAAGGTCAATCAGGTTCAAAACCGCACACTCATGATCGAGTACTTGATGTTGGCCGGCGTCAACGACTCACTTCACGACGCTCACGAGCTGGCGGAATGGCTCACCGGCCTCGACGTGCACGTGAACCTGATTCCCTACAATCCGATCGATTCGGCGCCACAATGGCGCACCACGGATAGGACACAGCGCGATGCTTTCGCCGCGATCCTCCGCGCGGCCGGCTTCGTCACCACTATCCGCTATTCGCTCGGCGCCGACATCGCCGCCGCCTGCGGCCAGCTCGTGCAGAACGAGAATCGCCAGATTGCACGGCAGACGTCAGCACGCGCTGATTACGCAAATCCAACTACTACAAGTGGTTTCAAAACCGGTGGCTAGCCTGATCGGATCAGCCGGAACGCGCTAGCGTCCGGTTGATGGGAGTGAGAAACCACTTCTAGTTAGGCGATCGCCGCGGCTTCTGCGCGTTGAAGCCCCACCAGATTCACGTTCCACCGCGGTCGATGACGTCGCACTAGATCTTCTTTGAATGCGGCTTGGTAATCTTCGGCCGGAAGCTCGTTGCCTGCAATTACCGAGATGTGCTCGATCGCCTCACTTATAGCGGGGCACTCGGCGTGGTTAGCGAGACGGCGACCGAGATCGTTTGTGCGTCCAACGTAGAGCGGCTCCTTCGCTCCGCCGCGCAGCAAGTAAATGCCAGGTTGACCATCGTAACGACATGGAGCAAACCGGTCCCATCCGTGGAAACGGTTAAAATCGCGCTTGCCAAACACGAAATGGAATCGCTTGACTTCATCGACCAGTTCGCGGCTGGCTTTGCGCAATCGCATCGCGGCCCAGCGGTATTGAGCAGGCTCGAAGCCGCGGGAGAAACGCTTCGCGGTGCGATCGAAGACAGCAACCTTTGCGGGGTCGCAAAATATCTCATCAAGCGAGGCGCCGGAGAACTTGTCGCTGGAAATCCGCCAGGCGATTTCGGCCGCGAAGCTGTAGCGGTCCAACTCATTGTCGGCGATGTGGACTTTCTGAATTGCACCGCGTTTGGGGAACTCGCCCGTCTTGCGAAGTCGCAATAGCTCGCGGTTCCAGTCGGCCGGACTGCCAATCAGACCGGCGTCGCGGCACGCATCGTGAAATGCGGCTTGCAATTGCGGGGTGGCCAAGAGCCAATCGATCGAGTAGCCGTTGTGAGCAGAGTAGAACGAGTCGACGATCGCGTCGCGGACGAGGTGCCGCAACTCACGTCTTGCCGAGGTAGATGCCACGGGCTCTGCCACTGTCTGGTTCGACGAACAATTCGTATCATTTACTTCGACTCGCAATTGTGATGCATTACTTTCATCACTGGCGGAACCAGTGCCACCCAACCGTTTACCACTGGCAGTGCTGGGAGCGCTGGCAATCGGGTCGGCGGGGCCGTCGAGCGAATCGCCCTCTGCAATGACGCTCAGGCGCTCCGTGGCGGCGCGGGTGTATTCTTCGGAAAGTTCACAGCCGATCCAGCGGCGGCCCAACTTCTTAGCCACGGCGAGCGTCGTGCCGCTGCCGGCGAACGGATCCAGCACGATATCGCCCGCGTTGCTGCTCACGCGGATGATGCGCCCCAGCAACTGTTCGGGCATCTGGCAGCCGTGGAAGCCTTGGCGCTCCTTGAACGTACCGGCCACGCGGGCGTAATACCACGTGTCGTCGGTCGGCTGAAAACCGTCCGGCAAATCCTGCGGCCGAAGCACCCACGAATCGTCGCAGGCCGGACGCACGATCCAAGTATCGTCCGGCAGCCGGCCAGCCGGGTTGGCACGCTTATCGGCGTACACCAGCGCCCGCGCCGAAGGCACGCGAATTTGCGGGTCTTCCGCATTGAACGTGAAATTGTTTTCGTCTTTCACGAAGTGAAACAGGTGAGCGTGCGATCGAGAAAACTTGCGCGTGCAATTCACGCCGAACGTGTAGTACCACACGACCCAACTCCGCGTCGCGAAACCGACCTGGTGCTCCGCGGCCACTTTCAGCTCGGCGGCGAACTCGTCGCCGATTGAAAGCCAGAACGTGCCGCCTGGCTGCAGCACCCGATGAACTTCCGCGATCCAGGCGCGGCTCCACGCCACGTATTCGTCGGCATCCTGGCGATCGTGATACTCGTCGTACTCGTAGCCAATGTTGAATGGTGGGTCGGCAAAGATCAAATCAATTGTGCCCGCGTCGATCTGCTTCATCAGGTCGATGCAATCGCCTCGATGGATTTTGCCGATCTCGGGCGATTGTGTTGCAAAAAGATTGGTTCCGACCGCCATGCCGCGCCCTTCGCGTTTGAGTTCGACGAGAGATGAAATGCGACACTCAATATGGTAGAACGGAGGCTGATCCGCAAGCGATGGAACCAGGTTGACAGACACTTCGAGACGGTGCCATGAAGTTCGCGATCTGCAACGAGACGTTCGGCGACCGGCCGACCGCTGACACATTTTCCACAATCGCTAAACTCGGTTACACGGGCGTCGAGATCGCGCCGTTTACGTTTGCCCCGCACACTGAGCCGTTTGATATTCGCAAGGTGCCGGCCGAGCAAATCGTCGAAATGCGAACGATGGCCGGGGACCAGGGATTGGAAGTCGTTGGCTTGCACTGGCTGTTGGCGAAGACCGAGGGCTGTTATCTAACCAGTCCCGATCCAACCGTGCGGCGGCATACGGCCGAATATCTGCGGGCGCTTGCCGAAGTCTGCGCCGATTTGGGCGGCAAAGTCCTCGTGCTCGGCTCCCCCAAGCAGCGAAACCTGCTGCCGGGTGTGTCGTATGACGATGCAGAGGCGTACGCCGTCGAAGTGCTGCACGCCGCCATCCCGGCCTGTATGCACTTTGGCGTGACGATCGGCCTGGAGCCGCTCGGCCCGGCCGAAGGCGATTTTATGCTGAACGCCACAGCGGCCGTCCGACTTATGAACATGGTCGGCTCACCTCACTGCCGGCTGCATCTCGATGTCAAGGCAATGAGCAGCGAGGGGAAGTCCATCCCCGACATCATCCGCGATAATCGCCAGTGGCTCGTGCACTTCCACGCCAACGACACGAATCTGCTCGGGCCCGGAATGGGCGACGTCGACTATCGGCCAATCTTCGCCGCGCTACGGGAAATCGATTACCGCGGCTGGGTCAGCGTCGAGGTATTCAAGTATGAGCCCAGCCCTGACGATATCGGGCGCAAGAGCATCGACTATATGCGGACGGTTAATGCAGCTATTGCAGCGTCAACATCATAAGTCGACACAGTGCGTTGCACTGTGCTCGTCAACCGATACAAAACCAAGCTTCTCGTAAAACCGCTTGGCTTGCCGGGTATCCCGCCAAAGCGCAGGATTTCGAGCATATCTCAGCCCGATGAATTATCTTTACGCACTCGCCGCCCGCAGTTCCGCCAGATGCTGCGCCGAGCCAACCAGCCGGTCCCAATTCGCTTGAATGTATTCGGGCGGGCCGCCGATCTCGGCAACCGTGACCGCTACGTTTTCGGTCGGCACCATTTCAATCGCGTCCCACGGGCAGACGGTGAGCTCGTACGGATTGGTCTTCTTCTGCGGAATGTGGACGCAAACCTCGCAGCCGACGCACCGCTCCAGATCAATCTCGCACCACTGCTGCGTGCCCTTCACGATGCCGCGGTCGATCGTTCGCATCTCGATACAATCGACCGGGCAGACTTCCAAGCACGATTCGCAACCGGTGCAATTGTCGGCGTTGATGACCGCCAATTCCTTGGGAACTTTTTTACGTGGTCCTTCTTTGGCCATGATGTAGTCGAGAGCTGATAGTCAAGAGTCGAAAGCCAGAACAGCTAACCCAAACGAACGAGCCGTGATCCTATCGGCGGCCGCCGCTTTGTGAAACCTATCACAATCTTAGGATAATCTGCGGCCCCGGCCAAGCCGGACACTATTTCGGCTTCTGCCGCCGAAGCTTCATAATTTCATGGTCGGCAGCCCGGGCGCGGCTAAAAAACTCTGGGGCGCGTTCGTACCGCTCCATGATCCAATCAGCTACTGCCGGACTGTAGCGCCGCCCGGCGCCCGGTAGATTGAAAACAAAGTCGGGCCGCTCATCAAGATGGTGCTGCCGCCGAACGGCCTGGATATCGTAGCTATTCAGCATCCGCCTGCCGAGACGATTGTTCAGTTCACGAAGCAAGTCCTTTTGCCGCCACGGATAGAGCCGGTCAACATCTTGAGGCTGCAACGCGGGCGCATTGGGGTCCGTCACGATCCGGACCGGTTGCAGGTTTGCCGGGGCCGCGTCGGTCGCGCCGGGTTTCAATTCCGCCGAACTTCGTCCCGCCGTCGATTGGATGGGCACGGAAAAAAGATTTCCTTCCGTGTCGGCCGATGCACCGGAGGAGACGCATCGAACGACCAGGCGGCCGCCGCCGCTGTTGGCCATCGTCACGATGTCGCGAATAAGTTCGCACCAGGCTTCTACCGAAGTCAGATCGATGGCGTTCGGCTCGTCCCTCGCCACGGTTTGAGTGGAAACGACGTCGTCTCTTCCAACGCGCGTCGCCAAGTTGGCAACGGCGTCGGGCGACCAGGCGCCGCTGGATGTTGCCTTCGAAATCATGAATCAGCCAGGTAGCCGAGAATGAGAAAAGAAGAGCCGACCGCTCCTTAATTATTCACTGCCGGCGCCGCATCGTCCAATTTCCGGAAAAGTGTCATTCTCCCGCTCAGCAAGAGAAAACTGCACCTCGCGGAGCGAGATGCCTACACTCTAGCCGCCGCAGCCATCAGCAGAAGGAACCCAACGAGCGCCGGCCACAACGAGCGATTCCCAAGCGTTACAGCCCGACCACTGATGAGCTTGCCGCGGCCGGCTGCTCGAGCGGCAGCGTAACCGTGAATTCGCTTCCCCGGTTTTTACCCGCGCTTTCCGCCCGCACCGTGCCACCGTGCATTTCGGTGATCTTCCGCACGAGCGCCAAACCGATGCCCAGGCCCCCTTCGTGGCGCTCGCGACTTCGCTCCGCCTGAGTGAAAAGATCGAACACCCGGGGCAAGATCTCAGGCGAAATCCCGATGCCGTTGTCGCGAACCGAAAACACGATCGAATTCACCTCCGGCTTCGCACAAATCACGATCTCGCCGCCGTCGAGCGTGTACTTGGCGGCGTTCGTTAACAGGTTTGCTAACACCTGTTCCATCCGTTGCGGATCCACCTCGAGCGGCATTGGCTCCGGCGAAATATCGAACGTCAGCGAGTGCTTATGGCTTTCGATCAATGGCCGCGCCTTTTCGATCGCCCCGTCCACGACACTCGATGCATTGACGTGCTGGCGCTGGAGCCGAATCTTCCCATGGCCCACGCGCGAAAGGTCCAACAGATCCTCGATCAAGGTGTCGAGTTGTTGAACTTGGCGCTCAATCAGGTCGCTATGCTCTTTCGCTTCCTCGTCGCCCGAAACGCGTTGGAACGTGTTGGCATACTGAATGGCCGACAAGGGGCTTCGCAGCTCATGAGCCACGGCGGCTATGAAATCGTCCTTGGCTCGCTCCGCAACCTTCGCTCGTTCGAGAGCACGTAGCGAGATTTCTGATAGGAGACCAATCACGGTGCAGACGGCAATGAACAACAAGAGGCTGAATAGCTCCTCTTGGGTATCGATCGATAAGCTGCCGCGGGTGTGGGTGAAGAAATAATTTCCGGCCAGACTACTGAGAAGCGCCGTGAGCAACGCCGGCCAGACACCGCCGATCCAAGCCGTGACTGCCACGGCCAAAAAGTAAAAGCTGAAGCTCAGGTGTTCACCGAGGAACGCATCGACCAGGTAGCGCAAAAGCGTCGCCACCACGACGCTGGCAATGCCGACAGCGTACGGTGTTAAGCCCCGGGATCGGAAAGGCGCCAGCACGACAGATTCCCTTCACACTCTGTGACCCACAGGTCAACAAGCGCACCTTCGAGGGGAAGAGCCCCATCGTTCTACGCAAGCGGACCCGTCGAGGATTGGCTTTTCGGCCCGAAAAATCCGATTATCTTTCCGGTAGGCGGTGCTAGCCCGCCGCCTGGCCTACCGTGGGATCATCTCGCCTTGGATAATATCTGCCAGCGTTTGACGCCGGCGAACCAGGTGCGTTCGACCATTTTCGATAAGCAATTCCGCCACTAGCGGCTTGGAATTGTAGTTGCTAGCCATAGCATAGCCGTACGCGCCGGCACAGCCAATGACCAGAAAATCGCCCACTTTCGCCTCCGGAAGCGAACGGCGCGACACGAACCCGCCTGCGTCTTGCGTGAAAATGTCGCCTGATTCGCAGAGCGGGCCACCGACGATGACATCGCGCATCGGACCGCTACGCCCCGACTTGCCCGGCCCGCCATCGGCCGGACAGATCGCCATCGGGTGATACGCGCCGTACAAGATGGGACGCGCCAGGTTATTAAACCCAGCATCGAGCAAATAGAAAGTGTTCTCACCTGCCGTTTTCACCGCCCGGATTTCGCTGATGAGATACCCGCTTTCGGCCACCAGGTAGCGGCCCGGTTCAATTTCGAGCGAAATCTCGTGCCCGAACTGCGTTGCCAGCTTGTGCCGCGTGGCGTCCCAGAGTTTGAAGTACGCCCCCAGATCGACGAGTTCCTGGCCTGCACGGTACGGCACGGGCAATCCGCCACCGGCGCTAATCGAAAGTATCGAGGAACCGATTATCAAGGCAGTCCTCTCCATCGCGCCGCACACCTGACTCAAATGAGCGAGGTCGGTCCCGGAGCCGATGTGCATGTGCAACCCGGTGATCGATAGTTTGTACCTTGCCGCGCACTCGATGCAATCTTCAAGCTGCTCGTGCCAAATGCCGTGTTTCGATTGCGCACCGCCCGTGTTGACCTTCTGGCTATGCCCATGACCAAAGCCTGGGTTTATCCTCAGCGTAATGCCGCCAGGCAAACTAGATCCCAGCGAGCCGGCGCGTCCCCGCTCCTGGCCCCGCGCCTCACCGTACTGATCGATCATGTCCGGCGAGCCGCAATTGACGTGGATATCGCGATTCACAACGAGTTCCAGCGCCTCGCGATCGAAGATGTCGGCCGTGTACACAATTTCCGGCGGATGCTGCGCCTGCCCCGGCGCGAACCCCGCCGTAATAGCTCGATGCACTTCACCGGCGCTCACGCAATCGACGACGGCCCCGTTCCGGTGAACGAGGTCCAGGATCGCCAGATTCGAGCACGCCTTTTGGGCGTAGCGAACGACATCGAACGCAGCCAAATCTGCGATCCGCTCGGCAATTTTTGCCGCATCGTAAACATACACCGGTGTGCCGAACTGCCGCGCCAACGCGGGAATCGCCTGCCCGGCGATTTCGGCCAGTGAACCGGACGACATCAAGGCAGCGGTCATTCTTGCGCTCGTACTTACGTAGTCCACAGATCGAGAAATTACGCAGAGCGTGTAACCCATTGTCCGGGGGCTGTCCCGATTTTGCGAAGTCCGCGGAGCAAAATGGGACTATCCCTTGGAGGCTATTTTGTTACACGCGCTCATTCGTTATCGCAGGAAGTGCTGACGTTGTAAAACGTCGCAGCAATACCTGGCGACCATCCACTGTGGTACGAATGAAGCGGCGCCGCTAAGATAGGCGGCTTCGCACCGGCGGACCTGCCCTCATTCGCGGCGAGAAGGATTTCAAATCATGAAGATCGCCAATAATCTTGGCATGATGCTGCTCGGCATCTGGCTTGTTCTCACCGGCCTGATCCCGTTGTTGAATCTCAATTTCCAAAGCCTTCCGACGCTAATGAGCGCTCTGGCCGTTGCCGCCGGCGCGTTGATTCTGATGAATCGATAGCGGCGCTGTGTACCCCCTCCGCTCCGCGGAGGGAACCAATCTCGCCGCGCGAGATGGCTACACTACTGATTCGCCTGGAGGCGTTTTTTCTGTGCCTCCGCGGCTGCTGTGCCGATCGCCCGAAGCACGCCTTCTTCCGCCTCGAAGCGATAGCGTAGGCCGTTGGGCACCACTTGCCCAACCGCGCGAACATGATCGCGGCCTTGCGCTTGGTTCTTGAGCATATCGGCCACCGACTTGAGAATTTCTTTTTGGCGACCCTCTTTCGCCTGGGCAGCAGCGACTTCGAGAATCGGACCCAGAGACAACACGAACTCAAACGGCGGCACGGCCTTCTCCTTTGCGGCCGCTGAGGCATCAATCGCTTTGCCGACTGCTTCGATGTTGTCTCGTCCGACCGCCGCATACACCGATTCCGGTCCGATGCCAATGGCCACGTTCACTTCGTCGCCCAACATTTGCCGCGGGGCTTGCTGGTTTTGAGGTACGGGGACGGTAATCGTGTGGAACTTAACGCCGGCATGGTTGGCCGCGTTCCACTTGATTCCCGGAAATTCCGGCGACTTCTTAGCCGCCGTTTCCAGCTTCTTCAAAGCGCTTTCTATTTTGGTCGGCTCCTTAACATGCACCCCGGCCACTAACGTGAGCGAATCGGGGCTGAGGTGGAGCGCCGCGCCACCGTCGATCTGCCCTTCCTTGACGGTTTCTTCAAATGCGTCGAAGCAATCGGCCGCCGCAGCTTTGAGGGCTTCCCGCGCCTCGGCGTCGTCGACTTTCTTATCGATCTCTTTGTTCAATTGCTGCTGCGAATTCTGCATCATCTTCTCAAATTGCGCCAAATCCTCGGCGATTAGTTTCGGATCGGATTTGGTTGCGACCACAACGGTTGCCGCGGCGTTTGGTTGAAAGAAACCGGCAAAATTCGTACGCGGCTGGCCATACGCAGCCACCTGCTGGGCCATTTTGCTGCCCGGCATAAACTGGTATGTGAAATCCAGATACGTGCGCTGCTGCTTCGAATCGACCGCCCAGCCAAACTTGATCGAATCGATCTCATTGATCATCCGAGTCATTTGAGCGATCTGGCCTTCGGCCATACGCTGTCGCTGGGCGTAATCTTCGTCGCTTTCGCCCGGCAACTGCTTCATTCCCTGCTGCAGGCCGGCCTGCATCGCCTGCATGGCAAACTGCCGATAACCTTCCGGGATGTTCTTCACCGAGACAGCTGCCGACAGATCGTAGTCCCCCACCATCCTGGTCAGCAGTTCCTGCGGATTGGCCGGCAAACGCGACAAAGAACTTGCCGCAATGCTGATATACACCATGTCGTTTTGCGCTTTCACGAAGAGCGATCTGTGATTCGGCATCACCATTTCTTTCGTGCCATTCTCGCCGTCCTTAATTTCGGCCCCGTAAGCTTTGGCCACGTCCAGCACATCGCTGGCCTTACCAATGGGCAGGCAGCCAACGGGATAAAAACCGGCGCCATCGGTTTGCACGATCACGCCCCAGGGCTTGCTCTTATCGATGGCATTCGCCCCTTTACCCTGAGTAAAAAGCGATAGGCCACCTTCAACCATTTGCCCGGCTTCCGGTTTGCCTGCAAGCGAACCCAAAAACGAAATGTCGCCAATCAGCTTCTCGTAACGAGCACCGGCAACCACAGCCAGGACCTTCAACTGACCTGCGGGCGCTGAGGTCGCGACTGGACTCTCGCCGGAGCCGGGCTGCGCACGGAGCGTTGGCAGAATGGCAATCGACAGTACCGCGGCGGCGATAACCGAAATCCATGAAATCCGGCGATGCGATGCGACGTGCACGGGTTTACTCCAGCGAAAGGTGAGTGACTGTTTGGGGTGGGGTTGCGCGAGGCGATGGCCGTTGGCCACCGACGAGGATTCCCAAGTATAGCGGACGGCCGTAGCAATATGTTCGTCAAACCGACGAATTTATTGGCTATGGGATAGTGTAGGTTGCTCACTCCGCGAGCAGAAAGCCTCTCGCCAAGCGAGTGGCCTGCACTTTGCCAATGATAGACCCCTCAATCAGCGTTCGCGGTATACGATCCGCCCTTTTGTCAGGTCGTACGGCGATAATTCGACCCGAACGCGGTCGCCCGGCACAATGCGGATAAAGTGCTTGCGCATCCGCCCGGCAACGTGGGCCATGACGATGTGTCCACCTTCAATCTCCACGCGGAACCGCGTGTTGGCGAGGGCCTGGGTCACGACGCCCTCCACTTCGAGTGCTTCTTCCTTCTGTTTTGTCATAAAAAATGTCCAGATGACTTGCGACGGCCGGCGATCGCGAAACGTGCCGTAGTTCCGTCGCCCCAGCATTGCCCGAATCCTATAATCCTAGCATCTGCACGCCGGGCCGGTCTAGTCAGATTGCGGTCTCGGAAGCCGGCATTTCGGTGTATTCTGCCCGCTCCGCGAGCGGAAAACCCGCGCCGCCAAACAGAGGGCTACACTCCTTGAGACAAGGCGAGCGACCGGCTCGCGCGGTTGTAACGATAAAAACGGTTCCGGCACCGCTCCTTTTTCCGCGAAAGCGGGCTGATTGGCGGCAAGCCATCCGGAAGGTTATCTTGCAGTTTCCACCTTTGCGGTACAGTTAACTATTAAGAGATTGCGTCCAAACCCCTCGCGCATTGGCGTTGCGCTGGGTCGCAATATCGTCGGGGTCAAGCGGGCCGCTTCCAATCGCGCCTGCCCTGTTACGGCATCCGCCGCTGAAAACTCGTGAGCACATCCGAATACTCTCAGATGCCGGGCGCAGCAAGCTCTGCGGCCGTGGATGCCGATCAGGTCGAGCGCGCCAAGCGCGAAATCCAGGGCCTCGTTCATGAGATCTCCGAGTTGTCGCGCAGCGACATTTCGCCGGCCGATTTCTACAACGCCATGCTCAACAAGGTTGTGTCCGCCCTGGCAGCCCCCGGCGGCGCGGTCTGGACCGTCTCCGATACGGGCGGCTTGCAACTAGACTACCAGATCAACTTGCAGCAAACGGGTCTCATCGATAATTCAATCGGCCAGAACCAGCACGGCCGGCTGCTGCACCAGGTCTTATCCGGCACCGAGGGCGCGCTGATCGCGCCGCACTCGGGAACCGGGCAAGCCACGGACAACGACGAAAACGCCGCGGCCAACCCCACCGATTTTTTGCTCGTCCTGGCCCCCGTGTTGAACGATCAAGGGCCGCAAGGTGTCGTCGAGATCTTTCAACGCTCCGGCGCACGGCTCACCACGCAGCGCGGCTACCTGCGGTTCTTGCTGCAAGTGTGTGAATTTGCCGGTGATTTTCTCAAGGGCCGCCGCTTACGCCATCTCTCCGAAAAGCAAACGCTGTGGGAACAACTGGAAACGTTCACGCGCACCGCCCACGAGAAGCTCGACGTTCGGCAAACAGCCTATACGATCGTCAACGAAGGACGCCGGTTGATCGGCTGCGACCGAGTGAGCGTCGCCATTCGTCGCGGCAGCCGATGTCCGATCGAAGCCGTGAGCGGCCAGGATGCGTTCGACAAACGCTCGAACGTGACCGTGATGCTCGGCAAACTGGCGGCGGCTGTCGTCAAAACGGGTGAAGACGTATGGTACTCGGGCGATACATCGAATATGGCTCCGCAGGTGGAAGCCGCCCTCGATACCTATGTCGATGAATCACACACCAAGGCCATCGCCATCCTGCCCCTGTCCGAGCCGCGCGATGAAGAAGCCAAGTTCGCCGAAGATGAAGTAGACCATCGGCCTGCCCGCGTGATCGGCGCCCTGATCGTCGAGCAAATGGTCGATAGCCGCACGCCGGACGGCTTCCTGCAGCGCGTCGAAGTGGTCCGCACGCACAGCGCAACGGCGCTCACCAACTCCTTGGAATACGAAGGCCTGTTCCTGATGCCGCTTTGGCGGTTTCTCGGAAAGGGGACTCGCCTGTTCCGCGGACGGACCCTCCCGAAAACATTGGCCGTATCGGCGGCGATTATTGCGGCCATCGCTTTTCTCTGTTTCTTTCCGGCCGATTTCAAACTCGAAGGCGACGCGCACCTCCGGCCCAAGGTTCGCCAAAACGTTTGGGCCGAAGTCGATGGACCGATTAAGCAGGTTCTCGTTAAACACGATGATTTGGTCAAAAAAGATCAGGTCCTGCTCGTGCAACAAAGCCTCGATCTCGACAAGCAAATTGAAGAGGTCCACGGCGAGTTGGGAAGCAAAGTGGCCACTCTTGGGTCCACTCTCAGTGAGCTAAATCACAACGATGAGCTCACAGAAGTGGAAAGAAACCAAAAGGAAAGCGAAGTTACCTCGCTCGGCGAGAGTATTAAGAGCTTTAAGAAGCAACTCGAGTTGCTCAAGCAGAAGCAGGAGAAGCTGAATATTCGCAGCCCGATTGACGGGCGCATCGTGACTTCGAACGTTAAGGATCGGCTGCTCGATCGGCCCGTGATCCACGGCGATAATCTGCTGGAGGTCGCCGACCCGACGAAGGACTGGGAGCTTGAGGTGCTGATGCCCGAAAAGCGAATGGGCCACATCGCCAAGGCCAGCTCGGACTCGAAATTTAAATTGCCGGTGACATTCTTCCTCGCCACCAATCCGGCCCAACAGCTTCAAGGCCGCGTCGAAATGGAGGAGCTCAGCGCCGAGGTCCGCGGCGACTCGGGAAATACCGTGCTAGTCCGCGTTTCGTTCGATCAGAAAAAACTTCGCGAGGTTATCGCCAATCCGAAAATCGGCGCAAGTGCCACGGCAAAAATCCATTGCGGCAAACGAGCCATTGGCTACGTCTGGTTCCACGATCTGGTGGATTTCATTCGTGCTAAAATCTTGTTCCGCCTTATCTGATCGACTCAATTGCACGTAATAAATCCAACAAGGCCCTCATTCGCCAAAGAGAAATTTGCGAACAGAAGGAAACACAGGTAGCAGAGAAAACGACTATTTCCAGCAGATCTCTGTTCCCTCTGCGTCCTACGGTTCAATAGAAAGGGAGAAGGTTTCGATGACCAGGTGCTGTCTCATTGCCGTCTCGTTGCTTTTCGCGCTGTTGCCATTGTGCAGCGCTGAAGAAGCTTCGACCCAACTTGCCGACCCGGTGGTCGAGGGTCTGCTCAAGGTGGCGGACCAGATCAAGCTTCCCGCGAAGGAGCCCGGTGTTTTGGTCCAGCTATCGGTCAAGGAAGGGGCACAAGTTAAGGCCGGGCAGGTCATCGGTAAGATCGACGACAGCGAGCCTCAAATGAAGAAAAAGGCTGCCAGCGCCGACTACGCCGGCGCGTACAACCGCTGGCAAGACAACGTGGAAATCCGCTTTGCCGAAGCGCAGGCCGCGGTCGCTAAAGCCGACTACGAACAGCTCGTCGAAACGAATCGGATTGCCGCCAAAGCGGTTTCCGAGGTCGAGGTCCGCTCCAAGAAGCTCGATTGGGACCACTACAAACTGGCCATCGAAAAGGCCATCCACGACAAAGAGCTTGCCAAGTTCGAAGCCTACACCAAACAAGCCGAGTTGGAAGCCGCCGAGCTGGCGATCCAGCGGCGAACCATCACGGCGCCCTTCGATGGCGTCGTGGAAGAACTCAAACGCAAGCAAGACGAATGGGTGCAGCCGGGCGACACCATTCTCACCCTCTTGCAATTAGACACCATGCACGTCGAAGGCACCATCGAACAAAGCAAGTACGATCCGCACGAGATTCAAGGGTGTGAGGTCAGTGTGGAAGTGGAATTTGCCCGCGGACGAAAAGCAACTGTTCGCGGCCGGATTATCAAAGTCAGTTCGCTTGTCGGAATCAGCGGTACGTACAACGTGCGCGCGGAGGTGGCCAATCAGCAAGCCCACGGAACCTGGGTACTGCGCGACGGCCTGCCCGTTACGATGACGATTCACTTAGGCACCGGCGGAAGTGCGACCGCTACTCGAGCCCAGTGAGAAACAACAGAGTGGGAGACAAGGCGAGGCCCTTGTCCGATCCGCCCGCCGGTGCGCCGCTTGATATCACACGATGGCCACACTTGCCGATAGCCTGGTTTCCAGCGCCTCGCGAAAGTTGCCGATTCGCCGGCGGCCCGATCTCAAAGCGCGCCGGCAGCGGTATCAGGGCCGAATCTACTGGGTCGTCAAAGATCCCGTGGGATTGCAGTATTACCGCTTTGAAGAGGAAGAGTTCGCGATCCTGCAAATGCTCGATGGCCACTCCAGCCTCGAAGACATTGCCGAGCGCTTCGAACGCGATTTCCCGCCGCAAACGATCCGCACCGAAGAGCTGCAGCAGTTCATTGGCATGTTGCACCGCAGCGGCCTGGTGATCACCGATGCCCCGGGGCAAGGCCAGCAACTCGTCAAACGCCGCGACGAGCGCAAGCGCCAGGAGCGGCTCGCCACGCTCACGAACATCCTTTCGCTGCGATTCAAAGGGATCGATCCCGAGCGGCTGTTCAACTTCATCTATCCGTACGTCCGCTGGTTTTTCTCCGTGCCAGTGATGGTCGTGTGTATTGGCATTGCGCTGACCGCACTGTCGCTCATCATCGTGCAATTCGACGTATTTCACTCGCGGCTGCCAGACTTCCATTACTTCTTCCGCGCCCAGAACTGGCTCTGGCTGGCGCTAACGCTGTGCGTGACCAAGGTTTTGCACGAGTTCGGCCACGGACTTTCCTGCAAGCACTTCGGCGGCGAATGTCACGAAATTGGCGTGATGTTCCTGGTTCTCACCCCTTGCCTGTATTGCAATGTTTCGGATTCCTGGATGCTGCCCAATCGCTGGCACCGGGCGGCGATCGGTGCGGCCGGTATGTACGTCGAACTCGTGCTGGCCTCGATCGCTACGTTCATCTGGTGGTTCAGCCAACCGGGGCCGCTGAATTACATCTGCCTGAACGTGATGTTCGTCAGCTCCGTCAGCACGGTGATGTTCAACGCCAATCCGCTGCTGCGGTACGACGGCTATTACATCCTCAGCGATATCCTGGAAATTCCTAACCTGCGCCAAAAGGCGAGCAGCATTCTTAGCCGCAAATTGGGTAAGTGGTGCCTCGGCTTGGAAGAGCCGGAAGATCCTTTCCTGCCGCAGCGCCGCCAGTGGCTATTCGCCACCTACACGGTCGCCTCGGCTATTTATCGCTGGATTGTAACGTTCTCGATTCTATATTTCCTAAACCGGGTGTTTGAACCCTACGGATTGAAAGTCCTGGGGCAGGCAATCGCATTGGGCGCGATATACGGCCTGTTGATCCAGCCCCTGTGGCAAATGTACAAGTTTTTCAAAGTGCCGGGGAGGCTAGGCAAAGTGAAGAGTGTTCGTATCTACGGCACGCTGGCCGTGATCGCCGCGGTGATTACCGGGATCGGTTTCGTGCCCCTGCCGTCGCACGTTTATTGTCCGCTGGAGGTTCAGGCTCGCCACGCCGCATCGATTTATGTGCCCGTCGATGGAATCCTCGAAAAGGTTTTCGTCCGCCCCGGCGATCAAGTTTCCAAAGGTCAACTACTGGCACAGCTTGATAACATCGACGTGGATATTAAGATTGCCGAGCTAACCGGCCAGCGCGACGTTTACGCGGCACAACTCAAGGGACTGAACCGCGCGAGCTTTGCCGACCGTCGGGCCACCGCGCAAATCGATACGACCAAGGAGAATCTCGCCAGCACGAATGAGCAGCTTGCACAGCGCGAACTCGATCGCAAGAGGCTGCAGCTTGTTGCGTCGCGGGACGGTACCGTGTTGCCACCATCGCTCGTCGAGAAGCAGGGCGATGAGACCGTTCATCTGCCGACTTGGTCCGGCTCGCCGCTGGAGCCCGAGAACTTGGGCGCCCGCCTTGTGGTAGGCACCAAGCTATGCCAGATCGGCGATCCGCAATCGTTGGAAGCTCGCCTGGCCATCGACCAGGGCGACGTCGAATTCGTTGCGGCGGGCCAGCGTGTGGAAGTGATGCTGGCCCAATCGGCCGAGTATGTGTACGTGAGCAAGATCGAGCGCGTATCTTCTGAAAACTTGAAGACCACTCCCACGCATCTTTCCAGCCTGCACGGCGGCGATCTGCCAACCAAAATGGACCCCGGTGGCGCGGCCCGGCCGCTCAGTCCCATCTACGAAGCCGTCGTGCCGCTACCGGAAAGCGATCCGCATCACTTGCTGCGAATCGGCCTGGTGGGCAAAGCAAAAATCGATACGGCGCCGCGAACGCTATGGAGCCGGCTGGTGCGGTACGCGTTACACACATTCAATTTCGAGCTGTAGGGTTCGGCCGGGCCGATATTTTTTGGCTGCTGGCAGACGCCATTTTTGCCGAACGAGTTCAACGACTCAAGGTTTGGTCAGTGTGTAGCCTAGCAGATTATCGCGCGTTGAATCGGTGGGAGTAGGGGCTGCAGGGTCGAAGCGGCCGACTGAGGTTTGTTTGGCGCGCAGCGCGGATCGATTCGGCGCTCGAGGAAGAGAGGGGAATTAGAGGCGCGAGGTAGCAAAACGCAAACGCCGTGCTTCCTGCCCCCATTTCTATCTACTTCGCGGCGCGCGGCGGCGGCGCCCAGACGTCAGCAGAAGCCAAGAAGTGCCGATGCCCAACAGCACGATGCTGCCAGGTTCCGGTATGACGCCAGATTGAGCCTGAGATAGACCCGGCTGCGGAACCTGAGAAATCGCAGGCGGGCCAATTGGCATGTCTCCGCCGAGCGGCGGCGGAATTACCAGGGCCCCAGCTCTTTCGGCTGGCACGATCGCCAATGCCGCAAGTAGCAGCCCCACTCGCACGAGTCGTGGAGCTACCTTCAACCACGACCCCTCAAAACGTGTTCGGCACAGCATATATTTAGCCACATACAGCGTTGATTGCACGACAATCCGCCACTGAGACTAATTATATCCGTCCCCCACGCTCCGTCCAAAGACCAGTATTTGGATTCCGACGACTGCACGACGGCGAATGACTCGCGTCTATGCCCTCTCCCTCCGGTGGCGCCGGACATAGGCGATAAAACCCACTAGACCAATCAAGCCGACGGCCGCGGTAGTCGGTTCGGGCACCATGCAGATTTGCGTAATGCGGATGCCCCAGTTGTCGGTGCCGTTGGCGAATTCCTGAAATGTCCAAAAGCAATTTGGATCAGACGGATCGAGAACCGTTGAACTGTAGTCGCCCCAACGGTTTTCCCCCGCTCCAAAATCGACGAAATAGGAGCCGCTCCCCAGTTGCGACTGCGTGATCGGGTTGAACACTGTAGTCCCGGCGGTCGTGAGGCCGACAGCGAAATACGTGCTAACGGGCGTATTATCGTCCGATCCGCTGAATCCAATGACGGCCGTATCCGAAGAGTTGACCGCGATCGACGGGTAATACAGATCTTTTGTCGGGTCGCTGATTAAGCCACTCTGCAGTAACGTGTTGCTGGATTGGTCGACTTTGTACCATTCGATTGCGGCGCGGCCGGACACATTTACGCTGTGTGCCGCCCACAGCCGGCCGTTTTGCAGCACGACGTTGCCGTCGAAACGAGTGTCGCCCGTATCAATGTTATCGTTGGTCCCGGGCTGGCGGCCATCCGGCGGACCGCTACGGGGCGTCACACCGATGAACGGGCCGCTGGTGTCCAGCGTCGGCGTTGTGAAGAAGGTCGACGGAACATCCGAACGCTTGAGAAATCCCAATGGCGTGTTGTATGCCGAGAGGATTGGCAACGGCAGGCCGGCGTTGCTTAAGTCGACCGCCGGCTGCAGTGCAAAGCCAGTAGTGTTGGGATTAATGTTCTCTTGTTTGACCATGCCGGAAATGCTGGGCGTCACGGCATCCAGGCTGGCTTTCGGTACGCCAATGAAGTTAACCAATGTCGATACTGGCGGGAACGACCCCACAGAAAACATGTTGGCTGAAATGAACAAGCCGCTGGCGTCCATGCCGATAGTTGGGTAATCGGCCCAGCGCGTGCTCGCCGAATCGGCCTTAATCGCGAAGCCGCGCCAGTTGGCCGCCGCAGGGTCATTGCCGGTCGTGACACCCACCAGAAAACGACTGTTCGCGTTTCCGCCGTTGTCCACGGCCACGGCATACCAGTGGTTGCTGGACGAGTCGTACAAAATGCGCGGATCAAATGAACTGCTCGTCGTCGTGCCAACGCCGGAATTGGCGAAGGCCGTATTCCAAAAGCTGTCCAGACCCACACGCGACTGCAGCACGCCCGTTTTATCGTAGACCGAGAACGCGCCGTTAAGAATTTCGGCGATGCGGGTCGGACCCACGCCGCCCATCGTGTCGGGCGGGATATACTCAAAGCCACCATTCAATGCGGGTTCATTGGATAATGAAGTGCCGGTGAAGTTGGTGCCTATTGTGAATTGCGAGAAGGCAACCGAGGGGGTAAGCAGCAGCAGAAAGCCGAAAGAGATGGCGCGGCGAAAATGGGCAGAGCTCAACCGAATTGCCTTGAAACAACGATGCCTCGCAGTGGTATTTGGATTCATGAGCTGACTCCGAAGGTGTTTTATTGCTTACGGATTGACGCGCCACCGGCCGAGGCTACCCCCCCACCAGGAGCAAAAACTGCTGTCATTTTCCTAAACCATGGGGCACTGTCAAGTAGTTCGTACTGGTTTTTTTGGAAAAAATCTGCCGGCCGCCTCGCGTCGGATTCGCCCCTGCGAGTGAATTACGAGTGAATTACAAGGGAAAGAAGCATGCCGACTTGCTGTGGCCGTGCACGTTTTTAAAGTAGGCCGCCTGGACGATCGTTGACAGCGTTATCACGACGCGCCCGTCGACGGCCAGCTGCAGTTGGTCGATGCACGTTCTTTAGCTTCGAGGACTGCTGCAATGCGCGTAAATTATGCAGGCAGGCGTGTCAACGACTGCCTGTGTTTCCGAATGCATTGCCAGCACTTTATATCACGGTCTCGCTCTAGGCCGATGCTGGCCATCTTCCTAGAATCCGCCGCATGTTTGGCCGACATGCAGGAAGCAGCGTGGTCCACGGTCGCCGGCAACGCGTCGTAAAACGATTGCGCAGAGGCGGCGTACGACGACGACTGCTGAAATTTCTCGTGCTGATTGTCGTCGTCATTGCGCTGTTGCCACTCATTGTGGCCAAGACGCCGTTGCGCAACGTGCTGCTCTCGATGGCACTTCCGCAGGATACGCTTCGCGTCACCATCGGCAATGCGTCGCTGAGTTGGATTAGCGGGCCGTCGCTCTCGAACGTGGAAGTCAAGGATGCAGCCGGCAATCTGTTGCTCGCGGCGGATTCGATTAGCATCGACCGCTCGCCGGTGAATCTGGCACTGAACTCACACGATTTGGGCCTCATCCAAATCACGCGGCCGACGCTTCATGTAAAGGTCCGTCCGGACGGCAGCAACCTTGAAGACGCGATCCAGAAGTTACTTGGCGCCGCATCGCCGGGCGACGAGCAACCGGCGTCGGACACGGCGGCAAAATCCACAAACGTAGCACCGCAAGCGCCCCTCGCGTTCGCAATCCAGCTCGTCGAGGGCACGATTGTCGCCGATGACGTCACCACAAGCCGGCAATGGCGCGTGCAAAACGCCAACGTGCAGTACGATGCTCGTGGCGCGGGCAGTGGCCTGGGACACGGCTCTTTGACCGGCGATATCTTTGTCGTAGATCGCGGCGCGCTGGCCGTACCGGCGGGCCGATTTGCACTGTCGCTAAAACCTGACGGCGGGCGGCAGCAATTGAGTTTCCAAGCCGATCGGGTCGCGCTTGCCATGGCCGAGCCCTGGCTGCGCCGTTTCGCCGCAGGCAGCGAGCTGAGCGGCATGCTTTCCGGCCAGGCGACGGCCGCTTGGACCGCCAGCCAGACTGCATTTCCTAGCGACTTGACGACCGCCGGCACGCTGTCGATCGATCGGCTCGACGCAACAACCGCCGCTTTATTAGGCGACCGCGTACGGCTCGCGCGCATGGAGCTCCCCTGGCGGCTCGTGGCGCAGCCCACCGGACTGGCGATCCAGGATTTACAACTGCGAAGCGATGTCGGCCAGGTTGCGGTCCGCGGCCGGCTCGACCCGGCTACGATCGCCTCGGCACGCGACGCATCGGCATCATCCTTTATGGCCGGCAGCCACGATCTTGAACTGCGCGGCTCGATCGACGTCGCGAAATTGGCCGCCATGCTGCCGCACGCCCTGCGCATTCGCAGCGATACGACGATCACTTCCGGCACGATCGACCTGGCCGGTAGTGTAAAACCGACGGCGGACGGCCAGGCGATTACCGGCTCGCTAAGTGCCGCGCAATTGGCCGCCACTAGCGCCGGCAAACCGCTCCGCTGGGATCAACCCATTAACGCCAATGTGGCAATTCACCGCGCAAACGGACTGGTCTCACTCGATTCCTTGCGGTGCGACTCGAAGTTCTTGCGCGTTGAAGCCGCCGGCACAACGCAACAACTCACCGCGAACGCATATTTCGATCTGAACAGTTTGGCCGAGCAGCTTGGACAATTTGTGGACCTGAGTGGCATCCAATTGGCTGGCACAGGAACCGCGCAACTGGCCTGGCAGCAGCCGGCCAATGAAAAATTCTCCGCCACGGCTACCAGCGACTTGTCGCAGCTTCGCGTTGCATTGGGCGACGGCGCGATTTGGGCTGAGCCGCAGCTTGCTCTCCGCGCCGAGGCGGGTGGCCGGCTCGATCCAATTTTCCATCGGCCCACCCGCGTGGACACGGCTCAACTACAAATTAACGCCCAAGGTGATCAGCTCGATGCCCGACTCACAAACGCCGTCGGCTTAACGGCTTCCGAGCCGGTCTGGCCGGTCTCAATTCGCTCGACGGGAAGCATCGCCCGCTGGCTTACGCGCGTCCGGCCCTGGTTCGCCCCCGACCCGTGGAAGATCGACGGCGCCAGCCAAATCACCTCAAATCTGCGTATCACCGGCACTGCGTTCGAGGCCAAGGACACCAAGGTCGTTGTCACCGACCTGCGGGCAACCAGCCCCGACTGGAACATCAATGAATCGCGCGTCGAATTCGCCGGCGATGCTCGCGTAGATCGTGCCACGGGCGAATTTGCTGCCAACGCCGCGCAATTTGTGACGAGCACGTTCTCGGTCGCTACAAAGGACATTCACTACGGCGGGCATGCGCAAGGAGCGAAACAGCTTTCCGGCGCCGCAGCATTTCGAGCCGACTTGGCGCGGCTGGCCGCTTGGCGAACGCAGCCCAATCCAGGCGCCTCATATCGCCCGAGCGGCGAATTCACTGGCAATGTGCGCTTCGCTCAACAAGCGGGCCGGATCGTCGGCGAGATAACAGCCACCGGTCAGAATCTGGCATTAGCAAGTCTAACTGCCCCCGCCGCGGCGAGCCGGGGTGTTCCCGCCCCCGGCTATCAAACCATCTGGCAAGAGCCGCAGCTAACCATTCGTGGCGCGACCAATTACGACGCCGCTTCCGACCGCCTGACCTTCGATCAATTTCAAGTTCGGTCCAATACATTGCAGGCCAGCGCGGCGGGGCAAATTCAGAAACTCTCCACCGTCGCCGAATGCAATTTGAACGGTACCCTGAACTATGACCTTGCGCAAGTTACGCCGCTGCTGCGGCCGTATGTGGGAACCGGCATACAATTGGTCGGCCGCGAGCAGGCTCGATTTGCGCTGGCCGGCAAACTAAGCGACGGCACCATCCCGCGTGCTCAACTCACGTCGTTGACTCGCGAGCCTAATGGCAACGGAGCTCCGACCGCGCCTGGGTCAACCACGCATTGGTCGCGGCGCGTGCATGCCCAGCTTGAACTTCCCTGGACTGGCGCCACGCTATACGGCCTGCCGGTCGGCGCCGGCCGGCTTGCAGCGACGTTGGGCGATGGCGCGTTACGCGTCGAACCATTGTCGCTGGCCGTGGGCCAAGGCCGGTTCACCGCCGCACCCAACGTTCGCTTCGACCCAGAACCGGCCGAATTCTCGATGCCCGCCGGACCCGTCTTCACCAACGTGCGCATCTCGCCCGAGGTGAGCGAGGCGATGCTCAAGTTCGCCGCGCCGGTGCTCGCCGGGGCCACGCAAAGCGAAGGCCTGTTTTCGTTGCAGTTGAATGGCGTTCGAGTTCCACTCGCCGAACTTCGCCGCGCCGACTCCTCCGGACAATTGACCGTGCATTCGGTCCGTGTCGCGCCGGGCCCAATGGTCAGCCAATGGGTCGGCCTCGCCCAGCAAATCGAAGCGCTCGCCAAACGTCGCGACCCGGCGGCTTTGACCAACCGGCAGGTGACGCTGGTATCGATCCGCGATCAACAGGTAAATTTCCACGTCGTCAATGGCCGCGTGTATCACCAGAACATGGAATTCCAGGTCGGCGACGTCACGTTGCGGTCGCAAGGCTCTGTCGGATTCGATGAGACCGTTTCGCTCACGCTCGACATCCCGATTCAAGACGCTTGGATTGCAAAAGAGCCGTTGCTGGCCGGTTTGAAAGGCCAGTCGCTGCAGGTGCCTGTCAGCGGAACGCTCACCAAGCCCAAAATGGACCAACGCGCCATCGCGCACTTATCCGGCCAATTGATTCAGAATGGCGCCGGCCAGGCCGTTGGCAACGAGCTCAACAAAGCGCTCGACAAATTCCTCAAGCCGCGGTGAAGAACCGAAGTATGGGAGATGCCCTGATGACCCATCGCATTACGATTTGCGCAGCCGCCTTGTTCCTGTGGGCCCTGGCATCTGCCCGGTCGCAGGCCCAAGTCGTTGCCACTCAGAATCCGACGGAAATCGTGGTCATCGACGCCACGACCGTCTTCTCGCAAGCCATGATGATGCAGGACAATCAAATCCCGCGTTCCATCCTGGCCGATGCCAGTGCCATCGCGATTGTGCCCGGCATGATCCGCGGCGCGTTTGTGGTCGGGTTACAGCACGGCCGCGGCGTGCTGGTGATGCGCGATGCGCGCGGCTCTTGGCAGGCGCCACGCATGATCGAGATAGCAGGTGGCAGCTTCGGTTACCAGATTGGCGTTCAGGCGACCGATCTCGTGCTGGTTTTCCGCACGCCACAAAGCGTCGCGAACCTTTTGCGCGGCACAATCAAAATCGGCGTCGATGCATCCGCGGCCGCCGGGCCAGTCGGGCGGCAAGCTTCCGCGGGAACCGACCTGCGCCTGTCCGCCGAAATTCTGTCGTATTCGCGGGCCCGAGGCGCATTCGTGGGAGTCTCGATCGACGGCTCTTCGATCTCGCTCGACCCGCAAGCTGAAGCCATCTATTACCAGCCGCCCGGCGCATTTCCGGCCTCGGCCATGCAGCTATTGCAAGTTATCACGGCGTACGCCACCGCCGTTCCGGTAGGCGCCATATCGGCACCGGCAGGGGCACCGGCGTCCGGCGGTTGGGTCGCCGCCGGAAACCGACCGACCGACGTCGAACCCACGCGCCAACAACTCGAAGCTGCGTCGCGACAGTTATCGGCAAACCTCGACGACCATTGGAAGACGTACCTGGCGTTGCCGCCCGAAGTGTACATACCGAACAAAGTTCCCAACCCGCAACTAACGCAACAGGCCTTGGACCGCTATGAGGACGTCGCTCGCCGACCAGAATACGCGGCACTTCAAGCCCGCCCGGAGTTCCAACAAACGCTCAGCTCTCTGCGGCGGATGGCCGAAGTGCGGACGGCCTCTAGCACCTCGCTGCAGTTGCCGCCGCCGCCGAAGTAGGGGACGTTGAGTTCGCGTGCAAAGAGTATCGACCCCTCGCTCCGCGAGAGGAAATTGCATCGCGCGGAGCACACACTAGGCTTTGTCTCAAAACGCGAATTCTACATTAGCCGGACCGCGCTAGCGGCCGGTTCACTCGAATAACCGCGGGCTAGCGCCCTGCGGCTGATTGTTTTGAGACAAAGCCTAGAACTACCGGCCCGTGCGGCAGCATGGTATATTTCATCATGGCGCAGGAGTTCTGGCGATGGCGAGCGACATTCGGCCGGACGGTGCACGATCCCCTCGTCCGCGCTTGCTGGAACAACCCGGGATTCGCCGGTCAATGTCCCCGATGTGGCGGCTGGATTCACTTCACGATTCGCGGCAAGCATGCCGTCGACGAGAGTGAGGCGGGAGCGTTGCCGCAGTGTCCGGCAAATTGGGCGGATGAAGCGATAATTCTGTAGCTAGTTCAACGTCCGGTATCGTGCTCGCGGAGGCCGAGGCATGCAATGGTTGGCCCGTTCGGATATCATTTTACTGTCGATCGTCTCGTACGTGTCCCTGATGGCGCTGGTCCGCCTCATGAAGCGCCGACACGACGAGCTGGTGGCCGATGTCCAGCGCCAAGTCCATGCCCATCGCCGCGATAAAAAACGCCAACAGCAGGTCGATGACCGCAGCGCGGCTTGAGGTTTAGACGACGCGCCGCCGCCGACCTTCGTCCCATCGCTGGCGGTTCAGCTCCATGAAACTCTACATCGAAACCGTCGGCTGCCAGATGAACGAGCTCGACAGTGAGCTTGTTGTGGCCAGCCTGCGTAACGATGGTTACGAGCTGACGACCAACGTTCGCGACGCCGACACCATCCTGTTCAATACGTGCAGCGTCCGCCAACATGCCGAGGACAAGATCTACAGCGCGCTGGGCCGGCTAAAGAACGCGAAACACGACCACCCCGGCAAGGTGATCGGCGTGCTGGGCTGCATGGCTCAAAAAGATCAAGGGCTCGTTTTTAAGCGCGCCCCGTATGTCGATCTCGTGGTCGGGCCTGGCCAATTGCATCAGGTGCCGGCGCTGGTCCGCGAGATTCGCGCGCGCGGCGGCCAGCGGATGGAAGTCAGCCTCGGCCGCAAGGACGGCTCCCGCGACCAAATCGAGCGCAGCCACGAAAGCTTCGATCCCTTGCGCGACCCGGCCATGCGGCCAAGCGCTTATCAGGCATACGTGCGGATCATGATCGGTTGCGATAAGTTCTGCACGTACTGTATCGTCCCCAGCGTTCGCGGCCCCGAGCAAAGCCGCCCGCCCGCCGCGATCCTCGCCGAATCGCGGCAACTCGCTGGCGAAGGCTGCAAAGAAATTACGCTGCTCGGCCAGACGGTCAACAGCTACAAGTACACCGAAGGGACGCGCATCTGGCGAATGAGCGACCTGCTCGAAAGCCTGCACGCCGTCGACGGCATCGAGCGCATCAAATTCGTGACCAACTATCCCAAGGATATGACGAATGATCTGCTCGCCGCAGTGCGCGACCTGCCCAAGGTGAGCAAGTATCTGCACGTCCCCGTGCAGAGCGGCTCGAACGAAGTGCTGCGCCGCATGAAGCGCGGCTACACGGTCGAAGAATACCGCGAAATGCTGGCCCGAACCCGCCAGTGGATTCCCGGCGTTGCCGTCACAAGCGATTTCATCGTCGGCTTCTGCGGCGAAACCGACGCCGAGTTTCAACTCACCATGGAACTCGTCCGCGAGTCCCGTTTCAAAAACAGCTTCATCTTCAAGTACAGCGAACGCCCCGGCACGAAGGGCGCTGAACTCTACGCCGATGATGTGCCCGACGAAGTCAAACGCCGCCGCAACAACGAGCTGCTCGCGCTCCAAAACGAAATTAGCGAACAAGACAACCAGGCGTTCATCGGCCAGCAAGTAACAGTCCTAGTCGAAGGCCCGAGTAAACAACACGTGGCCGCGTCTCTCCGAGACGCGAATGCAAGTCTCGGAGTGACTCCGCCACGTGACGCCAGCCCCCAGCTGCAGCTCACCGGCCGCACCTCCTGCGACCGCATCGTCGTCTTCGAGGGCAATCGCCGCCAGATCGGTCACTTCCTGCCCATCGTCATCTACGACGCCAACGCCCACACCCTCTTCGGCGAAGTCGTCACGCGGCATTC
>CAWEDY010000024.1:0-38170 GCA_963807935.1 uncultured Planctomycetota bacterium
CCCGCGGCGTGTTCGCAGCCCTCGTGCGATGCCAGCGTATCCGGTCGGGGTAAGTCGGCCGGCTGATGCCCGACAGGAGCGAAGCACGGCATATCGCCCGGTCGGTGCGGCGCCCGCGGCACGTGCAGCATCATCGGCAACGGGTCTTTTAGCGGCACGTCTGCCCGCCGCGTTCCCGGATGCGCTCTTCCGACAAGTTGTGAGCCGTCGTCCATGACCCAGCCTGTGTCACAATGCCGAACATCGCAGGCCAACACCTGCGGCCAAAAGTACTATCGGGGATGTTGCTGAAGACACCGTTCGGCCTCTTCCAACAAGAGTCCCGCGCGGTAGGAGCTGCGCACCAGCGGTCCCGACGCAACCGCACGAAAACCCAACATTTTCGCTTCTTCCGCCCAGCCGGCAAAACGCTCTGGCGTCACGAATCGATCCACGGGCAAGAACCGTTCGCCCGTTCGCCCCGGCGGCAGATATTGGCCCAGCGTCAACATGTCCACGCCCGCATCCCGCAACTGCCGCATGGCTTCGCTGACTTCGTCGTCCGTTTCGCCCAATCCAACCATGATGCTGCTCTTCGTCCACACATCCGGCCGCAGCTCTTTCGCGCGTCGAAGCACCCTCAGGCTTTCGCAAACGAAGCGCGCGGGTCGCGCACGATTCGATCGAGACGCGGCACGCACTCGACGTTGTGCGCGAACACCGCCAGCGGAATGCCATCCAGCAGGTGCCGCAGCGCCGTTTCAACGCCGCCCAAATCGCTCGAGAGCAATTCAATCGTGACCTGCGGTAGCCGATGGTGTACGGCCGCGACGCAGCGCTTGTAATGATCGGCCCCCCCATCGGCCAGGTCGTCGCGGTTGACGACCGTAATTACGACGTGCGCCAGCCCCATGTGCTCCACGGCCGCCGCAAGTTGTTCCGGTTCGCCCGCATCCGGCGGCGCCGGATTGCGACTTGTTTCTACGCTGCAAAACCGGCAGCCACGCGTGCACTCTTTCCCAGCCACCATAAACGTGGCCGTGCCGCGCGACCAGCAATCGTTGAGATTCGGGCATCGCCCTCTTCGCAAACCGTGTGCAATCCGTGATCGGCGACCGCATGGTGCGTGGCATTGAGGATTGTCAGTCGCTGCCCCGCCGGCAGGTTCACACGCAGCCACGCCGGCAATCGAGGCCGGGCGGAAGCGAAATCGTCGGTGATAGTGGCAGAGGACGTCAATGAAGTAGCGAGGCAGGATGCTGGCTGGGAACGCGGAAGTTTATCGGAATCCTGAACTGGAACCAATGCCGGGCCGAATATAAAAAAGCCCCCCGGCGCGGCGTCACCGCAATGCTAGCTAGCTCCCCGCCAAAGTAAACCCACCGTGCGCGACCTACACGGCTTGTGGTTTAGCTCTGCTTGCCGCCCCGCTAGCCCGTCAATCCTTCAAACAGCGGCGTCGATAGATACCGCTCGCCAAGGCTCGGCAAGATTGCGACAATCCGCTTGCCTTTGTACTCCGGCCGCGCGGCCACTTTGGCCGCCGCGCAGATCGCGGCGCCGCTGGAAATGCCGGCCACGATTCCTTCTTCTTTCGCCAGGCGGCGTGACCATTGAAATGCTTCTTCGTTGCTTACCAGCACCGTATCATCCACGAGTGATGTATCAAGATTCCGGGGAATGAAACCGGCGCCGATTCCTTGAATCTTGTGTGGTCCTGGCTTGCCGCCCGAGATCACCGGCGAATCCGTCGGCTCGACGGCAATCGCTTTGAAATTCGGATTCTTCGGTTTGATGTAGCGCGCCACGCCGGTAATCGTACCGCCGGTGCCAACGCCCGAAATAATCGCGTCAATATTGTGCCCCGAATCTTCCCAGATCTCCGGGCCTGTCGTTTTTTCATGAATGGCCGGATTGGCCGGATTATCGAATTGCTGCGGCATCCACGCGTTCGGCGTCTTCTCCACTAGCTCGGCCGCCTTGGCGATCGCGCCCTTCATGCCTTCCGACGCCGGCGTGAGTACCAGCTCCGCGCCCATGAACCGCAGCAGCGCACGCCGCTCGACCGACATCGATTCCGGCATGGTCAAAATCAATTTGTAACCCTTTGCCGCGCAAACGAACGCCAGCGCGATTCCCGTGTTGCCGCTCGTGGGTTCGACGATGACCGTGTCTTTCTTCACTTTGCCGTCGCGCTCGCCGGCTTCGATCATCGACACGCCGATCCGGTCCTTCACGCTGTTGAGCGGCTGGAAGAATTCGCACTTTGCGAACACGGTTGCCTGGCCCGGAGGGACGAGGCGGTTGATGCGGATCATCGGCGTGTCGCCGATGGCTTGGGCAATGCTGTCGTATGTTTTGTTGCGTGGCATAGTTCACCTGCTGCGTGAGTCGGGAATGGTAATTGCCGGCCCGATTCCGGAACTCTCCCCGCCGACAATGTCTCTGTGCTAACCCTGGATTATCGCGATTCGCCGCCGCTCGACAAGATCGCGCCGTAAGCCTGCCGCACAATCGCTCACGCCGTCGCAGCGCCGCCCCGAACCGCTGGAATCAGCCGCCAGTGGAGTTCGATCTGCCAACTGGCCGCGGCCATTTCCCGCCACGAAGCGTACTGCGAAACCGGCGCGACGGTCGCCCGAGCCGTCAGCGATAGCGGCGCCGTTTTGCAGGGATACGGCTCGATCGGCACGATCCACGATAACGCCTCGACCCGCTTCTTCGATACCGATTCACGGATCGTACACTCCGGAGACACGAATCGATATCGCTCTAGCAGCGAGTCGGTGCGCAGTTTCATCGCCGATTGGCGGAGCATGCTCCCGCTGGATCCGTCGCCCCCTGGCAGAGGGCTGGTTGAAGGCACTTCCACCGGGCACTCGCAGCACAACCACAAACTGAACAAATCGGCTAGCGGCAACATCTGCTGCGCCCGCTTGGCATTGTCCAACGTGTGGGATGAGTCCGCGCGGATCCATTCGTCGATCCAGGCCGTGCGCACCTTGCGCTTGGCGGTCAGCCAGGCAATCGCGGGCGGTTCGTTCGCGTGCTCCGAATCGGCCAGCAAACTGTAAAAATGCCCTGCCACGATCCAGCCGGCCAATGATCCGAACCTTCGCGCCGCCGCGATCGAGTTATCCCAAATCACGAGCGATTCGGCGAGTGGCATTTCGAGAAACGAATACGGCGCCGCGAATTCGGGATTCAACTTGGGAGCCGCTTCCCAATCCGCCCAACCATCGTCGTGGTGGGCGATGGCATCGATCACATCCGGCGAAAATTCTTCGCGCCAATTCGCGACTCACGCACCGCTTACGCGCGCATGGTCCACCTGCGAAACCAACAACCAAATAGCCGCGCCGTCGTTCGTCCTCAATTCGCGTCGAATCATGTCACATGCTCGGTCATTTACCGGGATTACCGAATCCGCCGCCCCCCGGGGTTTCCACGACCAGTATATCGCCGGCTGCCACTTCCAACTGCGCGATTCCGCCAAGTGGCAAAACAGATCCATCCGCGCGAATGAGCTGGTTCACGCCGCACGCGCCCGGCTCGCCGCCAGCCATACCGTACGGCGGATACGGCCCGCGCCGCTGAGTCAGCAGCGACAGCGTCAAAGGGCGCAAAAACTCCAGTCGCCGGACTACCCCGTCCCCACCGCGATGATCGCCGGCGCCGCCCGAACCGCAGCGAATTGAAAATTCCCGCACGCGCACCGGGTAGCGACGCTCTAGTATTTCCGGATCGGTTAACCGTGTATTGGTCATGTGAACTTGCACGGCACTTGCGCCTGGTCCGGCGGCCGTCGCGCCGCTGCCGCCGCAAATGGTTTCGTAATAACCGAAGGTCGCATCGCCGAACACCACGTTATTCATTGTCCCCTGACTGGCCCCCGCGACACCCAGCGCACCCAACAGCACATCGACAATCCGCTGCGATGTTTCCACATTGCCGCCGGCCACCGCCGGCGTTGCCTCGGGCGTCGTCCCGGGCTCCGGATTCAAAAAGCAACTGGGCAGGATAAGTTCAATCGGCCGCAGCACGCCATGATTCAATGGAATATTCTCGTCTACCAGGACGCGCAGCGTATAAATCACTGCCGCCGTGACAATCGCCCGATTGGCGTTGAGATTGCCGGCGATAACCGGGCCGGTGCCGGTGAAATCAATCGTAGCTGCCGCCGCGTTGCCACCCACAGAAGAACGCGGAACCGCGGCGTGTATCGTGAGCCGAACACAAATGGGCACGCTGGCTCCGTCCGACGTCTCCAGATAATCGGTGAATGTGTGCGACCCAGCGGGCAACCGCGCAAGCGCCAATCGAACTTTTCGATCAGCCGCATCCTGTACATATTCCATATATCGCCGCGCCACCGGCCAGGTGTACCGAGCCAGCAGGTCCAATAGATCGTTCGCTCCCCGGCGATTCGCCGCAATCTGAGCCGCGACATCGGCCAGGTTGGTCTCGACATCGCGCGTCGGGTAGGGCCCAGCCAGTAAAACTTCGCGGAGCTGATCCAGCCGCGATTTGCTCGCAGCTACCAGCTTGATATTGCGGATGAGAACGCCTTCCTCGGCGAGGTTCTTTGAAAGCGGCGGCATGGAACCTGGCGCGATCCCGCCAATCTCTGCGTGGTGTGCGCGGTTGGACACGAGAAAACGAAGCTCTCCGGTGGCCGGGTCATGGACCGGCGTAATCACCGTGATATCCGGCAAATGTGAGCCGCCCGCATAGGGGTCATTCGTGGCAATCACATCGCCCGGCTGCAAAATTGGATTCGCGGCCAGCGTATAGCGGACCGTTTCTTCCATCGCACCAAGGTGCACCGGTACATGCGGCGCATTGGCCACCAGCCGCCCATTCGCCGTGAAAATTGCACAACTAAAATCCAGTCGCTCTTTCACGTTCACACTGGTCGCCGTGTTGCGAAGCGTCGAACCCATCTGCCCGGCGATATTCGCAAGATGATTGTTGAAGATTTCGAGGAACACGGGGTCGGCCGAGTTCCCGTTTCCGACGTTTCGTTCCGCGAGCCGGGTCGTCCACGACCTCGGCCGCGGCGAAGGACCGGCCGGCTCGCCCCCGGCGTTCCGCAACGACGGCATTGCAACAACATCGGTGAGCAGCAGTTCTCCTTGCGAAAGCACCTCCGCTTCCCAACCCGGGTCGATGACCGTTGTCGAAATATTTTCCGTCACGATGGCCGGCCCGGCGATCCGATCCCCAGCGATAAGTTTGCTTCGTTCGTACAGCGGCACGGTGCGGCGAGCGCCATCCGAGTACGCAACGGTTGAGTGATACGAACGCGGCGCTCGGCGCACTGCTCGCTCGCTTCTCGGCAACGCGTTGCCCACCAGGCCAACCACGGCAACACGAGCCGCGACGATCTCCAAAGGTCGCCCCGCGTGGGTGTAACCATACCGATCTCGATGCGCGGCCGAAAACGCGGTTTCGAAGTCATCGTCCTTCGGCCACGCGATCGTCAGATAACTCTCGACACCCCGATAGCGCACATCAAGCGAGCGCGTTGCCTCGATCCGCTCAACGCCTTCGGCGCGAATCTCCTCCGACGCGGCGCTCTCCATTTCCTCGAGCTGCTGACTGGCGTACGCCAGCGACGCGTCGTCGAGCGGCCGTTCGATGCCGCAAGATCGGTGTCGCGCCACGTCCGCAAGCCCAATCCCGAGCGCACTCAAAACGCCTGCATCGGGATGGTTGAGCACCGTGCGAATCCCCAGCTCGCGAGCCACCGCACACGCATGTTGCGGCGCCGCGCCGCCGAACGCCACGAGCAAATAGTTCGCCGGGTCCGCCCCCTTAGCGACGGTCACACTTCGAATCGCCGCCGCCATGTTCGCATTGGCAATACGCAACAACCCATCTGCCAGCTCCTCGAGCGAATACCGCTTCCCCCCCGGAGTGGCCGCTTCAGCGGCAAGTTTTTCCAGCCGCCGCTCCGTCGCCTCCCGATCCAGCGGAAACGGAAACCGCTCTTCCACAATTCGCCCCAAATACAAATTCACATCCGTGATGGTCAGCGGCCCTCCGCGCCCGTAACACGCCGGCCCCGGCTCTGCATCCGCACTCTCCGGCCCAACCGTGAGTTTCACACCGTCGAAACGACAGATCGACCCGCCACCTGCCGCAACGGTCTCAATCGCCATCGTCGGCGTCACAAGCCGCACGCCGGCCTTTTGCGTTTCATATTCCAAATCGAACTGCCCGTCGAAACGCGAAACGTCGGTGCTCGTGCCGCCCATGTCGAAACCGATTGCGCGCGAAAAGCCGGCAGCCTTCGCCACGTGCGAGAAACCGACAACTCCGCCGGCCGGCCCGGAAAGAATGCTGTCCTTGCCGCAAAAATGTTCGGCCTCGATCAAACCACCCGCCGAGGTAAGAATCCGCAGCTTGCTGCCCGGCAGCGCCGTGCGGAGTCGCGCCACGTAATCTCGCAATACGGGGTTGAGATAAGCATCGACAACCGTCGTATCTGCGCGGGCCACAAGTTTCGGCAGCGGCGTCGCCACGTGCGATAGACTAACTTCCCTAAAACCGACATCGCTTGCAACTCGTGATACGAGTCGCTCATGCGCAATGCCGGTCTGCGTGAAGCAAGCACACCGCAATCGATTCGATGCCCGCATCGGCAAGCGATTGCAATTGCTGTCGGACGAGTGCTTCCCTCGGCGCCGCGATCACTTGTCCATCGTGGGTGACGCACTCGTCGATTTCAATAACTGCCGCCGTGAGCGCGGGCGGTTTGCAAATCGTCAGGTCGAACAACCGCGGCCGAGCCTGGTAGCCGATCTCCAGCACGTCGCCAAAGCCGCGTGTGGTGACCAGGGCCGTCCGTGCGCCGCCGCGCGTCACCAGTGCGTTCGTGCCGCGCGTCGTGCCAAGACGCAGATGAACCATCGGGACCGCGTCGGTTAGCCGTAACCCCAGCAGATACCGAATGGCGATAATGGGCGCTTCTTCTTCGCACCGCAGCTCGTAGCTCGAGCCAACGAGCGGATCCTTTGCCAATCGCGTTAAGTTCAACCGGCCGGTTGTCGCGTCAAAACCGACAACTGCCGCGCCGTCGATCTCCTCGCCGTCGCTGTTGACAAGTGCCACTCGCCAGCCAATCCAGAATGCTTGTGGATCGCCACTTCGCGTTGGATCGAGGATCGCTTCGCGCGACGAACCCGGGCCAACCCGGCCCTTCGTCACGCCCGAGCTGAGCAGCTTATGGCGCCGGATCGAGCCATCCGGCGCTTTGGCCAGGCAATCGGTGAACGTGCCACCGACGTCGATCCAAAACTCCCATCTCGCAGCGGCCATCGCCGCATTTTACCGCTCGCTAAACAACGGTTCTACGTTACGAATCTGCCCTACCGTTGCATTTGCCTGCGCGAATTCTGATTCGACCGCGACGCCGATCCATTCGAGCCCTGCTGCCGCGAGCCGTTCTTCGTAACTTGCCGCCTTTGTGGCTGCTTCTTCACGCGGTACAGGTTCGCCACATTTTGACCCAGCGGCGGGATGACGTAGACCTTCGGGTCGTCGATTACCCACGGCGTGCTCCACGTGTGTCCGTTGTCCCAATTGGCCACGTTGAAGAAAAAGTTGTTGAACGTCATGCAGCGCTCGCCGTAGGGGTAGCTGGACATCAAATGGTCGTCCGCTGTCAGCTCATCAACACCCTGGTGGGCGTAATAATGAATCTGGCCATCATCGGAGAACGACATGCCGAACGTCCACCAGCCCGGCTCCGCGATGTCCAAACTCCGCACGTCGCGACCGAGCCGATCGCCGCGGATTGTGATCTTCGCCGCGTGAACCACCTCGCCGTCTTTATTCTTTTTGTCGTTGCGCAGGATAAACATGCCGGGCCAAAAGGCTTCCGTGCTGCTATCCGGGTTCCGCCCCATGCAGTCGCCGCGCATGCCGAACGACGGGCCGTTGCGCTTCTCCCAGTCTTCCCACGGCGGCAGATACACGCGCACGGTGCAGCTTGGCTGCCACGACACCGGAATGCTTCGCCCCAATCGCCGGTTGAACATCATCAGCAGGTCGTCCTGCTGCTGCTGATTGCTATAACTACCTGGTATGCCGGAGTTCTTTGTCGCGATTAACAGCGCGCCCGTGCTGCCTTCAATGCCACCCGGCGGCGTTTCGATGCGGCGCACAACGTCCGGCGTGCCGCGTTTGCCGCCCTCGTGCCACAGGCCATTGTTCGACACGCCGCCCGGCGACCGCTGCATTTCGTCCTGCTCGTGGCTGCTCTTCGGGTGGTTGTACCGGTAGCTCCACTTCATATCTTCAAAATTGTCGCAACAGTCGGAAAGAAACTCACCGGTTCCCGGCACAATCGGCTCGCCGGCCCTCGCACGTTGAGCCAACGAGGCGGCCATTGCCGCTAGAAACAATAGCGCAGTCACAGGCCAAGAGCGGTTCATGCTGATTCCCTTCCTTGGAATTTGAAGATAAGCGGGCACGACTCCTGGCAACGGCGATTCAGCAAACGGGGTCCGCCGCAATGCCGGGTCGGCATTCATTCCTTATCGACCGTGCGGGCGGCCGACTCAACGCGAAGCTTCGCGTAGCTGGCATCGATCCGTGCCAGCACACAACTCGCAAGCATCGGCTGCGCCTTGCGTATGAGCCAGGCAGTTCGCGATCCGCTGTCGCATTACTTCTGCCATCAACGGATGCAACCCGAAGGGCGCGGTCACCAGATAGCGAATACCCGGATGGTTTTGGGCCGCCGCCGCCGCCAGCCTCGGGACGTCCGCGTTCCAATGTCGCCCGGGAAGCAAAAAATAGGGAAACACGATCACGGTGGTCGCCCCGCGCGTCACGCACCGACCAAATGCCGTCGCGATGGAAGGCTCGGCCAGCTCCATATGTGCCGGCTCGACAATCGCCATCCCCGTGGCTTGGGCGAAATCCCGCACCACGTCCGTCAGCATCGCATTGCTTTCCTCCCGCCGCGACCCATGATCGACCACGATTACGCCCAAATCGCGCTCATCAACCAGCGATGTCGCCGTACGTCCGACCATGCTCAATCAAGCCTCTTTTACCCGAAGAATTCAGCTTCGGCCGTTCGCCGATAAACCGGTTGTCCGTTTCTCGGCTTGCTATCCGTCGCCCTTTTCTTTATCGTCGCCGTGCTTTCAGATTTTATTCTGACCTCGACTGCAGTTGAAGCAAACGTGTCCCTCCGGGGTCGCAGGCCGACTTAAGGACTTGACAGATGAATCTGATCGAGCGTCTGCATATGGTTCACCGCTTGTGGCGCTATCGCTTACGCTCGGAGCGGGCTGAGCTGCGATACCTCCTTGGCCGAAACTTCCAAGGCGGAGCGGTTTTTGATGTGGGCGCCCACCGCGGCGTGTACAGCTACTGGATGCATCGGCGCTTCCGCGATATGCCGGTGGTCGCTTTTGAACCACAGCCGGAATTGGTGGAATTTCTTTCGGACTTCAAGCAGACATTTCGCCTGGGGCGGTTGGAAATTGCCCCGCTTGGCGTATCCTCCCGCAGCGGCACACTCCGCTTGCACCGTCCGCCAAGCCATTGGGGAGGTGCGAGTGTCGATCCGTATCACAATGGCGACCACGACGATGCCTTCGATGTGCCGGTGACGACCATCGATGAGTTTGTAGCTTCCCACCGCGCGCTGCGACCCGTGCGATTCATCAAATGCGACGTTGAGTACCACGAAGACGAGGTGATCGCCGGCGCCGAGCGGACTTTGCTCGAAGATCGACCCGAGTTGCTTATCGAATGGACAATAATGCAGAGCGACCGTCGCAACCGCCTGTTCAATCACATACAACGGCTCGACTACGTCGTTTATCAATTTGAATACGGTCGATTAAAGCCTTGCACGAGCGCCGAACGCCAAGCCCCGGCCTCCTGGGAATTAAGCGGCAACTATTTATTGTTGCCGCGTGAGCGGACCACTTCGGTCGCGGCCTGAACAAGACCGATCGCGCGCACCGGCCCACGCGGACGATTCCGACGGCTACTCGGCAATCAATCCGGCGGCCGAACATCTGCACGAGGTCCCACCGTAATTGTCGTGATTCGCGAAAGTGGAAACCGGCGAAGCACCGATCCTACCGACGCGATCGCCACATCATCCAGCGATTTGAGGTCATCGGCCACCGTGCGATATTCGTGTCGCTGCAGCCAGTTTCCGCCCACGTTGAACAACCGGTTCTGCGGCCGCTCGCTCCCCAATACGACGCGTGCCTTGACTTTGTTTTTCGCTTGCCGCAGCTCCTCTTCGGTTATCCCGTCCATCTCCACCTGCCGATAGATACCCCGCAGCCGCTTGAGGTTTTCCTCAACCAACTCCGGCTCGCAAGCGAGCCAGGCATAAAACATGCCCACCCCCAAGTATTCGTAATGTCCGAGCGTGGCCGTTTCAGCCAGCCCGGGGTCAGTCAGCTCCCAGTACATTCGGCTGCCCGAGTCATCGCCCACGATCGTCGCCAATAGCTTTGCCGCGTAGCGATCGTCATCCTCCGACGCGGGCGCATCGGCAAGCTGCAGCACGTATTGCTGCGTCGCCGTCGGCCGATGCACGACCTCGAAGCGTGTTTCGGAATGTGACTGCGGTATTTCACGCCGAGCATCGTGCGCTTGCCAATCGCCGCATCGCCGGGCGACCTGTTCGACCAGCGCATCGAAATCGACTTTGCCAGCCGCGGCCACGAACACGTTGTCCGCGCTGTACCGCGCTTCGAAGTATTCGCGCATCTGCGCGGGGGTCAGGCCCCCGACGCTTTCCGATGTGCCGAGCACACTCTTGGCCAGTGGATGCCGGCCCATGTGCAGTTGTTTGATCCGATCGTCCATGCCGAACGGCGGCTGGTCCAAATACATCTGGATTTCTTCCAGAATGACTTTCTTTTCCATGCCGAAGTCGTCCGGCCGCAAGCTCGGCCGCAAAATATCGGCCAGTATATCCACGCTCGCTTCCTGGTATTCCGGGAGCACCGAGGCGTAGTACGCCGTACACTCCTCGCTGGTGAATGCGTTGTAATGAGCGCCAATTTCATCGAATTCGCGGTTCACGTCATCGGCACTCCGCCGCGGCGTACCCTTGAAGCACATGTGCTCCAAAAAATGGCTGACGCCCGCCACCTCGTCCGTCTCATCGCGCGAACCGGTGCGCACCAAAAACGCCACGCTCATCGAATGTGCGTCGTCGTTTGTTTCCGCGATGACTTCCAGCCCATTTTCCAGGCGATGACTACGAAATTCCATCCGGTATCTCCAGCGGCTCGGGCCCCAGCGTAACGACCAATAAATTACTCGGCGGATTTTTCTCCAAGAAGGCGTTAATCGTTTCGGCCGACAGCCCGTCCACCAGCCGGCCCACTTCATCCAGCGAACGCGCCCGGCCCAAATGATACCAATCGCGGCCAATCGCGCCGCTGCGGGCCGACGTCGATTCCTGCTGCATGATCAGCGAACTTTTAATGCGTGCTTTCAATCGATCAAGCTCGCTTTGTTCGATACCGCGGCCGAGCCGCTGCAATTCGCTCACCGTTACGTCGAGCGTTTCTTGCACCGCTCGGCCATTGTGCCGGCGTAACACAATACGCTGGCCCGGTCGCGCTGCGTGTGCAATGATGCATAAACGGTATAGCACAGCCCGCGTCGCTCGCGGACTTCCGTAAATAGCCGCGAGCTGGAACCGCTCGATAAAACGCCCACCGCCGCCCACGCCTGAAAGTAATCCGGGTGTTTGTACGGAATCGTCGGATACGCGATGCCGACGTGCGACTGATTGGATTGAAACGTGATATGGTTTCCCGGCTGCCGCCCGTTCTTCGCCGCCGGTTGCGCTGCATCGAGCGGCTGCCAATCGCCAAACAATTGTTCGATCTCGTCGCACAGACGGCTCCAATCGAAATTGCCAGCCACGGCGAGAATCGTGTTGCCCGGTCGATAATGCCGCGAGTGGAACTGGCGGACGTCGTCAATCGTCGTCACCCGCAGCGATTCGTCTTCACCAAGACTCGATCGGCCCCACGGATCGGGATAGCGCCTGCGGCGGAGCTCGATCATTAGCTTGTGGCTCGGCTCGTCGTCGATGGCCCGCAATTCCTGCAGGCAAACGCTTCGCCCAGCCTCCAACTGATCGGCGGGCAATAGTGGTCTGCGGAGCAAATCGGCAAACAGACCGATCGCCGCGTACAGATTGTCGCGCAGCGTGGCGCCGTGATACGTCGCTTGGGCGACTCCCACCGATTCGCCGCGCTCGATTCCCAAGTTTTCCAGCTCCGAAACCCACGCGCGACTATCCCGCGGCCCTGCGCCGCGCAGCATCATTTCGCTCGTCAGCGAAGCCAGCCCCGCCCGTTTTGGCGGATCGTAACAGCACCCGGCCGGCATCAAGAAGGTGAACGCCGCGGATTCCACCGCCCGCGTCGGTTCGCCGACGAGCACCATGCCATTCGTCAATTTGTGCGAAAGTATCTCGGCCGACATATTTACACTGCTTGTTCCCACACTCCGCGTGGGAACATCGTACCCCGCCCCTCAAGCGGCGAACACTCAATATTATCTCGGTCCAAACTCACTGACCAATAGCGACACGGCGCGTTTACACCGTGTGACCCAACGCCAAGCATGAGAGCAAGCGGCTCGCTCGGCCAACGGACGTCAAGAATAGGCAAGCTCGACCGCCTTGAACAGCGTCTTCGTGCGGCGAAATCCTAAACGCTTGTATAGCCGCACGGCTCCGTCGTTCTGCGCCGTCACTTCGAGATACACTCGTGGCAGGCCGACTTGCTGAAACCCGGCCAGCGCGGCGTAGATCAGCGACGAGCCAATGCCCCGGCCCCGGTGCACAGGCGTCACGCCCACGTTCTGAATCGCGCCATACTTGTGTGTGGCGCGAATGCCTTGAATTGTGCCGCAGTATTCCACGCCGCCGCCGCCCACGTACACAGCCAGCCAGGTCGCCTCCGGCAGGAAGCCATCCTTCAAACTGATCTCGTGCATCAGCCGCTGGCAGCCGTCCAATTCGGCCAGGCAATCGAACACGTCGGCGTCGATCTCGTTGCGAAAGCTTAAATATTTCGCCTCAGCATGACCGGCCAGAAGCTCCGGATGCCAGGCCAACAGCCTGTAACCCTGCGGCACAAATACCGGAACCGATCTGCGACCACGCAAATCGAACTCCATCCGGAAGCGCTTGAAGTAGCTGACGCCCATTGCCCCACCACGACAACGACCGCTGAGAATTGCCCCGTAACCGGCCTCCTAACTGTACCGCGTGGCAGTTCCAGCGTCAAATTTCCGCCTGTCCGCGCACCTGCGTATCCGTCGTACGAGCAAATCAGCCAGTAATCTCGGCATGTACCGGCCGAGACATTGCGACCGCAACGTCTCCTTCGTGAAATTCGTCGCATAGCTCCGGCCAATCGATTCGCCGCTGGAAGCCGCACGGTCGAACCGTCTCAATCGCATCAATCTTGACAAAGTTGCGCGAACCGGCAAAGATTTTGATGAGTCAAAAACTCAAGGGCCGCAGTGGGCGGCGCCACCCCCAGCGGGAAAAACGACCGGCAAACGCTCCCTCTACTTAAGTCCTAATGCACGCGGTACTTGCAGCCAGGGGCCCTAGATGCCCGGGTAAGCACCCGACGACGGTCTGAAATTCGCAGCCATGCACAAGCCATTTATCGAGAGCCCGGCGGAACAGGCCCGCCAACCGAACCGAGTCGCTGACGGCCCCACCCGGCGGGCCGTCGGAGTATCGCTCGAAGGCATCCACGCAACAGTTGCGGTTCCGGAGTCTCCCGCGAAATTCTGGCGTAATTGGCGCGCCTATGTCGGGCCGGCGCTGCTCGTCAGCGTTGGATACATGGACCCCGGTAATTGGGGAACCGACTTAGCCGCCGGCGCGCAGCACAAGTACGCGCTGCTATGGGTAGTGGCCGTCGCCAGCCTCATGGCGATCTTTTTGCAGGTCCTCTCCGCAAGGTTGGGAATCGTTACCGGCAAAGACCTGGCGCAGGCTTGCCGCGACTGGTACCCGCGCTGGACACGCTGGCCCAACTGGCTGATGTGCGAGGTGGCCATCGGAGCCTGCGATCTGGCCGAGGTACTCGGCAGCGCCGTGGCGCTCAATCTGTTGTTCCACATCCCGCTGTTCGGGGCCGTCCTCATCACGGCCACCGACGTATTCCTATTGCTCGCCCTCCAGCGATATGGCATCCGTACCATCGAAGCTGTCGTTCTCGTTCTGGTGGCCACGATCGGCACCTGTTACTTCATCGAACTGTTCGTCCTGCCACAAACGACGCCGAATTTCCTCGAGATGGGACGCGCTATGCTCACCCCCAGTTTGCGAGGCGCCGGCATGGCCTACCTGGCTATCGGAATCATCGGAGCAACGGTCATGCCCCACAATCTGTACCTTCATTCGGCGCTCGTACAGAGCCGCAAGTTGCAAAAAAATGCCCGCTCGATTCGCGGTGCCGTTTTCTATAACACCGTCGACACGACGATTTCGCTGTTTATCGCGTTTCTCATCAACGCCTCGATCCTCGTCCTCGCCGCGGTTGTATTCTTCGGCAAGCAAAGCGTAACGGCCGCCGATGGGCAGGTGATCACGTTCGGTGCCGACAGCGATTGGATTCGCATCGCCTACCTGACGCTCGCGCCGCTGCTCAACACCGCGGCTGCGAGCACCTTGTTCGCCGTCGCCTTACTCGCCAGCGGACAAAGCAGCACGATCACCGGCACGCTTGCCGGCCAGGTTGTCATGGAAGGCTTCATGCACTGGAGACTTTCGCCCTGGGTTCGCCGGATGATCACCCGCAGCTTGGCGATCCTGCCGGCGGTCCTTATCATTGGTATCCGCGGCGACAGCAGCGTCAACGACCTGCTTACCCTGAGCCAGGTCATACTCGCTTTGCAGCTTCCATTCGCCATCTTTCCGCTGCTCCACTTCACGAGCTGCCGAAAGTACATGGGTGAATGGGCGAGTGGGAAGTTCCTGCTCATCGTCGGTTGGGCCAGCGCAATCCTCATTACAGTGATGGACGTTTACGGACTTCCGGAATCGCTCAAGTCGGCTTGGCAGGTCGTCATCGGCAGTTAAAGTAGGTCAGGCTTTTAGCCTGACAAGAAAACGCGAAAGCGTCAGGCTAAAGCCTGACCTACGAGCACATAGCCGACCCATCCTGGGTCGCAGGAACGACCTTCTCCTCCAGCGAGGCGAAACCATGTACGACAAAATCCTTCTGGCACTGGACCTGTCGCCCGCCGACCGACCGATCATCGATCATGTGAAACAACTTGCCACCATCATGCACAGCCGCGTTGTATTGCTGCACGTCGCAACCGGCGCGGCCGCTCAGTTCCACGAAGAAGACGCCGCCGGCAAAGAGGTGAAGGAGAGCCGAACGTATCTCAAGCAGGTGCGCACCGAATTCGAAGAGGCCAAAATCCCCGTCGAGCTCGAAATGGCCTTTGGCGAACCCGCCAATCAAATCATCAAATGGGTCGACCAAAAAGGTTGCGACCTCGTGGCCATGGGCACCCACGGCCACAAACTCATCGGCGACCTCTTCTTCGGCGCCACCGCCAGCCGCGTGCAGCACAACATCAGCGTTCCGGTCCTGCTGCTGCGGGCAAAATAACAGATCCCGGTGATGCCTTGACATCACGTGTCGTGATGCTATGATGTCAGTATGAGAACGACTGTACGGATTGAGGACGATTTGTTACGCGATCTCAAAGGCCTCGCCCAATCGGGGAAAAAGCCTCTTAATCAAGTTCTCAATGAGGTGATTCGGCAGGGTCTGCGCCGCCCCGAATCTCGTCGGTCAAAGAAGAAGTTTCGCCAACGCACCTTCGACATGGGCCCGCCCTTAGTCGATATCACCAAGGCGCTTCAGCTTGCCGGTGAATTGGAGGATCAAGAGATTATCGCCAAAATGGCCCGCGGCAAATGAAGATCGTCGACGCAAACGTGTTGCTTTATGCGGTTGATGATCAATCTATTCACCACGAGCGAGTTCGCAACTGGTGGCAGACTGCATTGAATGGCGAAGAGCAGATCGGCCTCGCTTGGCCAACGCTCGTCGCCTTTCTGCGTCTAAGCACCCGGTCTGGCATTTTTCGCCAACCGTTGAGCATCGATTTAGCCATCTCGCTCGTCGATGAGTGGGTGGTACAGCCGAACGTCAAAATTGTGGCCGAGTCACCCGAGCACTGGATACAACTAAAAGCAATGCTGAGAGAAATTGGCACTGCCGGAAACTTGACCAATGACTCTCACCTCGCAGCGATTGCTACCGCTATGGGAGCAACCATCGTATCCTGCGATTCCGACTTCATCCGGTTTAAGACACTTCGCCTCGAGAACCCCCTCACCAAGGCCTAAGTTCATCGATTAATCTTTAGCCAACCGCCTCAACGTCCGCAAATTAAGCGCGTCCAGGTTCTTCCCCTTCTCCTCGCCCTTTGGCGTTTCCAAATACATCGGCACCTTGCGAAACCGCCGGTCGTTCACCAGCAGCCGAAAGCCCTCCTTCCCGATCATCCCCCGGCCAATGTGCGCGTGCCGATCAACCCGCGACCCCAGCGGCTTCACGCTGTCGTTGACATGAATCGCGCGCACGAGCTTGATGCCAACGCTCTTATCGAGTGCTCGCATCGTCGCCTTGTAATCCTTTTCCGTGCTGATCGGATAACCGGCCGCGAAGATATGGCACGTGTCAACGCAAATACCCAACCGATCCGGGTCCTGCACGCCGTCGATAATCGCCGCCAATTGCTCAAACCGGCAGCCAATGCACGAGCCTTGCCCGGCGGTCGTCTCTAGCAGGCACTTCGTTTTGATGCCGCGCGTCTGCCGCTGCGTCTCGTCGAGCGCTCGCACGATCGCGGCGATCCCCGCCTCCTCGCTGCTAGTCGTGTGCGCGCCCGGATGTGTGACGAGATAAGGAATCCCCAGCCGATCCGCCCGAAGCATCTCTATCACAAACGAATCGACCGATTTCTTCCACAGCACCGGATCGGGACTGGCAAGATTGATGAGATATGAATCGTGCGCGAGTGGATGCCGAACGCCCAGTTCCTTCAACTTGCCGCGAAAAAGCCGCACGTCCTCATCCGAAAGCTCCTTCGCATGCCACTGGTTGTTATTCTTCGTAAAAACCTGCACGCAATCACATTTCAGCCGGTGCGCAGTCTCCACCGCTTTGTAATATCCGCCGGCAATCGATTGATGAGCACCCACAATCGCCATAGGTTAGAATCCTAGAGCGACGGCCGCGAGTTGACAACGATGGGCGCAGATCGAATTGCCGACTACTGTTTGAATGCGAGCCAGCCAGATGCACTTGCGTTTCTCATTACGCACGCTCTTCATCGTAACGACGGTAGCCGCCGGTTTGTGCCTCTGGTTCATCCTGCCTTCATTGACCGCCAGACGTTTCCTGGGTGCCGTTACTCACGAAGACTACAACACGGCGGACAAATTCTTCCTAAACGCCGACGACCGTTTTCTCGCCGACTGGTCCGACAAACGCTGGGCGTTCCGATCGGCAGGCGCATTGGTCCCGCTGACCTTCGGCCAATTTTGCCGCAGTCAACGAGCGATTCGCATCGAACTCACTTACTTTCAATTCGATCAGAATTTTAAACGCGATGTGCTTGTCGTGGCGACCCCCTTTGGATTGAAGAAGCCCCAGATGTCGTCCGCCGAGCGCGTCGGCATCATTTACGATGGCCGCGGCGGATCAGCCTTCTAGCCAATAGCTCAAATTGATTTTTATGCGATTGCGGTTCTCGCTACGACTGGTTTTCGCCCTCATCACGCTTTCAGCGATCGCGCTGTATTGCTTCGTCGTCCGTCCCACGATGCTGGCTCAGAAGTTCGTCGTCGCCGTGTCGCGACAGGATTATGGCGCCGCCAAGCAGTTAATGATTGGCGAGGCAACGTGGCGTCGTATTGTTGAGCAACACAATTTTCCCGCCCCAGACCGCATTTACGCCGAACTGGTGCCGAGGGAATGGCAGGACGTGTGGCGTGGCCGGCGCCGCATCCTCTTCCGCGTCGCGCGCCACAACGACTTTCGGGGTGCTCACGTCGAATGGACGGAGGATACAGATTTTGTTGCTGGTGCGCGAGGGTTGGATGCACCGCTTACAGGACGAATCAATTACAACTGGCCGGCCATCAAGCCACCCGAATCGACGATCACGAACCCTAGTGACCTCATTCGCCTTGAGTGGAACGTCCGACAAACGTAAAATCCGTCGTTCTGGCCCCTCGACTCTTGAACCTAGACTCTCGACCATCCATGGAACGCACGCTTATCCTTCTAAAACCCGACTGTGTTCAGCGCCGTCTCATGGGCCGAGTGATCGCTCGCTTCGAGGACAAGGGTCTCAACATCATCGCCATGAAGATGATGTGCGTAACGCCGGACCTGGCCAAAAAACACTATGCCGAGCACGTGAAGAAGGATTGGTATCCCGCGCTCGAAGGTTTCATTACCGGCGGACCAATCGTTGCGGCCGTGGTCGAAGGCCTCGAAGCGATCCGCGTGGTCCGCGAGATGCTCGGCGCCACGAGCGGCCTCAAAGCGGCCCCCGGCACCGTCCGCGGCGACTTCAGCTCCAGCCGCCAAATGAACCTCGTCCACGGCTCCGACGGCCCAGACGCCGCCCAGCGCGAAATCACCCTCTACTTTCGCGACGATGAGATTTGCTCGTATGAGCCGACGATTCGGCCGTGGATCCGTGCTGGCGATGAGTCGTAGGTTAGGCTTTAGCCTGACGCGGATACGTGCAATTGATCGGCCGAATGGATCCGAGGCTAAAGCCTAACCTACGCATGAGGGTGTCAGGCTAGAGCCTAACCTACGTATGGCTCACCGACTTTCCATTTGTCGCGAAAACGCGCTGACGACCGGTTCCAGTCGGTGGGCTTGTCGCACAGTGCTGCCTTCACCGGATTGTTTTCGATGTAATGGATAATGCGCAACATTTCTTCTTCGTCGCGTGCCCAATGATCGTAGGACTCGTCCTGCCAAACGGTCCTGCCGAGTTGATCGTGTAAAAGGTTAATTTCGCGCGACGTGCCGCCCTTCAGCCGCTGCGTAACTTTTGCCAATTCGATAAGCGGCGTCAGAAATACGTGGACATGGTTCGCCATGACACACCACGCCCAGAGTGTGTAATTGCTTTTTGATCCTTTGATGATCGCGTCTTCGACGATTTGCGCCGTGGCCGCGTCGCGCATTAGCATCGGGCCGCGTGCGCATTGGTCGAGGTATTCGTCAGTTTGAGCAAACAAAACCTTCCACTGTCGAATCGCTCGGTCACAATTGGTTTCCCCGGCGCGTGGAGGCTCGCGATTGAGTCGATCACGCTCGCGCCTGAACTGCTCGATCACGACCGACGGAATCGCGCCCTTCAAATTCCAGGTAAGAAAAATAGGCGCTCCTTCGGGCACATGATGCGGCAAATGCCGGTAGTACTCGCGCTTCATTGACGTAGATTAGGCTTTAGTCTGCCAAGCGAATAGCGAACGGATGCCGATTCCCTCGGATTGCCAGGGAGAAGTAAGAAGAGCAAATTATGGCTGCATTGGAAGAACTTCAAGCGATTTGGTGGAAATTGATGATGTCAGGCTAAAGCCTAACCTACGGCAACTTCACGGGATTTTCGAGGATTCGCACTGTATTTACGTCGGCATCGAGCTCCGCCATCGCCCCTTCCGGCAGCGTCGCGTTATACCGCACGTGGCCGAATGGAAAGTGCGCCAATACGGGCACATGCAGCTTCGCGAAGTAGTCCTTCAGCACGTTGTCCATTGACTCATCATCGTCCCATTTCGGATCTGTCTCGTGCCGGACGAACTCGCCCAAGATAATGCCGGCCGCGCGATCGAATTTGCCGGCCAAACGCAGCGTATTGAGCATGCGGTCGACGCGGTAGGGGTCCTCGCCGACGTCTTCCAAAAACAAAATTTTGCCCTCCGTTTGAATCTCGTACGGCGTTCCCATCAGTGCATTCACCACCGATAGGTTGCCGCCGATCAGTCGACCACGCGCAATTCCTTCGCGCATGGTGACGGGCGGAGGCGGATTCTCCGACGACTGTTCGTCTCCAGGTGTGTCGGCATCAACCGGTGTCGGAAAGATGGTGTATCCCGCGCGAGGCACCGACGAAACTTCGCGGGCAGTACGTTTCGTATAGCTCTTCGCCAGAATCGCGCGCCAGAACCACTTCGCCGCGAACGGCGACAGGTTCTCTTTGCTGCCAAGCCCCCACTCTGGCACCGGCGAATGAAACGTGACGAGCCCCGTCTGCTGATTGATCGCGACGTGCAGGCCCGTGATATCTGAAAAGCCAACGAGAATCTTCGGATTGCGGCGAATCACGTCGTAGTCGAGCTTATCGATGATCCGTGTCGTGCCGTATCCGCCGGTGCCGGGAAAGATCGCATCAACCGTGGGATCCTTGAACGCCGCCATCAATTCCCCGGCACGCTCCTCGTCTGACCCGCCGAGAAATCCCTTCTTGCGAAACAAATTCTTCGGCAACCGCACCTTGAATCCCATCGCCTCGAGCCGCTTCTTGGCCAGCATCACGCGATCTTTGTCGAGATACTTGGCCGGCGCGATGATCTCGATCGTGTCGCCCGGCACGAGCGCTTTCGGAAAAATCGGGGCGGGAGCGGGAGCGACCTTCGCATGCGATGCTGTTTGCAGAATGCTTCCTCCGATTCCGACAGCGAAGGCCGCAGTGAACATCAGTAATGTGAGCTCATATCTAACGCGCGATGCGGCAACAACGAAAACGGTAGCACCATTAACCTCGCGACGAACGGATCGATTCAAACTCATCGGCTTTTGTTCGCCTCTTTCACCTGAAACAGAAGGTCTTTTGCTACGAGCGTCTTAGTGTCCGAAAACTCTCCCGACACATTGTTACGAAACTCGACTTTAGTTTCCAACGTGAGCCGATACTTGCCCGGTGTTAGTTCTTCGAACGCTTCTGCCAGGTTGTATTCCCAGTGGCGGGCGTTGCCTCGCCGCAGCCGAATAAAGGCATACTGGCCGCCGTTCTCTTTTTCGCCGAACAGCCCATCTCCAAGCCGAGTGAATTTCCAAATGCGACCGTTTTCCGTTTGCAGCGTTATTTTGCAATCCAGAGTATAGCCGGTTTCGCCTGCCTGCGCGACCTTCTCCCCCATGTTGAAAAGCACAAGTTGTAATGGCAACTGCTTTGACGTTACAAGTGCGGGCAGCGATACGGACAGCGATAGGCCGTCGCTTTGAACGATGCGCGCCCGCCAGTCGTCGGATGAAGTGATCGTTGTGTGCTGCGGTTGTGCTGCAGCGCTTGTTTTATCGTATGGGGCTGGCTCCGAGATGTGCGGCCGCTCGACAAGGACTTTCCACTTTTTCAAAACCGCATAAGCCGCTTTGCGAATGTGATAAACCTTGTTTGTGACTTCAACGCCGTCGCGATCGCTGGTCTCTAAAATCCAGGCCGGGTCGTTGAGCAGCCCGCGCAAGAGAACGATATTTTCATCAGATGGGAAATACTTCAGAGCCCTCACGGCTTGCTCGCGCAGCTCATTCCGCTCGTAGGCTAACCACTCATCGCGCGCCTGTTTATCTTTCACCTGGCCTTTGTCGAGTCGATTGACCACATCTGCGGGCGACGAAATCCATTTATGGGCGTTCGCTTCTAGCCGCGCGTCGACCGGCACGATCAAGGCGTTGGCATCGCCCGCCGTTCCCGATTGCTCTGCGAGCGCGTGGCTGATGGTTATTTGGTGACTGCGAAGCGGCGGCTTCGATCCCTGCTGATGCACGGCGTTACGAGTTGCCGCTAGAATCTCTTCCGGCTTTTCTCGCACCGTGAGGTCCATTAAGAAAATTGCTGGCTCCGAATGATCCAGCCGTTCAGATCGCGACGCAGCCAGTTCGATACGGTAAGGACTAATGGCCGGAACCCACCTCGTGGGAACAGGTGAGACTTTCGATTCCGCCTCCAATTGGGCCTTCTTGGTCTTATCCCGGCTGAGAAACCAAAGCACTTCTTGGCCCGATTTCTTCCAGCGGGTGAATACATCTTCTGGGCTATCGGACCAGACGGCGAATTCAATCGTCGGAACACTCGTTCCTTGAATCGTTTCCCGAACGCCGAGCGTCACCACGACCCACCCTGACCCGTTCTTGAGTGGCTCGAAGTTAACGTCGTTCACGTTCGCGCGAACGATGGCGTCGGATTGCGCTACGCGCCACTCGATACTTTCGAACACGATGCCGACTTGAGCATCGGCGATTCGTGCCGCGAGCGCCGAACAAGCCACTACGACGAGAAGCACACGTTTTGTAGGGTGGCTGCGAAACATCAGAAATCGTAGCTGAAGTCCTTAAACTTCAGGCTAGCCCGACAGGCCTAGGTTGGTCACCGCCCACCGCCATCAATCGTTATGCGCCCGCTCTTCCACCAAATCATACCGCCGAATCTTGCGATCGAGTGTCGAGCGCTCGATGCCAAGAATAATGGCCGCCCGGCTTTTGTTCCAGCCGGTTTGGTTCAGCGTATCCAGAATGTGTTGCTTCTCGATGTCGGCCAGCGACGCCGGCTCGCTCCGCCCATTGGCGTCGTCCAAAATCCCCGAATCGGTGTCACCGGCCGTCCGCAGCGTGGACAGCACCAGGTCGTCGTGATCGATGTACTCGCTCCGTGTCAGTACCACCGCCCGCTCGATTACGTTTTTCAATTCGCGCACATTTCCCGGCCAACGGTACCGCAGCATTTCTTCCATCGCCCGCGGTGTAAAGCCTTTGATCTTGCTGCCTGTTTCCGCGACGAATCGATGCAGGAAGTATTCGGCCAGCTCGGGAATATCTTCCGGCCGCTTGCGCAGCGATGGCACTACGATCTCCAGCACGTGCAGCCGGAAATACAAGTCGCGGCGGAACTTGCCCTCGGCCACGTCCTTCTCCAGGTCGCGGTTGGTGGCCGCGATTACCCGCACGTCCACCTTAATTTGCTCGCTGCCGCCGACGCGCTCAAACGGATGCCCTTCCAACACGCGCAAGAACTTGGCCTGCGTCTTGGGACTCATCTCGCCAATTTCGTCGAGCATGAGCGTGCCCTTGTCGGCCGCTTCGAACTTGCCGATTTTGCGTTCGGTCGCGCCGGTGAATGCGCCCTTCTCGTGACCGAATAGTTCGCTTTCCAGCAACGTTTCCGAGAGCGCCGCGCAATTGATGCAACCAAACGGCGCTTTGCGTCGCGGGCTCGAAAAATGCATCGCCCGCGCAACGAGCTCTTTTCCCACGCCACTTTCGCCGCGTATCAGCACGGTTGCCCGGCTGGGCGCGGCCCGCGCGATCTCCCGCGCTACCTGGTTCATTGCCTCGCTCGCGCCGATGATCTCGCTCTGCACTCCCAACCGCTCGCGTAGCTCGACGTTTTCGTCGCGAATTTGATTCAGATTCTCCGCCAATTCCTGCTGGCGGCTCAAATTCTCCAGCGCAACCGCCACCGTATCGGCCACCGCTAGCGTAAATTCCAGATCGTCCGGGTCTGTCGGCTTCCCGGCATCGGTCGAATACAAATGGATCACGCCCAGCAGTTTGCCGTCGCGACGGATTGGCGCGCAGATCACGCTCGTCGCAAGGATATCGCCCTTGCTGTCGCGGCTGCCGAGTTGGCTGTCGTCCATCACGTTGCGGGCCAGAACGGCCTGGCCTTCGCGCATCACCGTCGTCGAAAGGAACTGCGACACTCGATGATACCGGTGCGGCGAATCGCTCCGCGAGGCTACCACTTCCAGCTTGTCCATGTGCTGCTTGGGCGACGGTCGGCGTGCCTGAAGCAAAACCGCGCCCGCATCAACTTGCGTGCCTTCGAACAAGCCATCCAGCGCCACGTTCGCGAGCGTTACCACATCCGTCGCCTTCGCCAGCTCGAACGCGAGGCGGCATAAATTTGCCGCCGCACGCCCCACCTTCGGCAGCGAAACATCGACATCTTCTTCTTCCGGCGGCTCGAGAAAACGGCTCTGACCGCGCCGGTGCGTGATTGTTGTCGGCTCGTACGTCTCCAGCACGCTCTCGTTATCGGGCGGCCCGACCGTCACGTCGCTGCTCGCGTCCTGATCGACCGCCTGCGCCGAACGCAGCACCGTGTGCGAATCCGGAAACGCCTGCGACAAATCGTGAACGAATGCCAGGTGCGAATTGCCGATCCGAATGATTTCGCCCGGTTGCAGATGGTAATCGTGTTGAATCCGCTGGCCATCTACGAGCGTGCCGTTGCGGCTATCCAAGTCGCGCAGCATCCATTGTCCCTGCGACTGGAAAACCTCGGCATGGTTCCGACTGCAACGCTCATCTTTGACGACGATGGCATTGGTCGGAGCGCGGCCAACGGTCACCGATTCGCCGTCCACCAGACGGAAAACATCCGTCCACTTCGAGCCTTCGCGAATAACCAAGTATGCCGTCATCGAATATACAGGCAGACAATCCCGGCAGGCTGCATCGCTGCACAGCGGTCGCGGGCGCACCGTGCGCGCCGCCCCAGTTTCCAGACAAGGCCTCCCCCGGGCCACCCGCAGCCCAACCTGCCGCGTGGCGCCCTTATTACAACTTATTCCCCGCGGGGGTCCATGTTCAAGTCAAATTGCACAGAACCACTAATGAGGACACGGTTTAGGGCAAAATTCGGCTGCAAAGGCGAGAACTGGCGTTCTATCGCTCGGCGATATGATCTTCCATCGCTAATCCAGCCGGCGGCAGGGAAATTAACCTACGGCACCGCGTGCGAAACTGTTGAAACGACAAGAGTTAGCGATTAGTCTGAAGATAGACAGAGAGTGTTTGCCCGGAGCAATTCCTTTGCGGCGGTGCGCATCCGTGTTTGCATGCGCCGGCCGAACGGCGGAGGCCCATTTCATGTTGTGCGCGTCGAATTCAAATGCCCAGCGGTATCTGGTTGCTGCCGTCACCCTTGCCGCGTTTTGCATCAAGAGCGGTCCAGCGGAGGCCCAGTTCGGTTTCCGCTCGGCCGCGGTCGGCGGTGTGAAAATCGATGTCGATGGCGTTATCTCGAATCCGCAAGTCACCGAATTGAAGCAGTTGCAGGCCGCGTGGCAAAAGGGTTTGCAGCAAGTGCCTGGCGACCTGCAGAAATACACCGATTTGCGATTCGTCTCGCTGCGGCAATTGGAAGCCGAGATCGCAGCCGCCAGGGCGGCCGGAACGCCGCTGCCCGATGCGGTTCGCTACCTCGCCGGTTTGCAACGTGTGCGATACGTGCTCGTGTATCCCGACCGGCAAGATATCGTGCTGGCTGGTCCGGCCGAAGGTTGGAAAATCGATCGCCTCGGCAGCGTTGTTGGTGCAACCAGCGGCCGCCCCGTCCTCACACTCGATGATTTGATGGTCGCGATGCGGGTCGCCGAATCGGTGAACCGAAGTGGCATTAGTTGCTCTATCGATCCGACGCCCGAAGGCTTACGGCGTATGCAGCAGCTCGCGGCAAACTTCCGGCCCGGCATCACGCCGCAGCTTGCCGGCCGCCAAATGGAACAAGCCGTCGGAATGCAAACTGTCACGGTCACCGGCATACCGGCGACGAGCCATTTCGCCCGCGTCATCGTTGCGGCCGATTTTCGCATGAAGCGACTCGCCATGAATTTTGAACCCGCGCCTGTGGATGGTATGCCGAGCTTTTTGGTCATGCTGAAAAGAGGGGCCGGATCAGGCGCGAGTGCCTTGTTGCCGCGCTTTTGGCTCGCACCCAAGTATGAGCCCCTGCGTCGCGACAACGATGGCCTCGCCTGGGAAATTCGCGGCCAGGCCGTGCGCTGCCTGACCGAGCAGGATTTCCTCAACGACGCCGGCCAGAAACAGCATTCCGGCAAGTCCAACCCCACCGCCCAGAAGTGGGCCGACACCTTCACCGCAAAATTCGACGAACTCGCTCGGGAGGATTCAAGCTTTGGCCAATTGCGTAACGTCATGGACCTCGCCGTGGTCGGCGCGCTCTTGGTAAAGGAGCGGCTCACGGAAAAATCCGGTCTTCAATCGCCAAACCTCATGAACGAACAGCCGCTGGATGAATACCCGGCGCCGCGTTCGGTGCCGTCGCAGGCCAGCTTCGTGATGGCAGGTCGCAAACCGCTCGTGAGCGTCTCCGGCGGCGTGCAAATCTACCCTTGGCAAGTGGCCGACCGCACGGAAGTTTCCAAAGACCTGGCCAGCGCCCGTGAGCAGCAACCTGCACCAGCTAGCGCGTGGTACTGGCAGCGGTGATTGCGAGTTGGTAAGCGTGGGTCGAGTCGGCAAGATTGTTCGACTCCAAGTCTATTCGAGCCGCCGGTAGTAGTTCACCTAATCGGGGCCGGAACGCGGTTTTCCGTCGAATATCGCCTCCCGGCGGACGAACATAGCGCGCATGCACGTTGCTCTCGATTCCCGCCGATTCCTCGCGATAGTGAGGCCTGGTATGAAGACCGCTATGTGTTGCAACATGCTGATCGAAACGTTCAATACCTTGTCGAAGAAACCGAGAACGGCCTGTGGCGTCGCTTCGCCTATCCAGACGGAAGGTATTTCGCCGAGTTCCAGACGCACCTGAGTTTTGCAGGGATGCTGCTGCTGCATTATACGTCCGGCATCTGTCCAGAAACCGGCAGACACGTACCGGCCCGCGCATACCCACCGCTGCCAACACTTGTCACGTCCACCTTACGCATCGAGAAACCCTGCCTGTTGTTCCTTGCAGCGCGCCAATTGCACAGCAACTGAGATATTGGGATTGGGGTAGGCGCGGCGAGCAACAAACAACCTAGCTCAAGGCCTCTGTCGCAGGCGATCTGCCAGGACGCTGGTGTCTTCCGGCGTCAATTTTACAATATTTTTTAGACAAATCGGCACATTAAGCGCATCTTATAGGTGCATGAAGGACGAATCTACCTTTCCTGAGCTAGTACGGCGATGCGTTGACCGCCTCACCGAGTGCGGCGTTGATGCCCTAGGAGCATTGTTTGACCTCACGTCCCAGCGGCTCGTGCGCTTCGCGTTGGCGATCACGCGGAACCAGCACGATGCGGAAGACGCGGTTCAAACCGCGCTGGTACGCATCGCGGGCCGACCGCTGCTGCTGGCACCCAGTTTGAGTCCGTGGGCCTACTTGCTGCAAATGGTGCGGAACGAGGCTCTGCTCATCGCCCGCCGAACGAAGCGGTGGGTTAACGCTGGCAATCTCAACGATCTTCTGACGGATTGTCCTGTCGATGAGGTCGACCGCGAGGAAACGTACCGCGCTATCTGGTTGGCCTTGCGGATGCTACCGCCTGCCCAAGCGGAGGTCGTCGCTCTGAAGATCTGGGAAGAAATGACGTTTGTCCAGATTGCGGAAATTCTCGAGGAATCTCCCAACACCGTGGCAAGTCGGTACCAATACGCGATGAAAAAACTCCGTAACGCTCTTGCGAAACAGCGCGAAGAGGTTCGTAAGTGATCGATACTGACGGTGATTACGACCCAGTGCGTGAAACCGAAGCGCTTATCCGCTCGGCCGCCCAATACATGCGCATCTCGTCCGACCTGCGCCCGCGAGTCGTCGAATCCGCCCGACTCAATAGGCGCGAGTTCCGCGCCCGGCGAATCATTCGTCACACAGCGCTTGCCGTTTCCGTCCTCGCATGGAGTGTGATCACGAGCATCGGTCGCATGGACGGCAGTTACATGAACCAGCAGCTACCGATCACGGCCACAGGTGCCTTCTCCATCTCATGCCGGGTCGCCAACACGGGCGAGGACTGGACCCTCGTCAATGCGTTTACCGAGCTTCGTGACAAGCAGGCGGATGTGTTGCGGTTTTAGCACCTTCGCACCCTCCCAAGATGCAGGCTACAGGTTTGGTCTGCTTAGAGTCGTTCGGTTCTACGGCAATTCTCGAGACCAATAGACAAAAATCTTTGTCGCGCGCATCAACTTGGCAGGGACAAAGGGCCATCTACGGAACAGCATTTCCGCGCGACGTCCGGCACCGGTCGCGCATCGATAGGCAATACGCAAAATGCCGCCAGAAATCACCGATCTCGACGACCTCATTGCCTTCAACGACCAGCTTCTGGCGCTGAAATGAAGCCGGCGTTCCGGTCGGATTCGTCGGCAACGCTACAGAGCTCGCAGCCGATTTAGAAAAGGTCAACTCCTTGCTGGCTCGCCACGTCGGCCGTGGCGACTCGATCGTCGAAGCTTTGGAGACAGAGCCTGAAGTGCCAAGTTGGTATCGTACCTTAGCTCTCTCTGCATTTAAAAGCCGAGATGTGGACACGGCGCTTCGCGAATTCATCACGATTGCCAGTGTGGCCGACCAGTCGCAATATCTAACTGAATCAGCGCTGTTCTATCCGCTCATCGTGACGAGCTTTGCGTATTGCGGCATCGTCGGCTTTTGCTACTTCTTCGTGCCGTCGTTGGAATCGGCCTACGCCAGCTTTCGCATTCCCATCGGCTCAGGACTGTTGGCTCTCGAACTGCTGCGTAATACGCTTCCGTACTGGATCGCAATTCCGCCCGTGCTCTTGATATTGTTGCTGGTGTGGCGGATTCGAAAGCGTCGCCGCGGCGTCGCGTTAAATGATGCGTCCATCGGGATTTTGGCGCGTTTTTCGGGGGCCGCACGCGCGGTTGCCGACGAGCGTTCGGCGTATCTTGCCGAGTCGATCGCAACCTTTAGTGAAAGCGATATCCCGCTCGACGAAGCGATCGCGCTAGCCTCTGGCGCCGCTCCTCCGGCGGCCGTGTCGGGTCAAACCCGTCAGGTGGCATCAGCAGGAGCGCCATCGCGTCCGGCAAGCGGGCCGCTCAGAAAACCGGTTCAATTCCCACCGTTTCTCCGCTGGGCCTTGTTCGATTCCGAGCCCGCAATCGCTCGCCACGATGCCCTCCGAATGGCGGCCGCGTTGTATCGCCAGACATCTCATCACGCGATGGGGCGAGCCCGTATCGTCGTGCCAATCATTCTGCTGGTTGCAATCGGTGGCACCGTGACGCTGCTCTATGGCCTTGCCTTGTTTGTTCCAGTCGTGCAAATGCTGAAAGCCGTGGCCCTCGCCCCATTGAAGGGCGCTTGACCATACATTCGACAATGTAACCCAACAACATTCGATGCCGACCTTCTACTACCAAGCGCGAAACAACGACGGCGAACCAGTTACGGGAGAGTTGCATGCCAACGACCTTCAGGACGCCATCGCGCAGCTCGAAAGCGGCGGGTGGTCGCTGGAAACCATCGGCACCGTTGCGCCGCAAGAGGCAGCCGCTATGGCCGCAGAACCGTTACGGCCGATCACGGCGACTCCCCACGATATCGTGCGACATGTCTTCCATTCCCATCTCGAAGCAATCCTGCAGCGGGCGCAGTCGATCGCTCCCGCTTTGAGGGCATTTAGCGAAGAAACCGCCGCAAAGCCGCATCGCGGCGAGCTGGAGCGCCTGATCCAGATTATCGAGCGCGGCGATCCGGCCCAGGCGGAAAGGGCATTCGGCCAGCTTCCCGATTACTGGTTGCCGCTGATCAGCGCCGCCATGTCGACGAAGGACCCCGGGCGAATCTTGCGGGACTTCCTCAATGAATCGCAACGATCTGACGAGCTTCGCCGGCAGTGGCGGTTGGCGCTCGCGTATCCGATTCTGGTTGCGTGCGTCGCCGCCGTCGTGATGACATTTCTAAGTGTGCTGGTAATACCGATATTCCGCTCGATATTTCTGGATTTCGGGCTTACCCTGCCGGCGATCACCGCGGCGAATTTGAAAATCGCGTATTGGATCGCCGGCCTGTGGAAATACCTCGCCGCGATGGCGATTGTCGTTATCGCCCTCGCGGTTGCCCTATTGATGCGAAGCGGAGCTCCGGGCAGGCCGAGTACGTTTTTCGGACGCCTTTTTTACGGACGAACGTCCGCCGTCGCACGGTTGAGCCAATTCACCGCCGACCTGCTCGAAGCCGGTCTTTCTGTTCCCGATGCGCTGCAGGTCGCCGGCCTCCTGACCAGAAGAAAGCGATATCGCTACGCATTCTGGCGATTAGCCGATGAGCAGAAATCGGGTACGAACGAGCCGCAAAACTTCGTTGCTCCGCCGCGGCTGGCAACGATCGTCTACGCGCTGCGTACCGATCTGACGACCGAAACGCGGGTTCGCCTGCTTCGCGAGATCACCGAAACAAACCTTGAGAAATCGCGCCGCCGGCTCTCGTGGACCCGCGGCTTCATCGAGCCCTTGTCGATTGTCGTTATTGGAATCCTGGTCGGTCTTGTCGTGATCAGCTTGTTTTTGCCACTCATCCGGCTAGTCGATGGGCTCGCCTGAAATTACATCTCATACGCGCAATGGATAAGTGGTTCCCAACGTTTCGACAGCTTTCTCAAAAGCGCATTTCGCTGCCGTTCGCCTGGCCTTGGTATTCCACTCGCAGCCAGCGCCGCGGACTGCTGCGGATTATCGCCGTCGCCATTGAAGAACGGATTCCACTCGCCCCACTGCTAAGCGTCTGGCGAGAAGATGAGCGCGGCGTTCATCGGTCTCGACTGACTCGCTTGGTCGGCCTGTTGAACCAGGGCGTGCCCCTTGCCGATGCGGTCGAGCAGATTCCCGGGCTGTTGCACGACGAGGACATCTTGGCCCTTCGTTTTGATGCCCAATCGGGAACCACGACGCAGGCCATTCGTGAACGCCTCTCCCAGCCGGAGCTGATCGCCACCGACGGTTCACCACGGCTCCGAAATACCCTGTATTACTTTGGCGCGGTGCTACTGCTTGGCTTTCCGATTGTTGCCTTTGTACAGATCAAAATCGTCCCGGTTTTCATCGACATATTTCGCGATTTCGGGCTCAGTCTGCCGCCGGTCACGGAAAGTTTTTTGGCGTTGAGCAATTTATTTACGCAATTCTTATGGGTTCCCGTGCTGCTGCTCGTAGCGTTGGTGCTCTCCTTTATATTTGCGCGACCCGGCCGAACCGCCCGGCATGCCGTCGCTCGCTTCTTCGCGCCGTTGCGTGACCATCATCGCACCAATCTGCTACGGCTGCTTGGGATCGCCGCCGGGGCTGGCCGACCCATCGCGGGCGCACTCTCGACACTTGCTCGATACCACTATGATCCGACGATTCGCCGCAAGTTGCTGTTCGTGCGCAATGAAATCGAGCAGGGTCTTGATCCTTGGGACAGCATGAGCGAAGCCAAGCTTCTTTCTGCGGCCGATGTTCGAGCACTTCGTCTGGCCGATCGAATCGGCAACCGGGCATGGGTGCTCATACAGCTCGCTTATGCCAAAAATCGCCGTGCCGACCGCTGGTTCGGCCGTCTTTCGGAATTCGCCTTGCCCGCTGTTGTTCTCGCGATGGGATCGTTTGTGCTGTATCAAGCGGTGGCACTGTTCTCACCACTCGTGAATTTGATTTACGCGCTAGCAAGGTAAGACCATGGTTTCACAAGCTCGTATTCGACACGCCAAGACGATTGCCCGCCGGGCGACGACGATGCTCGAAGTGATCGTCAGCCTTTCGCTACTAATGAGCGCGATGAGCCTGTCGCTGCCGCTAATCTTCCGGAACGGTCGACTGCTCATTGAGCAGCGCAACTACCGCCTTGCGCTCGATGAGCTATCCAACGATCTCGACCGTCTCTCGGCGACGAACGTCAAAGATCTGCCGGGCGCACTTCGGCAACTTACAGTTTCCACCTTCACCGTCGAAAGACTTCACGATGCGAAGCTCACGTCCGACCTGAAGCCGACAGACTTCGGCCAGCGACTGACGCTAACAATCAGATGGAAGAACTTTCACGGACAAAGCGTTGCGCTTACCGCCTGGATTGTTCCAAATCCAGCATCGTGACGGAACACTGCACATTAACCATGACTCGGAACGACCATTTCAATCGCCGCGCCGTCTCGCTCACCGAGCTGCTGCTAGTTCTATCTTTATGCACATTGATTCTTACGACCAGTGGCGTGCTCCTTCACCGAGTCATGCGAATCGAATCGGAATCGCGCGCCTTTACCGATACCGAGCGTTCATGCACACGGTTAAGTCACCAATTTCGAAGCGACGTGCACCAGGCGATAACGGCTGAGCTCAAAAAGCCGAACGGCAAAGATGGTGTATTTTTGCAGCTTCATTTGCCCACAAACGAGATTGTGGAATATGAGGTAAAGCAAGGTCGATTGCAGCGAACCGCTCGTAGCGGGGACAAGGTTACTGCCCGTGACGAATTCATCATCCCGCTCAAAGCGATGCTGACTATCAATCAGCTCCAACTCCCGAATCGACTCGTACTCTCGATAGCGCCGCCCAGCATTGTTGCCACGACAGACGCCGATCACAAGTTGCAAAGCTACCGTGCAATCCCGGATTGCGTCCGAATCGAGGCTGTATTGAATCGTCCGAGCAATACGTTCGCGCTAGGCCACCAGGAAAAAACCCGATGAAAAGCCGTGTATGCATCGACGATCCTAGGCACAGCGTAGCAGTTGGTCGCACGGGCGCCGTGCTCGTCGCTGCTCTGGTGTGCCTCTTGGTCATCATGGCGATGATCGGAATGATGCTGCGGCGCACGCTTCGCGAACAGCAGCAACTTCACGCCGAGCGAGACCTACGCCAAACGAAATTGCTTCTTCAGGCCGGCATCGCGCGAGCGGCAGTTCGCCTGGCCGCTGATCCCAACTACCGACACGAAACGTGGAACCTGCCGCCGGATGCCGTCATGAACTCAGGCGAAGGCCGCGTCACCATTTCTCTCTCGCCCCTCAGCGAACCGCACTTTCTTACTGCGACCGTTATTGCCGAATATCCCGTCGGCCGCGAAACATCCATCCGGCGTTCTCGCACCGTTCAACTTCCAATTCCAGCACCTCGTCCATAGGAGCAAAAAATGTCACGAACTTCATTTAAGCCTCGCGTAACTGCCTTTACGCTTGTCGAGTTACTTGTCGTGATTGCGATTATCGGCATTCTTGTCTCGTTGTTGCTGCCCGCCATTCAAGCGGCACGCGAAGCCGCCCGGCGCACAAGCTGCGTGAACAACCAAGTGCAGCTCGCGCTCGCCGTGCACAGCTACGAGTTTCATTTCGAAACGCTGCCACCAGGAGTCACGAATCCGACTGGGCCAATTCGCAACGAAGCGAATGGTATTCACGTTAGCTGGATCGATTACATCCTTCCGTACATGGAGGAGTACACCTTGTTCCGTAAGTTTGACGCCGCTGCAGGAGCATACGCACCAGTAAACGCGCCGGTGCGGGCAACGGAGATCGTCTGCCTTATCTGCCCTTCAGAGCCTGGTGAAGAGGTCAGTCAGGACCATACGATCGCCCGCAGCAGTTACGCTGGATGCCACAACGACATCGAAGCTCCCATCGACAAGGACAACCATGGCCTGTTGTTCCTCAACAGTAAGATTCGCTACAGCGACATCGAAGATGGCAGTTCGAAGACCTTGCTGCTCAGCGAAAAGCTTCTGAGCCCCGATGACCTTGGCTGGGTTTCCGGCACTCGCGCTACGCTGCGCAACACCGGTCTTCAGCCCAACTGGAGCGGCGGCGACAGAACGAAATCATTAGTCGAATTGGCCGAAGAGAAGCCCGCCAATTCGCTCTATGTCGGCGGTTTCAGCAGCAGACATCCCGGCATCGTCAACGCCGCCTTTGCGGATGGTTCGGTTCGCGCTATCACGGAGGAAATCGATCTCAAAACTTGGCATCAACTAGGAAACCGCGCCGACGGACAAATCATGAAGTCGGATTGGTAGCTTGTGGGCCAGTCGTTTTTTAAGGTGCGTTACGTTCCTTGGCGGCTCTTTATGAGGGACCACTATATCTTTACACCCCAAGTAGCGTACGTTCGAGCCCAATTAAACAATTGGACTTGCGCTGATGCTAAGAATACCGCTCAGAGAATTTGTCCGCGATTATCGTCCATATTTTAGCTGCCCATTTGGAGCCAATTGAGGCCATAATTTATCGGAGCGCCGGCACGATAAACTCATTAGTAGCTGAGAAGAGCAAAATTCTACGACATTTTGCAACGGTCGTGTTGCATAAGATTCTCGACCCATTAGGCTGAGCATGTTTCGCGGACCGTCGCGGGCTTAAACGGCGCCGAGCACGAATTCACACATCGACGAGGCGGCCCAGTTCGTAATCGGTGGTCTACTCCGAGAATTCTTCTAAACTGGCCCGATTCAATATACGCAAAAAAACGCCGCTGATTGGAAACCCCGCTTGTCAATCCGTCCGTTCCTCCGTAGACTTTAGGGCTACACTCAATGCGACCGAGGCTAGGGCGACCATGAAAGAAGGCATCCATCCCGAATATTTTGTCACGCAGGTTTCCTGCGGCTGCGGCAACAAGTTCACCACGCGCAGCACGCGCAAGGAACTTAAGGTCGACATTTGCAATGTCTGCCATCCCTTCTACACGGGCAAATTGAAGTTCGTCGATACGGCCGGCCGTATTGAGAAGTTCAAGACCAAGTTCGCCGCCGGTTACGCCAGCGTCAAACGCGGCAAGAAGTAGCGAAAGCGCCGCTCCCGGCGACATAGCCGCTTTTCCCGCCCCGCGGTAGAATTTCCACCATCGTAGCCGCGTTTCTGCGAAATGCGAATTGCGAGTTTCGGAGAAACTCACCTGCGGTAGCCCGCGTCATTCACCATGCGCGAATTACTCGATCAAAAGCTGGCCCGCTTCGAGCAGCTCGAAAATGACCTCATCAATCCCGAGGTGTTGGCCAATCCTGCGCACATCACGTCCGTCGCTCGCGAGCACGGCTCGCTTGGCAAGCTCGCCAAAAAGTATCGCAAGTTCAAGCAGATAACCGGACAGATCGCCGAAGCCCAGCAGATGATCGACGGCGACGATGCCGAGATGCGCGAGCTGGCCGAGGCCGAGCTGCCGCAGTTGCGCTCCGAGCGAGAGGGGTTGTGGAGCGAGTTGTTAGAGCTGACGGTGGGCGGTGAAGACGCGAACCGCTCGCGGCTTATTATGGAAATCCGAGCCGGCACCGGCGGCGACGAAGCGGCGCTGTTCGCACGCGACCTCTACGAAATGTACCGCCACCACGCCGATGCCAAAGGTTGGAAGACCGAAATCCTCAGCCATCATGCCACCGAGCTCGGCGGCTTCAAAGATATCGTGCTGGCGATCGAAGGCGAAGGCAGCTACCGCGAATTACAGTACGAAAGTGGCGGCCACCGCGTGCAGCGTGTGCCCGACACCGAAACTCAGGGCCGCATTCACACGTCCGCTGCCACGGTTGCCGTGCTTCCCGAGCCGGAACAGGTCGAGGTCGATCTGAAGCCCGATGACTACCGCCTCGATACGTTTTGCGCGAGCGGCCCTGGCGGGCAGCACGTCAACAAAACCGCCTCCGCGGTGAGACTCACACATTTCGAAACGGGCATCGTCGTTCAATGCCAGGACGAAAAGAGCCAACTCAAAAACAAGAACAAAGCGCTGCGCGAGCTGGCCGCCCGCATCTACGATTTCAAGCTGCACAAGGAGCAGGCCAAGCGAGCGGCCGAACGCAAGAGCCTCGTCGGTTCCGGCGACCGTAGCGAGCGAATTCGCACTTATAACTTCCCGCAGAACCGCGTCACCGACCACCGCATCGGACTCACAGTGCACAACCTCGACCAGGTGATCGCCGGCAACCTGCAACCGATCACCGAGGCGCTTATCGATTACGATCGCCAGCAGCTCCGCGACCAGATGGGAGGCCTGGACTGAAAATGGTCGATGTCGGATGTGAGATGTGAGATGTAAGATATCCGATGTCAGAACAGACTTTCGATGCGATCTGGCATCTTCGATTTTACATCTCACGTTAATTATTCATGCCTACTTCCAACGAGCCCTGGACCATCGGTCGCCTGCTCTCCTGGACGGTGGACTACCTTAGCAAGCACGGCGCCGAAAACCCGCGACTCGACGCCGAAGTGCTGCTCGCAGAAGCACGCGGTTGCCGGCGAATCGATCTCTACGCGACTTACGGCGACGACGCCGATGAACCGACTCGCACCGCGTTTCGCGAACTGGTACGCCGCCGCGCCGACGGTACGCCGGTGGCCTATCTCGTCGGCCGCCGCGAGTTCTACGCCCTCGATTTCGAGGTGAATCCAGACGTGCTCATTCCCCGGCCGGAAACCGAGCTGCTGGTCGTCGCGCTGCTGGACAATGTGAAAAAGCGACCAGCGAGTAACACCATGATGGAGATTGCCGACGTCGGCACCGGTAGCGGCGCGCTCGCCGTATGTGCGGCCAAGTACGTGCCAAATTCTCACGTCACGGCAATCGACATCAGTCCTGCAGCACTGGCCGTCGCCCGTCGAAACGCCGAGCGGCACGGACTCGCCGATCGCATTACGTTTGTGGAGGGCGACTTGCTGTCGGCCGAGCCGGCCGAGCCGCGGTTCGATTACATTGTGAGCAATCCGCCGTACGTCTCAACATCGGAGATGGAGCAGCTCGCGCGCGACGTCCGCGACCATGAACCGCACGTTGCACTTCGCGCAGGCGAGAGAGGAACAGATGTCGTCGCCCCGCTGATCGAACAGGCTGCCTCTCGGCTTAAGCCGGGCGGCACGCTATTCATCGAAGTCAGCCCGATGATCGCCGGTGAAGTCGAGCAACTGATCCGTCAACAAGCTTCGCTTGAACTCGGCCAGACAATCCGCGATTTAGCCGGCCATCCGCGTGTCGCGCAAGCGATCAAAAGGTAGAGCGGGCAATCTGGCGACACGCGCCGAGGGCAGTTCCGATGCTACTTATTGCCGCGGTAGAACTGCTGATTGAGCGCATTGCGTTTCGAAGTCATGGGCCCGTTCGCCGGCTCATCTCGAAGCGCGCAGACCATCATCTGCAGCTTCGCATCCAAGTCGTCAGCATAATGCACGATGAGCGCCTCGGGCGTCATCGGCGGCTTCGGCGCGCCCCACTCCGGCAGCCGCTGGTGCGAGATAATCACGTGCTCCAGCCTCAGCAAAATCTCGGGATCGATGTCTCGCCCCGCCGCCGCTTCGCGCACAATGTCCCGGCCCTGTAGCACATGGCCGACGAGGCAACCCGCCGGCGTGTAATCGGCGCCGCGGGCCCCACCGCCAGCTCGCGCAGTTTGCCAATATCGTGCAACGCCCCACCCGCCACGACCACGTCCTGATTGAGCGGCGGGTCGAGATCGCTATAAAGCTCGCCATATTTATCGGCAAGATGGCAGCATGTTCGCGTCACATTCAGCACATGTTCGAGATAACCGCTGATGTATGCGTGGTGATTTCGTTTGGCGGCCGGCAACCAAAGCAACTGTTCGCGATGCTGTTCGAGAATATCGGCCACCAATTTTCGCAACGCTCGATTTTGAACGCGCGATTCGACCAGGTTCATCAGCTCCGCGAACATTTCGACCGCGTCGAACCGGGACGTTGGCTGGCACATGAGCGGATCGAACCCATCTTTGCGGTCGGCGTCCTCAACGAGCCGAATCTTCTTGATGTCGAGTTGCGGCCCAAAGTTCGTTTGCCGCAGCACGGCCCGCATCTTATAAAACTGCCCCGGCGTCCATTCACTTTGACACGACTCGGCCAGCGGGGAATCAGACCAAATGGGGAACCCAACTTCGCGCCGCGCGTCGCGAAATGTCACGCGATGATACGGTTTGCCATCGCGAGTCTTCAACTCCTGCTTCTCGGACAATAGCGCGAAGCAATCGGCTTCTTGTCCTTCAACCATTTCGCAAAGCGGCAGCGTAGCGACCGACATAGGAAGCGACCTTTGAGCCATAGATACCTCGAAAAGCGATTTCGCGCCCATTGTAGCCAACGGCACCCTTAGGCCGCCAGTATCATCGCTCGGTACGAACCGTTAATCTTCGCTTACCATCGCTAAATTAACCTGCAACGGCAATCGGCAATTATTGAGGACTGCGCGGCCATTTGTCCTTGGAATCGGAATGACAAGTCGCATGAGCCGCTGGTGTCATTTACTGCGCAGTTCTCAATAGAGCATCTCAGAACCGTCCGCAGAAAGGGGGACGGCACATTGTGCTACGAAGACTTCGCACGACCATCGCAGCGATGGTGCCCAGCCAGTCCCCGACGGTTCTGGGTAGGCTC
>CAWEDY010000025.1:0-93466 GCA_963807935.1 uncultured Planctomycetota bacterium
TGCCGCTTTGTTTTTGCAGCTTGGCAAACAAATCGATGTAGTTTTCAATTTGTTTGTTCACCTCGTCACTTCGAATCAATTCGCGCAGTCGAGTTCGGTCGGCGAGCACGTACGCCTTTGGAATAATAACGTCCATGGCCGGCGGCTTTTCCTCGCCCGTCATCAAAAAATCGTGAAACGTCGCAAACGCCTCCGGATTGAGTTTTGCGATGCCTGCGGCCAGCCGCGCCGTAGCGCAAGCGCCTTGGTGCGAGGCGGCCGGATCGGTGACGAGCTTATTGCACTCCTTGTCGAGGGGCACAATCATCACCAGTAGCGCCACCTGGTCGCCATATCGCTGCAACGCGTGCTGCATCGTCGTGTACATCTTGCGGCAGTGCGGACAATCGTAAGACACCATCTCCACGGCAATGTGCGGCGCTTCGGGCGAACCAATGATCGGATGCTGGTAAGTGTCGAGAGTCAGTTTACCGGCGAGAAACTTTACCAGCCGCTGGCGGGCTGGCGGCGCGGTGCGCCGGTGGATGGCGATTTTTCAGCCGCCTTTTGATCTTTGACGGATTCTGTTTTGGCGGAATCCGTCGGTGCGACTGGCCGCTCCCCAACGTCGGCATCCGCCGGCAGGCGCATGGCAACGCGTGTCTTAGCGGTGGAGGAGCCATCAGCCGTTTCGTTGGCCTTCGAACCAACCATTTCGATCGACTCGTTGAGGGCGACCTTCTGCACGTCAAACGTTTTGGCCGCGAACAAGATCTGACCGCATATGAGCAGTGCGACGAGTGGAATCGCACCGCCCAAAGTGAGCGCCAACGACGGCGGCTCCGGCGTTGCTCGAACCATGAGCGGTGCGCTGCTTTTACCCCTCGGCAGCGCCGTCCGCAACGCCACCAAGCCGGGCTGCAACGTGCGAGGTTGCGCATTGCCTCGTTGTGCAAATGCGGCCCGCACCACGAACACGGTCGCGATCACTCCCATTGCGATTCCGCAGGCATCCGTAACCAGGCAATACGGGCAAAAACTCCCGATTGCAAATATCTGAATAGCAATGAACCACAAGCTCGCGGCGCCGGCCGCAATCGATAGCATGACGAAAGCGGTGGTAATCCATCGATTCACGTCCGCGCTTCGCAAACCAAGCAACACGCTCAACGCGGCAAGCAAGGAGTAAACAGCGAGGCCTAAAACGGCTACGGGAATGCCAAGCCACTTCGACCACGAGCTGCTGAGCACAACGTCGCAACCAATCTTCGAGCCCACTCCGCAGCCGGCCACGGATGTTTGATTCATCGCATGCCACGCCAGATAGGAAGCCACGCCGAATGCCAGCCATGCCAGCACACGCAGCGTCCAGCGCAGCGGCACGCTAAAAACGGGATCGACCGCAGACGCGGAACGTTTGAAATCAACGCCGCTACGCTTCGGCAGCGGAACAAGTGGAACGGACGACGGCATTATCCCAATTTACGTTGTCGCATAGCGAACCGCGAGCCCTTAGCAATCATCGCTAGCAAGATGACTCGAATTGACGCCCGCGGCATGAAAAGTCCGCTTGTCTTCTCATCGTTACCATCGCTACGATCCGATACTTTTTAGCAATCGGTGCAACCGGCTCGAGCATTGGGCCGCTTGCAGCTCCCAATCGAGAACCAATCGCAACATCCAGTTCCACCCCCAATTCAGCGAGTCCCAGCCATGAACATGAGTCCGATAGTGCGCCCCTATGGCAGCGTGCGCTGCTGATGTTCGGTACCAGCATTTTATGGGCGTACAAAGTGCTGCATCTGCCGCGTTTCATCTTGCCGCGCGATATCAAGTCGGTGGTCAATAACTGGACGCACGAAATGTTCTGGACTTTGATCAAAAGCCGCTTTACTCGTGCGTCGATCGATCAGACGTGTTATTTCAAGATGCCTACATCGTTCCAGCCAAAAGCCCAGGTGGCGCCTAAATATCAGCTCGCCGAAAAGGACATCAAGTTATTCTATACGCAGGGGTTCCTGGGGCCGTTCGATGCCTTCAGCCACGACGAAATGATGGACTTCAAACGCGAAGTGCTGGCGCTGGAGAATGAAAAGAGCAAGACGTACGGTTGGGCCACCCCACGCGACCGGCATTTCGAATCACCGCGCTTGTGGAATTACATGCAGTGCCCGGCGATAACTGAGCGTTGCGCTCAGTTGTTGGGCCCCGATCTGCTGGTGTGGCGCTCGCAGTATTTTTACAAGGGCCCGAAGTCGCCGGCCATTCAATGGCATCAGGCCAGCACGTTTATGGTCGAAGATTATCAGGACCCGGGCATCTTTCCGCCCGATCGAAGCGAAGTCTTTCAGCTTACCGTCTGGGTAGCGATTGACGATGCCACGCCGGAGCGCGGCTGCCTGCGATTCGCCCGCGGTACGCACGACCGGATCCGCGCGATCAAGTTTGGCGGCGAAGAGGGTTTTTACAAGGCGGCGTACACCTTCGATTTCGACGAAAAGGTGGAAGATTGCGTCGAGCTGCCGGTAACGGCAGGGCAGTTCATTGTCTTCACGGAGCGCTGCATTCACGGCTCCGGTCCAAACACGACCGAGCATCATCGCCTGGCGTTCAACATGCGGGTGATCCCCACCAAGGTGCCAGCCTATACGAATAAGAAGTACTACCGTAGCGTGTACAACGGCGGAAAGTATAACCTGGACAAATGGGGCGTGGCTTTGTTGCGTGGCGAGGATCGGCTACGGCTCAGCCGAGCTATTCCACCGGCCGACCTCGAAACGGGAATCTTCACGCGAGTGATTCCAGCCGGAGAACCGTTGCCCACGTCTCGACGCAAGGCCGCGGCTTAGCACGTTTTCGCATCTCTCCGAGATGCGAATGCAAGATCCGGGGAAACTCGTCTGCGTGAAATGAGCCGGCGACGCGCGTCGCCGGCTTTTTGCTATTCGGTGACCACGATGCGTGAAATCCGCGGTAAGACGGCACTTGTAACCGGAGCAGCATCCGGCATTGGTCGGGCGATCGCGCTGCGACTCGCGCGGGAAGGCGCGGCGCTCTTTTTGGTCGATATTAACGATGCCGGATTGCATGAGGTCGCTGCCGAAGCGGGTGCCGCCGGGGTCGAAGCCATTACAAGACGATGCGACATTTCCGATCCTCGAGAGGTTTCGCTTGCGGTCGCCGAAATACTTACCCGCTGCGGCGGCGTCGATATTCTGGTTAACAACGCGGGAGTCACTTACTACGGCCACACCGATCGCATGGCGCCGGAACATTGGGATACTTTGCTGCGTGTAAATTTGCTGTCGCACATTCAATTCACGCGCGAACTTCTGCCGTCGTTATTGGCTCGCCGCGAGGCGCATGTGCTTAACATTTGTAGTGTCTTGGGCCTGATCGGCATGCCGAAGGTGACGGCCTATTGCACGTCGAAATTCGCTATGGTCGGCTTCAGCGAGGCGTTGCGACATGAATATGGCAGGCAAGGCCTGGGCGTCTCGGCCCTTTGCCCGGGCTTTGTGAAGACAAATCTGTTTACGAACGCGCCGCTCGAAGACTCTGTCGACCAACACAAATTGCCGCCACGGCTCATTTGCACAACGCCGGAGCGCGTAGCCAGCGCGGCCATTTCGGCGATTCGCCACAATCGCCGGCTCATCGTCATGGAGCCGTTCGCCCGGCTGATGTATGCGATTAAGCGCTTTGCCCCGGGGCTACTGGATATCATCTTCCATCTTGGCCGACGGAAACACGTGGCTCGCAAGATGGCGCACTTCGAGCGCGCCGCCTAGCACCGGGGGGCGATTGCCGATTCACTTTCGGTAATAACCGTCCCACCACGCCGCCCGCACAAGCGGCATCTTCCTATCAGCACTCACAATCGGCCCGGCGAGCCCGACCGATTTTGTTGCGCCCATATCGCGACATATGTTTGTCGAGCCTGTGAGTGATTCGGGGTTTGCCACACGGCGGACGTCACTCAGCGGGCATCGCATAAGGTGAGGGAGAATTTGAAGATGAGTTTTCATCGGATTGCTTTGATGGTCTGTGTGCTGGCCGTTCCATGCACTGCCAACGCTTTTTGGTTCGGCAACAGCGGAAGCTGTGGAAGCTGTGGTGGTTCCGGCGGCTGGAGCGGTGGAAGCTGCGGTGGTTGGAGCAGCGGAAGCTGCGGCAGCCACGGCGGTAGCTTTGGCGGGTGCTTCAGCGGCTTGTTTTCGCACAGCAGTTGCGGAAGCTGTGGTGGATACTTCATGGGCTGTGGCTGTGAAAGCTGCGGCTGCCAGAGCTGCTGCGAGCACCATGATTGCGGTTGGCGGGCGAAGTCAAGCATGAAGGTTGCGGCTGCGGTTGTGGCGAGGTGAAGGAAGCGGGAGAGCAAGAAGAACACGCTGGCCCAGCACCGGCAGAAGAGAACCACGAAAAGAAGGCCGACAAGAAAGCCAACAAAAAGGCCAAAGCTGAAGCGAAGAAGTAATCGCGAGTTGACCGATGCAGCCTCGTGTAGAACGGCTCATCGAATCCGTGGCCCGCAGGAACCAATTTTGGTCCCGCGGGCTCTTTTTTTTAACCTCATTTCGTCGCCGAGTTAATTGCCATGGTGCCGGCGGCGAACCGTGCGGCGATAGCAGCGGGCAGCCTGGCCGCCGGATCGAAGGTAACCATACTGCACGGCGAACCATTCGGCATACCGCTCTCGGTCTAGATACCCGCTATTGCGCTCATCGATGAGGTGGCCGAGTTCGTGAATGAGAATATTATTTAAATAGAAATCTTGGGCAGCCTGCGTGGTCCAAGTAAGCGTCCACACGTTCGGTGCCGGCTCGGCCCAACGGCCGCCATACATCCGCGTCTCATTCACGAGGTTGGGCCGCGGCGGACAATCGTACTGTTCGACCAGTGAATCTTCCAATGGATACAGATACAGGGCATTACCCCATTGCATGCCGTAGCAGGGGAACGATTGCTTTTTCCGGGTCATGCGGCTGAGTTGCACCACCTCGAGCTGCTCCAGAAACTGCTTGGGAACTTGCGATAATCGCTCGCGTATTTGCTCGGGCGTGACAACGTGCCGGTAGCCGGGGCCGGGTGCCTGGACCACAATGCGGTAATCTCTGGCATCGGTCGGTTCGTACCAGTCCTCTGGTGGGGCGAAGGGCAGGCGGGCATTTCGCTGACCAGTGCTGGAACGGCGGGCCTGCTTGGGCCGCCCCTGGCCGGCATGGGAGCGAACGGACCGATTGCGCCCCCGGGCCTGCCGGGCCATTTTCGCTGATTGGATACGGCGTACGTTCATCGCTGGCACGCAATAGTGGAACTGCCGTTGGCCGTTGGTTGGCGGCGACAAGCCGGTAAAATAGTTTGTTACCAGGCGCCGTCGACGCTGTTCGAAACTAGCCAGCGGCCCGCCATTTCCAAATGGCGGACGATGAGGAGGACAAAGGCCGGTCCGCGACCTCATATCTATCGTAGGCAGCCGGAAAGAGACCGTTCAACAGAATGCATAAGTGTCTTATTCGTAAGCACTTAAGTACGTTGTCAAAATGCGACAAAGAGGGCCCCGCGGGAAACCAGCCCAGCCTACGATTCGGCACCCAAATCAGCAGAGAATTGGCCCCGACATGAAATCGAATCAAAGTCTCGATGTCGTACTTTACACGCGGCAAGGCTGTCACTTATGCGAAGAGGCGCAAAAAATGCTCAGTGAGTTCGGTCTCTCGCCGGCTCTCATTGATATCGATGCCGATCCAAGCCTGCGCGAGCGGTTGGATAGCTGCATACCGGTAGTCGAAATCAACGGCCGCGTTCGCTTTCGCGGCCGTGTCGAACCAAGACTTTTGCGGAGAATAATTCGCAGTGGCCAATAAGATGCCGCGACAATCGGCGTCCGGCGATTCCGAAGGCTAAGTCACTCGGCGCGCCTGGTCCTTTTGCTGCTCCGCAACGGCTTCGCGAAAGCCATGGCGAAAGACGCCATAGAAATTGCCGCAAAGAAAAGCAAACCAGCCGCCTAAGACGGCGAACGAAGCGGCGCCTACGACGATGCCAGCTCGCGACGCATGGTGGCCAATCGTTCCGCTGAGTAACAATACACCGGCAAGCCCGCCCAGAGACATCGCTCCGACTATAAACCGGGGCAGCCAGGGTAGATATGTGCAGCCTCGGCCGTGCCAGGGCGATCGAGGCGAGGAGCGAATCGCAGCCAGTTGCGCGCGGATGCGATAGATTCATCGCCAGTCGATTCAGCCATCCGCCGGAGCTTTTCCTGTTCGGTACGCGATTGCAACCGATTGCCGAGGGCGGTGGCAAAAACATGCATCGCGACGACAACCGATGCTAACAGTAAGCCCAAACCAGAAATGCCATTGGACAAGGCGAAGGCTGCCATCAAGGTGCATATCGCCGTGACAAACCAGAGGAGTTGCCGCAGACCAAAGCGAAGCAAGGGCGTGTTAGTGTTGCGCCCAGCTAGCCGATCCGCGGGCGAATCAATACGGTTTTTTGTGCCGCTGGTTGTAATTAGGAAAGACGCCATGGCGCGCGCATTATTGATCCCGAATTCAATCCAGGCAAGCCGCAATCGGCGTGCCAGCTATCGCTGGCGATTCTTACCTGCCACCAGTATCTCGCCGATTACCCAGCGCACCCGCAGCCATCGTGAATAGTCACTGCTTAAGGGGAGGGACCGCATGGTACGTTCTATTGCCGGTCGGGCGAAGTTGCGGGAGCGGGTGTACGGACGCTTCGGGCGCGAGCCTTGCCAACAACTTCCCGGATGAGATCGATCGTCAATTCCGGCGCTTCGATCTGAACACTGTGTCCGCTACTGGTCGCAAGCACGTGACGTCCTTGCGGTCGCGTGTGGACCCAATCTTCGTGCGACTTTGTCCATATCGGCAGTAGCTCTCTTTGCAGCGGCTCATTGCGGGGCCGCGCGCCGGTGACCACGATCGTGAGCACATCGGGAAGTGGGCCAACCGTATTCAGTTGGTCGAGCGAGGCCCAAATGCCGGCCCCCTCCGGCCAATTGGCGACATCACTTTTGGAAATGGCTCGATCCGGATGATGTTTTTGCAACCACTCGATGAAGTCCTCTTGCGACGGATCGAGCAACACCAGGCCGGCAACTTCGCCCGGATACATGCTGGCGAAGATGCGATTGTAGATTCCGCCGAACGACTGGCCGACCAGAACGTAGGGCGGCCGCACGCCCGCATTCGCTAGGGCCGCATGCAGCTCGCGCGCGATCTCGCCGCCGGAAAGCGTCGATCCTGCGTGGTTCGCGCCGATCCGATCGTACGCGGCGACTTTGGTGAATTTTGCCACTTCCGGCTGCACGGCGGCCCATTCTTCCAAGCAGCCTCCCAGGCCAATCTCCAGCACAATAGCAGGCGAACCGTGTCCCTCGACGCGCATCCGCAACGGGTGCCCGGCGCCATTTACCTGATGAGGCAAGTCGCAAACCGCGCGGTCGGCGATCCAAAACGAACCGCACGGCAAAAGCGTGGCGAAGATCAGCAGCAACTTATTCATAGTTTGTGGCGAGCCAAGATCAGCGATGACGATTCCAAGCGACGGCCAACGGCGCGGCCGCCATTCTTGCCGCCGGAACCGCGCACAGAGCCGCGAGGATGAGGAGGTCGCGAAACCATTCGACAGCCGGCGATAGAAGCCACGAAAGCAGGACCAAAATACCCGTGACGGCTATCCAGAAACAAGCGAACGTCACCGTCGTTCGTTTGGAAATCAGCCTGCGACGGTGGGCTTCACGAACTGCCAGCGCCGCGGACCAGGTTTTCCCGGTAAATGCGGCGGCGAGCAGCCATGGGATCCAAGCCAATAGACCCACGAGCGGTTCGCCGCGTTGCTGCGGATGCTCCACCCACCATGCGAACAGGATCAGGAACGCCAGAAAGACGGCGATCCCCTGGCAGGCGGCGGCATAGAAAAATGCAGGCCGCCCGGACATGCCGAGCCACATACTTCCGATCAACAGGCTCCAAGTAAGCACGATCCCCGCCAAAAGTGTCAGCAACGGAATGATCCATCGCGCCACCGGCGAATACAGCGTGCAATGTATTTGCCAGATGTCCCGAATGTGTTCTGTGTTACACGACAGGTAAATCCACAACGGAGCAACGGCGAGCAGCAGACCCCAAGAAATTAGCGTGCTACAAGCGGCCGCTTTCATTTTGCCGGCAACAATCTGGCCGCCCGAGATCGGCCGCGTCGCGACAAACAATGGAAGCGCCAGTTCCAGCGACCAGAAATCCGGTTTTCCGAATCCTTTGCCGACGGGAAAGGCCAGCATCACAGGTAGCACAGCCAGCCACATCGCCGCGCGGAGCGTTTCGTCGGCGCCGCGGCCTGTGCACCATAAAATCGGGCCTAAGATCAGCATCGTTGTGAACAACACGGCTGCCGGCAGCAGTAAGCCAGCGCACCGCCATTCCATCCAAAACAGCGCGGCTTCCGGCGTGTTCAACGCGCCGCGACGTTGCGGAATAACTCGACCGAGACAGTCGGCGAACGCTTCGATCCACCTCAAGCCGCGTCCGCCGCCCTGCCGTTGAACACGCAAGTTGGCGAGCGTTATTGCATAAGCGACCAATGCAAGTGCGGCCAGGATCGCGGTAAGCGAGCTTTCGCTTGACCAAAACTGGACTGTTGGCGACAGCGTCGGCACGAATCCTACTCCCACGAGAGCCGACACCATCAGCGACAAGCTAATAACCCGCGTCAGCCGGAAACCGCACAGGCCCCAGATGATCGCTTGGTAAAACACAATACCCGACGCGAGCAACGTGGCCGGCCAACGGACCGACAAAACTATCTCGACCGGCTCAAAAACAAGTTTGGCCCAAGCGACGTAAATGCCCACTACACTGAGAATGCCGCAAGCCATGGCGCATGTAACGAGAAGCCGAGTGCTGACGGGCAGAGCAAACAGACGCCGCGGGAATCCAGCGATTTCATCCCCGCGGGTGCGGTCCGTGAAGTTGCAGAACGCCGCCGCGAGAATCAGCGACAGTCCGAGGGGTAAGAAGCTGAGCGACCGCAATCCATCAGATTCGTGCAGCGGCTCGGCGAGAACGCGGTAGAGCAGAGCGCAGCCTGGAATCATCAGCAGCACAAGCAACCAGCCGCGGCGATTGGCCGCCCAAGATTCCCACGCAAGCGCTGCGGCAACTCGCAAACGAGTTTCTCCGAACCTCGCCCTCGCGCTTTGGAAGGGTACGGCTACATGGCTATCTGGCGCCGGCCTCATGGATCGTTCTCCCGTCGCTGTGCGACGAGGTTTGGGCCGCTTCGGGCGATGAAAATCTCGTCCAGCGACACCCCGGACTGTTGAACGATCCGCGCCAATCGCCGCGGCCCCTTCTCGAAGCTGATCGACGCGTCCCGAACACACCGCCGTCCATTCGCACCCCCCGCCGTCCCAGGCCAATGCGCCGACCAGCGAGGGCGGCACCGGCCGCGGTTCGGAAAACTGGAGCGTAACCCGGGCGTGCGATTGCTTGAGTTCGTCGAGCGAATCGCAGAACAGAATTCGGCCCGAGCGGATCATGGCCACTTCGTCCGATACCCGTTCCACTTCCGACAACAAATGAGAAGAAAACAGCACCGTGCGGCCTTCATCGGCAATCGTACGAATAATTGCCCCGAGAATATCGCGGCGGACAATTGGATCGAGGCCCGACGATGGCTCATCCAACAGCAAAAGCTCCGGCCGATAGGCAAGCGCGATAAGCAAGCCTGCCCGCGCCCGCTGGCCCTTCGAAAGCTGCTTGATCTTTGCCGCAGGATCGAGATCGAACTCTCGCCGCAAACGCTCCGCGTAATCCGGGTCCCATGTGGGGTAAAACGCTGCGATGTATCGAATCAATTCGTGGACCCGCATCCAACCCGGCATATCGGGCTCTTCAGACAAATAACCAATTCGGGACAACACATCGACCGGATCGGCGACGGGATCGAGCCCGAATACGCGCACCGAGCCCGATTGCGCCTTGAGCAGCCCCAGGATGTGCTTGATGAGTGTCGTTTTCCCTGCTCCGTTCTCGCCGACCAGGCCAAGCACTGAGCCGGCAGGCACGCGGAATGAGACGTTGTCGAGCGCCAGCTTGCGGCCAAACCGGCGAGAAACATTCTTTAACTCGACGATGGGCGGCATGCGATCGTCGCCGTTTTGTTGGGCAGTGCGAAAATTCATTGCGACCATAGTTCAGATCTCCGCATGATGAGTTTGCATAACCGCGTCTCGCTGGCCCATCAGCTCCAACAGTTCGTCCAGCGGAATGCCCATCTGCCGGGCCTCGGCCAGTAGGGCGTCGATCCGGCGCGAACAATCTTGATCCGGTCTCTCCGCGCCAGGCGGCTGCCGCCACCCGATACATACGTGCCAGTCGTCCGCCGCTTGAGTACGACGCCGGCCGTCTCCAGCTCGCGATAAGCGCGGGCCACAGTATTGGGGTTTACGATCAGCTTCTCCGCCAGCGAGCGGATGGGCGGCAATTCCTCGCCCGGCGTCAGGCGTCCGGACGATACCAGGTACTTGATCTGGTTGACGATCTGCAAGTAGATCGGCACGCCATCGGTGGGAGAAATGTGGATTTGCATGGTTGGCGCTCGTTGTATTAACTCAGTGATACAAGAGACTGCCAACTTCGTCAATAGATTTGAATTTGAAAATGTCTACAATGGGCTAACCGCCAATGGAGGCTCAATCCCGCTAATCGATTTTGGGTTGATCTAGCGTGTATTCGTGTTGGTCAGCGGTTCAAATCTTCATTCCATCGAGCAACGGATTGGGTCATGCCTTGGATCGTCGAAAGAGCTGCTGAGATTTCATGGAATCGGCTGCAAACACTGATGGAGCAGACGGTTGCGGAAGCTCGGCGGCGAATCAACCCGCGCCAAAACGGGTGCTGCTGCTGCCGCCCGATATCACCCGGATGCACTCCGGCGCCGGTCGGCTGACCGAAATCCTGTACCGCCTGCTGGCCGATGAGGCCGAGGTTCAGGTCATTCCCACGCTCGGTCAACACGTGCCTCATACGCCGGCCGAAAACCGGCAGATGTACGGCTCGATCCCGGATGAGCGAATTCACGCGCACGATTGGCGCGGCGGCTGCATCGACATTGGCGAAATCTCCGCCCGCTTCGTCGATGAAGCAACCCAAGGCGCTGCCGATTGGTCGTTGCCGATTGTGCTCAACCGAATGCTTATGGACGAGCCTTGGGACCTGATCATCAACATCGGCCACGTTGTGCCACACGAGGTCCTCGGTTTCGCCAACCACAATAAAAACTATTTCATCGGTTTGGGAGGAAAGGACCTGATTTGCGCCGCGCACATGGCCGCCGCCTCCTGCGGCATCGAAAACAATCTCGGCAACTTGATTACACCCTTGCGAGCCTGCTTTAATCGGGCCGAGGATGAGTACCTCGGCAAGCTCCCCGATCTGTACGTGCAGGTCGTTCTGGCCCGCAACGACCGCGACCGACTCGTTCACACGGGCGTTTACGTCGGCGATGACCTGGAGACCTATTTCGCCGCCGCGCGGCAATCGCGCGAGCAAAACATCACGCTGTTTGACGAACCGGTGCAAAAAATCGTGTGCGTGATGCAGGGCGATGAATTCTTCAGCACCTGGGTGGCCAATAAGTCGATTTACCGCACGCGGATGGCCCTGGCAGACGGCGGCGAACTAATCGTAATCGCCCCCGGTCTGAAACGATTTGGCGAGCAGCCAGAGGTTGATGCATTTATTCGCAAATATGGCTATGTCGGCACGGAGCGAGTCATGGATCAGTATCGCCGGAACGCCGACATGCAGGACCTCGCCCATGCCACGGCCCACCTCATGCACGGCTCGAGTGAAGGCCGCTTCGATGTCACCTACGCCCCGGGACATCTCACAAAAGCCGAAATCGAAGGCGTCAATTTTCGCTATGCCGACATCGCAGCTACGATCGCGCGATATAGGCCAGACCAATGCAACTACGGTTGGAACACGACCGCCGACGGCGAGCGGTTTTATTTCATCCCCACGCCATCTGCCGGCCTGTGGGCCACTCGCGAAAAGCTGTTCAACCGCCCCAGTGGTTTCGCAGACGCGTGATCGATTCGCGCTAAAGCAATCGGTTGTAACGGTTTTGAGCTTCGCTCGGAGAGGGCGATCCGCCTCATCGCAGCCATCAGTTTCCGCACTAGTGCGGCCTGCAACGTAGGCTTCCATGCTGGCAAATCGCATGATATCGCCACGCGCGCTCGCCTGCGCATCGCCGTCGAACGTTTTGCCGTTGTTACTGGCCAAATCACGGATCGAATCTCTATGGCGACGGTGCATTCCGAAATCCGCGAACCGGGGTTGCTGGCGTCGCTGCTTGCAGATGACGCGTTCCAGCCGGCCGAGCCGCAGTCGCTCGAGCAAACCGGTATCAGCCCGATCGTAATTGAAACGCTTATCTGCAAGTACCTGCTTCAGATCGGTTCGACGAGCGGCCGCGATATCGCCCAACGTTTGTGCCTGCCGTTCGGCATTTTGGAGGACGTGCTGCTGGCTCTCCGATCGCGCCAGGTGCTAGTACACCAGGGGCAGGCCGCGCTGAATGACTATTGTTACGCTCTGACAGAGCAGGGCGTCTCCCGCGCTCGCGCGGCGATGCAGGCCTGTTCCTACGTCGGCCCGGTGCCCGTGCTTCTCGATGAATACACCATGTCGGTCGAAGCGCAAACGATTCGCGCCGAGCCGGCCCGCCGCGAGCAGTTGGCCGCCGCCTTCCGCGGCATCAGCATCGAGCCGGAGCTGCTCGATCTGTTGGGACCGGCCGTGAACTCGGGGGCAGGAATGTTCTTGTACGGTGCGCCAGGCAATGGCAAGACTACACTGGCTAAGCGGATCACACGTTGTTTCGGCCAACATATCTGGATTCCGCGCACGCTCACCGAAGATGGCCAGTTTATTAAGCTCTATGACGGCGCATGCCACGAAGCCGTGGAGGAATCTGAAGGAAGCATTATTAAGACGGCCCACGTTGATACGCGATGGGTAAAAATCCGCCGTCCCACCGTGGTCGTGGGCGGTGAGCTGACAATGGACAACCTCGAAATCCGCCACGATGCCCGATCCAATGTCAGCGAGGCTTCAATCCAGCTTAAAAGCAATTGCGGGTGCCTGTTGATCGATGACTTTGGCCGCCAGCGAATCGACCCCACCGATCTCTTGAATCGCTGGATCGTACCGCTGGAGTGCCGTCACGATTTCTTGACGTTAGCGACCGGTAAGAAAATTCAGGTGCCGTTCGAGCAGTTGATCATATTCTCGACGAACCTCGAACCGCTGGACCTGGCGGACGAAGCCTTCTTGCGGCGGATTCCATATAAGATCGAGGTGAAAAACCCATCGCTTTCGGAGTTCGCCAGGTTGTTCGAGTCTGCATGTCGCACATTTGGCTGCCGGTTTTTCCCCGAGGCGGTCCACTACCTGATCGAAACGCACTACACGCCTCATGGTCGGCCGCTGCGCCGCTGCCATCCACGCGACTTGTTGTCGCAAATCAAAAACTATTGCATCTACTACGGTCGTCCCATGGAACTACGGCCCGATTATCTGGATCGCGTCGTGCGAAGCTACTTCACAGCGCTGACCGCCAGAACCGACGACGCGCCGCAACAGCCTCTCGATCCAGCTGCTCCGCGTGTCGCGAACGCACCCCGAACTCCAGCAAACTAGGATCCGCCGCCGTGAACACGGAAATCGATGTCAATTTCGAACCGCTTCCCGGCTATCGCCTGATCGAGCGATTGGGTGCCGGCGGATACGGCGAGGTGTGGCGCGCCGAAGCCCCCGGCGGGCTAACCAAGGCGATCAAGTTCGTTTTTGGCAAACAACACGAGAAGCGGGCATCGAACGAACTGCGGGCGCTGGAGCATGTTCGCGGTGTGCGGCATCCGTTCTTGCTCTCGCTCGAACGCATCGAGATAGTCGAAGGCCGGTTGCTAGTTGTCACGGAACTAGCAGACAAGAGTATCAAAGATCGTTTCGACATGTGCCGCCGGGAGGGACTTCGCGGCATTCCTCGCGACGAGTTGTTGGGATACCTACGGGATGCCGCCGACGCGCTCGACTTCATGAGCGACACTCACGCGCTGCAACATTTGGACATCAAGCCCGAAAACTTGTTGCTGTTGGCCGATCACGTGAAGGTCGCCGACTTTGGGCTTGTGAAAAACGTGCGGCAGTCACAGGCCTCTCTGGTAGGCGGGATGACGCCACTCTACGCTGCGCCGGAAGTCTTCCGCGGCACACCCAGCCGGCATAGCGATCAATACGCGCTGGCGATCGTTTACCAGGAAATGTTGACCGGCACGCTGCCATTCGCCGGCAGCAATGCGGCTGAGCTGACGCTGCAACACCTGAACGACGAGCCGGACTTGGCTGCTCTGGCGATCGCCGACCGCTACGCCATATCACGCGCTTTGTCGAAAGACCCGCCACACCGTTACGCGTCGTGCCGCGAGCTAATTGAAGCATTGTGCAAGGTAGAGGCGAACTCGACGCCCTCTGCATCATCGTTTGGATCCGCAGAGTTTGATGATTCGCCGCGACACAGAGAAGATACGCCGCAACTAGCAGCCAAAACCGAGTTTTTCGATGACGGCGAGGCAGCCGACTGGCAACCGCGCGAGCAACTGCTCGCCGAGCTGCCGCTCACTGACTGCCGTGTGATCGATCAGCCGCCGATAGATCTTGGTGGGCGCGATGTCCGCCCCATTCCGACGCTCGTGATTGGCATTGGCGGAACGGCCGCCCGCGTGCTGTCGCAGCTTCGCCGCATGGTCTACGACCAGTTCGCGGGCGAGCGATTGCCCGCCCTTCAACTCCTGTTGCTAGACACCGATGTGCGACCATCGGCGACCCCGGCCGACGGCGATTTCACTGGGCTTACGCCCGACGAAACGTTGAATTTGCCATTACGCCGGCCGCAACATTATCGCGACAACTCTCAGCAACTTCTGCATTGGCTGAGCCGGCGTTGGCTGTACAACATTCCCAGGTCGTTGCGCACGGAAGGTTTGCGCCCGCTCGGTCGATTGGCACTTGCGGACCATGCCCGACAGGCGGGCCAACGAATCCGCCGCGCTATGCTTCAGGCAATCGACCCCGCGTCGATTTCTGCTTCAAACGCGGCCACGGGGCAAGAATTTCGCAACGGCGCACTGCGGGTCATCGTATTAGCTTCGATCTCGGGTGGCACAGGCGGCGGTATGTCGCTCGACATCGGTTACGCCGTGCGGGCAATTCTCCCGAATATAGGCGTCCCGGAAACTCACGTTGTTGGCATCATGCTGCATTCGACCGACCGCGACGCGCGGCGTTCCGAGTTGGCGCGGGTCAACGCGTTCTCGTGGCTCAGCGAATTCAACCACTTTCAGCAACTCGAAAACTGCTATCTAGGGGACAACAGTTGCGGCTTGCCAGCGCATCCGGCCGGCGTAACGGCGTTCGATCATACGTATTTGCTCCACCTCGGCGAGAGTTTAGATGCAGCCGAGCTTGACCAGGCCGCTCAATCCGTCGCTGAATATGTGCGTCTCAACGCGCTCTCGGATGCGGGAGCGTTTTTCGACACCTGCCGGGGAGTGTCCGTCGGTGAAGATCAAGCGCCGCATCCGTCGCCAATCCCGAATCTGCGCTCGTTTGGACTGTGTCGACGCGTGGCCGCCTCAAGGGAGTTTTGCGACGCCTTCGCTGGCCTCATTAGTCAATACGTGCTTTCGTCCTGGGCGGGCGCCGATTGCCACGCACAGCCCATGGCAGCGAACGAAAAAACGCCGGTCGCGGTACCCGATCTGGCGGCGGCGGACCCCGCAAACGCTCACCGTTCAGCGGAGCTGCAGCTCGTTCACCGATTGCAGCTAGACACAGCGGCGCTAGTGGCCAACGCGCGCGCGCTCGTTGAGTTTCAACTTGGGAGCAGCCCCGCGAGCTTTTTATCCGGCGGGCTAGAAACGTCTGGAACCGCGCAAGACCCATCGGCGCAGTTGGCGGCGGTCGACCAAATGTTCCTTGGCAGGTTCGACGGAGCCGTCGATGGAGAAATCTCCGTGCTGGGAAAGCCGGTGCCCGCGATCATCAAACCACTTGCTGAAAAGCTCCGGAGTGAAGTCCGACGATGGATTACTCAGCGAATCGACGACCCACGCCACCGGCTCGCCAGTGCCCGGCGAGGCGTTCGATGGATCAACCAGCACCTTCTGGATATTGCCGCCCAGTTACAACAGCGGCAGTTAGTGGCGGCTGCCCGGTTAAGCCAATTGCGCGGCGATGTGGCGGCGATGGCTGCCGACAATTTATCGTTGAACCAGGCACGCACAAATCAGTCGGTTTCGCCTCAAGCGATCGAATACTTTGCTGTGTGCCTGGATCGCGCGACGATTTTGGCCGCCCAGCATGCCGTTAGCCTCTTGTTGAGCGACGCCAAGGCCCTTTCCGACGAGGTTACGGCATTGGGTCGCGAAATCGATCAGATTGCGGCCGCTGTCGGGCGTGCCGTTAGTCCCCACGCTGCAAACGCCGGCGAAGCCGAGTTCGTTAGTCCTTCCTCATCCGAGGCGCGGCTTGCCGCCGAGCTCAGAGCAAAGCTGCCGGACGTAGCCGCGCAAGTCGATGCGCGATTGCAAACCGAGTACATCGACTCGATTGGCGGATTGGCCAAAACGATCATGCAAGGCGGCCGGCCCCGGCGCAGCTCACTGCGAAACTCCACGAATTCGCGCGCCAAGTCGTTTATCGCGCCCTCGCCGGTGTGAACGTACTTGAGAACGCGGCGGGCGAATCTGGCAGCTCGCCAAACGACGATTTGCACTCGTGTTTGGCATTTGCCACCCCGACGCTTCTCGAGTTCGGCGGCACACGACGGGTGCTTGCCATCGTGCCACGCGATTCGGCCAGTAGCGCTGCCCAAGCCACAATCTCACAGCAACTAGGGGTCGCCGTCACGGCAATCGCCGGCTCGGACAGCAGCTTGACCCTGTGCGTCGAAGCCGATGGCTTGTCGCTGCCTCATATCGCGCTGGATTTTGTCGAGCGCCGTCGGGACCGAATCGAGTTTGCCAGCCGGGTCCACTGCCGAACCGATATTGCCTGGACTCCATTGCTTTCGACCTCGGCACCCTGCGAGTCGTCCCCCTGGCCTTCAGACCATGCCCGGCCAACACAAACTCAGTACGCCATGTGCAAAACGTTGGTGCTGTAAAATGTTGAACAATACACTGCCCACCAAGAGCGTTACGTGGCTACTCAGCGGACAGTTGTCCGATGACCAGCCGGTGCGCCATGTCCGCGTCGGCGCTTCGCGGTTCACCATAGGTCGCAAGCCCGATGCCTCGCTGTGCATTCCCAGTCCCACTGTGTCCCGGGAGCATGCTGAGTTGACGGTGGTCGATCGCGGCCTCATGTTGCGCGACTTAGGAAGTACGAATGGCACTTTCATCAACGGCGTGCGAATACAGGAGCCTTGCTCCGTTCGACATAGCGACCTGCTGCAATTCGGTCAGATCGTGTTCCGGGCCGTCGAGCAGTGTACCGAAAGCGGACCGCAAACGATTCAAGATAATTCGTGCGACCGGGCCCTGGCGCTCATCCAATTCGACCAGCTGATGACGCAACGCGCCGTTTCTCCGCACTTTCAGCCAATTGTGTCGATGAACGACCGCACAGTGCTCGGCTACGAAGTGTTGGCGCGTAGCCGGTTCTTCGGGCTGAAAGATCCGCACTCGATGTTCGCCGCCGCCAAGATACTCGATTTGGAAGGCGAATTGAGCCGTATTCTGCGCGACGAAGGAATCCGCAGCGGGCAAATCCTGCCCGCACGACCATGCCCTGTTCGTCAACACGCATCCGGCCGAAATGGATGACCTGGATCTGTTGATCTTCTCGCTGGGAGAGCTAAGAACGTTCGCCCCTCAGCGGCCGCTTGTGCTCGAAATTCATGAAGCGGCCGTAACTTGCGGCAATAAAATGCGCTCCCTGCGGGTGGCGCTCACCGAGATGCAGGTCGGGCTGGCATACGACGATTTTGGAGCCGGCCAGGCCCGGCTGGTTGAGCTAGTCGACGTGCCGCCCGATTACTTGAAGTTCGACATGAGTCTGGTGCAGAATCTGGAATCGGCCTCCACCGAGCGGCAACGCATGTTGGCCAGCCTGGTGTCAATGGTGCATGATCTGGGCATCGCGCCGCTTGCCGAAGGAATCGAGCTTGCCGGCGACCACGAAATCTGCCGCCAAATGGGCTTCACGTTCGGCCAGGGTTTCTACTACGGGTATCCGTCGCTGCCCAGGCGACTGCTGACCAGCGACCAGCCGCCTCCAGACGGCGAAGCGCGCAAAGCGTAGAGACTGGCTTGCCCGACTCACCCGAACCAGCCACGCTTCATGAACGCGGCGCGGGCGGCGGCTTCATCCGGCTCGATCTCGAAGAGTTTATCGAGCTTGGTGATTTTAAAAACCTGGCGAATTTCCGGATCAATCGAGCAAAGCTTCAGCTTCACCTTGAACTCAACTGCCTTCTTGTGCACTTGCACGAGCTTGCCGAGCATCGACGACGACATGAACTTCACGTTGCGGAAGTCGAGGATTACCCGCTCCTCGGTGGTTTTATTGAGCATGTCCATCAGGTCGCGGCCAAGCTCCTCGAGCTTCGTTTCGTCGAGGATACGGGCATCGTCGAAGACGATCGTTAGGATCCCGTCCTTGGTATAGCTAGAAAGAGACATTGGCGAGCCCAATTACAGCGGTGTGCAAGAGCCCCGTGAAGATAACGGAACCCCCGCGAAATAGCAATGGCCCGGCTAGACAGCCGGCCCATCCGGGCCGGTTCGAAGAGCGAACTCGTTTTGTTCCGGCCGAGCCAAGTAATAGTTACGATACCCGTCGAACGACGCCCGTAACGATGCCGATGACCTGCGCATTCCGGCTGTAGATCGGTTTCATCGACGAATTCGCGGGTTGCAGCCGAATGCGGTTCGCCTCGGGGTACCAATACTTGAGCGTGGCTTCGCCCTCATCCGTAATGGCGACGACAATATCGCCTTTATGTGCGGTCCGGGCTCGGCGGCAGATGACAATGTCGCCGTCCGCAATTTGGGCTTCTACCATCGAGTCGCCCTTAACGCGCAAGGCGAATTGATTCTTACGCTGCGGGAACCAGTCTTCAAAGTCAAACCGGTCGGCCTGCTCGATCGCTTCACTCAGATTGCCAGCCGCAATCTGGCCCACCAGTGGCATGCCACGCTCGTCCCGATAGGCGTCGGTGATCTGGATCGCGCGCGACATGTTCGGCTCTCGCGTAATCAACCCTTTCTTCTCAAGCGCCTTAAGGTGGCACATCACCCCGTTTGGCGAGCTGATCCGAAAGTTATCACCAATCTCGCGGACCGTCGGTCCGTAGCCGCGATTGATGATTTTATCCTTGATGAAATCGAATACCTCGCGCTGACGGGAAGTAAGCTGGGAGACAGACATTGGTCGCACTCCGCCGAGGTCGATGCGTAGATCCGGCGAGCCGAGCCGGACGGTTTGGCTGCATACGGTGCCGCTCGGCATACGGCACCTACCCAAACTATAATATACGGGCGTACATCGTCAATAGCACGACGTGGAGAATTGGCCGGCATGCGCGATCAACCGCCGGGCTGGCATTCGTGCCTGACCGAGAGTAGCCATCGGCCGCCGTCCTGGCTGAGGGATTTCAGTTTCCCCGGGTCACTATCGCAGCCTTTTCGCGTTCACTATGTTTGATTCTAGCCGCCGAAAGAGCGTTCGCCCGCAGCGAGTTAGTTTCGGACTCAGCCGGCGTGATAGTACTTAGGATTCCCCCCCATGATCCACGTAATTGCAACGATTAGCACGGCCCACGGCCAGCGCGACAAATTTCTGACGGCGTTCCGAAATTTGGTGCCGCAGGTCCGAGCGGAAGCGGGTTGCATCGAGTATAGCCTTGCCGTTGATCTTGCCAGTGGCCTCGCGCCCCAGCCGCCCGTTCGGGATGACACCGTTACGGTTGTTGAAAAATGGCAGGATTTAGCGGCCCTTCAGCGTCATTTGACAGCGCCACATGTGACTCAATTCTTAGAAAGGGAGAAGACGCTTCTGGCCGGATTGGAACTCCGGGTGCTCACACCGACATAACCGATCAGCTCGCGAGCGCTCATCCGGTTCTAACAGCCGACCGGCTATATAATCGCTGACTACGGCCGGTCGGCGTTAATCTTCGATCACTGCATCGCTTCCCATGCTCGATCCCATTCGCCAAGAAATTGCTGCTCGCTCGAAGACGATTGTCGTGAAGGTTGGAACCCGAGTGCTGACTCACGACGACGGAACGCTAAATAATGATTGTCTCATCGCAATCGCCGAACAGGTGGTTCGGCTGATGGATGAGAAACGGCACGTTGTGCTAGTCAGCAGTGGCGCCGTCGGGGCTGGCATCGGCCGGCTTGGGCTGGGCCAGCGGCCGTCGGACCTGGCCCATTTGCAGGCGGTTGCCGCTGTGGGGCAGAGCCGCCTCATCGAGTCGTACAATCGCGCCTTAGAGGCCCACGGCCTCCACGCCGCCCAAATCCTGTTGACCGCCGACGACTTGAACGATCGCGTGCGATACCTGAACGTCCGCAACACGCTGCTTGCATTGTTCCAATACGGGGCGCTGCCAATCATCAACGAAAACGATACGGTCCGCGTCGATGAGCTGCAGCGTAACGTGGGTGACAATGACCGGCTAGCCGCTATGGTCACCAACTTACTCCGCGCGCCACTTTTGATTTTGCTTTCCGACGTCGAGGGCTTGTACGACCGTCACCCTTCCGATCCAGAGGCGACATTGATTCCTATCATCAAGCAATTGGATGCGGCAATGAGCGACTTTCAGCATCAGTCGCCCGTTGCTGCACCCGCGAATCAACTCAGCCGCGGCGGAATGGCAAGCAAGCTCGAAGCGGCCAGGCTGGTGGTATCGGCCGGCGAAAATGTGGTCATTGCCAATGGCCGGCGGCCGAACGTGCTCCTTGACATCCTGGGTGGACAATGTGTCGGCACACTGGTTCTGCCCCAGGGGCCGGCCGTGGCATCTCGCAAGCGGTGGATTGGTCTGACGGCGCAACCTTATGGCAAACTCATGCTTGATGCCGGTGCCCAGCAGGCCATTGTGCAACAGGGCAGGAGTTTGCTGGCGATCGGCGTTCGTCGCGTCGAAGGAATTTTTCAGAAGGGCGATGTCGTTTCCCTGTGCCGCGAAGAGGGCGTGGAATTCGCCCGGGGCCTCACCAATTACGGCTCCGAAGAGTTGCGTCGCATTGCCGGTCGAACTACTGGGGATATAGTAGCTGTTCTCGGCCATTGCCCGTACGACGAGGTTATCCATCGCGACAATCTTGTAATTCTAGGCCAGGTATGTTAAATTGCGATGTTAAAGAAGTCTGGGGACTATTTAACGCCGCTGTCTTCGCTAGCGTCGCTAGCAGTGCTAAGGACTGGTAGCGCTGCGCCTCGGCGAAACGGCGAATGACTGCTAGCTGGATTCTTCATGGCCGCCGTCGCCGACCAAACTTTTCAATTGCTCTGTGGCACTGCTGCGCCGCGCCAGCCACCGAGCCGGTTAGCCGTGTCGATTTCGCCGAATTCTTCCGCGATTTGCTGAGCAATCTTCGTCGTCTCCACAAGCTCCGCGGAACTATAGCCGCCATCGAAGATGGCGGACAGCGAGTCGTTTTTCTCTTTAGTCCGGAGTTCAATCAGCAGGTGTTGTCGGACAACGAGAGGTTTGAGGCTCGCTTCTTTACAATTCGCGGTCCGAAGCGGTCGGCGCAACGCCGGTGTACGTGCGGGCTACTTGCCATGAACGGCGAACAGCACAGGCGTAATCGCCGGATCGTGAAGGAACCCTTCGGCCTGCGAGCGATTGGCCATTACGCCGACACGATCGTGCGATTGACGGACGACATGTTGTCAACCTGGCGGCCCGGCGATATCCGCGACATCGCCGAGGAAATGCGGCAATACATGCTGCGTATGACGAGCACCCTGCTGTTCGGAATGGACGATCCGGTAGCCGCCTGTCGGCTCGGCGACAAAATCGCCCGCTGGGTTGCACTAAATCACCAGGTCGGTGTTGGCGCGCTGGTGCCGAATGATTGCTTCTCCGATGGTTATGAGGATTTGCTGAATCTTGCGGAGGACTTGGAAGCGGAAGTGCTAGGAATGATCCGCCGCCGCAGACAGAGCCGCAAACCGGGCAACGACGTCCTGTCGATCCTGGTGCGCAGCCACGACGAAGCGGGCGGTCTGAGCGACGAGGAACTCGTAGGGCAGGCAGCGGTGCTGTTCGGCGCCGCCCACATGACGACCGCACATTCGCTCACATGGACTCTGCTGCTGCTCGCACAACATCCGTCTGTCATGCGCCGACTATGGGACGAATTTCATGCCGCGGCTGCCGACCGGTCAGAAACCGACAGTCCGCAATCCGTAATCCGCAATCCGAAGTCCTTGGGGTCTTTGCCTAAGGGCGACGACCTATCGCTTCTCGATCGCGTGATCAAAGAAAGCATGCGATTGTTACCGGCGTCGGCCTATTCGCAGCGTATCAACACGGTTGCGGTTCAGCTTGGGCCGCTGCACCTTCCACGCGGTACGGGAATTGTCTTTACGCCGATCATAACGCATCATTTGGCGGATCTTTATCCGCAGCCGGAAAAGTTCAACCCCGACCGTTGGCTCACGCTGCGGCCAAGTCCTTATGCCTATCACCCATTTGGCGCCGGACCGCGGTTGTGCATCGGCGGGCCTCTGGCGACCGCCATTATCCGTATCGCCTTGCAGCGAATTCTGTCACGCTTTCGGCTCACTGTCGTACCGGGCAGCAATATCAGCGCGCACATCGAATCGACGATGCTATTTCCAACCTACGGCGTGCCCACGCAAAGTCATCCGGCCGACGCAAAATTCGTAAGTAGTCCGATCGCCGGAAATATTCATGAGCTAGTGGAGTTCGACAAAGCGCCGGCATTCGTTGCAAACGACCTTGCGCCCAACAGCAACGGCAATGGAAACCGAACACCGCGCCGGCCGCGATAAGCTCAAGTGCTAACTGGCAATGGCCGCTCCATTTTCGCGGACCTTGGCATAGCAAAAAACGTCGCGCGGAACGTCGCCCAGGTTTGGCAGCACTAAGTAACGTCGCAACGTGCCTTCGCGCTCCAGGCCCGCCTTCTCCAACACGCGCGCTGACGCGCCATTCTCGACATCACAAAATGCTTGGACCCGCCACAAAGTGGCATTCTCCAGCGCCGCGGCCACAAAAGCCCGAGCTGCTTCTGTCGCAAAGCCGTGTCCCCACGCTTCGCGAGCAAGGCAATAGCCAAACTGCATGCGATGCTTTTCGATCGCTCCGCCGACCGACCCGAGTAGCTCGCCCGACGCGCGGGAAAAAACCAAAAATCCCATGCTACGGCCCTCCGCATTGTCTCCGACGATCCTGCTCAGGTAGGCAAGCGTGTCGTCAACGCAACGATGCGGCTTCCAGCTCATGTAGCGGCACACCTCCGGATCCTGTCCGTATCGACCAAAGATATTCTCCGCATCGGCTTCTGTTGGCGGACGCAGCCGCAGCCGTGCGGTCAGTAATTCCCGGTAACGCGCCACCATCGGTTCCTCGGTGTTTCGAAATGCTTACAAGAAAAATCGGGTGCTGATTATGACGGTTGCACCACCTACCGGGTTCGCGCAGTTCACCCCTTACTCCTGGTGTGAAGCCCAGGACCGAAAATTTGCAGCGTCGCCGCCGGGCAATTACGCTGGACTTTCAGACGGATCGAGCGTCCCTCTCGATTCGTTGGCTCGTCTTTCTCTTCTGCCACCGGAGGCCTGGATGAGACTCTCCCCCACAATCTGCATTTTTTCAATTTTGGCAACCTGTTGTGCAACTTCGGCGCATGCCCAGGAGGAACCCACGTGGCAAGCGCGAATGGCTGCACGCCAAGATTTGGAAATGGCGAAAATTGAATTGCGAAACTACTGGCAGGTTGAATATCCGCGGCAGCGCCGGGAGCTGGATGCGGCGATCGAGCTCACGGAGGCCGAGATTTGCAGCAACAAGGCGTTGCAGAACGAATATCGACCTTTCACCCGATTTTCGTTGGGCGAGCCTTTCCCCGTGACGATTCAGCACCTGCAGCTGTGTCTCAAGGGAGCCGAGCTTCGGCTACAAAACCTTCAGGCAGAGCGAAACGCGCTCATTCGCTTCCACAGCGACTCATTCCGTCTCCTGGCAATGAAAGTGCAGGAGGCCCGACTTCGCGTCGCCGATCTCGAAGCGAACGACGTGGCAACGGCTGAGCCTGCCGCTCAGCAGCCATAATGAGGCGTGGATTCGCACCACGTCCTTCGAAGACTTAACGCGTGGCCTGGGCGGGTTTGTGCATGGACACTCATGGTGGGCTGGCCGGAACGCGGCCACCCCGTTGAGGTCCGAAGTCTTTCGTCATAGAATTGTCTGGACAATCTTGCCGCAGCGCGGGACAGTCGATTTCACTTCCCGGTTCTTCAGCAATGCGCCGCAAGCGTGAGTTTCGGAGAAACTCGCCTACAGAAACGGCTTCCATGAGCGACCTTCATCACGAGTGCGGTCTCGCCGCCGTTTATCATTTGCCAGGCGACGCCGTAAGCCCGCTTTGTCCAAAGCAAGGTGCCAATGATGTTTCTCGGCTCGTGCCGAAGATGCTGCTCGACGTGCAAAATCGCGGCCAGCTTTCGGCCGGAATGACTAGCTATCACCCCCAGCGGCAGCAACTGCTCGATACCTATCGGGGGGTCGGCACGGTTAGCGAGGTCTTCCGCCTCGGTCATCGCGGAAAGGCCGAAAGCATTATGACCCGGATGGCCGGCCGGGCCGCAATCGGCCACGTCCGCTATGCAACGTGCGGGCAAGACGACCTGAGCTATGCCCAGCCGTTTGAGCGGCACCACTTGCAAAAACACAAGTGGTTCAGCTTCGCGTTCAATGGGCAGTTGGCAAACTACGCCGAACTGCGCGACAAGCTCCTCGCGGACGATGATCACCACCTTTCGCGCGCCACCGACACGGAAATCATCATGCACGAGATCAGCCGCGAGCTGTCGGGCGATCGGCGTCCGCCGTTGGTCGAGGTCATGCGCAACGTGGCTAGCCGTTTCGATGGCGCCTATTGCCTCGTGCTGCTCAATGCCTTGGGTGAGATGGTGCTCGCCCGCGATCCGTGGGGATTCCGACCGCTGTGCTACGCCATTGAAGGACCGCTGCTGGCCGCGGCCAGCGAAAGTGTCGCGCTGTTGAATCTCGGGTTTTCGCACCAGAGCATTCACTCGCTGGAACCGGGCCACATGATTACCGTCAGCGGCGGCGCGATCGACGTCGAACGCTTTGCCGATAGTCCGCGCCGGGCTCACTGTTACTTCGAGTGGATCTATTTTGCAAACGTGGCCAGTTCGCTCGACGGGCGCAGCGTGTATTTAGCCCGCAAATCGCTGGGCGAAGAATTGGCACGACTCGAAGATATTCCAATTGACGAGAATACGATCGTCGTGCCGGTACCCGATACCAGCAAATGCGCTGCCGATGCCATGGCCTATCAACTGGGCATCCCCAGCGCCGAAGGGCTGATCCGCAACCGTTACACGGGCCGCACGTTCATTGAGGGCACGGGCACGCGGTCGAGCAAAGCCAGCGAAAAATACACGCCGCTCCGAGAAGTGCTCCAGGGCAAGCGCGTGTTACTGGTGGAGGATTCGATTGTGCGCTCAACCACGATGCGGGTGCTGATCTCGCGGATGCGCACCGTCGGCCAAGCGCAAGAAATCCATGTCCGCGTGGCCTGCCCGCCAATCATCGCGCCTTGTTTTTACGGCATCGACATGTCAACGGTTTCCGAGTTATTCGCGCCGCGATTCATGAAGGAAGATCGCCCGCAAAGTGAAATCTTTGCGGCGATGGCCCGCGAACTCGGCGCCGATTCACTCCGTTATTTGCCTGTCGAATCGATCGCGCAAGCGCTCGATCGCCCAACCGAAGAGCTCTGCCGCGCCTGCATTACCGGCCGCTATCCGACGCCCCACGGACAGAAACTCTATCAGATCGCTCTGGTAAATGCACAATTGGATGATGCTAAACAGCCAAACAGCAGTTATGCGGGTCGCACGTATGAGACTTCGGTCAATCGTGGCTAACGCTCGAATTGTGACGAAACTGGGAGATCCGTACAATCGAAAGGTAAAAGTTAGCGCCTTCTTTTGGAGTAATTGCCATGGCCGCTTTGGTAATGGATGATCGTTTCGGCGAATAATTGCAGCATGCTTGCTTCCGCTCAGTTTTCGACTGCTTGGCGGTAAGCATCGGCCAACGATTGAAATCGTGCGCTCGACGGATGGGAAGACGTGGAAAATATAAATCGGAGTTATACTGTCGACGAAGGCGTGTGTTACGTGTAGCGCACGTTTTGAAATTGCGGCTCGAAAAAAGCCGGAAGCAGTGAATCAACCTTCAGCAAGCCTTCGCGTGTGAGTTCAATTCGGTTTCTCTTTCGGTTTATTGTGCAGAGGCCTTCCCGTTCGTAATCGGACCAGACGTGGGGCCAGCAATCAACGATATCCGTCCCGAATTTGTCCCGAAAACACTGAATGTTCAGGTAGCCGCGCTTGAGCTGCAAAATCATCTCGCGGATTAACTGCTGCTCCGGTGTCATGCGCAGCCCACGCATCAGCGGCAGCTCGCCTGTTTCGAGCGTGCCGCAGTACTGCTCCCATTCTGCTTGATTCTGATAATGCACGCCGCTGACGTTGCCGAAGCTTGCGATGCCGGTGGCCAATAGGTCGCTGCCTTGCCACAGGTTGTCGCGATAGCTGAAGTTCACGCGCTTCGGGTCTTTCACCATCGTGTAGGCGCTGGACACGCTATATCCGGCCTCCGCCAGTGCATCGAACGCGTAATCGACCCACTCCCGTTTGGTCGCCCAATCTGCGACTGGCGTTTCGATGACGCCGCCCAAAATATCCTTCGAATACACCGTGTTGAACGGTAGCTCCATCTGGTAGATGGTGACACTATCGGCGTTCAGCTCGATCGCCCGTCGAACGGTCTCGCGCCATTTGTCCTGCGATTCGCCCACCATGCCGGCGATCAGGTCGATGTTCGTGTTGGAGAAGCCGGCCGATTGAATCCAAGGCCAGGCGCGATAAATCTCCGGCGACTCATGTGCGCGGCCGTTTTCGCGCAAGATAGTGTCATCAAAGTGCTCGACGCCGAGGCTCAGCCGCGTAACGCCAATTTCGCGAAGTGTGTGCACTTTTGCTTCAGACAAAGTGCCCGGCTCGCATTCGAATGTCACTTCCTCGGCCAGGTCCCAGGAAACATTTGCCCGCAGCCGTTCGACAAGCCGCTCGAGCTGCCGCGAGCTGAGAAACGACGGCGTGCCGCCGCCAAAATAAACGAAGCGAAACGGACGACCGCCCATCACCGGTAGCTTGCTAACCAGCTCGATTTCGCGAGAAAGCCCAGCCAGGTAACGCTCGACCTCCGACGAGTTTTTCTCCGTGAATACCTTGAAATAACAGAACTTGCACCGCTTGCGACAGAATGGAATGTGCAAATACAACCCGAGCGGCACATCGGCCGGCGGCGCATCCATCGCCGCACATACGTCTCCCAACTGGTCCACCGACCAGGCTGAAAACGGCGGATAGTTACTAATAAAGTAACTGCCGACTTCTGTTTTCGTCGTGCTGGTGGACATAATTCTAATCATCACCAAAGAGGATGCTGAGAGCGGAGGGAACAACGACCGCAATGCAAGCGAATTCATTGGCCGCAATTCGTTTGTAGTCGCCAGGGCGACTTCATTCTGACTACTGCGATTTCGTGTCGGTGCTCTCGTCGTCCTCTGTGGTTCTGTGGTTAGTTTTTTGCCTTTGTTTTCGAGCCGAAGCAATACAGCGTGCCGTCGGTGTTGCCGAGGATGATGCGGCCATCCACCACCGCCGGCGAAGCGGTAAAACCGCCGCCGGCATCGTATTCCCATTTCACTTGACCGGTATTCAAATCCAAAAAGTACATCTTACCCGTCGCCGTAGCAGCGACCACGCGGTTACCTACGATTACGGGTGAGCTCTCGATGCGGCTACGCGTGGGCAGCTTCCACTTTTCATGGCCACTCGCCGGCTCGAGGGCGTAGATTGTCTTCGTTTGAGAGCCATAGACGATCATTCGTTCACTCACCGCGGCCGCAGCCCGAATCGGCTGGCTCCGTTGTGGATCGTGATACGTCCAGGAGACGGCCGGTTTATTGGTTCCGGTAACCGGAATACTGACAGCGAAAAAGGTTCCACTCTCGGTTCCGAAATACGCCCGTCCGTCCCGCATTGCCGGCGTCGAGCCGGTTGGGCTGTCGATTTCCACCGAATCGGTTTCCTTACCGTCCGCCACGTTAATTACGTGGAGCCGGCTGTCGCAGCCTGCGAGGACAACCCGTCCGCCGGAAATCGTTGGCGTGCAGCGAAGCGGGGCCTCGATGTGAAACGTCCACCGCACCTGTCCATCTTGCTCGCTCAGGCACGACAGAGTGCCCGCCTCGCAGGTAAACAGGATATCGTCACCGCTCGGCGTCGGCCCAGCGTACACCTCGCCCTCAAGCGTTTTTGTCCAACGTTCGTTGCCATCCGCGGCCGCGAGGCAGTGGACGACCCCATTCACGTCGCCCACATAGAGCATCCCACGATCGAATGCAGCGCCGGCCCCGAACCCGCTATCGGCAAAATCCTTCGTCCAAACTCGCGCCCCGTCGGCGAGTCGCACGGCGTGCATCGCACCGCCGCTATCGCCGACGTAAACCACGCCGTTCGCGCCGATCGCGGTGGCATCGAAGCCCGCGTCTTTCCCGGCCGAATACGTCCAAAGCACTTGCAGCTCATCGGGCAGCGAGCCGTGAGCCACGCCCGTGCCCATTGTATCGCCACGGACCACCGGCCAATCTTCTGCACGGCTTGATGACAAGCCGCCAGCAATCATGCAGGCGAACGCGAATAGAACATCCAATTCAATACGCCGCTTCATACAACTTCAAATAGTCATCGATTGTTAGCTCGATAGGATTGAATGTACCCGTCCATTGCTGGGCCGCTGCGGTTGCCAGTTTAGGCAAGTCATCGTGCGGTACCTGGCATTCATTCAGTGTACCAGCCAGGCCCGCTTGCTGGGAAACCTGGGAAACGAAATCTGCCAGTGCGTCGGCGGCCGTTCCAGCGTTTGATCCAAAACGAAGCTCTCGGCAACATTCAACCAGTTCGTGATACCACGCATCAATGCGTCGGCCATTGTAACGAACAACGTGGGGCAGCATCACGGCGATCGCCTCGCCATGTGCGATTGTATACGCGGCCGTTAAGGGATTAGCAAGCGCGTGGGTCGCGCCGAGCATCGAGTTTTCGATCGCCAAACCAGCCAGGCAGGCGCCGAGCTGCATCTCGGCGCGGGCTGGAAGATTGTCCGGCTCACTTAATACGCGTGACAAGTTTGGCGCCAGATGTCGCCATGCCTCGCGGCTGAATGCCAACGAAAATGCGTTCCGCCGCTTCGTGACATAGGTCTCCAGCGCGTGCGACATCGCGTCGATGCCCGTCAGCGCGGTGACTCGCGATGGCTGCGTGAGCGTGAGCTCCGGATCGAGTATTGCGGCCCGGAACGCAGCTCGTTTGTCGCCGCAGGCCATTTTTACGTGCGTCGCGGCGTCGGCGATCAGGGCGTACGATTGCGTCTCGCTGCCGGTGCCGGCAGTCGTCGGGACCGCGACCATTGGCCGAAGCGGCCCCAATGCTTTCCCTTCGCCCCAATAATCCTGCATGCGACCGCCGCACGAATAAAGGAAGTTTATACCCTTCGCACAATCCAGCGAGCTGCCGCCGCCGATGCCGACAATCGAATCCGGTTGAAACTCTTTGGCGATTGCGAGTCCATCATCCACGTGCGCTGTGGTCGGGTTTTCTTCGACTCGATCAAAAAGCGTGACTGCGACGCCAGATTGCTCAAGCGACTGAATACCGCGCGTCGTATGCCCGGCCGCAACAATGCCGCGATCGCTCACAACGAGCACGCGCTTCGCTCCGAGCCCGCTCGAAATCGATCCGAGCTCACTCAATTTGCCGGGACCGAAATAGATCCGCGTCGGGCAGTGGAAGTCGAACGGACGCATGGCAAGGTGAAGATGCGGTGGGAACTAATCCAAGCCTCTCCCGTCGGCGGGGAGCGACGGGGGAATGGACTATTTTTGCAGCGCCCGATTTCGGAACAGAAAATCGATAAGATTTCCTTCGTGTGGCTGCAGCCAGTTGAGCTTCGTGGTGGGGATCGGTCCGAGGTTGAGCCGATCGATGTTCGTCGCATTCGTGGCAGCCTGGCGAAACGATTCGTCGTTGCTGATGACGGTGCCCACGAGCGTCGAGTTGATCCGCTTAAGCATTTCAGCTTGTGGGCAGGCGACAACCGCCGCGAATGGGAACATGTATTCCTTTTGCGCGACAGGCGCTTCCGGCGACGGCGCGTGAACGATCGTCGGCCGCAGGTAGCTCGCCCGCTCTTGTTCGACTAGCCGCGACCCGAACCTTGCCGTGCAGTGCGTCACGCCGGGAGTTTGCAGGTCCTGCTCGATTTGTTTCCAGACCGCCGCGCCCATACCGGGCACGGTAAACGCCGCCAAGCCGGCCTTTGGATTGTCGGGCGGGAGCACGTCGATCGGCCCCAGTCGCTCGGCCAGCGCCTCGGCGATTTCGCGAGTGTGTCGCGATGCCCAAATGGCTGAGCAGTTGATGCACCCGCGGCCGCTGTTGAGGTAAACGCTATCGACCATCAAATCGAGATACTCGGGCCAGCGATCGACAACGTCATCCCCAAGTAGAATCTTAGAGAAGCCGGGACCGTGCGCCTGCACCTTCGGGTTGCCGCGATATCGATCGACCGTAGCCGTGCCACCGAAGATCATCGCGCGTTCCGATGCTTCAAGAACGGCGGCGCCCGCCTCGGCCTCGCCAGGGTATAACGAAAACGCCTCGCGCGGTACACCCGCTTCTGTAAACGCGGCGAAAATTCGGTACGGCGTCCATGGTTCTTGCGGACCGGGCTTCAGTACGAGGCCCATTTGCAGCGCGACCACGGGCAGCCACAACGTATGCACGCCAGGCGAATTGGACGGCAACACGGCCGCCAGCACGGGCGATTGCGCCTGGTAACTCACTACAACGCCGCGCCCTTCCTCGCCGTACCCCCGGCTTAGAATTTCCAAATCAAGCCCGCGGGTCAGGCACTCCAAAATCTTCTCCATGTTCTTGAGCACGAACGAGTTTTTCGCCATGTTCGCGCGACACATGTGCTCCGGCATGCCGGTGCTGGCCGATTGCTGGTGCACGAAATCATCGGGCGACTGCGTGCCGTCGCCCATCGGCAGCGTGCCGTGTTCATAGAGGTCGGCCGCTTTGCCGAGCATGGCGATGAGCTCGTGGCATGAGTAGCGGAGCAGGGCGTCGCGAGCCCGTGCGGCTTGCCTCATATCGCGCTTGATAACGCCGCCACCAGCCTGGCTGACTTTCGCAATCGGCTCGCCGGTGGCAAAGTGATTCACTTCGACGACTTCAAGCGAGTCGTAGGGCTGGCCCCAGCGGATGACGGGGAGGTTGATCAACGTAGGTCGAATTAAATACTCGTACCGCGAAAGGCGAGCGATTTCGACCTCATCTCCCGGTTGGAGCCGATGTTTCTCGAAAAAGTCCTTGCACTCGCGATGTGCGGCGCGGAGTGATTTGTGCCTTCCAGAAATATCCGTTGTAATCCGTCCGACGCCTTGGAACTCGACAATCATTCTCTTGTCAGCCATTTTTATATTTTCGCCGACGCACTCCTCAGGCCAAAAGTCATCGATTGGGCGGACAATGATGTAGCCGTTCTTAATGCCCCCATCGGTTAAAGCAACCCGGCGCGTCTGCACTGGTTCTGCGATGCGTACCCGCTTCAACGGCGTTGAAAGTTTCGCCTGTGAATCGGCGATATACTGTTTCAGACTAAGCACTGGCACGGGGCACACATCCCAGTCGTGCTCCCAGCATACGATCAAATCACAACCGTCGGCGTCATGTCCATGTCGGCAAAAGTTGCTGCTCGCATATTCGAACTCAATAGCTACACGTTCCCAGCCTTTATCGATTTGCCGGCGAGCAATGCAATCGGGGAACCCGGCTTTCACTTCCTCAATAATGAAACTTAACTCTTCGCTAATCTTCGCAAAAAGCGCGACGACCCCCATCTCGTTGACCGGCCCGTAAACTAGCCCACGGAAATTGATAACATCGCCGACAATGCTCTTACTGGCCATTATGCTTATTGATTCAGTGCGTTTAGTTCGAATCTCGCAAATACGGATCTAGGTTCGCGGCTAATTCTACAGCATCGACAGTTTTCATTCGCCATCAGGGAAGCAATGGAATGTGGCACTTCGACTTCGACCCAGGTGCACAACTCTTCGCTCGAACTTTCTTCAACTGAAAACTCCAACGCTCGACGAGGGTTCGGCGGAGTCTCGCCCGACTGCTGCATCAGTTCCAGGTGCATTTCAATTGCCTGTGCGATCATTTGACGTGCGTGTTCGACGGTTGTACCTGTTGCCACGCAGCCAGGTAAATCGGGCACGTCGACACTATAACCAGTTCCAGTTCTGCGAATGATCACTACATATCGCATCGATGAATCTCCTTTATCGATTTATGACTTTAGCCCGGCTAGTTTGAGAATTGATGCTACGGTCTTTGGGTGCAATTCGTCACCGGGTTTGCCGGCAACAGTCACGGTCTTGGGTTTGGTTGCGTGCTGAAGTTGGCGGTGGCTGCCTCTTTGGCGAACAACTGATCATCCATCATCCTTGAGCACACGTAATATTTGCCTGACTTTCAAGGCGGTGGTCCCGTACTGTCAGTATACCCCCACCGTGGTTGCCGCGGCCAACCGCCGGAAAGGACGCACGCCGCTGATGCCGTCCCAGGGGAATTGTTCGCAGGGCGGTTCGCGTTCGCCTTCGTCGCGCTCCAAAAAGCCGGGCATGAAGAACTCTTTGGTGAGAGTCGTCAGTCTCGTGCGGCCCGTTTTGCCGTAGCCAACGACGCGGTCCGTGTCGTCGAAATCGACGACCTCCACGACGGCCCGCGGTTGCGGCGCGTAGTAACTGATTTTGTAACCCTCCGCGGCCGTCACAGGTTTCGAACACGCCAGTCCCATGAGTGTGTTGCCATACGTGGGTGTCATGTAAATGCCGCTGACTTCCGGTGGGCCGCCGAAGAGCTCCTCGACGCAGAACCGCGTCCACTGCGGAGTAAACTCGGTGCCGCCGGAGAAAATGCCGGTGATGCCAATCTCGCGCAAACTGCTGCCGCGCTCTTCCAACGCCAGGCACAGCGCCTCGATCAGTTTCGGCGTGCCGAACATACATTTGATTTCGTGCCCGGCGCCGAAGATCGTCAGCGCCTGATCGATGCAATGCCGCTTGTACGCCTCGAGCTGCTCCAGCCAGCCTTGTTTGATGAGCTTGATGACCCAGCGTGGATCGAGATCGATGCAGAAGCAAATGCCTCCCCGATGTTGCGCCAAATGCTCGACGGCTAGCCGCAGCCGCCGCGGGCCAGAGGGGCCCAGCATCAGCCAATTCGATCTCAGCGGAAAATACCTTTCGGGCAGCGTTTCGCTGAACAGCGAATAGTCGATGCGAAAATCCTCGATTGCGATGCGGCTCTTGGGCACGCCGGTTGTGCCACCCGTCTCAAAAACGTATACCGGCTTGCCGGCCAATCCCTTGGGTACCCACCGCCGTACGGGTCCGCCGCGGAGCCATTCATCTTCGAATGCCGGGAATTTCCGCAAATCTTCAAATGATCGGATTTCTGTGAGCGGATCAAACGCGAGTCGGCGCTTAAAATCGAGCCAGAACGGGCACCCGGTTGATTCGTGAAAATGCCACGCCACAGTTTCCAAAACGTGAGCATCCAGAATTTCGCGAGCGCGGTGAGCGGCGGCGATTTGGGTAGTGCTCATGGGTCAAAGGCGTGGACGACGCGGACTGCGGACTCAAAGATTTCAGCTTAACATGACCCCATCGCAGCCGGTATAGCCTCGCCGGACATCGAATGTCTTAACCCCGAAGTTTTTCCGGCTGCAAAAAAAATGCCTCGCGATTGCGAGGCAGTGTGTCAAATCAACGAGTGGCAAACGAAGCCCCGTTGCCGAGCGACAAGTCAGCCGTGCTGCGAATTCGTCGGATTCGGCACGCTACTCAATTGCGCCAGCACCTGGATTACGCCGTTCAAATGGGCGAGCCGCGGTCCATAGCGATCCACAAACTCATTGAGCAAGAATTCGCCCTCGACCATGTCGTCGCTGGTGTCGTTGATTTCCTCGGTCATGCGTTCGAGATACTCGATCTGCACACGCGTCAGCGCTTCGGCCGCGTCGCGGCATGCGCCGGCCAATGCGGGATGGGCATTGCGCCACTGGCTCAATTCGTTGGCCCGCTGCTTTTGCGTGGCTGCCAGCACGCCGCCCAGTTCTTCCAGCAGCTCGTTGGTTCGATCCTGCGCGGCCAAGATCTCTCGCAACAGTTCTCCATGATCCTCGCGCGATGCCGCGAGCTGCGAATGTGTCGCGCTCGATACATCAACTTGCGAAAACAGTTGCGGCGCGGGACGGCGTGTGATTGTCATAACCGATAGTATCCTGAGAGAAACGCAGTTTGGTGAATGTTCGTGGGGGTTCGGCGCGCACCGTTCAAACTTCTATAGCGATGAGCGACGAACTTTGCAATTGTCGCGGGGACTTACAAATTCGCCGCCCGGTACGATATCCCCTCTCCCGATGAAAGCGCGACAACGACAGCTAGGGAAGCTGCAGCTAAAACGCGACCATCACTAAATCCCAGAGTGTGGCACCTCCCACGGCGGTTCCCATAGTTTAACGAAACCTTTGGGCTATTTCCAGGTTTTAGTGGACTTTTCTTTGGTCGGCAAACACCGGAAGACTAGCAAAACAATGCGGCTGGATATGGAGTTACATCGCCGCCGGCACGTTTGGCGGCAGACTGCTAAAGTCGCGTCCGACGCTGTCCCGATGGAATCTTTACTCCCTTGGCCGCCCGACGTGCCCGCAAAAATTGCCTAGTGTGACGCGCCAGCCCAGTCCTAATGCCGCGCCACTACCACCATGTCGCACGAAAGCACCAGCCCCGAGACTTCTTTTGGATACCTTTCGATGCTCGAATTCCCCGAATATGGGTATTTCGGCGGATATTTGATCGTGTCGCTGCTCGGCAGGCCCCTCGAATTCCACTGTACAGCACCGGTGCAACCAAGCCGCGCCCAAAAGATCCTGTACGGGCCGACGTTAGAGCCCTTTCTACTTGGCGAGCAAATCGCCAGTGCATTGTTGGAAGTCACCAAGCTGACGCCCGGTTTGATCCTGGCCAATTGCGAAGCGACCTTGCACGCCCGCCCACGAACGGGCATACCGATGGTCTTACTGTGCGCGAACGCGGATCGTCCGCTCGAAGTGTTGCCGCAGATCCCAGGCTCAACCGATGTGGCAAGTGCTAGCTCTGCTGTGCGCGGGCGTGTGGGACAGGCCGCTGCGACCAATGGAATCTTCAGCGTGGCTTCTTCTCATTTCCAGCTTCCGCTGGGACATGAGTCGGAACAAGACGAGGTTAACCACCTGCTTACGGAGCTTGCCCGGCAAGTCGATCTTGCCGAGCCGTTCGATCGAATAGAGGAGGCGATTCGCGAGGCCCAACGACTCGGCGGCAGCGGCGCAGAAACACATGATCAGGCCGCTTAGTCGTCGCAATCGAACCGACATTTTTTGTTCGTTCGATCTGGAAGCCCTTTCGCTTGCGGCCCACGTCCGCGATGCGCCAAATCCTATCGAGGAACCCGTTCTGAACCGGTTGAGTGTTGGCGATGAGTGCCATCTGGCGCTACCGCGCGAGATTCTGGAACTCAATTTGACTCCGGCCGGCGTCGTATCCACGCCCCTTGCGCCGCCGCGGATTTGCACGATCGGTTGCTTGTTTGCGGAAAGCACGGAGCGAGCGGCCAGGGGCTTGGAACAAGATGCAAATAAGTTGCCGAATCTTACGCCCGGCTCGCCGCGGCCTGCTCCCCGCTGTACTCGCATCCGGCCGCCGCGTGATCTGATAAAACTGGAAGATCGCTTGCGTTTATTGCTTCAGCCGCCGCTGGAAGCACTGCTGTCGGCTCGCGCACTTCGCTTTCCCTACCAGCCATTCGAATTTCAGTTAGACGGCATCGCATTCCTTTATCCTCGGCACCATGCCGTCCTGGCCGACGAAATGGGCCTCGGCAAGACGATGCAGGCCATCACCGCGATCCGCCTGTTGGCTCATCAGCGGCAATTGCGACGCGTGTTGCTGATTTGCCCGAAACCGCTGGTGACAAATTGGCAGCGGGAGTTCGCCCAGTGGGCGCCGGAGATCCCGGTCACGGCGATTGAAGGCGGCCCGAACCGTCGGCAGTGGATGTGGCGCACCGGCAGCGAGCTTGTACGAATCGCGAACTACGAAACCGTAATTCGCGACCGCCACGAAGTTTGTAGTCCTGCCAACCAATACGATCTTGTCGTGCTCGACGAGTCGCAGCGCATCAAAAACTCCGCGAGCACAACCAACGAAGTCGTTCGCTCGATTCCCCGCAGCCGCAGTTGGGCGCTGACTGGCACGCCGATCGAAAATAGTGTTGATGATCTGCGTGGCATCTTCGAATTTGTTTCCCCCGGCCATCTCATGCCCAAGATGAAGCCCCGCTCGGCCGGGCGCGCCGTGTCCGATTTCGTGCTCCGACGCACGAAAGATAAAGTTCTCGCCGACCTGCCGCCAAAATTATTCCGCGATGCAGACGTGGAGCTTTCACCCGAGCAAGCCGAATCGTACCGGCTTGCCGAGGATGAGGGCGTGGTGCGTCTGCGCGAAATGAAACGCGAATTGACCATTCAACATGTCTTTGAACTAATCCTGCGACTGAAGCAAATCTGCAATTTTGATCCAACCACCGGCGCAAGCAGCAAGTTGGAGCGACTTGCCGTCGATTTGGAAGAATGCGCCGCTAGCGGACGCAAGGCGATCGTCTTTAGCCAATGGGTTCAGACGCTTGCCGAGCTGCGAACACGCCTGGCGCGATTCGGCCCAGTTGAATACAGCGGTCAGGTGCCCGGCCGACTGCGGGACTCGGTAATCGCCAAATTCCGAGACGATCCCGATTGCCGCGTCATTCTGATGACCTACGGGGCCGGCGGCGTGGGGCTGAACCTCCAATTTGCCAGCTACGTGTTTCTGTTCGACCGCTGGTGGAATCCAGCAGTAGAGGATCAAGCGATCAACCGCGCTCATCGAATTGGTGTCGAGCGAGCCGTCACTATTACGCGATTCCTCGTGGCTGATACGATCGAACAGCGCATCAACGAAGTCCTGGCACGCAAGCGAGAATTGTTCGATGCCGTCTTCAGCGACTCGAACGAAACACCCGCCGGTGGTTTATCGCGCGAAGAAATCTTTTCACTGTTCAATCTGGCCGCGGCGTAACAGCCACTTCCGAACTTCACTGCGTGACGCGAGCTGTGCTCTTCCGCTTATCAAGCGCCCGACTTTGCCGTGACTATCAAACGGCACTCTACTGTTAAAATTTTCCGAAACGATCAATCATAGCGACGCATGGCTCTAACATCCTCGTAAGATTCACCGAGTGGTGCTTGCTAAACACTCGATCGTGGGGCATCTTTGCGTATCGCCACGCTCGGAATGCATTTTGTCTGATCCACGGAGGGTCCCATGAAACGCGCGTTTTTCAAGCCTGTCCTTGTTATCTTGCCGCTGCTGGGCATCCTTTCCGCGGCAAATTCCGCGTGTCTCGCCTGCGACGGCTGGGCGGCCTACTGTGGTTGGCAGCCCCAATGGCGGCTGGTCGACGACTGCACGCGATGCGCCTGGCGGCGGACCTGGAACGGCCCCAACGCCTTAGCGACACCCCTCCGCGAATACTTCATCCCGCGTCCACCAAGATGCTGCAGTTGTGACGGTTATGCCGCCGGTTGCGGTTATGCCGTCGGCGAATCGTACACCGCGTGCGACAGTGCGAACTGCGAAAATCTGAGCGACGAAACCCGCGTGGCGTGTCCAGTGGACGCCAGCACGGGTTTCGCACCGGTCCAATACGAGCGATTAGGACAGATTAGAAACGAATTGGACATAGCGGGTCCGGTCGGTGCGCCCGTCCACCTCGTGCCGCGGGTCGCTAATAATAGTTTCGCTCACCCGATAAATCCGCGCCGACCATCACACTTTCGCGCCGCGCGCCCGAAAATCCGCCCACTTGGGCCTTATGGCCCTTTCGGTTTGAGACCGCGCCCGCCGTTCGTCGATAATAACAACATAACGGGAGGGCAAAACACATTGTGTTTTGCTTCAGGATAGAGGTCATCGCAAGGCGACGGATCGGCTTGCGATAAGGAAAAACAGACGCTGATTCACGGAATTCGTTCGTAATTTGGTATGACGGACTACAGAAGCGTAGTGGATTCAGGATATCCGACTGCGGCTTTTTATTTGGCGGTAGCAGCGGGCTTCCTTGCAGATAAATCACGTCAGCAGCTTATAGCGTTTAGGTAAGAGAAACAGGTTCGATACAAGCAGCAAAATGCTGCTTGGCTACGGCACCGCAGCTAGGCGGAAGCTACGGGCGGTGACGTTTTGCGATATAAAACGTAGTAGGCAGCATCAATAACGCTATCGCTGTTGCCAGAGAAGGTAACTGCGGTGAAGGTATAGAAGAAGTTGGATAGACATAAGGCGTAATACTGTGCGAAAAAAACTAGGTAGATGTTGTAATCAACAGCAACAGTAAGCGGCGGCGCAGTACTATAACACGAAGAGAGTACATAGTCTTCTACGCTCACTAAATAGTACTCGGTTTGCTGTACGCAAATTTCATATTCCCCTGTTGTTGGCACCTGGAAGAAAATGTGTTGGAGTGTTACCTCTACTGAGAAAGAAGAGGAAACAGCATACTGAATCACAGAAGATATTACTGGAAACAGGTAAAGAGAGAGTTTGTTGATTAGATAGTCGCTGTAGAATAGCGGATAGGTAGATATAGATGGCTGAAAAGTATAGCCGCGATAGTAGAGACCGTTACTATTTGCGTCATTCGATAATGTAACGTGACGGTCCCAGGAGAGCATGATAGAAATGAAATGGTAGGCTGCCAATGTGCCTGTAATTGTATAGCTCAAGGTTACAGGGAATAGCGATGTGAGAGACCTCTTTGGACGAGAGGGGCTGAAGGAACCGTGAAAAGAAGGAGTCGAAGCGATGTAGAGACAGTGCAATGTGGACGTGAAGGACCGCTGAGAGGCGGTGCTGAGCTTGCTGCGGCGAGAAGAGCTGGCGGCAGTGATTGCCGGAGAATAGGCGTGAGCGAGCTGACGCTGTACCGCTGGCGAGACGATTTCTTGGAGACGGGAGAGGAGGAGCTGGCAAATGGCAGCGGGAAGAAGAACGCTGACCACTCCAGCGCCGGATAGAAGAGCTGGAACAGCAGATAGAGAAGAGGGAACAGGTGATAGGGGAATACAAGATTGCTAACCGCATTTTAAAAAAACTTTCGGGACAGTACGTTTGAGCGGGGAGAGTAGAGAGATGATAGAAGATGAACTACGAACCGAGATGCTGCCGCTCTGAGCACGGCAGACGCAGGAGATGAGGCTGGTGGGTGTGGCGTAGAGTAGTTGGTATCGCTAGCTGAGAGAGGGAGAGAGAAAAAGTCTGGGTACGGAGAGGAGGATGATAGAGGGAGAGGTGGTACAGGAGGTGGTAAAGATGGACAAGACGAATATCTGGTACGGCTACAAGCGGATCGCTGTGATGTGCCGGCGAGACTAAAGCCGTGAAGGACCGCGAGGCGTACGTGGTGATGAAAGACCACGGTTTATTGCAGAAACGCAAGACGCGGCGAGCCGAGGTCTATCAGGCGGCGAAGCTGTTCGAGCTGTTGCTGCAAGGGACGAACGACTTGTGGCAGATGGACGTGACTACATTCACATTCCAGGCTAAGGCTGGTGGTACGCGGTGACGGTGATCGATTACTACTCGCGGTACTTGCTAGCCTGTCACCTCACGCCGAGCTACAGCGCGGCCGAAACGGCCTACGCTTTGAAGATAGAGCGGGAAGAAGCGGAGCGGATTGGAGGACCACTCGTGAAGCGTCCGTTCCTGGTGACAGACAACGGGCCGTCGTTAATGGCCCGGCGGTTCACGGCGTTCGTTAAGGATCAGTTCAGCCACGTGCGGATACAGTACCGCACGCCGCAGCAATTGGGCTTGTTGGAGCGGTTCACGCGACCTTGAAGACCGAGGAAGTGTACTGGCGCTGTACGATCATCCACAGCACTGCCGCGAGTGCCTGGCCGAGTTCCGCGCTAGTTACAACGAGCGTCGGCCGCATTGGGCCTTGGTTCCGGAGGAAGGCGGCGATGTGCTCGTGCCGATCGAAGTTTACCGCGACGCGCGGAAGATCCAGATTCCGCGTTGGCAGGCCTGGGCTCGCGAGGAGCAAGCCAAGTTGGAAAAGATGATGGAGGACGCCGCATGAGGGGGACATCCTGTCGGGATTTCGCTGGCGTCGTGCCAGCGACCAGGGGCGCTGATTGCCGCCCCCTGGACGCCCGGCTAGCCCCTTCTCGTGTTCGTCAGAAAGAAACTGAAATCGTGATCGAGGTCTCTCACAAAATCAGCCCCCGATTCCACTTGAACTGCGAGCGAAGACATAATCGGATAGACGTTCGTTGACCCATGCGGTGGTGTGGCCGAAGTCCCAGCCGATCGGCGGTACACTGCCGACGTTAGCGTCGTATTCACCCGGCGAGAATTGCTGAACCGCGAGTGTCGCATTTAGGGCAACAGCGACCATTTGGTCGTCAACCGGTGTTGCTCCGCCGCTTTCTTGCACGCCGTCGCCGTATGCTTCCGACGACAGCCAATCATTGCCTTGCTGGTAGATAACCGTTCGGGTCATGCCGAGCAGTCCACCTTGCGGTACAGGTTCCCATTGACCATTACCGTGCCGTTATCAATCAGCTTATCGGCGCTATTCATTAGCACCGCCTTAATAACTTGGTGCTGTTGTGCGAGTAAACCATCGCGGCGTATTGTTGTAGATATTCAATTTAGCAAACTGCTGCAACAAAGCTACTGAACCAGTCACTTGGGGAGCAGCGAAGCTTGTCTAGGATTAGCTAGTAACTGTAGTGTTTCCGAGACCAGTCAGAGGGTATATGTCACCAGGCGTAATCAAAGAAATCAATGTTCGGCCGCCGTTCAGTTGTTGGTAGAATACATTATCGCTTCCTACCTGCCGCCAAACATCCCCGACTTGCTGCGAATATGCGATTGTCATTCCGTTGTAGTTGTCGCTGGGGATCGGAGTGGTAGTGTGCCCTTGTTCAGCCCCCGTTAGCACCTCAAGATTATTGTAGTAGCTAGTAATCCAATCCACTAAGAGAGTTAGTTGAGAATTCCCATCGAGCGTTGGTTCCGTGTTTGGTTTGAGCCAACTGTTGTTGACCGCCCGTACATTCGGCTGCTGCGATACGTGCTGAATCGAGACTAGTGCATCATCATAGCCTGCGGTTCCGGTAGTAACGTAAGCAGACGCATAGAGCGAGGCATCAATCGCGACGCCGGCTAACGTGGCGTCCGAAGAGATCATGATGCTAGCGACTTCCTCCCCATGGGCACTCACGTCGGCCGTATTTGCGTCACCATCTTGCCTGAAAACAGCGGCCGGAACTACTTCATAGTACACGTTGGCTGGTGCGTAGAAGCTCGGCAAACCGGGTAGGTCTTGTTAGACTTGGCCGATGCCGATTACATCGCCAGTGAAACCATCGCTGGGATGGTCAATTACATTCGGTACATTAGTGGCCGCGTCGCTCAATGCTGTCGAAGTGCCGGCGAGCAAGATTATTTCGCAAACAGTTATCCAAAACAACTGTCGCATATCACACCTCCCTATAAGGATTGCGATGATCTTTTAATCGCTCTTGTCCTCTACTCTGAATAGAAACGGTTGCGATACAATTCGCGAATCCCACGAACTCGGTAGTTCCTTGAATCCTTCATCGAGGTATTTGTGTTGCATGGGTAATCGCTTAATATCGACCTTTACTTCACCAGGAGACAGCTTTCCCAAAGGAACCAGAGCGATGTGTGTAGTCAGTTGTGACGATTCGTGCGGCACGAACCGATAGCAGATGACGACACGTCCTCGCTGCTGCTCCACTTTGGCGAGATGAACGTAGGAACCAAATAGGTCGGAAAAAAAGATAACAGACAAGTCACGGTTTGCTGGAAAGGAATCTTGCGGCTTTTTCTTCCCCAACATAACCGCCGCCGCTTCACGTCGCGCAGTGCGTACAGTTCCCTCAACAGCGAACGCCTGCGAGGCGGATTTGCTCGGTTTGTTGTATTGCAGGTGATTACGTATCTGGCTCAGGAGCGATGTGCCCATGATTGATATTTGCTGGGCGTGATTCAATTTCGCGATGCTTGGGCCGAATTTATCCGGCTCTAATTCGCGAACGTCTTTCGTGCCCGGCATCTCATAGGCCCAAATATCTTTGAGTGGAATCTCTTTCCTCGCCGCCTGCGCGTTCAATTCAGCTAGCGAACTTATCGCCACTAGACAGAACACGCTTCCGCTCACAAGCACTAATTTTCTCATACTGACCTCCCTTGCGTCCGACCCTAACACTTTCACCTCCCAATTGCAAAGATATTCCGCTGAATCTTAACCGTCGAATATCCACCCGTCGCATGTACCATTGAGGCCGCAATTACCACATTGAGTTCCGCTCGGCCATTCAAGTGTGAACGTACATTGATTGCGCAAGCGGGCAAAGCGACAGATGCTTTACTTACAACGTCGGGGCCCTTAGCAGTCTCGTCGGAAAAGCTTTTCGGACGTGGCTGCGACACACCGTCCATGACTTGCAGGGGCCGGGGCAAAAGAAGCCTTCCGCTCCCAATTATGCTGAAAAGTAATCGTTCGGCAGGACGTTGCTTTCTGGGGTGGACTTGTGATGTGGTACACCGCTTAGCGCCGGCACTCTCAGCCGGCGTGCCAAACACGACAGAGCAAAACCAAATGACTGTCAAAGCCATCGAGTGCAATTCAATCTCCGAAGCAATACAGTACGCCAACGCCAGCAGTTCTTGCGAAGCCATCCCACGAGGCAAACTCAACTCATGGCTTATTCAACTTATCAAGCAATGCTTGAGCTTCTTGCCGATATACGAATATACCGGGCGACTCGGCATCGAGTGCGGCCTTGAGGAGCTGCTTTGCCGGCTCGGTCTTGTTCTGATCTACCAGTATCTTAGCCACCAAAAAGCTGCTGTCCGGACTGGGATTGCCAAGTTGCAATCCATTGCGAAGTGCGGTTTCCGCGTCGGCTACCCGGCCAAGCTGGTACATCACCCACGCGAGCGTAATCTGGGCGTCGGCGCTTTGGCTATTTAGCTGAGAGCTCATAACGGCAAACTGCAGCGCGCGATTACGCTGCGCCTGACCCGCCTGCTCGATCAAAAGCAGCGCAAGCTGGTTGATCACGTCGCCGTTTGCCGGCGCGATGCCCAACGCTTGGATAAAAAAGTCTTCGGCCGGTTTCATTTTCTTGGTCATCCGAGCCGCTACGCCGCTAAGAATCAGTAAATTAAGGTTGTCCGGGTGCGCCTTGCGGGCGTCGGCCAGCAGCGACTCCGCCTTGGCGATCGAATCGGCAGAACCCGATTTAATCAGCCACTGAGCATATGCGGTGACCGTGTCGGCGTCATTCTTGCTAGCGGCCATCGCGCGATCAAAAAATTGTTGGGCCTTGTCTGAAATTTTCAACTGTTCGTACATCAAAGCGGTGGCGACGTTTGGATCGGGCAGGTTTTTCTCCGCCTTTTTTGCGGCGATGAACTCGTTGTAACCCTCTTGATACTGCTTCTGCATGAACAGCGATTGGCCCAATCGATAATGAGCGGCTGCATTTTCGGGATCGATTTTCAACAGCGCCCGGAGATCGCCCACCGCGACGTCCCAATTCTTTCGCCGTTGCGCCACGCCGGCCCGACCCGCTCGTGCGCGAATTTCAAAATTCCGCTTGCGCTTGGCAGACCCCTTAAATTTTGAGGTCAATTCCATTCCCTTTTCGTACAGCGCCTCGGCCTCAATCGTGCGCCCTTGTTTCATCGCCTCATCGGCGAGGATCAGGGCGGCCTCGGGATCATCGGGATTTTCCGACGCCGTTTTTTCCAACGACGCACGGCCCGCAACCGCATTGCCGCTGAGGAAATACATTTTCGCCAACAGCAGATCAACCGGCGGCAGGTTCGGGTCTTTCTTTTTCGCCGCTTCAAGGAATTGCCGGGCGGCCAGCACATCGCGATTGATGAATCGCTTAATCGCCTCGTCGACATCCGTGTACCTCGCGAGCGACGTTGTGTCTACTGCATCGCCGATCAGCATCTGGGTCGTCAATACCTGGTCGTGCGCAAAACCTTGAGCGCGGGCGTTGCCGGCCCCGACGCACAACAACGTGCACGCAGCACAAACCAAGGCGGTGCCCGATAAACGAGCGAAGCGAGCAAAGAGAGCTGGCACACGACAAGACAATCCATACATGTTAAAACCTCGCGTAGATTAGAGTGAGACAATGGCAGCGACCGTTCGGACGAGATTGGAGTCATCGCCGCCCAGCTATTTTGATTGTAGAGAAAATTGGCCTCTCCGGCAGCCATCTCGAGCGATTGAACGGCGAGATTTCTTCGAGCCGGCCAGTTGTCGTCCCGACGGAGGTTTGCGAAAAATAAGAAAGAAATCGGGGTGCCAAGGCGAACCAGCGTTCCGTGGCAAGCGCATTGAACAAGGTGCGCCGTAAGCGGCTGGGTAGGTGCGCCCAGATAAAAACACGAAATGGATAGGCCTGCTCATTGATTGGTCCGATGTTCACGCGCGAAGCGGCCGTCGCCCCACGCCGGGTGTGGTTTTTTGCTGCGCGGACCCTATTTGTCGCCGCGCTCTTCGGACTCACTCTCACCGCCTGGCAATTGCTCGTCGGCTCGCAGCGGCTCGAAAGTATCGGCGATCTGGCCTGGTTCGGTGCGGCCGCCTTTCAAATTCTCGCGCCCCTGCAACTAGCGGTCGCCTTACCGTTTTCCGCCCTGTTGGTCGCCTCCGCAGTCGCTCTAGAGAAAGATCGCAAGACACTCGATCTGCTCCTGTTGACCAGTCTTTCGAATTCCGACCTCGTGTTGGGCAAACTTTTCGCAGGCATGTTATCGGTAATCGTGGTCGTTGTAGCCGCGCTGCCGCTGCTGATGATCGTTGCCCTGCTGGGGGGCGTTTCGAGTCCGCAGATTTTTCGAGTGCAAGCCGTGACGCTGGCCAGCGCGTTGGCGGCCGGAAGTTTAGGCTCGACAATTGCCCTGTGGCGCGAGAAAACCTTTCAAGCCTTGGCAATGACCGCGCTCGTCGTGGTGCTGTGGCTCTTGGCCTGGGAAATCGTCGCGGCCGCCGGAGCGGATACAGCTTGGCTCGGCCTGTCGGCCAAATCGTGGGCAATCGCGATGAGTCCCTGGCAGGCCGTTCAGGAGGCAGCACGGCCGATCTTTGACAAGCCGGGCCTGGGCGGCGCCGGCATCGACCCCGTCCTCATTTTTCTTGTCGCGTCGATTGTCGAATCCGTAGCGCTCAATCTCGTGGCGATTGCCAGGCTGCGGGTTTGGAACCCGCGGCAGAATGCGCCGCGCTTGGACCAGGAACTCGACCTGGCCGAGAGCACCGTGCCCGACGCATTCCAGCGGCCGGCAGTCGCGATACACAGTGCCGGCGGCAAAACTCGCACCGTGTGGGACAACCCAATCCTGTGGCGCGAGGTGCGTACCTGGGCTTATGGCAAACGAGTTCTAGTCATTCGCCTCGCCTATTGGGCCGTGTTTATCGCATGTGCGGCGGTGCTCGTTGCGCAAGTTGCAGCCAAACCGACGATGGAAGCCGCCATTCCACCGGTGGCGAAACCAATCGTCACGCTCTTGGTCGTCGGCCTGATCCTGCTCAACGCCCTGGCCGTCACCTCGCTAACCAACGAGCGAGACAGCCGAGCGCTGGACCTGCTCCTGGTAACCGACTTGTCGCCTAAAGAGATCGTATTCGGCAAGCTTGGCGGCGCATTCTATAACGCCAAGGAAATGATCGTTCTGCCGATCGCGCTATGCGTTTACTTGTGGTTTGCCAACGCGATTTCTACCGAAAATTTGGTTTTCTTCCTCTGTGGTATTACGATAATGAACGCCTTTGCCGCCATGCTCGGCATTCATGCCGGCATGAATTACGCCAATTCTCGCATGGCGATTGCGACGAGTATCGGCACGCTCTTGTTCCTTTTCCTCGGCGTGGCCACTTGCATGCGGATCATGCTCGCCTTCAATACATTCGGTTACCAGTTCACCACGTTCTCAGGATTTATCGCCGGCGGAAGCGCGGGGCTGTACGTGGCCCTGAACTGGCGGCTCGGTTCCAATGCCCTGACGGTCGTCGCCATCACGGCGCCGTTGGCGACTATCATCGCCATTACGAGCTACTTAGTCGGCAACTACGGCGCCGTCTTTTTGCTAACCGTGTGTACCTACGGCTTCGCGACCTGGGCCATGCTGGTGCCGGCAATTTACGTTTTCGACGTCGCCACCGGCCGAACAACGGCCCGCGAAGAATAGTTTGACTGGCCGTTGCGGTACGTCAATTTCACCGACCACGGAACAGGGATGACGAACGCTTTATCGCGTGTAGCCTAGTGATTTGATCACCGCCAGCATTTCCTCGAACGTAATGAACCGGCGGCGGTGTTGAACTTTGTAGCCGTCAATCGCTCGTGCCAAATCAGCGGCATCCGGCGAAAGCTCTTCGTAACTGTTTGCAAACTGGCGGCGCTCAAACAATGGTTGGTCTTCGAACTGGACGGGCCCGCGCCGATCGACAAACGATTCGCCTTCAATTGATGCGCTCGCAAACATCGGAGGGACTCCTAACTACAGGCCGGGTCACACGGGGCGCACGATTGGCGTGGCCCCGCAAAAACATACGTCACAAACGGCGGCCAAGCAAACAAGTCCACAGGAATCTGCTAGGGTAGCGTCTGTAGCGATTGTAGCGCTATCGCCGTTGCGAAGGCTCCGCTGCCGTGCGAGAGGCCAACTGAGCCAGAAGCTCTCGGCTTGGGGCGTGTGAGCCGTTGATCGCGATGGCCTGTTGAGCCGCTGCCGTGGCCTCGGCAACTTCCCCGGCTGCCAGGTGCGATTGGGCAAGATAGAAATACACATCCGCGCTTGGCGGCCCGTGCTGAACGGCAGCGAGAAGGGCGGAAGTGGCCTCCCGCGGTCGGCCCAAGTCCATTAGCGTTAAACCTTGCATTACCAGCACTGACTGCGGCTCTTCGCCGGGCGGGTACGTATCGAGCAGATGGTAGATCGCCGTGAGGCAGCGTGCACTTTGTCCTTGTTGCCGGTAAAGGGCCGCCACATCCAACAGCTCGTCCGAACTGTTGGGGGCGAGTTCCACGGCACGCTGCAGATCGGCCAGCGCCCGATCCGGCTGGTTCATTTGCTTGAAACATCGACCGCGCAACGCCCATGCACTCGCGTGCTTCGGGTCCAGCCGAATCGCCCGTTCCGCTTGACCCAGAGCCAAATCGTACATGCCGCTTGCCAAAGACATTTCGCCCGCCCGCACGCAGAACCCGGCGTTGGACGGTTCTAGTCGTATCGACTCGGCAATTTGCGAAAGCGCCTCCTGGCGGGCGCCGCGACGCCAATAGGCCTCGGCCATATAGCGGTGAGTCGAGGCATCTTCGGGCGATGCCTGAAGTGCTTTATTGAGTAAGTCCTCGGCTTGCTGAGCGTGACCCGTTTCCAATGCCGCCACGCCTTGCCGCGACAACTCGCGGGCCGCTTGCAGGCCCGCTTCCGATTTGCTCCGCCGCCCCAGCGATGCGCAACCCGATGTACCCAACACCACGAATATGCACAGCGCAAAAATTGCAACGAAGTGCAATTCGGTCGCTGCTGCCGCAGTGCCGCGTGGGCGAGGGCGCGTGGAACCGAATCTCAACGACGGGAGCACCGGTTCTCTCGTGCGTGCGAGGAAAGAATCTGCAGAGGACGGAAAAGGCCGCAAATACTAACGAAGCCCAATCCCCACGACAACGGAAGTCGTGACAGTAGCAAAGGCGTGACCGGTGGCCCCGACGATGCTTGCACCATTTTTACAATGCCAGCACCGAAATTGTAAAAGGTACAACACATCCGCAGGTGTTTGCAGGACGATCCGTTCGGTCGGAACGCCGGCTGCCGAAGGAAAAACACCGGACTCGGCCGCGATTTCGTCGCGATTCGTTAGCGACTCGGAAATGCCCACGCCGTGATCCGCACTCTGGCACGGCGAATGCAATAGCTCGGTCCCGTCCGCGTAGGCGTCGTTGCGGCGAAATGATTTATTGTGTGCCGCTTATAACGACGTCCATCAGCTTATCCGTTTGTGAATCTAAGCAAACTGTCGCCGCAGTGTGGCGACCATGCCCGTCACGGGATACTGCACGTTTCACATAACCAGGGAGAGTAGGTGCCGCGAGCCGAGCGGCACGGGTGCAATTGGGAGCGACGCTTGTCCGGCTCGGCTCGCCGGACGCATAAGTAGCCGCTGGTGCACGGCGATTCCCGCCATCCGCCCTATTTTGCCGGATGACGTCGTGCCCCGAGCCGCGGCCGTCCTCCCGAAACACTGGACCCGGTTGGCATCCCCTCGCAGGGCCAACCGGGTCCTTTTTTTCAAGGCGAAGCCTTGCGAGTGGCGCAGAGCTTCTCTCTGTCTCAGATTTAGCCCGAGGTCATCCGGCGCAATAGCCAGTCGCCGAAGCGCGGGGAAAGCTGCGATAGCATGAGCAATACTCGTACTCGACGGGGCACAATCAACTCGGCCCGCCGCCGCTGGCACGCACGGAGTATCTTTTCAGCCAGCCAGTGCGGGTCGATCATACCCACCTTCGCCCCGCCGCCAGGCTGATGCGCGGCCGCGGGAACCTCTGGGTTTTGAGTCTCATATCGAGCGCTCGATGGGCGGCCCTCATCTCGCGCAATCGGTCCTGGACAAACTAGTAAAGTGTGTAGTCCGCGATGCTCTGCTTCGAGTCTCAATTGCTGTGCCAGCGCAGCCAACGGAAACTTGCTTGCCGGATAAGCCCCCAGGTATCCGGCGGCCACCTTACTCGCCAGCGATCCGACAAGCACGATATGCCCGCGGCTCTGTGTCAGCGGCTCAGCGAACTGCTGAATGCATCGTACGGCCGACAAAAAATTCGTTTCCCACAACTCGCGGAAATCGGCGGCTGACGTGGCTAACGCCGTCCCGCGCATCGACCGTCCCGCGCAGTGACACAACAAATCAACGCCCCCCCATGCGCTTTGAACCGTTGCGCCCAACCGAGCAACATCATCGGCGTTCGTCACATCGGCCGGCACGCTCAGAACATGCGTCCCTGTGGCTTTCAGCTCCTGCGCCGCGGCATCGAGCAACTGCTGCCGGCGCGCGACAATTGCCAGCCGGGCACCATGTTGGGCAAGCACGTCGGCCAGCGCGCGGCCCAAACCGGCCGACCCGCCCACAATTACCGCTCTTTTGTCACGCCAGTAAGACACTTCTTACATTTTCCCGCCCAATAGTTTCTACGTTCGAAGTGGGAACACACCATCCTATTGCGTCTGCAGCAACGGATTTACGTGGCAATACCCGCCTTACCGCTCGGCGCGTAGTGTCTATCCGAATTCCCACGCAACTCAGTTGAACCAGCCGACATCACATCGTAGGAACGAGCCGCCGCGAATTACGTTGCGCAATTACTTCGCTTCGAAGTTTGTTACCCGCCAGTAAACCTCGGGGCCTCCGGAAACCACCCGATGATAACGCCGTGGAACGCCAATCTCTGCATCGAATTCGCACCGCAGTTGCCAGTTCGTTCCTGGGGCGGCATCGATTTCTTTCTGCGGATCTTCGGCAATCTGTAAATCCTGAGTAAGCGTATCAAACATGCCTGGGACCGACCACGTATCCCACGTCCATTGAGGTGGAACACGCCCATCGCGCGTCGTTGCCGTCACCACCCGCTTTTGCACTTCAATGTGAACGAGCCCCGGTTGTGCGCCGCGAAGCTCGATATCCATGTCATAGCTCGCCGGCCCATGTTCCTGCCAAAGTTTCTTGGCGGTTTCCAGTTTCGCCTCGGTCAATTCCGGAATGCGCTCGGCGACAAAATACTGCAGCGCTAAAAGTATGCCAGCCACGGCCAGCGCCAACGATGCCAAAACAAATGCCGTGGTGCGATACGACACGCGATCGTTGCGGACCACTACACCAGCGTCCGACTGGCTGCGTTGCCCGCCGACCTCATCACCATCGTGTGTCATCTCTTGCTTTGACATAAATCTCCAGTTGGGCGCATTACCTGAGCGGAGCACGTTCGCTCGTACTTCAATGGGCGCAAAAATTCGTTTATGAAGTTCGGCGGAGCCGCCACGCGGCCGTGGAAGAGAGTATCCTGTATCGGCACGATCCAGATCAAGTCAATCCACGCGCTATTCCCATCTCGCTGGCTCAAAGCCACAATAATGACCGCTCCAATTTCTGACACAACGAAAAAGCCAATTGCACAAGCGCGATACCCGCTAGACGCAGATTTTGAAAACCTCCAACCCGCGATAGTCTTTCCAATAGTGTGGATCGGCGTGGTTAGCGATCCCATCGATGTCGGAAGCCCAATGTTGCACCCCTCGGCGCCCTCTGCGCCTCGGCATGAATAACATTGACTATCCGGCTTAATTGCACATGATGCCCGTCTCTATATGATTGCCCGCGACCCCCGCCGGTGCTCCCGCACCAAAATCGTGGCTACGATCGGCCCCGCATGCTCCAGGCGCGAGCAGCTTGCAAAGTTGATCGCGGCGGGCGTCGATGTCTTTCGCTTGAACATGGCCCACGCCGAGCCAGACGTTCAGCAGCAGCATGTCGAGAACATCCGCGCACTGAGCGACGAGATCAACGTGCCGATTGCCATCCTGGTAGATCTTGCCGGACCAAAGATCCGACTCGGCGACGTGGCAGGCGACCAGGTGTTTTGCGACCTCGGCATGGAGTTCATCTTCGTTAGCAGTCGTTCGTCGGGGGCGCCCAACGAGCTGACTTCAACCTACCTGCCGCTCGTGGATGAGCTACAAATCGGCGACCACGTGATGCTCGCCGACGGCACCGTCAGCATGGAGGTCGTAAAAAAAGAAACCGGCCGTGTTCGCGCGGGTAGTCCAGCGCGGGACAATCCGCAGCCACCAGGGCGTCAACCTGCCAGGCGTGAAGCTCAGCGCGCCGGCAATAAGTGAATCCGACCGCGCACACGCAATCTGGGCGGCCGACGCAGGCGTCGATTTTGTCGGCCTCAGCTTTGTTCGCACGCCGGACGATGTTCGCGCATTGAGCGATATCTTGAAATCACGCCGATCAACGGCGCGCGTGGTCGCGAAGATCGAGAAATGCGAAGCACTTGTTCGATTGGAGGAGATCGTCGCGGCCGCCGACGCCGTGATGGTCGCACGCGGCGATTTGGGCGTCGAGATCGACGTGGCAGAGATGCCCGTCGAGCAGAAACGCATCATCTCGATCTGCCACCGTTTCCAGCGGCCTACGATCATCGCCACACAAATGCTCGACAGCATGCAGGAATCACCGAGACCCACACGCGCCGAAGCCACCGATGTTGCCAACGCAATTCTTGACGGCGCCGATGCCTGCATGCTTTCCGGCGAGACCGCGATCGGGCATTTCCCTTTGGAAGCCGTGGAAATGATGAACCGCATTGCGCTGGCTACCGAGAGGAGCTTCCAGCGTCGGCCGCCACACAACCTCGTAATCAATTCAGCCGTGATGCACGATATTACACGGGCCGCCGTCAGGGCCGCCGGCCGGATGGCTTATGATCTCGGAGCCAAACTGGTCTTCGTGGCCAGCCATTCGGGACGTACGGCGCTCGCGCTTTCTCAACATCGCAGCTACGTGCCTATATTGGGCATCAGCTCCAGCGAGGCAACGCTTCGGCAGATGTGCCTGTATTGGGGTGTCACTCCTCTTCGCGGCGCACCGGCTCGCGACATGCCCGAGCTTATTCGGCACGCCGACGAATGGGCCTGCCGCGAAGGTTATGCGGCGAAAGGTGACCGCATTGTAATCGTTGGCGGCTCGCACCTAACGGCGGGACCCGGCCACGAAGGGCTGGCCAGCGGCGTACACGACGTCGTGCTGGTTCACGAAGTCGAAGGACCGAATCCGTAGACCCGTGTTCTACGTTTGCAGCGCACACAGAATTTGCCGCGCGCCGTCGTACAATTCGATTGCTTAGCGCTTGTACGTTTTCGCCGGTTGCTGCTTAGCTGACGGGCGGCTGGCGGTGTGCCTCGTACCACTCGAGCGGTGGCTGTTGGCGATCGATTTGGGTTTTGTCTTGGAGGCCGTCTGTCGCGGAGCATCTACCAGCTTTTCTTCCATTTTCATTACGTACTGCATGCTGCTCGTGGGGCCGGCAAAACCAAGCACGCGCTTATCAACATCCATTTGCTGGCCGACGATTCGGCCTTTCTTAATGTCGAACTGCACGTCGCCCGTCATGAGCCGCTGCACGATTTGCACCTCTATCGGCGCATCGATGGGAGAAAGCACTTGATAGGTGACCTCGATCGTCGCGATGCCGTCCTTGACATCGGTCAGCTTGTGGTGCCGCCGCGTTTTAATCGACTTATTACCGCCTTTATCTAATTTCACTTGTATTTCGAACGCCTCGTCCCACGTGTCGCCGATCGCAACGGATTGCTCCGGCAGCCGCAGCGCGATGGGAGCATCATCCTCGGCGCCTTGCCCGCGAATATTCATCACGCGGCGAACAATCTTGCCGCGCGGCGTGATTCGCACCGTGCTCAGCGGCACGCCCACCGCCCTGGCCGCATCCTCAAAGCCCGGCGGCGCCGTCGTATCGCGAACACTGTCGTACTCAGTGGCCTTGTGTTCCGGGAGTTGGTTCACCATGTGAACCCGCTCGACGACGTTCATGAATTCAATGTCGCCCGCCGGCAGCACGTCGGTCACTTTCCAGACTTTCACCGAATCGGTTTTTGTCTGGGCGGATTGCGTCGTTTTATCGATCGTGCTGCGGATCGACGCCCGATGGGTTACATCGTACCGAAGCACCTCGCCGCGCGTCAGCTTGTAGCGCAAATCGTACTTCGTCGTCTCGGGCTTGGGCGGCAGTTCCGCGATCAAAAGCGGGCCTTCGACAGGTGCACCCTTGTTATCTTTCGCGACTGCCGCAACTACCGTCGTGCGCACGGTACCCAACAAGACACATGGTAAAACAACGAACCAGAAGAATTTGCTAAGACGGGTCATGGCGATTGCTTCCTTGCTTGCACCTAGGCGAGTCTCTCCGAAACTCGCAGCCACGTCTCGGACAGACGCGGTTTACGAGACACTTAAAGCCTATCCCAGAACCGTCGGAGACTGTCCCAATTTTGCGCAGTCCTCGGAGCAAATAGGGGCTGTCCCCTTTCTCTGAGACGGTTCTGGGATAGGCACCTAATAGTTCATCCGCATCTGCCCGCCCCAGCCGAGCTTATCGTGCAGCGTGCGATAATACGTTTGGCCGCGAACCTCCACCATCTGGAACAAAGCTGCAGATCGTACAATCTTTATCCGGTCTTCGGCCTGCAGCGTGCCCAGCACGCGCCCATCCACGGCAAGGGATGTGCCCTCATGCGGCTGCGGCACGGCGAGCTCGATTGTTCGATCCGCCGAATCCACCACCGGCCGATGCGTCAGCGTATGCGGGCTGATTGGCAGGATCACCAGCGCTTGAATATCGTTACGCAGGATCGGCCCGCCGGCCGACAGGCTATGCGCCGTCGAGCCAATCGGCGTGCTGACGATCAAGCCGTCGCAACTGTAAGTCGTAACCAATTCTCCGTCAACATAAAGCTGAACGTCGAGCATCGTGAACGGTGGCCCTGCTAGCACCGCTGCCTCGTTTAGTACCAACGATTGGTAAAGCGGTTTGCCCGCCCGCGTGGCCGTGCACTCGACCATGAGATGCTCGACGACGTGATGCCGACCCGCGGCGATCTCGGGCAGGGCTTGCTCGAGCTGCTCGGGCTGCAAGGCCGCGAGAAAGCCGAGCCGGCCCAGATTCACGCCCAGCACCGGACGCTGGTGATAGCCCATCTGATGAGCGGCCCGCAATATTGACCCGTCACCGCCGAGCACGATCGCCAACTCGGCGTCCGTCCCGCCAAGATCGGAGCTTAAATCCAGGCAGACTCCCACGACCGGCAGATATCGTTCGATCGTCGGCCGCAGTTGCTCGAATGCATCCCGAATTTCCGGCCGCGTGCCGTCGGCGAGAATAATTGTCCGTGGTGGTTGCTTCGCCGGCATAGGTTAGCGGTCGCAAAGTGAATCGTTGATGGGTTGGCGGCGCCACCGCTCGCGCCCAAACGAAAAGCGTTACCACCCAATCACGCCATCGCTTGCTGCCCCCGATGTGAACAACGCGCAACGGGAGTCGTGCTTTGCCATTAATTGACGCGAGTGGGTACGCCGCCAGCAGTGGCCAGCGCGCGGCAGACAGCGGCAATTCCGACGTCATCCAGTCCCAGATCGCTCAGCAGTTCGCCCCGTTCGCCGTGTTCGATGAACTTATCGGGAATTCCCAGCCGGCGAACGTGGCTGGTGTTTAGCCCGGCATCCGCGGCCGCCTCCAACACGGCCGACCCGAAGCCGCCCATTAGCGCTGCCTCTTCGACCGTGACGACAAAACCACATTCACGAATCGAGCGCAGTACGATTTCGGTATCGAGCGGCTTTACGAACCGCGCGTTTATTACGCCCACGTCGATGCCATCTTTGCGCAAATACGCGGCAGCTTTCAAGCATTCAGGCAGAAGGGCGCCGCAGCACAAAATCGCGCCATCGTCATCCCACGAATGCACTTCACTTTTTCCTAATTCGAGCGGCGTCCGAACCGTATCAATCACAGGTAAGGCGCCCTTCGGGTAACGAACGGCGCAGGGGCCGTCGTGCCGCAACGCGAAATCGAGCATTTGCGACAGGTCGTTTTCGTCGGCCGGGGCCATAACGACCATATTCGGCAATACGCGCAAGTAGCCCAAATCGAACGCACCGTGATGCGTCGGTCCGTCCGGACCGGTCAGCCCGGCCCGATCGAGCATAAACGTCACGGGCAAGTTCTGCAGCGCGACTTCCTGGAATATCTGGTCGTAGGCCCGCTGCAGGAACGTGCTGTAAATGTCGACGATCGGCCGCAAACCGACTTTGGCCTGGCCAGCGGCGAATGCAACCGCGTGCCCCTCGCAGATTCCCGCATCGAAGAATCTGGCCGGATACGTGTCGCGAACGCGTTCCAGGTTGTTTCCCTGACACATGGCAGCCGTAATGACCGTGACGCGCGGATTATCGCGCATCTGCTCAAATATCGCGGTCGAAGCCGCGTGCGTGAACGCCCGGGCCGAGCTCTTCTTCATCTCGACCACCTGATCGGCGCAGCGTTCGAATTGCGGCGGCGCATGGAACAAGACCGGGTCCTCGGCGGCGGGCCGGAAACCATGGCCCTTTTCGGTCACAACGTGCAACAGGATCGGACCCTCGACATTTCGAACCATCCGCAGATACTTGCGCAATAGCCCGATGTTGTGCCCATCGATCGGGCCAAAATAATGGAGCCCGAGATCCTCAAACAGCATGCCGCCGTGCAGTCCCGCCTTGGCAGCCTCCTTGAGCTGCGCTAAAAACCGTTCCACCGGATCGCCTAGCAAAGGCACCTTACCCAGCACCTTGACAACCTCTTCCTTCAGCCCCGAGTACATGCGGTGCATCCGCAAGCGATCCAAATAATCGGCCATGCCGCCGACGCGCGGGCAAATCGACATCTTGTTGTCGTTGAGAATGATCAGCAGGCGGCGGCTTGCACGGCCGACATTGTTGAGTGCCTCGTAGACAATGCCGGATGGAAACGCGCCATCTCCGATCACCGCCACGCTCCACCGTGCTTCGTCGTCGCGGATCAGCTCGTCGCCGCTTGCCAACCCTAGTGCCGTCGATACGCTGGCGCCCGCGTGGCCCGTCATGAACAGGTCATGTTCGCTTTCCTCCGGATTCGGGTAGCCCATCAGGCCGCCCTTCGTGCGCATTGTGTGAAACTGCGGATAGCGGCCCGTGATTAGCTTGTGCGGATAAATCTGGTGGCCGGTATCCCAGATCAGCCGATCGTGCTCGAAATCGAACGTTTGGTGCAGTGCAATGCACAACTCCACAACTCCCAGATTCGACGCGAAGTGCGCACTGCGGCAACTCACGAGGTTGCACAACACTTCGCGCATTTCGGCCGCCAGCCGTTCAAGCTGAAGCAGCGAAAGGCCCCGCAAATCGCGTGGCGAATGGATCATGGGTAAAATCGGCGTCTTAGTCACGGTATCAGTACGTGCCGCGAGTTGAACCGGCACATTCAGTTTTGAATTCCGGGTAGCGAGCCGGCTCGCCTTCTATTTTTTACGTGTGAGCACCAACTGGGCTAGTTCACGCAGCGGCCCAGCCTTTGCTCCGAATACATCGATCATAGCACAAGCTTCGTCCACGAGATTTTCTGCGTTTCGGCCGCTAGGCTCGATACCCATCAACCGCGGAAACGTAAGTTTGCCGCGATCGGCGTCTTTGGCCACTCGTTTGCCGACGGCGGCCTGGCTGCCGGCTACATCGAGCAAGTCGTCTGTGATTTGAAATGCCAGTCCGACATTTCGCCCGTAAGATCGAAGCGCCTTCAGTTGTTCCGGAGTCGCTTGTGCGATGGCGCCGCCCAGCTCCATCGCCGCTACGAATAACGCGCCCGTTTTCCGACGGTGGATCGATTCCAACTCCGGCAAGTCGCCATTGAATCCCGCATGGTTTCGCTTTCCCATTGCGAGGTCGTCGGCCTGACCTCCCACCAGCGCCGCTGCACCGGCCGCGCGGCCCAAAACGGCGCAGCACCTGGCAGCCAAGGAAGGCGGCGTGATATCGCTGGCCAAGACCTCGAATGCCCGTGCCAATAGCGCATCACCCACCAGGATCGCTACCGCTTCACCGAACTTCTTGTGGCATGTCGGCCGGCCTCGACGCAAGTCATCATCATCCATTGCCGGCAAGTCATCGTGTACCAGCGAATAGGCGTGCACCATCTCGACCGCACAGGCCGCCGGCATCGCAGCCTCGACCCTTGCGCCGCAAGCTTCGGCGGCCATCAAAACCAATCGTGGCCGCAATCGCTTACCGGGGCCCAGCAGCGCATAGCGAATTGCCTCGAGCAAGTGCGCCGGACAATCTTCATCAAATTGTACGTAGCTGCTTAGCGCAGCATCGATGCGCTCGCGCAACTGATCGAATTCGATTCCTGGCCGCTGGTCGGTCGAAAGAGCCACGTCGTATTGCCGAAGAATCTGAATATCTGATGAAAGGGAACGGCACGGGCTCATTTTGCGCACCATGCGGACCAAAATGCGCCTGTCCTCGTGTTCAGCCAATGCTATTCTAAAACAGCCGCGGCAGTTCGTCTATGTCGTCGTCGCGCATGGTTACCTTCACCGAGGTCGATTTTGCGACGCTCGTGCGGCGCTGGCCGCGAGCCGCGGCTTTCGCTTCCAGTGATTCGGTCTCACCCTCCTCAAACGGTTCGGTGATCGGGTTGCCGTCGGCGTCCACACCGCTGAGTAGCTCAATCTTGCGCTCCGCCGTCTCCAGCAGTCGCTGGCACCCCTTAAGATGCTGGACGCCTTCCTCATACCGCGCAAGTGCATCCGATAGAGCGAGCTTTCCGCTTTCCAGCTCAGCCACGATCTTTTCCAACTCTTCTAGCGACTTTTCAAACGACCCGGCGCACTCGTCGCGTGATGTGGGTTTCTTCTTGGCCATATGCAGTCGACTCCCATCTCGGGCCTTCCCGGTCGCGGCACAGCGCTCAACCGCAAGCAGCAATCGATCGCATGGCTTTCAATCAATTTTCAATCGATTCGACTTTGCTCACGGCCGAGCCTTCGCTGAATCGAGTGACAATTGACTGGCCGACGCGCAAGCGTGTCGCCGATCGAATTACCTTGCCGGTTTCGCGTTCTTGCGTAATCGTATACCCCCGCGCGAGAACGGCCAACGGGCTGAGCGAATCAATTTTGCCGGCCATCGTTGCTAGCCGGCTTTCGTGCTCGCGCATCATGCGGCGCATGGCCGAATTGCCGTGTACGGCCAGTTCATCCAGCCTTCGACTTCGATCGTGAATCAAATCGAATGGCCTGCGGAACGGCCGCTGAGCTGCCAAGCCGTCATAACGTGCTCGTAGCCACATCACTCGCCGGTGAGCGGCATGCCGCAGTCGTTGTTGGTAAGCGCGCATTCGCGCGCTGATCTCTTCGGTGGCCGGCACGATTCGCTCGGCAGCTTCGCTGGGCGTCAGTGCCCGCACGTCGGCGGCAAGATCGGTCAGCGTCACGTCAATTTCATGTCCTACGGCCGACACCGTTGGAATCTTCGACAGCGCGATCGCCCGCACGACCGGCTCTTCGTTAAACGCCCACAGGTCTTCGAGGCTTCCCCCGCCTCGGCCGACGATGAGCACATCCGGCCGCGGTGAAATCCGATTGGCAAGCCGAATGCCGGCGACAATTTCCTGCGCTGCCCCGTCGCCTTGCACGCGAGCCGGGATCACCAACACGTCCACGCCGCGCCACCGCCGCCGGAGTACTTGCAGAAAATCGTGAATCGCCGCCCCGGTAGGACTCGTGACAAACGCCACTCGCCGCGGAAAGGCCGGCAATTGCCGCTTTCGCGTCGAATCGAACAAGCCTTCCGCGGCCAGTTTCTCGCGCAGCTTTCGCAGGGCGAGTTCTAGCGCGCCGACGCCTTTGGGTTGCAGCTGATCGACCACCAACTGGTAGCTGCCGCGTGGCGCATACACATCGATGTGGCCGTGGCAAATAACATCCAAACCGTCCGCCAGCTCGAATTTCAATCTCGCCGCCGCAGAACGCCACAAAACGGCGCGAATCTGAGCCCGATCGTCCTTGAGCGTGAAGTACGAATGGCCTGACTGCGGACGCGAGTAGTTCGACAGCTCGCCCGCCACCCACACACTGGTAAACGCGCTCTCCAGCGAATCCTTTATCTGCGCCGTGAGTTGCGAGACCGACAGCGTTTGCTGGGCAACACTCATTAAGGCTAAAGATATCACCCCGCGGATGGCGCGTCGAATCGATCGGCCACATTCAGGCGGCGCGGGCAGGAGCCAGTTGGCTTCCTTGCGGCGTGCGGCTCGATTCGAACAAACGCGGCACCGACGGATGACCGGGCGCAATAACGACTTCGCCCACTTTGCGGGTTCCAGCGACGGCCCACGCTTCCGCTTCGCAGGTGAAATTGTTGAGCAGTTGCTCGACTCTCTCGCGGCAACGCTCCAATCCCTCGCGGTCCAAATCGCGCGGCAACATCAACGGCGGGCCAATGACCGCCCGGCCGCGGGAGAATGGCCGGGGCACGGCGAACTGATCCCAACTATTGACACGCCACGGCCGATCGTACCCGAAGCCCATCACAACCAGCGGCAACTGCAACCGCGACGCCAGGTAGATCGGCCCTTGCGCTAACTGCCGGCGGGGCCCGCGCGGCCCGTCCGGTGTAATCGTCAGGTGCTGACTGTGGCCGCGATCGAACAGTTCCCACATTGCTTTCGCACCGCCGCGGTACGTGGAACCGCGCACGCAATCGAAGCCCATGTGGTGCGCAACGCGCGCCAGGATTTCGGCATCGGGATGCTGGCTCAGGAGCATCGCCAGGTTGCAATGTCCGCGCAGGTAAAGCGGAATAAGAATGTTCTCGTGCCAGAAGATGTAGATTCGCAGCCCGCCGATGCCGAGCACCGGATCAACCGCTCGATCATAAAAAACGCCACGGTAGTCGAGCGTGCTCATCCACGCGCGAATGCCTTCCGCCGCGGCGAGCCCGCCGAGCTTCATCCAGAGCGCGGGCATCCGCCGCTTTTTCTTTTTCTTGCCAGCCATTGTTGTGCATCCCTGCGTCGAGTATTGGGAGGGCGAAGCTCCCGCATAACTTACTCCGGCCAGTCGCCGCTAAACACTTCCACCGCGGGCCCCGTCATATACACATGATTATTTGCCTCATCCCATTCAACCGCCAAATCGCCGCCACGCAGATGAATTTGCACCTGCCGATCCGTTCGGCCGCTAAGCACGCCCGCCACGCAAACCGCGCACGCACCCGAACCGCACGCCAGCGTCTCACCCGAACCTCGTTCCCACGTCCGCTGCTGCAGTTCTCGAGACGAGAGCATTTTGGCAAATTCAACGTTCACTCGTTTGGGAAACTGCGGAGCTACTTCAATCTGTGGACCCGTCTGCAGCACCCAATCGTCGGTCAGCTCGTCAATAAACACCACGCAGTGCGGGTTGCCCATCGAAATGCACGTAACCTCAATCTCGCGCCCGCCAATCGAGATAGGCACCTCGACTACGGGACTATCCGGCCCGCCGAGGGAGCGAAGTGTCGTCGGAATTTGAGCGGGAATCAAGATCGGCTCGCCCATATCAACGCGCACCCGATCGACTTGCCCTCCAGACAGCGTAAGGTCGAGTGACAGCACCCGCCCGCCGGATTCGATCGTGAGAGTCTCCCGTCGCTGGACGCCGTGATCGTACAAATACTTGGCAACGCAGCGAATACCATTGCCGCACATCTCGCCATACGAACCGTCCGCGTTGAACATCCGCATTTCGGCGTCGGCCTGCTCCGATGGGCAGATCAGAATGAGGCCATCTGCTCCGATACCGAACCGCCGATCCGACATCCGCCGTGCCAACTCGGGAATGTCTGGCGGCAAAGGTCGCGCAAAGCAATCGACGTACACATAGTCGTTGCCGGCACCGTGCATCTTCGTGAAACGCATCGCACTTGTCCGTGGTCCGTGGTCCGTTGCTATTCGCCAATTATCCATTGCTAGGAACAACGGGCCAAGGACTGGTGACGCGGAATATTCTAACGGCCCCCAACCGTTGAGAAGAGGCGATTTCGCAGTCAAGTTCGCGCCGGCGTCATCCCGTCAGGTCAAGCTGCGACCCCGATTGCCCCGTCGGGTCCTTGCTCTGGCGCGATTCCGCAGCCGCCTCTGCACTCACTGCCTGAACTTTCGCTCGATTGCCGGGCGCTTCCCAAAGCCGGCGGCCGTCGGCATCGCGCTCCGAGCTTTCCTGGTCCTGTTCGGTTTGACCGATACCAGCGGCGTTCTGGGCCCGTTCATTGCCATCAACGTGGCGTTGCTGCGCAAGCGAGTCCTTTTGAGTTCGTTCCGTCTCGCTGCCGGCGGTTTGCGATAGTGAAGTCCCCGCAGCGCTACCTACGACTCCACCCACAGGTCCCATGCTCATCGCCGTTCTCCATTCTCATCTGGCCGGCACGCGGACTCCGCGCCGCCGTGGCGGGCGACATTGTGGCCGCACCTTCCTGCAATTCGCTCTGTATGTGATCCAGCATATCGTTCATCGCCGGCAACGCCGTACGCACAGTTTCCGGATGTTCGAACGTGCCCACCACTTTCAACTGCCAACTTTGTTGGCTCACATGGCCCACAATCGTCTTGACGATTGGAATCGGCAGGTCGGCCGGTCCGATCAAAGTATAGAACACCAGATTGAGTCTGTGATTCAAGTCCGCCTTACCATTGCCATACAGGCTCACCGCGTCGCCGAGTAGGTTAAGCTTTTCAAAATCGATTTGCTCACCCTGTATGGAAAACTGCATATCGCACCGGTTGAATGCGGTCGTATCAGGGTTACGGTTGCGAAGGACTTTAAGCATCGAGACGAGCGGCGGCAACTGGTAAATGCTGCCATCGACGACGTGAATCTCTCCCTGTCCTCGCAGCGTTTGCATAGTTTGCCCGGTGCCCGAGACGATGAGCTTTCCCGAGACGGTACCGGTCATATCGGTCGGCCCGCCAAGTCTTTCATTCGCGAACCGCGCAAGATTGGCGCCTCCCAAGCGCACGTCCAGGTTGTAACTCGGGTTGGCATCGTGAGTCAGGTCGATATTTGCGGCCAGGCTCCCACCATAAGCGTCCGCCGTCAGTCGTCGCGGCGGTTGGTTCTGCTGATGACACGCCGGTTCGCCTAGCAACAGGTGCGAACCGTCAGCCCACAACGGGCCGTGGACTTTCGTCAATTGCGCGTCCTTCCAAAACAGCGAATCGATCGCCAATTCGCCGTTTACTTCGGCGGATCGACCGTCGCTGCGGCCCACCAGGTGAATACCGCCCGTAATGCCTCGCAACGGCACCGCGCCCTGAATCGCGGCCTGCTGACACTCCAAGTTCACGTCCCAAGCAGATGCCAGCCGTTGAAACTGCGGCGATTTTGAAAAGCTTAAATTGCTGTTGTAGATGCCAAATGTGCCGGTCGGTTGAAATCGCTCAATTGCCGATCGCAACGCCGGCGGCAGCGCGACGAGTAAATCGCGGGTCATTGCAAAACGGTCCGCATTAACCGTTGCCAGCGTGAGCTGCCAACCGCCGTCCGGCAAAGCCTGCCACGTGCCCGACTCGGCTCGATACTCCGTTCGGTCGTGTTGGGCAACTATCTTATGCAGATCGACGCGACCGCGTTGATAGTCGGCTTCCCCTTCAATTCGTTCCAACCGATAAAACTCTTTCGGCTCGATGGAAACCGTCTGACTGCGCGGGTGGAGAGCAACTTCTATCACCGGTTCAGCTTGTTCGGCTTGCTTCGCAACGTGCGCCGTGAAATCCACTCGGCCCTGCGGTCGCAACTCGTCCCAAGCCTGCGGCGCCCGGGCTAACGACAAGGGCATTTTTCAACGTGTCGTCGAGTGGAACGTCCCGCGCATCAAATTGCAGATCGGTGTTATATCTGGCGCCATCGGACGTAGCCTCGCCGTGACATTTGACGATCGTCCGATCGTTGACGCCGCGGCCTTCGATGTCCTGGAGCTTCCAGTTCCAGTTTTTCGCCATTGCCGTGTTTGCCGTCACCCTTCCTTGCACGTGCTGCAATGGGTATGGAAAACGCGCGAATTGAATTTGGCAATCTTTGAGTTGGATTTCCAGAGTCGCGTTCCCTCGGGGCTGCGATAAGTCCTTCCACTCCACGCCGAATTGAAAGTCGACCGCTCCCTGAGCGTGCAACGAGCGCACCAGCGGTTGGCAATTTTTCGGTATCGCGGCGATCAGTTGTTCATGAATCGGAACATCATTGCCGGAGATTTTGACAAACCCAACCGGGTGTGGCGGCGCGGAAGTGCCGCTGTACGAAGCGCCACGGTAGCCCGCCGCGTAGGCATTGGAACGCTGTGGGGCTTCAGCGTCCGCTACCCCCGTAGCTGTGGTAATGCCTTCCGCCTCGGTGTGGGCGACATGCGTTAGCTCGGCCTTGATCTTTACCGGCCGGCCGCCGCCGACCCCGGTCAGGTCCAGCCGCAACTGATCGGCCTTGCCATTTTCCGCCGGGTGGTATTCCACGCGGCCGTTGGTCTGCTCCAACGTGTAAGGAAACTTCTCCGCGTCGGTCAACGATATGCCGCGGCAGTTGGCCGTTAGAATCGGTCGCCACTTCTGACCATCAAACGTGACGCGGACTTCCGCATCAACCAGCCCGGCCGGCTTGAAGCGATTCCAAACTTTCGAATACGGGTCGGGCAGTGCGGCTCGCATCCGGTCGTCGACCGTCAAGCCGACTACCTTCGCGGAAAGCGCGACGGGTGCATTCTCCGACCAGCCCGCGCGATCGAGCGCTAGGGCCAGCGTCGCCGCTCCATACTTACCATTCAACCGCTCGATCAACACGCGGTTCGAATCGGCGCGGCCGACCAGCGAGACGTCCGTCAAAGCTTCAGGCAATAACGGGTGGGCGATCTGCCCGCGATCCAGCTTGATCGCAGCGGACCAGTCTACAGCAGCAGCCGCTGCCGAGCGGCTGAGTTTCACGGTCAAATCTGCACGACCGGAAAACTCGGCTCCGTGCAACCGAGCTGTCGTAGAACTCGGCAAATTCGCCAGCAACTCCGGTGAAATCTCCAGTCCCACTGCCGCAATGGAAAGAGCATAGTCGCCGGTGGTTGTGCCGATCTCGCCGGTGAGTCGAATTTCCTGCGCCGGTAGCCCGGTCGCCGTGCCTTCCACATGAAAGCGTTTCCCCCCGGCATCTGCCGATGCGCTCGATTCTACCGGCACCAAACATAAGTTGACGCCGTTTATTGCCCACGGCTTCGCTGTCGGAACCGTGGCGTCTTCAATCATCGCGGCCGCATTTTCAATCTTCACGCGCGGCGATTCGTTGCTGAAATGCGGGAAAGGCAGCAGCTCATGGGCGTTCCATTGCCCATCCATTTGCCGCACCAAACGCAGCTTCGCTCCGCGAATGACCATCTCATCGATCGGCATCTGGCCGGTAAGCAATTGATCCATCCGCAGCTTCCCAGCCATGTACAGTTCTTCAATGGCTAAGACTGGTTGCGATGTACCGTCCGATACCTTTTGGGTAAACGTGAGATTGGAGATCGAAATGCCGCGATCTGCGTCGAAGCGCGCCCCGCCCACCCGGACGTCGAAATCGCGATAGTAGGTCGCCAGGCGTCGCTCAACTTGCCGGCGGATCTCGTCATCGAGCCGAAAGTAAAGATAGCCCCCCACTGCCAGTGCGCCGACAATGGCCAGCGTCAGGCACCACTGAAAAAACGACCAACAGAGGTTGACCAGGCGAGTAAAAATCGGCGCGGTCCTCAATAATGTTGGTGAGGCTTGCGCCACCCAACGTTCGTTGTCGCGCATAGCGAGCTCACGCGCGCATGGTTGCGGCGATGTAATTTGCCGTGGCTGCGCAGTTTAGGGCGGCGTATGGTAGAAGCCGCCTACCGCACGGGTCAAGGGAATCCTGCCTGCTCAGTCGTGTTGATCGAGTACAAGAAACGGCCCGTCTCGATACGCGCGAATTTTGCCGGGAAGATTTACCGGCTGCATAATCGCACCGCTCACGATCGCTGCTAGCTGCTGCCATTGATCGAACCCCATCGACTGCTCGGGCCAGCCCGCCTGGCTCCAAGTTTGCTTACAGACCTCGCGGACGATGATGGCTGGTTGTCCCTCAAGGGTACGGCAATCAATTCTCGCATTGGCTGTTTTGACGGCTACGCAATCCCGAGCAAGAGCCGCGGCGAGCCCAATAATTACCTGCTGCGACTCATTTGCCTGGGCCGCTAGACGCACGATCGCCGCATCGACCTTCGTGTTGTAGCGCTCCCGCAGATGCGGCAACAACTCCTGCCGTAGCCGGTTGCGCGTCCACTGCGTGTTCTGATTGGAAGCATCCGTGCGATAGTCCTGGCCGATTGCCGCGAGATATTGAAGAACGGCGCAGCGGCTTACCGTCAGCAAGGGCCGTACCAGCGCGACGCTCGTCGAAAGCGGCCGAACCTTCGACATGCCGGCTAAGCCTTCGATGCCCGTGCCGCGGAGAATTCGATGCAATATCGTTTCCACCTGGTCGTCGGCCGTGTGGGCGGTCGCGACAAACCGTGCGCCAAGCCGCTCGGCCGTTTGCCGCAAAAACTCGTACCGGGCCGTCCGAGCCGCCGCTTCCCAGCCGTCCCCCTGGGTGGCAGCAATCGCGGCAACATCGGTTCGCCCGATTTCTAACGGCACGTTTAATCGATCGCAAAGCGCTTTCAGCCACGCTGCATCGTCATCTGCTGCCTGACGGCGCAATCCGTGGTTCAGGTGGGCGACAAAAAGTTTCCCGCGGCAAGCCGATTGCTCTTTTAATTCGGCGATTGCTCGCAACATCGCGACGCTGTCCGGACCTCCGGAGACGCCCAGAACCACGTGGCAATCGCACCATTCTCGTAACGGCCAGCTTTCCGCTAACCGCGTTTGCAAGAGGTCGTATCCGTGGGAAAGGTGTGACATTTTTCTGAATTGAAAACGTTCGGGACCAGCGAAATAGCCGGCGGATCGCGCAAAACGCTTCCCCTGACCGCGTCGCCTGGCATCGAACTACTATCCAAGGCGTTGGTTGTTGGCGTAACGCAGTCAAAACGTGCCGCCAACCGCGCCGCCTGCGTCCGGGCCCTCGGGCAACACACGGATGTCCCCACTACCGGGTTGCCATCCGCAACCATGGTTTGCTAATATAAAGGTACCGCTCACGCAAACGAACGTTGGCGGTATACTAATCTTTCGGAATTTGATGTGTTTGAGTCGGCAGCGTTTCACGTTGCCGGGCAGAACGCAACGCTACATAAGAACGCTTGTGCATGAGTTCAAGTCCATTGTTGACCATTACTGAATCGCACGGGTTTCGCGCCCTGGTGGCGGCGATTATTTTCATAATCGGCGGCATCTGTCTGTTCGGACGCGGATTGCGGACCCTGGCGTGCACCAACGAGCAGCGCGTCGATCCGGAGACTCGCCCCAAATCTTGGCGGCGAATCCTGTTAGACGAAATTGCCCGCGTACGCAGGGAGCCAGTGCTTTGGTTCGACACCTCCGGAGGGCGCGAAGGCCCGGGTACCCGCGGCTTGCATCCTCAGCTATTGTTGGTTTATTGCGACCTCTACCATTCTCCGGCTCGTCCGCTTGCCGATCAAGCGATGGCAGCCGGATGTGGCTGGAGTGATTCTTGGACCTGATCTCGCGCAAGCAATTATTGATGTCGCGACGCGCGGCTGGCCGCACCTGCGGCTGCCGTCGTAGGAGTCGGCTACCTTCCATCGGGGAATCGCTTAGCCCGACTTCTTTCTGTTCGGCGCCACGCTGGTTTCGCTGCGCCTCAGCGCACAAGATACCGCCAGGTAGTGCTGCCCATAAGGATTGGAGTCCGCGACGCTGCCTCGCCGAACTTTAACGATCAAGGAGTTGCGGCTGTGTTGCCCAACATTTATCTATTTGCAGTTGATTTGCCTCCCGCCGGCGATCGCACGAGTCCGTGGTTAATCATTCTCGTCGCATTTATTGCGGCCATTATGGGAATGGCAGTCGTCAGGCTCATCGGCTATTTGCGGAAACAGGACGCGGAAAAGGAAGCCCGCCAGATACTTGAAAAAGCCGAAATCCAGGCCGCCGCGCGACACAAAGAAGCCGAAGTCGAGGCGAAGGAACTGGCACTTCGCGAAAAGTCTCGCATCGAAGACCAGCTGAACGAAGCCCGGCAAAAAATCTTTGAACGCGAGCGCCACCTCGATAAACAACAAGATTCCCTGGAAGGACGCGCCGATCAACTCCAAAAACAGGAAAAGATGGTTGAAAACAACCAACGCAAACTGAGCGAGAAACTCGAAGACGCCAATCGCCGCCAGGCCGAACTCGATAATCTACTCGATGCCCAGCGACAAGCCCTGCATCAAATCAGCGGGCTCAGTCCGGAGGAGGCCAAGCGGCGTCTGCTCGAGCGGCTCGACCAGGAGCTAGCCCACGAACAAGGAGCGCTCATTCTAAAACACGAAAAAGAAGTAGCAGCGATCGCGGACACAAAAGCCAAGGAGATACTGCTGACTTCGATTCAGCGCTTTGCCGCGGCGCATACGGCCGAGGCCACGACCAGCACCGTCGATATTCCCAGCGACGAAATGAAGGGCCGCATCATCGGCCGCGAAGGGCGAAATATCCGCGCATTCGAAAAGGCCACCGGCGTGGACGTAATCATCGACGACACCCCCGGGGTCGTGATCGTCAGCGCCTTCGACCCCGTGCGCCGCGAGATCGCCCGAATCTCGCTCAACAAGCTCATTGCCGACGGCCGTATCCATCCCACCCGGATCGAGGAATTGGTCGCCGAAACGCAAAAGGAGATCGAGACACAAATCCGCCGCTTTGGGGAAGAAGCGGTTCAGGAGACGCAAATCCGCGGCCTCAACGAGCGAATTGTGAACCTGCTCGGCCGCTTGCATTATCGCACCAGCTACAGTCAGAACGTGCTGCGGCATTCGATCGAAGTGGCATTTGTCGCCAGCATGATCGCCGAAGAAATGAAAATGGATCCCGACGTCGCGCGCCGGGCCGGCTTGTTGCACGACATCGGCAAGGCGGCCGATCACGATACCGAGGGCGGCCACCCGCAAATCGGCGCCGATATTCTCAAACGCTACGGCGAAAGCGCAGAGGTCGTCCACGCCGCGCTGGGCCATCACGACGACATTCGCCCCGATATGCCATACACCGTGCTTGTGGCCGCGGCCGATGCCTGCAGTGCCTCTCGTCCTGGCGCGGCGCGAGACGCTTGATCGCTACATCAAGCGCATGCAGGAGCTGGAGACCATTGCCAGCGGTTTCCAGGGAGTGGAACAAGCGTTCGCAATCCAAGCCGGCCGCGAAGTCCGCGTCATCGCCAGCACCCGAATGACAACCGACGAATCCGCCGCAAAAATCTGCCGGGAAATCGCCAAGTCGTTCGAGCAGCAATTAACTTACCCAGGTGAGATTAAGGTGACGATGATCCGCGAAAGCCGTTTCACAGAAACGGCGAAGTAGAAATCGCGTTAGCGCCGGCCTGCCACGAAAAATGTCGCCAGCACTACTCCCACGCACACCAACACGAACGATCCCGGCTCCGGCGTCGGAACATCGACGATCGCCAAATAGGTCCAACCGGCCGGTGGATAGTTTCCGCTTGGCCCCGCGAAGAAAGTCGTCCGCTCATCCGTACCATCGAGTTTGATACTCGAAATATCTCTGCCGGCAAATGAGAACTGCTCAACGACCCACATAAGTCGCTCATTTGTCGGATCAATGACGATGCCGGTTGGACTTAAATTACCTCTATCAAGCCAAACCATTGGCTCGCTCAGGTCGAGCCTCATACGATCGATAGCGTGCTGCAGGTAGTCGGCGATGTATAAATATCCATTTGTCGAATCAATTGCAAACATGCATGGCAATTCGCCAAAATTGACCGTTTTCGTGTCCGAACCGTCGAGCGACGTGCGGTGGATGTCACCGTGAAAACCGGACCAGTAATAATAGCCGTTCACTGGGTCCACCGCGGTAGCGAGCGGCGGCAAGGAAGTGGTAGTGTACAGAATTTCGCGGTCCGTCCCGTCGAGGTTGCTCCGCCAAATACTATTGGGCCAGCCATAATCGAGCCAGTATGCCTTCCGGTTCAGGGCGTCAATCGCCACACTCCGCGGTGCCGCAATGCCAGAGATGGCGGTTTCGATGCCTGAGCCATCGTAATTGGCGGGCTCGATCCCACCGGCACTTGCCGAGGGCCAGTACAATTTCTGCTCGACAGAATCAAATGCGATATTTGAGTATTCGCTCGTTGTCGATTGGACGATGTCCTCTGCTTGCGTTCCGTCCAAGTTGGCGCGGTGTATCTCTCCATCGCTCCAATAGAGTTTCAGTGTCCCTGCCAAAGCATGAGGCGAAACACCTGCCACGTGGACAAAAACCAACCAGGCGAGAAGCGCCTGGGAATGCGCACATCCTCTGCGTGCAAAAACTCGCGGGCCTTGCGCCGAACGAAATGCTTGCATTTCCGAACTCCATTTCGTAGATTTGGTAGCGTTACGTTCACGATAACTCTACCAGATCGAAGAGCGATCCATGACCTACTCTTATCTCCTAATGAACGCGGGCGCGCTGGGGGCTATAGCATTCATTGCAGCGGTTGTTTCCACAGCTATGTATTGTGCTAGCAATTGCACTGCCCCAACGATCTATAATGTTACGAACACGAATAATTCGGGAACAGGCAGTCTACGTCAGGCAATTACCGACATGAACAATGCCGGTCTTCAATTAAATTCATCCGGCCAGGGAAGCGTGCTCGCCTCATTCGACCGCGATCAAGTTTTTCAGGGACTCATATTTCCGGGAGGCCCCTTCCCGTTTACCATTGACACCGAAGATCGCCTCGTTGCCACGACCACGAGCGGAGCCGGCACGACGGAGTTCTCAGCACTGTCATATCCTACGCTCCCTGGAGACTACAACCTTAATGGGAGCGTGGACGCGTCCGATTACATCATTTGGCGAAAGAACGATGGCAAAACAAACGCACTCTACACGCAAGGGGATGGAAATTTCGACGGCGTGGTCGATCAAGCCGACTACGATGTTTGGCGATCACATTACGGCCAAACACCGTAGTCGCCCGATATCATGCCCACAGGTCCATACACGTGCGCATCCTCTTCATTGGTGACATCGTAGGCAAACCGGGCCGCGAGATTGTCTGTCGAGCGGTCAAAAGTCTCGTCACAAAATACAATCTCGATTTGGTTATCGCCAACGCCGAAAATGCCGCCGGCGGCTCCGGACTCACGCCAGCCATCTACCGCGAATTAATTCGCGCCGGCGTCGATGGCATTACGCTGGGCGACCACGTCTATCGTCGCAAAGAAATCTACTCCGTGCTGGAAAACGAGCCGAATATCGTCAAGCCGGCCAATCTTCCGCCCGAATCGGTCGGCCGCGACCTTGCAATCGTTCATGCGCGCAACGGCGTGCCGGTCGCAATAACGTGTTTGCTAGGCCAGTTGTTCATGAAACCGGTCGACAGTCCGTGGCAGGCAGCCGATCGCGTGCTGGCCGCCGTGCCGAGCGACGTGCGCATCCGCATGATCGATTTCCATGCCGAAGCCACCAGCGACATGCAGCTCATGGGCCGCTACTTGGATGGCCGCGTCACCGCCGTGCTCGGCACGCACACGCACGTGCCGACGGCCGACGAATGCGTTTTACCTGGCGGCACGGCGTTCCAGTGCGATGTCGGCATGACCGGCCCGTTCGATAGCATCATCGGCCGGCGGATCGATCGCGTGATGGAAACGACACTCACCGGCCGGCCGACCGAGTTCGACGTCGCCACGGGCGATGTGCGCCTCTGTGGCACGATCGTTACCGCTGACCCCGAAACCGGCCGTGCCGCCGCCGTCGAACGGCTGTGCGTATCCGAAGCCGACTTGCCCGCGCTCGACGCTCAAAAAAATGCGTAGACTGTTGCCGTTTCTACCGCATTGAAGACTTTACCCCAGCTTTTGCTCGAGAAAATCCTTGACGATCTCCCGACCAACCGTCATGCTAAAAGTTTGTGCCAGAGCTGCTTCGTCGGCCAAGGTTTTCGCGTCAAGTTGATTAGGCAAAACTCATTCTATCGCAGCCGGACCGAGTCCGCGGTTTTCAAACGGATTACTTGAGTACCCGTAGATATGAAAATGCTCAGGTACGGAGGTTTGGCTGCGGTTGTGTTCGCCTTCTGCGCGTGCATCGCCCAGTGCGTTGCATACGGCGCCGACCCAATCCGTACCTACGACGGCACAGGCAATAACGCCGACCACCCGACGTGGGGCGCTGCTGGCACCGATCTTGTTCGTCTCGCTCCTGCGGCCTACGACGACACCTATTCTACGCCGCGCGGCGGTTTGATCGACCCCACGCCGCCGAACCCCGCGCTTCCGGGTCCGCGCGCCATCAGTAACGCCGTCGTCGCTCAAACCGTGATGCTGCCCAATAGCCACGAGATGACCGATTGGGTGTTCCAATGGGGCCAGTTCGTGGATCATGATCTCGATTTAACGAGTACCGCCTCACCCGTCGAAGAATTCGACATACCGATTCCCTTTGGTGACACGACGTTTGATACAAACATGACCGGCACACAAGTGATGGCGTTCCAGCGATCGAATTATGATCCAATGACGGGAACGGGCCCCGGTAATCCGCGCCAACAAGTCAACGACGTTACTTCCTACCTCGATGCTTCGACGGTATATGGTTCGGATGCTACGCGGGCCGACAAGCTTCGCGAACATGTCGGAGGTAGGCTCCTTACCAGCGCCGGTAATTTGTTGCCGCTGAATACGGCTGCGTTGGATCTGCCGAACGCCACCGGCGGTCCGTTCGATCCGACTCAGTTTTACGTGGCAGGCGACGTGCGCGCCAACGAACAAGTTGGACTGACCGCGATCCAAACGCTCTTCATGCGCGAACACAACCGCCTGGCCGCCAAGATTGCGGATGATGCGGCAGCTAACAAGCAGATCTTGAGCGACGAGCAGATCTATCAGCGCACGCAAATTGGTGGGGGCCGAGGTCGAGGCCATCACCTATAACGAGTTCCTGCCCGCCCTATTGGGGACGCATGCCCCAGGCATCTCCGGCGATTACGATCAGAATCTCAATGCGTCGATCCTCAATGAGTTTTCCACGGCCTTGTTCCGCGTCGGTCACACGATGCTGTCGCCGAATTTACTGCGCATCAAGAACGACGGTTTGCCGGCCGACGGCGGTCCGATGGCGTTGCAGCACGCCTTCTTTTTGCCCCAGAGTCTTGCCGGAACGAACGAGCTGGATTATTTCCTGAAGGGTTTGGCATCCGACCAGCAGCAAGACGCCGATATGCATATGGTCGACGACGTTCGCAATTTCCTTTTCGGCAACGCGATCCCAGGAGGATTCGACCTCGCTAGCTTGAACATCCAACGAGGCCGCGACCACGGCTTGCCTGGCTACAACGCAGTGCGCCAAGCGTTTGGCCTGGCGCCGAAGGCGTCCTTTGCCGATATCTCATCTGATCCGCTCATTCAAGCCGGCCTGCAATCGCTCTACGGCAATATGAACGATATCGACGCGTGGGTCGGCGCGCTTTCAGAAGATCATTGGGAAGACTCGCAGGTCGGGGAGTTGATTACCGTCGGGCTGGCTAAGCAATTCACCCTAACTCGCGACGGCGACCGCCTCTGGTTCCTGCGCGACCCCGATTTGTCGGCCGAGGATATCAATTGGTTGATGTCGCTCAAACTGTCCGATGTAATCCGCATGAACACGTCGATCACCAACCTGCAGGATAACGTGTTCTTCATGCCGGCTGAAGTGCCTGAGCCGAGGACGATCGCCCTCGCGTTTTTCGCCTGTTGCGCGATCGTTGCGCGGGTTCGCCCCTTTGCAGTGCGTGCTTTAACTCCGGCGCGGCAAGCCGCACTAGCGACGGCCTAGGTGCGTGGTCTCAATCCCTCGCGCCCTGCGCATCTTGTGGCAAATCCATGTCTGGTTGCCGCTGCTGGTTTGCTGTATGTTTAAGTCCGTCTTAGAATCGAACTTCCCAAACTCTTGCTACTTCTCAATGGACGGTAACTGGCGATGACTAATAAACGGCCTATGATGTTAGTCGTGTTGTGCGGCGTAGTCGCAATTGCCGGCGCCGCCGATTGGCCGCAGTGGCGGGGCCCAGATCGCAACGGCATCTCCAAAGAAACCGGGTTGCTCCAAGAATGGCCCGCCGAAGGCCCGAAGCTTTTATGGCAGCAAACGGGGCTCGGCGACGGTTACTCCACGCCCGCCGTCGTAGGCGATCGCATTTTTCTTATTAGCAATAAGGGTCTCGACGACGAATTCGTTCAGTGCCGTAGCGTAAGTGACGGCCAACAAATTTGGTCTTCCCACATCGGCAAAGTTGGTAACCCGAAACAGAAGCCGCCCTATCCGGGCGCGCGATCCACACCTATGGTGGATGGCAAACTGCTCTATGCGCTCGGCTCGGACGGAGACCTTGCGTGCATGGACGTTGCGCATGGCAAAATCCGCTGGCACAAAAGCCTTCGCACCGATTTTGGCGGCACCCCCGGTACGTGGGGTTATGCCGAGTCGCCGCTCGTCGACGGCAACGTCGTCGTCGTAACGCCCGGCGGCAAAGATGCGACCATCGTGGCACTCAACAAGATGAACGGCGAAACCGTTCAAAAATATCCAGTTCCAGAAGGTGATCCGGCCGGCTACTCATCGATCATCATCGTCAACGCGGCCGGCGTGCGGCAATACGTTCAATTTCTTGGGAAGGGATTGGTGGGGGTAGATGCAAAGACCGGCAAATTCTTGTGGCGCTACGATCATACGACCCAACATAGCCCCGCGAACATAGCCACTCCCATTGCGGGCGATGATTGCATCTACACGGGCACGCACTACACCGGCGGCGGACTCGTGCGGTTATCCTCCAACGACGGCCAGATTAAGGCCGACGAGGTTTACTTCAATAAAAAACTGCCAACAGCCATCGGCGGCGCCGTCCTTGTAGGCGAATACATGTACGGGACGAATCGCGAGCTGTTCTTGTGTGTCAACTTCAAGACCGGCGAGATCAAATGGCAGAAGGAGCGCACCATGGCGCCGTCGTCACTTTGCTACGCCGATGGCCGGCTCTACTTGCACGGCGAAACCAATGGCGACGTGGCCCTCATCGAGGCCTCACCGGAAGCCTATCGCGAGCACGGCCACTTCACGCCGCCGAACGTCCCGGAAAATCGCCAACCAAATGCCAAGGCCTGGACATACCCGGTCGTCGCCAATGGCCGCTTGTATATTCACGATTGGGGCACGCTCTGGTGTTACGACGTGAAAGCCCAGCACGTAGCAAAGCGATAAGTGCTACCGCTACCAGGCAACCCCAAATTTAAACGAAGCTCCTTGAAAGACTTCGTCGGCCGAAAATGGATGGGACAAGCCGTCCCAAAACTGAAATTCGCGGACGACGTCCACATACCAGTATTTGTCTTGCCGAGGCCCAAATCGGCGCCGCAACTCCAGACCCCAACCCAGGTCGTCGATCGTCGCTACGCTGTCATGGATGATGTCGTCTTGGAAGCTTCCCAGAACTGCCAGCCGGGCGTGGGCCGTAACCCCGATATCCGCCTTCGTAAAGCGAAGAAACGGATAGTAGCCTTCGCCAAAGATGCTTAATCCCCCGCCAACGAATTGATTGTCGAAATTCCCATAGTCAAGGTCCATCCGCGCCGCCGCAAGGCCTCCGCCTATTGTCAGTTCTGCGCCGTCATTGCAGAACCGCTTATCAGCATCCACATATAAAGTCGATGCTCGCGTATCGATCCAATGTATCGGCGTGCCTACCTTCTCGTGAAAGTCCCAAAACTGAACGCGCCATCCGACGCCGTCGGAATTCTCATGGCCGACAACGATTCGACTTGCTAGAACGGGATCGTCCGTCCAGAAACCGAATCCGCCATCTGAGATTTTCGACGTAGTCGGATTAAATTCGATCCCGATTCGCACCGCGCTATGCTGGTACGGCGACTCGCACCATGGCGGCTCCCCCATCGGGTCTGGATAGTCCGGTAACGGCTGGCTGTAATCCTCACCAGCAGGGCCGGAGGGTATGCGAGGATAGCCTTCTTGAGGCGATCGATGCGCGGCCAGATCCTGATCGGTCACCGGCAATGGTTCCGGCTGAGCGCGCACTAACCCACCGACATTGAAAAATAATCCAATCGCAACGAGTATTCGGCGAATCATCTTGAAGACCGCAAACCAAAATCGACCTGCCGATCAAGGCGGAGAGTGATAGCATAGTAACCCGAGACCTGCAATACATGGTGTAGGCCAATATAAAGACGTGCCGGTTTTGCCGCAGCTCGCAGCGCTAGCCAGAAGACTCATGCGCAAATCCACATCGTGCGCTACTGGCTTCCATCGAAAAATAGAAAACCCCGCGCGGACCGAAGTCCGGCGGGGTTGCTTTCCTGTTTAAATCGGCGATTTTCCGGCGTTCGCTTAGTGTCGCAAAGTCTTCGCGGCACGCTTCGACACGTCTACCTGTTCGTCGGATTGCGTTGATGCCGATTCCGTACCGTTATAGGTTTGCTGCTTGGTCAGCTTGCCTTGCTCGTCCCACCAGCGCCAGTCGCCGATGAGTGCGCCGTTGGTGTACTTGCCGACGGCCGATTTCTGGCCATTTTCGTGCCACCAAACCCAGCTACCTTCGGCCAAATCGTCCTTATATTCGCCGGTGGCCGCAACTTGGCCGTTTTCGTGCCAGTAGGTGAACGTGCCGGATTTCTTACCCATTACATAGAATCCGTCCAGCTCTGGCTTGCCGTTGGCGTACCACGACTTGGACGATCCATTTCGCAAGTCGCTGCCCTCGCTGCCATATTTCGCGAAGCGAACCGCCCAGAAGTCATCGGGAGCCGTTTCGATTGTTTTAGCGGCCAGATACATCGTCTCAGACTCTTTTTTGCGCGTACCTAGGAAATAGCTCGTCTTGGTGACGACCTTGCGGCCTTCTTCGAACGTTGCCGTCCGGGCAAGCTCGCCGGTCTTGCTATTTGCTTCCAACAGGTCGCCAACGGGCACCGCATTCAGATAGGTCGTCTGCCGGAATACTTTGCCGTTGGGCGACCAGGTTGTGGCCGTGCCGTTTCGCAGCCCTGCCTTGAACGAAATCAGCATGCACTTGCGATCGTTCGCGTCCGTGATGACCCAATCGCCGTCAATCTTGCCGTCGGTGAACGTCGCCTGGGACATGAACGGCGCCTTGAAGCGATTGAACGGAAACTCATTGAAGGTCGGCGAATCGTTGCGGCCGTTCCACCGGGTCCACAAACCGGTGCGCTCTCCAAAGGTGAATTGACCCTCAGCGGCCACATCGCCGCTCGGGCTATACAACTTCCACGAGCCGTGGTTCACGTAATTGCCTTCGCCGTTGAGAGTGACTTGCCGCTCGACCCTCACCTTCCCATCGGGGTAGCGCTCGCGAACGAGTTCGACCTCGCCATTTACACCTGGCTCGGCCGTAACCTCGGCATAGTCGGTGGTGGAGATGTCGCTGAGCATCGGGCTGGGAAGGTTGGCCGGCACCCGCAACTTGCTGTGTTCCTCGGCCCGCGCGGCCGAATTTAATCCCATCGCAATTGCTATCGCGACGCAGCCGGATGCGAGCTGATAGCCAGATAATAGGCGTTTCATGTCGATTCCCTGACGTGTTGTGGTTGCAATCACCGCAGACGTAATCACCATGATTGCGCCGAATTACGGTGGGGGGGAATGTATTTGTGCCCCGTACTATCGGATCGACTGCAAGCAACGGTTTCTTTGGTTGCCGGTGCATTGCCGGCAGAAGCTGCAAGAACTGGAGATTTTCCCCCACCGGCACAAACGGCGTGATTGAGTTAAAATCATTCCGGGTAGTGAAATCGCGAAAAGTCTGCCGGAGGGCAAGAGAATTTTCTATTGAAAATTGGCTTCGCTCCCATCGTTGTTGCAAATGCGTTTTTGCAGATACACTCAGCGGTCGACATAACATTCCTCGCGGGCACCGGAATTGCTTCCGCACTGGACTATGCAGTACCACGCATTAGCTGCCGATTACGACGGAACGGTCGCCACCGACGGCACCGTTGACGACCAAACGGTGGAAGCTCTGCGGCGGCTGCGCCAATCTGGCCGCCGGCTGGTTCTCGTCACGGGACGCATCATCGAGCAGTTATTGCAGGCATTTGCTCAGATTCGCCTCTTCGACATCGTTGTGGCAGATAATGGCGCGGTGCTCTACGAGCCCGATACAGGCCAAAAACATTTACTCGCCGAACCGCCACCAGGCGAATTTATCGAGGAGCTGGTCCGCCGCGGAGTCTCGCCAATCGAAACTGGCGACGTCATCGTGGCCACTTGGGAACCACAGGAAACCACCGTGTTGAAAACGATCCACGAGCTGGGACTCGAGCTTCAAATCATTTTCAACAAAGGGGCGGTCATGATCTTGCCCACTGGCGTCAATAAGGCAACCGGCTTACGTGCGGCACTCACAAAGCTCGGACTATCGCCCCATAATACGGTTGGCATCGGCGACGCCGAGAACGACGAAGCGTTTTTGAAACTTTGCGATGCCTCGGTCGCTGTCGACAACGCTCTCGACGTCGTGAAGAAGCAGGTGGACCTCGTGATGCGCGGTGCGCGAGGAGCGGGTGTCCGCGAGCTAATTGACCAATTGCTAGACAATGATTTGAAACGCCTGCATCATCGGCCCGGACGCGGAATCCTGCTAGGCACCGATTTGACCGGCCACGACGTTCGTATTCCCGTATATGGCACACGTGCGCTCGTTACCGGCGATCCGGCTGGGGGAAAATCGCAGTTGGCGTTGACCATGTTGGCACAACTCACAGAGCAGGGCTACCAAACCTGCGTCATCGACCCGGAAGGCGATTATCAAGAGTTGAACGAGCCAGTCGTCCTCGGAACCATTCAACAGACACCCGTGGTCGAGGAAATGATTCAAGTTCTTCAAGACCCGAATAAAAGCTGCGTGATCAGCCTGTTCGGAACGCCAACTGCTGAGCAGCCGCCCGTATTTGCTCGCATCCTGCGTGCCCTCATGGAATACCGCAGCCGCACGGGCCGGCCCCATTGGTATCTCATTGATGAGGCCCACTATCCGCTCTCGGCAAAATGGCGGCCGGCCGAGGATTTGAACCTGGAAGAACTTCGCAGCGTGATGTTCATCACCGCCTTCCTCGACCAAATGCCGGAAACAATTCTCCGCGGCGCCGACTTGTTCGTGGCGATTGGCGAGGAGCCAGCGAAGCATTTGGCGCAGTATTGTGAACTGCTGGGAGAGCCCACGCCTGAAGTGGCCCCACCGCCCGATCGCCACACGCATCGCGCAATTGCGTGGTGGCGCCGCGACGGAAAGCCGGCCTGGTTCAAGCGAGTGCCACCGCGCGGCGACTATCAGCGTCACCGCCACGGATACCTCGATGGCGATATGGACCCGCAAGATCGATTCTACTTCCGCGGACCGGATGGCAAGCTAAACCTCGCGGCCCAAAACCTGCGAATCTTCATGCAGTTGGGAGAGGGCGTGGACGACAAAACGTGGCAGCACCACCTGAGACAAGGCGATTACGCCAGCTGGTTTCGCGAGGTCATCAAAGATGACGAGCTGGCCAATCGGGCCGAAAAACTCCGCCATAAGGACAAACTGTCGGCCAATCAAAGCCGAAAACAGCTGTTCGATTTCATCCGCCAGAGATACGAGCAGGAAGCCTGACGCAACTAGCATCGCATCCAATGCGTCGCGATTTTGTCTCGCAGAAATCGCGCCAATCTCGATCCACTCACGCAGCGTCCTCGTGCCTTCGATGCACAGGTGGTTCACAAACGCCTTAAGAAAGGCGGCCAGCCAGGGCATCAGTCGCCCTTTTTCACTGGATTGCGGCCAATCATCGGAAACTGTTCCAGTTCGATCACACTGCCGCTAATGGGCTTGCTTTCGTCGCTCAGCCAGTAGACTGCCGCTGTGGCGATTTTTTCGGGCGGCATGATCCGGCCGGACGGTGCGTATTGCGGCTCGATATGCTCGGGCCAATCCGCTGGCAGCCCGTCGGAGATTTTCTGCTTGTATTCGTTCGGCGTGAGCACCCAACCCACGTTGAAATGATTCACACGAACTTTTTCGTAACACAGCGCGTCGGCAAGATTCCGCGAAAGCGTCATCAGCGCCTCCTTCGAAATACTGTACGCCACCAGGTTGCTCTCGCCGCAATACGCGTTGATCGAGCCGATGTTCAGCACACTACCTTCCGACTTCTTCAAATGAGAGTAGGCCGCACGGATCAAGAGCAGCGGGGCGCGGACGTTCACGGCCATCATGTTGTCGAAGAATGCGGCATCGGTGTGATGAAGATCGTTGCGGGCGACCGACGCGGCGTTGTTCACCAGGCCATCGAGCTTGCCGAAAGCGTCGATCGAGGCATCAATAACTCGGCGGGGGGCAGCCGCATCTGCAAGGTCTGCAATCACCAGGTGTGCGCGGTCTCCCAACTCACTGACCAGAGCTTGGCCTCGCTCGGCGTTCCGCCCTTGGACCACCGCGCATCCGCCTTCAGCCACAACGCGCCGGGCAATCGCTGCGCCGATGCCGGTCGTGCTGCCGGTGACGAGTATAACCTTGTCCTGTAATCGCATACGGTGCAGCGCACGGTCAGATTTCAAGGACTTTGAACAAGAGGCAGTAGAGATCGTATTTTCCTGTTCGCCATTACCCTCACTTAATCCTGTTCAAAAATTGTCTTGCGCTTCAATGTCTTATCTTAAGGTCTGCGGTTTAAGAATAGCTTTCACGATGCGGCCCGATTGCATTGTTTCGAATGCCTCGCGCCACTGGGCGAGCGGCCACACGCCGCCCGTGATTGGCCGTACGTCGAGCGATCCTGATGCAATCAAGCGAATCACTCGTTCCCAAATCGGCCAGTTGTGGCTGAAACTGCCCTGCAGCGTGATGTTTTTTTGGACCAACCGATCGAGCGAGAAATCCACGGGCTGCGGACCCCAGCCGACTTTGCTGATCCAGCCACCCGGCCTCACCAGATCGAGCGCTGTAGCAAGCGCAGCCGAGACTCCAGTCGCATCGACGATACCTTCTGCACCCAGACCGTCGACTTCGCGCGCCCAATTGCGGACATCGCCGACAATCGATTCGCAGCCGTACTGTCCGGCGATTTTAAGCCGCGCCCGATCGTTTTCCACGCCGACGACGGCAACACTCGCGCCGCACAATCGCGCGATCGCGCCGCAAAGGATTCCGATTGGCCCCGGTCCCAAGACAACGACGCGGTCTCCGGGGCGGATACGCGCGTTGTGGACGACGGCGTTGTAAGCGACACAGCACGGCTCGGTGAGCGCCGCCTGTTCGAACGTCATCCGCGACGGCATGCGATGCAAAATCCGCGCGGGTACCGGAACAAAGCTGCGCATCGCGCCATCGACCATCGACCCGAATCCGAGACGAGTCGGATCCAGGTTGTATCGGCCCTCGCGCACCAGCGGACTATTCAAGTCGATGACGGCCGCCGTTTCCGACACGACACGGTCACCTTCGTTCCAGCCGGCAACGCTGCGGCCCACTTCGCGAATCACGCCGCAGAACTCGTGCCCCAAAACGATCGGGTAATTCATGGGCCAGCTTTGCTGAGCTGTCCACATGTGCAAATCGCTGCCACAAACGCCGACCGCTTGCACTTGCAGAAGGACCTCATCCTCGCGAATCGAAGCGCATGGAACCTCCCGCAGCTCGACGCTGTATTTCTCGGGACCATAATTGACGACGGCCAGGTCCGGCATGAAACGCTTTGGATGATGTCTGTTTTCCCGCCAAGCGACGGGCCTATCATACCAAATGCATTGTTAAATGCGGAGAGTCCCGCTGCGCACCGCATAATCGGCACATTTGGAAAACTCATCTGCCAGCAGCTTCGCATCGTGGGAATAACCTAAATAATCGGTCCATCCGTTAACTTCCCCATATCGAATGCAACCCATACAGGGCGGAGAAAATCGCCCTATTATGCGGAAAATAACGAAAAATGCGCCGCGCCGCATAACGGAAATACGCGTTACAAATCCGATAATGCATACGGCACCTGTTCTTGTGCGCCCGTTTTCCCGGTAATTGCGGTACAGTCATGCGTCAACTTCGGAAGAACTGTGATATCCGGACTACCTTGCGCTTGGCGGGGCCTGCGTTTACGTTTGCGTTCCTAGCAGTGCTCCTTGAACCAGGGCCCCGGGCACTTGCCATTCCGCCCGCGACGACCGCGCAAACCTCGTCCGCGAACCCGGCTCAGCCCCTGCCGCTCACGGCCACCCCGCCGGGCCCGGCCAGCAGTGTCACGGAGTCGCAGCCATATACCAATCAGTACCAAGGCGAGTATTTCACTTCCGACCTGAAGGAGGTGTTTCGCATTACGCACATCGAGGGCGATGGGCAGGGAGACGTGCCAGCCTATACACACCTCGGCTTTACGAAGTTCGCCTGGACTTCCGATGGCGTGGTGCTGTTCGACTTGGCGGCCCGCGTCACGGACGACGCCGAGGGTGGCTTCACCGCTGGCATCCATCGCCGAGTGATCGCAAACGACATGCTCCTCGGCGGCGGCGTGTTCTACGACTGGCAGCAGGAATTTCAACAAGGGTCGGTCGCGTTCGAGCTTTTTACAGAGGACTGGTCGTTTCGCACGAATGGCTATTTCGTGCTTGGCGAACATGTTGAGACGCAGTCTGAGTACGAACCCACGGCCGCGACCAATATCTTCTTTCAAGGCAACAACATTCTGGCCAACAACTTGGAACTCGAAAAACTTCATCGCGTGGCACTGAACGGCATTGATATGGAAATCGCTCGCCATTTCGGCGCGCATCCGAGACGTTTGTTGGTGGATATGTACTCGATGGCGAATTCGGGCAGAATGCCGTCGGTGAGAAATGCGGCGTGCGGGGTTTCCTGGCACCCGATATCTCGGCCAACTTTACCGTCAGCCACGATGACTTGTTCGGCACCAATATCTATGGCGGCATTACGTGGTTTGTTGGTGCGCGCGGCGGACTGAGCCGGCCCAATATGGCCCGCCGGCTGCTCGTTCCTGTCGAACGTAACGAGCAAGTTGCCGTCGCCGAAGTGCAACGGGAAAGGTTCGTTACCGGGCCGATCGTGCTGACCCACGACGATGACCCAATCGAAGTCGTCCACGTTGAAGCGGGCGCCGCCGGCGCCAACAATGGCACATTCGAGGATCCGTTCAACGCGCTGCCCAACACGCAGGATGCCGACATCGTGTACGTGCATGCGAATGGCGTGTTTGTCGGCCAGGCGTACACGCTCGCCGAAGATCAACGGCTGCTCGGCGAAGGCGCCGGCAATTTGCACAAGGTAAAAACCGATCAACTCGACGAGATTATCCTGCCGGCCGGCAACGGCGGGGCAAATCGACCGATCATCCAGGCGTCGCCCGGCAACGCCATCGTAATTGCCGGCGGCGACTCAGAAGTATCGAACATGGAAGTGCAAAACGCCCTTGGGAACGGCATCTTTGCCGATGGAATCGACGGCTTCGACATCAACCGCAACGTCATCACCGGCTCGGCCGGCAGCGGCATTTTCTTAAACCACGTGCAGGGCGAATCGGGTGAAACCGAAATTGTGAAGGGTGAAGTTACCGACAACGTTGTGACCGATAGTATTCTTCAAAACATCCGCATTGTCCTGGCCAGCGATTTCAAGGGCGAGGTTAGTGATAACACGACAAATGCGAGCGTAACTTCGAACGGCATCGATATCAGCGGTCCCTTCATCTTTCGCGGTGAAATCGAGGGCAACACAGCAGTCAACAATGCCGCCAACGGCGTTTCGGTCGCGGTCGACGAATTCCGTGGCGATATTTCTGAAAACTCAGCCAATAACAACGGTACCAATGGCTTGTTCCTGAGCTGCGGCATCTTCCATGGCGACGTGGAAGAAAACACGACGAACGGCAATGGCGCTCGCGGCATCGAATTCGAGATCACGGGCAATCTGTTCTCGCGAGCCGAAATCACTGAGAATACGGCCGACAACAATGGCCTGGAAGGTATTCACTTGTTGTTCTCCGGCACGGGAACTTCAGCCATCAGCGTGCTGGACAACAACCTCTCGGGCAACAACGGCGGCGCCAATCGCGAGTTCTTTGCAGAAAATGAGGACGCCTTCGGCAACCGGCCCGTAGTGTACATTGAGCTGGAAGGCAACACGAGCACGAACGCGCTCGGTGCCGGCCCGCCGTTCAATTACGAATTCGACAACACCGATATTTTCGCCGATGGCAAGATGTTCCTCGAGCAAGACGCAAACATCGGCACCGTGGAAGATGATGATGACGTTCAGATGAGAGAGTTTCCGTTTGACTAATGCATTGGCGATCATCGTCCGTTGAACGCAGATCCGGCGGGCCGTGTGTTGAATTCATTCTTTGCTTCTCTCGTGGAGCTGAAGCTTGAGCTTCGCTACGCGGTCCACGTTTTCCGGCCGGTCGGCGATATTCGTTTTTTCCAGCGGATCGTCCACTTCGTCGTATAGCTCACAGACAACCTTCTTCGATTTCGGCCCGCTCCATTCCACGAAGCGATAGCGGTCGGTTCGCATCGCGCGACCGAAGCCGGTGCCCATGTCCGGCAATGGTTTGTAGTACGTTGTGAAGGCGGCATCTTTCCAAGGCAAATCGGGTTTGCGCAAGAGCGGCACGAAGCTGCGGCCTTCCAGCCCCGCGGGCGGGTCGAGGCGGCAGAGTTGAACGAGCGTCGGGTACATATCCACGAGCTCGACAAGCGCGTCCGTTTTTTCGCCCGCATGTTGCTGGCCGGGCACGCTGATCATCAGCGGCACGCGGGCGGCAACTTCCCAGTTGGTGCGTTTGTTCCAAGTGCCGTGCTCGCCGAGTTGGTAGCCGTGGTCGCCCCACAGGATAATGACGGTGTTCTTTCGCAGGCCGAGCCGCTCGAGTTCGGCGATCACTTTGCCGACTTGGGCGTCGGTGTAAGTGATGCAGGCGAAATAGCTATGGATGGCCTCGCGCTGCTTGGCCTCGGGGATCGGCCCTTCTTTAGGGATGCCCTTGTAACTGCGAAACTCGCCGGCGTCGTTGCTGGCAAACGCGGCGGCGCCGGCCGGCAGCTCTTGGAATGCGGCGAGGTGCACGTCAGAATCCTGGTACATATTCCAGTATCTTCGCGGTGCGACCCAGGGCATGTGCGGTTTGTGGAAACCGACGGCCAGAAAAAACGGCTTGTCCTTGATTTCATTCATCACACGGACTGCTTTGTCAGCGATCTGGCCGTCGAGAAGCTGGTTGTCGGCGACGTCCGGCGACTCGTACGGCAGCATGTTGGCACGCGGCTCGAATGCCTCGGCCCCGACCTTGCGCTTGCCTTTCTTTGTTCGTTCCGCGATAGCCGGCTGTTTCGCCGAAGCTCGGGCGGCCGTGCTTTTGGATTTTGATTTCCGCTTATCGTCCCTCGGCGATTGCCACGCGCGGGCGCTCCAGGAGATATCGTCCTCGTGGTTGCCGTTGGTGACATGGAATATCTTGCCGATGCTGCGGGCCTCGTAACCGTTGTTCTTGAAAAATTGCGGAAGCGTCACCACATTCGGCACGTGCGTGCGAACGAACGTTGCGAGATCGTAAATCTGAATCGACTCCGGCCGCCGGCCAGTGAGCAGCGACGAGCGCGACGGGTTGCACAACGCGTACTGACAATAAGCCCGATTGAACTGCAGGCCGTGCCTGGCAAGTTCATCGATGTTCGGCGACTTGATTTGTGAGAAGCCGTAGCAGCCGAGCTCGGGCCGCAGGTCATCGACGGCGATAAACAGGACGTTGAGCTTGGGCCTCGCCGGTTCGGTAGCATTCGCTGGAAGTGTCACCAAGCAGAGCAGGGCGGCGGCTAGCAATGTAGGATCCAGGATGCGACATGTGCGGAGCAGATTTAGAGCCGGCATTTTTGGTTGGTGTATTGTGGTCATGGCGGGCAAAACAGCGTGGCGCTCGGAAGATTTCGATTTTTGGAAATTGATTCTTTGTCGACCATCTCTCGTAAGTCACTAGCCGACTTCATGTTGCTGCTGGCAAACCAGCGCACTGCGCGCGCAATCGAATTCCTCGCGGTTTGCGCGAGTTGTGGCTCCTACTCACGCATGGATGCAATTGGGTCATGAACAAATTTGTGACAAACGCGGCGGTGTCGTGCTGTGAGCCGATGCGCTAGCGAAAGCTGGCGTCGGACTCGGCCGTATCTGGCTAGGATATCAGGATCGCCGCGGGAATCAACGAACACTTTTGTGCACAATGCCCTCGTGCCCCCGCGACGATCGGCTGGAAGACCGGGAACGCCGTGCAGGACGGCCGCTGATGGGCTCCAGCGCAGTCACAAAACTTATTTGCGGTTACTGCAAGCACTTCGTAGGGGCCCGTATTGGCGGAGCCAGTGGCAGCCGGCAAGGGGCGGCGTCAGTGACTGCGAAACCAACACGAAACCTTTGAGTCGCCAAAGGGGAGGGAGCCGAATCTTTCAACCGGGGTGAGCCACTCGGGCGAGACTTGGCCCGATCCTCGGGACTCATCGCCTCCACCATGGCGAGAGTTTCTTCACGCGTCAGCAGGTTTGGGACCAGGCTTTGGGTGCGAAGTTGCTTGGTGGCCATGCTGAGATTGCGATACTTCGATCGCGGTGCCCAGAAGTGACACACGGCGAGTTGGTGATACCGCTGCGCTATTGGTTTGCTCCCAAGCCGGCGACAGATTGCGAAGATCGACGCCGTCAAATTCGCTTTTGATCGGCTTCATTTGGTCGAGTTGGTATGCTGAGTCGCGCTGCGCCGTTTGATGGTATCGCTAGCGCCCCGCTGAATGTTTGCTTTCAGCCGCTGGCGCAAAGCATCAGGTCGACGGCCGAGCGCCGACCCTTGAGATCTTTGGCAGCCGACGCGGGGGGACTGCGCGGTGCAGCCAGAGAGCTGGTTGCGGTGACGCATTGTGCGGATCGGACAAAACGCGGGCAAAGTTGGCGTTACGGTCCCAAGTTCGCTACAATGCCGAAGTGATCACTATTAGCGGGCGGCGAGACAGCTCCGATCAATTTACGGAGTAAGACTAATGCAACATAAGTGCGACGAGGTGCCGACTCATCGGGCTGTGCTTGGCCGCTATTTTACATGCAAATGCGACATGGGTTTTGATCTGCGCGTCGCATCGAAGTCGAACATGCGGAAATTTTTCAGCGCGTTGATCTTTTTTTACGCCGGGCTGGCGTCACTCACGGCCAGCGCCGAATTGATCGTCTATGAGCCGTTTGCGTACCCGGTGGGTGATGCGCTGGACGGGATAGACGGTGCTGCGGTGGATGGCGGCGGCAAGACAGCCGCGAACGGCAATCAATGGTATCCGGCCGGTTACAACACGCAGTCTACTTTCAATGCGCTGGTTGGCACCGAGGTTATTGATCTGAATCTTGGGGTTGCCGGCCTGCAAGAGCCGGCCGGCAACGCTGTTTGGTATGGAGGCAACGGCTATACAGCGCGCCTAGGAATAGGCTCGATCGACAGCGGGACGTTATACGCCTCATTCGCATTTCGCATTACCGATATCACAGGTCTTCCGTCGACCGGCGGGGTTGTCGCTGCCTTCAACAACACACCCGGACCGCAATCAGGCAGCCCGTCGGTATATGATGCGATGCTACGCGTACGGCCGACGCCCGAAACGACGGACAACCCGGCGAACTACAATATCGGCGTGCGCAAAAACCCATCAACGACAACGGTATGGGATACCGGCGTATACACCGCCAGCGAAAATGGGCCCGTCCAATTCGCCGTGACAAGCTATACGTTTAATAGCGGATCGACCTCGGATGATACGGTGTCGCTGTATCTCAATCCGGCCCCGTCGACGTTTGGCGGAACGACTCCCGCAACGGGAACGATCCTGAGCACTTCTACCGGCAACGATATTGCGTCTGGGCAGATTGCCACATTAATGCTGCGTCAGGGTACTCAAGGCGGCGCACCGGCGGGAATCGTCTTCGACGAGCTGCGGGTAGGAACGACTTGGGCCGATGTTACACCAGCCGGAACATCCATTGGCGGCGCGCCGCCAGGCCCGATGAACGGCGGACCAGTCGCGACGACCTCGCTCGACGATTTCCAACCGTTCAGTTATACGGACCCTGAGGGAGTGGTTATGCCCTACCGCGTGTTTGTGCCGCCCGACTACGATCCGCAGCGCAAATATCCGCTGATCGTACAGTTGCACGGGGCGGGGGAGACGGGCACAGACAACATTGGACCGGCGAGTCACGTGGTATCGCAAAGGCTGGCCGCACGGGCAAAAGACCCGGAGTACGAGAGTATCCTACTTGTGCCGCAGACTCATTCCGGATTTGGCAATTACTGGAGCCCCGAGGCCTTAAGCGCGGTGCTCGACATCATGGCATCGCTGGAAGGCCAATACAACATCGATGTGAACAGGGAATATGTCATGGGCATATCGATGGGCGCCAATGGTGTAATGGATTTTATCACTCAGTACCCCGATAAATTTGCGGCGGCCGTGCCTGTCGCAACCGGCGGCACTTCCGGGAATTTGGCAAACGTCAAGGATATGCCCATTTGGGCATTTCACAGCACGGCCGATGAAGTTGTGCCGACCAGCCAAACGCAACAAATAATTGAGGCGCTCCGGATGCTAGGCGGCGATCCTCGATACACAGAGTATCCTTTCGGAACCCACGGCAATAGTTTCAACGATGCCTACAGCGAGCCGCAACTCTTTGACTGGCTATTTGACCAGGCCCTTCCGGCGGCGAGTGATTTCAACCACGACGGCATGGTCGATACGGCCGACTACGTCGCTTGGCGTAAGAACGGCGGCACCCCAGATGAGTACGAAAGGTGGCGGCGCAATTATGGCCGCACAACTTCCAGCGGCAACGGAGTGGAAGGCTTTTTCTCTGCTGATGGCGTTAGCGCTCAGGTTCCCGAACCGGCCACCGGCGCCATCCTCTTACTGGGGGCGATGCTGTTGACGTTTTTTCGGCGTCCGTGGCGTTGTTGACCTCGCCGGTTTCATGACGCCGCGGCGGTGAAGGTAGACTTGGCTGGCGGCCATGCGGATGGGGCGCATGGCGAGCATCGCGCCGACGAGCAGGTCGCTGTGGAAGTGATCGAAGAGCCAGCGGAGCAGGCGCTTTCGTGCGGAACTTGGGAAAGGTGGCGGCGAACCACTGCTGGCGATCCGCGCACTTGCCCTCGAGGAATTCGGCCACCGCAACGCCGGCGGCCAGGCCGATACCATTCCAGTTAGCCGCGCGCTCCGAAGGGCATGGGCTGGAATGAACCCAATCCGCCGACGAGGCCAACGATTTCGATCGTTGAGCCCTCTTGAATTCCCGTGAAGCCGGCAGGGAAGGCTTCCTCGCCTGCGCTCGGGTTGGTCGAAAAGGTCAGGTCGACGTCGCCGTTGTACGAATTGAAATCAAACTGGCCAATCTTACTGCCGTCGATGAGAACGTCATACGTCCCCTCGTATTGCGGAAAGATGAAAATGTGCAGATGAAGCTTATACGTAAGCACGCCGTCGTCATTGAGCACGTCAGATTTCGCGGTTCCGTTCCCGACGTTGGTATTGACGTTGTACATATAGAAGAAGCTGGAGAGGTTGTGACTGATATCGGTTGTGATTCCGTTGAGTAGCGTGTCGGCTGGGTTGTTGGAGGTCAGAAGATTATTTCCCGCATCGCCGTCGACCTGGTTGCGGCCAAGACCGCCGGTAATCCAATCGTCGCCGTCACCGCCATAACAGATGTCGTTTCCAAGGCCGCCATCAATCACGTCTGCATCGTCGTCCCCATTGATCGAGTCGTTCCCCTCGTCTCCGTAGAGCCAATCGGCGCCGCCGCCGCCTTGCAGGAGATCTTTACCGGCGCCGCCGTGAACGGTGTCGTTGCCAAATTCGGCGAAAATCTGGTCGCGGCCTTCGTCGCCGTTGATGGTATCATCACCGTCGCCGCCGTAGATAATATCGTTGCCTTTGCCGCCGTTGCAGCCGTCGTTGCCGTCGCCGCAGTAGATGATGTCGTTCCCCTCGTCACCCGAAATCTCGTCGTGGTAGCTGCTGCCGTGGATCTCGTCGTTTCCGGCGCCGGCATGGATCGTGGCGCCCGCGATGGTGGCGTAAATGGTGTCGTTGCCCGGGCCGCCATAGACCGGGTCACTGTAAGACGTTCCATAGTAAACGTGACCGCCTGTTTCGATATAATCGTTTCCTGGGCCACCGTCGATCATGCCTCCGTTGAAGCCGCCATACCCACCATAGAGTTTGTCGTTTCCGGCATCGCCGAAGAGCGAGCAGTTACCATCACCGCCGTAGAGCGTATCGTTTCCCTTATCGCCGTGAGCTTGGCCGTTGGCGCAATAAATCACGTCGTCGCCGGCGCCTCCGCCGATAAGGTTTGCATCGCCACCGCTGTAGATTGTATCGTTGCCGGCGTCGCCAAAGAGATAGTTTTCGCCGCCGCCGCCCCGGATGATGTCGTCGCCCTTGCCACCCAGCACGCCAGTGAGCATGTATAGCTCAAGGTTCCAGGGAATCGCGATGTGAGAGACTTCTTTGGTAGATTGGGGCTGATGGACCCATGACCAGAAGGAGTCGAAGCGATGTCGAGACAGTGCAATGTGGACGTGAAGGACCGCCGAGAGGCGGTGCTGAGCTTGCTGCGGCGAGAAGAGCCGGCGGCAGTGATTGCTCGGCGAATCGGCGTGAGCGAGCCGACGCTGTACCGCTGGCGAGACGAGTTCTTGGCGGCGGGCGAGGCGGCGCTGGCCAATGGCAGCGGGAAGAAGAACGCTGATCCACTCCAGCGCCGGATCGCCGAGCTGGAACAGCAGATCGAGAAGCGGGACCAGGTGATCGGGGAATACACGATTGCCAACCGCATTTTAAAAAAACTTTCGGGCCAGTCCGTTTGAGCGGGGAGAGTCGCGAGATGATTGCCGCCGAACTCCGGACCGAGATGCCGCCGCCCCGAGCACGGCAGACGCAGGTGCTGCGGCTGGTGGGTGTGGCGTCGAGTAGTTGGCATCGCCCGCCGCGTGAGGGAGAGCGAAAACGTCCGGGTCCGGCGCGGCGGATGATCGCGGGCGAGGTGGTCCAGGCGGTGGTCACGATGGCCACGACGAATCCCTGGTACGGCTACAAGCGGATCGCCGTGATGTGCCGGCGAGCGCTCTCAGCCGTGAAGGACCGCGAGGCGTACGTGGTGATGAAAGACCACGGTTTATTGCAGAAACGCAAGACGCGGCGAGCCGAGGTCTATCAGGCGGCCAAGCTGTTCGAGCTGTTGCCGCAAGGGCCGAACGACTTGTGGCAGATGGACGTGACCTACATTCACATTCCCGGCTACGGCTGGTGGTACGCGGTGACGGTGATCGATTACTACTCCCGGTACTTGCTCGCCTGTCACCTCACGCCGAGCTACAGCGCGGCCGAAACGGCCTACGCTTTGAAGATGGCGCGGGAAGAAGCGGAGCGGATTGGCGGACCACTCGTGAAGCGTCCGTTCCTGGTGACCGACAACGGGCCGTCGTTCCTGGCCCGGCGGTTCACGGCGTTCGTTAAGGATCAGTTCAGCCACGTGCGGATCCAGTACCGCACGCCGCAGCAATTGGGCCTGTTGGAGCGGTTCCACGCGACCTTGAAGACCGAGGAAGTGTACTGGCGCTTGTACGATCATCCACAGCACCGCGCGAGTGCCTGGCCGAGTTCCGCGCTCGTTACAACGAGCGTCGGCCGCATTGGGCCTTGGTTCCGGAGGAAGGCGGCGATGTGCTCGTGCCGATCGAAGTTTACCGCGACGCGGCGGAAGATCCAGATTCCGCGTTGGCAGGCCTGGGCCCGCGGCGCAAGCCAAGTTGGAAAAGATGATGGAGGACGCCGCATGAGGGGGACATCCTGTCGGGATTTCGCTGGCGTCGTGCCAGCGACCAGGGGCGCTCATTGCCGCCCCCTGGACCCCCGGCTAGCCCCTTCTCGTGTTCGTCAGAAAGAAACCGAAATCGTGATCGAGGTCTCTCACAAAATCAGCCCCCCCGATTCCACTTGAACTGCGAGCCAAGACAAGCACGGTAACACTGGAATCGATCGTTATTTGATCGTTGCCAGCGCGGCCGTCGACGATGACGGCCTGCAACGGGCCGATGTCGTTGACGAATGCGTATTGGCCATTAAGCGTTAGCTTGTATTGGTGGCCGATGTGCTCGACTTTCATGACGTCGTCGCCTTTGGTGCCACGAAAGCCGAGCAGGCCGTTTTCGATTGCTATATTGCCAGCGGCGAGCAGGTTTCGCTTTTCAAGAGACTCGAACGTGAAGGTGCGGCGTCGGAGCATGAGTGGATCTCCTTACGGGGGCAGGCGCAATGGCATCGGCGAGCGCATTGCGGAGCACTCGCTGATCATTGCCGGGGAGCTGATTCGCGGATGGCGGGTTGCCTGGCAGGTCGTCTAACCGTGGAGTGCAAAGGTGAGCCGATTCGTTGGCGGCCCAGCGAGGTGGGATCTAATGGACTTATCGTCGCGCCGCATGAAGAGTCATGAAGAAAGGGCGGCCGCAGTAAAAGACGCGTTGCGTTGCCGATTTACATGCCGCAAGCAGTGATGGCACATTTTGCGACCTTGCCCGCACTCCTATCGGATCACATCGGGAATTATAAAAACCCCGCACAACTTGGTTGAGTCGTGCGGGGTTTTTGAGAATAAAACCTGGCGATACCTACTTTCGCGCTGGTAGGCACTATCATCGGCCCGGAAAGCTTAACGGCTGTTTTTTGTTGCGCACAATGCGCCGTCATTTGGCCGGAATAAATCGACTCAGCACGATGATCCTCTTGTTTCTGAACTTCTTTGCCACGACCCTTCCAAGTTCTAAGTTTCGTTGATAGTTTCCGGGCTTACTGCTATAGCCGCCTCCATTAAGTTGAACGCCAGCAATCGCCCAGCGCTCCGCGTTGAGACGCTCGCCGAGATTTTCGATGACTTTATTGGTCTCGCCAAAGGCGTCCAAAAAGTCGCCAACAGTGCGACCGCCACGTTCAACCCAAGCGTACCGTTCTCGCCAATCGAGCGTACGCTCGCAAACGTCGGCTTGATGAGGCGATGTCGTTTTCACCATGACGTCCTCCGTTCATTCAGCGACTTGTGCATTCCAAAACAACGATCCAATATAGCAGATGCAAAAACCCCCGCGACTTAGCAGTCGAGCGGGGTTTTTAAATAAAACCTGGCGATACCTACTTTCGCGCTGGTAGGCACTATCATCGGCCCGGAGAGCTTAACGGCTGTGTTCGGAATGGGAACAGGTGTTTCCTCTACGGTATGGTCGCCAGAAGAGGCTCGCAGCACGGTTAGATGATGCGAGCCTGGGTCAAGTTTGGTTTTGAGTTGCAAGAGTGACGCGAATTTAAGATTTGTTGATTTAAGATTTATGATTTGGGGATTTCGAGTTCCGGAAATCTTCGATCGATAAATCCTAAATCTTAAATTGACACTTTCCTTGTCCTTTATTTTCGAAGTCGGTTGGAACACCAACTCCGCTACAAAGAGCGTTGGATAAATGTGGCCAAGCGTTCGTCCGTTAGTACCGGTTAGCTGAATGCATTACTGCACTTACACATCCGGCCTATCAACCTGGTCGTCTTCCAGGGGACTTTCGGGCAATTGCCCAACGAAACCTGATCTTGGAGCGGGCTTCACGCTTAGATGCCTTCAGCGTTTATCCTTTCCGACCATAGCTATCCAGCCATACCGCTAGCGCGATAACTGGCACACCAGAGGGCCGTCCTTCTAAATCCTCTCGTACTAAAGAAGAACCTCCGCAAGTTTCGTGCGCCCACAGTAGATAGGGACTGACCTGTCTCACGACGGTCTGAACCCAGCTCACGTACCACTTTCATCGGCGAACAGCCGAACCCTTGGGAGCTTCTCC
>CAWEDY010000026.1:0-23078 GCA_963807935.1 uncultured Planctomycetota bacterium
CGGCCGAACCGCGCTGTTTCAGGTCGTCACGGGAATCCTGGAGGATGCGAAAACCCAATCTGGTCTCAATGGGCTTACCACCTCATTCCGGCCCGGCGTGCCACAACTGTACGTGGATATAAACCGGGAAAAAGTAAAGCTATTGGATATGTCGTTAGGTGACGTATTCTCGACGATGCAGGCCTACCTCGGGTCCACCTACGTGAACGACTTTAATAAGTTTGGCCGCATTTATCAGGTCCGCGTGCAGGCCGAAGCCAAGTACCGTGCCGAGCCGGAAGATATCCGACGGCTGGAAATGCGGACTCGCGGGGGCGAAATGGTTCCGCTGAGCACCTTGGCAACGGTTAAGCGGTCGTACGGGCCGCAGATTATCCATCGTTATAACATGTATCCATCAGCTTCGATTTCCGGCGAGCCGGCCGCCGGCCGCAGCACGGGCGAAGCGCTGCAATTGATGGAACAAATCGCCGCGCAGAATTTGCCGCGCGAAATGGGATACGAATGGACCGGCATGGCCTACCAGGAAAAACGCGTTGGCGGCGAAGCGCTCTGGGTCTTCGGTATGGCCGTGCTGTTGGTCTATCTGGTGCTCGCATTCCAATACGAAAGCTGGTTCATCCCGTGGGCCGTGATCCTGGTCGTGCCGTTAGGGTTGCTGGGCGCCGTGGCTGCCGTGTCGCTCCGCGGAATGGACAACAACGTATTCACGCAAATCGGCATCGTGCTCATCATTGCCCTGGCGAGCAAAAATTCGATTTTGATCGTCGAGTTCGCGCGCGACTTGCGAGCCCGCGGCGAAACCATTCAGCACGCTGCCGCGCACGCCGCACGGCTGCGATTCCGGCCGATCCTAATGACCTCCTTCGCGTTTATTCTGGGCGTGGTGCCTCTGGCCGTGGCGAGCGGCGCCGGAGCCGCCGGGCAGCGGGCGCTCGGCACGGCTGTGTTCGGCGGCATGTTGGCTTCCACACTGCTGGCCGTGTTCTTTGTGCCGGCGTTCTTCGTTGTCTTTCAATCAATCAGCGAATGGTGGGGCCATGGCCGGCCGGCGAACGAGCGCGCCCAATAACGTGTTTGGAACACGTTGGCTGCAGCCGCAGAGCTTACAGCTCGTTCCCATGACCGGCCGAAGGAATCGGCCGGCATCCATGGAAAATTCCTCTGCGTGAAAACCGCCCCCGCCAGAAAGTCCTCCAAGCGATCAACCGGTCGACGACACTGCTGCTGGCGACAGCTCGAAAAGAATTGCTGCGAACGGACTTCGGTCGTAAGCCAGTTCCTCCTCTGTCAACCCAAGGTGCTCCGATTGGACCGGCTAGATTCCGCGGAGAACGTCGGAATGTTACATTGTTGATCCAAAACAACCTTGTCCCATTACGCCGATTTCGCAATCGATTTGCTTTTCGCCTGAATCGGATAAACTGTAAGTCTTGTCGTCTAAGTATCGCTGTGCGATTGATCTTCTGATCCGCCGTTCGGTCCATCAGGCTGCATCCCTTCCCGCAACCTTGCCGCAATGCCCGTCCGCACTTTCATCGCTGTCGCAGTTTCGCCAGACGTTCGCCAGTCGGCGGGAAAGCTCACCGAATTGCTTCGGCCTGCCGCTGGTGACGTGAAATGGGTTGAACCGGAGAATCTGCATTGGACATTGCAATTTCTCGGCGAGCTCGATGCGCTCGAGATTCCCACCGTGTGCAGCGCCGTGTCCACCGCTGTCGGTGAGCTCGATTGCTTCGACCTCGAAGCTCGTGGGGCGGGCGCCTTTCCCGCGCCCGACCGGCCGCGAACGCTGTGGCTTGGCGCCGGTGCGGGTGCACAAACAATGGTCGCTCTGCACGGCGCGATTCAGCGGAAGCTCAACCGGCTCGGTTATCGAGCCGAGCGCCGGCGATTTGTACCGCACATCACGCTAGGTCGAGCGGGCAGAAACGCGCCGCCGCGACCGCTTATGCGCGAACTGGCCGGCCTGGCCGAATTCGATGCCGGCTCAATGCTCATCGATGAAGTCTCCGTGTTTGCCAGTAAGCTGACACCCGACGGACCGCAGTACGAGGTACTCGCGCGAGCACCGCTAGCGGATTGAGCAGCGGCGTCTTTTGTCCCGCCGATTGTTTCCGTTCGGCTATAAGCAGCTTCAAAACCTCGCGAGGAGAACCGGACGCTAGCGCGTCTCGGCTAATTCAATCAGCCGTAGGGCGCTAGCCCCCGGTTTTTGATATGGCTTCTAGGCAGTCTGCTCCGCGGCAATCGCGATTGACGCCGTCATTTGGAACACTATACTTCGCCCGCTTTTCTACCTCCTCGTCTCAACAGTTCTCATCTCATCAACCAGCCGGAACGCGAATCGGCCGCCAACGGTCGAGCGAGCTGCTCGCCGCTTCGGGCTCGTTGCCGCGCACGCGCCATGACCATTCCATTTGTAGACATTCACTGTCACTTGTTGCCCGGAATCGATGACGGAGCCAAGGATTGCGGCGATTCGCTGGCGATGGCACGGCTCGCGGCGGACGACGGCATCACAACAATCATCGCAACGCCACATCAGCTTGGCACGTATGGCCACAACCGCGGCGACGACATTCGGCGACGAGTTGCGGAATTGCAACAACGGCTGGACGTTGCCGAGATACCGCTAAAGGTGCTGCCTGGCGCCGATGTGCGAATTGAATCCGGAATGATCGATGCTCTACTGAGTGGCGACGTGCTCACATTGGGCGATCGGCGGCGACACGTCTTGCTCGAGTTGCCGCATGAGTTGTTTTTGCCGCTCGAGTCGCTGGTCGATGAATTGGCGCGTCACCGGATCGTCGGCATCCTTTCGCATCCCGAGCGGAATGAAGGTATTCTGCGACGTCCCGAAGTTGTGGCGCCGCTCGTCGATGGCGGCTGTCTGCTGCAAGTTACGGCCGGCAGCATTTGCGGAACATTTGGCCCCGAATGTCAACAAATGGCCGATTGGTTGCTGGCCGAGGGTCTCGTTCACTTCGTCGCTACAGATGCCCATGGCCCCCGTTCGCGCCGGCCGATGATGCGGCGGGCATTTGATCGAGTTACCGAACTGACCGATGAAGCTACGGCCCGAGAGCTTTGCGGCAACAACCCGGCAGCCGTGGCAGAAGGCCTCTCGGTGCGATCTGGCCACCGCACCACCATCCGGCGGAAACGACGGTGGTTCACCAGCAAAGCTGTGGCATGATGCGATTCACGACGCGAGACGGTAAATTGATTTTCGCGGCGGTCTTTGCGCTGGCTTCGTTGCTTGTGCATGTCGCCGCATATGGAGCGGCCGATCATCCCACTTGGACGGATTCTCGGCAAGTCGGTCCGTTCATTTTTCAAGCAACGTTTCCGCTTACTCCGTACGAGAAGATGTTTGCGGAGCTTCCCGATCTGCAACGCGAGCTGATTCGCACGCTCGGCATATCGGCCGCAAACGAACCGATCTACGTGTACTTATTCTCCAGTGCCGATCAGTACCGAGCGTACACACTCCAGCATTTTCCCAAGGTGCCCTATCGATCGGCACTGTTTGTACTGGAAGGCGGATCACCCGGAGTTTACACGTATCGCAAGGCCGACATGGATGTCGATCTCCGTCACGAATGCACGCATGCGCTACTGCATGCATCGTTGCCGGTGGTGCCGCTTTGGTTAGACGAAGGAATTGCCAAGTATTTTGAAGTGCCAGCGAGCCAACGAGCATTTGACCATCCCTACTTCAATGATCTTAAATGGAAATGGAGCTTGCGCCTGGGCATGGTTCGCAGCATCGAATCGCTGGAGCAGCGCGACGACCTCAGCCAGATGGACGCCGCCGATTACCGCTACTCCTGGGCATGGGTGCACTTCATGTTGCACGGCCCCGAGGCGGCTCATCAAACGCTTGTGCGTTACTTGGCTTGCTATCAGCAATCGACGCCGCCGGGAAAGCTTTCCGTGCGCCTTGCCGAGGCCGTTCCCAACCCCACCGAGCAAATGATCCAACACTTTAAGCACTGGCAACGATGATCGATTTTATGCTAGGTGGCGCCTCGTCAAACTGGTTAAGTTTTGTGCTTTATGCAACTCCAACCGTGGGTTGAGTCAAGTAAGGTAGTTTGTGTGGCCGATATTGGGTGATAAATAGTGCCGGCAGCGCCGGCGGAAAAATCGCGTTCTTGCCGAATTTGGCTGTTATCAATCAGCCGAAATTGGACGATTAGCGAGCAGTCAATCACCTTGCGATCGGCCTTGGTGACCGTGGTTCGCAAGTAAGTGAATAAGGAGAAACTATGAAATTTCATGGATTCGGGACCATCGCAGCGGCTATTGCCTGCGTTGGAATGGCAATGCCACCGTTGTCGTTTGCGGCGACGCCCGCCGCGACTGCAACCAATGATGTTGCCCTTCGCGCCGGCGGATTGCTCGTCGGACAGGTAATCGATCAACAGGGCGTTGCCAAGGCCGGTGCGCCTGTTTCGATTCAATTCGCCGGCAAAGAAGTCGTGACTACAACGACCGACTCGAATGGCGTCTTTGCGGCTAAGGGACTTCGCGGCGGCCACTACCAAATCTTGACCCCGCAGGGAGGCAGCGATTGCCGCCTGTGGGCTGCTAATACGGCGCCACCATCTGCTCGTCCGGCCGCCCTGGTTGTCTCGGGCAATGAAACGGTGCGTGGACAAGTCCCCGGCCCGATGAGTAGTTGGGTCGGCTGGGTGAAGAGTCACCCCTACATTACGGCCGGCACGGTAGCCGCGGCAGTCGCGATCCCCTTGGCAATTGCCAACAACGATTCGGACAGCGGGAGCTGATGCGGGTCGATCCATCGCTTTTCCGCTTGCGTATCAAAACTAGAAGCTCAATTGCGGCCCCGCGGCCGGTCTGTTAATGGCAGCATTGCGTGCCATTGACAGCCGCTCCGCCGGGCCGCTGGCTTGCGCTAGCACAACAGCTAGCGTGCGCGTGAGCCGGGCCATCGGCGGCCCTAAGGTGCGATCAAACCCGGCACCATTACTGCGGCGATCTACGGCCATGTCCTATTCAAAACGCGAAGCGTTATCTGCGCGGTTGTCGACCGAATGAAATTCGGTACATTCTTGGCGCACCGATTTCCGATCTTTAACAATGCGCTCCCGCCATTGGGCAACGCAATTTTGACGGCGAGCTGCGCTGTTGGTTCTCGCGCGACTTTGCAACCCGCCAGCCGCGCTCAGCACCCGCCTCTTGCCCACACCGCCGCCCCCCCGCCGACAGGAGACTGCTCGTGGCTGCCGCAAATTGGTTTCGTTACGCCTACTTGGCCAATTTGTCACGGCCCAAAAGCAATCGCCAACTTTACCGGCTGGTGAATCGCAACCGGGTTTGCCGCATCGTTGAGATTGGCATCAGCGATCTCTCCCGCGCCGTGTCCATGATTGAAATTGCCCAACGATTGGCGAACGACAAAAAGGTATGGTACACGGGCATCGATTGGTTCGAAGCACGTCAGCCTAAACTTGCTCCGCTGTCTCTCAAACATGCGTATCGCGTCCTGCGCGCCACCGACGCCAACGTCGGACTGGTACCCGGTGCACCGGCGGCTTCGTTGGCCGCCGCGGCAAACGCACACCAAAACACCGATTTGATCCTCATCGGCCCCGATGTGAAAGAAAATGACCTCCAAGGCGCCTGGTTCTACGTGCCGCGCATGCTCAACGAAGCTTCGACCATTCTAAGTGAGCATCGCCGGACCGACGGGCAATCCGCGTTTACAGCTATCACGCGAACGCAAATAGCCGAATGGGCCTGTCAAAAAGCCGGCACCCCCCAGGGCATGGCTTCTGGTCACGCGGCGTAGTGGCATAGGCTGCCCGCTTAGCGAGCAGAATCACTCGCGGAGCGAGAGCTCTCCCCACTGCACTTAAGTTGCCCGGCGGAGTACGATAATAAGCATCGCCGAGCGGATTTGTTTGCTGCCCCGAACCAATCGGGCCCGCCGTCGTCTTAACGCCTGAAGGCACGTTCCATGGCCCACGTCGAACACCAATTTGCCTCGGACAAACCGCTGTCATCTGTCGACGGCGATGAGACAGTCATCGCGCCGCGGACCGTCTTTCGGCGACGAAACGACTCCAGCAGCGGGGATATCCGCCAGCAAGCGCGACGCGGAGTCGCACTCGTCGAAGGTAGCACGCCGCACCTGAGCGCCGAGACTCGCGAGCTGCTGCGCAATCGGCTCCGTATCGCCGCGGTCTTGTTCTTCGTTGGCTTTCTTGCGTTTTTAATTCGCTGGTTCTTCTATTGGGAAGAATGGGGAGAGCTTGAACATTTGCCAATCTTTTACACTCACGCGATCGTGACCGTCGTGCTCGGAGCGTTCGCCGTACGATTGTGCAGACATTGCGCCTATTCCTTGGCCAAGCTCCGTCTAGCAGAGTTGGTCATTTTCGGTTGTCCGGCGTTGTTCTTTGTGGTGAATGCAGTGGATACGACTATCTATCTGTCTGGTTTGCCACAAGGCCAAGCTCGGCTCGAGGTCCTCGTAACTCCCTGGTTGCTGTTGATATTCACATACGCGATGTTCATTCCCAATACGTGGCAACGAGCGGCCGCGGTGCTGGGCGTTATTGGCGCTTTGCCGGTCGGAGTTCTCGCCTACTTGTACTCATTGCCGTCGTTTGCACAACTCGCTTCGCAGCAGGAGTACAGTGGCTTCATCAGCGGCCAGGTTCTCCTTGTTGCGATCTCGTTGTTGATCGGCGTGGTAGGCGTTCACACGATCGGCACGCTGCGGCGCGAGGCATTTGCCGCTCGTCAGCTTGGCCAGTACCGGCTCAAACAGCGGCTCGGCTCCGGGGGTATGGGTGAAGTGTACCTTGCCGAGCATCAAATGATGAAGCGGCCTTGCGCGGTGAAATTGATCCGGCCGGAGAAGGCCGGCGACCCCCGAATGCTGGCTCGCTTCGAGCGCGAGGTTCGCGCCACGGCCAAGCTCTCGCACTGGAATTCGATCGACATCTACGATTACGGCCGCACTGCCGACGGCACGTTTTACTACGTCATGGAGTTCCTGCCCGGCCATAACATCGGGGAAATGGTTGAACGCTACGGGCCGATTCCGCCGGGCCGCGCCGTGTTCTTGTTGGATCAGGTTTGCGCCGCGCTCGCCGAGGCGCATGGCATCGGCCTGGTGCATCGCGATATCAAGCCGGCCAATATTTTTTGCGCCTACCGCGGCGGCGTTTTCGATGTGGTAAAATTGCTCGACTTCGGTCTGGCCAAGCCCACGCTGGAAATCACCGGCGACGCACAGTTGACGATGGCGGGCACCGTCACCGGCTCACCGCTGTTTATGTCTCCCGAGCAAGCCAGCGGCGACGACAGCGTCGATGCACGCAGCGATATCTACTCGCTGGGGGCGGTCATGTACTACATGCTCACCGGCCAGCCGCCGTTCAATGCCGATAATCCGCTTAAAGTGATGATCGCCCACGCATCGCAGGAGGTCGTTCCGCCACGGCAGCTCAACGCGGAAATACCGCGCGAGTTGGAGGAGATCGTGCTGCGCTGTTTGGAAAAGGACCCCGAACATCGTTTCCAGGATGTAGCAGCCTTGCGGGCGGCCCTGCGCGATGTAATTCTCGACGATGCCTGGTCGAGCGAGCTGGCCGCCAAATGGTGGAGCTGCAACGGCTGCCCGGAGCGAAAGAAGCTGGCGGCCGAGCTGGTCGAAGCCGCTGCCGTCTAAACGTGACGCGGCTGTCACAAATCGTCGCTCGCCTTCGATCCCCAAGAATCTCGACCAAGCCGCGGCGGCGTTACATGGGTGGACCACGCCGGCCGCGATCCGACCCGCACCGAACGATCGAAGCCGTCGTCGTTTCAGACGTTGCATTCGGCATAAAACGGATGGTCTGAACAAACCATGAATGTTCGGGCCAGACGTGCTCCAGCGCGGAACGTTTTCCCCATCTTGCGCAACAGAGCGAACGTAGACTCTTGATAGTGCGCTTCGAGCGCTGACCGACTGCGCCGCGGCGGGTCGGTGGCCGCTTCGTTGGCGGCACGTACCAACAAGCATCCAATAACACTGCGCGAGACGAAAAATGGCAAGTGCGGCGTTTGCGCTGGACAACAAAAAGGACGACCCTGGACTGAAATACATCGAGTGGTTGCGCGAGGCCACCGGTTCGGGAAAAAGCCTCACCGCCCTGGTGCGCGAACTTGCCGGTCTGCTGTGGGGCGAGGGTAAGCTCCAGCCGAGCGAGTATTTTTTGTACCGGTTATATGATGATGAGCGCTTTCCCCCCGACGCTAAAAAAACCTTTCTCGGAGCCGATCGGCTAGCGCAACTACTGAGTGCCCTGGATATGCCTTGGCCGGAGATCGCCAACGACAAGCCGACGATCACGGCGTTGCTTCGCGGACACGATCTGCCGATCCCGGAAACGCAGGCCATGCGGCATGCAGTCCGGTCGTTTCCCGGCGCAAAAGCGCTGCAAAGCAAGAGCGACGTCGAGCGCTTTCTGCGCACGGAAGCTCGGTATCCGATATTCACCAAGCCGACGAACAGCCGGTGCAGCTTGGGCGTAGCAAATCTCGAGCGCTACGATCACACCGGTGACTGCGTCACGACGAAGCAGGGGCAGCATGTGCCGGTTGTGCAATTTGCGGAGCAAATTGAGCAGTTTGCACCTGACGGCTATCTATTCCAAACGCGGCTGGCGCCCCACCCAAAGGTCGCCGAGATCGTTGGCGACCAGCTCAGCACAGTGCGGATGTTTGTGTTAGCCGACGACGATGGGCCAACGCTCCTCAGAGCAGCTTGGAAAATTCCCAGCGGCGAGTGCGTTGCCGACAACTTTTGGCGCTGCGGCAACATGCTGGGCGGTATCGACGTCGAGACGGGCCGCGTCATCCGAGTTCTGCAACGCACCGCGAATGGGACGGTCGTTATCGACAAGCATCCCAAGACGGGGGCCATCTTCAGCGGATTGATGTTTCCCGAATGGTCGCAGATGTGCGATGCGGTGATGCGCGGCGCGGCGGCTGTGCCGTCCTGTCATTTACAGGGGTGGGACGTCGCGCTCAGCGAACGCGGACCGGTCCTCATCGAGCTCGAAGGCGATGGCGGTGACCCAATTATGGAGCAGCTTTGTTTCGATTCTGGGCTCCTGCAAGGGCGATACCTCGACTTCGCCACGAAGGCATTGGCAAGACGCAAGGAAAAGAAGAAGGCGGCGCGGGCGCGTTTGCGACAGCGGCTGCGATCGAACTTCTCGCAACTTACGGTGACTCGTCCGACCGGCGGCGCGGCAATCGCCGAATGATGCACGACGATTTCCGTGTCGCAAGCGGAGCATCGGAGATTTGTCGTTCAAGGGGAGAAGCAATTTTGACACCCGCATCCATGTCGCCGTTGGAGCAGCTTCTCGCTTCCGGGGGCGATACGCGGCTAGAAATAGATCCCAAGAATGGTCGCAACCGCTACTCCTGTAGTTTTCGACCGACTGCGGCGGTACCATTCGGTTCATGTACTAGTTCGACGGTGTCGCCGCGCGGGTTTGCGGCCGCTAAGGACGCCGCTCGACTAATTCGCGGCGCCGCAGATTCGTGCATCGCGGCTCACGACCTGGCCAATGTTACGAGGGAGCGTTTGCGCGAGCTCCTGTCATTGCCCGAAGGAGTCGATGTTGCGTTGGCTCCGTCCGGTACAGATGTTGAACTCTTGGTGCTCGCGTTGACCGCCGGAGCCGGTAATCGACAGGTGGTTAATATCCTTGTGGGCCCAAGCGAAGTAGGCAGCGGCACGCCGCTCGCCGCGGCGGGCCGTCATTACGATGTGCGCACTCCTAACGGCTTGCAGGCCGCTATCGGGCAGCCCGTAGACCCGGCACTTTCCGCACGAGTCGACGTGCGAACGGTCGATTTACGAATGTCGCGCGGTGACATGCTCAGCGAGGCGCAGATTGATGCGGCGGTCATCGAGCTCGCCGTCGAGGCCAGCCAATCCGACGCGCAGATCTTGCTGCATATTGTGGCACATAGCAAAACCGGCGTTCATGCCCCAAGCTTCTCGTGCGTTGATCGGTTGCAGCGAATCAGCGACGACGTTGCGGTTGTCGTCGATGCCGCGCAGGGCCGGTTTAGCCGCCGCGGTTTGCGAGAAGCGCTGGAAAAAGACTACCTCGTGATGATCACAGGTTCGAAGTTTTATGGCGGGCCGCCGTTTTCCGGAGCGCTGCTTGCGCCAACACGATTCTGCCCCGCCCGGCGGGGAATCAGGGCGCTTTCCGACGGATTTGGAGCATATTTTTCCGCGGCTGATATGCCGAATCAGTGGACCGAGGTTCGCCGGTCATTACCGACCGAGCCGAACATTGGACTGCTGCTTCGCTGGTCGGCGGCAATTGCCGAGATGGACGCCTACTATCGAGTGCCAAGCGATGTTCGCCTGCGCGTGTTGCGATTATTTGAAGCGGCGGTACCGCGCATTCTCGGCGGCTCGAGCGTCATTCGTATGTTGCCGGTGTTTCCGCCCCTGTACGACGATTCCTCGCACCGGCTGCTCGAGTCGAAGACCACCGTGTTTGGATTCTGGGTCACGCCGCCCGGCTCACGTCAGCCGCTTGAAAAGTCGGACCTCAAGCAACTCCACCGCGATCTCACCGCCGACCTTTCCACCTCAGGCGACGGGTCCGAACAACACGTGATGTCGCAACAATTTCATATCGGGCAACCAGTCGATTTGGGTCAAGCAGGATTCATTTTGCGGGTGGCCATTGGCGGCGAGCTGATTACGCGCGTGGCAACTGACACCAGCCTGGGCCCGTCGTTGCAGAGGCGTCTCGACTGGCTGAACGAAAAGTTAGCCAGCTTGCGGCAAAAGATCGAGTGCCTGGCGAACCGCTATTCCCCCATGCCCGCCCCGCTCCTTGCTCTAAACTCGACGGTCGCGGAGCCATCTGAGCAAACGGCATTGCCGCTCGACCCGTTCGTGTCCGCCCCCAACACGTAGTGAGCCGGTGGCGCCGGCAGGGTTACGATATGGACGTCTTCAATCGCCGCCTTTCATTAGACGAAGCGTCGTCAATCATCCAAGCCGCGGTGAATCGCGGCCTACTCGACGGCGCGACCTCGGTGATCATTCATCATCTGGGACTTATGCGGGCACGGATCGCACAGCTCCGAGCGGCGTTTCCAATGAGCTGCCTGCATACAATAGCCGTTAAGGCAAACCCGCTCGTCGAAATACTTCGTGAAGTTGTCAAAATCGATATTGGGCTGGAAGCGGCGAGCATTGAAGAAGTTAGGCTAGCGCTCGCTGCCGGGTGCCCGACCGAGCGTATCGTGTACGATTCGCCCGCAAAAACTGTGGAGGAAGTCAGGCAAAGTTTGGAATGGGGCGTTTACCTAAATCTCGACAACTTTGACGAGTTGGAGCGACTAGCCACCGCGCGAAAGGACCAGAACTCCCGTTCGCTCACCGGTTTGCGGATCAACCCTATGGTCGGCGGTGGCGCCATCGAGCACACAAGTGTCTCGGCGGCGGACTCGAAGTTCGGTGTCCCGCTTCAACCGGATCGCGAAAGAATTATCGCCGCGTTCGCAAGGCATTCATGGTTGACTGGTCTGCACGTCCACGTCGGTTCCCAGGGCTGTACTTTGGAGCAGTTGGTCGAGGCGGCCGCACGCCTCGCCGCCCTCCGGAGTGAAATCGCCAGCCGCACGGGAAAAATCGTCTCCCATGTTGACATCGGTGGCGGCCTGCGAACGAGCTATTGCGAAAGTCAACTTGCTCCGACGCCTGCCGAATACCGAACTTTGCTTGAAAAGCGGGCGCCTGACTTGTTCGGCGCCGACGTGAACTTAATCACGGAGTTCGGCCGCACAATTCATGCTAACTGTGGCATTGCCGCCAGCCGAGTTGAGTACCTCAAGCCGGCACAACGATTGGCCGTTATCCATTTAGGCGCCGATTTCCTGCTGCGGCCCGTATATCGCCCGGAGAATTGGTCGCACGAGCTATTCGTTCTGGACCGCCAAGGGGCGCCAAAATCGGGACCGCCGCAACGGATTACGATCGCGGGCCCGCTCTGTTTCGGCGGCGACATCGTCGCCCGCGATGTTTTGTTGCCACCCGTCGAACCCAACGATTGGATCGTTATCCGCGACGTCGGCGCGTACACGCTCAGCCTGTGGTCGCGGCACTGCAGTCGCAGGATCCCAACCGTTTTGGGTTACGACACCGATGGCGGCGGTTCGCTGCGTGTCCTGCGGCAAGCGGAAACGCTGGAGGATATCGTGCGATTCTGGAGTTGAGCCAGCCGCGTGAAACGAAAGAAGCTCACCTTGTCATTCTGGCATGTTTTGCGGGCGCGATCTATAATCGGTACCAAAGGAAGTAACCTGCCTGCGGCGGCACTCGGTCGGCGGAATGCCTTGGGAGATTCAACATGCGAAGAATGTTGCCCATTCGCGGGAGGCGGGGCCCGCCGCGTATCGCCGACGCCAAGATCCTTCAACAGCTTACCGCCTGCCTGCTCGTGGCAGTTGCCACTGCGCCGTCGGTTGCAAATACATTCACCTGGACAAACGCGAGCGTTACCGACAGCAATTGGTCCAACGGGGGCAATTGGACTCCCGCCGGGGGCCCGCCGACAGTCACAGATGTTGCCATCGTCACGCCTGGCCTGCTGGGGACCAACGGCCCGGCAGTCGTCAACGCGGGAACAGCCTCTTCGGCCAGCACGCAAGTCCAACATGTTGCCGGTGTCGACGGTGAAATCCAATTGGTGGCCGGAACGACGCTTGGCATTAATGGCGGCGACCTGATTAACGACGGCCGCGTTTACGTCAATAGTACCGCCGGTACCACGGCCACAAGAATCCTCTTCTCGGCCTTCATGGGCGATTTCGCAAACACGCTCTCCGGCACCGGCACGATTTATTTGCAGGCGGGACCTCAATTCATATCTTCCGCCCCCGCCAGCATTCAAACTGGCGGAAGCACCCTCACACAAGAAGCCGATCACACCATTCGCGGCGTCGGACTCATCAGCGCTTCAATGGTCAACAACGGGTCCATTATCGCCGACAATCTTGATCCGCTTCCGGGCGACAATCGCTTGGAACTTTCTGGTGGGAGCATGACCAACAATGGACTGCTGAGCGCTGAGTCCGGCGCGACCCTCGACATCGTCGGAACCTACTCGATTACGCAAGGAAAGACCGGCATAATCCAAGCCCTCGACGGTGGAACCGTGCGCATTCACGAATTTGCCGTCGTTCAGAATGGAACTCTTCAAACGAAGGGCACCGGCTTGATCGTCAACACAACGGGCACGTCGGCTCCTCGGCTGATTGACGTCACCAACGAAGGCACTTATCGCGTCAACTTCTCGGCGACCACGTTCATCTCCGGCAATGGTCTAACCAATAACGGCGAAATCCAAGTCTTCGGCACGCTCAACTACCTGAACGACGCCGTGCTCGACGGAACCGGTAGCCTCGTACTCGGCGTCGGCGGTGTCCTTAATAGCCAGGCGATCCCCTCGCCGGCCGTCGTCATCACGCAGGGAGCCGACCATACAATCCGCGGTCCGGGGCAAGTTCAGGCCCCCGTCATCAACAACGGCACGATCCGCTCGGAGGGCGGAACCATGCGACTGGATTTGTATGACAAAACAAACAATTACGAGATCCGTGCCTCATCCGGCAGCACCCTTCAGATCGAATCGTCTATCACCCAGAATTCAAGCACCGGAATTATCACTGCCGAAGACGGCAGCACAGTGAAACTCACGTCCAACGGTCGCATTATCGATGGTCGACTGCTAACCCTCGGCAGCGGCATCGTCCAGGCCGGCGACGGCACCCACCTGATCGGCGTCCACAACCTGGCGGCGATCCAAGTGCGGCCAATCTCCGGTGTCGGTACGCTCAATGTTGACGGACCTTCGTTCACCAACGACGGCCCCATCACCGTCAACCCCATCGGCCAAGGCGGCACGTTCGCCATCCAATTCTGCTGCGATCCCCAAACCACACTTGACGGCGGCGGTTATATCGATCTCCATGCGACGAACTCAACGCTTACTGTCGCCGGCGGAACGACGCTCACCAACGCGGCCGGCCATACGATCAAGGGCCCCGGCGCGATCGACGGAATCTTGGTCAATCAAGGCACCGTCACCGGCGGCACGATCGCCGGACCTGTCGACATCATTCGCGTACTCGGCCGGCTCTCCGGCACGGGCAATCTGAAGGATATCCGCTTCAACGGCACGCACGCGCCCGGCCTCAATGGCGCGGGCAGCGTCTCCGTCGATGGCCAATACGAAATTGCGTCGGCCGGCAAGCTTGAAATTGAAGTCGGTGGAACCGTCAGCGGGACCGACTACGATGCGGTCAACGTAACCGGCTTCGCACTGCTTGCCGGTACGCTCGATATCGAACTCATCAACAACTTTCATCCTCAATCAGGCCAGACGTTTCAATTTCTCTCGACAACCACCGGCGTCAACAACACCTTTACGCACGAAAACCTGCCTGACCTATTCGACGGCCTGTACTTGGATGTCGAGTACTTTGCGAATCATGTCGACTTGGTGGTCAGAGGCGTCCTGGGTGACTACAATCTGAACGGTGTCGTCGATACGGCAGACTATGTCGTCTGGCGCAAAGGTCTTGGTACGAAGTACACGCAGAACGATTTCAACGTTTGGCGCGAGAACTTCGGCCTGGCGGCTCCGGGTGCGGGCAGCGGCGCGGACGCCGTAGCGATTGCCGCGGTCCCTGAGCCGGCAAGTGGGTTGATGATTTTCATCGTCGGAATGATCGCGATGTATTCTCACCGACGCGCGGCGGAATCATAAGCTCAGCAACGCGCGCCGCACGCTGAAGGCCCACTGATTTGAACCTCCGGCCTTTGTTGGCGAGCACTTCGCCCAATTCGCTGGCCAGCCCACGTTCAGAAATTCGTCGAAACGTAAGTTGGAAAAGCAAGCTTCCAAAACCGCGAAGTGCGATTATCATGGAAATAGTATCCCTGAATACGACATAGCCTCATCTGCGAAATTCAGGGCGATCGATTGCTGGCTCGACCCTTGCAGAGGCGCAGAATTTCGGGGAAGATCACGCTTCCACGATTTTTCAATTGCCTGGATTGTGTGAGAATCCGCGTACAACAACAATGTTTTCCGTTCAAAAATACTTTAGTCATGATGCGAAGTTTTTCGACCTGCTGGAAGCCAGCGCCGATGAAGCTCAGGCCTTAACCTGTTTGCTCGTCGAGTTACTAAAGAACGGAAGCCATCCTCGACCGCTGCATGATTTTGCCCTGGCTCGCGACAAAGATAAGCGCATCACCGAACAGATCAGCCAGGAGTTGGTTAACACATTCATTACCGGGCTGGAGCGTGAAGACATCGAGACTCTGTCGTACTCCATGTACCGCATCTGCAAGGTGATTGAAAAGTTTGCCGAACGTTACAATCTTGCCCCCCAACAACTGGCAGTCGTCGATTTCACCCGGCAGGTGGAACTCATGCAACGGGCAACCGCAACGCTCTCGCAAATGATTCGGCTTTTGCGCAAGATGCCTACGTTGGAAACAATCAAGGCCATGAATGACCGCCTGCAGGGCATTGAAGGAGAGGCCGACGATGTTATGCTCGATCTCTTGCGCGAAGCGTACGGCGGTAAGTTCGAGCCGCTTCAGGCGATGATGGTGCGTGATCTGTACGATTTGCTGGAAAGGGCCATTGATCGCTGCCGCGATTGTGGAAACACGATCTCGCATATCGTGCTCAAAAACTCCTGAGACACGAGCCTTCATCATGACGCTAGTTTTCGTCGTGATCCTGACGGCCCTCGTGTTTGAGTACATCAACGGATTCCATGACACCGCCAATTCGATCGCCACGATCGTGGCGACCAGGGTGCTCTCACCGCGGCAGGCAGTCGTCTTGGCAGCCTGCATGAACTTGCTCGGCGCTCTGTGCGGGACAGCGGTTGCAACTACCATCGCTTCCGGACTCATCGACCACCGGATTGCCTCCCAACAAGTCCTGATTTGCGCGATGCTGGCCGCCATTGTCTGGAACCTCGTGACTTGGAAAGCGGGATTGCCCAGCAGCTCGAGTCACGGGCTAGTGGGGGGTCTGGTCGGCGCCGCAGTTGCTGCCGCGCGAAATTGGAGCGTTGTCATCTGGTCGGTTCCCGACTCCAAGCACTGGTATCCCAATAAGGGACTGCTGTGGAAAGTCATCATCCCGATGTTCGCATCGCCCCTGATTGGCTTCGCGCTCGGTTTTTTCATGATGGGCGTGTTGTACGCGCTGCTCCGAAATTGGAAGCCCCGCACCGTGAACGCGTTTTTCGGCAAAGCCCAGATGTTTAGCGCCATGGGAATGGGCCTGATGCACGGCACCAACGACGCGCAAAAGACCATGGGGATCGTCGCCTTGGCACTGGCATCCGCTTCGTCCGCCGGACAATTGGCACATCTGCCGAAGTGGCTTTCATTCCTTGAGGTTGCCACGCCGCAGCCAGGGGAAAACCTGACCATTGCTGTCTGGATCAAATTGATGTGCGCGCTGGTTATGGCTGCTGGGACCGCAGCCGGTGGTTGGCGGATCATCAGAACGCTCGGACATAAAATGGTCCACCTTCAACCGGTCAACGGATTCGCAGCCGAGAGCAGCTCAGCGGCTATCATCGGCCTGGCGTCGCATTTCGGAATTCCCGTGTCCACCACGCATACGGTGTCCGCTGCCATCATGGGAGTGGGCGCGGCCAAACGCTTCAACGCGCTAAAATGGACGATTGTTGAACGGATGATATGGGCCTGGTTGCTGACAATGCCCGTCGCCGCAACGATCGCCTACGGGCTCATGCGGCTCCTTCAAATTCTCGGATATGCCACGTGATGGTGAGGGTAACTCGTATCTTCGTCGAGTTTTCACCCAGCCTCCCTCGAAAGCCATCGCGACTGTGGCCTTTTGCGCACGCTCGCCACCCAGGGTGCGTCGGAAACCAAACCAGTTTCCCCGTATGGAACATTGGGCGTATTCGCATCCTCAACGACGACTATCCAGGCGATTTAACCGCTCGCGAACCTTATCGGTCGAATACTCGACCGCGGCAACGCGGCCTTCGGGATCAACGAGCACGTAAGCCGGCACGCTGGAGATCCCATATCGTTTCGGCACGTCGGTACTCGACCAGTCGCCAAGTTGGGCGTGATACCAGGGGAGCGGGTTTTTTGCAAGAAACTCGCGCGCGGTATTTGGTTCGGTGTCCAAATTAGCGCCCACCACGATGAGTCCCTTCGAGACTCCGAAATCCTTGCGGAGAGTATCGACCTCGGGCAGCTTGGCGACACACGAGCCGCACCATGTGGCCCAAAAGTCTACCAGCACGTACTTGCCGCGCTGCGCAACGAGGTTGGTCGGCTTGCCGTCGGGTGCCACGAAGTCGAAATTGACCGCCACGTCGCCCACTTGCAACACATTTTGAATGGGGATGACGACTTTGCCCAAGTCGACGGTCGGCCGACCGGCCGCGACCGATATCTGCATCACGCGCTGCGCCACGGGATGGACCAGGCAGCCTTCTGTCGTGCCGTACAGATTGACGGCCAGCAGATATTCGCCCGGCGGAACACCCGAGATGCGGAACTTTCCGTCCGGGTCGGGCTTCACGAACCAGTGGTGTAGCGTGTTGAGATAAGCGCCTCCTTCCTGCGATTTGAACCAGGAGTCGCTCCAGCCTTTGCGCCAGTCGAACCCCTTTTTGGCGAGGGAAGCCGGCGGATTTATGCCGGGCCGTTTGGCGACAAGGTACGTCAGCGAGAAATGATAATCAAACGGATCGCGCGGCGGATCGACCACGAACCGGCCCGTAATTTCCGCGCCATCCCCTCCCAGTTCGATGGTTGTCTCTGATCCAGGTGAGAGCTCGAGGGGGACCGAGCGACTCGATTTCAGTGGCGACTCGACCGAAAAGTGCAAGTGAGGCCGCACGCGACAGGCAATGGGCGGTACACGCTCGAATGCGAACGAGCCGTCGCCGGCCGTTGTAGCAGTTTGCCTTGCATTGATGAATGGCTCATCGCCACCCGTGAAACTTATGAGTCCCAAAAACACTTCGCACTTGGCCATCGGTTTGCCGTTTTGCACAACGCGCCCTTTGACGCGGGCCCAGGGCCGCACGCGCAACTCGCCTGGCGGCTCCGTCGGCGGCCGTTCGACCTCAGCAAAGCCGGCAGGCGTGACGACGACCAGGGCGTAGCGCTCCATTTGCGGCACGATTTCAAACGCACCCTTTTCGTCGGCCGCAACTTCATAATTGGAACTAAAGTCACCGTCCCGATCCTTCAGATTTTCCAAATCCAAATGCTGAACCTTCGTGGCGACAAATACCCGCGCGCCGCTCACAGCTCGGCCGGCGCGATCGACGACCCTGCCGCCATATCGTTCGCTCGGTTTCAACTGAACTTTTAGCGCCGGATGGGGTTCGCCGACCCGATAACGGCGCTCGGTGCGAAACGTTATATAGCCGGGCGCTTCGATTTGCACGCCGTGCTCGATATCGGTGCGGTCGAAGTCCATGCTGAACTTGCCGGCCTTTCCATCTTGGGCATTCTGTCGTTCGAGGAACGGAAAGTCCGGCGTGAAGTGGAGCAGGGGGACCACGCGAAAGCTTTCAACTGGCTTGCCGGTGGCCGCGTCGCTCACGCTGCCGGTGATCTTGAAGACTGGATGGAGGATTTGGACGTGCTCCTGCGAGCCCGCGACAACGCTGGCGGTGGTCGTGGCGAAGCCTTGCTTGCCGAACCTGTATTCGACGGAGTCATCGGGCGCCCAGGTCCACTCGTAGATGCCGTCGTTGTCGGCGACGTCGGGAATTTGTAGGTTGACGACGTTGGGGTGACGGTGGGTGTAGATCGATTTGGCGCCTCGCCAGGTGTCAACGACGACGCCAACCTTGGGGATTGGTTTGCCGGTAGCATCGACGAATTTGATGAGAAGCTTCTTGCCAGGTTGTAGCTTGAAATCGACCGCGGGCAGGGAGGCCGCAATTTCGATCTTCTTCATTTGCGGCATCCAGCCTTGGGCGGCGACGGTGATTCGCATGGGGCCAGTGGCGAGTGGGGGGAAGTGATAGTTGCCCCCATCATCGCTGCGCACCTCCTGGCTTCCCTCTTGGAAGTACGGATCATCGCCCCAGATGACGACGGCGTTCTTCACCGGCTTGTCGTCGGGGTCGGTAACTCTGCCCTTCACGACATAGCCGCGATGCATAACGAGCGTCGCCGATTTGTCGCGGAGCTCGTCGGGCGTGACGCCCTGCTCCTTCTGCAGTCCGCCCCAATCGGTATCGTTGACGTAGTCGGAGTGACTGAGCTTGACTCGCACGACGACGCCTTTGCCGGGCGGCACGTTGTCGAGCGACCAGCGGCCATTGGCGTCGGTGATCTTGGCGTCTTCGTTGTCTGCGAGCCAATCGTCGTACCCGGTTGGCGCGGGTGCTCCAAAGTCGGCGCCGCCCGATTCGTATCGCACTTCGACTTTTGCGCCTGCGATTGGTTGGCCTTCGTCGTTTCTGATGACGCCGCCCATCGTCGTGCCTTTATTCAGCGAGTATGTGAACTCTTTAGGAAGCGGCGGGTGACCGTTGGCTGCCTGCGGCCACAACTGGCCGAACATCGGTGCATAGCCGTCATGGCTGGCCCAGACGCGAATGATTTCGAGCGTGGCGGGTAGCTCGATGATGGCTTGCCCTCGGTCGTCGCACTTATACTTGCGATTCGATTTGAACGCCTTTTCCTTGGTCCATATCGAAGCGAAGATTTTTGCTTCGGGTACTGCTTTGCCGGACGCGTCGACGACCCGAATTTGCAGCGTTCCATTGGTCGGCGTAGTCGGACGTTCACCTGCTGAAGCGCGCGTGAAGCCGCTGGCAATAAGGGATCCGCAGATCATGGCGGCGGCAACCAAGGTACCCGCCCGATGCATTCGTTCGGCTGACTTTGAATCGATCATCGTTTAGACCTGGCCAAAAGAGTCGGAGTTATCGCGTTCTGCCTACCCACTCCGACATGCGTCCGATGGAGATCATCTTAGCAAATTTAGAGCCGGTCCCAGAACCGTCGGCTGGGACAGGCGCTTACCGTTCCCCCGAACAACCATCGAAGCATGTCTTAGCATTTATTCCCGCCGACGTTCGAAAATTGCGGTGTCGCGGCCAGCAACCTTCCGCATCGGCACGTCAGGCGGGTGGTTTGCGATTCGGGGTTAGATACAATGGCACCACCGCGCTCATATCGTCTGTCGAGCCGCAAATCGGATACGCGGAGAGTACTTCTGCAATGCTGCGTTGTAAGCACTACATTTCGTTGATATCGTTGGTTTTTTTCTCATGGGTGGCTGTTCCGTCCGTTCTTGCCGCCGACCGTTGGACGTCCCAGCAGGCCAACGCATGGTACGATGGCCTGCCATGGTTAGTCGGCTGCGATTTCATCCCCAGCACGGCGATCAACCAGCTTGAAATGTGGCAACCGAAAACGTTCGACCCCCAAACGATCGATCGCGAACTTGGTTGGGCCCATTCGATCGGCTTCAACACGGCCCGTGTGTTTCTGCACAACCTTTGCTGGCAGGACGATCGCGACGCGTTCTTCAAAAACGTCGATCAGTTTCTCGACATCGCGGCGCGTCACCAGATTCGCCCCATGCTCGTTTTCTTCGACGGCGTGTGGGACCCCGATCCCCAAAGCGGCCCGCAGAACCGGCCGCGACCCGGCGTTCACAACAGCGGCTGGGTTCAGAGTCCCGGGCGCGTGGTGTTGGCTGATAATTCAAAGCAGGACGCGCTCAAGCCCTATGTCGTCGATGTCCTCAAGCGTTACGCCCGCGACAACCGCGTGCTTGCTTGGGACTTGTTCAACGAGCCAGACAACCTCAATGGCAATAGTTATGGCCCGCTGGAATTAAAGAATAAGGACGAACGTGCGGCACGGCTCGCACGGCTGGCGTTCCAATGGGCAAGGATCGTCGGACCTTCGCAGCCGCTGACCGTGGGCTTGTGGGGACACGCACCAAAGTGGGATGAGCCCCGTACGCTCAACCAGGTGCATCGAGTTGCCGTCGAGCTGAGCGATGTAATTTCGTTCCACGACTACGGCAAAGCCGAGTCGATGGAGGGCCGCATCAAGCAGCTCCGCAAATACGGCCGCCCGCTGCTGTGCACGGAATACATGGCCCGCGGCAACGGCAGCACGTTCGAGGTAATCCTGCCTATCTTGAAGAAAGAAAAAGTCGCCGCGTACTGCTGGGGGCTGGTCGACGGCAAGTCGCAAACCAAGTATCCGTGGAAAACGTGGCAGATGCCGATCTTCGGCGAGCCGGACCCGTGGCACCACGATATCTTTCACACCGATGGTCAGCCCTACCGCAATGCTGAGGTGAAATTCATCCGCCAACTCACGGGACACAAACAGTGATGAAGCCCCGCTGGAAACCGATCGCTCGCATGACAATAGTTATGCTGTTCGTAAGGTCGCCCGCCGCGGCGGCCGAACGGCCGAATATCGTGCTGATTTATGCCGACGATATCGGCTACGGCGACTTCAGTTGCTACGGCGCCACGGCGGTTCGCACACCCAATGTCGACCGCGTGGCCCGCGAAGGTCTCCGCTTTACCGATGCACATTCGCCGCCGCCACCTGCACCCCTTCGCGGTACGCGATGCTCACCGGCGAATATGCGTGGCGACAAAAGGGAACCAGCATACTTCCCGGCGACGCACCGCTCATCATCGAGCCTGGCCGCGTTACTCTTGCGTCGATGCTGCACGATGCAGGTTATGCGACTGGCGTCGTCGGCAAATGGCATCTCGGCCTCGGTCGCGGCCATCCCGATTGGAACGGCGACCTTAAGCCGGGGCCGCTCGAAGTCGGTTTCGATTACTGCTACATCATTCCCGCCACTGGCGATCGCGCGCCATGCGTGTTCGTCGAGAACCATCGCGTCGTCGGCTTCGACCCGTCCGATCCCATCCAAATCAGCTACAGAAAGAAAGTGGGCAACGAACCAACGGGCGCCGAGCGGCCCGACTTGCTCACGATGAGTCCCTCCCACGGTCACGACAACACGATCATCAATGGCATCAGCCGAATCGGCTTCATGTCGGGCGGCAAATCGGCCCGATGGAAAGACAATCACATCGCGGACACGCTCACGCAACAAGCAGTGAAATTCATTCAAGAGCATCGCGACAAGCCTTTCTTCCTCTACTTTCCGACGCACGACATACACGTGCCTCGCGTCCCGAACCCGCGTTTTCACGGTGCCACGACCATGGGTCCGCGCGGCGATGCCATTGCCGAATTCGATTGGAGCGCCGGACAGGTCCTCGACACGCTCGACCGCCTCGGCCTGGCTGACAAGACAATCGTGATTCTCACCAGCGACAACGGGCCCGTCGTTGATGACGGCTACCAGACGAAGCGGTTGAAAAACTCGGCTCCCACAAACCCGCTGGCTCGTTGCGCGGCAAGAAAAGCACAGTCTTGAAGGCGGCACCCGCAAACCGTTCATCGTCCGCTGGCCAAATCGCGTCGCCGCCGGCAACGTTCGAATGCACTAGTTTGCCAAATCGATCTGCTCGCGTCACTCGCCGCTTTGACGGGACAAAAACTTCCGATACACCCTCTCCCTCCGGGAGCGGGCAGGGGTGAGGGTGCCCGGCAGCACCCGACAGTGTCAATGTCCTGCCCGCACTCCTTGGCCAATCGCAACATGGCCGCGATCAACTGGTCGAACAGGCCCACACGCTGGCCCTTCGCGTCGGCGACTGGAAGTACATCGAGCCGGGCGGCCAAAACGCCCGGCCGCAGCTATACAACCTGCGCAACGATCTTGCGGAAAGCAACAATCTTGCCAAAGCCCAACCAGGCAAACTCAAAGAGCTTCGACAGCGCCTCAACGAAATTCGCGACCAACGCCCCGCGAAGTAGACCGGTTTTGGCCCGACAATTGGGCATTCCACGTCTTGCATCGTGGCCATTACAAATCCGTCTGCCTGCGGGTATTTTGTCCGCCCGCCGC
>CAWEDY010000027.1:0-41661 GCA_963807935.1 uncultured Planctomycetota bacterium
GAGCGGCCCGTTATACCATCGTGAGGATAATTAGTAGCTTGCTAGCCGAGCTACATGCCTCGGGCGGATACCATCCCGTTTTCTTCTGTAAAAGTGCCTGAGTGAGATTGGGCGAGTTTACTTGGTTTCGAAAGTCAGGTAACGTTTTTGGTCTCCCATTCTTCGCTGAGTTCCATCAGCACGGCGGTCACTAATCGTAGCAGCGACGCCTCGTTCGGAAAGAGGGTCGGGACGCAAGGCGTGCGTCGTTTCGTTCCTTGTTGACTCGTTCGAGCATGTTGGTGGTCCGCAGTCGCACGCGATGCGTGGGCGGCAGGCGGAACACGGCGAAGCTCTCGGGTACGTTCTGTTCCATCCATTCGGCTAGTTTTGGCACGACTTCTGGTATTTACGCACAACGCGTCCGAGCTGCTCGCCGGCGGCGTGCTCGTCGGGCGAATCCAACACGCTCCGCAGATCATCGATCACTTCGCGATCTCTCTTCGCGGGGTACGTCGGCCAGAGCATTGCGCACGAGGTGGAACCGGCAGCGCTGCCAGGGCACACCGGGGAAGCAGGCCTTGCGCGCTTCTTTGAGGCCGGCGTGCGCGTCACTCGTCACCAGCTCGATCCCGTGCAGACCGCGCTTGATGAGACTCTTGAAGAAGTCCCGCCAATGGACCTCCGCTTCGGAGAGAGAAACGCTCACTCCCAGTACGCTGCGGCGACCGTCGGGCGAGATGCCAATGGCGATTAATACCGACGAATCCACGACCTGCCCGCCGTGCCGGACCTTCTCGTAGCGGGCATCCAGGATCAGGTATTTCACCTGCCCCAGAGGTCGACTTCGCCACTTCGCCAGATCCTCGTCGAGCAGCGCCGTCGCCCGGCTGACGTCGCTGGAAGAGATCTCGCAGCCGCAGAGTTCCTCGGTAATCTTCGTGACCTTACTGGTCGAGACACCTTGTACGTACATCTCGGCCAAGGCCAGGCGGAGCGCCTTCTTGCTGCGCGAGCCACGCTCCAAGGCACGCGGATAAAACTTCGCCCCACGGACTTGCGGCACCGCTAATTGGAGTTGTCCAACTCGCGTTTTGAGCCGCTTGGGCTTGAAGCCATTGGCCAGGCCATGACCGCTGCGCCTCGTTGGTAGGGCCCAACGCCGAGCGCTTGTTGCCGTTCGATCTTCATGCATTCGTTGATCAGTAGTTCCATGGCCTGGGCCATGCCGTCAAAGCCGTGCTCCGCGAGCACCTGGACGACTTCACGCATCACGCTAGGATGAGCTTGGTGGGTCATTGCTGGTCTCCTTGATTGTCGTTGAATAAAACAATTCTAGAAACCAAGCGTGGCCCGCCCTTCTACTCCTCAGGAATTCGCGGCTACCGCGACGCTAGCAATTACAGAATCCGTGGCACGGTATCCTCGGGCGCGCGGTCACAATTCGTTTACAACTCGGAAAAAGTCGTTTTATTGCGGATAAACTGGTCTATGTGTCCTGCGCCTTAAAATACGGCGGCTCCCTGGACGCCGCCGACTACGTCCGCCTGACGCATCACGGCCGGTACCTCTTCCGCGTACAGCGAGATACACGAGTCGAAATTAGCATGGCTCAGAAAATCGGACGAAACGGAAGCATTCGAGCAAATCCTCGACACCGCACATGGCTTCGAGGGCAAGGATGCCGGGATGTTCGCCTACACAGTTTATGAGCCGCAACTCGTCGTGGCCGTCGCGACCGCAGCAATCCACGAATCAATCAGGTTAGGAATTATTTGCTCGCCGCGTAGACCACCAGCCCCAGCCCAACGGCAACCAGTGTCGTGGTGATTAGCAGAGTACGGAGGCTGAAGTGCCAAATCCAACGGACGATCGCGAGTGTGGCCGACAATAGCACGCCAAACCAATGCGGCATAATGAGGCCGCCATCGACAATTCTGAAAGTGACGGCACCCCACCCAAGAATCGCTCGACTCGCTCACAGCAGCGAGCCACTCGACCGTCGGCATATTAAGCATTGCCCAGGTGCCCGTCGGACTCTTATCTGTCAATCGGCCGCTAATTGCACTCGGCATCGAACCGAGAGCTACATATGTAAATTGAGTAACCGGCACGTAAACTTGATCGACCCAATAGTCACTCCGCACCCAGAGCCCAATCAGCATCACGCAGACAATCCCCCACCCCACCGACCACGCGATTCTCAGCATCTTGAATTTCATAAACGTGCCAACCAGACGATGGTGCCGAGTGCTAAGGCAAAGAGGGTGGTGGCGAGTAATAGGGTGCGGAGGGAGAAGCGCCAGCGGAGCCAAGGAATCCATGGCGCAGATGCAATGATGCTGGTTAGCAGAACCGTGAACCAATGATAGACGCTGCACTCCAATCCTTGTCGATAGCTTTCAAAATAAAAGCCTTCAGCCATTCCACCGCCGAAACCCCTAATACGATTTACGGCGATTAGCCAACCCGTATTTGGGTTTCCTCCGTAGTTCACACCTACACTTAATGTTCCGTCCAGCGAATGAGTCACGGCATGAACTACTCCTGGGATGTTTAATTCGGCATTATCCCACGTGCGATAGCTCCTCACCCATAACCTACCAGCCCCCACCCAACCGACCATGCAATTCGCAGCTTTTTGAATCTCATCGGTGTGCCAGCCATGCGATGGTGCCGAGTGCTAGGGCAAAGAGGGTAAAAAGGATTAGCAATGTGCGGAGCTTGAAATGCCAATGGAACCAAGGGAACGTGGCGAGAGCGACAAACAATACTATCAAGTAACAATGGGAAAACATCAATTGCGAGCTGCCGAACGCAACTCCCATCATGGAACGAGAGGGCAGCACAGGCACGATTCGCCCGCTACCAGGCAGTATTCGCAATTCATCCGACCGCACACTCAAGTGCGACCACGCCGATGAACGATCCCAAAGTTCAAAGCTTAGGTGACCGTCAATTGACGCTATCCGCACACCGTGATTTACGAGGGTGCCGTCACATCGATCCAAAAACCAACAACTCCTCACCCACAACCCCCATCAACAGCACGCAGATGACGCCGCAGAAAATTGACCAAGCGATTCGCAGGTTGTGGAATCTCATGCGGGTAATCCCAGCGGAGCCAAGCGATCGGGCGATTACTTCGTCCTGGCGAGTTCCCATCTTATCAGTTTCTGCAACCTGACAAGCTCTGGCTCATAAAAGCCGGTCGTCTCGAAGACAATCGTTCCGTTGCCAGATATGAGGTAGGTGCGCGGAATATACTCCGAGGCGAATTGAATTGTTTCACCGACAGTGAGACATTCCAGCCTTGGAGATCGGCATTGAAACGGGACCCACCTGGGGTCCGGAATCGGCATTGAAAAGGGACCCACCGCAGCGGACTTCGTAAGCTGAATTCCCGGTTTTTAAACTGGGGAATTCAGCAAAGCGGAGTCAAGGATGCTGAAGGTGGAGGATTACGGCAGGATACGTCGTGCTCATCGCGATGGCATGAGCATTCGGGAGATCGCCCGGACGTTTGGGCATTCGCGACGGAAGATCCGTGCGGCGCTGGCGCAGCCGGAGCCTCGTCCTTACACGCTGTCGCTACCGCGACCTCGGCGCGTGCTCTCCAAAGCGCATCAGCAATGGATCGATGCGACTCTTACCGCGGATGAGCAAGCACCGCGCAAGCAGCGACATACGGCGGCGCAACTGTTTCGGCGGTTGCGAGATGAAGAGCAATATGTCGGCAGCTATGACCAAGTGCGGCGGTACGTGGCCGCGACGCGAGGCCGCGAGCGCGAAACGTTTCTCCCTTTGTCGTACGAGCCAGGCCAACGGGCCGAGAGCGACTTCGGCCAGATCTGGGTCGACTTCCCGGAAGGGCGCCAGCAAGTTCCGATCCTGCTCGTGACGTGGGCGTACTCGAACGCCACCTTTATGATCGCGCTGCCGAGCGAGAAGACCGAAGCGATCTTGCACGGTACGGTGGCGGCATTTAAGTTTTTTGGTTGCGTGCCCCAAGAACTGTGGTGGGATAATCCGAAGACAGTCGCGACAACGATCCTCAGTGGCCGACAACGGGAGTTGAACCAGCGCTGGCAGGCGCTGGCCAGTCACTACAACTTCGAGCCGCTATTCTGCCTGCCAGCTCGTGGTAACGAAAAGCCGCACGTCGAGAACCGAGTGAAGCTGTTGGAGCGCCAGTGGGCGACACCGGTGCCGCAAGTGAAGGATCTGACGGAGCTGAATGCATACCTGCTTCAATGCTGTGAGCGGGATGCTCAGCGGACGATTGCGGGCCAGAGTGAAACGATCGGCGCACGCTTCGCGCTCGAACGGGCCAGTGCCTTGCCGCTGCCCCAGCGACCGTTCGACGCCGCCGTGAGCGAGGTCCGCCAGGTCGACAAGTATCAGACGGTCGCCTGGGAGAAGAACCGTTATAGCGTACCGCGGCGGCACGCCTTCGCCACCGTCACGGTAAAAGCGTACATCGATCGCGTCGAAGTCATCCGCGACGGAGTGCGGATTGCCCAGCATGAGCGCTCCTACGGTCAGGGCGAGCAAGTGCTCGATCCGCTGCACTACTTGTCCACGCTGGGAGTGAAGCCAGCCTATCTCGATCACACCGACGTCTATCGCAACTGGCGTCTGCCGGCGGCGTTTACCCAGTTGCGCGAGCGTTTCGAAACACGGCACGGTTCGTTGCCGGGCGCCCGGCACTTCATCCGCGTGCTACAGCTGTTGGCCGAGCATCCGCTGACTCGGGTGGAAGAGGCCATCCAGGCCTGCCGTGGCGACGGCGTCATCACGGCCGAACGCATTGCCGGGCGCTGCGAGCGACTGGCGCTGCGTTCCACGCGCGACGAATTGATGAACCCAAGTGGGCAGCTGCGATTAATTCCTACGGTGCAGGTCCCGCTGCCGGACTTACGCCGCTTTGACTCGTTACTCTCTCACGGAGGAGAAGACCATGGCCCAGAAAGAAACGCCCCTGTTACTGCGCTCGAACCTCAAGGCGCTGCGCCTGCCGACGATGCTGGCCGAGTATGGCAAGCTCGCCGGGGAAGCGACCGACAGCAATCAGGATTACCTCGACTATCTGTTGCGACTGACGGAGTTGGAATTGGCCACACGCAGTGCCAATGCTCTGCAGGCGCGCATTAAGCAGGCTGGCTTTCCGGTGTTGAAGGACCTCGATGCATTCGACTTTAGCGCGGCGCCCGGCCTCTCGAAGCCCAAGATCCTGGAGCTGGCCCGCTGCGGCTGGATTGATCAGCGTCAGAACTGCTGCCTGTTGGGTAGTTCGGGAACTGGAAAAACGCATCTGGCCATCGCCTTGGGGTTGGCCGCTTGCCGACTGGGCAAGCGGGTACGCTTCTTCACGGCGGCCACGCTGGTCAATCGCTTGGAAGAGGCGCAGAAGCAGTACCAGCTTGAGAGGTTCTTAAAGCAGCTCGACAAGCTCGATCTGCTCGTCTGCGACGAGCTCGGTTATCTCTCGTTCAATCGTAGCGGAGCGGAACTGTTGTTCCAGGTATTCGCCGATCGCTACGAGCGGTCCAGCCTGCTGATCACCAGCAACTTGCCATTCAGCGAATGGCAGCAGGTGTTTCAGGGAGAGCGGATGACAGCTGCTCTCTTGGACCGGCTGACGCACCACTGCGAAATCTTTGAGATGAACGGTGAAAGCTACCGCTTCCGTGAGTCGATGAAACAAAAGCGAACCACCAAGGGCAAGTAGCTCCTGCGGCGACCCGTGGGCAAAAACGTTCGCAAATCGGCACAACAAAATGGAGAATCCAACGGTACTCAGTGAGTGAACTAACGGAGGCGGCCGCGCGAGACCTGTGAAGGGTCTCGCGGGCCGCTCCCCAACTAACCAGGTGGGCCCTAATTCAACGCCCAGGTGGGTCCCATTTCAATGCCGATCTCCACAGCCTCTTGGTTAGCAACGCGCTCCAGGGATTCTAGTGGCAGCGTCGGCTGCCTCAACTTCAAATTCTTCTCTCGCCGCCGATGACGTGCCTCGGCCATCTTGCGGCGCCGCTGTTCGTGTAGCCGGGCCGGGTCGCCTCGGTAGTAATCCATCGGTCGCAAGTAGCCCAACGCTGAATGCAATCGCTCCGTGTTGTACCATTCGATGATCCGCGCGATCACGTCCCGGGCCTGTAGCAAATCCGTCAGTTCCTCGCCGTCCAGGGCCTCCCGTAGCGTCCGATTACTTCGCTCAATAATCCCGTTCTCTTCGGGGCAGTGCGGCTTGATCCGCTGATGCCCGAGTCCATGCTCGTCCAATACTCCGCGGAACTCCCGCGAGATAAAGCAGCTCCCGTTGTCGGAACGCATCCGCGGCATCCCTTCCGGCGGAGCCTGGCCTCTCTTCTCCCTGAGGAGTCGTTCGATCGCCGCTTGTGCCTCCACGCTGACCGTCATCCCATCCATGCTCGGCACCAGCGCATGATGCACGATCAGCCGCGAGTACTCGTCCAGGAAGTTCAGCAAGTAATACATTCGTCCGCCAATCTGCACATACATGAGATCGGTCGACCAGATCTCATCCGCACGCTGCGCCTTCTCTTCTTCCTCCCTGGTCCGCTTCTTCCTCCTTCTCCATGGACAAACAAGGTTCTCGACCTTCAAAATCCGATACACCGTCGACGGACTGAGGCAGGCCACGTCTTCGTCGACCATTCGCCAGGCTAGTTCTCGGTGGCGGATACCCGGATGTGTTAACGCATAGCTCCGCACCGCGCGCTTCTCCTCATTCGTCGCTTCGTACGCTTGCGCCGGCCGCACCGCGGGTGTCGCCAGCGTCTTCGCTTGCTGCGATTCCTTTCGCCACCGGTAGTAGCTTGCCGGCGACACACCCAGTTGCTGCAAAGTCTGCCGCACCGGCCAGCCGCTACGATGCTTCGTCTGGCAGGCCACGGCATGCACCTCGCGCTGCAACTCCGGGGGCAACTGACCGTGGTCCTCTAATCCGAGAGCCCTTTTTTTAGGTCCAGGTTCTCCGCCGTGATCTCCGCGATCACGTCCTTCGCTCGACGCAGGTCCGATTCCATACGCTGCTCTTTCGCCGACGGCTTCGACTCCCGGCCGTCCGCGTACACCTTCGCCGCCGAAGTCAGCAACTGCTTCTTCCAGCCGTAATACTGCGTCGGGTTAATCCCTTCCCGTCGGCACAGTTCGCTGATCTCCACCGAGCCATCCAGCCCGCTGAGCACCACCCGCAGCTTGTCGCTCGCCGTCCATCGGCGACGCTTCTTCTTCTCGCTCATCGCTCCTCCTTCCCTCCTGGCATTCCCAGGATTCTACTCGTTGGAGGAGAGCGTTCGCTAACTTGCCGAATGTCTCAATTGGGCTGATACACTACAGAATTTGTTATATACGTCGCTTGTTGGATCAGCAGCCATGGGAAAAGTGAAGCCGTCTTTCTGTTGAAAAGCCCTCACGCCGTCATCCGTTTCCTCGCGTCCTACGACGAGCATTCGGAAGTGGTTGTCGTTTCGAAACTCGTTCCAAAGGGACTGCAAATGCGGCAGTTCCATTTGGCAAGGGCCGCACCAGGTTGCGAAGAAATTCAGGACGACCACGTTTCCTCGCGATTCGTTTAATTGAAATGGCGTTTCATCAATGGTCGTAAGCCGAAAATCTGGTGCAATCTCGCCGACATGCGCGAGCGTTCCTTGGTAATTTGCATGATTCTCGTAGGAGATGATCGGCATAAGCATCGTAACCGCATGTGGGGCGATACCCACGCCGAAAATGACAACGCCTAACAGCGATTTTAGAATCGCATTGCGGCGCTCTTGTCCGCTCCTGCGTAGCGCCGCTGCTGCTCCATAGGCAATTGACGCGATCAGGCCGAAGAGCATAAAGACAACCGGCAAAGCAAACAGGACGACTGACAGTGTCGTCCATTGTTGATTGTTGAAGAATGCAATCAAAACCGACGCTTGCGTTCCCCAAAGTATGGCGAACATCACAAGACAAATCAGTGCCCGTAAAAGAAGCCGCCTGCGTCGGCCTTTGTTCTTAGGGAAAATTGCATACAGGACCCATCCTGCCGAAGTGGCGAGCAGCGCAATACCGACAAGGATCATTGCCCAATCGACAAATACGAAGAGTCGAAAGGCTTGTTGCGGAGTCAACATCTGTTGGTCTCCGGTGGTGTCCTAATTTGAAACAGCCAGGATTCCGAGGAGCACGGCGACCAGAGTAGTGGCGATCGCGGACAGGGCGAGTGGCTTATTGCCAGAAGTCATTGGGCGCGCTCCTGCGAATGCGTAGTGTGAGTGCGGCTCCCACCATCCGTGCCGGGAAGCAATAAACCGCCTAACAGGCCAAGCACAAGCGTAACGATGAAGACGATGATGAGCGTGCGGCCCCTGACCATGCCCGCCATTCTACCGCGCACAAAACAGCCCGCCAGAAGAGCGGACGACTTGCATTGCCAAGCTTCGTAGCACGGTGGTCGTCTCACATTCGATGGATCGAGTAAGGCAGAGACATAAGGAACACCCAACCAGACAAAGCGAAACTCTTGCTTTTTCGGCCAGTTGCAAGATAATCAGCAACTATGTCATCCGTTTGCAATTCGCACGAGTCGCGGCTTGCTAATTTTGATCGGCAGATAGCGACCAACACCGCAAAGATCACCGCACTCGAAAATGAGAAGCGAGCAATTGCAAAGGCAGTTGATAAGGTCAGGCTGAGACTGGCCTACCGCCGATTCGCGCACGACTTCGCTTGCCTGCGAAGAGCTACAGCCTTTGGCAGCCGGGACTCTATCTAGTCATTCCCGCGTTCACTGCCGTCATCTGTTTTATCACGTTTGACTTCTTGTCATTTTCGGGGGCACTCATTTTCGGTGGCTCGCTATGCGGCGCGCTTCTTTCAGTGGGGTTGCTGGCGACCGTGTTGAATTACCCGCGCGACTCGTCGCTTGCCACCCAAATCGCGGAAATGGAAGCGCAGCAGAGAGCACTTGAAGAACGCGCGAACGCGATTTCCGTCCAACTGATGGCGACGCGGCAAAGACTTGAAGCCGTCACGAAGGAGCGAACTAATCTCCTGCAATCAATTGAATGGCGACGCGAAGCACTGCTTCAGCGTGACTGGAAGTCATTCAGGGACGACGCTTGGGAAGCATATCTCGCTGAAGTCTTCACAGCGCTCGGTGGTGTGGTCCAGCGGACCGGGAGGGCAGGTGACCAGGGCGTCGATTTAGTTGTTCAATTCACCAGCCGCTGCATCGCCGTTCAAGCCAAGGGTTACTATCACGCTGTAACCAATCACGCCGTGCAAGAGGTCGTTGCAGGCATGGCATTCTATAACTGCGATTCGGCAGCCGTTATCACAAATAGCCGCTTTACGAGGGGAGCGATCGACTTGGCTGAACGCAATAATTCGCGCTTATCAGCGAAAACGAGTTTCCTGATTTCGTGATGGGGCGAGTATGCATTTGATTGGGTTGCAAGCAGCATACCCGACAAGCCAAGAATTTTTCTCACCGGCTGCAAAAACCTACAAAGCCGACGCCTGCCCGAACCACTACGCTGAATTCGCTCAGCAAAACTTTTTGGCCCCGCATTCGCTATCGCTGCGGCCACCGAAGCTGCAAAAAAGATTCCCATCACCCCAGCGCATCCATATCCTCTTCAACCCTCGCCTGCATATCAACTACCAAATCGCGAAGGTCTTCCGCCATCGCGGTTAGATCGGCTTGGAAGTGGTTTTGGCTGAGATGTGGTTCTGCAATGGGTAAAGCACGCAAGACAAATCACCACTAAATCCATTAGCGATGATTCTTTAGAATCGATGAACTTCAAGCAGGTCATCTAGCAGCGACTGCTTCGTGTCCGAGGTTGTTCCAGGCGGGGCTGGGGTGGCAGAAGAGTTCGCCCGCCCAACATGCGGCGTTCTTCCTGCATCTCAATTTCCTTTCACTTTCGATAGTTGGCCTCGTCTTTGGCCTTGCAGAAAGGCGGCTGCCGCTGCCTGCGGCGATATCGGCATCCGTAGAATTACCATTCCTTTGGGCGATTTCATATTGCGTGACAGCATCCGTCGCGACTTGCTGTTCGATTTGATTCACGCCCGACCGGGAAATTAGTGGGATCACTACCAGAAAGAGTACCAAGACAAGTGGCGCTGCGATGGCGGCCAACAGTGTCTTTCGACTACCCCTCTTCGACGTGGCTCTTTCGGCCGGGCCGCGCCGGTAACTCTTACCGAGTGAACTGGATGCCCGCCTGCTGCGCTACGGCGAAATCATCAATCAGTACAACCGGACTAACCGCTATAGCTGGCACCACGATCGTCGTCCGGCACGTGGGACGAGCAACCTTCTTGCCGGCCAGCTCGGCTGGGGCCTGCACGTGCTGTTTGCAGGCGGGGCAGATGAGTTGGATCAAGGCTTGGCCCTCCCTTGAATTGGTGCTCAGGTGACCATGATGCGCCAAGCAAGAATCGTGGGGCAACGTTTCGCGGGCTGACTTCGTATCTCGCGTCGCAAATTTTCAAAGTGTCGCACGTTGCGAAACATCTAGGAGCGACGAATTAGAATGCAAGAATAAACTTCCTGTTCTTGATCGAATCTCCATCTAGTGTGTAGCCAAAGTGTAGCCAAACCAGCGCACAACGTCGGCCAATGGCGGATAATGGCGGAATCACGAGCGCAACAAGAAAAGCCGCTAACCCCAACAAGGCAAGCGGCTTAGAATGTTGATGGATGTTGGCGGACAAGTGACCGATTACGCGCGAAAGGATTTTCAGTCCTGTGCTCTACCAACTGAGCTACCTGTCCGAATGCCTCGTTTTCAAGGCTCTTTTCAGTCTTCCGGGTTCGCTGGCGGGCCGAACCGCCCACGCACCGGACATCACCCGAACCGCTAAGGCCGAGGTGGCGTCGTGAAAGTTAAGCATAACAAGTCGGCCACTTCTCTCAAGCCCTACAAAGACTTCCCCCTGAACATCCCACCGAGCCGCCAAGCAGTGGTGCAAGAAACACCGCCGACATACGCATTACTTCGGCCCGCTCGGCAATTGGCAGGCCGCTCTAAAGCGATGGTTCGCATGAATGGATGCGATGATGACACGCAAAAATTTCGGAAACTTCAGCCGCAAGCCGGTTTGTCGCATGAGCCATTGACCGCTTGCGAATTGGAATTTGAACTCAATCGTTATCAAGGCCGCATATAATACGGACACGCGACCAATGATTATTAAGTCGCTAGAAAACCAAGGCTTTACGATCGCCTGGCCGCCGCGGCTTCTTTTCTTGGTGCGGCAGAGCCGTGTTAGCCGTCTGCATGGCGGGCTTTCTTGGACGCGCGTAGGGGAGTTGTGGGGCGTATGAACAAACCGACCAAACCGGCCAAGGCGCCCAACGATTCCGCCGTATTGGCTTTCGCGCTAGTGCTTGCCGCCAGTGGATTCTTTTTGGTGCTCCTTGAATTGAAGTTCAAAGTGGAGCGAACCTCGGACTTTATCTCCCTTTGCTTGGTGCCCGTGGCGGCCGCCGTGGGTTACTGGCTGCGGAAAAGGAATTCCTAGCCGCACACGAAGCCAACAGTACCGGCGGCGCGTTCCCTGTTGGCGGTTCTGTTTGTATGCTGCCGGAAATTATTTTGGCCGAGCCGCTTCGTCGTGTTTGTGCTTTACAACCGTCGCTTTCACTTTGTGTTTGTGGACTTTGTGATGCCGCGCTGGCCAGAATATTGACGCGACGGCGACTGCCAGGCATAGCGCCGCGACACAACCTATGATGAATCGCCACATGGGATTGTCTGTTATCATTTGCATAAATTTCACTTTAATCTCAACCTTCGACGGCTGCAACGCAGCCCGCACCCGCTTCAGCCGCCGACTGAAATTGCCCTCGTGGGAACAGCGCGCTCCAATCGGGCGGCTGTGGGGGGTGCCCGGCGTTGCTGCGCACGGGTGTAAACGATACTCTACTCTGTTGAACAGCGACTGCGGATTTTTGCGGACTTTTAGAGCGCGTTTCGTCGCAGTGGCCGCCGTGCGTTTCACTACGTAAAATGCAGTGTATTTCCGCGTTTTCCCGGTAGGCCTTTTCAGTCCTGTGCTCTACCAACTGAGCTACCTGTCCGGTAGTTTCCATGATAGGGAAAAGCTCGCGACTGTACGTGGCAGCGACTTGGCAATGACTTTCGACGCACGAACCGGTGACCGATCTCCAGCCAAAATGGTGAAATCCGTTGCGTGGTTCGGCACCGCCGCGCTGCTGGCCGCGATCTGGCAGAATCAGGTTCGCGCCGGAGTAACGCCTGAAAGTCCGCAAGTTCAAAAGCTCGTTGACGCCGCGCTTGGCTACCTGGAAGCTCACACGGATGACCGTTTGGGCGGAAAGTGTCTGTTGGGACTGGTGTTCCTTAAAGCCGGCAAGCCCGACAATCCGCGCCTGCGCGAGGCCATCGAGGAATGTGTAAAAACGATGCGGGCAAATCCGCCCGATGGGATGCTCGATACGTACAGCAATGGCTTGACGGTCATTTTCCTCTGCGAAGCTTCCTCCAAGCAGTACGCACGCGAAATCGAATATTTTTTGGGCCGAATGAAGGCACGGCAAAAACCGCACGGCGGTTGGGGATATGCAACCCTCAGCACGGGCGATACTTCGCAAACCCAATACGGCGCGTTGGCGTATTGGGAAGCGCACCGGCATGGGTTCAACATTGACGACGCATCAGTGGAAAACCTCGCCGATTGGTTGATGCACACGCAAAGCCCCAAAGGCTGCTGGGGATATCAGGGGCAGATCGCGCCGGGCGACGAACTGGTTGAACAAGATGAACAGAACTGTTCTTTGCTCGCGGCCGGGCTGGGCGCCACTTACATCTGCGCCGATCTGTTCGGGTTCCGACTCAACGCCGCATCGGCCGAAGCCGAGACCAATCCGGCAAACGCAGTTCCCGCCGCGTTGCGGCGCGTCGAGGAGGCGGGAGCCGCCGGCGAGCCGCGGAAGCTTCATCCGCAGCGGATCAAGGCGGCCAGACTTTCGAAAACCATCGATTTGGCTCACCACTGGATGGAAAACAACTACAAAATCGATATCGGCGTGAAATGTTTCTACTACTTGTATGGACTGGAGCGCTACAAAAGCTTTCAAGAGGCCTCCGAAGGCAGCGACGATAAATCGCCGCAGTGGTACAACGACGGCTACGAGTTTCTTGCCAAGAACCAGGCGGCCGACGGTAGCTGGTCGGGTTATTGCGGAACGGAATGCGACACCGCTTTTGCGACACTCTTTTTGCTTCGTTCCACGCAGAAGAGCATCCGCGCCAAGTTGGGCGAAGGGATGCTGCTGGCCGGCCGTGGGCTGCCGACGAATCTAACTCGCGCCAAGCTCCGCAATGGCCAGCTTATTGTCGAGCAGATTCACACCAAGGTAGACGAGCTGCTCTCGATGATCGATGATGGAAATGAGGGTGTGCTCGATGAACTGGCTCGTGATCCAAGCCAATTGGTTGTCGAGCAAGTCGATGAGAAAAGCGCACGGCGGCTACAGCAATTGGTCCGTGGCGGCGAGCCGGGCGCGCGGCTGCTGGCCGTCCGAGCGCTGGGCCGCACCGGGAATTTGGATTACGTGCCCTCGTTGCTTTATGCGCTCACCGACCCCGATCGCCGCGTCGTCCTCGAAGCCCGCGATGAGCTGCGATTCATCAGCCGCAATTTCGACGGCTTGGGTCCGCCGGAGGACTTCACCGAGCAGCAGCGCTTTGAAGCGGTAGACGCATGGAAGAAATGGTACAAATCGATTCGCCCAGCGGCTGTTTTGGAAAAATGAAGTCCTTAACCGGTCCACGGTTGAGTCTCCCAGCGCAGTTTCCTATGAACCATCGATACCGCGCCATGCCGTGAAAGCCACAACTTTACAACGATTATGTTCCTCCTTCGCCGCCGGGCGTACTTCGGCATTCATTTAGATTATGTCCACCGTTCGCCCGCGTCCGCGCCATCAACTTCGGGTCAGCCCGTACGACCGCGTATCGAGCTGGTTGGTATCGTTGTTGATCGTGACATGCGTCACCGTGGGCGCACTGGTGATCATTTATGTCACTCGCAAGTTCATCCTTACTGAATTCTCGGTGCCGGTAACGCCGGTGGCCTCCGGTGGCGGCGGTACCGGCGGCGTCGGCGGATCGCCGGGTGGCGACGAGCTGGAGCCGCCCGGCGTTCAAGACGCACCATCGCTCGACGAACAGCCCATTCAGGATACGCTCAGCGCGGTGGCGACGGCCGTTTCCGAAAGAACGGCGGTGCTGTCGGATGAACAGATCGATGTCGGCATGGAACCCGCCGAGGGTCACGGCGACAACCGAACGCCCGGCTTTGGCGGAGGCCGCGGCGGAGGCGTCGGTGGCGGAATCGGTTCCGGCTTTGGCCCAGGGCGCGGCGGTCCGGGCGAACCGCGCCGCGAAATTCGCTTCGAACCGGCCAGCCTGCTCGAATACGCCCAATGGCTCGACTATTTCAAGATCGAACTCGGCGTGCTGGGTCAGGACAACAAAGTCTATTACGCCTATAATCTAAGTCACGAGAAGCCCGATGTTCGCGTCGGCGACCCCGCCCACGAGCAGCGGCTTTACATGAACCCGACAGACAGCCAGTTCGCCGCCCTCGATCGCCAACTGGCCGTTAAGGCGGGCATCGCCAATAAGGGCCGGATCATCCTGCAGTTTTATCCCCCCGAAGCGCAGGCGATCCTTTACTCCCTGGAAAAGAAACAAGCCGGTGCGCACAAACCAGAGACCATCCGCGGCACAGTCTTCCGAGTCACTCACACGGGAAACCGGTTCGTATTCAGCGTGGAAGATCAGTCGTACCGTTAGTTACCATGGGGTGGCACATTCAGAAGCCCTGCGATGGGCGCGGTTCGCTCTGAATTTGGTGAACAGCCACGCCGCTCAATGGCCTAGTGCATATCCCCCGTGCGCGATTCGGCATAGCACGCGGCTCTTTCGATCTCGCAATGGTGAATCGCCTTATTCGTTAATCGCCCCCGCGCTCTTAGCTTATATGCATGTCCGCTAAAAAGTTTATTGCCGAATTAGAGCGCCGCCGCCTGCTGTCCGATCGTTTAATGGCCAGGCTCCGCGATTCGTTAGCGGGGTCCGAGCGGCCGCTTTCGGCCGAAGCACTTGCCAAGTTTCTCGTGCAGAAGAATCGTCTTTCAGAACAGCAAGCGCGAGAAGTGCTGGGCGGCCTGTCGCAGAGTGGGGTAAATCTTGTCGAAGAAGATGCGGCTGACGCGGGGAATAGCCCCGAGGACAGCTCGATCTTTCCTGATCATCTCAACGCCAACCGGAAAAAGACACCCGAGCAATTTGCCTCGTCCACAACGGCCGACGACGACGAGATCAGGCTTGTACCGATCGATGAGGATTTAATTCCCGCGAAAAAACCCAGCGCGGTGGAGGAAGACTTGCCCGTTCTCGGGGTCCGGCCCACGCAAGAACCGCGATCGAAACGACCCGCCAAACCACCCGCCGAATTACTGCCCGAACTTGGCACTTCGACCGAGCCAATCAACTTGATCGACGCGGAACCGGGCAGCGGCGCGGAGCCAATGATCGAAGCTGTACCCACCGCGCGCCGAACAACCCGACTTAGCCGCGGCGGTAAGAGAAAGGCGAAGAAGAAAGGCAAACCTGCTAAGGATCGTAAGCGATGGGACTCGCCGCTAATTTTGGTTGGCGGCGGTGTGTTGACTTTCCTGCTCCTGGTCGGCGGCACGATCTGGTGGCTGTTGGGCCGGGAAACGGGTGACCAGAAACTAGCCCAAGCCGATGCCGCGCTCAAAAGCGGCGCGTATGCCCAGGCCATCGACCAATACGAGGAGTTTCTCAAAAACTACCCGCGCCACGCCGAACACAGCCTTGCCCGCGTGCAATTGGCGATGGTCCGGATCCGTCAGCCGACCGAAGCCAAGGATTTCGCGGCCGCCCTCACGGCGGCGGAGACGGAGCTGAAGTCCGTCGAGGACGAAGAGTCATTCAACGACGCGCACGGCGACCTGGCCGCGCTCCTGCCGCAAATCGCTCTGGGGCTGGCAAATGCGGCGGAAAAAGCGAATCCAACTTCGGAAGATGCAAAAAAGTTCGCCGGCCTCGCGAACCAGGCCCTCGAGCTGTGCAACAACGTTGCCTATATCCCGAAGTCGCTTCGCGATGAAGGCAAACTCGCCAACGTGAAAGACACGCTGGACCGCGTCGCCCGGCAGCAGCAAACCCAACTCGCGCTAGCCGCTGGTCTGAAAGCCATCGCGCAAGCAGGCGCCGATAGCAAACCCATCGTCGCCTACACCGTACACATGAAGCTCTTAAAAGACCATCCCGAGTTGGCGGGAGATGCGACGCTCACCGCCGCCATTCAAAAGACAACCTCGGAAGAGCAGGCCGGCATCCATTTCGTCAAAGAAGCCAAGGCCGCGGAAACAACCGAACGTCCCACACCTTGGCGTGCAGCACTGGCTATCGCGAATCGCCGCATCAAGCCGGCGGCGCCGCCCGCTGGTGTCAGCGGCACCGCCTGTATCCAAGTGGGCGGCGCGGTTTATGGCCTAGATGCCGCCAGCGGCCGCCTGCTGTGGCGCCGTCACGTCGGATTTGGCGCCACCGCGACGCCAATACTTATCGAACGTGACGTGATCGTCGCCAACGCCACGCGCAACGAGCTGCTGCGACTCAACGCTGCGACGGGCCATCTCATTTGGCGGCAAACCATTGGCGAACCGTTCGCCAATCTGCTCGTGGCTGGCGATCGCGCTCTGGTGCCTACGAAGTCGGGCCGCTTGTATGCGGTCGATTTGAAATCCGGTGGACGCACAGGTTACCTGCAGTTTGCCCAGCCGCTGCCTGTCGCGCCCACGCTCGATCGACAAAAAACGCGCATCTATCTGCCAGGCGAACAGGCCACCTTGTATTCGGTTTCGCTGGCCGATTTCAAGTGCATCGGCGTGAAGTACTTGGGCCACGCGCCGGACAGTATCCGCGTACCCATCGCCGCTGTCATGGATAAGGTTGCCGTCATCGAAAATGATGGTGTGGAAACCTCCCACCTGCACCTGATATCGCTAGACGACAAGGGCGCGATCGGCAAACAAGTGGCTGATCGCCGCCTGAATGGCCTCGCCGCCTCGCCGCCAATTGTCACCGGCCGCGGAATGATTGTCGTTACGGACCGTGGGCAGATCGAGGCATACGATGTTGCATCCGGTTCCGGCGCAAATCCACTGACACTCGTAGCCACGCGCGATGCGACCAGCTCGCAGCCGCTCGTGCGCTACATCGCCGTCACGGGCCGCAACGTATGGGTCGCCGATACGCAGTTGACGAAGTACTCGATCGTGCCGACCGGCAACCGCTTGCCGGTCGAAGAAATCGAAAACAACTTTGCCGGCGCGACGTTCAACCATCCGCTGACTGTTTTTGGCGACGCACTGATTCACGTCCGGCGGCCGAAAGATCGCGCCGGATTCGTGGTGACCGCATCGGACACCAAGCAAGGCCACCCGCTATGGGAAACCGACTTGGCGATGCCGCCCGCGGGTCCGCCTGTGGTCGATGAAGCCGCGAAATCGCTCGCCGTCGCCAGTGCGGAGGGTTACGTTTTTCGATTCGATGAAGCTGCCATCCGCTCGCGCATCCAAGACGAGCCCCTGGCCGCTGAGCGGATGCCGCCCGAACTGCCCGCCCTGGCCGCGGCTGTCGATCTGGGGCAGGGCCGCGCCGTCTTTTGCGCCCCGGATCGAACCGGCTGATGCTTTATACCCCGGCCCAAGCGGCGGCCGTAAAGTGGCTACAGTTGGAAAGTCCTCTGGCGTGCGCCGTCACACCGCTGGGCGAAGGGTTCATTGCCCCGCTGAAAATCGGCCAGGTGTTCTACTTCAGCTCCGCCGACGGCGCCCGCCTGGCCACGCCGTTTCAGCCCCGGCTGGAACCGCAGACCACGCTTGATTACAAACCAGCCGCCGCGGTCGGAAACGACGGGCACCAGTTCGTCATCACCGACGGCCATCAAAAAATCTATCTGGTTGCCATCGCCGATAAGCCCCAGCCCCACTTGGAAGAAGTGAAACAGGCCGACGTCGGACCGCATCCGATTGAATCGCCGGTTGTCGTGTTGGGCGATGCCGCGATCGCCGTCGCTGGCGGTAAACACCTGTTGCGGTTTCACCTGCCGACGCTGGAAACCGTGGGCGACACCGGCCTACCGGCGCCGCTCGAATGGGGTCCGTACCGCATCGGCGACACGCTGCTTCTCGGCACGGCCGACGACAAGCTACTCGCCTTGTCTGCGACCGGCGAAGTGAAATGGCAGGCGCCAACCCGGCATGGCGCTTTGGCCGGACCGCCGTTGGTGCTACCCGATGGCGTTTTGCTGGCCTACCGTAAGGGCGTCATCGAGCGACGCGCCATGAGCGACGGCAAATTGCTGGCGACAGCCGATCTCGAGCAGCCCGTGGCTACCGGACCCGTGGCGTTCTTGCAGCATTTTGTCGTTTCAGCGGGCGACGGAACATTGCTAGTTGTCGACAAGCCATAGGGCGAAAACTCTAAGGTATTCGTTTCATGACTGGACATTGCAAATTGCAAATTGCAAATTGCAACTTGAAAAATGCGGCGACCACCGCGAAACCGTGCCGGTCTCGCGCTGCACGCGGGTTTGCACTTGACAATTTGCAATTTGCATTTTGCATTTTGCAATTCTGCTTTCTCGCGTTCTGTGGCTGGGTCCCGGTTTCGCTGGCAGCCGTGGCGCCGCCCGCTCAGCAGCGCCTCCTCGATCGAACGCCCTTCGACGAAATCACCCTCAACCCATCCAGTGGCGGGACCAGGCTCGAAGTGCTGCCGCTGAACCTGCCGCAGCGTCCCCTCGCTGCCGTACCCAAGGAGGGCAAGCTCAAGGTTCGGTTGCTCGATCGGCCCACCGAAGATTTCGAGGTCGCCTGGTCCAACGTGGCCCAAGTGCGGGTGTTCGCCCAAATGCTGCTGGAGGAAGCCCAGCGACTCGCAGCCGCAGGCAAGTTTGATGAAGCATACGATTACTTCATGCGCTTACGCGCCGAGTATCCAAAGTTTCCAGGTCTCGATGATGCGATCAACGATTATCTTCAGCGCAACGCCCTGGCGCTCTATCAGGCCAAGCAGCACGATCGCGCGCTGGCCCTGCTGCTCAGCTTGTATCAGCGAAATCCCTCGTACGCCGGGCTACCGGCTGCGGTGCAAGCGGTGGCCGGAGAGATCATTCAGCGCTACCTGCGCGAAGAGAATTATGCGGCAGCCCGCCGCGTGCTCGATTTGTGGCAGAAAGAATTCCGCGGCGTGGCCGCGCCGGCCGCAGCCGATTGGCAGCAGCGCTTCGAATCGGCGGCCGGGCGCCAAGTGGCTGAAGCCACTCGCTTGGTGGGCCAGAAGCAATACGTGGCCGCGAGAAAGGCGATCGGCCGTGCGCTCGCCATCTGGCCGAATCTCGAATCGGCAAAAGGTATTCTGACCCAAATTGAACGCGAGTTTCCTTTCATTACGGTGGGCGTGCTAGAGGCTGCGCCTCACCAGCCGACGCGGCGGATCGATGATTGGGCCGCGCTACGCGCGAGCCGTTTGACTGAGCGGCTTCTCGCCGAAGAAGATGATTTCGGCTCCGAAGGCGGCGTCTACCGCTCGCCGTTTGGCCAGTGGGTTCTCGATGAAACCGGACGCGAATTGACGCTGAAGCTAGATCCGAACGCGGGACTGACCAGCGACGCCCTCGCACGATTCCTGCTCGCCAGAGCCGCGCCCGGCAGTCCGAATTACCGCGCCGACTTCGCCTCGCTGTTGGGCAGCGTATCGATCGCCCCCGGTAATGCAGTCACGCTGCACTTGCGCCGCGTTCACGTGCGACCCGAGGCATTGCTCCAAGTTCCCCCGCCCTCTGCCGCGGTGCTGGCGGGCGGACCCTTTTCGGTCGCCGACTTCGCGCCCGACCAGGTCGTTTTTGCCCGTGGCAAATCGGAGGCTCAGCCGTCTGGCCCGCAAGCCGTTGTCGAACAAACAATGCGAAGCGACGAAGCCGCCGTGGCCGCGCTGCTCGCCGGCGAAGTCGATGTGCTCGATCGCGTGCCCCCCTGGCAAGTCGAACGCCTTCGCGCGGTGGGGGACGTTCGCGTCGGCAGCTACAAGCTGCCGACAGTGCACGTTCTGATTCCCAATTCGAACCGTCCGCTGTTGTCCAACCGCGAGTTCCGCCGGGCGCTGTGCTTCGGCATCGATCGAAAATGGATCGTTGAACGCGTGCTGTTGGGCGGCGCCGCGATGCCAGGATTCCAAGCCATCAGCGGCCCTTTCCCCGCCGGTGTTTCGCTGAACGATCCCATCCGATACGCCTACAACAGCCAAATTACGCCGCGGCCGTTCGAGCCGCGGCTGGCCGCAATTCTCTCGACCGTCGCCTGGTCCAGCGTACAGAATCCAACCGGTAAAAATAAGAATAAGGCGGCGGCGACCGACCTTCCAGAGCTTGTCCTCGCATATCCAAACGATCCGATCGCCCGCGTCGCTTGCCAATCCATTCAAGCGCAACTGGTGCGCGAGGGAATACCGATCAAGCTCCGCGAATTCACGGCCGACGAGCTGCTGACCGGCAAGGTCGATTGCGATCTGCGATATGCGGAAGTTACCGTGGGCGAACCGGCGACCGATGCCCGAACGCTGATCGGCCCCGGAGGCCTTGCCGGCGATATGAAAAGCCCATACGTCGACGCGGCGTTGCGCGATTTGGATGCGGCTACAAACTGGAAAGATGTCCGCGCCCGCCTCGCCGAGCTGCACGAAATTGCTAACCACGAGCTGCCGGTAATTCCGCTTTGGCAAACGGTCAACTTCTTCGCTTATCGCACATCGGTACGCGGCATTGAGGAATCGCCGGTCGCGCTATATCAAAACATTGCGCAATGGTCGTCGTCACCAGGCACAAACGTCGCCCGCAGCGAACCAGCCGCGCGCTGGCGCAACAATCATGCCGCACCGCCAGACAGACAAATCGATAACCGCTTCTAGCAGGCTTCGGTTACTTCGCCGTTTGCGGTTTAGCTTGCCCGCCACTCTCGCATTCGCACTATTTTGTTTCGCCCGCCCGGCGCGCGCGAATGAAGGCGGGTGGAACTTCGAAACCTACCACGTCGAAATCATCGTCGCGATCGATGCCCCTGGCGGACTCGCCGAGCAACTGGCCGCCGAGTTGCCCACCTATCTCGGCCGCCGAATTTATGCGGCACTCGTTCCCGCCTGGTCGTGCGACGTGCGGCTGGCGGCCGGCCCGGAGCGGGATCGCGTATTCGCCCGCATCGCGGATGCATCCGATGCGCCGCCTCCCGAGTTTCCAGCCGATAAAGATAAGTTGATCCTGACTACGGTCCGTTGGGCTCCTGAGGGAATCGCGGTTACCGCGCGCGAATTCGATCGCTTTGTTCAGCGATGGGGCATGCCCATCCACCGCGAGTCGCGGCAAGAATCGTCCTTGCCGGAGCAGCTCTTCGCCCTTGTTTGGGAAACGTTCTCGCCGTTAGCCCAACTGGAGCTCGACCCCAAAGATTCACACCGCGTGGTGCTCGAGCCGCGTGGCGCGTTGCTGCCGCGCAGGGGCGGGGCCGGGCCGTGGGCCCAAGTTGGCGATGTCTTTCTGCCGATACTGCGCCGCACAACGCGCGGCGGGCAGCTCGAGAAAGGCGGTATCCAAATTGTTCCCTGGACGTATGTTGAGGCGACGGAGCTCAAAGGCAACACGATTGTCGGCCGCATCCAGAGTGCCAACCGCCGCCCGTTTGCTGCCCGGCGGCATGGCCGCACCGAACAAATCGCCATCGCGCTGCGGGCCGATCCCGATACCACGATGCTGCGCCTGCACTCGCGCACCACCGCCTCTAAACCGCTAGTCGGCTATGAGGTGTTCGCACAACAGCCCGGCGAGGAAGCACTCGCGCGAATCGGTGTAACCAATACGGCAGGCCAGCTGCCGATTTCCCCCGGCAAAACGCGGATTCAGTTTCTCGTAGTGAAGCACGGTGGCCAGCTCTTCGCGCGGGTGCCGATCGTAGCCGGCGCCGAACGCCGCCTGGATGTTCCACTGCCCGACGACGATGCCCGAATGGCCGCAGAGGCCCGGTTGGCCGCCGTGCGAGAAGATCTCGTCGACGTCGTTGCCCGACGAAACATCCTGATGGCCCGCGCCCGGCAAAAAATCAAAAAGAAAGACTTCGCCGCTGCTCAGGACCTGTTGCGATCGCTCGACGACCTTCCCGCCCGTCCGCAGTTCAACCTGACACTCTCGACCGCGGCTCGCTCGTTGCGTAGTGACGATCCACAAATGCAGCGGCGAATCGATCAACTGTTCGAAGCCACGCGGACGCTTTTAACTCAATACCTTGATCTGCGTCCGATCAGCCAGTTGCACGACGAGCTTCGCGATGCGCAAACGAAGGGCGAACAAAAAACCAGCGGAGCCCGCAGCGCGAGCAAGAGTTGATCCGGCCGAAACTTCCTGGCGCTGCCCGCTCAATGAAAGAGCGCAAGCCACGCCACAACGATGGCCGCCGCTGCAACGACCACCACGCCGGCCACGACAATCTTCGGCCACCACTTTGGAGCCGGCGCAACTGCCGGCGGGATTGGCGAAACTGGCGCCCGCCGTGGCGCTGGCACACCGTGCAAAGTATCCTGTGTTTCCGCGGTGACCGAAACCGTGCCTTGCGAAATCTGGCTTGGGCTCTCGATCTGCCCTGTTGCGAATTCCGCATCGTCCAGCACGAATGAGGCGGTCTCTTCGAGTGCCGGCGACGCGGGCGGCGCCTTTGCTCCGCCGCGGAAGAAAATCCCCGAACCGCCCGGCGTCACTTCCACGAGGTGTTTCGTCGCATTCTCATCGCACCAGGGCCGCAATAGCTCGACCACCGCGGCGGCCGTCGGCGTGCGCGTGTCCGGGTTTTTGTCCATCATCGCCGCGATGGCGTCGCAGAAACCTCGCGGCAAATCCGGATTGAAGTGCAGGGGATTGAGCGGCGTTTCTTCCAGGTGCCGGCGAATCTTGTCGCTCGTATTCCCGCCGGGAAACGCCACTTTGCCCGTCACCGCGTAATACAGCGTGCAGCCCAGCGAATACACGTCGCTCACCGGCATGATCTTATCCGGCTGGCGAATCGTCTCGGGCGCCAGATAATCGGCCGTTCCCACCAGCGATTTTGCCTTGCCCGCGTGCGGGTGCCTTCGAGCTCCTCCATCAGAAACCAAGCCAGCCCCAGATCGGTGATCTTGGTGCGGCCATCCGGCGTGACCAGCAAATTGCCGGGCTTCACGTCGCGGTGCACCAGCCCGCGCCGGTGCGCGTAGTGCAGCCCCTCGGCAGCCTGCGAAACGATCGTGGCCGCGATAGGGTAGGGCAGCGGCCCATTGCGCCGCACGAGTTTTCGCAAATCGGTGCCCGGCACGTATTCGGTAACGAAGAAATAAGTATCTCCTTCGTAATCGGCATACGAAATGCGCACCAGGTTCGGATGATCGAGCTGCGCTTCGGCGCGGATCTCGCGCTGAAACGCCGCCACTGCTTCCGGCGTGCTCTTGGCCTTGGGCAGAACCTTGATCGCTTCGATCCGCCCCAGCAGCTTGTGCTCGGCCTTGAACACGTGCCCCATGCCTCCCTGACCTATCGCATTGACGATCCGATAGGGACCCAAATTGAATTTGGTCCGCCCCTCCTTCAGTTGCTCGACCTGCCAGCGATTCAAATAGCCCAGGTCCACGAGTCGCTGACCCAAAACTTCATCGCTGATCGGGTCGGCCGGAGCCGCGGAATCCGTCGTACGGGCAGCAAGACCGGCCAGAGCATCGTCCAGTTGCTGCTGGGAGATTAAACCGCTAGCCAGCGCAGCATTGCGAAACACCGAATAAGACGTAGACGTCGTCATGCGTTCGATCCGCTTCCGTTTGCTTCTCCGGGGGACCGTCAACGAGCCGCCTGAAATACTACCTTCTGGATGATCGTTGCGCCAAGCAGGCGATTTTCCCGAAAATCCAAGCCCCGCATCCGCTTGCCGATTAGCTCGGCGCCGGCAAATACCCTCCCCACGCTGCTGGCAGCGGCGCCTCGATCTCCAATTGCATCTTACTCACCGGATGCGCGATGACCAGCCGCCTGCTGTGCAGCGCGATACCCGCCGCAAACGGCCTAGAACTGCCATACTTTCGATCTCCTGCAACCGGAAAACCCGCCTGGGCTAGCTGAACGCGGATTTGGTGCTTGCGGCCAGTAAGGAGGCGGACTTCAAGCAGACAGAGACGAGGAGAAGACAATTGAGCGCGTATCGCCTTTTCTCCGCGTCTTCCGGTCTCGTTGTCTGGCGCCAGCGCGCGATACGTCAACTCCGCGCGCTGACCGCCTGGCGCGTTCGGCCCCGTCACGTGCATTCGTCGATGCCGCTCGTCCTTGCGGAGAAAATCCACCAATCGCCCTTCGCGCGGTTCGATCTGGCCCTCCACAATCGCCCAATAAATCTTTTCGAGGTCGCGGTCTCGAAACTGCTGCGACAAGCGCCCCGCCGCCTTGGATGTACGCGCCATCAATACAACGCCCGTCACCGGCGCATCGAGCCGGCTGACAATCCCCAAATACACGTTCCCCGGCTTATTATACTTTCGTCCAATGTATTCCTTAGCCATTGCCAGTAGCGACGGCCGATCCGCCGCCACTCCCATCGTTGGCAACATCGCCGGTTTGTTTACGGCCAGCAAATGATTGTCTTCGTACAGAACGTCGAGCATTAGGGTTGGGGCCTGATGACCAAAGGCCACGGGGCTAGGGATGTGATGGTGGACGCAGATACAATTACAATGGTCGCATTCACGATTCTTCGCAATCGGCTCCGTAAGTAACCGCATGTTGAATCCCCAGCCCCCAGCGCCGAGTCCCCAGCCACCCAGAATCATTCTTGCCAGCGGCTCACCCCGTCGCCGCGAGCTTTTGGCTGAGGCCGGATACAACTTCGTTGTCGTCCCGCCCGATGATGATGTCGAATGCGGGGTGTGCAGTGAATCGGGTCCCGCCGGTCTCGTCGCCGAGCTTGCCTATCGCAAAGCGGCCGCCGTGCACAAGAAGTTGGAAGTCGAATCTGCTGGTCTGCCTTTCTTCATGTCTCGCAGTCTTTCTTCATTCCAGTCGCCAGTTCCCAGTCTCCAGCTCCCAGCCACCATCCTCGCGGCGGACACCGTCGCTGAGTGCGACGGCTTTATTCTGGGGAAGCCGCGCGATGAAGCGATGGCACGGGCCATGCTCACTCAACTCAGCGGCCGCGAGCATCGCGTCCTTACCGGCGTTTGCCTGTTTCCACTCCCCTTTGGAACAGGACAAGCGGAGGCTTCGAACGTTGTCGGAAAAGTCGACCGGCCACAACCACTCATCCGAGTCGCCGTCACCAAACTGCGAATGGACCCGCTAACTCCCATTCAGCTCGATGAGTACCTCGCCAGCGGCCAGTGGGAAGGCAAGGCCGGCGCGTTCGGCTACCAGGACCGGCTCGACTGGGTACACATTGTCGAGGGAAGCGAGTCGAACGTCGTTGGCCTGCCGATGGAGCTTCTGGCCGAAATGCTCGCGGAAATCGCCGCACCGGCACGGGCCACGAGGGAGGAAGTGCCGGGTGATGAATGAACCGGTATACAATTCATCTTGTCGCTTCGTGCCAAAAACACGACAGTTGACAGTACATGATGGCCACCGATTTTACTCCCTGTTCCCCCGGCCTCTGAACTCTACTTATGAAACTTCGCGTTGGTGTCGTCGGACTTGGCCAGGCGTGGGAAACTCGCCACGCCCCGGCCCTTCGCGCTTGCCGATCGGTTCGAAGTTCGAGCGTTCTGCGACCCGGTCGCCCATCGAGCGGCCGAAATCGCCCAGCGTTGGCCTGCCCGCACATGCGACGGCTTCCGCGCACTCGCCTGCAGCGGCGATATTGATGCCGTGCTGCTGCTTTCTGCTCGCTGGTACGGCGCGCTGCCGATCCTGGCCGCCTGCGACGCCGGCAAGGCGATCTACTGCTCGGCCGCGCTCGATTTGGATACGCACGAAGCCGCCGAAGTTCGCCGCCGCGTGCAACTGGCCGGCGTGGCGTTCATGGCCGAGTTTCCCTGCCGCTTGGCCCCCGCCACGCTACGACTCAAAGAGTTGATGGCCACCCGGCTCGGCTTGCCGAGACTTTTGTTTTGCAATCGGCGGTTCACCTCGCGGTCAGAAAATGGCCGGTCGTTCTACAGCTCCGATATGCGGCAACTCATCGAGATGGTCGATTGGTGCCGCGACGTGGTCGGCATTGAAGCGACGAGCGTCGTGGGTGCTTCGCACACTTCCGCCCCGCTCGGCGCCGCTGCGCGGCACGAGTCGGGACCGAACGATTATCTAGTCATGACGCTCGACTTTTCACCACAAGGCGAAGTCGGCACCGGCCCGGTTGCGCAAATCGCATGCGGTAGTTACGTCGCGCCCCAATGGCAAGAAGCCGCATCGTTCCGCCGCCCGGCCGATTTGCAAGTCGTTTGCCAGCGCGGCATCGCATTTCTCGATTTGCCGCACACCCTGGTCTGGTTCGACGAAGCCGGCCAGCACTCCGAACTCCTCGACCACGACCGCCCAGTCGGCGAACAACTCTTCATGCACTTCCATCGTCACGTCGGCAGCCTGGTGCTTAAAACCTCCAGCCTCGAAGACGCCTACCGCGCTGGCGATCGTCAACAAGGCCCAGGAAAGTTATGCCGAAGGTTGCCGGCTGGAATTGGAATAAGTTTGTTGGAGCGTGCCAGAATCAGTAATGATATCGGCTTGCAAGAACTCAACGCGCTGATCCTTGACCACATGTACGACCCGGCGCTCTTGGTTCAGCCGCCGCGGTCAGGTGTCTGGCGCCAAATACTTCAGCGCTCAAGCGCGTCGACTCGAACGAACCGCGATTGCGTTGACGCTCCGTTGTTTGCGCATTAAAATCGCTCCCTGTTTTCAACCGCGTCTCTGTGAAGACGTGGCCAAGTGGGCGAGTCTCCTGCGATTCGCACGTAACCGGTATGAATCGAGTGTAACGCCATGTCCACGATCGCCCACAGCATCGAACAGACCTCGATCAATACCATCCGCACGCTGGCGATGGATGCGGTCGAGGCGGCCACTTGCGGCCACCCCGGCACGCCGATGGCCCTGGCGCCGGTCGCCTATCAATTGTGGACGAAGTACCTGCGCTATGATCCGGCCGGCCCGCTTTGGCCAAATCGCGACCGTTACGTACTTTCCTGCGGCCATGCATCGATGCTGCTGTACTCGCTCATCCACCTGTCGGGTATTCGCGAAGTCACCCCCGATGGCAAAGTGACCGATCGGCCGTCGCTGCCGTTGGAAGAAATCAAAAACTTCCGCCAATGGGACAGTCGCACGCCCGGTCATCCCGAGATCAAGCACACCAGTGGCGTGGAAACCACGACCGGCCCGTTGGGGCAGGGCTGCGGCAACAGCGTCGGCATGGCCATCGCCTCGCGCTGGCTGGCCGCCCGCTACAACCAGCCCGGTTTCGAGCTGTTCAATTTCAATGTGTGGACGCAGTGCAGCGACGGCGATTTGATGGAGGGCGTCGCCAACGAAGCGGCCTCGCTGGCCGGTCATTTGAAGCTCTCCAATCTTTGCTGGACCTACGACGACAACCATATCACGATCGAGGGTAAAACCAATTTAGCGTTCAGCGAAGATGTGGCAACGCGATTCCGCGGCCTCGGCTGGCATGTGCTCGCCGTGCACGATGCCAACGATCTCGAAGCCATCGACAAAGCCTATCGCGGTTTCCTCGCGCACGAAGGCAGTCCGACGCTTATCATCGTCAAGAGCGTGATCGGCTACGGCGCGCCTACGAAGGCGGGTACGGCCAAAGCGCACGGCGAAGCGCTCGGTGCAGATGAAATTGCCAAAGCGAAAGAGTTCTACGGCTGGCCGACCGATGCCAAGTTCCTCGTCCCGCCGGAGGTACCAAAGCACTTTCAAGAAACGCTCGGCAAACGCGGCGCGCAACTGCACAGTGCTTGGAAAAAATTGTTTGCCGAGTACGAACAAAAACATCCGGAACTTGCACGCGAGTTGTGGATGATCCAATCCGGCAAACTTCCTGCCGGCTGGGAAAAAGACTTGCCGGCATTTCCTGCCGACGCCAAAGGCATGGCCACCCGCGTCTCTGGCGGCAAAGTGCTGAACGCGATTGCCAAAAACATTCCCTGGCTGTTGGGCGGTTCGGCCGATCTCGCGCCATCGACCAAAACGCTGCTCACGTTTCGCTGAAGCCGGCGGCGATTTGTCGGCCGACAATCCGGGTGGCCGCAACCTACACTTCGGCATCCGCGAGCACGGCATGGTCGCCGCGGTCAACGGCATGGTCCTCTGCGGCCTGCGGCCATTCGGCGCTACCTTCTTCGTGTTCTCCGATTACTGCCGCCCATCGATTCGGCTCGCGGCGATCATGAAAATTCCCTCGATCTTCGTCTTTACGCACGATTCAATCGGCCTCGGCGAAGATGGTCCCACCCACCAGCCAATCGAACATCTGGCAGCTTGCCGAGCGATCCCGCGGCTGCTTGTGCTGCGGCCGGCCGATGCGAACGAGACCGCCGAAGCGTGGCGCGTGGCGATGCAGCAAACCGACCGGCCCGTGGCACTCGTGCTCAGCCGCCAGGATTTGCCGACGCTCGATCGCACGAAATACGCGCCGGCCTCCGGCCTCGCACGCGGCGGGTACGTTCTGGCGGACGCAAGTAGCCGAGTTTCTCCGAAACACGGATCCGGCAGCCCCAAAGAAACCGCCTCCCCAAGTGAAGGCCAGCCCGATGTCATCCTCATGTCCACCGGCAGCGAGGTGCAGCTAGCCGTGGCCGCGCACGAACAACTTGTGGCCGAAGGCATCCGCAGCCGCGTCGTCAGCCTGCCGTCGTTCGAGCTCTTCGATGAACAGCCGGCCGCCTATCGCGACGAAGTGCTGCCGGCCGCCGTCACGTCGCGCGTGGGTGTCGAAGCGGGTGTGCGACAATGCTGGGACAAATACCTCGGCACGCACGGCGAATTTGTCGGCCTCGATACGTTCGGCGCTAGCGCTCCCTATCAGGAAATCTACCGGCATCGCGGCCTCACCGTGGAAAACGTTGTTGCCAAAGCTCGCAAGTCCTGCCGCCGCCAGTTGTAGCCGGCCACTGTGAAGCCGATACGACGAGCAAGTTCGGTTCCAGACCGGGGTCATACACCCCGGCTATAGGGCGATGCTAATGCTTTCTTGCCCATTGCAAAGCCACTTGGAATAATGAAGTGGCTGCTTTCCAATGCCTTCCGCTGCCATTATTCCCCATGCGACCGCCCCGCCATTTTTGCAGCACGCTGTTGCTGACTCTGTTTGTTCTTACAGCGGGCGTCGCTCGCGGCGCCGATGTTCTCGAAGAAGTTCCTGGCGACGCGCTGGGATTTGTGATTTTGCACAATCTGGCAGAGGTCGATGCGAAGGTCGAACGCCTCGGCTCTGCGTTGAACCGAGATCTGCCACAGCCGCTGGGGTTCCTGAAAGATTTCACGGGAGTCGGCGATGGCCTCGACCCGCACGGCGATTTTCTGCTCGCTCTGGTCCCGGCCGTGGATGAGCACGATGCGCAACCAAAATTCTGTGTGTGGTTGCCGGTGGCCGATTACGATCAGTTGATCAATTCGGTGGGCGCCGCGCCGGGCGAAGGAATCGCCGCCGTCACGATCGCCGGCGAAGACCTGCTTGTCGCCCGCCGAGGCGATTGGGCGCTGGTGATGGACCCGGACGATCGATCTCGCATGACCAAGATGCTTGCCGCACCGTCTTCGCCTCCGCCGCAGGTCGCCGTTTGGAAGCAATGGATCAAGCAAAACGACATCACGATCGTAGCTTTCTCAATGGGCGTTCATCAAATCCGAAGGTGGCTCGAAGGCGGCGCGTCGGGCGTTGGACCGAAATCGGCCACCGATTCAGACGATTTATTCGGCTCCGCTGACGACGACAACCCCCAGGATTCGTTTGCCGCTGCGCGGGGCCGTCGCACGCCGCGTGGTATCGCCGGCGAATTGCAGAGCGAGTTGCAAAAGTGGGCCGCTGCGTCGCCAGAACTAGTGAGCGCGATCGACAAAGCCGCCGCCATCGGGAGCAGCATCCGACTCGACGCCGCTGGCAACGCGATTGTCGATCTTCGCGTTGTCCTGAACAAGCAACTTGCCAGCCCGTCGGCCGCCAAAACCGCAAGCGATTTACCACCTACGCTATACGATGGGGGCGGCTTCGTGGTGAATGCCGCCGGCCGAATTCCGCGGCATGCCATGTCTATCATGGCCTCGGCGTACGTCCGCCGCGTAGTAGCCGACATCCAAACCGAAGATCGAACGAAGCTCGACGAGGCAGCCGTGCGCCTGCTGCAGCAGGCCGCCGCAGTGGCCGCCGGCGATATTCGTTCGGCAAACATGCTCACCCAACCGGGCGACCAATCGCAACCCGTCTATGTCAACGATTTTGCCGTGCTTCGCGTTTCCTCATCCACCGAATTCATCGGGCATGCAAACGAAGTCATGCGGCTGTGGAACAAGGCAAATCGCGACGCCCAAGGCGATACGAAGCTGATCTTTGATGTAGAAGATGTCAAATTCGGTGGCCGCACGGCTACGCAATATTCGGTCGATATGGCTGCGATGACCGACCTACCGGTCGTGCCCGAGGTCCGCCAGGTGATGGAAAAACTTTTCGGGCCCGGCGGCAAATTAAGGCTGTGGATAGTTCCCGCGGATGACGCCACGGTCTTACTGGCCGTCGCCACGCCGGAGCAGGTCGCAACGGCGCTAAAAATGCTCGATCGCAAGCGGCCTGTCGACTGGGGGACCAAGAAAATCAGCGAAGTGAATCATCTGCTGCCGGCCGATGCCGATTGGCGGCTGTTCTTCAACCCGCACGACTATTATCAATGGCTGCGGCGTCAAACCGACGCGCTCGTCGGCGTCCCCGTGATTGGCGGCCCGTTGGTGAAAGATTTCCCAGCGTCGCCGCCGCTTGGAGTCGCCGGCGGCATTCGCGGCAGCGAGCTGTGGATCGAAGCAGCCGCGCCGGCCGAAACCATCAAAGGCGCAGGCGTTTTCGTGGCAAAAAAGAAATAATCGAGCGACTTACGGCACCCGCTTGCCGCGGAACCAGACCGATGAAGGCCGCGATTGGCCGGCAAATATTGCGGCGAGCCAGTCGCTCACTCCGTGAGTGCCATCGGGAATTGGCATCGCAATGATGTTCGCGTGCTTTCCCGGCGCGATGCTTCCGACTTCGGCGCTCCTGCCCAATGCCTTTGCACCCGAAAGCGTACCCATGCGCAATACGTCGTGCGGATCAATGATGGGATTCATGCGCGCGACTTGCCGCATTTCGGTCAGCAAATCCAAATCCGGATTCGACGCCCTGCTGTCGGTGCCCAGTACGACGCGAACTCCCACGGCCATTGCGCTTGAAAGCGGGTAGGGCGCGTGTTGGAAATAAGCGTGCGTCCGCGGGCAATACGCGAGCGACATTCGCACGCGATTCTTGCCCAGGAAAGCAAGTTCCTCGGCACCAAGGTAGTTGCCGTGAATCACCAGCGCCTCGGCGCCTCGGCCAGCGTGCGCAAGTAATCGAGCGGACGACTGCCGCGCGGAATCGCCTCCGCGTCCCACATGCTGCGCTCACGGAGCAATGCCTGGAACGGACCGCTACCCTGTGCCAGGAATTCCACCTCCTCTCGACTTTCCGCCAAGTGCATCGCAATCGGCATGTCGCGTTTGCAAGCGAGCGAAATCAATTGACTCAATAGTGCAGGCGATACGGTATACGGCGCATGCGGACTGATGCCGTGTCGCGTTGATTCATCGGCTGCGGCGCCTCGTTCCGCCACCGCCTGTCGAATGAAGTCGAGCCGATCCACCAGGGCGCTCAGCGCCGAATCGGCCCGCGCGGGAAAACCCGATCGCTTCATGAAACAGCGTCAGGTCGATCATCGCGCTCAGCAGCCCGGGCACGCTGGTGGTAATGTCGCCGACGGTCGTGACGCCGCAGCTCAGGCTTTCCTGCAGCCCGCGCAATAGCGAATCCGATTGTGTGGTACTTGCTCGCCCGCGCTCGGCGATCACCAACCGAATCCAATCCGGCAGCGGCATGCCGGGCTTGCCCAAAGGCTGGCGCAAATAGCTGAACTCTAGGTGCGTGTGCGCGTTCACCAGCCCCGGCAACAGCGCCACGGACCCCAGATCGATCGCGTTGCCTTCTTCCGCCTTCGTGCCGACGGCGACAATCTGCTCGCCCGCAACCGTCACCACACCGCGCTCAATCGGCGGCCGATCGACAGGAAATACAACGCGAGCCTTCAGAGAAAACGTCATGAAATTGTCGCTGAATTCGCCAGGATTCAGCCGGATACAGCACAAGGCTGAACTTTTGCAAGTTCAGCTACGCGAAATCCTAATCCGCGCTTCCCGGTACACTTGCGGCCAACGAATGATGCGGCTGCCGGGACCGCGCATCGCCGATCTGCTCTTCGCGCGTCGCCTGGTAGGGCAAACGAAGTAGCCAGACGAGCGGCAAAATGGCCGCGACCCCACAGATTACGAGCACCGGCCAATTATACAGAATCTGTCCCGGCGCCGTTTCGTGATACAGCAGCGACAAACCCGGCCGCTGCTTGGCAAGATCGGGCAACAACGTCGTCGCAAATCCGAGACCGTTATAAGTCATGTGAAACAGCAGACAGGGGACCAGGCTGCCGGTCTGCACGGCAATGTAGCCGATGACCAAACCAAGCGCAGTCGCCGATATCGATTGCTGAATCAACCCGTGCGCGACTCCAAAAAAAACGGCCGATAGCGCGATTGCCCACCGCTTACTTCCCATGTGCCGCAGTCCGGAAAGGATGAAACCGCGGAACGCAAGTTCCTCGCAGAGCGCCGGCAGCACGGCCAACATCACGTATGGCAGCCAGGGATAGGGCGCCGTCTGTAACAGTTTGCCCAACGACTCCAGCGAGTTGTGCGCTGCTTCCTGTACGGGGTACAACTCGCGAATCCAATACGAAAGTTGCGGGCCAAATGGATGCAACAATAGCGCTAGCAATAGCGCGATGCCGCACGCGGCCGCGCTAGGCAGCCGGTCTAGCAGCAGTGTCTTACGCGGGTTTCCGGTCAGCATCAACGCCATGAGTACGGCCGGCAGCGCAATGCATACGACCTGGCTTACGAACAGCAATGTCACTAGAAATCTAAACGTCGGCACGGCCGGCGCATTGGCGCTCAATGCAATCTGCATAAAGAACTGAATCACCAATATCAGCACCACGCAGAAGAACCCTTCCGCCAGCGACGGCGTATCCTGCCGATCGCGAATCAAGTGCACGAGCCAGCGCCGCGGGTCGAGCCGCTCGCTCTCGCGGAAGAGCACCGACTCCTGGTTGAATTGGTAAACGGCCCAGCGAATCGCCAAATGGCAGCAGATGAGCGTCACGCCGCATACCGGCACAATATACCGCAGCGCCTCGGCAAAATCGCTTTGCACCAGACTTCTCACCAGCAGCACCATCCCCGTAATGGGGATCAGACTGTTGCCCAAATTCAGCTCGGTGCCCGGGGCCATCGGCAGCATCATCAGCGGCATGCTAACGAGCAAGATCGGCATCAGGTAGTACTGCCCCTCCTTCGTGCTGCGGGCAAATGCCGCGCATGCCAGGCACAAAGCGCTGAACAGCGCAGACATCGGAATCAGCACCACCAGCAACCACAACGCTGAAGATAGCGGCGGCAGACCGAAACTTTCGCCGATTTCGGCGCTCGGCAGCATACTCAATTGCGACACGACATATTTGGCGGTGAAGCCCAAGCTCGTCAGGTTCAGCGTCGCGGTGGCCACGCTAAACGTCATCACGGTCAGCAGTTTGCCCCACACAATCTCGGTGCGTAATGCCGGGCTGGAAAGCAATGTCTCCAGCGTGCCGCGTTCTTTCTCGCCTGCGCATAAATCCACCGCTGGATAAAATGCGCCCGTCAGCGCCCAAATCAGCAGCACGAACGGCAGAATCTTCGACCACAACAACGCCTGCTGCTGCCGACTCTCGGCGACGTCCTGCGGCTTCAGATCGAATGGCTCCGATACGTTCACTGGCACTCGGCTGGCCAACAAATTTTCGCTCACGATTTGAGCTTTCCAGGCGTCGAGTACGCGCTCGACTTGCCTGTGGGCAACCCGTGACTTCTCCTTGCCCGAATTAAACAAAAGCTGCGGCTGCGGAATGGCAATAACCTTGGCCGGTTTCGACGTGGACTTACGGCCGGCGTCGCTCGCGTGCGCGTTGATCTGCGAGCGCAGCTCCTGCAGGCGCTCGCCAAAATCCTCCGGAAAGTTCAGCACAACTTGGACTTCGCCGGCCTTGAGACGCTCTTCCGCTAAATGAAGCGCCTGTTCGCGACCGTCGCCCTGCTTATCGCCCGCAAACTCCAGGTGCAGCCATTCCGCCATGCTCTCATCGTTGAACAAATCGGCGGAAAAGTGATCGTCCTCAATCAATGGCGGCAGACCGCTCCCGACGCCCAACTCTTCACCGCCGATCACCAGAACCTTCGGCTCGCTCTTCCGCAAAAACTGCGAAAGCTGGAACACGCTCATCCCCAGCAGCGGGTACAACAGCAGCGGCAACACCGCGATCATGAACAGCGTCCGCCGATCGCGAAGCTGATCGCGAATCTCGCGAGCGTAAATCAGACGTATGTTGCGCCAACTCATTGTGGATGGGGGATGTTAGCTGTTGGATGTTAGGTGTACAGGTTTAGCGGTCCCTATCGACCATCCAAATCATTTCACCACCAACTCCTCGCTCTGCTGCTTGCTGATCAAATGAAAGAACAACTCTTCCAAATCTCGTTCTTCATGCTGGTCGCGAAGCTCTTCCAGCGTTCCCTCGGCCAGGATATGCCCCCGGTGCATGATCGCGATCCGATCGCAAAGCCGCTCGGCCTCGCGCATGATGTGTGTGGAAAACAGGATGCACTTGCCCTGCTCGCGTAACTCGGCCACCGCATTCAGCAGCGCTCGCGCGACCAACACATCCAAGCCGGTGGTCGCTTCGTCGAAAATCAACACCGGCGGATCGTGTACGATCGCCCGGGCAATCGACACCTTCTGTTTCATGCCGGTGCTCATCTTCGCGCCCAGCAGGTCGCGGATCTCCTGCATTTGAAACCGCTCGAACAGCAGTTCCATCCGATCGCGCAGCTCCTCATCATCCATGCCGTACAGGCGGCCGAAGTATTGCACCATCTCCCACGCCGTCATGCGGTCATAAACGGCCGTGTTTGCCGAGATGAATCCAATTTGATGCCGGACCAGTTCTGGCTGAGTCACGCAGTCGAAGCCGCCGACGATGGCAGTGCCGCTCGTCGGTTGCAGCAAGGTTCCGAGAATCCGCAGGGCCGTCGTTTTGCCGGCGCCGTTAGGGCCCAACAGGCCGTACACCTGTCCGGCCGACGCGGAGAACGTCAAGTCCCACAGCGCGAGCACCTCGCCGCGCAACAGATCGGAGTACGCCTTCGTAAGGGACCTGGCTTCGATCATGGCCGACGACTCTTCCGATAGCGCGATGCTTCACCAGCAAACGCCCGCAGAGAGTGCGACCCTCCAGGCGATAACTCCATACTACAGTTTAGCTTATCTCCGTAAGCTTGGGCAGCGAAAAGACGGCCCAAAAAGCCCTTACTCCATGAGTTTTTGCCCCGCGCCGAAGACGTCCGATACCGCGACACCAAACCCCCAACGCAACACCGAAGTAGCCTCCTGACCCGGCGAGAATTGTCAGGCCGTGCTGTCGCCCGGCACAATCGAAAGCGGCACCAGGGTATCGCGTCCCCGATTGCCACCGCGCTCTCGCTGCGCCGCGCGAATCTGCTCGTACCGCGAATGATTCGCCTCAATCGCTCGTTGCTCGCGTTCGATGTCCAGCAACTCATATCGCACATTGCGTTGCCGCGGCACGTAGCCTAGCTCTGCAATCGCGCCGCGAATTTCGTCCAGCGATAAATGATGCACCGTGCCCGCCTCGGCCACCACGTTCTCCTCAATCATCAGGCTGCCCATATCGTTCGCGCCATAGAGCAGGGCAAGTTGCCCGATCTTGAGCCCCTGCGTCACCCAACTCGATTGAATGTTAGCGAAGTTATCGAGGTACAGCCGAGCGACCGCGTTCGTCCTCAGATATTCGAACGCCCCGGCTGGCGGCACTTCGGCCATATCGGTGTGCTCAGGCTGAAAGGTCCAGCAGATGAACGCCGTGAAGCCGCCCGTTTCGTCCTGCAACTGCCGCAGCCGCTCCAAGTGCTCGACGCGCTCGGCGCGCGTTTCAACGTGGCCGAACATCATCGTCGCCGTACTGCGGCCACCTAGCTCATGCCACACACGGTTCACGTTGAGCCAATCTTCCGTCAGCACTTTGCCGCGCGTAATCGCTCGGCGAACGCGATCGACCAGAATCTCGCCCCCGCCCCCCGGCAAGCTGCCTAACCCGGCTTGCTGCAATCGCCCCAGCACCGTGCGAAGCGGCAACTTCGAAACTTTTGTGAAGTGATAAATCTCCGGCGGGCTGAAACCGTGAATGTTGAGCTGCGGAAATCGCGACTTGATGTTGCGCAGCAGATCCTCATACCACTCCAGCTTGAATTCCGGATGCAGCCCGCCCTGCATCAGAATCTGGTCGCCGCCCAGCTCGAGCGTCTCCTGAATCTTTTGATACAACTCCTCTCGCTCCAACACATAGCCCTCGGCCGATTTGGGCGGCCGATAGAACGCGCAGAAATCGCACACCGCCGTGCAAACGTTCGTGTAGTTGATATTGCGGTCAATGTTGTACGTCCGGTAGGTCTCCGGGTGGAGCCGGCGGGTGACTTCGTCGGCCGCGCGGCCCAGCGCCGCCAAATCGTGCGACTCCAACAACCGCACGCCTTCTTCCGGCGAAAGCCGCTCGCCAGCGACCGCCTTAGCCAACAAATCACAATCACTTTGTACTGCAACCATGTTTAATTTTTAGCGTCGGCCACCAGGCCGATTCTACCGCGAACAATCCTTCAACTTACCCGCGCCTTGAACGGCGGTCGATAATCCACTCGCGCTAATCCATGTGACACGCAAAGCCCATAAAACTTTCGCAATCCGGCTCGCTCACTATCTCCCAGCACAAAATGCAGGTTATCGTGCAAATACTGTATCGCCAATTCGCGGCTAATGCCAATCAGCGGCGCCTCGCGCTCGGCGATTTCCGCCAGATGCTGCACACCCTCGTCGTGCGCCGCACCGAGCACCGTCGCCACCTCGCCTGCCTCCGCACTCGGCCTCGCGATCCACATCGCAAATACGAACGGCAAGCCGGTCCACTCCGACCAACGTTGGCCCAAGTCCCACACTTCCACAAATTCGCCGCTCAGCGGCTCGCTTGACTCCCGATTTCCGTCCCACTTTCGCTCTCCGTCTTCCTCTTTTGCTATGGCCCTGTCCCCAATCAACAACACCGCATCCGCATCCGTCGTCTGCAGTCCGCAACCAATTGGCAACCTCTCCCACTTCGGCCGTGCGCCGCACAGTTCAGCGAGCAGGATTTGTGTCAGCGCCGCACTCGTGCGCGAACCTTCGTCCAGGGCAACGCGCCGCACAGCGCTCGGCGGCACACGAAAGTGCAGCTTCACGCTCAGCACCGGCCCTCGGCACGCCACGCACGCATCCGAGACGATCGCGTGATCCGGGCGTCGAAAAAATTCCACCGATGGCACCAGCGCCACATCCAACCGCCCCGCCGCCAATGAATCGGCCAGCCGGCTCGGCAAGTCATACGTCAGTCGCACCCGCGGCGCAGCGCCTCTAACCCGTATACCAACGGTTTCGAATTCAGATAATTGACGGCCCCAATTTGCATGACAGACCGCATTATAAACGGCCCCGCCCGACGCCGTCAGCCCGGCATCGAATCGGATTGAAGGCCTACGTCCAGGCAGGCGGCATTCGCGAAAGAGCCCTTATCATTCGCCCTGCAGCGCGAATCGAAAATCATTCTCGCGCCCGGCCGCCACCTCGGCCTTCAATTGCGACGACTTTTGCGCCGCGTATTTCCGCGGCAGCAGATTCTTCGGCGGCGCTAGCATCGTCTTAATCGCCGCCGTGTCGAGCTTCGAGATCGCAACTGAATACTGCCCTGGAACAATTCCGGGTTTGAACTTGCCACCGCCCACATGCGTGCGCATTCGAAATCGGCCCTCGCGATCGGTTTTCGCCTGGCTGGTAAGCCGTGCGCGATCCAAGCCGATATCGGGATAAAACACGATATTGGCGCCTTCCACCGGCTTCCCGCCGAAAGTAACCGTGCCCGTCACTTCGACAGTCGCCGGGCCGGTTCTTGTGTTCCCTCCGCATCCAACCAGTGCGGCCAGCGATAGCACGGCCGCCGCAGCGCTTCGCGGGGCGGGCGTTCCCGCCTGCCAAAGCATGGTTCCCAGCCGGCTGCATCGCCCACGGCGCTTAGAAATTCCCATCGGGAATAACCTCCGCATCGGCTCGCGCGCCCAACATCTGGTACGTCGTGTAATCGATATCCTGCTGCAAGAAATGCGTCGAGCCGTCGGCAAACACAAAGTTCGCGCCGCCTGGGTGCCGCGATTTGAAACCCATCGCCGTGTTGAAATCCAGCTCCCAATCGCTACCCGGCGGCGGCGGTGTGCCGAAGTCATCCGGACTTGTCGGATAATTGATCGGCGCGGTCGTCGCAAACCACAGGCCTTCCGCAAGCGTCCAGCCCCTGATCCATTGAAACGCCGAACAGCGCGGCCGGATTTCGCCCATGGCAATCGTCTTCGAAGTTCCGTCGGTGATTTCCTTGATCGATGCCGCCCATGTCGATCGTGAAAAACTCCCGATAGCGTCTGAGGATGCGGGCAATCGGATCGGATGTTCGTTCCCGCCGGAACGCTCGACGCCGGAGCCGTCGGACACGGATATCCGCTGGCAAAGTTCTGATTGAACCAATCCTCGCCATCATCGTTCGAATCGTATTTTGCTCCGCCGTTGCCGACTACCGAACTCAAGTTGAAACCGTTCCACGATTCCATCATCTGCGAACCGACCGACCCAGCGTAATTGGTCGTCGCTACTTGCTGGAGAACTATTAATGATGCCCACGCGCTCACATGATCCGTGGCATCCACCAGACCATGCTTGTCATCGCTGGGGCATTGCAGCAACGCCACTACAATCTGCGCGATCGGCACGTTATTGATCGTCTGATAGCCGGGTTCATACAAGCGCCGTCATTCGGGTCGCAAAACTTGATCGCGTCGTGCAACGTCGTCTCCTCAAAATACGGCGATAGGTTCACCAGGTGAGATGCAAAGTCGCGCCTCGCATTATGAGTGCCCTCCGGCCATATCCAATTCACGTTCGCAGGGAACCGCCCTTTGGCCTGATGATGGTTTTGCAGCGCAACACCAAGTTGCCGAAGGTTATTTGTGCACTGGCTACGCCGCGCCGCCTCCCGCGCCGACTGAATCGCCGGCAACAACAGCGCGACCAGAATGCCGATGATCGCGATCACAACCAGGAGTTCGACGAGGGTGAACCCTCGTTTTGCGCCGGTCTGTATTTCGGCTGAGCCCACGGCCGAAGGATGAGTCAGTTCACGCAAAGGTTGAGCAACCCCGCCCATGTTCAAACCTCCCGCAAGCGCCGCTTCAGAATGCGCGATGCGAAGCACCGAAAGGCCCCTCGACATGAGACACTCTCTTATTCTAGGGTCCGCCCCTTAAAAATCGCAAGACAGCCGTACATTTTCGCCATCCGCGCCCGGCCAAATTTTTTTGTGGAAATTGGGCCACCACCTGTGCTAGTGTAATTGGTCACATGACCGTTCGCGCGTGGCTGCAGAAGACGTCTCGCCGGATCGTGTCCGCACCGACTCTCTCGCGCTTGATAGGTTCGCCGCCTTCCTCCTGTCGCGAGAAACGCTCGGCGGCACGCCAACCGGGCCATTGGTTGCAGGGCCCATGAGCGAACGGGTGGGATTCCGATGAGCAACGCTTTCGACGGCGGATCGTGCCGCGTGCGCGCTTACTCTGCGCCCACTGGGCCCATCATTTTTTTATTACGTCCACCATGACGAGCATGACGAAGAAATCACGAATGACCAGGCGCCAATGACCGTGTAAGACGCACCAAGGCATATATTTTGGTCATTGGAATTTGGTTATTATTGAGAACTGCGCAGTAAATGACACCAGCGGCGCAGTCCATCGTCATTCCCGGCGAAGGCGGGAATCCAGGCGGTAGGGCCGAATTTCCGGATTCCCGCCGGCGCGGGAATGACGCATTCCGATTCCAAGGACAATGGCCGCGTAGTCCTCAATAGGTTTTTTTTCAAGGAACTTTTCGTACCCGGCTTCGTCCAATCCACGAAATCTTCGTTTCTCCCACAGTCTTCAACTGGGTACGAGTATGCATTGCGCGTCTTGTTTTGCAATCCGTCCGTCTATTGTGTTCATGGCGGCAATCACCGCTGGCGTAGCCGCTGCCCCGGTCGCCTCGGCTCGCGTCAAGTTAATTACGCTCCCCGTGCGTGAGCGTGCTCAAACTCCAGCTCGATAATCCGTATGCCACGCTCGTCGAGGAAGAGCGCATCGTGCCGCTCGTAAAGGGCGAGAACCAGGTCGATTCCTCCTGGGCCAACACGAAGATCGATCCCAATACGATTGTCTTCCGCGTCGTCGGCCCGGCGGGTAACGCAGCACTCGATGTAAAGGTTATCCTGTAAGTTATCCACCGAACGGAGCCCCGCTCGTGTGGACCGTGGCGGCCAGCGACTCCGGCTCCGCACGCGTGCGAATCAGCTATCTCCTCGGCAACTTGACCAAAAGCTTCAACTATCGGGCCGGGGCGTCGACCACTAAGAAAAGACGCTCGTCCTGTCCGAATACATGCGGCTTGCAAATCTGGCGAACGAAGAGTTTCGCGACACGGGCATTCTGGGCCCGCTTCGGGCCCCATTTCCACAAACCCATCGGTCTGAACGAAACCAAAGAGCTGCTTGTCGAAAAATATCAGGCGGTGCCGATCGAAAAGACGTACACGTGCAATCCGGCTGAGTTCCGACGCACATCCGACTGTGCTTGAAAACAAGCTCCGCGTGCCGATGCACTACGTCCTCAAAAATGACGCCGCCCACAAGTTAGGCAAGGCGGCGCCGCCGTACGGCAAAGTCCGCATCTTCATCTTAGTTGCCGCGACAAACCGGCCGCTGGCGTCCACCGCGTTCCTCGGCGAAGACTGGGGGCAAGTTGACGCCCAAGGACGGCGAAATGCGGCTGTACGTCGGCGTCGCCCAGGACATCGTCGTCAAACGCACGATCGAAAAGAACGAATCCAAACGCGTCGCCGGGAACTTATTCAATTACGACGTGGTCATGAAGTACGAAATCGAGAACTTCAAGAAGCAATTGGTGACACTCGATGTGGTTGAAAACCCTCGATACATCCGCAACGAAATTCGCCATGACACTGGCCGCGAAGTCGACTGGCAAGTGCAGGACGACACAACC
>CAWEDY010000028.1:0-197858 GCA_963807935.1 uncultured Planctomycetota bacterium
CTAATCGCGGAGCCCGGCCCGTTCAAGCCCGCCGACCTCAAGGGACGGCTGCCGGAATAAAGCGTCTCCCCTGTTTATGGCGAATAAACGTTGTCAATGCAGCAGCCGAGCGCCAAAGCGCGGATTGTCGCCGAAGCCGCGCGGTTGCTGGAGCCGGGCGGGCGCTACGCTCGTGGCCGTCAAATCTTCCGAGGTGGACTTATGACCGCTTATACACTGCTCGCGAATCTTGCCGAACAAGTTGACACGCCGGCCGATGGTACGCTGGGTCGCACGATCCATCAGGATGAGCGGCTGAAGGCAGTGTTGTTCAGTTTTAGCGCTGGCCAGGAACTTTCCGAGCACACGTCGTCGTCGCCGGCCATCATGCACTTCTTAAGCGGCGAAGCCGAAGTTGGTTTGGGCGACGATGAAGTTTCGGCCACCGGTGGAACTTGGATTCACATGCCAGCGATGTTGGCCCATAGCATTCGGACGAAAACGCCCGTCACCATGCTGTTATTACTATTGAAGGAATCGCCCAACCAACGGACCAATGTGACGAAATAAGTCCGACAGGTTCGAAATTGCGTGAGCAAAAGGCTGGCTCTTTAGGGGGTGAGCTTGTTGAATGGTGTTGCAGGCGGCTATCTTGTTAATGGCTCTCCTTGTCGTCTGTGAGTGACTAATGCGGCGGGAAACAGTAATCGCGACACTAGCTGGCGGTGTGACGACGGCAATTCTTGCCGTGCTGATTATCGTCGGTTCGCGTCGCCTTTCGCACTTCGATGCAGCACTCGTTGGCTATACATTTGCCACGCTGTTTGCCGCCTTCGGGATCGCGTACCGCTACGCCGTGTGGTTGCAGCGGCCGCCGACATGGCTGTACTGGAAGCGTGGATGGCAGCTTTTTTTCACGCCGCGTTACCTGCCGCGCAATCTCGTCGTATGGACTGGGCGACTTGTGAACGCCTTCGTTCTCAATCGCTTCATTTGGCGGCGCAGCGCGACTCGGGGAGCGGCGCACTGGCTGATCCTTTGGGGATGCATCCTGGCCGCGGCGATAACATTTCCGCTCGTCTTCGGCTGGATTCAGTTTATGCTCGATCCCAACGACTTCGACCATTACCGTGTCGTCGTCTTTGGCTTCGCAACTTTTTCGTTTCCTATAGAATCCTTGCTGGGGGCGTTGATATTTCATGGCCTCGTGTGGTCGGCGTTCCTGGTGATTGCCGGCGTGATGCTGGCGATGCGACGCCGCATGCGCGACCGCGATGCGGCCGCCCTCCAACAGTTTGGCGAAGATATCATGCCGCTCGTGCTGCTGTTCGCGATCAGCATCACCGGTCTGATGTTGGTCGTTAGCTACGAATGGATGCGCGGTTATGGCTATGAATTTCTCGCTATCCTGCATGCGGCCGTGGTCATCGTCACGCTGGTCTGGTTGCCGTTTGGGAAGTTTTTTCATATCTTCCAGCGGCCCGCGCAACTCGGCGTGGCGTTTTACAAGGATGCGGGCGAACGCGGCGAACAAGCAGTCTGTGCGCGGTGCAATGCGGCTTACGCCTCGCAGATGCATATTGATGATCTGATCGAAGTCGAACGCCAGCTGGGCTACAGCTACGGCATCTCCAAGGGACCGATCGACCATTTTCAGCGGGTTTGTCCTCGCTGCCGGCGCTTGATGCCAGCTATAGCTCAAGGTCGGTTATGGGAACAGGAGCGAGACGCGGTCGTACCGGGGGAATGCGCTTGATTCGCGTCCCGTGCGAGCAAGGTTGATGGCTCTCAGCCAATAGACACCACGAATGGCACAACAACTAGCATCTTCAGCGGCTGTCATCGAAGCGTTTGGGCCGCATTTGGCGTACTCCAGTGGACAGCGGTTGGATCGCGGTGTCGAAGCGGATCGCCTTGTGAAAACGCACTGCTGCTTTTGCGGTCAGCAATGCGGCATTCAATTAAAAGTCAAAGACAACGAAATCATTGGCTTCGAGCCCTGGGAGGAATTCCCATTCAATCGCGGGATGCTGTGCCCAAAAGGTGTAAAACGGTATTTGCAGGGCTCGCATCCCGACCGATTGCTTCACGCCTATCGGCGCGATTCATCATCGCCCAATGGATTTCGCGAACTGGACTATGACGAGGCCATCCGAATCGTCGCCAAGAATGTGAGTCGCATTCAATCGCAGTATGGTCCGTCGTCCGTGGCACTTCTCAGCGGCGCGAGTCTGACTACAGAGAAGACGTATTTGATGGGCAAGTTTGCCCGGATGTGCCTGAAGACGTCGAACATCGACTACAACGGCCGGCTGTGCATGGTCAGTGCAGGCGCGGCGAACAAAAAAGCCTTTGGAATCGATCGGGCCGCCAATCCATGGTCGGATATCACGCACGCGGACGTGGTCTGGATCAGCGGCGCGAATGTCGCCGAGTGCGCGCCGATTACGACGAGTTATGTGTGGCAGGCCCGTGAGTTCGGTGCGAAGATTATTGTCGTTGACCCGCGGATTACGCCCATCGCTCGCACGTGCGACATGTTCTTGCCCATTAAGCCGGGCCGCGATGTCGCGTTGTTCAACGGCATTTTGCACCTGATGATCGAGCGTGATTGGTTAGACCACGATTTCATTGAGCAGAACACGGTGGGATTCGACGGCGTCGCCGAGCATGTTCGCCAATGGACTCCCGCGCGCACGGCTGAAGTCACCGGCATCGCCGAAAGGTCAATTCGACAAGCCGCCGAATGGTGGGGCACGGCCAAATCAAGCTTTCTGCTTCATGCCCGCGGCATTGAGCACCACAGTCATGGCGTACAAAACGTTCTGGGAGCAATCAACATCGTGCTTGCTTCCGGCCGCATCGGCCGCAAGGGCTGCGGCTACGCAACAATCACTGGTCAAGCGAATGGACAGGGCGGGCGCGAACACGGCCAGAAGTGTGACCAGCTTCCCGGCGGGCGCGATCTGGCAAATCCCGAGCATCGCGCTCAGGTTGCGCGAGTGTGGGGGATCGACCCCGACGAATTACCGCCGCCGGGCGTCGACGCCTACGAAATCTTTCGGAAGGTCGACCAGGGAGAGATTCGCGGCCTACTGTCGATATGTTTCAATCCGGTTGTCTCGCTGCCGGATAACACCTTCATTGGCCGCATGTTGGAAAAGCTCGACTTTTACGTGGCGATTGATTTCTTTCTAAACGAGACAGCTCGTTATGCAGATATCGTGCTGCCCGGCTCGTTGCAGGAGGAGGACGAGGGAACGGTCACCCAGATCGAGGGTCGAGTCATCAAAGTAAACCAGGCGGTCGATCCACCCGGCGATGCCCGTCAGGATTGGAAAATCATTCAAGACATCGCTGCCGCGTTGGATCGTCCGCGCGGCTTTAATTTTCGAGAGCCGCGTGAGATTTTTGACGAGTTGCGCCGGGCGAGCCAAGGCGGCGTCGCCGACTACTCCGGGATTACTTACGAGAAAATCGAGCAGCAGTACGGCGTCTTTTGGCCTTGCCCGAGCGACGACCACCCGGGCACTCCGCGGCTGTTCGAACCTGGTTCGTGGAACCCAATTGCGAAGGGCGCCGGTCCATACTACTTTCCGGACGGTAAAGCTCGGTTCAACGTCGCTGAATATTGCCCGCCAGCGGAGGAAGTCGACGACGAGTATCCAGTTATTCTCACCACAGGCCGCGTGGTGAGTCAGTTTCTTTCCGGGACTCAGACGCGGCGAATCGGGCCATTGGTGGAAATGTATCCTGAACCACTTGTGGAGATACATCCGCAGTTGGCTGAGAGGCACGGCATCGCGGACGGCGATTGGACGACGGTCGAGAGCCGCCGTGGAGCCTGCACGATACGAGCGGCGGTGGTTCGGACAATTCGCCCCGATACGGTATTCGTTCCCTATCATTGGGCGGGACCGAGGAGCATCAATCAACTGACCATATCCGCCCAGGACCCGATTTCGAGGATTCCGGAGTATAAAGTGTGCGCCGTCCGCATTCGCAAGGCAGAGGCGGCGCCCGATTACGTGCAATCGCGCGAGCTGCAACGTTAGACAGGAGACTCGTCGTGGCCAAACCGGCGCAAAAGTACTTTTTCATCGACCCCAATCGTTGTATTGGATGCCGGGCCTGCGTCGAGGCATGCAGCGAGTGCGACACGCACAAGGGACATTCGATGATCCATTTGGAGCAAGTGGACCGCTCAATTTCGCCGCAGACCGTGCCCGTCGTTTGCATGCATTGCGATTCGCCGACATGCGCGGAAGTCTGCCCGGCCGACGCGATCAAACGGACCGCTGACGGCGTCGTGCAAACGGCGCAAGCCTCGTTGCATCGCCTGCAACAACTGCGTGTTGGCCTGCCCATTCGGCGTGCCGAAGATGAACAGCGAGTTCGAATTGATGATGAAGTGCGACATGTGCTACGACCGGACATCCATCGGCAAGCAGCCAATGTGCACCACGGTTTGTCCTAGCCGCGCGCTGCACTATGGAACGTGGGAAGATATCGAGGAGTTGCGACCGCGGTCAGCACCGCAAAATCGCTTCCTGTTTGGGGGACAAGAAGTGCGCACGAAGGTTTACATGATGGTTCCGCGCGAGTCGCAGCCAGAGTACATCGATGTGCTGGCCACTCTCGAAGGCAGCACGTCCGTGAAACCTACTGCGGCCATTGACTCCGATCCGATGCTCGTCAACCTGCATATCGTTTGAACGAGGTTATCCAATGTCCATCGACCTGGATCCCGAACTCCATACGGTGCCGCCTGACCGAGGCGACATGGAAGATCAGCCGAAATGGCGGCAGGATTTTCCCATTGATCTGGCGCAGGATGGATACGTTGCCCGCCGTGACTTTACCAAATTCTTGGGTCTCACGAGTTTTGCGTTCGTCGCCGGGCAGTTTTGGATCGCGCTCCAGAGGCGTTGGCGGAAAACTCGTAGCCAACTGCCGACGATTAAGGTTGCCAACCTAAATGAGATTCCTGTCGGCGAGTCCATGACGTTTTACTATCCCAGTGAAACAGATCCGGCACTCTTGCTCCGTCCCGATGCGGCTACAGTTATTGCCTTTAGTAGTCAGTGTACGCATTTGCAATGTCCGGTCCTGCCGGAGATTGCGCACAATCGGCTGCGCTGTCCGTGCCACTCGGGGTATTTTGACTTGGCTACGGGACGGCCGATTGCCGGCCCACCCAGACGCCCATTGCCGCGGATTTCGCTGGCGGTCCGCAATGAGGTAGTTTATGCCACCGGGTTCGAGGAGGAAGTATGAGCGAGCGGCGTCCGCTTTCGCGTCACGAGCGAACGATTATCGTGAACGGGATTCTTTGCGTTGTACTTACGCTGGTGCTCATGCAATTGTGGTTGTTCACAGCCACCATGAGCGCCTGGCTCGGCGGCGACGATATAATCGTCTGGCCGGCGGCGTTGGCGAGCCTTGGGTGCTTCAGTCTGATCAGCGGATTGCTATGGTATCTCTTTCAGCTAGATCGGTAGCCCGATGCGATTCGCTTTCCCACAAAAATTGATGTCGCCCGGCATTGCCAACTTGCACCCAGCTAGTTTCGCGATCGTCATGGCAACGGGCATCGTCTCGGTTGCGGCGGAGCTCCGCGGCATGCACTCGATCGCGCTGGCGCTCGTCTGGCTCAACGTGGCGTTCTTTGTGGTGTTGTGGGTTTTTACTCTGCTACGAGGGTGGCTTTATCGAAGCAAACTTCTTGCAGACCTGTTCGATCATAATCTGTGCGTCGGTTTCTTCACGACAGTTGCCGGCACGTGTGTTCTGGGCAACCAATTCGTCGTAGTCATCAATCAACCGCAAATCGGCATCGCACTATGGCTGACAGGAAGCGTGCTATGGGCAGTCGTCACCTATGCCATCTTCACGATTCTGACGGTGAAGGCTGAGAAACCGTCGCTCGCCGACGGCATTAACGGCGCATGGCTCGTCGCCGTGGTAGCGACGCAGGCCGTTTCTGTCCTTGGTGGACTCGTAGCGCCTCAGTTGGCCGGCGCTCGCGAATATGCGATTTTCTTCGCACTCATCATGTGGCTCGGTGGCGGCATGCTATATATCTGGATCATCTCGCTGATCTTCTATCGTTACACGTTCTTCACTTTAGACCCTCGACAAATGGCGCCGCCTTATTGGATCAACATGGGGGCGATGGCGATTTCCACCTTGGCGGGCGCCGTGCTGATTGAACGCGCGCCTTCCTCGCCATTACTGACCGGATTGCTGCCCTTTTTGAAAGGACTCACCCTGATGTTTTGGGCGACCGCGACGTGGTGGATTCCACTACTGGTCGTGCTTGGTGTATGGCGACATATCGTGCGTAAGGTTCCATTGAACTACGATGTCGTCTATTGGAGTGCGGTCTTCCCGTTAGGCATGTACACGGTCTGCACGCACCGACTTGCACGCGTCGTTGACCAACCGTGGTTGGACGTCATTCCGAGTTATTCTGTCTACATTTCGCTCGCGGCTTGGATGTTGACGTTTGTTGGCCTTCTGCATCGCCAATATGCTTTGCTGCTGCCGAAGTCGTAGAACGAATCTCAAAGTCCATCACGCACTATCTATTAGCGAAGACGGCAGCACGGCAATTCGCGGGCCTCTGTGGGGCTCGGACCCTAATTCAATGGTCGCCTTTCATGCAGCATTGCGGGCAATGTGCGGGAATGGTTGGACAACACAGCAATGGCCAGGGCTTTCGACAGTAGTCGTCGCAGCAACATGGGAAGGGGCGTGGACAGATGCACGGCGCCGGTTTTCTGCAGTAACAATTGGCCGAAAGGGGAGTGCACAACCAATACACGATTGGTGCTGGCTTGCAACAATAATCGTCACAATGCCAACAAATGGGCCGGCATGCCGGTGGGCCGGCATCTATGGGTGCGCTGAAAAACGTCAAGCAGAAAGCTAGAGTCGTCGTGTGTAAGAGTACAGATCGCTTAAAGCTCTCTCTCATCGCCGGTGGCATGGCATTGCTCCGCTTCCGTTACCAAACAAGCGACTCGAATTTAACGGACGAAATTTGGATCTTGCGGAGCCGGCCTGCAACTGCTGCGAATTTCCTGCTTAATCACGATAGTCGATGTGTTACTGATCGTCGGTGTCGTCGCAGCCGACCGAAGCTCCGTACTGTTGATTGGTTGGGCTGCCACCGCGGCGTCCTGGGGAATCGCGCGTAATGTCCGTTCAGGCGAGTATTGACGCCGAGAGCTAACTGGGCTCGAGAATTTGATGGCCGATGCGTGATGAATTGGCTGATCGGTACTGCCCTGCGGCGGACACTCGACTATTCGACCAGGAACCGAGGAAGTCGCTGCAGCATTCGGCGTAGAGCATGCAGCTTGTTGCAGCTTCGGCCGGTTGCCGCCGGTTTGCGCGGGAGGCGACTCGACGGCTAGTGGGTCGACGATTGTTTGGCCGCGCGAACGATTCAAAGATGGCGAATTCAACGATGGGATATCAATAACTGACTCTGGCGCCTGAAATCCCGAAAACACGTGCAGCGGCGGCGTCGCGGTGGTCACCTGGGAACTGGCATGGTTCGATAACTCGCTGCCGGTCCCAACTAACTCGGGCTCATCGAGAGGTGTACGAGGGGAACTATCGACGAGATCTGACCAATCTGCATCTGGCAGATATCCGTCTGGCGTAAGGAATTCGGGAAAGTCAAAGGCCGGAACCTGAGCCAATTGCTGTGCGCTGACGTTTGCCGACGTCGACTTGCGGCGAAATAAGTAATTCTTAGCAGCCGTTAGGCGAGATAAAACCGTAGCCGAGCTTTTCTGCCGTTCGTACTTGAGTAGCGCCGGTTCAGCAGCTGCCGCGGGTGAAGCCGAGCTGGATTGATCCGAGTCAGTTGGCGCGGGGTCTGGGATTGGCGGCGCGGTTGCGCCTCTAGCCGGTGACGGCAAGTCGTCGCCGCGATTTGGCTGGACCGTCGAGATGCCCGGCATATATGGCTGAGCGTTGGCCAAGCGAATTTGCCAACCGCCGCCGAGTGAGCGGTAGACATCGACCCAGGATTTGGCGATTTGACCCTGCGAAAAAGCCAGCGCATCTTGCTGGCGTGCGAGCTCGACTTGGAGATTGGACAAACGATTGAAATCGCTGACGCCGTCTCGGTAGCGCCTTGTGCCAACATCGACTGCTCCGGTGGAAACATCGGCGCCAGTCTGGAATGCGAGGGCCTTTTGATGACTGAACAGATAGCTTGCGACGGCATCTTCGACCTCTTCATTCGCGAGCAGGACTTTGTGCTGATAGTTGTAAATAAGCTCGTTGAATCGGGCCGCCTGTAGCCGTATATTCGCCCGCAAACGGCCGTAATTAAGGATGTCCCAGCGGAAGCTAGGACCGACTGCTCCGCCCCATGCCTTTGGCGTAAAGAGATTGCTGAATTTCTCTGAGTTGACGAAGATAGTGCCGTCGATGCTAATGTGCGGGTATAGGTCGGCGACAGCGATGCCGATTTCTTCGCACTGCGCCGCGAGCTCGCGTTCAGCACGGCGGATATCGGGACGTTGCCGCAGTAGATCCGCCGGAATCCCAAGCGCCAAATCTGGCGGCGGGATCGGGATTGGATTCGTTCCGAGCATGGACGTCAGGTCTGCGGGTGGCAGGCCCAGCAGGACGGATATCCGATTCATCGCTTGCCGACGTCCTAATTCCAAATCTGGAATGAGCGCTTGAATATTGGCCAGGTCTGCCTGAGCTTGTGGTAGATCGAGCTCGCTCTCACGAGTTCCAGCCTTGACCTTAATTTGTGCCAGCCGGACGCTTTCTTCTTGGATCGTTAAGTTTTGCCGGGCGTACACCAGGCGCTGTTCAAAGGTTCGGTAATCGATATATGCGGTTGCCACGTCGGCGACGAGGATAACGAGCACATCGTCGTAGTCTTCAATTTGGGCATCGAGGCGGGCATCGGCCGCTGCCAGATTCCGACGGAACTGGCCCCAAAAGTCCATCTCCCAGGCAAGTTGGCCGCCCAGAATCCAATCGTTGAAAAATCGTTGTTGCGTTGGCGAGCGATTCGCGACTTGCGCGCTCTCGGCGACACGGTTGTAGGCGCCAAACCCCTGCTGGAGCTGCGGAAAGAGGTTGCCGCTCGCCAAGTCGCGTTGGGCCCGCGCCTGCAGCACCCGCATGCCTGCTGACCGCAAGGTAAGACTTTGCGCATATGCCGATTGTATCAGTGCATCGAGAGCCGGGTCGTCTAATGAGTTCCACCAAAGTTGCTCCCGCTGGGCCCAAGTGCCCACATGGGGATTTCCCTCGTCAATCCATCTCGGCGCCACCGGAGCAACCGGCCGGCAGTAGTCCGGACCGACCTTACAACCATTACGAAGCCAGGAATTTTGAGCTTTAACGAGACTTGTGTGGTGCAGGGCGAAAAATACCCAACAGATGGCTACTGTTGCGCATCGGGAATAGTTCGACGATGTTTTAAACGGCGCCATATCTGGGTTGGGTTGTCAGGGCGAAGCTTTACTGTCACGATCGACACGGGAACGATATCTGTTGCTATCGGCACAACTGCGCGGAAAGGTATCACCGAATCGTCGGGACCAATCCGCTTGTTGGCTCACGCAGGTCTGGCTGTATCACCTATAATATCTATGGCAATCGATTCGTAAGTTCGACCTTTGACGCCACTGAATACTGTATCTCGAGTGACTTCCCGCCAGATGTTTGGAGAGTTAAATCGATTAAGCCGGGAATTGCCAAAGTGCAGTGCGAATGGGTTTTGACGGCTAAATCGCCTGGGAAATGGGGCCACTACGGGCCGTACATTTGCACCGGTCGGCACGGCAGGTATCAACGTTCAGGCTTGCCTCCCGGCCCGTTGGAGACCTTTCGGTGGGCCGAGTAAAATGTGACAGAATGCCGACCGCGTTGTGTGGCGGCACCCCAACCGCTGTGCGTCGACGCCGCATAAATGGCTGATTTCAGATTTAGAATCCGCGCATTGCAGATAATAGTTGTTTTGGGCTCCGCTCAGGTGCACAGTCTTTCCGCCCAGCCATCGCGAGCGGAGAGGCCCGAGCTCACCAAGCTCATGTGCCAGATCGGCGAGGCGCAAAGTCGCTCTGATGAAGCTGCAGTAATCGCGCTGACAGACGAAGCCAAGGAACTGCTGGGACCACGGGCCGGCGTGCCGGAAAAGGCCGGCAAAACTCATAACGTTCCGCAGGATGTGCCCGATCTCTCTACGTCCGAAATCGCTACGGCCTTTAAGCCCTACGAACTGGCGATTTCGCAACGGAAATGGTGGCGAATCGGAGGCGATCCGACACGCTCGGAACACCCGCTGCGAGATACGGCATCTGTTGTCGTTGGCTGCACGTTCGCATGCCGTGCGGAATGCAGTGACTCAAATACAATCCGAGCGGTTGCCAAAAGCGCAGCTGACTATCTGATTTGGGCGCAAGACCAGGCCGGCCGCGGGTTGTTTCCGTTTCCCGCTCGAAGAGATGGCAACGAAAGAGCATTCGTTGTCTCCGAGCGACTCCTGCAAAAGGCGGACGCGGCTGGACGTCTCGACGACGTTGTGCACAACGGTTGGATCGTCGACGACCTCGGTGACGGTGGGCTTCAATACGACAACGGCATTTGCGGCGTCGCGGTGCTCGAACTATATCGCCTAACCCGTGACACGAAATACTTGGAGTCGGCGCGGCGAGCCGCCGATTGGGCCGTACGGCAGCCTGCGGTTCCGAATTGGAACTACAACAGCTTTAGTGTGTATTTGCTGGCGGAACTTGCTCGGGAAAGCGGGGAGGCAAAGTACCTTCAGTCCGCAGTAAAAAAAGCGCGACTGGGAATCTATCCAGGACAACTGACTAAGGGCGCAAATCGCGGTCGATGGTTCGATCCGCATAACGCTGCTACGGCTTATCATTATGTGATCGTACGCTCGTTGGTTGCCCTGGCCGCCGCCCTGAAAAACGAGTCACATGAGCGCCAAACCGCGGTCAATTCTCTGTTGCTCGCATTGCGAGCGCGAGATCCGGATTTTACGAGCAACAGAATTCCGGATGTCGAGTCGGCCTTTGAGGCTCTCGTGCTGCTGCAACAATATTTCCCAAACTCGAGCCGCAGCATGGGCGATGCCAAACAAGCGGATGCATTGCGCGCGCTGGCGTCATATTGTATTGCAAAAGTTCGCGCTGGCGGTCTGCCTGTCTCCCCCGGCGTGTGGGGACGATATCTCGAGTATGCGCGGTCGAATCCGGCCAAATAGGCGGGCGTCTAGATTTGTGGTCGCGGAAGTGGGGCATAGCCAGGCAACAGCGCATCGGGTTAATAATTCCCGATGTCGCGCTCTTTCCGCGCCGCGAACGGGAAGGGATCACGTTCGCGGTCCCATAACCGCAAGGTGGCGGCATAACTCTCCATAACGGGCCGCCCCGTTGTCCGGAGATAATATATCATTTCCGGACTCATCTTGGATTCCGAGACTTCATCGAAGTAGATCCACACGCGGTCGGCGGACTCGAAGATACGACTGAAGGCCTCCGGGTTGCTGACCAAAATCCCGCCGCTCCAACGATCGCGAATATAACTGCCGTCGCGATAGGGAATATCGAAGTACAGCACATTGCTGGCAAGGAAATAGTCCAGGCCGCCTAATTCGACCGCCGCCGCGGGTGCTGCCGGAGAGATTACCACGTCTCTGTTCGTCGCGTGGTCGCGAATGTAGCGAGTGACCTGCGTCGTGCCTTTGACCAGGTGTTCTTCATTGGGCCAAAGCACTCGTGCAAATTGCTGGCCCGTCAGCAGCGTTAGCAGCATCGTCAGCGAAAGCACAGCGCATAGCGCGACCGGGTGCGCGAATCTATTGCCGAATGCAGTTGCCATTCCGCGGGCAATATCAAACGCGCTGGTGACTGCAAGAATTACCAACAACGGATACATGGGCGAGGTATAGCGTACGGAGACCTGGCGAATTAGCACCGTCAATTCGACCAAATACATCAGAACAGCAACAAACAGAAAGAATCGCCACCATTCGCGCCGTGCCAGGCTGTAGACGAGTCCGGCAAAGAAGAAGAACGTGTAGACGACATGTACGCGTGCAGATCCGACAAAAAACCCGCCCAGAAAGCCCGTGACGAAGCGCAGATGGGGTTTGGCAATCGAGTCGGTGGTTGTTCCCAGTGCCACGAGAGGAGTCAGGCATTTCACGTAGAAGAGGAATACATCGAAAAAGAAAATACCCAACATTGCCGACGCGGCGATCAGCAGCGGCCAATCCTTGCGAAGCGAAAACGGGCGGTAGAACATCAAGAATCCCAAGCCGAAAATGGGGACGAGAGTCACCATCATCTCCTGGTTGAGCATGGCGGCTGTCAGGGCGACAAAGAAAGCGTAGCGGTAAAAGGCTTGCGCTCGCTGTACAAATCCCTTGTAGAACAGGTAAAAGCAGAGCAGTGTTAGAAACTGCACGACCACGTAAAAGCGGATGGCGCACGACAGTACAATCAGCCATTGATCGCAGGCCATAAGTGCGACAATCAATAAGCTCAAATCGTCTCGTTTGGTTAGCTGCTTGGAGAACACAAACGCGAGCGGCAGCAAAGAGGCGCCGAAGAGCACTGAGAACAATTGCGCTGAATTAACGGAATCGCCGACCAGCTCGAGCCAAACCGCCGCCGCGTAGTGATACACTGGCGAGCGAGTGTACCAGATGCCGGATGTAGTTTCGGGAGCGCCGCCGGTGTGGATGATTCCGCGAATCACGTCGAGCGACGTGTTTTCGTCTGGAGATAAGTCAGGCTCCGGAAGACCGCGCGTTCGCAACGCAAAGCCACCCACGACGATGATCGCCAAGAGTGAGGCGACGACAAATTGATGAGCGCTTGCGCTACGCATCCATTCGTATGTACGGCTGACAATTCCTGAGGGCGGAGCAAGAATTAGGACGGATCCAAAGGCCAAAACCGCGAGTGTGACACCCAGCACGACAGGCTGCGTCCAAGCCATTATGACTACTAGGCTCGCCAGCGAGGCTATCGGTAAGAATCTCCAGCCGTTCGCCCAGGCTTCATTTCGCCGCAAGCCCGCCATCCAAATCGGGAGTAGCGAAAAATAAAGTGCCAAGCAAAAGGCGATCAGCGAAATCAGCGAGGCCCGATAATCGGTCAAGTACAGGGCAATTTCGTTGTCGCTATAACGATGCGCCAACAAGGCAGTGACCGCCATGGCCACCGTACCCGGCAAGATAATCGCGGCAGCGGCAGGCCAATCGCTGACGCGTGGAAAATGATTTGTTGGGAGCCACCAGCGAAAGATACCCAGGACCAAAGCCACCGCGGCGCAGACACCGAGCACCAATGCGAGCCCGAAATTGCCGGCGGCCGCCAGGTAGTCGTATTGCGCAGCGTCGCCCCGAAATTGGCGTGATAAATCTGTCAGCCCTTGAGTTCCCAATACGAGCGCGGGCACACCATCTCCGTGGCCTTCATACCAATTGGCCGGAGGCTGCGTTAGCGCGACCCAGTTCTGGTCGGTCGATACGAGCGACCTCAATTGGCTATCCGCGGCGCCTACCCATCCGTCGAGGAAGAACTTGGGTGGCTCACCTGCGAGTGTTGGTTGTTCATTGGCGATCGGTCGAGCTAGTCGCACCGCGATAACATTCGCACCGGGCCGCAGAAGTCGTGACACTTCGTACACCAACAGACGGCCGGCATTCTGTTTTGTTTCGTCCGGATCACCGATTAACTGACCGTTGATCATCACGCTGGCCGCGACGTTGGCCGATATTCGCAGGAACGCGCGAGTATCGGTTTCCGCAACGTTCCACTTGCGGCGCAAATAGATGTCGCCGAATTGGCCCGCAGCCCCCGTGATCCAGCGACCCTGCGGCACGAGGTCCAAGACCGTTGCGCTCAGTCGGCTAAATATCTGTTCGTGGACCAGCGAGAGTCGAGTAGCCGCCGACCACCGTTGGTCTGAAAAACTGGGATCATACCAGATCAAACCGTCGCGGCTCTCTGGCAGGCTGCTCACCATCCATGTTCCTTGCCCGGTAGCGAGGGTAATCTCCCGCTCGGGTGTAATGTGGACGCTACCTTCGACGGCAATTCGCGGACGGGTGACGGTGCTACGCGCGGCGATGGCAATGACGTTTCGTCCGGCTGTGAGATACTTGCCAATATCTTCATAAATAGAGAGCTTCCAATCCTGCACACTTGTGATTGCCAGCGATGACTCGATCGGCGCCCGATACACTCGCGAATCATTAAGGGGTTGGCTAATCTGCGATTTCAGGCCCGCGCCCAACCCTTTGGCATTGTTGGTCGGGGTACCCTCGCGAGACACAATGCGGCCGTTTACGTACAAATCGAAGTCGTTATCGGCAGACAGTCGCAGCCAAGCGGAGCTGGGCGTTGCGTCGACGTAAAACGTGTGTCGAAAATATGCCTGATACGCGTGCTCCGCCGGACCGATCCAGTAGACGCCTGGCTTCCACGTAACCGGCGCTACGTCGCCCGTGGAACCGCGCCAAACAATATAGCCAGACTGCCCCAAAAGCAGGCCAGCGAAGGCGACCAGGAATATGGAAAGTACTTGTCTCATTTCCATGTCCGTGGGTCGACCGACTGCCGATAAGCATGCCATGCCTTCGATAGCTTGCCGTCGCGATAATCGGCCCACGCTTCGTGCAGGAACGACTGGCCCATTGCGGCAATGCTGGGCTGGCGAAAGTATTGCTGTAATGCCCGAAGCTCGCGAGCTAACTGCATCGAGCCATCGAAGTTGCCGTAGGCCGCTTGGGCGATCATCGAGCAATAGGTTGCTTGTAGATTGTTAGGAAAGACTCGGCGTGCCAGGTCAAAGACATTTGCCGCCGCCGCCGGCTGATCTTGTTCAAATCGTTGCGCACCGATTCTCATGAGGGTTGCTGAGAGGTAGCCGCGGAACAGGTAGTTGTGCTCTGAGCGTGCCACAGCTTGTTCAAAATAATCGCGGGCCAGATCCAAGCGATCCGCTCTCCAACATTCGACTCCCTGGGCAAATTGAAGGACACCCGGCGTCGATCGATTGGTGTGCATGTCGCTCTCAGCCAATTGCAGTATGAAGGCCGCATCGCCCTGCATCGGCGGGTAACACGCATACAGCAAATGTGCCGCTACCGAGGCTTTTTGGTACTTGGCCTGAGCGAGCCAGACGCTAATCTGGCGCGTGACGAAGCACGGACCAAAAAGGACGAGTAGAATCCCGGCAACGCCGGCGAAATACCACGGCCAAATTCTCATCAGATCTCGGAACAGCGATTCCGGCCGGATGAGGTAGACAGCAAGAAGCGCGGTTACCAAGGCGGCAACTGTGATTGGCCAGCCCCAGCCGACGCTGGCCAAGAAACCCGGCAGGTAATTCAGACCTTCCATGACGAGCCTGTCCCACGAGGAAAGCTGGAAAAAGGCCGTACTATCGATGCTAAACGGTCGGCCGTTCAGCAACGTTTTCATGGGATCGATGTAACCGCGCGTCAATCCATCCGGCGCGTACGACTGCACCTCCTCATACGGGTCGATCGCAATCGATTCCTTCCACTGCGATTGAATCTCAGGGTAATGAGTCTCGATATGATAGGCCACGCTTTCGCGTTGCTGATCGAAGGCGGCCGCTATATACGCGACGGCTGGAGAAAGTGTCGCGACTATAAATGGAAATAACAGCGCGATCGGCATCATCGCCCAAAGAAACATTCGAAAGCGCCGGCGCTGCACGGAATTGCTTGCGAACAATAGCATGCGAGCGACGACGATAGCAGCGATTGCAGGCACGGCTCGCAGAGCGATGGGCACGCATAGGCTGGATCCGAACGCCGCCAGCGTTTTGGCCGGCATCGTATACCATGGAAGGACAGCGCCGAGCAGGAGTGCGCCGGCGGTCCCCGCAAGCAACCATTCGACGCGCGTCCAGCGTTTTGCCGTTTCGATGAAGTGCCGCTTCACGTCAGTTTCTCGCGAACCGCTGAGAGTTAACTACCGGATCGATTTCTGAGATGCGAGCGGTCCTTGCTGATTTGCTGATCATTTGCTGCGCTGGAGACCTGCAGTAAATCGCCTGCTTCCAGTCCGCGCGGGTCCAAAACGACTTGATCGCTGGGCTCGAGGCCCGATTTGATTTCGCGAAGCTCGCCGCGGGTTCGTCCGAGCGAGACCTGAAGAATCGAGGCACGCCCGTTTCGAACCACCATGACCATTCCCTCTCCGGCAGAAAGGTGAATGACCGCGCTGTCCGGGATCGCAGTTTTTTTAGCTTCTTTGCTGAATTCGGCATGACCTTGCAGGCCCGGCGGCAAGTCATCACTTTCCAGCTTGACCCACGCGGAATAAGTGAAGCGAGTGTCCGTGCGCCCGCGTTCAGTCACTCGCCCCCGCGTGTCGACACTTGGATTCACGCGCACAACTTTTCCGCGAAACTGTTTACCCGGAAATGCGACAAGCCGAACGATTGCCAAGTCGCCGGGTCTTACGGCATCGATACCTGTTTGGTCGATATAGGCTTCGAAGACAACGTCGTTAGTGAGGTTCATAGCTACCATATTCTGCACCGCCAGCTCGCCGACTTGCGTCGCGACATGCGTGACCAGGCCGTCGCATGGCGCGACAAGGTTCGTGTTTTTGACATCCCGCTCGGCGTCGTTGACCGCTGCCCGCTTGATCGTTAACGTTTGCTCCGACTGCTTGCAGTTTTGCTCAGTAGTCAACGCCTGTTGTTTCAATTGCTGTTCGGCCGAGGCGCGCTCCCAAACTCTTGTCGCGTGAAGCTCTTCGGCGGCGGCAAACTCTTCCGAGGTGGCGGCCTTCTGATCCTTAAGGCCCGAATAGCGGCTGAGCCTTTCCTCGGAAATCCTCAATAACACTTTGGCGCGGGCCAGTGCGGCGTCCAACTCGACCTTCTTGGCGGCATCAATGTCCGGACCAAATTGGTGTTGCAATTCGGCAATGGTCAGGTCGGCCTTGGCGCGGCTGAGTTGATCGTTGGCCGGTGCGGGTTCTAGACGAAGCAGCGTATCGCCCTTGTTGACTCGCTGCCCTTCTTGAACGAGCACCTCTTTGACGACGCCCGTGAGTTGCGGGCGCATTTCTACATCAACCATGCCGACCGTTTCGCCGGCCGCTGCCACAAAGTCCGGGAACGATTCATCGACAATTTTGGTTGTCGCTACCTCAATTGGTTCGCCAGTTCGGCGCTGATGGGCCGGGTAGCCCAACGACGTCGAATAAAGATTCGATGCCGGATCCTTCGCGGTTGGAATAAGAACCCTTACGCTCAAAAAAACAATGGCCACGACTGCCAAGATAACTGGCAACGACCACAAATAGTTCGGCCGCTTCCGTGGCAAGGCCGACTTCGCAGGGGAGCTGTCCACGGTCTCAGAAAAGTCGAGCGGTTTTGTGCTCATGGTGAGAAGGAAAAAGTTAGGGACGCCGTTCCGGGTGTTGGCGGACGATTCTTCGTACAGCCATCAAAGCAAGTATGCTCCATTCAGCAACCGGTCGTTCCGGTCGTTTGAGTTACGGCAGGCGCGGCTCCGCTTCCCGATGGAGCACGAAAAAACTTGAGAATCCGATCCAGAACTCGATCCTGCTCGTCGTCGCCCATTTCTGGAAACAGTGGGAGCGACAAGATGGTGTCGGCTGCCTGCTCGGCGACAGGGAATCTTCCTCTAGTATAACCAAAGTGCGACAATCCAGGTTGCAAATGCAGCGGCGTTGGGTAATGCATTCCCGTTTCAATTCCGCCAGCTCTTAGATGCGCGGCCAATTGATCTCGCTCTCTTCGGTCGCGGCACCTGACGACATATAAGTGAAACGCGGAAATCCGACGGCCATCGGCTACATGTGGCACGGTGAGCGGAGTCTCACCAAGATATTCGCTATATCGGCGAGCGAGTGCGCGGCGCCGCTCGTTCCACGCCATCAGATGGGGCAGCTTGACGTTAAGAATAGCCGCCTGCAATTCATCGAGACGATTGTTAAAGCCGACTTCGGTATTTGTATGCTTCTGCCGTCGGCCGTGATTTGCCAACGAACGAACTCGATTGGCAATCGCCTCACTCTGTGTGATCACAAGTCCGGCGTCGCCCAGCGCACTAAGTTCTTCGCTGGGAAGCACGAAAAGCAACCGGCATCCGAGCGGCTGCCGACAGGATGCCCATCTTCACTGGCTCCATGTGCTTGTGCGCAGTCTTCTACGAGTGCGAGCTCAAAGTCGCTGGCCAGTTGTAGAAATGGTTCCAATCGGACCGGCCAACCGTGGAGATGCACCGGAATAATGGCTCGGGTTGCTTTGGTTATAGCTGCTCGCGTTCGATCGGGATCGAGGCCCAGTGTCTCGTTTTCCACGTCCACGAGAACGGGAACTGCGCCAACATTGCAAACGGCCTCCGCAGTTGCAAAAAACGTCATCGCGGGAACGATAACTTCGGCCCCAGGACCGATGTTGAGCGCTTTGAGTGCAAGTGTGATCGCGTCCGTTCCGTTGCTCACGCCCACGGCATATTGGCAACCGTGTAACCGTGCGAATCCTTCCTCCAAGCGAGTAACTTCTTCGCCAAGGATGAAGCAACCACGATTGAGCACTCTATCGAAGGCCAGCGCCAGCTCGTCGCGCAGCTGATGATGCTGGCGATTCAGATCTACTAATTTGAGTTTAAAACCGTCAATCGATGCGGTGGTCATAGTTGCGGATCTTTAAACTGCAAGAGGTAACTCGATCACGAAGATGGAATCAAAGGCAATGAGTAAACGGGGCCGCTCGTGACGCCCTAGCAACTGTTAATCGGCGATCGACGCCGGAACGCGTACAGCGATCGATGGCTCGTGCGCCAGCGTAACGTGCCAGCTTGGAACACGATCGGTCGATTTTGCGAGCATAATCATTCGCCAAATGGAAAGCCGCCAATCATCATCGCTTATCGCGCAGCCACGCCGTGCTTCGTGACGCGCCAACGCAGCCTCTTGCAAATCTGGCGGGTCGGCTTCATAGGGCCGTCCCACCTCGGGGATGGGGGAGACGATTTGATCGATCGTGCGTATCGCTCGAGGTGGGTTGCCAACAACGACGCGATAAGGAGCGATGTCGTTTTTGATGATACTCCGCATGCCAACAAGCGCACGATCACCTACACGAACGCCGGCAAAGAGGTGGACTCCCATCGATAGAATCGCGCCTCTACCGACTGCGGTTACTCGATCGAGATTGCTTTCAAGAATGTTATAGGGCCCGACCCACGCCTTGTCCTCGATCCAGGCAAACTCGCCTACGTAACTATGACCGTGAATCCTCGCTCCCGACCCGAGTCGGGCGAAACCGGCCACAAAGGACGAGGTGCCAACTGAACAACGTGAGCCAACGTCCATTGCCGGTCCGACAACCGTGTGATGCCCCGTCTGAAACCGCGGACCGATTTTTGACCCGGCGTAAACAACCGAATGAGATCGAATGGTGGACCCGTCGCCGATGATTGTTTCCATTTCCCCCGGCCCAACTCCCAGGGGTGGTCGGCCAACAACTGCCCAGGGGCCGACGCGCACGTCCGCGCCGAGACGGACATTGGGATAAATCTTGGCCGTAATCGCGATGGAGGACATTGCGGAAATTCGCTGATTTCATCTGGGGGGAAAGTTCGAAGCAACTTGGTCAAAATCCTGCCGTAGCGTTTCGATCGCGTCCTCCGACGTATCGACGTGTTTTCGCACGCGTTCCAACACTTCCGGGTGAAGCTCTCTCACGTCGCCGACCTGTTTTGCTGGATTTCCGGTTACGACGGTAAAAGGCCGCACGTCGCGAACAACCACGGCACCTCTCTCGACGAATGCTCCGGCGCCAATTCGCAGACCGGGCAAAATGGAAACGCCCGTGGCGACAGTCACGCCTTCGCCGATCGTCGGCCCCCTGCCTGTTTCCTTCGCCAGTCGAGCGAGCGGGTGAAGAACGCCGGCGATTCCGACCTGGTGGCCAATGACGACGCCCCTTCCGATAACTGTGTACTCAGCAATTCCCGTTTGCGCACCAATAGTCACGTCGTTTGCGACCGTAACTTTTCCCTCCCAAACGTTAAGCGCGCCAATTTCAACGCGATTGCCGACCTGATTACCGTCGCGAATGTATGCACCATGTCCGAGTACAAAGTCGTCTCCAAACTCGTTGCCGGCGTAGATAACCGAATGCGATGAAATTCTAGCTCGATCGCCGAATGTCGTCGGCAAACCGCCATCTCGGTGTCCCTGAGGTGGGATACCGATTGTGCAAAAGTCTTCGACGAAGCAGTGTCGACCAAAGGTGACGTTGCCGTGGATGATGCTGGTGTTTTTCACTGTTCGATCGTTTGCCGTAGTTCAACGGATCAACACATCTGCGCTCAAATGACCTGGCCGCCAGGCGCTCTTCATTGGAGATAGATCCGCGCTACGGCCTAACCGCGAGTACTCGAACTCGCTCGAATTTAGCGAGACTGGACTCCCCAGCCAGTCCGACTGATAAAGGGCATGAATCAGACGGAGCGATTGCATCGCCTGCCTGCCGTCAACGCCTCCCGCGCGACCGTCGCGCACGCACGCGAGCACGTCATTCAGGTAGGCCGCGTGCGCGTAAGAGCTCTGCCCGACGGGATTACCGCCGCTCGATTGAAGGACGGTTTCATCTTCCACGGCCGGCCGTTCGAACCGCCAAGAGTGGATGGTATCGACGCTCATCCCGCGCAGTTCAACCGACCCGCCTTCGCCCAGCAGACTAAACGACGCCTCGAGATTCATTGGTCGAACCGCAGTGGTGGCTTCCAGTGCGCCCAAGGCGCCATTGGCAAATCGGATCACGGCGACCGCGGTGTCTTCAGTTTCGATGTTCGCTAGCCGCGTCTCGCACATTGCGTACGCGCTCTCGACCTCGCCGCCAAACCAGAGAAGTAAGTCGAGAGCGTGACAGGCCTGGTTCGTTAAAACACCGCCATCGTGAGCCCACGTTCCGCGCCAGCTCGCTTCATCGTAGTAATACTGGTGGCGACACCATCGTAATCGGGTCGTCATCAGGGAGATCTTGCCGAACCGACCCGCGTCAAATGCCGTGCGCATCGCTTGAACCGATCGGTTGTATCGCCATTGTTTGACGACGAATAATCGGCACTGGTAGCGCTCGCACGTATCGATTGCCCGCTCTGCGTCTTCGAGCCTGAGCGAGATTGGCTTCTCGACGATAATGTTCAACGCGCCTAATTCAGCTATCTCGCAGATGTTATCTGCATGAGCGCCAGACGGCGTAAGAACGATAAAAACATCGATGTCAGACCCCACTGTTTCCATCATTTGAACGATAGATGAAAACGATGGGACACCAAGTTGACGGCCGAGCTCCGTGGACCGAACGTGACTCAAGTCGCAAACCGCTGAGAGGCGAGCTCCTCGAACTTGTTCGCCCAAGCACGCAGCGTACTTCTGACTTATCTTGCCACATCCCACCAAGCCGACACGTAGCTGGGACCTCATGTGATGACCACTCCTGGATCACGAACTGCGGATCCGCTCAGCCGACCGAACAGGACTTTGTAGAGAAAATAGATTTATTGGGTAAACTACGAAGAACAGTCGATGACAAATTCTCATTCTTTTCAGCCACAATCGCCAATGCGGCTCGCTCGTATATACCCAAAGTGTCCATAATATCTATGTCATGTAATACTTTCAAGTAGCTCAGTCATCTAATACTACGTATATTATGGAGAGACTGCAAACGTAGCATATTTGCCACATTTCCTGTTCGGACTATTATGGCAAATACGGCATCAGCAGCGTTCGGCGGGGGACGCGCCCGCAAAAACGGTAAGGGCTTTGAGCAGCTGAACCTATGTCCCTAGTGAACAGCGCAGAATCGCTCGGCGACGTCACGTCCTTCGGGGACGCGGTGAAAACGCGTGACTGCGTCTTATCTGTCGTCACTAGCGCGCTGAACGAAGCGGCCAACGTCGCTGTCTTTCTCGAACAGACGTGTCGTGCCCTGGCGAACTTGGGAATTTCCGGCGAAATCATCTTCATCGATGATGGAAGCCACGACGACACGGGACAAATAGCCTCGGCATTTGCGCTCGATCATCCGTCCGTACCGATCCGGGTCATACGTCACTGGCGGCCTCGCGGGCTTGCCGCGGCCATAACCGAGGGTGCCGCAGCAGCGCATGGTCGCTTCGTATGTTTCTTGCCGGCGGACCTAGAGTCGTCTCCGGCCGAAGATATTCCCAAGCTATTTCGGGCGATGGATCCAGACACAGACGTGGTGCTGGGGCGACGTGTTGGCCGGGGAGATGGAAAACGCATCTCGTCGGGTGTCTACAACCTTCTCAATGCACTGCTGTTTGGCGTGCGTGTGCGAGACGGCAATTGGATCAAAATGATGCGTGCAGAATGCTTTAAAGGCATTCGACTGCGCAATGATTGGCATCCGTTTTTGGTTCCGATCCTATCCCACGCCGGCTGCAGCATAAAAGAAGTTGATACGCTTTGGTGTGCGCAGATATGGCGAGTCTAAATTCGGTCTCAATCGTTTCGCCAGGGCCGCTGCGGCCGCACTGTCGGTCAAATTTCATTTAACGTTTGGCACGCGGCCGGTGCTTTTCTTTTTCGGCACCGCCGCGATGCTGACTGCGATTGGAACCGTGCTGCTGGTTACGTCGTTTTTCGTAAATATGCGAGGCGATCGGCTTTGGTCCGCACTGCAGATGTTCTCCGTCGGCTTTTACGTTGCCGGCTGGCTCAGCGTCACCACTGGCCTTGTGGTCGATATCCTTAATCGCCAATCGGATCGGACGTAGAAGTGACAGGTCGATCATCGGATTCTCTCAAGGTCTGCTTGATGTCATCCTGCTATGCGCTGGATGAGGATGATCGGCACGCATCGTTCTTGGTGGAAAGCAATCGCTATTTAGGCCAACGGGGAGTGGAAGTCTCCGTATTCGCGCCCAGCTATCACGGCCGACGTAGTCATATCGTGAACGGCGTCGAAGTTCGGCGATTTCGCTACTTCCCGCGTCGCTGGGAAAACCTCACACACATGGAAGGCGCGCCGACGCGCGTTCGAAACCCCTTCTATCTCATCGTCGCGGCACTATACATTCTCTCGGGCCTGGTTCAGGGCGTGTGGTACTGCAGTCGCAAGAAGTTCGACATCATTCACGTCCATTGGCCTTTTCCACATGCGATTTGGGGCTACGCAGCGAGCCTTATTACGGGCGCACCGATGGTGATCACTTTCCATGGTGCTGAGGTATTGCTGTGCAGAAAGTTCTTCTTCGTTAAGTACTTTTTGCGACATGCGATACGCCACGCAGATGCGGTGATCTGTAATTCCAGTTTTACGGCAGAGCGCGTCCGCGAGCTCGGCGTAAAGAAGCCGATCGCAATCATCCCATTCGGAACCACGATCGCGCAGCGGCATGCTCCCAAGGACCCGCAGAAACCTGTAAAGGATATTCTCTTCTCGGGGCGCCTCATTGAGCGGAAGGGCGTCGAATATTTATTGCGGGCAATTCCCGCCGTACTCAAACAAACGCCAGTGCACGTTCACATCGTCGGAATCGGTGCGATCCGACCACAACTAGAACAACTTGCATCGCAACTGAGCATCGCAGACAAGGTTACATTTCACGGATTCGTTTCGAATGAGCAATTATCTGATTTCTATGCCAAGGCCGATGTTTTTGTGCTTCCGGCTGTCGTCGATGCGCGTGGCGATACCGAAGGGCTAGGTGTCGTGCTGATCGAAGCGATGACCCACATGACACCGGTGGTCGCTTCGAGGGTCGGTGGAATAGTTGATATTATCAAACACGAACAGACCGGCTTGCTGGTTGAACAACGTAGCTGCGATGAGCTTGCGGACGCAATTCTTAGGCTGCTCAACGACGGCAGCCTGCGGGAAACGGTTGTCCGACAGGGGCTGTGTCATGTGCAAGACTATCTCGATTGGCAATCAATTACCGATCGATTAATGGCCATCTACACGCGGGTTGCGCGGCCGATTGCCGCGGTGGAGAATGAGGCAGCGGCTCGCATTGGCGCAAGCCAATATCTGAACGGCGTGGAACCGTCTCGCGACCGAGGCGAGGTCGAGGATATCTTATGGTCGCCTGAATCCGGTTCCGTCGATTCAGGTCGGCCAGAACCGCTTAAACCTTCGTGGCGGAAGCTTGCCATACGCTTGATTGTAAGCGTCCTTGTTCTGGCCGCATTATTCACTCAAGTCAGCATCCAGGATGTGGTGGACAATCTCCGCCGTGTCCCACTGGCGTTCGTCCTATTCGCGTGGTTTTACTACGCGCTTTGCCAGTGGATTAGCGCCTACCGATGGCAACTACTGCTACGAGCAAAAGACGTACGTGTTTCTCTCAGCGAATTGTTCTCGTTCTATATGATTGGCATGTTTGTGAATAACTTCATGCCCGGATCAATTGGCGGAGACATCGTCAAGTCTTACTATTTGTTTAAGCGCACGCGCAAGCTCGAAATTACCGTTGTCTCTGTCTTTCTCGAACGCTTTACCGGCTTACTCGGACTTTGTTTTTTGGCATTGGGTGCGTTGGCCATTGGCTATCGCTATCTCCATTCGCCGATGGTCGTGGCGTCGGTAATTGGAAGCGCGGTGATACTGGTACTAATCGTGCTCATGCTTTGGCAGTTGCCCAAATTGGCGGCACGGATACCGATCGTGTCACGGCTCGTCCCGAAACGCATCATCGCTTCAGCCGGAGAACTTTACGCCGCGCTGTCGAGTTATCGACATCACGCACCGACGATATTCGTTGCGATCGGCATATCGACGATTTTGCAGTTGATGTTCGCGGCATACTACGCCATCGCATCGATCGCAATGGGAATACCGATCGACCTGATTTACTTTCTGCTGTTCCTGCCCGCCGTGACCCTCGTAAGCCTGATTCCGCTTTCACTCGGCGGACTTGGCATTCGCGAGACGGCGATGGTCGTCCTTTTCGGGGCGGCGGGAATCGCCCGGGCAGACGTTGTGGCCGTTTCACTTACGATTCACATCATCAATACACTGTTGAGCCTGTGGGGCGGCGTCTTGTTGCTGAGACATCCGGCACGGACCGTCGGTGAGTGCAAACCGGCCTAGTATCGGCGCGATCGAGCGGGAGATCGCCGACTTGCACAGCGTACCTAAGCTAAGGGCGTTAGAATATTATTGAGGACTGCGCGGCCATTAGTCCTTGGAATCGGAATGACAAGTAGCGTGAGCCGCTGGTGTCATTTACTGCGCAGTTCTCAATAGAATAGCTTGAGGCCTTTGACGCTTGTTCACGATTCCTACTCGCCACGATGCCCCACAAGTTCAGTACGTTGCTCTGCTGTGCCGCCATTGGGCAGATGCTCGCCGTCTTCGTGGCTTTCGCGGAGCCGGTCCCCGCACAAACGGTCTCGCTGTGGTTGTTCGACGAGTCGCTCGGACTCTATCCGAGCAGCGTGCTGGATAATAGTTCCAACAACGATTTCCCGCTCGTGATCGGTCGTGGCGGAGTTCTGGTCGCCGGAAAATTCGGCCAGGCCCTCGACCCGGTAGATCGGCCTCCAATCGATTTTCCCTTAGGATCGAGCGAATTCGGACTGGGACCGGCCTCACTATTAAGCAGCGGCACGACTCCCATGTTCTGGCACAACGCCACGTTCGCAGCCCTGATGACGTGCGGCGAGAACCATCTGCGGAAGGAAATCGGGTTCGCCAACGCCACCGATATCCCGCTAAACCTTGGCGCCTTCGATTGGACTGTCGAGTTTTGGCTGCGAATCGTGCGTCCCCCTGGCAAAGAGGGGGTCGTCTGGGAACTGTGCGGTGGCCCGCGTGGGAAGAACGACGACATGACGCAGCTGATTCTCGACGCGGATCACCGCGGCTTCAGCTTGATCAATCGTCCGAGCAGAACAGTTCTGGCTATTCCTTCCGCTCTTGTCGGAGGTCGGGAACCGGCCGACGGATGGCGTCATTGCGCGTTCGTGTACGATGCCAAGGAACGTCAGCTGCGTCACTACGTCGACGGAGTCCTGCAACCTTTGCCGCCGCAGTGCACGCTGCAGGCTGTCGCCCACGGTGACGAAGCCTACTTCAGTGTAGGGCGCGACGGCCGATGGGAGCGCCCATTGCCAGGGCCCATTGACGAGCTGCGCTTTTCGCGCGGGCAGATTTACCGTCATTCCTTCACGCCGCCATCGAGCTTTGCGTTGCCACAGCCTGTTGTGAGCCCTAAGAAGAGTGGCAAGCCGCTGTTGTGGGGTCCTGAATCGAAAAACGCTAAGGCGTTGAACAAAAACGCCCCGATTTCCTTAGGAAACCGAAAGCATCTGTTTCTAGACGACGCACTGATTGCGGAAATCAAGAATTGCGAGTTCACTGTCAATCCGCCGCAAAAAGCCGAGCGCGTAATCGACGACATTCAAGGGGCGTTCCGCAAGCACCTCACGGTCGTCGAGGATGAACGGGGGCTGATCCGGCTCTATTACGGAGTCGAAGACGATCACCTGGCGGTCCGGGTTTCGCGCGACGGCGTAAATTTTGCGCCGCCCGAACAAACTGCGAACGGTCCCGGCAAGCTCCGACCCGATCATCACGATTGCGTGGTGATCGCCGAGATGGTGGGGGGCCTCGGGAACCCCTTTATCGACCCCAACGGACCGCCAGAGGAGCACTGGAAGTATTTGAGCGATTACCACCGACGGGGAATCTATTTGTACACATCAGCCGACGGCTACGAGTGGCAACGCCGGAAGACGGCGACGCTGCCGTTCCGGTCTGGCACGCAGTCCTGCACTTTCTACGACGACCAGCGCGGACGCTACGTTTCGTACCACCGCTCGGGGATCTTTCATACGCCTGGCGCAGGGACCCAGCGCAGTTCTGTGGTGACTGAACACGATGATTTGGGTGAACCGTGCGGCGTTTCGCCCACTCAGTCAACAGGAATACTTTAAGCTGCGCGACACCTACCCGTTACGCGAACCTCTGCCATGGTATCTAGACAACGGCCCTCTGACGCCGGGTGGATTTGGAATGGAATTTCCACACGCTTTTGATCCAGTGCCTGAAGATCCTGTCGGCACTGACGTTTACGTCACCAAGGCCCAGAAGTACTTTGGCGCACCCGATGCGTACGTCGCTTTTCCGGTTGTCTACTTTCATTATTTGCCCGACGGCCCGCCGACCCGCCGCGTGCTGGCCGCACCGAGTCGCCACCGCGGTTCCGGATCGCTCGAGACGCAGCTCGCGGTCAGTCGTGACGGTCTTAAATGGAAACGTTATCCTCACCCGGCCTACGTAGGGATTGGCCGCCATGCGGGACGCGATGTCGTAACTGCTTATATTGCTCACGGGATGGTGTTCCGAGACGATGAAATATGGCAATACTACTTTGGAGAAACGCAGTACCATTCGGCGCACCATCTAGATCCCGAGGGAAGAGGCGTCTATCGGCTGGTGCAGCGCCTCGACGGATTCGTGTCGATCGATAGCCCCTATGGCAAAGAGGGCCGCATCGTCACGAAGCCGTTTACCTTTACGGGCAATCGCTTGACATTGAACATTGATACTGATGCCACCGGCTACGCGCAGGTCGGCTTTCTTGATGAAAATGGGGAACCCGTGGATGGATTCGCCGTTGACGACTGCGTGTACATCAACGGTGACTTCGTGCGAACCGAGGCGGAGTGGCTAAGCAAAGGCAAGGACATCCGAGACCTCGCCGGCCGGACCGTACAATTGGTTTTCCGGATGCGGGGCAGCAAGCTCTACGCGATGCAATTCGTCGACAAATAAGCGTCAGCTCTAGCGGCGCGAACATTGGATGGTCCAGAAGTCACCGTTGGTGGTGTCGTCCCAGTCATACGTGTTTCCGTTGCGCGTAACGGCTTGCCACCGTTGCGAAAACAACATACGAAAACTCATCCCCATCAACCGGACGCTAGCGCGTTTCGGCTGATCCGATCAGCCGAGGGGCGCTAGCCCCCGGTTTTGAAACCGCTTGTAGTCTTTGCCACTTTGCCACCCATGTGTGGAGCTGGTCGTAAAGCGGGGCGTCGAAAAATGCCAGTACACGGGCGAGAATATTTTCGAGACTTTTTGGCCGGCTGCGGCGTCTCGCTAAATGACGAATTGTCACACTCGTTTTCGCAGATTCTCGCCTTCCAATTTACCCTCTCTTTCCCCGCTGAAGCTGCCGGATTTGACGCAAGCGCTTAGGCCGATGTCATTTGCGTCAGCCTGTCGCACCCGGCTGTTCCGGAACCTGCGCTTGCGGACAAACCTGCACGGTCACAAAGAATTTTTTAGGACAAACACCATCGATCTTATTGTAAGTCCTGCGAACACGGCTATATTGCATGGTTGGTCTATTACTCACCTTGGGGGGCGATCGGTGTTTCATTGGCCGGCGGGCTTAGCTTGATTCGCGGGATCAAGCAGCGGCCGAATAAACGAATTTTCTCGGCGGGAGTTCGTTGTTGAATTCTGTTCGCAAGCCGCGACAACGTATTGATCGCGTCAAGATCGGCATCGTTTCTGAACTGGGCCTTGCTCATTTTTAATCTGGTACATCGGTATTATCTGTATCCTCCCCCGCGCGCATCGAGGCAAGCATGAAAAAAGACAAAGGCAATGAGGAATCTGGGGCGAACGAGACACCCACTGAAGGAACTGAAGCCACTCAAGAAGCAGCGCCGCCGCAGCGGGCGGCGCACATCGAAGTCACGGATAAGCATGTCCTGTGTCTTTACGCGAATTTCTGCCGAGTCACCGGAACCCCTGAAGAACTGATTCTCGACTTCGGCCTCAATGCGCAGCCGTTTGGCGTGCCCACTGAGCCAGTCGATGTCAAGCAACGGATCGTGACCAACTACTACACGGCCAAGCGGATGCTGCAAGCGCTCCATATGTCGGTGCAGCGCCACGAACAGGCCTTCGGGGTTTTGGAAACCGACGTGCAAAAGCGCGTCGTGAGCCGCGGGGCCGCTCGCGCAAGCAGTTAGCGCTCCGTGCCGGCCGCGCTTTGGCGGGCGCGTTCGGCGTTTATCTGCCTATTGCAACATGGATCAACAGCTTTGGAAATTTCGCGCTCAATTCTGGCTGATCGAATTGCGATCAGCTTGCTCGTATTGCTATCAATCACCGTTCATCAAGAAAGTCACAGATCGTTTTAGGGTCACTTTAGAGTAGTCCACGTTTGGACAGGAAAAACGACATGGCACGTCAATCTCGTGGTCGGCTTCATTTTGGTCGGATGTTCAGCCCCCGTCTTCGCAGCGCCGCGGCCGCGGCCAGCGCGGAGGCCCGGGAAAAGCGGCGCCAGTCGCGCGTGAAGCGATGGCGCGACCGGTTCAAGCGATTCAGCTTGAGCGCGTGGCACGAGAGCGCGATCGTGCAGACCGTGTGCGGGTTATTCCGCACGAGCGCGGATGCTGCGCGCCGTCCGCGGCGCGACGGGCTCGCAGATCGTCGGCATAACTTACGGACGGCTGTTGCGGATCGAAGGCCTCGAACCGCGGCAGATGCTGAGCGCCGTGCCGTTTACGGGAGCCTACACTCAGGACTTCGACACGTTAGTCACAACTGGAACGAATACCACTTGGGCCAACGATTCAACTCTCGACGCTTGGTCGCTGTTCCGACAACCATCGCCCGGAACGGCAATAGCAACGATCGACGCGGGCAGTGGCAGCTCGAACAACGGAAGCTTCTACAGCTATGGTACTGGCGCCAGTACAGAACGCGCGCTGGGTGGCCTTGGGTCTGGCGGCACGTATTTCGATAGCCCCGCCACGGGCGCCGTCGCCGGCTGGATGGCCGTCGCGTTACAGAATACCACTGGCGTCACGATCAACTCACTCAATGTCCACTACGATGGTGAGCAATGGCGTAATAGTGGCGACGGTGCTGCTCAAACGATGACGATGCAATATGGATTTGGGACCACATTCACGGGTGTCACGACGTGGAACAATGCGGGCAGTGCATTCGAGTTTACGTCACCCCAACCGACCGGTCCGGCCGGCGCGCTGGACGGAAACGCCGCCCCCAACCGCACCGCTAATATTGGCGGCACACTAACCAGCTTGAATTGGACCGCGGGTTCGACGCTTTGGGTGCGGTGGGTTGAAACCAATGAATCTGGATCCGACCACGGCTTGGCCATTGATAATGTAGTCGTCGCAGCCGGCGTGCCCAGCACGGCTACGCTGGTCTACAGCCCGAATCCGGCAGCCGGCCCTGGGCATGATTACGGTCGTTCGGTTGCCGTCAGCGGAAATTACACCGTCGTCGGGGCGTATGGGAACGACTTTGGAGCGACTCACAGCGGAATTGCGTTCGTCTACGATTCCACTTCAGTAACGCCCACCGTCCCCATCGCCACGCTGAACAATCCCACGCCGGCACCGAGCGACCAATTTGGCTGGTCGGTGGCCGTGTCCGGGAACTACGTGGTGGTCGGGGCTTATGGGGACGATACGGGAGCGATCGATGCGGGCTCGGCGTATGTTTACGATCTCTCGTCGATGACGCCCACGGTGCCCATCGCCACGCTGAACAATCCCACGCCTGCACCGAGCGACCTATTTGGCAATTCGGTGGCCGTGTCCGGGAACTACGTGGTGGTCGGGGCTTATTTGGACGATACGGTAGGGCCGGATACGGGTTCGGCGTATGTTTACGATCTCTCGTCGATGACGCCCACGGTGCCCATCGCCACGCTGAACAATCCCACGCCGGCACCGGGCGACCTATTTGGCAATTCGGTGGCCGTGTCCGGGAACTACGTGGTGGTCGGCGCTTATTTGGACGATACGGGAGCGGGGGATGCGGGCTCGGCGTATGTTTACGATCTCTCGTCGATGACGCCCACGGTGCCCATCGACACGCTGAACAATCCCACGCCGGCAGGTTTCGACCGTTTTGGCAATTCGGTGGCCGTGTCCGGGAACTACGTGGTGGTCGGGGCTTATTTGGACGATACGGTAGGGCCGGATACGGGTTCGGCGTATGTTTACGATCTCTCGTCGATGACGCCCACGGTGCCCATCGACACGCTGAACAATCCCACGCCGGCACCGAGCGACCTATTTGGCTATTCGGTGGCCGTGTCCGGGAACTATGTGGTGGTCGGGGCTTATGCGGACGATCCGGGAGCGGGGGATGCGGGCTCGGCGTATGTTTACGATCTCTCGTCGATGACGCCTACGGTGCCCATCGACACGCTGAATAATCCCACGCCTGCACCGAGCGACTATTTTGGCGTTTCGGTGGCCGCGTCCGGGAATCGGGCCGCCGTAGGCGCTCTAGGCGACTTAAGCCATGCGAATTTTCAGGGCACTGTTTACACCTATCTCCTGAATTCGCCGCCAAGCGTTGCGGACCAGGCGTTCTTTGTCGCGGAGGATGACGATGGCAGCAGTTCGTTCGCAACCGTTGTCGCATCCGACGCAGAGGGCCCCGTCACGTTCGCCATCATTGGCGGGACGGGTGGCGGCCTGTTCCTGATCGACGCGAACACCGGCGCACTTACGGTCGATACCACGCTCGATTACGAAACGACAACCAGCTACACGCTGTTGGTGGAAGCGACCGACGCCGGTGGTCTTACCGATACGGCGACGATTACGGTCAACGTCTCCCCGGTGAACGACAACGATCCGATCTTCACGGCCGGGGCCAGCCAGACACTGACGATTGCCGAGAACTCGGCGAACGGCACGGTGGTGGGCAGCGCCGCGGCCACCGATGCCGATCTGCCTGGTGATACGCTCAGCTACAGCATCGTGGGTGGTGATCCGAACAACGGCTTCGCGATCGATTCGAATGGTCAGCTCACCATTGCCGATGCCTCGACGCTCGACCTCGACTTCGAGAACGGCGCACTGGTCGCCACGTTGACGGTTGAAGTCAGCGATGGAACCAACACGGCCCAGCAGACGGTGACGGTCAACGTCTCCCCGGTCAACGACAACGATCCGATCTTCACGGCCGGAGCGAGCCAGACACTGACGATTGCCGAGAACTCGGCGAACGGCACGGTGGTCGGCAGCGCCGCGGCCACCGATGCCGACTTGCCGGGTGATACGCTCAGCTACAGCATTGTGGGCGGCGACCCGAACAACGGCTTCGCGATCGATGGCAGTGGTCAGATTACGATCGTCGATGCGGGGGTGCTCGACCTCGATTACGAGAACGGCGCATTGGTAGCCACGCTGACTGTCGAAGTCACCGACGGCACGACTGCCGTCCAGCAGACCGTGACGGTCAACGTCTTCGACGTTCCGGAACAGGTGGTTGTTGATGAATCAGCGTTCGCTGCCGCTGGTGGCAAAATATCTGTCAAAGTTGTTGCCGGCCAACTAATCGTGTTTGCCACTGGCGACCTAACGATGACACCGTTGGTCCAAGTACATGCGCTGAGCAGTGTAACGGACTTGGTCATCAACGGTCGTGACGGCGCAAACGACGATAGCCTGACACTTGACTTCTCCGGCGGTAATCCAATTCCGGCTGGGGGCCTTGCCTTCGACGGCGGCACCGGCGGCATGGATAGTCTCGTGTTGCTCGGCGCCAGCGGATTTTCGGCCGCCTACACCCCAGACGGGTCGACACTTGGCTCTGGCACGATCCAAGTCGGTTCGAACAATGTCGAATTCAGCGACCTCGAACCCGTTGATATTTCAGGGTTCACCACAGTAACGATCGCTTCGCCGGCGAATTCCACCAATAGCCTGGTACTTGACGCAGGCTTTGATTACACCACTGGCACGATTCCGGCGATCGTCGTTTCCGGCGACACGGGACTCGTCGGCATGGAAGAAGCCCACTTGTGGGACAACACGAATCTGTTCGTCGACACCAGCGCCACGACGGGCGGCGCGAATTCGATCGTCGTCAATAGCGCTATCATTGCGAACCACGATAATGTCAACATTACCCTCAAGACGAATGCCCAAGGCGAAGTTACTTTCAATGCGGATCTCGCAGCGGACGGCGGTTCGCTCACGTTAGATACGCCATCAGTAAACCTTAACACAGACGTTGTAATTGCTGGCAAGACTACGACTGCTGCTGTTACGACATTCTACGTGGATGACGCGCCAACTGGTCAGATTCAGGACGCAATCGATCTCGCGACCAATGGCGACACGATCCATGTGCTGGGCGGTACATACAGTGAATCGCTCGTCATTAACAAGAACGTGGATATTCAAGGCGCCAGTGATGCGACTGTCTTGGTAGATGCCGGTAGCGCGTTCACGGGTATCGATGTGCAAGCGGGTGTAACCGATGCCTCGATCAGCGGCATCACGCTTTCGAACTATTTCTCGACAGGCATCCACGAGAGCGGCGCTACGCTCGCAGTGAGCGACAGCACGTTGACCGGCGGGTTGACCGGCGTGTGGGTCGATGGCGGCACGCTCGATATGGACAACACCGTGATTGGCGGCGTGGCCGTGTTCGGCGTGCAGGTCGGCGCCGGCGGTTTGGCCGACATCGACACCAGCGAAATCACGGGCACCGCGTCGACGGCCGCCGGGGTCATCGTTTCCTCCGGACATGCCGATATCGACAACAGTATTCTCACGGCCAGCAACCGCGGCCTGTTGGTCAACGCTACCGGCACCGCCGCCGTTCACGGCAGCTCCCTGGGTGGCAACAGCATCGCCGCGATCGTAAACGGCACCGCGACCACGGTGGATGCCTCGGGCAACGCCTGGGGCATCAACAGTGAAACCGGCGTTCAGGCCCAAACGGTCGGGCCGGTGGACTTCACGCCGTATCTCGATTCCAGCACCGACACCGACGCCGGCGCCCGCGGCTTCGCCGGCGATCTCTCGTATTTGCACGTGACGACGCTCGGCCAGCAAACCGCAGGTGGCCGGATTCAAGAGGGTGTCAACCTTGTGACCTCCGGCGGAATCGTCGAGGTTGGAGACGGCACTTACGACGAGGCGGTGCTGCTCAATAAGACTGTCGACTTGAAGTCGACCAATTTGCACGGGCGCAGATTGCCCCGACTACGGGTTCGCAGCAATCGGTTATCACGGTCAATTCAACCGGCAGCACGATTGATGGCTTCGCGATCCAAGTCAATCAAAACGGCGCGACGCCGATCGCGCCGGTGGGCATTTCCGCGGTCGGTACGGCGTTCGATGGTTTGACGATCGAGAACAACGAAATCACATCGATTGGCAGCTCGGCCGCGAATTGGAGCGCGCCGTCTGGTCTAACAGTGCGCGGTGCCGGCATCGTGCTGTTCAACAGCGGCGGCGTTTTCGAATCGGTCGATATTCACGACAACAATGTCGATATCACAAGCGGTTCGAGCTTCTTCCAGCGAGCTGTGTTTCTAAAAGAACTCCATGCGAATATTACCGGCAATACGCTGGCCGGTGCTGCCAACGACCTCATCTTCCAGTTTGCGACCGGTGGCGCATCGCTCATCGATGACAATGATTTTGTCGGCGTGCATTCGCTCGGCGGCGCGGGCGTGCTTATTGGAGATCCGAATTCCAATTCGCCGACCACGATTACCAACAACCGGTTCACACCTGCAGCGACTCCATTTACCGGCACCTCGCTGCTCGTCAATCGCAACGTGAATGGGGCAACGTCGTCGATCTTGATTGACAATAACATCTTCAACGGCGACGTGACCGGCGTCAGCGTGGGTGGCGCCAACGGCGTCACGGTCAGCAATAATGAATTCACGGCAAAGGCTAGCACAGCCGGAATCCAGCACATCGTCGTCGACTCGCAAGACGACAGTTTGAACGCCAGTCCGTCGACGCCGATCGATACCCAAGTTTTTGGCAACAAGTTCCATCTGGCATCCGGTGCCAGCGGAACCGCCATTGTTCTGCGCAATACGTTGGCCGGCAGCACTTATGCACCGGACGGCGTTAAGGTTGGTGTTGGCGGTGCAAACATCTACGACGCTGGATTCACAATTGGCGTCGATGTCAGTGGCGGCATTGCAACGATTCAAGACAACATCGGCGGGGCCACGACCGGCGTCCGCATTTCCGACGGCACCACATTGCTCGCCGGCAGCACGCTCAGCGGTAACACGACGGGCGTTTTGGTTACCGGTACCGGCTTACTCACGATTGGCGCGGGTGATTCGATCAGCGGCGGGGCGACCGGCTTGAAGTTCGATGGTGCAGCGGTTGGTCTCACCGGGCTTGATCTGGGCGACATTTCCATCGGCGGCCAGAGCGGCGATTACATCACGTTGGCCAATAGCGCGTTCGATAATCTGGAACTCGACGCCACGGGTACGACGCTCGGTGGCACGCTGGTGTCGTCGATGACGACGCCGCAGAAGTTCGCGGCCGAAGGCAAGATCACGGACGAGATCGACGACAACACGTTGGGTCTGGTCGTATTGCAGGCCAGTACGATCTTCGTCACGCCAACGTCATCCCCAACGGCAACCGACAACGATTACACGCGGATCGTCAACGCGCTCGCCGCGGCAGCGGACGGAGACACGATTCTTTTGGGTCCGAACGGCCTCGACACAGTGTTCAACTGGAATGAGGCGAACGCGTTGGCCTCATGGGAATTGGGCAATGACGCGACAATCGGCACCGACGATGATTGGGGCGCCATGCTCCCGGCTGGGCTGAACAACGTGACGGTCACCGCAGACATCCTCGATGGCATCACCATTCAAGGCCCTGGCGATTTGACGGTCACCTCCCTTGAAACCGGCTTTTTGGCGTTCGGCAACGGCACCAATACCGGTTGGACGTTTTCCAACTTCAACATTTTCGACATCGACAATGCAATCGGTCTCTTTTACGACACCGCCGATAATTACAGCGGTCTAACCGTCGACCATATGCACATCCGCATGCCAGCGGATAACACCACCGAACCCGATGACTTCCAAAACATCGGCATCTACTATTCGTTTGGCCAGAATATCCACATCACGAACAACACGATCGACATCGTGGGGACCGGCGACGGAAGCTCGGTCGGTATCCAATCAACTACGCACGGCGGCGCGAGCTATGACGGACTGATGATCACCGGCAACACGATAAACGTGCTGAACCCCGGCGCGGAATCGGTCCTTGGCATTTGGGAGAATGGGCACGGCCACTCGAGTAACATTACCATCGCCGACAACCATTTCTTCGGGAACGGCGATCCGACAACGATTGACCAAACCGCGTTCTGGCTCACGTCCCACTCCAGCGGCACAACCACCGTCAGCTACAATGACAACACGGTCGATAACGCCAGTATTGGCTTCAAATGGTTGGGTGATCCGGAGTATCCGGGCAGCGATTTCAGTGCCCACGAGGCCATCCAACTTACCGGTAACACGCTTACGAACGTGAACACCGGTATGCTGGTGCAATCGAACGGCAAGGCGATTCTAAGCGGAAACATGCTGACGAATACCGGCGCGATGGAGGGCATCGGCGTCGGCATCGATGTCGCGGCTGGCTCCATCGTTACGATCGACGGCAGTCCGAACGAAAATGCGATCGTTGGCTTCGACACGGGCATTCGCTCGGCTGGCACGTTGACGGTTGAAGACAACAACGCTTCGATTCACGGCAACGCCATTGGCATCGACGTGACGGGCGGCACCGCAACGATAACGGGCAATCATATTTACGACAACACGACCGCCGGCATCCGCTTTACGACGGGCGGCGGCGGCTCGGTAACCGGCAACAACTTCGATGACACGACCGACAACGGCACCGACTTGCAAATCGATAGCACGGCCAGCTCGGTCACAATCGGCGCGGGTAATACCTTCGCCGGTGAGAAGTATTTCATCGACAACCAAAGCACGCAGTCGTTCGATCTGACGCCCGAGAACAGCAATGCGCAGAATTATGAGGGTCTATCGACCGCGAATTTGGCCGACGACTTCCGCATTGAAGACCACATGTTCCACAAGGTGGACGATGCGTCGAAGGGCCTGATTACTTGGGTGAAGGATAACGTATACGTGACCACGCCCGGCTCTGTGACGGTCGGATCGAGCGATACCGACTCCGACATTCAGCGCGGCGTCGATGCCGCCAGCCCGGCAACACGGTCAACGTCGAGGCAGGCACGTACTCGATTAGCGGCCTCACGCTAAGCAAGCAGATCACATTGTTGGGCGCCGAAGTCGGGCGTTGCCGGCACCGATGGGTCGCGTGGCTCCGGCGAAAGCATTCTCAACGGTCCGTCGCAGCCCACGGGAGCCATAAATCTCACGACGACCTCGACGGTTACGCTCGACGGATTCACGTTCAATGGTGCGAAGATATTCGCTGGTGAGCCAGGCAACGTGGACCTTCATTTGCTGAACACTCGGTTTTTCCTGGCGGCGATGACCAGTCCCGGCGGGACAAACATGATCTTTTCCAATCCCGAGACGATCCAACTCAAAGACAATTACTTTGAGACGACGGGCTTCAATCCCACCGACGGCGCGGTCTTGCCAGGTGGCCGGCGATTACGCTGGCGGCGTCGATACGTCGGACTACATGGATGTGACCGGCAATACCTTCAAGGGCATCGGCGATTTCGGCACGGCCAATCCGGGCAACGGAGCAAAGTACCCTGCAGTTGAACTTTAGCGGCGTCCAAGGGAACGTTCAGGGCAACACGTTTGACGGCGTCGACATTGGCGTGCTTGTCGCCGACGAATCGGGCAATCTGACAATCGATAACAACCAATTTGAGAACATCACCCGCGGCGCAACGGAAATCGCGGCCGGGTCGTTCGGGGCCGGCATTCTTATCTTCACGCCCAATTTCATAAACGGCCCAATCACGATCTCCAACAATACATTCCAGAATTCGGATAGCGGTATCCGTACATCCAATGCCGGCGGAACTCTGGCAGGCGCTACTGTCAATGTCACGGGCAATACGTTTACCGGCAATGTTTATCACATTGTCGACAAAGTTGCCGGTACGCTGTCTTTAGACGGCTCCAACAAGTTCCCCGATCAAATCAACGCGCCAACACGCTGGTCTCGGCCAACACCGCCGAGTTGTACGCTGTGGCCGATAAGGTTGTCGATACAATCGATGTCGGCACGTATGGGTATGTCGATCTGCGGAGCGGGCATGTGTACGTCACTCCCAACAGCTACTTCTCTCCAGGCGGAACTGCCACTGCCGACGTGCAGCGAGCCATCGACGCAGCGTCCTCCGGCGACACGGTCCACATCGAAGGCGGCAGCTACACGGGCAGCGCCAACACATCAGGCAAGTCGTTAACGCTCGAGCTGGGCGCCAGCCCCGCGCAGGTAACGATCAACGGCGACCTGACGCTCGATGGCGACGACACGTTGCACCTGGAAATTAACGGTCTCAATCCGGCGACCGATCTCGACAACTTCGTTGTCAACGGAACCGTGGACCTTGGCGGAGCCATCCTCGACACGGCCGACAGCACCATTGTGGCCACAAATGGCCAATCGGTCACGATCGTCGACAACGACGGAATGCTGGATCCGGTCACGGGCACATTCGCTGGCCTGGCCAACGGCGACACGCTCATGGTCAATGGGCAACTGTTCGCGATCTTCTACGACGGCGGGGACGGCAACGACGTGGTGCTGACGCGGATTCCGCGAGCCCGCCGCCGACCGTCGTGTTCGTAGATGATGATTGGTCGATTTACAGCAACGGTTATGACGCCGATGGCGCCGGCGGCTCCCTGGGGAACGGCTCGGCGATCGGATACGACGAATTTGCATCGATCCAGGACGCAATTGGCGCGGTGGCCGCGGGCGGCACGATCTACGTGTACGCGGGCACATACGCGGAAAACTTGTTGATCGACAAGTCCGTGACACTCTCCAGCGAGCAAGCTGGTAACGACGCCAACGCACGGTATGCCGCGTTCATCGGCGGGGCTGCCGATCCGAGCGTCGAGGCGATCATTACATCATCTGGCGCCGATTTGGGGACAGCAGCCAGTGATTTAGTCCACATTGTGGCCAGCGACGTCACGATCGACGGATTTGTCGTCGATGGCACCAACCCCGGCATCCTCGGAAGCGGTGCGCACAACGCAATCGCCACAGTCGACTCGAGCAATGCCGGCCAGGCGGTCGACAACTTGTTGATTGAAAACAACATCGTTCAAAATGTGAGTCATGATGGCATTGGGCTGATTAACCCATCGAGTGGCTCGGCGGTTACAAGTGGAAGCGTCGTCACAGGAAATGTCATCAGCAACTTTACCAATTACGGCGTGTTGCTGGCCTACAATGCTTACGCCGATGTCACTTATAACACGATTACGATGCCCGACTTGGCGGAAGCGGGCGTGTGGGTTTACGACTTCACCGCGAACGGCGGCACGGCTGCCGAGCAGACTATTAACGTTGCCCATAACACGATTACGGCTGGTCAGGACGACTTCGGCGGCATCTGGGCGAACTTGGATTACGCTCCGAACGCCACCCTGTACATCACCGAGAACACGGTGAACGCCGCCGCTGGCGTCACCGGCACGAGCGGGTACACCAATGGCATTTATCTGAGCAGCCTGCAAAATGGCTTTGGCGCCGTGCTGACCGACAATACCGTCGGTTCCACGGGCGGCCAGTTCGCTACCGGGATCAGCCTGTGGAATCTACCGACCACTAACACCGTAAGCGTCTCCGGCGGATCGGTCGCCAACTCGTTGGTCGGCATTGGCTTGACTAATGACGATGTCAACTTCGGCCCAACTCTTGCCAGTTCCACCGTGGCCATCAGCGGAGTTTCAATCACGGGCGGCGATACGGGCATTTTGGTGCAACAACACGCTGGCGGCGGCGCCGTTAACGCCACGATTAGCGGCGTGACGATCGATGATCCCAACATTGGTATCGATGTCGACGGCGGCCACGCGGACATCACGGGCAACCAGATTTACGACAATACGACCGGCGTCCGCTTCACCGCGGGCGGCAACGGCTCGGTTGGTGGAAACGACTTTGACGACACGTCCGACAACCAGACCGACCTGCGCATCGACGCCACAGCGGGCGCGGTGACGATCGACGACGGCAATCAATATGCCGGCGATTCGTACTTCATCGACAACCGCAGCGCCCAGGCATTCGATCTGACCGGTCATGCCACTGCCACGTACGAAGGCCTTACGCCGGGTGTATTGGCCGACGACTTCCGGATCGAAGACAAAATCTTCCACGGTCCGGATAGCACGGCGTCCGGCGTGGTGCGGTGGGTGGCCGGCGAGCTGTTCGTAACGACCAACGGTACCGGCGACAATGACGAGACGATTCAAAATGCGATCGACGTGGCCGACGCAGGCGACACGATCTATATCGAGGCCGGCAGCTACAGCGAATCGGTCAATGTCAATAAGAAGTTGACTCTCGACGGCGCCGGCAGCGGCAGTGTGCCGGCGAACGATACGATCATTACAGGCATGGTGACCGTCAGCGCGAGCGGCGCGTCGGCTGGTGACCGCACCACCGTCAAGGACCTGCGCGTTACGGGATCGGTCGGCGACCACGGCGTGCTGGCATCGGGCGTTGATTTCTTGGCATTCGAGAATGTGGCGTCGGTCGCCAATGATCTGGACGGCTTCCATCTGTCGAACATCGACGACTTGGTGATGACCGACATTACTGCTTCGGACAACGGCGCGTCGTCGCCGGCGACCGTGGGCATGGGCATCGACCTGAACGGCGTGCGCGATGCCGTATTGACGAACATCATAGCGGAGGACAACTACAGCAACGGCATCGGTATCACCGCCCGGGCGAACACGACGGGCAACACCAGCAACATCACGATAAATGGCGCCACGCTCAACAACCCGGCGTCCGGCCGGCCTGAAGGCACGAATGGCATCAACGTATACGTGGATGATGCGGACGGGGCCAGTTCGATCAGCGACGTGGAGATCAAGGGCACCGTTAACATCGCCGATCACGCATTCGGCGGCATCACGCTGTTCAACGCCGGTCTGACGAGCTCGATCTCTGGTGTCCAGATCGGTCAGAACCTCGGCGACGATGTCAATCTGACGAATAATGCCGTCGATGTGGTGATCTTCGGCAATGTGGACGACGTGAACCTGACGGCCGACCTTACGGCCGGTGCGAATACGACGGCCGGTGTGACTGTGCTGGGGTTGGACGACGTGGGCAGTCTGTCGCCAACGAACATCGCGGTCGACGGCAGCAGCTTTAGCGGCTACGGCCTCGCGACGCCGGCGATTTCGCTTGCCGCCCCAGACGCGGTCACGCCGGCTCCTTTCGGCGACCTGATTAGCATCAACGACGTCAGCGCCGCGGACACCACGTTCGACGGCGTGAGCGTGAATTCTGCGACGACCGCCCAGTTCTTCGACATCGAGGACCTCATCGTGCATGCCGTAGACGTCGCCGGCGCGGGATTGGTGAATTACGATCCGGCGGGCAACATCTATCTCACGACGAACAGCTTTGTGACTGGCTTCGATACGGCGGCGCGGGTGCAGCGGGCGATCGATGCCGCGGATGCCAACGATACGATCTTCATCCAGGACGGCACCTACACCGACGACGCGCAGGTTGTAATCGATAAGGATCTGACGATCATCGGCGAGGGGAAGACAACGACGACCGTTACTAAGGACTTTAATACCGCGACCAGTGGCGACGGCCGCGGATGGTGGTTGGTGGATGCGGGTGTGACGCTCGACCTGAGCCAGGTCGGCTTCGATGGCACCGGCACGCTCACGTGGCAGGCGATCCGCCACCTGGGCCTCGGTGGTACGATCGACAACGTCGCATTCAACGAAATTCGTTATCAGGCCTCCGGCTCGCCCTATAACGGCACGGCTGTGGCGTTCCTCCCGGCCGGTGGCGGCAACTTGGACGTGACCAACTCGATGTTCACCGAAATCGGTCGGATTGGCGCTGATCTACTTTGGTACAGGCGTCACCGGCACATTTGCAGGCAACATGTACACCGGCAAGGGCACGGGCGACTGGCTCGATTACGCCGTGGAGGTCGGAGCCGGCGCGGTAGTCGATATTACCGATAACAACATCAGCGACAACCTGGGCACGGCCGTGAGTGACGGCTCCACGTCGGCTGGCGTGCTAGTGACCACGTATTACGGCGGCGGAAGTGAAGCCCATTTGTCGGGCAACACGATTGATAACAATCTTACCGGTGTCGCGATTGGTTATGACAACGCCGATACGAGCGTCGTCACGATCGACGGCGACACGATCACGAACAACACCGACAGCGGCGTGTTCGTCATCGGTGGCTCAGTCACCGTCGAGAACGACACGGTCCTGACAGGCAACGGCACGGGCATCACCGTCAGCGACGGCGGAGAGGCCACGATCATCGACAACGACGATTCGATCACCGGCAACACGATTGGCATCGACGTCGATGGCGGCACGGCCATGGTTCAGAACAACGACCTGAACGGCAACACGATTGGCGTCCTGATCCAGAACGGGGGCTTGGCGGACCTCGGCCAGACCGGCGGCGGTACGGACTTCACCGGCTTGGGCATCAGCACCGGCAGCAACGACTTCTCGTCCTACACGGCCGCGGCCACGGACAACAGCGGCGCGATCGTGAATCTCAACACGAACGGCGCGAATGCTAATGCCGGCCCGCAAGGCGTGCCGCCCGACGTGCCTGCGTTCGGCAACCTGTGGAACGACGCTTCGGTCAGCGGCATCGAAAACGTCATTTGGCACGACGCAGACGACCCATTGGTGGGTTTCGTCGATTACGCCTCGCTGGCGAATCTCGTTGTCAGCCTCACGCCGTTGGTGGATCCGATCACGACGAATGAAGGCGTGAATGAAGGCGGCTCCGTGACCGTATACGGTGAGTTTACCAACGACGCGCAAGCGCACACAGTGACGATCAGTTGGGGCGATGGCAGCCCCGACTCGGTGATGGGCCTCGCCCCGGGCGTGTTCTCATTTGCGATCAGCTCGCCAGCCGGTGTTACCTATACGGACGATCCGGATGGCGCGGTCCAGTTCATTCTGCGGGACATCACGGTGACGGTTGAGGAAGACGCTAATCCGATCCATTCTGTGACCGACTCCAGCCTCAGCGTCGATGTGAACAACGTGATCCCCGTCGTGCCGCTGGTGGATCAGGACGGCGACAACGAGATTGATGAGGGTCAAACGTTCAATCTCGTCGTCGGGCCGCGCATCGATCCGGGCGCAGATACGATTACCGCCTACACCATTTTCTGGGGCGACGGTAACTCCACGTTCGTTTCCGGAGATCCGCTGACTAGCAGCGCAATGTATTCCCACCTCTACGCGGACGGGCTCGATCCGCCTACGCGAACGATTACGATCGACGTGCTGGATGAAGATGGCACGTGGATGAACGTTGGCTCGCTGATGATCGATGTCAACAACGTTAATCCGACCGCGGGCAACTTTCAAGCATTCAATTCGACCGTCAATGAAGGGAGCACGACAACGGTGTTCTTCAGCGGTCCGTACACGGACCCCGGCAATCCGGATATGCCGTTCCATTTTGCCTACGACTTCAACGGCAACGGCGTGTACGGCGAAGCGGGTGAGATCGGCGACGGCACTTACGCCGGCTCGTCGACATCAACGTCGGCCACGGTGCCCGCGAGCTTCCTGGCGGATGACGACGACAGCCCGCGCACGGTGAAGGCCCGCATCATCGACAACGACGGCGGGTTCACGGAATACTCCACCGTGATCATGATTAACAACGTCGCCCCGGTTGTAGATGCCGGCGCCGATACGACGGTCTTCCCCAACACGGTGCTGAGTCACAATGTCAGCTTCACCGATCCGGGGGCCGACGCGGACTGGACGGTGAGCATCGACTGGGACGGCGATGGCCGGCTTCGATGAGACTTTCAACGTCCCGGCGCACAGCTTCGACATCGCGGACTACAGCACGTGGACCTATAGCCCCAGCGACATCGGCACGACCTTTACGGTTACCGTTCAAGTGGACGACAACGACGGCGGCGTGGACTCCGACACATTCGATGTCACGGTCGTGGAAGATACGTTGCGGGTGATCGACTTCCAGAGTAACGCCAGCGGCTTCGATGTGACGTTTAATCGAGCGCCGAATCTATCGGATCTGAACCTGTACGACAGCTTGCTGGATGTTGGCAGCCCCACCGTGCTGGAGGCGCCCGACGTAACGCTGGTCCGCAACGGCTCGGAGCAAATTCTGGGCTCCATGGTCTGGGCCGCAGACACCAACACCCTGACCTTCGTCAAGACCGGCGGCGTGCTGGCGGCTGGCAACTATGATGTCACGTTAGTCAGCAGTGCCGACGGCTTCCACGATGGGTCGAACCTGCTGGATGGCGACGGTGATTTTGACGACAACGAGGTTGGCGACGACTTCACGACGAGCTTCGTCGTCAATACGCCGCCGGTGGACAACCGCGTCGTCAGCTTGGGGGACTTCGCGCGCGGCGCCGGGCAGGACGTCAACGTGCCAACAGTCGAAGTGGGCGGTTCGGACCTGCCGATCTACATTGATAACGCGAACGGCGTGCAAGCCGTCGACGTCGACGTGCTGTACGATCCGACGTTGCTGCACATCTCGGCCGCCCTTCTGGGGGCGGGCCCGACGGGCTCCGGCGGCTGGTCGATCACGACCAACTCAATGAGCATCGACGCCACACATACTTTGCTGAAGATTACCGTCTCCGGCACTGCCGCGCTATCGGGAAGCAACGTCGAGCTTATCAAGCTCGATGCCGACGTTCCTAGCACGGCGCCGTACGGCGCCAGCCAGGTGATCCGGCTGCAGAGCCTTCGCGTCAACGAAGATTTGATACCCTCGCAGGCCGACTTTGCCATTCACAAGGCGGTATACGTGGGGGATGCGGACGGCGACGGAGCCTACGGCGGGACGGACGCCGGATTGATTTCCCGAGTTGTGGTGAGCCTCGACTCCGGTTTCGACGCACATGACTGGACCGATCCACGAATCGTCGGTGATGCCTCCGGCGACGGCACACTTTCCGGCCTCGATGCTTCGTACGTGGCTCAAGAAGCCGTGTTTATCGACGTGCCCGAAGTGCCGCCGATCCCCGGTGTTTCGCTCATCTTCAGTGCCACGGGTGTCGATCCCGAATACTCCATCTCCGAGGATATCCCCGCCACGCAAGGCGGCACCGTCACCGTGCCGGTGGAACTGAACGTGCTGCCCGCCGAAACGGTAGTTGGCGCTACGTTCCATGTCTATTTCGACGACTCCTTGTTGACATTCGACGATGCCACGGCGGGCGCCTTCTGGTCGTCCGTCGACGGCTGGAGCATCACCGGCAACTTGTCGGCGGCCGGTCGAGTCACCGTTGCCATGTACAACACGATGGGCAACACGTCGGCCGTGGGCCAAGGCGTCATTGCCGATCTCGATTTCTCGGTGAGCGGTTCGGCGCAGGTGGGCGACACCAGTCCGCTCGATGTCCAGGCGGCAAATCCCAATGAAGGCGGACTGACATGGAGCGACGGCTCCGACGGCTCCGTGGTATTCACCTCTGCCTTGACGGGTGATTACAACCAGAATAGCGTCGTCGACGCGGCGGACTACGTTCTCTGGCGCAAACAAAATAACACCAGCGTGCCCAACTACTCGGGCGCGGATGGCACTGGCAACGGTTTCGTCGACGGTGGCGACTACTCGCTTTGGCAGGAAAACTTCGGCCAAGCATACCCAGGCTCTGGTGCCGGCTCAGCGACGCTTGCGAGCTCGCCGGTGATTGATGATCCGCTGACGCCACAGTCGCTCGTCACGTCGTCCTTAGTGGCCGCTGGCAGCGACGCTCAGTTGGTCGAAACGGTTGGTCCCGTGTCGAGTCCGGCGCCCGCTGCGGCTGCGGCACGCGTTGAAGGCCGAGCGGCACGAGACGAGGCTGTCGTTGGATTCGTGGAATCCTTGGACCTGCCCGAGTCGTTGACGCGGCACATTTCGTCCCAACGGACGAAGTCCAGCGCCGCGATCACCGAATTAGCTCATTGCAATTTGAGCGATCTGCTGTTCGACCTGTCGGTCGCCGACAAGCCGAATGGGCACAAGGCCATTGACACGGCACGGCAACTTGATTCAGCAGGCGACGCGAGCGTCGATGCGGTTGACGAGCTCTTCGCCGAGCTCGACAGTGAGTCGTTGAAGCTGGCAGTGAGCATGTGAGCGGACGCGGTGCTCCACTTCACACACCCGCGGACGAAACGCCCCGGCCTGTCGCTGGGGGACGCATCGAGCTCGTTGAGCTGTATTTGCAGCGTGGCGCCAACGCCACCGAAGCGGATGCTGAACCCTGGGCGACACGCCTGGCTTGGGCGACAAAGAGCGGGCGCGACGACATTGTCGCAGTGTTACGTGCGCACGGGGCCGAATAATCGCTCATGCCGTCGCTGGTGCTTGGCAGCTTCGTGGAAAGAGAGCATTCGGCTGCTCAGGAAACTCTTCGCCTGCGGCGTGCCGCCGCCAGAATGCCGAGGCCCCCAAGCCCTGCAAGAACAAGCGCCGTTGGCTCAGGGACTCGGTTCGCAAACAATTGCCCGCGAATCTCGCCGCTGGGAAAAACCTGGCTGGTAATGCGGATATATCCTTGGTCAGCGATGAAGTCAGTAATCTGCGCCGCAGTGAGTGTGCCACCGCCGCTGAAGGTGCCGGTCGTTGCCCCGGGCGTGTCGAGCGTGAGCGACATGACGGATGGACCGTTGCTGCCGGGGGGAGCGTCGTTCACCAGTACGGCTAAGGCGCCGCCGAGTAGGCTGCTGTAAACCCCGCTGCCCGTGTCGATCGAAAACGCGCCGCTGCCGCTGTCGAGCGTGGCGTCGGCACTGCCGAACCCGGGCGAAGCATCGGGCGGGACCGTTTGCAGCCCATCCAAGTCAGCGTGTAGATGATAGACATCGGCGCGTCCCGTAGCGGGGACGAACAGTACCATAGACAGGGCGAGCGCCGGTAAAGAGCGAAGTACATGCCTCGTATTCATTAGCGTTACTCCTCAGCGGTGAGACATGGCCGTTACCAGTGGTTAACGAGCCTGTAACGGATTAATGCTAAATACGCCTCTCTGCGGTGTCAAGTAATCGGTGCCGCCGGCGTTTTCGGCGGGGATTTGCCGGAATGTAAGGGCTGCGCACCCGTTCGCTTCGTAGAGCGCACGGCGGTCTGTTGCGATTTATCAGTGTCGCCGTTGTCTGTGGTGCGGCTCGGCGCAAATACAGAATGTTTGAGCCGCCCGCCGCAATGTTTCTCGACCCGACTCGTCCGCTTGCTCTGGGTATCAGGACTCGCGATGCTAGATGGATGAAGCGAACGCAGTGTGTGATCCTGGCGATGCTCGTGTTGTTTTCCAGCGGGCTCGATCTTCGATCCGTTCGAGCAGTAGAATCGACCGACATCGTGATCTATGGCGGCACATCGTCCGGCGTCATGGCTGCCATTCAAGCCCACCGCATGGGCAAGAGCGTCGTTCTTATCGAGCCCTCGAGCCACATAGGCGGCCTGACTAGCGGCGGGCTCGGCGCGACCGACATCGGCAACAAGGCGGCAATCGGCGGTTTGGCTCGCGACTTCTATCATCGCGTTTGGCGACATATCAGAACGATGCGGCATGGAATCGCGAGACTCAGCGACCAGTACAATGCCCACAATCCGCACTACGATCCGAGAGACGAAACGATGTGGACGTTCGAGCCGCACGTTGCCATGCAGATTTATCGCGAGATGCTGGCCGAGGCGCAGATTAAACCGGTGATGAACGAGCGGCTCGACCGACAGCATGGCGTGAAGAAGAACGGCCGGCGCATCGAGTCGATCACGATGGAGTCGGGCCGCTCGTTTGCCGGCTAAGATGTTCATCGATGCGACCTACGAAGGCGACTTGATGGCGGCGGCGGGTGTTTCGTTCTTTGTCGGCCGTGAGGCGAACAGCGTGTATGGCGAAACGATCGATGGCGTCGAGCCGAAGCTCAACGACAAGAATCACAGGTTTCTGAGGCCGGTGGACCCGTACGTTAAACCGGCGTGACGCCGGTTCGGGTTTGTTGCCGGGGATTCAGGTGACGAGCCTGCCGCCGGATGGCAGCGGCGATCGGGCAGGTGCAGGCCTACTGTTTTCGGTTGTGTACGACCGACGTGGCGGAAAACCGCCGCGCTTGGCCGAAGCCGGTCGACTATGATGCGTCGCGATTACGAATTGCTGCTGCGCAACTTCGAGGCCGGCGATCATCGCGCGCCGTGGCATCCGGTGTGGATGCCCAATCGGAAGACCGATACCAATAACAACGGCGCCTTCTCGACCGACTACATCGGCGGCAACTACGAGTATCCGAATGCCGACTACGCCACGCGCGAGCGGATCGTCGCCGATCATCGATCGTATCAGCAGGGCTTGCTGTGGACGCTTGCCAATAATTCGCGGGTGCCGGCGGCGGTGCGCGACTGAGTTCAATCGGCTCGGCTTGGCCAAGGATGAATTTGTCGACAACGACAATTGGCCCACGCAGCTCTACGTTCGCGAGGCGCGGCGGATGATCGGGGCATACGTCATGAGCGAGCACAATTGTCGCGGCGAGCAAATTGCCGAAGATTCGATCGGATTGGGCGCCTACGGCATGGATAGCCACAATTGCCAGCGGTACGTAACGCCGGATGGCCACGTGCAGAACGAGGGCGACGTGCAGGTGCACGGCTTCGAGCCGTATCCGATCAGTTATCGGGCCATCATTCCGAAGCCGCGAAGAGTGCGAGAATTTGCTGGTGCCGGTCTGCCTGTCCAGCTCGCATATCGCATACGGATCGATCCGCATGGAACCGGTGTTCATGATTCTCGGCCAGTCGGCGGCGACGGCCGCGGCGATCGCGATCGACGATGGCGTCGCATTGCAGAAGCTCGATTACCAACATCTGCGCAAGCGGCTTCGGGCGGATGGACAAGTCTTAAGTGTGGCGCATTGATGAAGTCGCCGCAGCGACGACATGGATGTAAAAAGACCGGACCGCACGTTTGATCGCGCGGTCCGGTATCAAGCGGTGACTCAGCGGTGTTCGCCGAGCCTATTTCTGCTGATCGTGCTGATCCTTCGAATTGGCCGCGGGCGAGTTGTCTGGCCCCATCAACCGTTTCTGCATTTCCTCAAGCCGCTTCTCCATGTGGTCCAGCCGCTCGCGGAGCCGGCCGCTGTCGAGTCGGGCAGCCGGGTGCTTGCTGGCCGAGGGTCGGCATGTGCGTGGTCATTTGACCGTGCAGCATTTGCTCGACGAAGGGGCGAAGATCGTTGGGCAGTTTCTTTAGCGACTCGGGGTCGTCGCCGACGATATCCCACGTGTCGTTGCCGCGCTTGACGGTGATGTGCGTCGGCTGATCATTCTGTTTTTGAATGTTGATCGACACGCCGTTGGGCATGTTGGCGATGCCTTGCCCGCCACCGACGATAACGCCGGGTCCCAAGTTGCGAAAATTAAACGGCATTTGGCCGCCAAATTGCTGCAGCATCTCATCGGGCAGGTGAAATCCATCGCCGCCGAAACCAGCGCCCAACCCGCCACCTTCGCCCTGCGGTACTTGTGCATTGGCTGGCCGCTCTTCGGGCTTCAGATAGACCGTTTCGCGTTTGTTGTGGCGCAATACTTCAAATGTGATTTGGCCTTTCTTCGCCCCTTCGGCCAGGACCAAGTCGATAAGGTCCGGCATCTCGTGAAGCGCGGTGCCGTTGGCCTTGAGCAAGATATCGTACCGCTTCAATCCGGCTTTGGCGGCCGGACTATTCGGCACAACGCTGGCCACGATCAAACCCTGGTTCTCGGGAAGGTCCAACTGGGCTCGCAACGGGCTATCGGCGGGTATCGCGCCACCCAAAAGACCGATCCAATACTTCGGTGCGGCCGGTCTCGACTGGTCGCTTTGCTCATCGGGGGGCGGCAAATTGGGCTTTGCTTGATCCTGATCCGAGCGGCCGATTTGCACTACGTTGCCATCCGACTTTTCTTCATCTTGAGCCCAGGCAATCGCCCCGGCCCCAAGCACCAGCGCCCCAATGAGCGCACACTGCGTCGCGCCACGCAAGTAGCTGATCGACATGATTCTATTCTCCTTTCGTTGTGAAAGATTCTACCAAGTTGTTGGAAGCTCGAACGATAGCTGTCCATTCAGTCGCCAACATCTGTTCGGCGCCGGCATTTACAAATTCATCGACTTATACACGTTATCGCTAACCGGAACGATCTTCGTGTCCTCGACCGGCACAATCATGGGCTGGCCATTTTCCAGCCAGAGCGGCGCGTATCGACGCTTCGACTGAACTGCATACCCGCTGTCTTTGAGCCGCTCGCGCACCGCGTCGGGCAAGCCCGATTGAAACTGTACGCCAAGCTGCTCGTCCAACGTGCGGGCATCTACGAGCGGTATTCGCACGGGTCGCTTTTGCCCGGCCTCATCGCGCACAAACAGCGTGAGTGCGTCATGGGCTTTTCCGGCGTTGGGCGGAGCGGTCGCACGCGGCGGCGATATCGTAGCGAATTGATGCTCGACACTGGAACTGCTACCTGCCGGCCGAACGGCGAGATCGGGGTGCATCAGGCCCAGGCCGAATGCCAGCAGCAGGCTTGCCGCCAACGCGAGCCATTGAATGCCCGACAACCATGGAGATTTCCGGAGCTGCCCGACCGGTGACGCCGGCGGCTTCGATTCCGTGTTTGCGCTGGGCGAACTGCGCGCCAGTCGCCTAAAATTTTCGCTCCAGGACTGCGCTTCCAAAAACGCCAGGGCGCACCGTCGCCAACCATCGGGCCGTTGGTCTAGCGATTGCAAAAGCTGACGCCGCTCAATGGCGGTCAGCTCGCCATCGACCAAACGGTCGAACAGAACATCGTTATGGAGAGTTTCGTCGTGCATAATTCGTGGTTCACTCATTGACGGCAATGATCGCTACATCGAGCCAAGACATTTGCGAACACTAGCGAGCATTAACGTTTTATTTCCCTATTGTTGCCTGGTAGAAGCCAGGCTTGGATCCAATCGATGTAATACCCGGCGCATCTTCTGCCGCGCCCGGTGCAGCCGGGCTTCGACGGCGCTAGTGCTTAACCCCAAATGTTCGGCCAACTGGCGATACGACCAATCTTCCGAGTATTTCAACAACAGGATTTCAGCATCGCGCCGCGGCAATTGCTCAAGGGCCTTTCGCACCAAGGTCTTTTGTTCATCCGCGAGCAGCCAGTCCAGCGGGTTGCGTTCGCGCGAGTCACGATTGCTTGATGAAAACTGATCGGCGTAACGTTCGATCAGTTTTCGCCGCCGGCCTTGGCGGCGCCGATATTGCAATGCTCCCACAACAACGAGCCGATAGAGCCAAGCCGCGACGCTGGCCGGATCGCGAAGCTGGTGGCCTTTCTCGACGGCCGCCGCGGCCACTTCTTGCATTACGTCGTCGGCTGCCGCGGAAGTGCCAACTCTGGCGAGCGCTACCGTCCGCAACCAGCGTCCGTGGCGCTGCAGTTCCGCGGGCCAATCGATGCGATTGGCCCCGGGGTGGCTCCGCGTCACGGTCGGTTCATCGCGGGGCATGGCTGAAAGGATAGTTGCCGTCGAGACGGTCCACCTTGCGGCAAAAGGGACAAAATTTCGCCGAAATGGCTGGGACCGCAAGTTTTTTCACGACAAAAGGTTGTAGATGCGTCGATCGACTCGTAGGGCGCCGCGAACCGAACGGCGCCTTGCTCGAGCGTAACTCCTTCAGGCCCGCCTCGGCTCGGCGGACCTACGGCTAACCAGCGGCCATTGCACGCCCCGCGGCTGTCGCGACAGGTACCACCATAGGCCGGCGCCGCTCGCTAGCAGCACGAGGCTGACATTCTGCGAAATGGTCAGCCCGGTGCCGAACACCGGCGGCTCATCGGTACGGATGATCTCCAACAGAAACCGCGTGACGGGATGAATCGTGAGCAGCAGCGCGATCGCTTCGCCATCGCGGCGGCGAAGTGGGTAGAAGGTCCACAGCAAGAATCCTAGCAGGCCCGCGTCGATCGCGCTATAAAGTTGCGTTGGATGAACGGGCAGGCTGCGGCTCGGGAGCGTAACCGCCGGAATCTTGATGGTTCTTCCATCGCGCAGAGAAAGCTGTATCGCCTTTTGCGATTTGAATAAGTCCAGCATCCGCAATTTCGCGTCAAGCAATGATCGAACGTGCAAATTGTTGATCGCGTCGATCGAATCGCCGACGTGCAGTCCGGCCGTAGCGGCGTTCGAGCCGGGATCGACGCGAGTCACCACGGCCGGCTGGTTGCCCTGCGCATTCATTCGAAAGCCGTGCATCTCGCCGCGGGCGGCCTGATCGGTGTAGGGCGGACTATAATGTTGCACCTCGATCGGCTTAGTAGCTTCGTACCGAGAACTGAATTCTGGAAACGTCACGTGCCACGGCCAATCGGTTTGACCGCCGTAACAACAGCCGTTGAGAAAACAGCCGATTCGACCGAAGGCCAGTCCGATGGCCATGCTGGGCGCGATGAGGTCGGCCATCGCCAATAGGGTCAGGCCATGCTTGAGAACGAAAATGGCGAATCCGACGGCGGCGCCGATCAGCCCGCCGTAAATCACCAGTCCGCCTTCCGGAATGTTGGCGACTTCCAGCAGCGTGTCGCGGAAGTTTTTGCCGGCAAAACTTTCATCCCAATACTCGGCAACGTAAAACAGCCGTGCACCGAACACACCGCCCACCACGAGCCAGATCGCCAGCGCAAGAATGATTTCCGGATCGAGGCCGCCTTGCCGTGCCCGGTACATCGCCATGCCGACCCCGGTGGTGATTCCAAGCAGCAGCATGAGCCCGTAGCCGCGGACCGGGAGGCCATCGGGGAAGATTCGCGGTAGAAAGAGAATGGCAGCGCCCAGCAACAGCAACACAGGCAGCGAGCCCCAGATTTCGGCAATAGTTCCATGGTGCCGCATAAGACCGATGAGCGTAGCCGCCGATGCAACGGCCCAAATCGCCAGCAGTACGCCGACGCCGAATATCGGCACGCCCCCCACTTCATACGGAATGCGAAACAGTTCGCTGCACATGGAATGTGAATGATTTCAAAACGTACGAATATCTCACGCAAAGGCGCCCAGACGCAAAGAATCCAGCCGAAAATCGGCAGATTTTGACCAGGAGATATCAGAGGAAACGGAGTAATGCACCATGCTCTGTTCTCTCTGTTATCGCCTGTTCAATAATTGACGGTGTTGGCGATGCACTTTCAGTTATTTGCTCACCACTATGTTGTCAATCAACCGCGTCTTGCCTACCGTGGCAGCGAGAGCAATCGTGGTTGGGCCATCGATTCGCTCGACGGGCGTCAGGGTGCCGTCGGTGACGAAGGCGATGTATTGAATCTGTACACCGGCAGCATTTTCGATTTCGTGGATCATCTGCCGGCGAATGGCGGCGACGCTTTGCTCGCCACGAGCGACAAGCTGTTCCGCCAGACGCAGCGACCGCCACAGTACGAGCGCTCGCCGTCGCTCGTCGGGCGACAAATACCCGTTGCGCGAGCTCATGGCCAGCCCATCCGGTTCGCGCACCGTGGGACAAACGCGCACTTCGATGGGCACATCGAGGTCGGCCACCATTTGGCGCACCACGAGCGTCTGCTGATAATCCTTTCGGCCAAAATAGGCGCGGTCGGCCGGCGAGAGTTGAAACAGTTTCATCACGACGGTGGCGACGCCGCGAAAATGTGTTGGCCGGAGCTCGCCTTCGAGCACGGCGCCAATCGGTCCGACGTCGATAAACGTTGTGTGGTTGGCCCGATACATGGAGTCGTTGTCGGGCGCGAAAACGATATCGCATCCGCGATCGGCCAGCAGCGACAAATCCCGCGGCACGTTGCGCGGATATTCGCTAAAGTCCTCGCCCGGCGCAAACTGCGTGGGATTGACAAAAATCGTGGCGACGGTCAGCTCGCACTCGGCCCGCGATGCATCGACCAGGCTCAAGTGGCCCTCGTGCAACGCGCCCATAGTGGGGACCAGACCGACACTTTGCCCGCGACTGCGTGCTTCGAGCACCGCTTGCCGCAGCGTTTCGCCATCGGTGATCAATCGCGGCGTAGCGACGTGGCCAGCGGGCAAAGGATAGTGCTCCGAGGTCGATTCGGTAGGTAATGTTGGCTGCATATCGGAGCAGGCACGCTGCCTCGTGCCAATGCCTTCGGTAGGTTTTCCGAGTCGAAACGGACGATGGCCGATCATGCTGATGCAGTGCCGCTCGGCTCGCGGACACGGCATGCGGCGCATGCCCGCCACTATGATTCTAGGCGATTCGCGTTTGGCGGGCCTAGGTCAGGCCAGACCGCTTCCATCGCCGCGAAGGCTTCTGCGTTGATTTCGGCTTCGTGGGTGGTTTGCAGTCGCAACGTCGGTCCTCGGCCGGGTTGCCGGACAAACGTGGACCACTGCAATTTGTCGGCGGGCGAGGCGTCTTCGGCATCGAGCAAAATTGTCAACTTGGGAAACGCCGCGGCGGCATATGGCAGGCGGGCAGACACATGGGCGACCGGTGTGCTTTCATGCGATCGCGGAGGAAACGCCAGCCACGTGGTCCACGCCGTCGGCCAATGGTGATCGGCGGTTGCAAACGTCGGCCCTTCAGTTCGTTGCGCACCGTAGCGTGCGAGAAGCGACAGGCCGAGGCGCCGGCGAAGTTCCGCGTTTGGCGATACCACCGCGACTCGATTGCTTGCTGAACTCAAATGCAACAGCAAGCGTTCGATCGGCCAGCCGATGATTGGGTGCAACATCTTGGGTGCAATCTGGGCGGCCGGCTCCAGCACGAACGGGCGGAACGACATCCGCGGATGCGGTAGCGTGAGCAGCTCGGTCTCACTTACGTTATTGCCGTACAGCAGCAGATCAATATCCAATGTACGAGGCGACCAGCGAGTGCTGCGTTGCCGGCCGTGTCGCGACTCGATATTGCTGAGCTCGTCCCACAGGGGCAGCGGCTCGATTGTGGTCTCAATAACGGCGGCTGCGTTGAGAAATTCGCCTTGGTCGGGCGGCCCACCGACTGGCTGCGACGTGTGCCACGCGCTGTGCCGCAACACCTGGACGTCGGGCAACGCATGGATCTCGGCAATCGCCGCGCGCAATGTGGCGTCGCGGTCGCCCAAATTCGCGCCAAGACCAAGCAGGCAGGTTTGCATTCCGCCATCCGCCGGGGTAATTGAACGGTTTGCCAGTACAGGAATTCTCACGCAAAGGCGCGAAGGTGCAAAGGACTATCACCTGCCCAACTTCGTTCGCAAAAAAAAGCAGGACGAGCACCGAGGCTCGTCCTGCCGTGTGGATTCGGCGCGAAATGATGAAAAACGCTTGGGAGGGACCTCTAATTGTACACGACTGGTGAGCCGCCAGCATTCGATCCGTCCGTCGCACCTCCCAAGTTTGTCGTCAAATACGCGCTGCGAAGCCACAGAGAGCGCAATTATCCCCCGCAGGCCAAGCGATTCCGGTCGATAGGGCGACACGGAGCCCAGCTCGCAACGTGTGAATGTCAGGCAGTCTGCCCGATTTTATCTTTCGATGGACTGGCGCCACCCCGGCGCGCACCGCGAAACAATCCACCGAATCACTTATTGCCTGCGTCGCCGCTTCTCGGTCGAGAGCTCCCATGCTCATCTGCGGATGCGGCCTTCCCGTCACGACGACAGGAGTTCCCTTACAGACACGACATCAATTGATACGCAAACGCATCAACCGCACGCTATTGTCCCCGGATAAATCTCGATGTCAAGCGCATTTTTTCTGCACCATATTTTGTGGAGCGCGACCACTTGCACAACGAGACGGGCGGTGTTCCGCGCAGCCGTACTATCGTGCGCGGTGCAGCGAGCGTAGCATGAACAAATGAACCAAACGATGAGGCTTTCTCACACACGGTGCGAAGAACGTAAGATGATTCGAGTATGAATCGATTGCGTTTATACATGTGTTTCTAACAGGAGAAATCTGGGGGAACAGAGACAGGCAGTAGCAAGTGGCAACGTTCACTTCCGCAGCTCACCGCGGCTTCCTCAGTTGTCTCCTGTTCAATTCGATCGGGTACGAAATTCTGTGACCGCTGAAACTTCATCTTTTGCCGGTTTGCGGGTCGCGGCGTTCGAGAGTCGCCGGGCCGAGGAAATGGCGCGCATGATCGCCAAGCGCGCCGGTGTGCCGTTCGTCAGCCCGTCGATGCGCGAGGTGGCGCTGGAGCGCAATCAGGCGGCGATCGATTTCGCGAACCGTCTGATCACCGGACGAATCGACGTGGTCGTTTTTCTAACGGGCGTGGGCACGCGGCTGCTGGTCCAGCAAGTCGAGCGGCATGTTGATCGGGAGCGGTTTCTGGCCGCGGTGAGCGATATCAAATCGGTGGTCCGCGGCCCGAAACCGCTGGCCGCCCTGAAGGAGCTTGGCATTTCGCCGACGTTGACGGTGCCCGAGCCAAATACGTGGCGCGAGGTGCTCGGCACGCTCGACGAGAAACTACCGGTGGCGAATCTCGTTGTCGGTCTGCAGGAATATGGGGTCACGAATCGCAGTCTAATCGCGGGTTTGGAGGCGCGCGGCGCCAGCGTCGATTCGGTTCACGTGTACGACTGGGCGCTGCCAGAGGATAGCGGGCCGCTGGAGCAAAACATCCGTCGCATCGCGGCCGGAGAAATCGATGTGGCGATGTTCACCTCTGGAAACCAGGTGCTGAATCTGCTCAAGCTGGCCGACGAGCTGGGCCTGGCCGACGAAGTGAGGTCCGGCTTGCGAAAAGTGGTTGTTGCTTCGATTGGTCCGACGACCAGCGAAATGCTTCACACTGAAGAGCTGCCGGTCGATCTGGAGCCATCGCACCCGAAGATGGGGCAGTTGGTCAATGAAACGGCCGACCGCGCGGGGGAGATTCTGGCACGCAAGCGACGCATTGTAAGTGAACTGAACGGTGTGCGACTTTCGCGAGCCGGTTCGTCTTCGATTCCAACCGGGCTCGGGGATGAGCCGTCTCGCTTTGAGTCGAGCGCGGCTTTGCACAACAGCCCGTTCCTGCGTGCGTGCCGGCGCGAGCCGACCGAGTACACGCCGGTGTGGTTCATGCGTCAAGCCGGCCGCTACATGCCGGAGTATCGCCGCATCCGCGCGGAGCATAGTTTTCTGGAGCTGTGCCGGAATCCGTCGTTGTGCAGCGAGATTATGTGTACGGCGGTCGAGCAGCTTGGTGTCGATGCGGCGATCGTGTTTTCCGATCTGTTGCCGATTCTCGAACCGATGGGCATCGACCTGGAATTCGCGCAGGGCGAAGGACCGACGATTCACAACCCGGTGCGCGAGCCGGCCGACGTCGATCGTATCGCCGAGTTGGAAAGCGCGGACGCATTGCACTTCGTGATGGAGGCGGTGCGTCAAACGCGGGCCGACTTGCCGCCCCAAATCCCGCTCATTGGTTTTGCCGGCGCACCGTTCACCCTGGGCAGTTACGCGATCGAAGGCGGTGGCAGCCGCGATTTTCTCCACACCAAAACGCTGATGTATCGCGACCGCGCGGCCTGGGACGCGCTGATGGGTCGGCTGGCACGGGCGGTTATTGTCTATCTCAACGCACAAATCGCAGCCGGCGCACAAGCGGTCCAACTGTTCGATAGTTGGGCCGGCGCATTGGGCCCGGACGACTATCGCGACTACGTCTTGCCATTTGTGCAACAGGTTGTTGCGGGCGTTACGGCCGGTGCGCCGGTGATCAATTTCGCGACCGGCAATCCGCAGCTTATTCCACTGATGGCCCAGAGTGGCGCGACTGTTATCGGCGTCGATTGGCGCGTGCGTCTGGAGGATGCGTGGCGAATGATTGGTCCCGAGCGCGCGATTCAAGGCAATTTGGATCCGATGGCTCTTTTGGCCGATACCGCGGAGCTTCGCCGTGCGCTGCCGGTATCCTGCAACAAGCGGGCGGCCGGCCGGGCCACATCTTCAACCTCGGCCACGGCGTGCTGCCGCAAACGCCTCCCGATAATGCCCGTGCGCTGGTCGATATCGTGCATGAATCATCGGTGCAGCCGGGGAAAGTGTAGGCCACCAGCTCCGCGAGAGGATTTACGGTCACGGCGCAAATAGACTACAGTGAAGCGCCGTTATTGATCGCGTCAATAAGCTGTCGCAGTCGGCCGAGGCTGCGGCGGTTGAAGTGAAAGACCAGCCGCGGTCGAGTAGCGTGAGATGCCCCGTCGGATTGTTCGATTGATTCGCATTCCTGTCGGAAGACGCCATCGGCCAGAATGTCGCTGAAATCACGTTGAAACCCTGTTATTCGCGACTCTTCCAGCCGCTCGCTCAACTGTAGCACAAGCCGATTATTCTCGTACTTCATGCCGTGAAACACTCGGTAAAAGCGGAGGACTTCGGCGACCGTGTCTTCCACACAATCGGTCACACGAAATAGCGACAGGTCATCGGCCGAGATCATCTTTCCGGCCAGCAGATGCTTGCGGATATAGGCCAGCCAGTCGTGCCAGTACGAGCCGCCGGGCGCATCGAGAAACACCAAGGGCATGAGCTCGCGTTTGCCCGTTTGTAGCAGCGTGAGAACTTCAAACGCCTCATCGAGCGTGCCGAAGCCGCCGGGCAGGCAGACGACGGCGTCGCACTCTTTGACGAACATGAGCTTGCGGGTGAAGAAGTATTTCATGGTGACGAGCTTGCCGTCGCCGCGGATGATCTCGTTGGCCTCTTGTTCGAATGGCAGCATGATGTTGAGGCCCATCGAGCGCTCGCGGCCCGCGCCGCGATGCCCGGCCTCCATGATGCCGGTTGCGGCGCCGGTGACAACGAACCAGCCGTTTTGGGCCATCAATTGGCCAAAACGAACGGCGGCTTGATAGGTGGTGGCATCTGTCGGCGTGCGCGCCGAGCCGAAGATCGTCACCTTGCGCTGCGAGCGGTAGGGCGCGAAAACCGCGAACGCCCGACGCAATTCGCGCAACGTCTGGCTGAGGATTTTCAAGTCGTCGTGCGGAGTGCGCTCGACGGGCAACCGATCGGCCACTTGCCGCAATCGCCGCACGAGATCGGCAATCTGCTGACGGTTTTCAGCTCCGTCGTTGCCGGAAGGTGGGATGCGCCCGTTTTCGTTCAAGACGCAACCCCGGGCAGTAGTGGTTTCGTGCCGGCGGCGGTGCCGGAGACAACTTGATTCGGCGTTGCCGCCGACGCCAATAAGACGCGAACGTTGTTCACGCCGCTGGGTGGCGATAGTACTGGTAGGCCAACAAGACTTCGTACAGGTCGGCCGAGATTGTAATTTCGTCGTTCTCGAAGTCTGCGAGCCACGTGCGACGGCTGGCGACTGCATCGGCCAGCAGCGGCAACACTTCATCGAGGTTGACCGTCACCGTTGCCGGGCGGGTGCTAGCGGAGCGAAGGGCTGTCTTTTGTTCAGCCGGTTCGCGGTAGATTCGCAGGTTCGCACGGGCCATGGATGCTTCCTTACATGCCAGGGGGGGTTGCGAGCACGCAGCATCTTGCCGCGAGCCGGAACGCCACGTTCCGGATTCGCATCGGCATAGATCGGCAGGGACGGGGGTAAGACTTTGATCCAATTTCGGAACAACTCGAAATTTCGCGATAAGCCGCCTGCTGCAACGACAGCAAGGGGCCGTGTCGTTGGATCGTTCGGCGAGCGGAAATCCTGTCGCGCAGCGAAGAGAACTACGCCGCGGGCACTCTAGTGGCCGAAACCGTCGAGACGTGGCAGAATAGGGCAGTTGCATGCGTGATACTCGATGCTGGATACTGGGTGCTCGATGCTAGCTACCCGTGTCGGCTGCGAGCGTCCAACGTCCTTCATTCGTCCCCCAGCATCCGCCGGCTTCTTCATGGCAACTGCGATTGCGATCGACCTTGGACGCTTGACGCGTGAATTGGGCATCGACCAGGAGGCGATTGCTCGGACAGTCGCGCTGCTGGATGAAGGCAACACGGTGCCGTTCATCACGCGGTACCGTCGGGATCAAACGGGCGGATTGGACGAAGAGCAAATCGGCCGCGTCCGGGCATGCGTGGCGAAGTTTCGCCAATTGGAGGAACGCAAGCAGACGATTCTTCGCTCCATCGAGTCACAGCACGCGCTCACCGAGGAGCTGCGCGAACAGATCGCCCGCGCCGACAGCGTTAAGCGGCTGGAGGACCTCTATCTGCCCTACAGGCCGAAAAAGCAGACGCTCTCTACGAAGGCGCACGAGCAGGGGTTGGCGCCACTAGCGGCGGAAATACGGGACCAAGATAAGGCGTGCGCCGATCTCGACGCGCGCGCCGCCGATTTCATCAATTCCGACAAGGGCGTGCCCGACGCCGCCAGCGCGCTGCTGGGCGCCGGACACATACTGGCCGAACAGTTCAGCGAAGACCCGGAAGTCCGCCAAAGAGTTCGCAAGCTGTATCGCAATACGGGCAAGCTTGTCAGCGTCAAGGTGGAAGACAATCCGAAAAAGAATCAGCAGTTTCACGATTACCTCGATTTCCGCGAGCCGCTGCAGCGAGTGCCGCCGCACCGGGTTCTGGCCATCAATCGGGGCGAACGAGCCAAGGTGCTGCGCGTGCGGATCGATGCGGATGGAGACGCGATCGAAAAGCTCGCGATCGAGCAATTAGTTCCCGAGAGCCACGCACACAAGGATTTTTTGGTGGGCTGCGTGCGCGATGCGATTGTACGGCTATTGCTTCCCAGCCTTGAGCGCGAGGTCCGTCGCGAGCTTACGGAAAACGCGGAGACGCATGCCATCGAGGTGTTTGGCCGCAACCTGAAGAATTTGCTGTTGCAGCCGCCGTTGCCGGGCAAGCGCGTGCTGGCGGTCGATCCGGGCTACAAGAACGGCTGCAAACTGGCGGCGCTCGACGAGTTCGGCGCACTGCTGGCGCACGACGTGATTTTCGTCGTCGGCAGCGACGAGCAGAAAGCGGCGGGCCGCACCAAGCTCGCCGAGCTAATCCGGCAACATAATTTAAGTGTCGTGGCGATCGGCAACGGTACGGCCTGCCGGCAGATCGAGCAGCTCATCGCCGATATCCTGGCCAACGAGCTGGCTGAGCAAGACATTCATTATGCCGTGGTCAACGAAGCCGGTGCGAGCGTTTATTCCACCAGCGAGATTGGCCGCGAGGAGTTTCCCGATTGCGATGCGATTCAACGCAGCGCGATCTCGATCGGGCGTCGGCTGCAAGATCCGCTGAGCGAATTGGTGAAAATCGACCCAGCCAGCATTGGCGTGGGGCTGTATCAGCACGACGCTCGGGCCAAGCACCTGCGCGACACGCTGGACGACGTGGTTCAGTCTTGCGTGAGCTTCGTGGGCGTCGAGCTCAATAGCGCCAGTACGCCGTTGTTGCGCTACGTATCGGGGATGAATCAGCTTACCGCGCGGCGGGTGTACGAGCATCGGCAGCAGCACGGCCCATTTCGCAGCCGGCAGCAACTTTTGGAAGTGAGCGGGCTGGGAAACGCGACGTTCGTGCAGGCGGCCGGCTTCCTGAAAATTGTCGGCGGCGAGCACACGCTGGATGCGACTTGGATTCATCCGGAGAATTACGCCACCGCCGAACGGCTGCTCGAGAAACTGGGGATCGAACCGTCGTCGGTAGCCAGCGGCACGACTGCTGCCCGCATCCGCGAGCTCGTTGCGCCGCTGGATCGAGCGGCCCTGGCAGCCGAGTTGGGCGTCGGCCGACTGACGCTGGACGACATGATCGAGGCGCTGTGCCGGCCGGGTCGCGATCCGCGCGAGGACTTGCCGCCCCCCATCTTCCGCAAAGATGTTGTCAAGTTCGAAGATTTGCAGGCGGGAATGGAGCTGCGCGGCACGGTGCTGAACGTCGTCGATTTTGGCGCGTTTGTAGATGTCGGCCTGTCTGACAGCGGTTTGATTCATATCAGCCAGCTCAGCTCCGGCTACGTGCGCGATCCGCACGACGTGGTGGCCGTGGGCGACCAGGTGCGGGCCTGGGTGTCGTCGATCGACAAAGAGCGCCGCCGCGTAGCGTTGACCATGGTTGCGCCGGGGACCGAGCGACCGCGGCCGGCAAGACCACCGCGCAAGCGCGGCCGCCGGCAGGATGGGCGGCAGCCACATCCACAGGCTCCAGCCGCGCAGGTTCCAACTCAAGACGGCGCGGCGGCGCCTGTGGCGAAAAGGCCGCCGGCTGCGCGTCGTCGCGACAAATCGCGCGGCGATCGTCGCGGTCCACAACGCCAGCAGCGAACTGGCTCATACGAAAAACGGGCCGCGAAAACGCTGGTGCCGATTACGCCGGAAATGGCAGAGGGCAAGGCGTACTTGCGCTCCTTCGGCGATCTGCTGCAATTTCATCAGAAGAAGAAAGAGCCCGAGGCGCCGCCGGCACCCGACGATCAATCGAAGCCTGCAGACGATTCAAACACCTCGGCATAATACCGACGACAAGGATATGGGGAGAGGGGTAGACAAGAGAAGCGACTGCATACTGATCTCCTGGCCTTCCCTTTTTGCCTTGATTTTGTCGAACACGAGGTTAGGACGCGATACGAGAATGTGATGAGCTTTCGCGAAAGATTACAACGAGCAACCGAGCGCGGCAGGCAGGCGCGGGCGGCGCAGCTCAACGAGGCGGCTGCCAAAGCGCTCAGCGAAGAGGAGTGCCGCCGGCTGCACTCGCAATATCGGCTCGCGCTCACGGAGCAAATTGAAAATTGCCTGCGGGAAGTGGCCGACAATTTTCCGGGATTCCGCCTGGAAACCATTGTGGACGAAAGCGGCTGGGGCGCCGCGGTGAGCCGCGATGATATTCGAATCAGCGACGGGCGGCGGGGCAATTTCTTCAGCCGCTTGCAGTTGGTCGTGGGTCCTTACAGCACGTACCACGTGTTGGAAATCGCCGCCAAAGGCACCGTGCGCAACAAGGAAGTGCTGAGCCGCAATCATTACCAGCGGCTGGCGGATGTCGATTTACAGAGTTTCCGCGAACTGATCGAGCAGTGGGTGATCGATTATGTGGAGCAGTATTCGGCGGCGGTGTGAGGAATGTGTGCGCGGCGCCTGCAAGTTGTGTGCGCGTCTCCCCACCCCGCACAGCTCTTGAGCGCAGAGACTTTTGGTCATTGCTTGGGCGAGTCCAGGCCGCCTGCGCCGAACCTCGCGATATCTCCGCCGAGCGCAAGCTTTCGTCCCGGCATCTGCCTTTCCGCATCCGATTGAACTTTCGACTCGCTGCGCCAGAACATGATCGTGTGCAGCCAATCGGGCTCGACTGCGCTGTTGGGCACGGTGAGCGTGATGGAGAAACGGTCGCCGTCGTTTTGGCGAAAGTGCGGGCGCACCAGCGAACCGTTTTGCAGCAGGGTTAGCTGCAGCCGTCCGGCCAGCCGCGGATAACGTGTCAGCCGACGCTCCACGGCCGCCGTAACGCTTTGATACGTCGCACGCGGGAGGGTGGCTTCCAGAGCACCGGCGCGGGCGGCCAGAGCCAATTGGCGCTCTGCCGCGAACAAGTAAGCAAACTCAATCAGCACACTGGCAGCAAAGGCAAGGACCGCCAATGCCGCCGCCCACTGCAGAACCCAACCGATGCCTCGCGTGGGTCTCGTTGGCAGTTCAACCGGCGACTCGCTAATCGGTCGAGGAGGGGCGACGCGATCCAACACGCTTGCTGGCGGCTGGTTCGATATAACCTCATCCACCCATTCGAAATCGGGCAAATGGGCCGTCTTCGGGTGGTCGAAGTGTGCGAGCAGGTCGAACGAAGTCTGGCCAGCTTCCATACCTTCCAGAGTAATTACGGCGGGCAGCGGCAGCAAACTCTTGTTGCCACGCTCTGCATAAGAAGAAGGGTTCCGCAATTATTCGTCGTAGGCAACTTGCAGCTTGGGCAGCGCTTGTTTCAATTTGGCAACACCCTTTTTACTGACGGCGGTGAGGCGGACTTCAAGCTTCTTCAACGAGTGGCAGGAGCTTAAATTCGCCAAGCCGTCGTCAGTGACAGACGTTTGATTGAGCGTCAAAGTTTCGAGGTTAGGCAGCGTCGCGAGCGGTTTGAGGCCATCGTCGTCAACCCCCGTATTATCTAGATTAAGGTACAAGAGCTTCGAAAGTTTTGCGACGTGCTCCATGCCGGCGTTACCGACGGGCGTGTTCCACAGATTAAGCCACACGAGCTCCTTCATTCCCGCCAGGTTGGCGAGTCCATCGTCGCCGGCGCGGGTTTCACTCAAATCGAGCTTTCGCAACTGCTTCATGTCGCGGAGATGCACGAGTCCATCTCCGCTGATGAAAGTCGCCCGCAGAAACAGGATTCGCAACTTCGTGAGATGTTCCAGGTGCGCAAGTCCTTTGTCGCTGATATGGACGCGCATCAGATCGAGGTCGTCGAGCTCGGTGAGGTCGGCGAGATGTGCGAGGCCGGCATCGGTAAGGCTGGCATCCTCCAGGGCAAGCGTGCGGAGCTTTTTCATGTTTTCCAAATGGGAGAGACCAACATCGGTCACGCCGGACGTGCGGAGCTTCAGGGCCGCCAAACCAGTCAGTGGCTCCAAATGGGCGAGGCCGACATCAGAAATTTTGCAGCCGCGCAAATCGAGCAAACGAAGTTTCTTGGCGCCGGCAAGGTGAGCGAGTCCCGCATCCGTGATCTGGGTATACAGCAACGTCAGATAGGTTAGCCCGGGCAACTTACTGACGTTCGTCAGGCCGTCGTCGGTGATGCCCGTATCGCGCTGCAAGTTGAGCGATTTGAGTTTGCTGAGCGCGACAAGTTTAGCCAAGCCAGCGTCGGTGATTCGCGTGTTGAGTAATTGCAGGTCTTCGAGGTGGGACAAGGGTATTAGATGATCGATGCCGGCGTCGGAAATACCGACGCCCCAAACGATGAGCTTGCGCAGGTTCGGCGCCGCGGCCAGAAGTTTTAGGTCTTCATCCGTCGTGGCCCGGTTGTCCAAATCGATGGCGACGATTTCACCAGATTCTGACCGTGTAACCTGCCCGGCGAGCTGTTCCACCCGTGCGACAAGAGCGTTCGGATTGACCGCAGCGGCGGTTGCCGCGGCCGTGAAACTGAAGATTACAAAAGACCAGCTTGCGAGCACGAACAATTTTTTCGCCTGCTTCATCATTCGGTTCCTCGGCCCTGGGGGTGTGATGTAGAATCGGCTATGTGGAAGCGACCTTTTGAATAGCCTAATTTCACGCACGTCGATTAGCAAATTGGCCGGACTGGCCAGTGATGCGCGTGCTCCCCCTCTCGCCCGGGCAGGCGTTTGATCTTCGCTTCCGTGTCCGCTATGCTGTTTAGCGTATCGTAAGTCGGCCTTTGAGGTTGGCGGGACTGTTTTCGTCGGGCTTCAGCCCGACCTATTGGATGCTGGGAGAATCACCGATGTCTATTGTTACCGATCGACGCAGATTTCTTCAAACGACGGCGGTTGCGGGGTTGGGATACTGGGTGGCCGGTGGCTTAGAAGCCGCGGTGAGCCGCTCGCCGAACGAACAAATTCAGGTTGGATGCATCGGCGTCGGCGGCAAGGGGCAAAGCGACGTCGCCAATATGTCGAAGTTCGGCAAGATATACGCGATTTGCGACGTCGATTCCTCGATTCGAGACGGCCAGGTACAGGCCTACAAGACCGAGCACAATTTCACCGATTATCGCGAGATGCTCGACAAGTTGGGCGATCGCATCGACGCGGTAACCGTGAGCGTGCCGGATCACAACCATGCGGTTATGGCCTCGAAGGCCATGCGGATGGGCAAGCACGTCCATTGCCAAAAGCCGCTCGCGCATTCGATTTGGGAAGCCCGCCGCCTGGGCGAGATCGCCCGCGAGAAAGGCGTTGCCACGCAAATGGGCAATCAGTTCACGGCGTACAATCCGATGCGCGAGGCGGCGTACCAAATTCGCGCCGGCCAACTGGGCACGGTCAAGGAGGTGCATATCTGGACAAACCGGCCTATCTGGCCGCAGGGTGGGCACCGGCCGATGATCAAGCCCGTGCCATCGACGCTCGATTGGGAGGTGTGGCTGGGGCCCGCCCCGTGGCGACCCTATGGTGGCCCGCAGATTTACCACCAGTTCGCCTGGCGCGGCTGGTGGGACTTCGGCACCGGTGCGCTGGGCGACATGGCGTGTCACACGTGCAACTTGCCGTTCATGGCACTCAACATGCGCGATCCGGTGTCGGTCGAGGCCGAGTGCCCGGAGCACGACGGCGACACGTATCCGTCAAACTCGAAAATCAAGTTCGAGTTTCCAGAGCTCAACGGCCGCGCCGCGTTCACGATGCATTGGTACGATGGCGGCAACGTGCCGCCCGCGGAGATATTCAAAGGCGTGACGCTCGCGGTAACAGAGGGCGACAAGGAGATCCCGCCGCCTTATCAGAGTGGCGTAGTTCTGATTGGCGATAAGGCCAAGATGTACGCCGCGGGTGATTACGCGGAACGGGGCATCCAGATAATCGGCAGCGTGAAACCGCTGGACGTCGACTATCCCCGTAGCCTCGGTCACGAAAAAGAGTGGTTTATCGCGATGCGGGACTCGAAGAAGCCGGCAATGTCGAACTTCCCGGACTACGCCGGGCCGCTGACGGAGACGATCTTGCTGGGGAACCTTGCGGTCTACAAGCGGGGCCGGGTCGAGTGGGATCCGGCGCAGCTCAAGCCGCTTAATGACCCGTCGCTGGCGCGGATAGTGCATCCAACTTTCCGCGAGGGGTACGAAGTGTAGCTTCGTAGCGAATTAGATCGCTTGTTGCTTTTGGTCCGGCGGCGGCGCAGGATGATCGGGCAAGGATTGCTGTGGCCGATTCGGCGGTCGGCGTTTGTTGGGCCGGTCATCGGGACGCCGCTCGGGCGGCGCACCGCCGGGGCCGGGCGGTCGGCCCCCTCCGAAACGTTGTCGTGATCGTAGCCCGCCGGGCACGGGCGATTCGCCCGGTCCGAGACCTTCGGACCGAGTGGCCTCGGGTCGCCATGGTTGCCCGGCCGGCCCGGGACCATTTCGCGGCGTGCGGCCCGGTTCGCCAAACTCGCGCAGCAATTGGCCTCTATCGATTCCCAATCCCGTGCTTAGATACAGTCGCTTCAATTCGGTCTCCATTTCGGGGCGCTGCATCTCAAGAAGCCGTTGACGATCATCGTTGGAAAGTTCGTCGCTCGCGAAGAAACGTTCCAGCTCTTCGGGGTCGAGTTTTGGCCGCATTGCATCGCGGACCCAAACGCCGAGCTGCGGTTTGCGAAGATCGCGCATGCCGCGTCCCAAGGTTTGCCAATGGGCCTGCGTCGCGGGACTCAATTTGCCGACAAGCCGATCTGCCGTTTGTTGAAAGCTCTTCTCGTCGAGCAATTCGGCCCACAGAATGACCAGCGCTTGCGCTTTAGGATTCTCTTCCAACTTTCGCAGACGTTCGCCCCGATGGCTCCGGGCCATTTTTTGCATAAAGTCGGCTTTCTTATCGGCCGCCAGGGCGAGGATTTCGTCGCGAAGCGCTTTGGTTTCGTCTGCCGACAGATGGCGCCACGATTGCTCTTCGTCGCGTCGGACGAGTTTTCCTACTAACGCTGCCCGCTCGTCCGCCGGCCGATCGCGAAGGTCTTGCCGCAGTTGTTCCTGCTGGCCGGCGGTGTGCCGCGACAGCCACTGGCCGTACGCGACAAGCGTCTTTTGCAAAACTGGGGCGTCGGTGGCGGTGCGGATATCCGCCATAACTTGACGCATTCGCTGCTGCTCCTCGGAGGAATGTTCCAAATCGTCGAACTCGCGGGCGCGGTCGGCCAGCTCGGCTTTTTGTTCCGGCTGCAACGACTTCAACCAGTCGCGCCGAATTTCGAGCAACGGACTATTGGCCCGTTCGAGTTCCGTGACGTTGCGTTCGAACGCCGGCTCGTCTTTCGCTAATTGTTCCGCAGGTACGGCGCTGGAAAGGCGGCGCAAAAACTCTACGTCTTCGACATACGGCAACACGTTGACTTGCTGGATCGCCGGCAAATCGGCCAACAAGGCCTCGTTGTGGTTGGGAATCAATGCCCGGCCGGCCAGGTATCCGATCACGACGGCCGCGACACCGGCGGCCATCCAGCGCCGCGTGCGGTTGCGTTTTGTCGCTTTGGCGTTTTCGGTGTGCTCGGTGAGATCCGCCTCGGCTGCGACGCAAGCCAGCTCGATCGTCGTCCGGGCAAAACCATCGTCAACGGCGTTGGCCGGCAGTGCGTCGAGCGCCTCCCATGCTCGGTCGAGCTCGTGTAATTGCTGCCGGTACCCTTCATCGGTGGCGAGTCGGTCTTCGACACGGCGGCAATCCGGCGGCGGCAGCTCGCCATCGAGGTAGGCGACCAGCTCATCGGCCGCCGCTGGATCGGGTTGTGGATTCACAAGTGACGACATAGGATTCGGCGAATCTAAATTGCTTCTGACGGCGCCTGTTCGCTTTCGGCCACCGACTCCGCGGCAGCGCCGTTGATCGATTCGCCGCGCTCCAAGTACGGCTGTAGTGCCTGGCGCAAGTTGCACCGCGCACGCGACAGCAGCGACTTAACGGCCTGTGGCGACATATCCATGATCGCGCCGATATCGGCGTAACTAAAGTGCTCAAACTTTGCCAACAGCACGGCCATTCGTTGTCGGTCGTTCAATACGGCGACCGCCTGCTGAACCGCGGTGCGCAGCTCCGCCTTGTCGAGCTGCCGGGTGGGCATCAGACCGCTGGCGGCCAGCGCCACAGCTTCCAGCGACTGCGGCGCCGAATCAGTCGAACGCGGAGCCAGGTGAACTTCTCGGCGTCGCGCCTTGGTGCGCAGCGCGTTGGAAGCCACATTGCCGGCGATCGTAAACAGCCACGTTGAAAACTTTGCGCCAGGCACATACCGCTTGCGGGCGCGGTACACGCGCAGAAAAACCTCCTGGGTCAAATCCTCCGCCAGGTCGCGCTGCCCAACCAGATGCGCCAGCAGCGACAACAGGCGGTTTTGGTAACGCAGCATCAATTCTTCGAAGGCCTGGGCGTCGTTTTCGCGCACTTGCAGCATGAGCCGAACATCGGGGTCGGCCAGCGTGTATTTTTCGGCAGTCGATTCGCTGATCGACAACGGTCACTCGGTGCTAGGAGGTGTGCTGGTAGGCCGGGCTATGGCTGACACAACGGTTGCCAGGCATAGCCTCAGCTACTCGACGAATGTCCCATATTCAGCTTACTCCTTGGCAGACCGGTCGGCGAGTCGCGACAGAATCCTCGAATATTTCGTCCGCACATCCAAAAGACTTAACCCCGCCGGTGGCGGCTGGTTCCGCAGCGTACCCTGCTCGCTCGGCGATCAGAAAACCGCGCAGCGAGCGGACTATACTTCTCATTACACGCCCGCAATTTGCCGCCCGTATCTCGGCCAGGGTGCAGACGATCATCCAGACGCACGCGATGAACGCCATTGCGGACACTGGTCCCGAACCTACAACCCTCGCCGGCAAGAAACGAAGAGTTGCTGTTCCTTTGCGATCTCAGTGCCCTGTGTGGCGAGATTCAAAGCAAGCTGTCCAATAACAATCGCATCTTGCGCATTTCGCCGCGGTGATCGAATCCTTCTAGCGGCGTCATGTGGACGGACAGTGCGCGATCGTACCCGACCCTGGTGAGTTGCTGAATGAGTTTGCCATAATCGATTTCGCCTTGACCGACGCGGACGTGCAGCTTCTGCTTCGTGGAATCGCGAAGGTGCACGTGCTGGACGTACTTCATCACTTTGTCGATGCTTCCGCCCTGGTGCGGGCCGGTGATATAGTGGCTGGGGTCGAGCGTCAGGCGCAGTCCCTTGACGTTGTCGCACAGCACAACGGCCGTATCGGGGTCTTGCGTCATTCGACCGATTTGAGTTTTGAGGCCGACCACCGCGCCTTCCAGCGACGCGATCTCGACGAGCTTGCGAAGCCGCTCGATTTCTTCGTTAAACGGCGTACCGAGTTCCGAGCAGGGCACAACGAGCGTCACTACCTTGATGGCCTTGGCCATCTTACAGCAGGACGTGAAGTGTTCGTAGTATTGCTGGCCGGGGGCCAGCTCAATATCGAGCGCCGCGATGTCCAAGCGGTGCGTATCGCGGCAGAAGCGGGCCGAACGTTCCAAGTCGGAGTGGACTTCGGACGGTTTCAGTCCTCGTCCCGATTCGTGAATCGGAAACTCGACGGCGCTGTACTCCAAGTCGGCAATCGCCTCAAGCGCGTCTTGGGGCGAGAGATGCGGGAAACACTCAATGGATGCGGCGACAAACACGCGGTAGCTCCTTCGTTTTGGGTGCGTCTACTTTAGCCGGACGTGGCCGATTAGGGCAAGCCAAAGGACAGACATGTAGATAAGGAGGAGGTGCAGATTGCGGAAGGCCGTTTTAAGCTTCATTCTCGAATTGCATCGCCTTCTTGTCGTTTCACAGCGGCAGCCGGTTTGTTCCCGCGTCGCGGTGCTTTAGAATGACGACGGATTTTCGCGGCGCACCCGGCCGCTAGCAACACATCAAGGAGAATGATTTCATGGCCCAAGACAACGTTCCGCCAGCTATGGTCACGACGGCCAGCTCGCCTGGCACGCCGCCGCCGCAAATCATCGTGCAGCAGCAATCCACCGTGTTCGGGCGGTTCGGCAAATGGCTATTGGCCGCGCTGGTAATTGCGGTGATGGTCAGCATCAGCCTCTACAGCAGTTATCGCAGCTACTTCAGCCCGTCGGACGTGCCGCAGGAGAAATACCATTCGCTGGCTCGATTCGCCCCGAAGAAGATTGCCATTATCGATGTGAGCGGTCCCATCTATGAGGGAGAAGATAGTTTTGCCATGAAGCAGATCGACCGGGTACGGGAGGATCCCGAAGTGGTCGGCGTGGTGGTGCGGATCAATTCGCCGGGCGGAACGGTCACCGGCAGCGATTACATTTACCATCATTTGCGCGATCTTGCTGAAAAGCGAAAATTGCCGTTGGTCGTCAGCATGGGCAGCGTTTGTGCCAGCGGCGGTTACTACGTGGCGATGGCGGTGGGCAGCCAGCCGAACGCGATTTTTGCCGAGCCAGCTACCTGGACCGGTTCGATTGGCGTAATCATTCCGCATTTCGATGTATCGGGCGGACTTTCGAAGCTGGGTATTACAGAAGATTCGATCACGAGCGGGCCGCTCAAGAAAATGGGCACGCCCACGCGGCCGATGACGGACGCTGAACGAAAGATTATGCAAACCCTCGTCGACGATAGTTTCAAGGATTTTAAGGCGATCGTCCTAAGCGGCAGGCCGAAGTTTAAGGGCAATCAAGCCGGATTAGATGCAGTGGCGACGGGCCAGATTTTCACCGCCAAGCAAGCGCTTGGGCAGGGGCTGGTCGATAATATCGGCTTTATCGAGGATGCGATCGCGCGGGCAACCGAGCTGGCCGGCGAGAATGCCGACACGGTGCGCTGCGTAAAATACGAGAAGCGGCCGAGCCTGGTCGGTGAGCTGCTCGGAGCCGAATCAAATGTGCCGGCACGCAGCACGGCGGGGCTCGCCGCGATGCGCGACCTCGCCACTCCGCGCGCCTATTACCTGTGGTCGTGGCTGCCGGCGGAGCTCTCGAATTCAAAATGAGTTTACGGCGGAGGGCAGAGAGAAGAAGGATTTGTCATCTGTAGGTTTTCGTTTGTAGTTGGTCATTTCGGAAATGCGCAATTACAAAGTTGCAGTAACCGGTCGTTTGTCGTCTCGAGTAACCATTGGCGCACCTGCTAAACGCAATCGATGAGTCGCTAAGGCCCTGGTTCAACAACCGCGGCCAGGGATCGTACCGCGTCGGGCAGGTGCGGCGGTGGTTGTTTGGGCAGCGGGCGCGCAGCTTTCTTGAAATGACCGATCTGCCGCAGGCACTGCGCGAGGAGTTGGCCCGGGATTTCTCGCTTTGGAGCGCAGTCAGTTGCGCGGCATACGGAGGCGGAAGACGGCACGGAAAAGCTGCTGCTCACGCTTGCCGACGGCGGGCAGATCGAGTGTGTGCTGCTGCGCGATGAGACGCGGCGCACCATCTGCATCAGCACGCAGGTTGGCTGCGGGATGGGGTGCGTGTTTTGTGCCAGCGGCCTCGACGGGCTTGCGCGGAACCTTTCCACGGGCGAAATCGTCGAGCAAATGCTGCAGTTGCAGTTGCTGCTGGGGTCCGACGAGCGGCTCAGTCACCTCGTGGTGATGGGGATGGGAGAACCACTGGCCAACCTCGATGCGCTGCTGCCCGCGCTGGCCGAAGCAAGCCGCGAAGATGCTTTGGGGATCAGCGGGCGGCGAATTACGATTTCCACCGTCGGGCTTCCCAAGGCGATTCGGCGGCTGGCTGAAGCGACTCCACGTTACCGGTTAGCCGTTTCGCTTCACGCATCGAACGATGAGCTGCGCCAAAAGATCGTGCCGGTGGCCGAAAAGATTCGGCTCGCCGAGCTGCTGGCGGAGGCCGACAATTACTTCGAGCGATCCGGTCGGCAATTGACTTTTGAGTACGTGCTGCTGGCCGGCGTGAATGATAGTCCGCAGCACGCGGCCGAGTTAGTCGAGTTGCTCGCGGGCCGGACGGCGATGCTCAACGTGATCCCATATAACCCGGTGGCCGGGCTGCCGTATCGAACGCCGAGTCCCACGGCGCAGCGAGCGTTTCGGCGAATCTTGGAGGAAGGCGGCGTGAGCATTCACTTCCGCCATCGCAAGGGTGACGCAATCGATGCGGCATGCGGGCAGTTGCGGCGGCGCTCGCGGCCCGAGGCGGCGCTCGTCGGATTTGATCCAAGACAAGGAATCAAGGAGATAAGGAGACAAGTCGAAGATTGATTGCGGGTCTGCTTGCCTCCCCTATTCCTTGTCTTTCTTCAAGGTTGCCGCATGGTGAGTTGGTAAAAGCCGATCTCTTTCACCGGGGCGTCTTCGAGCACGCCGTTCACGACCTTTTCAATTCTGGCGCGAAGCTGCGCGAAGTTCGGCTCGGCGAGCTCGTCGCGCGTGCTCTGGCGAACGGCGGTGAGCGTTTCGTACCGCACGCGGAATTCGTCGGTTTTGAGTTGCCTGGTGACGGCCGCGAGTCGGTATCGTGGCACCGTGCCGAAGATGTGCAGATCGAGCGCGGTGAAGTTATTCGTATTCGGGTCGCGCGGCAGCGTGGTTTGGAACGTGCCGAGATCGACTTCGGCCAATCGCGTGTTCAGTGCGGCCGACTGGGCTTGTTTCACCATGGCGCTGCCGTCGTAGCAGCCGGAACACATGCCGAGGGCGAGCGCAGCCACTGCTGCGCAACATTGGCGACTAATTCGAAGTTGGAAATGGAACGCAGCCGGCATGGGCAAATATCACACGAGTTTTTCGTTAGGGTGGCCCGTCGCCGCACACGTCGTGCGAGCGGAACAATCGTTAGAAGTCTACCCGTGCATGCGGGTCCGCCAATCGTCCGGCAAAGTATAGGTCGAGATCGGAAGTCGCGCCCGGCGTATGGTTGTCGAGGGAGGGTGTAGGAATGGTGGATCGAAGGCGGCAGCTCGCATTGATGTTTTTGGCTGGTATTGCTTGCTGCGCGGCAGGCGGATGCCGGTCGAAGTCGTCGTTCCAATTCGATCGCTTGGACCTGTTGCCGCCGGAAGAGGAATTAAAAGAGTTTCCGCTGGGGCAGTACAAGATACCGATCCCGATCGTCGATGATCGCGGCCAAAACAAACTGACGCGATGCAATCGTTTTCAGTTCGATTTTACGCTGTACGCCTTGGTTTCGCCGGAAGAGAAATCGCAAATGGAAGCTGCGTGGGACCGCCACGAGGGCCAGATTCGCGATCAAGTTATGAGCGTGTGCCGCAACGCCTCGCTCGATGAGCTGCAGGAGCCCGAGCTGGCGACGCTCAAAGCAAGACTGACCGACGTGTTGGCCGCCAAGCTCGGCGAGAAACCATTGCGGCAACTTGTAATCAACGAAGTTGTCAGCCAGAAGTTGTGACAGTGGCCGAATGGCGGAAAAATGCAGAGTGCAAAATGAAAAAAAAGAAGCCCACATGCGCGGCTGCCATTTTGCAAATTGCGTCTTTCGTCTCGCAACTTGCATTCTCTTCTGCGACGCAACAGGTCATTGTCGGCGTTACATCGCTGGGATGGGGCAGCACGAGTTTCGCGCACGAACAGCCGACGGAACCATCGGCGGCGGAATCACACGTCAAGCCGGAATCGGATGCCGAGGTTCGCGGCGTGTCGCTGGGCGACTATCGCATCCGCTCGTATTACCCGGTCGATGCCCAGAAGAGCACGGTGCGATTTACGTTGTATGCGGCCGTAAAGGACGAGCATTTGGCGGAGACGCAGCGATTGGTCGAGGAGCACCGCGAGAAGTTGCGAGACCGGGTGATTACGGCAACGCGGCTCGCGCCGCTGGCAGTGTTCCAGGAACCGGACCTGGCCGCCTTTCGGCGGCGGATCCTCGTGCGGCTTCGTCGCGCACTACCGGAGCTGGAGATCGACGACCTTTACATCAGCGATTTCGATCTGGCGATCAAGAGCTTGTGAGTTTCCGCCCGCCCGGCTCATTCTTTCATCAGCCGCTCAAGCCGTTTGGCCAGCGAAGCCGGTTTTGTTGTGGCAGGGAGAGAATTCATCTCGGCAGTCGGTTGGCCGCCAGATTTCGATGAGTCAGCGATAGCGGGCGCCTGAACTTCGGTCGGATCGGCGCAAGTACGGCGGCCAGCTTTACCCACTCTTCTTCGGAAATCGGCAACATGTCGCCGAGCGCGGCGTTTGCGGGGGCCGGCTTGTAAATTGTGCGGCGAGCCTGATTCGTGGACGTGCTTTCCGCACATGCGCAACAGGCTGCATCGACAACTTCCCAATGATACCAACAGATTTCCTTCGCCGCCTCGTATTTTGTGAGGACCCGCACGCTGCGCGGCTGGGCACATCCGCAGGCGAACCAGTCGCGCCAACAGAACTGGCACTTGGGTGGATGGTTCTGGCAGTCGCCGCACGAGTCGGCAGCACACTCGCCAAAGCAGATCGCACAGTGTTTGCAGCCCTCACGGCTGGGATTCGGTATGCAAATCTGTTTGGACTCGCAGCCGTAGCACGTAGTCGTAAGCTTTTTTGTTGCACACACCAGCTTACACACTTTGCCACAAGCGGGGCGTGAGCCGTCCAGAAGAAGCTCGTCCGCACCGGCAATCGTGTGCAGCAGACCAATGATTGCAACAGCAGCCAATATCAATCGAGGTTGTAGCACGTTCATAAGTAGCTTCGTCCGTGGCGTTCGAGGCGGTTGAATTCGCAGTGATTTCACCAGTCGACTTGCCAGCGATGCCGAAAATGTTGGCGTTCGAGTCGGGCACACCGGCATCGACAAAATCAACGATCTCGTGTTCGTAATCGAAGAACACTCTCGACCACGAATTCTGGTACCAGTTGACGCCGAGGACGATATCGTTGTTGAAGCCGCGCAGCCTGTCGGAGGCGGTTGCCGGCACGGTGACGACGGTATCGTGGCCCGCATCGAGATTGACCCACGAGTACCCGATCGCCAGCTCCCAAGCGCCCCATCCGCAGCACTGGCCCCTGGCCGAGTTGACCCAGAAGAACGGCTCCAGCGGCTGCGTGCGATCAACAACTTTCAGGTCCTTGCGGTAAGCGCGGTTTTCGCCGGTGAGGAAGTAAGATAGCACCGCATAGCCGCCGTTGTATTGCTCGCCGCTATTCATGAGGAGCTGGAAATATTCAGCCTGCACACTGGCCGAGCCCCAAATCAGCAGGAATTCGGGATTGATCTGATTCCACTCGTCGCTGTTGGCTTCGGCGCCAAAGCCGAGCGGGCCTTGGCTGCCGACCCACGATTTGGTTGTGAATTCGGCCAGGCCATTAAGCGTGCTGTACGCGACATTTTGATTCGCCGTCGCTGTAGGCGTCAGCGCGCCGACGTGCCGGAAGCTGTAGCTGCCACCCAGATGAACCAGGTAGCGGCCGTTCGACGGCTCATCGTAGTACGGCAGCCATGCAGCGCGCGCGTCGAAACACCAATCGTTATTGTCGCTGCGCCAGAGCCCCGTGTTGGTTGGCGAATCGGGCGAATCGGCGCGGAACAAACCGGCAAACCAAGAGGCGTCCTGGCATTCGTCGAAGGTGTCCCAAATCATCATGCCGAAGTTTCGGGCCGGGGTGAAAGCCTGTACGGCCGGCGATTTTTCCATGTACGTCAGGTACAAATCGCTGGTGAATTCTTCCAAGCCGATCGGCTCTTTAAAATGGCCTGCCCGGAAATGGCCGATCCCGGGCAGTGATTGTTGCTCGATGTAAATGTCTTTGTAGGAAATCGCGCTGTTGGTGCCGCGCAGATCGACTTCGAAGTTATAGACTAGGTTTTCGTAGATATTGCCTTTGCCGCCGAGTCGAAATGTGCGGAGGCCAAGCTCATTGTTGCGGTCGGTATTGAAGAACGCCGCATCGTCTTCATCGTCGTCGTAGGTGACGCCATCGAAATAAATGCGGCCGGTGGGCCGAAACGTCGGCTTGACGATCGTTTCGATTCTCTTGGGGACGCACTCGCCTGCCTTGGCGTCATCGTTCATTTCTTGCGGGTCTGTTTTTGCCGGCGCGGGAAGCGCTTCGGCCGGCGCCGCCCCCTTCTGTTGCCGAATGTATTGCTCCAAGGCTTCCACACGTTTGGCCAGCGAAGCGGCGTCGGCGGCCGGCGGCTGATTTGTGCCGGGCTGTGCGAGAGGCGGCTCGTTTGAACGCGTTACGCCATTGCCGACGACGTTGGTATCCCACGCGTAATTTTCAGACAGCGGGGATTGAAAGGCGTCACGCGGCGACTCGGCATTTGTTAGCGGCGGGGCAAACAACTGCGCCACTGCCGCCACGGGCACCCACGACACCAGCGCGCAGAAGGAACAGACTGCGGCAAAACGGATGATGTTGTGGCTTTTTGCCATGTGCGGCGTCGCGAAGTTGCTCAGGTCGGATCGGCTGACGCATGGCCGCTACGGCCCGCCAAGGCAGCCATCCGGCCACGCGCGTACGAATACGCCTTCCGGAAAAGGGCACCGCATTAGCGCTCCAAGAATGCGGATCGGCCGCCCGCAAGCGTCGCGATCAGCATAACCGGCGCACAACGAATTGCTGGCATAACCGGCCAGGCGGAGAATCCGGACAAGCGGCAGAGTTTGCCAAACGATAGCAGAAACAGCGCTCTGTGCGGCGCGATAGACAGATTCCCCGAGGCCATTCGAAGCGAGCTCGGCCAAGGAGTATCAGTCGAAACGAGGATTTGTTCAGCGCAGCGCCTTTGATTCCCGCCGGGCCACGTCCGGCTCCGGCGCATTCATTAAGAATGCGAACAAATCGATAATCTGTTCCAGCGATAGCCGGTTGACCAAACCTTCGGGCATCGCCGAGAGTTTGCTCGGTTGCACGTTTTCAATGTCGTCGGCCGCCAATTCAACTTTTTGCCCATCGGATTGCAGCACGGTCATACCGCCGTCTGGATTGCGGACGGCGATGCCGGTGTACGTCTTGCCCCCGGCCGTAACGAGCTTGCTGGCGTACTGATCCGAAACGACCTGGTTCGGATAGATGATCGATTCCAGAATTTCCTTGCGCGTAAATCGCTGTGCGACCGCGCTCAGATCGGGACCAATCCGTTCCCCCTTCCCATTAAAGCGGTGGCAGTTGACGCACTGGGCATCCTGAAACACTTGGGCGCCGCGCGAGGGGCTGCCCGCTTTGTTTTCGGAACTTTCCAAGGAACTTAACAGCTCCTCGAAGCTCCATTTGTTCTGCTGGGATTCTTTCGGCAACTCGGCCGGCCGCTCGTTGGGAAATGTGCTTGCATACCAGTCCTGCCAGGCGGCCAGTTGTTGGGCCAGCGGTGCGTCGGTTTTGTACGGCGTCCGGCCGATCCATTTTTCGAGTAAGCGGGCAACGAGCTCGCCGCCATTTGATTTCAGCCGTAACCCGAGCAGGATGGCGTTACGATACGGTTCCGATTTCTCGGGATGGCGATCGACGCGGGCCAGCGTGGCGAGAATTTCGCGAGCGGCATCGCCATCGACGGTGCGCAAAGAATCGACCAGTATCGGCCAATCGTCGCCTTCGGGGTGCTGCGTCAGGCTCATGGCGACGGGCGCGCGGCGCTCCGGCTGGTGCATATAAACGTCGCGCAGGTATTTGAGCGAATCGGCTTCGCCGCTGCGTCCCAGCACGGCCACGATTCCCACGCGCAGGCGTGCGACCGGCTCGCCGGGCATTCCGTCCAAACGTTTGTCGAGGGCGCGAATCTCGGCGAGCACCTCCGGCCCGGGGTTTTCCGGCAACTTGGCGAGCACGGACAACGCCGAGGTGGGATAATTCTCGCCGGTGGCGATCAGTTGTTTGCGTTCGGCAAGCGTGAGATTGGCGAAGAAATCGCGGGCGAAATATTCGACGTAGCCCGCCAGGCTATGACCGCCTTCCGCGCCGCGGACTTGCTCCAGGTAGCGGAGCATGATCAGCTTGTCCGGCGTCTCCCAACCGCTTGTGATGCGGGGAGCGTAGGCCGCCACTTGCAACTTTTCGATATCCGGAATATCGGACTCCAACTGGTGGGCAAGGGCGTGCGCGGCGCCTGGCGGCTGAAGATAGGCCAGCAGCTTTACCAGCTCGCGGTTCATCGGGGCATCGCGCGTGGGATATTCGCGCAAGAGTTGCTGCGTGAGCGTGGAGACGTCGGCCGGCGGAATTTTGCCGCGCAAGAGCGCAAGCTGAATGACGCGCAGCGTGTCGAGGAAGCTGGCGTCGCTCATTTCGCCCTTCGTTTGGCCGGGTTCCATCACTTCGCCGCGCATCATGGCTTCGCAGCGACTCAATATCTTGCGCGCCAACTCCGGCGATGGATACGCAGCCAGTAGACCGGTGGCGCCTTGCAGAAATGGCCGGGGCGCTTCGGCCGAAAGCACTTGTTCCAGCCAATCCCTTTCCGGCATTTTTTCCAGCGCGCGGCGAGCCGCAAATGCCACGAATCGATCGTCATCGGCCAGCAATTGGATCAGCGTCGGCACCGGGGCGCCTGTACCGCGGTGGGCAATCGACTCGCATGCTACGCGGCGGACCCACGGATCGGCGTCTGCCAGCAAGTCGGCCAGCGGCTGCGTTAACTCCACATCGGTGCGAGCGCCCATCAATCGGGTCGCGCGCACGCGCATCGCCGTATCGTCGTCGTGCGCCAATTTCGTGAGCAGCGCCGAGGTGGGGGGCGGCCCGAAGTAAGTCATCAAATCTATGGCCCGCTGGCGGTCCTTGGGCGTGTTTCGGTTGTCGGTCAAAACGCGTTCCAGCTCGGTCTGCCAGCGATCGCCCAAATTGGCTTTAACCTTGGCGATGTGCGCTCGTGCCCAGTCGCTCTCCAGCTGGGGTTCGTCGAGCGCCTCCTGGATTCCATGACCGAAGCGGATGGTTTTCGGCGTGGCGGTGCCGGTCCAACGGACGCGATAGACGCCGCCGTCGGTGCCGCGGCCGCCGGTGGCGAAGTACAGGGCGCCATCGGGCCCCACATCGAGGGCCGTCACATTCAGCGGCCGGCCCTTGAGAAATGTCGAAACTTTGGCTCTGTAGCTCGCGCCGTTGCGCTCGAGCTTCACGGCGTGGATCTGTCCCAACGCCCAGTCGCCGACGAACAATGTGTTCTGCAGCCGCGGAGGATATGCGGTGTGGTCGTAGTAAACGACACCCGTGGGCGAGCCGGGGCCCATGTCGGCGGTCGGCGGCAAGCTGTCGAGATAATAGGCGGGCCACTTCGCCCAGCCGCTGCGCCAGCCGAATTCTCCGCCCGGCGGCGCGTGGACGAGACGAGTCGGACGGTACCACGGCGCGCCCACATCCCATTCCATGTCGGCATCGGACGTGAACAGTTCGCCGTCGGGATTGAATGAGAAATCGTACGGATTGCGGAAACCGCCTGCCACCATTTCGACGAATCTGGCATTTAAATCCAGGCGAATGATCGTGCCGCCGGGTGCCGGCATGCCGCCGGCGTGTCCTTGTGGGTCTTCATATCGCGGCTGCACCAGGTCGCCTTCGTATGCGTTGGCGTAAGGACTGTGCGGATCGATGGCGGCCGTTACCTGGGCAAAGTTGCCGGAAAGAACGTACAGCAGGCCATCGGGTCCCAAATGGACCTTGTGCGGGCCGTGCTCGCCGATCACGCCGCGGAACTTCACCAGCGCCGTGACATTGCGATTATGACGGTCGCCATCGGCATCGTTGATTTGGTAGAGCGCACCGCCCTCTGGTCCGTCGCCCACCGCGAATACGCGGTTGCCGAGCGAGAGTATGCCTTGAATGTTCTTTACTTCGGAGCAGAACGGTTCGACCGATTCAAATGTTCCATCCTTGTTCTTGTCGCTAATGAGCAGCAAACCTGCGCCTTCGCGCGAAACGAGGATGTCGCCGTTGGCGTTGAACGTCATCGCGATCAGTGAACCGGCTTGCGCGTCGGTGACGACACGTTCGACGACAAACTCCGGGTCGGTTACAAAGCGCGATCCTTCATCGGCGATGACGATCTCGTCGCCCCAGGGCAGTACGCCGCCGAGCGGGCCATAAACTTTGGCAGGGAGCCAGTCGGAGTCGCGCGCTTTGATTTGCGTCCAGTTGGCGTGCGGCTTGACGCTCGTTCGCCAAGTGGCATCGGAGGAGAAGCTCTCGTACGTGCCGCCGCGCTCCTTGATCACAACGCGGGCCACCAGGCCCGCAGGCCCGGCGTCGGTGTTGGTGGCTTTGATCGCGACCACGTTGGCGCCGTGTACCAGCAGCGCATTCACATCGTGGACATCCATCCTTCGCCAATCGGCCCCGCGGCCAGCGAACCGGCCGTTGACGTACAGCTCGTATTGATTGTCGCAGGCGATATGCACCTGGCCGAACTCGGCCTGGTTGATTTGAAACGTTTTGCGGAAGTAGCAATCGCCAACCGGCACCTCGTCCTTCGGAAACGCGGGCGACCAGATCCAATCGGCGCCGATAAGCTTCAAAAAAGCCGCCCGTTTTTCTGGGTCGAGCTGTTCGATCGACGTGGCCCCGAGTATCGCCTGGGGTTTAGTGGGCGCTGCTGCTGGCGTCCGCGCGGCTGTTCGAGTGGGTTGCGGCGTGGTCTGCTTGGCCGTTTTTCGCTGCGGCGCTGCTCGGGGCGATTCCTGCCGTGTTGGGTTCGACGACTGGGCCCTGTTTGCGGTGGAACTGGCGCGCGGCTTCTGGCTGTTGTTGCTACTTGCGGCGGGAGTTGTTGAGTTCGGATCGTCTGGGGTGGATGCGGCCGGGTATCGGTCGTCAGGCTCGGGCTGGGGAGGATGATAGACGGGTGGCCGCGGATTCTGTGTCTTGTACCGCTGCGCATGCGCGCCGGTCATTTGCGCTTGCCAGAGCGCGAGTGCCAACAACGCGCTAACCGCCAACCGAACGCGCAGATTTGCCATAACTGCCTCAACGAAATCCGAAGGGGTTGGGTAGGGAAGGGGCGGCAGCTTAGCAGTCGTGCGGCAAGCGGAGCAACATGATTTGGCGGGCGGACGATGTCGCTAGCACCGGAGTGAGAAGGTAATGCCAAGTCTGAGTGCGGCAAGGAATTTGACCAACCAGCAAGTGAGATCCCTCTCTGTGCTAAGGAGGACAGACTGGCCACCGCTAATCGCGACGTATTGACTGTCGTTGACTCGCTGTAAATCATTCGGTAGCGTAAGTTTCCGACGACGTGCTGGCACAGCAAAACACGGCAGCTTTGCGTGCCCGCTACACTTCCTGGAAGGCCCGTTTGTGATACGTGTGGTTCGACGCTTCTCGTGTGGCATTTGCCTGGTTGGTTTGGGGCTCCTCGTCGGCTGCCGCGATAAGCCCAATATAGCTACATCGTCTGAGTCAGCGGCTGAGGGCCAGCAATCGACGAGCGGACCGTTCAAGCTTGGTGACCTGATCGAGCCGTTTAATCCACCGCCCCTGGCGGAGTTAGACAAAACGGCAGATTGGCAGAACGATCCTGTGGTCGATTCACTGGCTAAACTCCGCATCGAGAAGCGCAAAGAGCCGCCGCTCGTCTCCGTCGATGAAGCACTTCGCATGCGCAATGTTTCGCCCGAAGCGAATCGCAAGATTCTCAGCGCCCTGTCGGTGTTGGCGCCAGAAAACGGTAAGGGCGTCAATTACGATGCCACGATCGGTCGCGGCCTGCAGATGGATGTCGCCACAACAAACCCCATCCTTCAAAGTAGCATCGCCGAGGGCGAGATTGGTGACCTCACATCGTTTGGTCTATTCGGCTTCGATTGGAATATGAATCCGTACGCGAGCGCCGATGCGGTCGTCTCGTGGCAGACCAGCAAAGACCACATGATGGACAAAGTGGTGATGCGCGACGACCTGGTGTGGTCCGATGGCAAGCCGATCACGGCCCACGACGTGGCGTTCTCCTTTAAAGCGATCATGACCTCTAAGGTTCCAGTGCCAGCGGTGCGTGCAGGCACCGATCACCTCAAATGGGTCGAGGCGTACGACGACCACACGCTGATTTATTTCCAAAAGGCGGCGGAAGCGACCAACGTGTGGAACGTCAATTTTCCGATTCTTCCCAAACACATCTACGAAAAGTCGATTGCCGAGGATCCCGATCTTACCAAGAGCGCGTATCACACGAACCTGGAACTTCATCCCGTAACAGGTGGGGCGTACGAGTTGGTTCGCTGGAGCCGCAGCTCGGAGATTGTGCTCCGCCGCCGCGATAGCTACTTCATGCACAACGGCAAACAAGTGCGCGACAAGCCGTACTTCAAGGAAATCCATTTTTACATACTCGAGGACGGTAACACACGCTTATTAGCTCTCAAGTCGGGACGCATCCACGAAGGCGAGCTGCAACCGGAACAATGGCAAACTCAGACATCCGGAAACGATTTCTATGCGAACAATACGAAGGCCTACGGCGAGTATTGGGTGTACTTTTACATTGGCTGGAACCTGAAAACGCCGTTCTTCGACGATGTTCGCGTCCGCCGCGCGATGGCTTACACGCTTAATTACAAAGAAATGATCGATGACTTGTGCTATGGACTCTATCCGCGTTGCCGCGGCCTGTTTCCGCCCGATGCGTGGATGTATCCGAAAAATCCGCCGAAACTTTACGAGCAGAATCTCGACAAAGCCGAAGAGCTTCTCGACCAGGCAGGCTGGGTCGATAGTGACGGAGACGGCATCCGCGATAAGGAAGTCAACGGCAAGCGAATCCCATTCGAATTCGATCTGATGGTGAGTCAGAAACCCGACCGCATCGATATTTGCAATCTGTTTCGTGAGAACCTCGATAGCATCGGCGTCATCTGCCACGTGGTGCCAATTGAGGCGGCCGTCTTTCAGGAACGCGTCCAGAATAAAAAATATGAAGCAGAGTTCTCCGGATGGAGCACGGGCACCGACCCGTATTCGGAACAGAACATCTTCGGCACCGGCGAGGACCGTAATTTCGGTTCTTATTCGAATCCCAAAGTGGATGAGTTGTTCAAAGCCGGTATGAAAGAGTTTGATCGGGCGAAGCGCGCTGAAATCTATGGGCGAATCTCGAACCTCATTTACGAAGATCAGCCGTATATGTTCCTCTACGATTACGCGTCGTTTTACGGATTCAGCAAGCGACTGCGCGGCTATCGTTTCAGCCCGCGCGGACCGTTCTCGTATGGTCCGGGTTTCTCCGCCCTGTGGATGCCTTAATCGGCCCGACGTGTCCGCCCCATGTATTACTACATCGCACGCCGTTTGATGTTGGGGCTGCTCACGCTGCTCTTGATCACGTTCTTTGTCTACGGGTTGATCCGGCTGATGCCGGGCGATCCCTTGTTGGTGCGGTTGGAAATGATGCAGCCCGGCCGCCGGATGTTGCCCGAAGACATCGTCCGCATGCGAAAAATGTACGGGCTGGATGCTCCGTGGTATGTCGCGTACGGGAGATGGCTGAGCGATCTGACGCACGGAGATTTGGGCGAGTCTCTCTCGCGCCATGCCAGTGTGGCGCAGGTCATCCGCCAGCGGATCGGCCCGACCTTGCTGCTCACTCTGTCGTCGCTGTTCCTGTCGTATTTACTTGCGATCCCATTGGGACTCTACGCCACGGCTCGCAGCGACAAGTTGGACGAGCGGGCGGTGAGCATGGTTCTATACATGCTTTACTCGTTGCCGTCGTTCGTTGCCGCGTTGGGCCTGCAGGTGTTGTTTGCAATTCATCTGCACGGCACGGCATTCGAGTTGCCGCTGTTCGGCATGACGAGCGACCGTTTCGAGCAGCTTTCGTTCGGCGGCAAGTTCCTCGATCTGTTCCGCCATGCGCTCTTGCCGGTTGCCTGTTTTACCTACGGGGCACTCGCCTATTACAGCCGGTTCATCCGCGCCAACATGCAAGAGGTCATCCGCCAAGACTACATTCGCACGGCACGCGCGAAAGGCGTCGGCTACTGGCGGATTCTGTTCCATCACGCCTTCCGCAACACGCTGATCCCGCTCGTTACGATGATCGGCCTGGAGCTGCCAGCGCTGCTTAGTGGCAGCATCATTCTGGAGCAGATATTCAGTTGGCCCGGCATGGGAAAACTGTTTTTCGAATCGATCCGGGAACGAGATTACCCGACGCTCATGGGCTTGCTGCTCATGTTTTCGATCCTCACACTCATCGGACAATTGCTGGCCGACATCTTCTACGCGATCGTCGATCCGCGCGTGAGCTATGAGTAACGATGCACATCGAACCGATACCACCGGAAACCGCCGCTAAACTGGCCATGCCTTCGCGCGGATTCTGGTCCGAAACCTGGCGGCGCTTCCGGCAGCGGAAGCTGGCGATGGCTGCGCTGGTGTACGTCGTGTTCATGGTGCTGGTAGCGGCGTTTTCGCCCGCCATTGCGGGTACCAAGCCGATAGTCTGCAAATACAAAGGCCACATCTATTTTCCGTGCCTCGGTTACTTCTACCGCGGCTGGGAAAACCCGATCTTCCGCACCGATCATTTTCGGAATATCTACGCCGGTAAACTCAAGCAGAAAGATCCCGACAGTTGGGCGATATGGCCGCTCGTATATCAGGACCCCTATCGGCGCGTTCGCACGGGTGAGTGGCCCGACCAGCCCGAGAATCCGGCCCGCGAGGAAGGCCACCCCAGCCGTCTCAACTGGTTTGGCACGACGCGCGCCGGCGTCGATGTGTTCGCCCAGATGGTTCACGGCACGCGGACCGCGATGCTCGTCGGTTTCGTGTCGATGGGCATCGCCGGCGCGATCGGAATCACCTTCGGCGCCGCGGCCGGCTATTTCGGCGGCTGGATCGATATGCTGCTCAGCCGGCTGATCGAGCTGGTGATGTGCATCCCCGGTCTGGTGCTGATCCTGGCATTGATCGCCGTGCTGGAGCGGCCCACCATCTGGCACCTAATGGCCGTGCTCGGCCTGACGAACTGGACCGGCATCGCGCGACTGACGCGCGGCGAATTCATTCGATTGCGTGAGGCCGATTTCGTCATAGCCGCTCGAGCGCTCGGCGTGGGCTGGTTCAGCATTATGTTTCGCCACATCTTCCGCAACGGGCTTGCGCCCGTGCTCGTGCCGATCACATTCGGCATCGCCTCGGCGATTCTGATCGAAAGCGGCCTGAGTTTTTTGGGCTTCGGCGCTCCGCCTCCCAACCCAAGCTGGGGCGCACTGCTGGAGGCCGGCCGCAGCAACTTGCAAATGTGGTGGCTGATTGTCTTCCCCGGCTTAGCGATTTTCCTCACCGTTCTCGCGTACAATCTGATCGGCGAAGGCCTGCAAGAAGCAACCGACCCGCGCCTGCGCCAGGCCGCACATTGATGACTAACGACTAACGCCATATGCCTACCCTTCTCGAAGTTGCTGACCTTCGCACGTACTTCCATACCGAAGAAGGCGTCGTCCACGCCGTCGATGATCTCTCGTTCAAGCTCGAGCAAGGCCGCACGCTGGGGATCGTCGGCGAGAGCGGCTCCGGTAAAAGCGTCACGTCGCTGTCGATCATGCGGCTCCTGGCTTCCACTGCTCGCATTGAAACGGGCCGCATCTCGTTCCTGGGCAAAGACCTGGTGCGCCTGCCCGAGCGGCAAATGCAATCGATCCGCGGCCGCGACATCAGCATGATCTTTCAGGAGCCGATGACATCGCTCAACCCCGTGTTCACGGTCGGGCGCAGATCATGGAAGCGATCATGCTGCACCAGAAGGTTTCGAAGACCAGCGCGAGGCAGAAGACGATCGAGCTGCTCCGTGAAGTCGGCATTCCGAAACCGGAGCAGCGCGTCGATTCGTACCCGCATCAAATGTCGGGCGGCCAGAAGCAGCGCGTGATGATCGCGATGGCGCTTTCCTGCAACCCGCAACTGCTCATTGCCGATGAGCCGACGACGGCGCTCGATGTCACGATCCAAGCCCAAATTCTGGAAATCCTTCGCGGCCTGCGCGACAACCGCGGCATGGCCATCATCTTCATCACGCACGACCTCGGCGTGATCGCCGAAATTGCCGACGACGTGCTCGTAATGTTCGAAGGTCAGGAGGTCGAGTACGGGCCGGTGCTTGAAATCTTCGCGAACCCAAAGCACCCGTATACTAAAGGCCTCTTGGCATGCCGCCCGCGACTCGAGACGAAGTATCGCCGCCTGCCGACCGTCGACGACTTCATGCAAACCGTGAAGGAAGGCGACACCGTCCGGATCATCGAAAAGAAGATGACAGCGGAGCGGCTCAAGCATCTCGAAACGGAGGGGCGCGGTCGGCTGCTGCACCCTAAAACCGAACTGTCCTGGATCGGCCACCCCTGGGAAGAAGGCCACCATCCGCCCGATACCACAACCGTTCCCGAAGGCACCGCGCCGCTGCTGGCGGTGAAAAACCTGAAAGTGTATTTCCCGGTCCGCCGCGGCCTGTTGGCCCGTACCGTCGATCACATTCGCGCGGTGGACGATATTAGCTTCAACGTCTATCGAGGCCAGACTCTCGGTTTGGTCGGCGAAAGTGGCTGCGGTAAAACCACCACCGGCCGCGCCATCCTGCGGCTCATCGAGCCCACGGCGGGAAAAGTCCTGTACGATGGCACCGATCTGGCCCAGCTCAGCTCCCGCGAGCTCCGCGCCATGCGCGGCAAAATGCAGATCATTTTCCAAGACCCCTATGGCTCGCTCAACCCGCGGATGACGATCGAATCGGCGATCGTCGAACCGATGGTGATCCAGCGCATCGGCACGAGCCGCGCGGACCGCCGCGACCGCGCGGCCCAATTGCTGCGCGAAGTTGACTTGAATCCGAGCTTCCTCCGCCGCTACCCGCACGAGTTCTCCGGCGGCCAGCGGCAGCGCATCTGCATCGCCCGCGCCTTGGCCGCCGGTCCCGAGTTCATCATCTGCGACGAATCGGTCTCTTCTCTCGACGTGAGCGTGCAGGCCCAAGTGCTAAACTTGCTCAAGGAACTGCAAGACAAGCGCGGCCTGACGTACATCTTTATTAGCCACGATCTGAGCGTGGTGAAATTCATGGCCGATATGATGGCCGTGATGAACGACGGCCGGATCATCGAATTCGGGCCATCCGAGAACATCTACAAAAGTCCGCGGGAGGCCTACACCCGGCGACTGATCGACGCCACGCCGAAGGATGACATCAACCTCATCCGCCGCCGCGTCGCCGAACGCGAGGTAGCGCGGGCGGCGGCAACCTGATCGTGTACTCGGTACTCTGTACTCGCGCAGAATCCGCCGTTCGCGAAGGGACCAGCGCCTTGTCATACAGATCGAAGGTTTGTCCGGGTCTACCCTGTCGGGCGTGGCAATCGACTGGCGGCTAAAGTCTGACACGCAAAAAACCTCGGCCGGCGGGAACGTTCCCACCGGCCGAGGATGTTACTTTTGCGTCGCAGCTAACAACTAATGGCTGAAAGCTGAAGACCGACGGCTTCTTTAATACCGGCACTCCGCGCCAACCTGTGCGCCGTGGATGATTGCCGAATTATCCGAGTCGATGATCGCCACCGATTCCCTGTTGGTGAAATCGCTGGGCATCTGACCGGACGCGCTGGCCAGGCCGGTGATCGCTACCGCGCGGTAGGCCGCCACGGCACGCCAATGGCAGGTCAGGTCGTACGAGACGCCGGTCCGCAACTCGCCCAAGAAGGCTACGGCGTCCTTGTGGCTGCCGACGGTAGCCGACGAGCCGTCGCCGGTAAACGTCACCGTGCCGCCGCCGCCCGACCATACCCGTTGGAAGCTGGTCATGTGGTTGTTGAAGATGCCGAATGTCGAGTTGCAGAACACGTTCCACTTGCCGTAGCAGTAGTCGGTCGTCCAGCCAACCTGAGGACCAACGAGATTGTTTTTGACGTCGATGTCGTAGCACAACTCGTTGCTGTTGTCGAACGTGAAGCCGTTGTACGTCAGTTGATCGTACACGCCGCCGGAGGCTTCGCCAAACTCTGTGTCGTACGACAAGTAGTCGACCACGTGGAAGTAGCGGACACCACACGAGCCGTACATCGAGAAGCCCAGGCTGGCGCAGCCATCGTCGCAGCCGCAAGTGTTGCAGCCGGTGTAGTTGGCATTGCAGCCGCAGGTGTCGCAACCGCCGTTGCAGCCGCTGTTGCAGCCGCCATTGCAACTGCCGGCGCAGGTGTCGCAAACGGGGAAGCGGATGACGTTGAGCTCGAGGTTCTGGGCCTTAAAGTCGCTCCGCACGCGCTGGGCCTGCACTTGGATGTAACCATCGGGCGGGCCGGCAGGTGTCGCCTGGATCGGCAAGGCGTATCCGTAGTAATCGTTCACCGGATTATAGGCGTACGCGCCGCCGGCGCCGTCGCGGTCGTATTGCAGACCGACGAAGTTCTTCATACCGAAGATGCGATTGGTGCCATCGTAGACAGCCGTGGAAGTGTTGGCGTCGTTGTTGATGCCCCACCAGGCAACTTCCCAGGCAAAGATGGTCGGCGCACAAGATCCGCAGCCACTGCAGCCATTGCCGCCGTAACCGAAGCCGTAGCCGTTGCTGCAGCTGTCGCAGGCGCCGCACGGTTCACCGATGGTGAACGTGCTGCCGACGCGAACTTCCAATCCCTCGCGGAAGTCGAAGCTCACATCGCGATTCGACAGAACCGTCGTCGAGCCGTCCGGGTAGAACGGGTATGTCGAGCCCGTGGGCACTTGGGCCGTGAGCTTGATGGCAGCATCGTTGGTGCGGCCCATCTCCATGAAATAGACACCGCCAAACCATTGGGTCTCGTTGCACGACTCGCCCAAGCCGAAGTAGCTGCTGATGCCGCAATCGGGGTACGTGCCGCCGTTGCAGCCACAGCCGGGAGCATTGTAGTAGTCGCCGGCGCCATAAGTGGCCGAGCAGTTGCAGCCGCCGGGTTGGGCGGCGCTCGTGCTCACAGCCGCCGATGTGCTGCTGGCCGCCGGTGCGCCGCTCATCGGTGCGCTGTCGGCCGGCTTGGCGGCCGACGGAGTCATTCGCTGCGGCGCCGGCATGGTATCGGCCGGTTGCTGTTGCTGCGCCACATACGGGTAGGCGCTGTTGGTCGCCGGGTACGGAGTCGCAGTTTGTGGATACTGCGGATAGGGTGTGGTCGGTTGCGTATATTGCGCGGCCATCGGCGCCTGGTAAGGTGTTGCCGGCGCGACTGGCGTGGTGGCGCTTGATACGGCTGATACTGCGCTTGCGGCCGGTAGGCCATGTAGGGCGTATACGGGTTGGCCGCCGCCATGGCCGGGGCTGGCTGCGCTGCCGCCGGGACAGTAGCCGGTTGTGGTTGGGCGATCGGCCGGTACGGCGCATACTGGGCGGCTGCCGGCTGCGCGCTGACGCCTGCTACAACTGCCGCTGTCGCTACTGCGGTCACTCGAATCCATGACAGATGAATCTTCATCCGTAAGTTCTCCTTGCCTGAAGGCGCTTCGTCGTTCGGGCTACACACGGCCCCGGTTGGCCAACAATCGCCCGCGAGAGTTAGTCCTGGTAGGAACCGGCCGGGCGGCGGCCCAGCCGGCATCAACGGTAGGTGAGGAAGTTCCGCTATACGCGGGATGACCGGCGCAATTGGAACGAGTCCCCGTCCTTCCAATCGACGCGCCGGCGGCCGTAGTCCGCAGAATCACTACAGCAGGGCGCGAGTTTTCGCTGCGGGCGCCGTTGCGACCGTCGCGGCAGGCAGGTCTTTTGCCGTTTGCCGCGGCTTCCCAAGCGGAAAAGTTTGCGCGATCGGCGTGCTTGCACGCGGCTGCGGGCGGGGCTGGGGTCCCGTTCGTCCTCTTCACACGCGGCGTCGGCGTTCCGCGATTCGCGGGCGAAACTCAGAGAGTTTGGCCCAACAAGGTTGCCCGAGCCGATCGCAAGGCTCAACTATCGCCGAACGTGTTATGAACGATTCGCCGCTCCTGGACTCTCTGGCCGTTTCATCAACGGCCACGACTAGCTGGCGGCGCGGAGCCAAGAAAGCCTTGCGCTGTTCTGTCCAGAAGTTCATATTATTGCCGCAAGTCCCCAACCGATTTCCAGGTTATGGCTGCGGACGCGGGATATCGGAGTTCCACGATACGGTTGAAGCTGGTTTATGCGAATGAATTGTGGTAAACCGCAGCCATAACCTGGAAATCGGTTGCGGATTGGCCGCGGGCAGAGTTTGGTTACACTCGTACTGTCGTGGCGAAATCTGGTCGGACGGCCAGTTCTTGTTGCGGATTGGCCGCGGAAAGCAGAGTTTGGTTACACTCGCCACCGTAGAATCCGCCAGTCGCCTACGAGTGTTGCGGATTGGCCGCGGGCAGAGTTTGGTTACACTTATACCTGCCCGTGTACACCACGAACCGTGCTGTTGCGGATTGGCCGCGGGCAGAGTTTGGTTACACTGTGACATACTGAACAGCTACAACGTTTCCTTGCGGATTGGCCGCGGGCAGAGTTTGGTTACACTGACACCTGACAAAGCAAGCCATACAGTTGCGGATTGGCCGCGGGCAGAGTTTGGTTACACTCAAACGCCGCCCATTGCGAAACAGAAGTTGCGGATTGGCCGCGGGCAGAGTTTGGTTACACTGACGGGTAACGACCAGTTCACTGCCATCGATCGGTTGCGGATTGGCCGCGGGCAGAGTTTGGTTCACACTGCTCACAAGACTACCGACAAGTTCGCGTCTTGCTCTCACAGGTTAAGACGGATTGGCCGCGGGCAGAGTTTGGTTGACACGGTCATGGGTGCGGACAGCGATACTCTAAGATCGAGTTGCGGATTGGCCGCGGGCAGAGTTTGGTTACACTGATGGACCGCAGCCATAACCGCGTCAATCGCGTTGCGGATTGGCCGCGGGCAGAGTTTGGTTACACTTAGCGTCCCGAATCATCGCTGATCGTTGCTGTTGCGGATTGGCCGCGGGCAGAGTTTGGTTACACTCGCTGTTGCGAAGCTTACCACGAACGTGCGGCGTTGCGGATTGGCCGCGGGCAGAGTTTGGTTACACTACTGTGCGTGCAGCAGACGTAGCGCTGGCTGTTGCGGATTGGCCGCGGGCAGAGTTTGGTTACACTCTTTCCTGCCTAAACCGCGGCCACTGCACGACTTGAGGAGGATTCACAGCTAGAAAAGTGACAACTGACACGGTGCCGGCTCCGGCGGTTTGCGCATTTTTCCCCAAAAAATCTGCATCCGCTCAAACTGTTTGTCGGTGATCGTCACCACGCGCACCTCGCCATCAGGCGGCAGGTGGCGCTCGATCCGCGCAACGTGGACTTCCGCGTTTTCCTTGCTGGGGCAATGCCGAGCGTACACCGAATACTGCATCTGTGTAAAGCCATCGCGCAGCAGCGATTTGCGAAACAGCGTGTACGCACGCCGCGCTTTCTTGGTATCGGTCGGCAGGTCGAACATCGCCAGCACCCACATACATCGGTACCCGTTGATGAACATGCGGCAATCAGGAGTCGGGTGTCAGGGCCGGGGTCTGTCCCCAATTTCGGCTCGGAGAAATTGGCGACTGCCCCCTTCGGTGGCATCAGCATGGTGGGAATCTCCAATTCTCTCGCTTCGCCCATGAAGCAGCGGACCAGCGACGCCACATAGCGGTGCAGCTCGACCATCAGCGGGCCGACGTCGTCGCCGAACCGCACGCGGTCGGCAAGAATCTCCAATAGGGCGGCTTTCGCGGGTTGGTTCAGCTCTTCGTAACCTTGGCGGTGCAACTCGCGAACGCGGTCATCCACCAGCGGCCGCAGCGGCTCGATCAGGTCGTCGGCCAGGCAAAACGAGTTGCTGCGGTTCCGGTGATGCAGGCCGAGACTTGGCAACAGGCCGGCCGCCACGATCGCCCGGGCGATGGCCGCCCGCAGCACCGCGTATCCGTAGTTCAAGAAGCTGTTGAGGCCGGGCAAATCGGGATCGCGGCGGAAGATGAAGCGGACTGTCGGAGGGAGGGGGTCGGTCCCCAATTTCTCCGAGCCGAAAATGGGGACAGACCCCGGCGGTTCCTCTGAGCAGGAATCGGGGACAGATCCCTGCTCAAGCCAATTGGCCCAATACACGCGGGCCGCCTGGGCCTCGATGTTGCGTCGGATCGCCCGACCGCACCTCGCGCGCCAAGGCCGACAGCTTGCGATGCGCCGGCAAATCGGGCGACAAATTGCGGGCCTGGGCCTGAATCTTGGCCACGACGAGTTGCCGCCAAAGTTGTTTTCGCAGCGGCCGGCTGACACCGAACTGCGCATCGAGCCGCCAGACAACCTGCGAATGATCGACCATCGGCAGCAGGATGGCGGCCGGCAAATGATCGCGCCCGCAGATCACGACGGCCGCATCACTCTCGGCCAGCTTCGCCAGCGCCCCGTGCGTGTAGGTCGTCTGCGGATGATCCACCAGCACGACGCCGATATCCTCGCACGGCACTTGGCCAATGGTCTGGCCGTCGCGCTTGAGGACAAGCTGCTCGTTGCGAACCGAAAGATGAGCCGGCTCGCGGCTGATTTCAAGCGTGCGTTTGATCACAGGTGGGCCCTCCACGAAGGATCGAGAGGACCCTCCGTGGAGCACCCACAATACGCATCCGTACCGGACTACGTAAGTTTACGTCGCCAAGCCGGAGATTCCAAGCGTTTTTTACCGATCTTCAATCATTCACCAATGGGCGAACGTCGCCCAACGGGCTCACCTGAACCTTGATTTTTTGTGGATCGACAACAAGATCCTGGATCTGAGTCGCGCTCAGCTTGATCTCGTCGCGAGGATTCCCAATCCCTTTGCCGGATGCACGTCGCGCGTCCCAATGTGAATGAACGAAAGCATTTTTAGCGTCAAGTTTGTAGACCACAAAGTAACCCGGTGTCTTTGTCTCTTTGTGTTTCAAAAAGAGAGTTTCGCCGATTGCCAACGAAATGACAAAACGCTTGCCCTGGTATTTCCGGGCTAGGTCATCCGGTAACGCGCGATCAGCAAGCAGCTGAGGCAATTGCCGGCCAATCACTGTCGGCAGCTTCCTTTCTCCTCGTAGTGGTCTTACACGACGAGCAACATTCTGCATGTCCCACGTCACACTCGACCAGCGACGCGTTCTCTCGTCCTCAAGAATTTCCATGTGGTGATTATTCCCCCCATGAAATACCGCTCAACGCCATCTTTTCCCGTAACCGAAATAGGGTCCGACATGGCCAGTAACATTGTCAGCGATTTGATCGGTACTCCACTAAGCGTGCGTAGCTTCCATTCGTCCGGAGTCGTCAACGCTTTGATGTCTTTTTCGGAAAAAGAACTGGGGTCGATTCCGTTTCGCTGAAGGCAGAGAATAATTTCGCGTCGTAAGCCGGGGTCGCGTATCGCTCGCCCTTGGCCCTTCCCAGGTATCCGCCAAACTCCGGGCGAATCGCAAACCGGCTCAATCAATTGGGACCTCTTCAATTCGGAGGCCGCCATTCGTTCCGTGTAAAGACCTGGATACTCCGATGCTTTCCCATAGGCTGTTTCTTTATGCAGTGCCCCCACAATTCGACGCTTTACTGGCCGATGCGCCACCACGAGAGCGTCAAGCGCCTTAATGGCGTCCGAGTGGAAATGCCCCCACGGCGGATCCATCGGTGTGCGACGTGGATGCTTGCCGACTCTCTCGTAGTATTCGCGGTCTTTCGCGGCAGCCTCGCCAATCCTGGAAATGTATTCCGGCGTTAAGGCTACTACGACTGCATCCATTGCATGATGACGATGATCAATTCGGTCCTTCGTTGGGTCCTTTCGCGCCGGCGAAGCGAGTGCACTAATTCGGGATCATGGCTTAGCTCTTCTTGATCGATGGGTGGCTCCAGCCCGTGGGCACGATCGATGTCACTTTCGAATAATCCCCAATCCGCTCGAAGCCGGGCCGTATATTGGCCTTTTGTCGTAAAAACGCGTCTTGTGTCGTCCAGCCTGCCGAAGAAAAGCGCTCCGCGAATGTACTCCGCGACCTATCTCGCCGCATAGGCATATCCGTTAGCTGAGAATTGCGGTATTCCTCAGCATCAGGCGTTGCAGCTTCCAGGCGCTCCCATTTGACCTTGCTATCTCGGACGGCAGTCTTTTCTAATCGTCGCAAGACTTCCGCGAGCTTTTCTGGGCCAAGCCAATCGAGAGGTGTTCGCTGGCCTTTATCACGATTCGCCTTGCGGAAACACAGCACAACATTGTTGAAGTCCAGCGTCTTGCCCGTGATCGATTCCGGGATAATGTGTTCGATTTCTACATCATCTCCTTGCGCGGCCATTCGTTCCCCGATTACCTGACTTGAATGCGGTCCGTCGAGACTGAACGGACATATGCCGCCTTGTTCGTCGCGCAGCCGCATCCTCATCGTTGCCATCTTCCAGTTTGATCGAGGTACGCCCCATGCTTCCAGCTTGGATTCGATTTCCTTGCATCTTTTTCTCGGGCTCTGTTTGTCGCAAGCTGCTTGTTTCGCTGCTTTGCCGTGTCCTTCACACCTCGAACGAATTCGATCACAACGCGATCGGGCTTTGTCTTAAATCTGCGAATGTAATGATTCACATGTCGCCGCACTTCGTGGATTGCTTTTCGCACCACCGGATTCGAAATCATCGGAGCAGGTGGAAGTGCGTTCGGATGCTTCTTCAGAAAATGCCGAGCATCTTTCGTGAGCGCTGACCCGCCAAGCGCATATCGCTCACGCTGCTCGTTTGTTGCGACATTCGCATCATCTTCGGCAAATTGCTTTCGCGCCTCTATTTGCGTCGGCCAGCGATTATTTGCATCGTCGATGCGGTTCATGTATGGAAGCAAATTACGAATCGCACGACGCGAGAGCTTTAGTCGCTTTTCTATATTAGGGCGTTTTTGCCATGCCTCTATGAGTTTGTCGCGTGCATCCGGCGTCAGGCCCCACCATTTGATCGCACCAGCAGCAAATCGCTCGCTATCTGATTCGTCGAGCGGATCGAATTTTAATAATGCGCGATTCACGGATTCCCGCTCTCTGTCACTCATCGACAGCCAACGCTCTTCCCCAAATACGTCGTGTACGATATTCCGATAGAACCAGTCCGTATTTAACTCGCGTTCCGGATCGTTTTCTAAATTCAGTTGGTAGAAATTGTCGGCAATTCCGCTTTTCGCCAGCGACTTCTTGTCAATACCGAGCACTTCGCGAATGTGTTCCGACTTCGGTGTTTTGACCGCTCGTTTCGGTTTTGGAGGTCGTTTAGCCTGACCAGCCGCAGGTGTAAACCAGCCGCCGCGCAAATACGAGATAACACGTTGTCGGTCATCCTCAGCTAATGGTCGCCAGTCGCGTTCGTCCCGCCCTTTAATGCGGATGTTGTTGACTGATTCGATTACGCGATAATCTTGTGCGTACATATCGGCGATAGGGCATTGGTGATCGCTCGGTTCTAGTTCGCAGCGACCAAGCGTTCCCGCATCCCAGTAGGTCTGTCGCTGTCCGAAAATTTCGCCTCTATATCGCCAAGTATTGTCTTCCGCAGGGTTGTCGAGTTCCGCGAGTAATTCATCCGTTAGCAATTTCGCTAGCTCACCACTAAACGTACGTTGCCTGTTCCATAACGTTTGAAATTCATCATGAATAAGCCGACGATCCGCGTGGAACTCAAAACTGTCGCGCCTGTTTCGAATCGGAAGGCATTTTGCCATCCGCCCATCGTACAAGTCAGCCATCATTTGTCCGAAGGTCCGACCGCCCAACTCCCTACGCGTATGGTCGATGGCGTCTTTTACCTTGCCCTCGTCAGAATTATCCGGGTCAGTCTCAATACCCAGTGCGCCGCGTCTTTGATTCAAATGAACAAGAACTCGCCCAAATTCGTACGGCGATAGCTCGCGGTGAACGCCCTCCCGCCGCAAATGCCAAGGAGTGCGATTAAGCTTGTCCGGCATGGGATTTGGGATTGGCCACGTGTTATAGGTAAACAAGCTCTGCAACTCGGTGGGATCACTTGGCAGTAAGCCCGCTCTCGTAAGCAGTGCACGCAGGCGACGCTTTCGTCCAGCGCGACGGCGGATACTTCGCCGCTGGCTTCTTGTCTGGCGGCGCTTTTGATTCTTTGGTGCTCCACGCTTGTCCTCGCGTTCTTCGACACCTGCTGGAAAAACGCTGACGCCGAGGGTGATTTCCTTTTGTCCAGATCGACCCAAGCTGACCCTAGTGAATTTGAGCCAATATCTAAACCCAAAACCCGCAGTACCTGCACTCCAACAGAAGATGGACGCGAGAGGGGTTGACGGACTACCCAATATAACGGACTATTTGGCGTATGTATCCAAACTCTGCCCGCGACCTTTCGCAACAAGAGACACAAGTTTCTTGTGAGGAAATTCGCAGGCACCGCCTTCGGGCGACCAGCCGCAGTTCAGGCAACCCCTGATCTGTGGCTTTTTTATGTTCAACGCTCCACGGAGCGACCGGCCGCAATGCTTTGGCAGGGCGGCCATTTTTATGCGCGGACTTGGTCGCGGGGAGGCGGAAGGACGCAGAGGAACAAGAAAGCCATCAGCCCTCAGCCGAGGCCGCAATCGCGGCGCCCGTCGCGTAACTTTCCCTGCGAAGGATAAGGAAAAGCGAATCCTCACTTAACCTTCGGAGGAGGCGGCAGCGACGAGGAACCCGCACCTGACTTCTCCCTGGGACGGAGAGGGAAAATACCCACTCTCCGAATCTCCACTGATGGGAAAGGGAGACTGGAGGGCAAAGTTGTGGTTCTGAGCTGGGCTCATTATGATGGATGGCGTTGATTACAAATCATCTATTGATTGCAAATGGACCCCACGCGATGACAGGACGGCAAACACGATCGGTGCCGGGCTTCTGCGGGCGATATGGGCGAATCGCGATTGGGGCGGTCCTGGCCGTTTTCGTTGGTGCGGCGGCCGGGGTTGCTGCGCCCGTCGCCGGAGGCTGTTTACCTGAATGAGCACTACACGAAGTATGAATACAACATCCCGATGCGCGACGGGGTGCGGCTCTTCACGGCCGTGTATGTGCCGAAGGATACCGACACGCGGCACCCCATCTTGCTGAAGCGCACTCCTTATTCGATCAAGCCGTATGGAGAAGATGTGAGCCCGGCTCCGCACGGGCCGATGAACGACTATGCGAAGGAAGCGTTCATCTTCGCGCTGCAGGATGTGCGCGGGCGGTACGGGTCGGAAGGGACGTTCGTCCACGTGCGGCCGATCCTCGAGCAAAAGTCTACGGCCAAAGACATCGACGAATCGACAGACGCCTACGACACGATCGACTGGCTGGTGAAAAACGTGCCCGGCAACAACGGGCGCGTGGGCATGCTGGGCATCTCGTATCCGGGCTTCTACGCGGCGAGCGGGATGATCGATTCGCATCCGGCGCTGAAATGCGTGTCGCCGCAGGCGCCGGTGGGCGACTGGTTCATCGGCGACGATTTCCATCACAACGGCTGCTTGTTTCTCAACGATGCGTTTGGCTTCCTGGCGACTTTCGAGCAAAAGCTCGACGACCCGACGCGGGAGAACGCTAAGCCATTCGATTACAAGACGCCGGACGGATACGAGTTTTATTTGGGGCTGGGCCCGCTGCCGAACGCGGATCGGCGATACTTCAAACACAAGATCGCGTTCTGGGATGAGATCATGGCTCACCCGAACTACGACGCGTGGTGGCATGCCCGCAGCATGCCGTCGCATTTGAAGAATGTTCACGCGGCGATCATGACCGTGGGCGGCTGGAACGACGCTGAGGACTTGTACGGCACGCTGAAGGTGTACCGGGAAACCGAGCGGCTGAACCCCGGGATTTACAACGTGCTGGTCATGGGCCCGTGGTCGCACGGTCAGTGGTCGACTGCTGATGCCGACCACCTCGGCCACGTGGCGTTCGACGCCAAAACGGCTCAATACTACCGCGAGCATTTCGAGTTGCCGTTCCTGAAGCATTTTCTCAAGGATGATGCGATACACGATAAGTCGGCGGATGATTCCAAAGCCGCCGCTGCCAATGGCGACGACACCAAGACCGAAAAATTCAATCTGGCGGAGGCCAATGTCTTTGAAACAGGCACGAATCAGTGGCGGCATTTCGACTCCTGGCCGCCGAAGAACACGGTCGAGAAGTCGCTTTATCTGCACGCGCGTGGGCGGCTGTCGTTCGACCCGCCGGCCGACGAGAAGACGCCGTTCGACGAGTACGTGAGCGACCCGGCCAAACCGGTACCGTACATCGGGACCGTCGCGCTCCAGCGGACGGCCGAGTACATGGTCGACGATCAACGGTTTGCTGCATCGCGGCCGGACGTGCTCGTGTATCAGACCGATGTGCTGGCGGAAGACGTCACGTTTGCCGGGCCGATCTCGGCTCGGCTGCAGATTGAAACATCCGGAACGGATTCGGACTTCGTCGTGAAACTAATCGACGTGTACTCCGGCGATTTTCCGAATCCGGACCCGAATCCGGCAAACGTTCAGATGGGCGGATACCAACAGCTTGTGCGCGGTGAGCCGATGCGAGGTAAGTTCCGCGATAGTTACGAGCAGCCGGAGCCATTCACGCCCGGCGAAAGGGCGGCCGTTCATTGGACGATGCCCGATGTGTTTCACACGTTTCGCCGCGGCCACCGAATTATGATCCAGGTGCAGAGCTCATGGTTCCCGTTGATCGATCGCAATCCACAGAAGTTCTGCGACATCAACCGGGCTACTGCGGATGACTTTCAAAAGGCGACCGAGCGCGTTTACCATTCCCCGCAAGCGGCTTCCGACGTGCGCGTACGCGTACTGGTGCCGCGGGCTCCCTAGCGCGGGTAGCGGACGGCGGGGAAGCGCGGTGGCGGCAGGAGTCAGCCGACGGCGGGTTGAGTTTCAACACGACGGCACAACGGACACGGTGAGGATCGAATGTTTCCGCATCGTTGTGCTCGTTGTGTCGTCGTGGTTATGCCAGATTCAGGTTTGATTAAAAACTGAGATCAAAAGCTGCCAGCTTTACTTCTGCGATTGGTCGCGTTGCGACTGATCGCTCGAAGACTCGTCGGAGGAATTGTCGTTTTGACGATATTTTGCCGCACGCTCGCGCTCCTGTTGCTGGAGCTGGGTGCCGGATTGTTCGGCTCGACGGCGGGCCGCCGCTTCGGCAGCGCGTTGTTGGGCGGCCCGGATGTCGCCTTGTTGGAAGCGGTTTTCGCTCGAGTTCCAGCGCTCGTTCCGTTGGACGTCGCGCGCGTTCGGCTGGGCCGCGTTGGCGCGGGGTTGCGTTTCGCCTTTCGCACGGAGCTCGGCGCTGGCCGCTTCGCGGAGGCCACTGCTTTGGCGGACCGTGCCGATCGAGTTGCGAATCTCTTCGATGTTCTGGCTGATGCGATCGATTTGCTGTTCGACGCGGCTGAGGCGGGCCTCGACGTTGCCGGAGCGCGGGGTGTCGAACTGGCCGCGGTCCTCGTAACTGGTTTGGCGATTTTCGGAGTTGAACCGGTCCTCGTCGCTACGGAATCGGTCCGCGCTCCGACCAATTTGCTGATCGATGCCGGCATCGCGGTTGATTTGGTCGTTGCTGCCGGACTGGTCGGGACTCCAACGATCCGTGCCGATAACGCTCTGGAAGCGGCGGTACTCTTCGTTGCCGCTGGGGCCTTGGCTGCGGATGATCGATTCGGCGTAGCCTTCGAGCTCCCCTCCGATCGTGCGTTCGTTGCCGTTGCGCACGATTCCTAGCTCAACGTGGTCGCCCGGATCCATGTTGCGGATCCTGGAAATAAAACCATCGACGGAGCGGACCGGCTCGCCGTTGAGGGTCGTGATCCGGTCGCGGGGCCGGAGACCCATTTGTTGGGCCGGCGTATTGGGCGAAACGCGGATGATGCTGATGCCCTGACCCTCGTCGCTGCTGGTGATGTTTACGCCGAGGCTGGCGCCTTTCTGGCCGCGAGATTCGGGGGAGCGCTCGTTGTCACGGTCGGAGCTCCGCTGGGCATCGCGGGTAACGTCGTAGCGTTGGGGGCTCGGCCAGTAATCGGGTGCGCTTGAGTTCTTGGCGCGGTTCGATTGATCGCGCTGTGCCTGTTGCTGCTGCTCTTGGTTCCCCTCGCGGGCCCGTTGATTTTGTTCCGCGTTTTGCTGATCCAGTTGATCGCTCGTTTGCTGCTCAATGCTTGCGGAGTCGGGTTGCGAGCTGCTTTGTTGGCTCGATTGGGCCTGCTGTTCGTTGTTGTTTTGATTGCTGTTTTGGGGTTGCTCGTCTTTCGCCAGCGCGGTGCTAGCCCCGGCCATCGCCAGGCAGGCGAGGCAAGTTGCTACGGCGAAAGTGCTGGCCCGGGAAATGTTCGACATGTTCTGTCTCCTTCTGCAATCCTAGAGTGCGGGTAAATCCGTTCGTGTCACGGATGGAATCGTAGCAGAAAGCCAGGTGTAGCGCAGGGTGCAGAGACAAAAGTGGCCGACCGCCTATTATAAGGGCCAACCGTGGGGAGCAAAAAATATGCCGCGGTCGTGGCCGGAGGGCGGGTCGGGATGATCGCGGCCAAAACAAGTGGTTTGCTCGCTGGGCGAGCAGATGCTGTCGCCGAGCGAGAGCACTACCGTGCATTTTAGGCGGTCAGGAGGGACGCGCGGCGGTCGGTCATGCGAACAGGAGTCGGGGTGGTTCGAGCAAACTGGGGACTGTGTCGCCGCGGCGCCCCTCGACCCGGAGGGAACCCCTGCCTTTCGCTCCGTGGCGCCAAATGGAAAGATTTCCCCAAATATACTTGACGCCGGCCGGATCGATACTATAAAACCAAATCTAGTTAACCAAATATGTCGCCGCAGAGCGCAATGCAGTCTTGCTGGGAAACTTCCGATGGCGCGACCACCTGCCAAAGAATTAACGGAACGAGAGCTGGAAGTGATGCACGTGTTCTGGGAACACGGGCCGCAAACGGCCACCGATGCACGCGATCGTCTCGCCAAAGACGGCCGTGATTTGGCATACACGACTGTCGCCACGCTCATCAGGATTCTTGTCGACAAAGGCTTTCTCAAGCAGACGAACGATGAGCGGCCGTTTATTTACAAGCCCATCCGTTCGTTCGAAGAGGTTTCGCGCCGCTTGGTGGGCGAACTGGTCCACCGCGTATTCCAGGGTTCGCGCGAGGAGCTGCTGGTACGACTGTTGGACGGCAAGAAACTCACAACCAAAGAGCGGGAGCTGCTCCAGCAAATCCTGCGGGAAACCGACCGATGAATGCCATACTCACCGCCATGCTATGGTGCGCGATCCAAGTGACGGTGCTCGCCTGCAGCGCGATGCTGGTGTATCTAGTGGCGCGCCGACTTCACCCACGGGCCGGCGCCGCGGCAGCGGGCGGTGCGCTGGCGATGGTGCTGCTGCTCACCGCGCTGGTCGTCAGCCCCTGGCCGCGCTGGAACTTCTCCACTACCGGCGATGAAGCGATCGCGGCGGCTGCGACCACTGCGCCAACGACGATTCCCAACGCCGCGGCCAAGGCACCGGCGGGCAAGGATGCGGTTGCCACACCGCCGCGCGTGCAACTGGATTCACCACGACGAGCATTCTGGTCGGCGCCGTTGCGTCGATTGAACAATCCGCGCCCGGCGCCGGAGGCTAAACCGCGATCGGTGGGTTGGGGGCTCGTGATCGCGGGCATTTTCGGGTGCGGAATCCTCGTCACCGCCGCGCGCTTTGCCTGGGGCATCGCAAGCGTGCGACGCCTTGCGCGACGAGCATGCTTCGTCGATGACGCAAACGTGATTGCGATGGCGTCCGAATTGCAACGCTCGCTCCAACTAAACAAAGACGTCGCGGTTCGGGAATCGGACGAACTGGCAACGCCCGCAACGATCGGCTGGCGGCGGCCGGTCGTGCTGCTGCCTGCGGCGTGGCGCTGTTGGGGTGACGAACAACTTCGCGCGGCGATCGCGCACGAGCTGGCTCACATCGCTGGTCGCGACTACGCCGCGTGGCTCGTTGCCCGCCTGGCAGTCGTTGCGCACTTTTACCATCCGCTGGTCCACTGGCTGGCCGCACGCTTGCAGCTCGAACAAGAGCTGGCCGCCGACATGACGGCCGCGCGCCTCGTGGGCGACGCGAAGCAATACCTGCACAGCCTGGCCGCGCTGGCCCTGGCCACGCCGCCGCACCGCATCGCCGGCCCAGCCCGCACGCTCATTCCCTCGCGCAGTCTCTTGGTAAGGAGAGTCGAAATGCTACGCACGCTCGGCATCCGCCGGCCACACCGCCCGGCTGCCCGTTACGCCACATTCGCGGCCGTCGCCCTGTTCGCCGTCGCCGCCGCCGGATTGCGCGGGCCGACAATTCAGGTCACTAGCGCGGCTTTCGCCGAGGAGCCGCCCGCAAAAAACGCGGCCGCGCAGGTTGAGCGCTTGGGCCTGGAACTCGTGCCGCCGGACGCGTTATTTGTCGTTTCGGCCAGACCGGCGCAGATCGTCTCGCGGGACGAGCTGCGCGAATTGCCCAAAATGTTTACCGATCTGACTCATTTGCTCGCCGAGGCGAAATTGACACCCAGCGATGTTATTGAAGTCATGGCCATGCAATACGGGAAGTCCGATCTTACGCCGGCAGCCGCCCCGCAGAGGTTTTCCAATGCGCGAATCGTTGTCCGGTTCGCCACACCGGCGAAGCGGCAACAGTTCCGCGAATGGATGTTAGCGAGGGCTCAAAACAGAACGAATCGACCCATGAAGAAAATGCCAAATGCCGCCGTCTGGCAGTCTGACGATGGCCGGATCGCGGACGTGAATCCCGCGACGCTGGTGTTAGATCAAGCTGAGTCGCCGGCCAAAACGGAATTTGCGCCACTGAAAAATCCGCCGCCGCGCTGGTCAGAGGCGTGGCAGGCGCGGAAGGGCGAGCCGATTGTGGCGGCTGTGGATGTCCGTTCTTGGTTAAAAAACGGCCTTGCCGATATGGATGCAAGGCAATGGCTGCCGGTAGGTGAACTGTCGTTTCAGACATTTTATCCACTCATGCTCTACGTCGATTGGGCTGTCGCTGGCGTTGACCTGAAAGAAAAGATCGCCGTATCCGCGGTTGTTCAAAGCGACGACAAGCAGAAGGCCGAGAGGGTGCGTGACACGCTGCAGGCGCTGCTTGTGATGACCCGGAACATGGCTGGCGCTGTACGACATGATGCAAGTGCCGGAAGGGACTCCTGCGGCAACAGAGATCACGCTCTACAAAAAGATCGCCGAGATCGCCGGCAATCTGCTGGATAGCGCCAAGCTGACTGTGGATGACAGCCGGGTGAATGTTTCGCTACAAACGAAGCAGTCGACTCAGGAAATTGTCCAGCTGGCAAAGACGATGCTGCCTTCCGTTGAAGAAGCCCGGCAGGCGGCCCGGCAGCAGCAGAGCACGAACAACATGAAGCAGCTCGCACTGGCCATGCTAATGTACGAATCTGACCATAAAGCATTCCCGCCCGCAATCGACCAGCGTACAAAAATGGAAAATCCAAGTATCCGCATAGCTGGCGGGTGGACGTGCTTCCCTATCTGGAGCACAACGCGTTGTACAACCAATATCAGTTCGACGAGCCGTGGGACAGCGCGACGAATAAGAGGGTGTTGGCTGCAATACCGGATGTCTTTCGCTCGCCACACCAGAGCGATCCGCTCAATACCAGCTACTTCGTCCTCGCCGGGCCGGGGACGGTCTTCGACGGCGAAACAGGGACGAGGATGAAACAGATCGCCGACGGCACTTCGAGGACGATTCTTCTCGTCGAAGCGAAGCGGCCGGTGCCATGGACGAAGCCGGAGGATATTGCGTACGCGGCCGATAAACCGCTGCCGAAGCTGGGCGGCTGGGTGCCGGGCGAATTTCTGGTAGCGATCGCTGATGGCAGTGTGCGTCCCGTCGCGGCCAACGTTGACGAGAAATTGCTACGAGCGTGGATCACGCCGCCGGCGGCGAAAATGTACCCGACTTGCCGGCACCGAGCGCCAAGCGTTAAGCACCGAAAGCGGATTGAAGCCCGCAGCGCAAGCAACGGCAATGACCACCTGCCCCATTGCTTGCGCCGCGGGCTTCAACCAGGGATCTTACGCGGCCGGGGCGACGGATTATTCGAGCATCGCGCGGCCGGCGTAATAGGCGAGTACTTCGCCGCCGAGCGCGCGGTAGTCTTCGGCGCCGGGCGACTTGGGGGCGTATTCGAAAATCGACTGGCCAAAGCTAGGGGCTTCTGCCAGGCGGATGTTGCGGCGGATACGAGCTTCGAAAAGCCGCACGGCGCTCCAGGCGCGGCCGCCCTTGCGGGCTTCTTTGAAGAACTGCTCGACGTCGCGCGAAACTTCGGCGGCCAGCTTCGTGCCCGATTCGTACAGGCAGAGCACGACGCCGGCAAGTTGCAGCCGGTCGTTGAGCCGTTCGTTCACCAGGCCGATCGTGTTGAGCAACTTCGACAGGCCGTGCAGAGCGAGAAAGTGTGGCTGCAGCGGCAGGAAGACATCGTCGGCCGCCGCCAGGGCGTTGATCGTGAGGATGCCGAGCGACGGCGGGCAATCGATGAGCAGGTAGTCGAATTCGCTTTCCGCTTCGGCCAGCTTATCGCGGAGGATGACCTCGCGACCGACGACGCCGGCCAGCTCGACTTCAACCGCGGCCAGGTCGATGTGCGACGCGGCGACCCACAGGTTTTCTTCCTCTGGGGTCGGGGACGAGCCGGCGCGCTGCCAAAGATCGGCGATGCGGGTTTCTTCCGTGAGCAGATCGTAGACGGTCGGCACGCTCGATCGGGGATCAAGGCCGAGGTGGAGCGAGGCGTGTGCCTGCGGATCGATATCCACGAGGCCGACGCGCTGACCGGCACGGGCGAGCGCGGCGCTTACATTCACGGCGGTGGTGGTTTTTCCGACGCCGCCTTTCTGATTGATGATGGCGATGGTGCGCATGAGGAGGCTGGGGGCTGGGGACTAGGGGCTGGGGGATGCGCGAATCGAGCGGCGGATTATAGGGGACTGGCGGCGTGCGTCCAGATGATTGCGTGCTGGCGATGCTAGCGCGGTTATTCGGCGGATTTGCGGTCGGAGCAGCGGAAAATTCGTCGAATCATCTCGCGAAGCCCGCGGCAATGGGTTCGCAACTGGTGAGCACAGTTCCTTATTGCTGGTGGACACCAACCGTTTAAAGTCGTCCGTGAGCTCGAGAACAAATTGCGTCTCGTTCGCCGGGGTTGGCAAATCCCAGAGCCCATCGCCAGCAAGGGGGTTCGGCGACTGGTTTGCGCAGCGCCAAATGAAGCTATGGTCTTCCAAGAGCGCATTGCGGAGATGCGTCACGCCAGTGTGCTTTGGAAATGTCGCGGACCATGTGAAAATGCGCCGTGTAACTCGATGGTTTGTTCCGGTTCATCGCTCGATACGAGTCAGCTTGATAGCTAAGTTGCATCTCGGATGAGTCGCGGCGGCGTCCGGCCCCCAAAATTCGGCGGCGCGGTGCGTGGCGTTGTATCGAAACCACCAACTCGCTGCGGCTGCGGTGATCGAAACGGCGAGAACGCCGATGATGATGAGTTTGCCCGAGATCTGAGGCACCATTTGGTTTGGAGCTGCTTCGGGTGGTCGGCTTTTCACGCCATTCATGCGTTCAGTATACTGGCTTCACAAGAAAGCTGTAGCCGCGCAACGTGTGATCCCGGAAATCTTTTACGCCGGCCGCCTCGAGGCCAGCTCTATGAAAAGCCATGGCCGATAAATTTGATCCTTACCGCGAAGCGTTGATTGTGGAAGTCCAGACCGAGTGGCCGGAGGAGTATGACGACTGGGAGCCGGCGGAGCGTGCGCGCGTCGAGCGGCTATTGCACCAGGCGCCGGATGAGGCCTCGCACTTGGAATACGTTCGCACACACACGGGATTTTGTCGGCGGATAGTGGTGACGCCGGAGGATCTGGCGCGCGTTGGGGCGTGACAATGGAAACAGTTCACGTCAATTTGGGGCCGCGCAGCTACGACATTGAGATCGGCAGCGGGAACCTTACCGAGGTCGTGCGATATTGCGATGCGCACGAGGACGATGCGCATGCCGTCATCATCACCGATTCAATTGTCGATGAGCTGTACAGCGAGCCGGTCGGTGATGCGCTGCAAGAGGCAGGCGCACAGGTTGATGTTCTGGTCGTTGATGCCGGCGAGCCAAGCAAGTCGCCGGAGGTGGCGGCCGATTTGTGGGAGCAACTTCTCGACCAGGGGGCCGATCGGCAGACGGTCGTGCTAGCGCTGGGCGGCGGCGTGGTCGGCGATGTTGCCGGTTTTGTAGCGGCGACGTTCGGTCGTGGGCTGCGGTTCGTGCAAGTGCCGACGACGCTCTTGGCGCAAGTCGATAGCTCGGTCGGCGGGAAGGTCGGCATCAATTTGCCGGGCGGCAAGAATATGGTCGGCGCTTTCTGGCAGCCGCGCGGCGTGGTGATCGATGTGAGCGTGCTCAGAACGCTGCCGGAACGCGAATTCAAGGCGGGTCTCGCCGAAGTTGTGAAGTACGGCGTAATCCAGGACGCCGATTTCTTCGGCTATCTGGAGCAGAACATCGACCCGATCAACCATCGTGATGCGGCGCTGTTGACGCATATCGTGAAGCGGTGCTGCCGATTGAAGGCGGACGTCGTTGAAAAAGATGAGCGCGAAGAAACGGGCCTGCGTTCGATCCTTAACTATGGCCACACGTTCGGCCACGCATTCGAAGCGGCCACAGGTTACGACGCGCTGCTGCACGGCGAGGGCGTGGCGATCGGCATGATGTGTGCCGCCCGGCTTGCACAGCGGGTTGGCCGAGTCGATGCCGCATTTGTCGAGCGGCAACGCAATTTGTTGACGGCATTCGGCCTGCCATTGGACGTGCCCAATGTGGACCGCGACGAACTGATCGAGTTGATGTATCGCGACAAGAAAGTCGAGCGCGGGAAGCTTCGGTTCGTGTTGCCGACGCGGATGGGCCATGTGGAGCTGGTGGGCGACGTCGCAACGGACGAAATTCTCGCCGCATTGGACGATGACCAGTGAAAGCGTTTTCGAATTGAGCGGCAAATGCCATGCACCAAATCCGCTACCGTTTCGCCACGCCAGAGTACGCCGGACTCATCGCGACGCTGAATCAGCAGCTCATTCGCGATGAAGGCCATCGAAATCCGATGGACCTTTGGCAACTCACCGAGCGGATGACCGAATGGCTGCGAGGAGATTACCAAGCTATTTTGTTCGAGGATGGCAAGCACACAATCGGCTACGCGCTGTTTCGTCGCGAGCCGGAGTTTGTATATCTGCGTCAATTATTCGTTGTGCCCAATCGGCGACGGCAAGGTGTCGCTCGCGACGCGCTGAACTGGTTGTGGCAAAACGCATGGGCAAGTGCGCCGCGACTCCGAATCGAAGTCCTTGTTGACAATGACACTGGTCGTGCATTTTGGCGATCAGTCGGTTTTCAGGAGTATGCAATCACCATGGAAGCTCGTCCGCCGACGAACGGCTAACAGGTCGCCCCATCGCTCGGCAAAAGCCATCGTTCGCAACTTCAGCAGACAACGGGTTGTCGGAGGGCTATAATCCGAGAATGAGCACAACAACGTACGTCACCGCCGATCAGCTTCTGCCTTTGCCGTCCGGCATGGGCGAACGATATGAACTTGTTGCAGGAGAACTTCGCATGATGTCACCGGCTGGTTGGCGGCACGGTGCCGTCGCGGCCAATGTCGCGTCATTCCTCGGTCCTTTATCCGACAAATGATCTTGGAAGAGGATTTGGTGCTGAAACGGGGTTCCTATTGAATGTGACCCCGACACTGTTCGCGCGCCGGATTTCGCGTTCATTGCCAAAACACGTTCCCAAAGGGAGCCGAAAACGGCATTGGCCCGGGGCTCCTGATTTGGCCGTCGAAGTCCTCTCACCCAGCGACCGGTCGGGGGAAGTTGATGAAAAAATCACGAATGGCTCTGCAGCCGGATGCGCGGCTGTTTGGGTTGTTGACCCGAAGCTTCAAATCGTGACGATCCATCAGCCGGGACAAGTCGCGGTCAAGATCATCAGGTGAAATTCTCACGGGCGATCCGGTGGTGCCGGGCTTCTCGTGCCCGGTCGATGAAATATTTCGATAGCGCCGGCTTTTTTCTGCAGGCATAGTGCGCGTTAAATTGAGCCGCCGGGGAACCGGTGTGCGTATGGCCGAGACGCTGTTTGCCGATGAGCTTATCGATAGCGTTCGGCTGTCGTTGGTTTCGGGCGTGGGGCCCTTGTTGCGGAAAGCGCTATTGGAGCGGTTTGGTTCGGCTGGGGCGGTGCTTTCCGCGAGTCGAGACGAACTACAATCGGTAGACGGCATCGGGCCGAAGACTTCGGCGCGAATTCTGGCTGCCCACGAAGAGATCGATGCCGAAGCCGAGTTGCAGCTAGCCGCAGAGAACGGCATCGACGTGCTCACGGAAAGCGACGCTGCCTATCCGCGGCCGCTGCGGCAGATTCACGACCCGCCCGGCGTGTTGTTTCGACATGGCGAGCCGCAGCCGCAGGATGAGATGGCGGTGGCGATTGTCGGTACGCGCCACGCCACGCGGTATGGTTTGGCGCAGGCCGAGCGACTTGCGGGCAGTTTGGCCCGCACGGGTTTTACGGTCGTAAGTGGGTTGGCTCGCGGGATTGATGCGGCGGCGCATCGCGGCGCGCTGGCGGCCGGCGGGCGGACGATCGCGGTGCTGGCGAGCGGTCTGTTGGAAATCTATCCGCCGGAGCACGCAAAATTAGCGGAAGAAGTTTCGGCGGAAGGGTATCTGTTGAGCGAATCGCCGCCGCGAATGATTCCGCTCAGCGGCGCATTTCCGCAGCGGAACCGGATTATCAGCGGCCTGTCCGTCGGCACGATCGTTGTCGAAGCGCCCGAACGCTCCGGCGCGCTCATCACCGCTCGGCATGCCTATGAGCAGGGTCGCGAAGTGTTTGCTGTGCCGGGGCCGGTCGATAGCCGCATGTCGCGCGGCTGCCATGCGCTGATCAAAGACGGCGCGAAGCTCGTCGAATCGATCGATGATGTGCTGGCCGAACTGGGGCCGTTGGCCGAAAACATTCGCGCGAGACGACGGGACGACGCTCGCCAGCCCGGCCGAACTCACGCTCAACGAGATCGAGCAACAGGTCCTGGCGGCGATCGACGGCTCGCCGACTTCCATCGATGCGGTGGCCAAGTCCAGCGGATTGCCGATTCATCGCGTTCTCTCGACGATCAGCGTTCTTGAGATGCGACGCATCGTGCGGCGGGTGAGCGGAACGCAGGTGGCACGTGGGTAGGAATTGCGAAGCGACCGTGTGTTCCAGAATTCGCTGGCTTGTCGGTGCCCATCTGCTTCTTGCGACGGCGCCACTTTTCGGACTTTTGTTCCCCATCGATACGTACACTTTACCGCTTTTGTGGACGCTTGTGTCGCTGCCACTCGGTGGAATGATGGCGCTATCAGTTTGGATCGGTATGGGGCGTACACGCATTCTGTGGCGCGTAGCGATCGGGATGGCCGCCAGTTTCTACCTTTCGGCCTTTCCGTTTTGTTATGAATGCGCACGAGATCCTCATAAGATGTTCAGATCGGAACGGATCATGCAGTATTTGGAGATGGTGGCGCCGAACGCGATCATTCTTCTGCTCTTTGGCGCAACATTCATGTTGATCGGGCGCGGGTTTGAGCTCTCACACGTAGACCCCGAAGCAGGGCCGCCACCACGCGCAGGACGGCTTCAATTCTCGATGTTTCAATTGATGGTTGCGATGTCGATTGTTGCGATCGTTTTGAGCTTGCTCCGACTAGCGCGGGCAGCAACCGGCCATGAGCCTTCAACGTGGGAGACGATAACGATTTACTCATTCATGTTCGCAACTTTTTTCGTTAACACGGCCTGCGCGGCGTTCGCCGCCTTAGGCACTGGTAACGTCCAAAGAAATATCGTCTTGGTTTCGGCTGTTTCCATTTTGTTAGCAGCCGCCACGGCCATAGCAATGCATAACGAGATGGTGGCTTGGTGGCTGTTCGGCGGCACGATGCTCATTGTGATCGTACCGACCGCTACGGTTTTGGTATCGCTGCTGGTGGTTCGGTCGTGCGGTGCATTACTCGCGACTGGATACACCGCTAAGCAACGTCCGGCTAATCTCTCTTGCAGTGTACATTCGTGCGGCCGATAATTACCTAAACAGGGCGGCCTCGAAGCAAATGACAGTTTCGTTTAGCGAGTTTGCGCAAATGAACGCGGATACGATCGCCCGATCTGCCGAAATCGCACGTGCATTCGGCGTCACCAAACTGGTGTTGTTTGGCTCGGCCGCCGAATCACCCGCGACCGCTCGTGATATCGATTTCGCCTGCGAAGGGCTAACGGGATGGGACTTATTTCGGTTTGGCGCGAGACTAGGAGAAGAACTAGGCAAACACGTTGATGTGATCGCGTTGCAGCCGGGGGATGCGTTCTCAGATTGCGTCGTCGAAAAGGGGCGAACCGTCTATGAACTCGAACGAACTCAGGCGTGAGGTCTACATTGAATTCGACGCAATACAAAGTTCGATCGACGAACTCGAATCGCTGCTTCACGATGTTGGAGACCGGCAAGCAGCCGTCCGTGAACTTGCCGCTGCTGGACTCTTCCTCGCTAATTTTTATGGCGGCATCGAGAATGTGCTAAAGCGGATTTGCCGGTTCCATCGAGTCGAAATTCCACAAGGCGATAGTTGGCACGTGGAGTTGGTCAGGTCGTTCCGCGATCCTTCCCGGCAAGATTTGCCACCTCTTTTGGATTTGCGTTTATCCGACGATTTAGCTCCTTACCGTCAATTTCGCCATGTGATCCATCACGGATATGGATTCCGACTTCGGTGGGAGGACATGCTGCCTGGTATTGAAGGCGCACGGAGCGTCTTTGAACGATTCCAAGCTGCGGTCCAAGACTATTTGGATGAAATGGAGAACAATCCAGGCTAATTGCGGGCGTATGGCCATCGCCAGCCGCTCGCTGATCGGCGGGTGGCTGTGGAGCAGGAAGACTTCGACCGGGTTCGGTTCCATGTCGGCCTTGTTGAGGCGGGCCAATTTCAGGAACGCAGAGCGGTAGGCGACGGGATTGAGAGTGCGCTTCAGGGCATAGCGGTCGCATTGGCGTTCGTAATGGCGGCTGATGGCGTTTTGCAGCGGCGACAGAATCAGCATGAACGCCGTGAGTGTGAACATCACCAGCGGCAATGCGCTGGTCGGTGCACCGGCGGCACTCGGAATATCGGCCCACCAAACGATCACGCGATCGAGCAGCCAGAAACCGGCGAGGCTGATCACGACGCCCATCGCAATCATTTTCTGAATGTGGCGGTGAACATGGTGGCCAATCTCGTGGGCGAAGATGACTTCAATTTCTTCGGGTGAGAATTTGCTTAACAGCGTGTCGCCCATCAGCACGCGGCGCGTGTGGCCGAGACCGGTTAGCATAGCATTGGCCTTTTGCGTGTCCGCACTCAGCCCCAGTCGATAGACGCCTTCGATCGTCAGGCCGGTTCCCGCGGCCAGCGATTTCATGCGGGTGACCAATTCAGCGTTATCGATGGGCTCGACTTTGTAGAACAGCGGCACGATCAGAACCGGGGCGAGCTGGCCCAAGACAATGCTGACGACAAAGAACGCTGCGGCGGCGATCAGCCACCAATATGTCCCCGTGTGCCAGATGATCCAGAACAGGCCAGCGTTCAGCGCGGCGCCCAACAGAATTGTCAGCACGTTGCTGAGCGACCAATTTCGAAGCCAGCGCCGCAACGACTGATTGCTAAGCGCGAATTGATGTTCGACAACGTAGTTCGAATAGAACGAAAGTGGCAGCGAGATAAAAATGTGCAGCAACATCACGATGCCGAAAAGCGCGAGAAGCCGCGGCATCGACTTCTCGCCGCGAAGATGCGCGAAAGTTGCCAGCCAGGCATCGATGGGCCGTGCGCAGACAAACGCCATGATTGCCAGATAAACTAGGTCGATCGCCATGTCCGCTAACGTGCAGGCGAGCGAGATGTGGCTATAACGGCGGGCCTCGGCGCGCTGTTCCGGGTTAAGGCCTTCGGCCGGCTCCGCAGCCGAGGCGGCAGCATGGTTGTGAACCTGATCATCGGTTGATTGTGTCACGCTCAAATTCTCGTCTCCAAATCCTCTGGGGCGATGCCCGGCTGGGATTGCGGGACCCCTACTTTTGGATTTTCACCGCAAGACATACAACGCCGGGGGCATCTATTGTATGTTCGCTGGCGTCGCGCCGGGGGCGTCGTGGGGTTGAATGTGTCGCGGAGTTGAACACAAGCATGCTCAATACCGCAACGCTGGCAAGTAAATCATTCGGTGAACGAATGCAATTATGGCAGGCGATTGCGGCTCGTTCGCTTACCCAGCTTACCATCCACGTCACGGTCTGATCTGGCGTAACTGACCTACATGAAAGAGCTTATGAAAGATTAAGCTCCATGATAGCAGATGCTTGCAAGACAGTTTGGCACACTAGTTGCCGTTTGTAGAACTTGGGACGGTGGAACCGGTAGTTGGCCTTTTCCGGCGACTCTTCGGCAATCTGCCTACCAAATCGGCGACCCAAGGAGAGGCAAAGCGTTACAATGCAGGGTTGTCGGTCACTATTCTTGACGACGGGGAAGAGGGAAAACTTCCCGTTTTGGCGTCGAACTCTCTTATATAGAGGTTCGTAACAATGACAGAGCAAAACACGGAAGATCGCGTTCGCAACACGACTCGCACTGGCTTTACGGTCCGTGCCCTGGCAGTCGCTCCGCTCGATTTGGAGCGGATGACCGACGAGGAACTGTTGCTGGAGTACCGGCTAGCCGGTAGTTCGGCCGTATTTGAGACATTGGTCAAACGGTACGAGCGCGAGCTCTACAACTACCTGCGTCGATTCCTGAACAATCAGGTTTTGGCGGAGGATGCGTTTCAAGCGACGTTTATGCAGGTCCATCTGAAGTGCCAGCTCTTCGATGAGCAGCGGAAGGTGCGGCCTTGGCTATATACCGTGGCCACGAATCAGGCAATCGACATCCAGCGCCGCAATCGGCGGCACCGGCTGGTAAGCCTGGATCGTCCGAATCGCGTGCAACACGATGAGCTGGGTTCGCTGGTCGATGTGCTCAGCGGCCGGGAAGAGGAGCCGGCGAGCGGCCTGGAGCAAGGTGAACGTAAAGAATGGATCCGCCAGGCGGTAGCCGCGTTGCCGGAGCAACTGCGGTCGGCTGTGCGGTTGGTTTATTTTCGCGGAATGAAGTATCGTGAAGCGGCCGATGAACTGGCCGTTCCGGTTGGTACCGTGAAGAGCCGGCTTCATTCGGCAGTTAAGCGGCTGGGAAAAGCTTGGGAAGACACCCAACCACCGGCAAATAATTGAGCGGCCAAAACCGTGCTGCAAGATGGGGGCACGCCATGAGTCTCCGAAGCGCGTGGTTTCAGGCAGGTGCCGCGCCCTTCCCGGAGCCGTGGAGCATGTGACCCGTGCGACGTCCCCGGCAGCCACGACCGTCGGCCGAGCTTCTGGGCGTGACCCCTGGGCAAGTAACTTTCGGCTGAAAACAATAAGAACTTGAGAGACTTCGGAGAGCTCGCCTTTGGCGGGCTCTCATTTTGAGTAGTCATCGAACCAGCGCCGGCCATGCGCGAACTATTGATCCGCTACATATTGGGCGAGATGGACGCCGAGGAGCGGCAAGAAGTCCAATCGCAGTTGCAGACCAGTCCAGAGCTGCGGCGCGAACTCGCGCGGCTGCGGGAGTGTTTCGCGGCCCAACAAGACGCCGATTCGATGGACGATGGCCCACCCAGTGATTTGGCCGCGCGAACTGCCGAGCGGGTAACTGGTTGCTGCGACTCAAATGAGCCTGTGGGCCGTCGCGAAGCAGCTTTCACGGAAGCCGGCGATGCGCCGCCGGCCGGAATACTGGGTTGGAGTCTGGCAGATTTGACGGTCGCCGGCGGCGTGATGCTCGCCGTCAGCATGTTAATCTTCCCCGCACTGCGCAACAGCCGCGATGGAACGCGCCGCCAGGTGTGCCAGAACAATCAACGGCAATTGTGGGTATTAGTAACCAAGTTCGCTGAAGACCACGGCGGCGAGTATCCACGGGTGGAGCCGAATGAAAATGCAGGTATTTTTGTTGCGCGGCTGATCGAGAGAGGTTATGTTCACCCAGAAGACCTGAGGGTTTTGCTGGTGTGCCCCGCGGCGCCGTTGGCCGACGAAATCCGCTCCGGGCGGCTTGTGTTTCGCCTACCGAGCGCTGCAGCAATACGAGCGATGTCGGCGAGCCAAGTAGCCCGCGCCACCGCGAAGATGTCGCCGTTCTATGCCTATCGCTTCCCGTATCGGGTTGGCAATGAATTCCGTTACGTTCGGGACGAGCACGCGCCAGTGTTTTCAGATACCTCGGGCGATGAGGGAAGCGATCTGATGAGTCCCAATCATGGTGGCGCGTTTGTCCAGGTGCTGCGCCAGGATGGGAGCCTCAAGGTGTTAACGACCTGCAAGCTGCCTGGGTCCGACGACGACATGTTTCGTAACGACCGGGGTGTGGTTGCCGCGGGAATGCGCCAGCAGGACACCGTTCTGGGGCGCAGTGAAGCTTCGCCAGGCGACGAATTCGTGACACCGGATAAGTAGTTGCGCCGCTTCTGCATTGCCCATCGATAACGCGACCCACTACGGGCCTGTCGGTTGGCTTCTTCCAACACTACCGCGCGATCGGCGTTTGCGGACCGAAGATGGTCTCCAATCAGGCATAGCTACCCATCTCAACGTGAGAGAAAAGTCTCTCTTTGAGACGAAACGGAGGGGTGTGCAGTCCCCCGCTCAAAGAGAGACGGCTTTGATGGCAGCCTTCAATGACCCGGTTTTCCCGGCAATCGCAATGTTTCTTGCCCGCCGCACAGATGGTCCGACAGGTTGGCATCACAATTGCCCTAAGCTCGTGCGTGCGATTTAAAACCGAATCAAGGGACCAAGCCATGAAACGCATAGTTGTCATTCAACGATTCGCCATTGGTCTTGTTTTTACAGTTGCCGCGCTTTCGCTTACTACGAGCGGCATGGCGCAATCTGATTACGGTTACAACCGGATGCCATCCAGGCCATTGTACCGGCCGGTGCATTCGTACCCTGCGGGGTGGGGTCTCGGCTACTATCACTCATCTACCGCCGCGGAAGGTTTTTTACGTGGGCGGGCGGCCGTGATCGATGCCCTGGGTAATTACCAAGTCAACGAAGGCCAGGCCGAAATACTTCGCGAACAGGCGCGAGCATGGACCGCGAAAACGACCTCAAGCAAACCGAGGCTCTGCAGGCGCAGATGAAGATGTGGGCGGACGCCCGCGTTGAGGCTCGGAAAGAGCATGCCGCACGTGCTGCCGAGGGCCAACAACTACTGGCCGAGCGGCGGGCGACCATCTATCGGCAAGCTTACCAATTGTCCACAAACGAACTGAATCCAACGACGGGCGCGATTTGCTGGCCGGTCGCTCTACAAGATGCGAAGTTCCAAGACAACCGGACTCAATTGGAAGAACTGTTCCGGCAACACGTCGGCTATGGCGAGCGGCGGTCTGCAACAGCCCAGGAAATAGCGACTTCGGTGGATCAATGGTCGCGCATGCTGCGGAACGACGCGGGCTCGATGCCGCGAGAAGACTATCTGGCCGCGCAGAAGTTTTTGCTGGGATTGAAGTATGCGGCCGCCTCGCAAGCCGAATCGACTTGAAGTTGCCAAAAGTTCGAGGCGTCCGCCGAGCGGACGCTCCATTGCGTGCCGCGATTCGCGCCGCCTGTCATACCAGTTTCAAAAGATATCGCTTACACGATCACACTGGTCAGCGCGATGAATTCCGGATCGTGCCGAAGAGGATTGAAATCGGGCTCATCTGGCACCATGTCGCGGAAATTGGTGTCGATTTCTAACGCCCGCGAAAGGTATCGCAACGCCAGATCGCGATTGCGAGCAAGGCTCCAATAGCACGCGAGGTTGTAGTGAAGCACAGCCTCGCCGGGATCGATCTTCACCGCCCGCTCCAACGCCTCGATGGCCTTGGCAAGCTGGCCGGTACGCTTGAAGCACCAGCCAAGCGCGAGCCAGACATGAATATCGTCGGGTATCAAATCGGCACTGCGCTCCAGCGGTAGAATCGCTTCTTCATAGCGGGCCAGCTCGCGCAGCGATTCGCCGAGCAAGTAACAAGCCCGCCCATTGCCGTGAACTAAAGCGCCGCGACGTTGGAGCGCGCGAAGGGCATGCTCGAGCATGCCGAGATCGGTGTAGCCTTCGGCCTCTTCGATGGCACGGCCGAGTAATATGCGGTTGCGAGTCACGCAATTTAGCTTTCTTCGGGCCCCGCCCGAGCGGAGAGGAGATTGCAACGCACGTTCTACCTGAATTGTAACCATCAGTTTTGCAACGCCAAATGCTTTGCGGCAAAATGATGACGAAAAGAGGCCCGCGAGCATCCGGAAACGAGTATCGGGAAAGCCTCGCCACGCACGCTGCAAAAGCGGGACGCGGAGACTGTGAGGTCAAGGTCCCGACGAGGGGGCAGCACGACGCGACAATGAGCGGGCGGTGGTTATTTGACAACAGTTGTACGGCGGAAGGTGTTGCAGATTGTCAACAGCGAGTGGGCCGCCGGGTGCAATGAATTCGCAGAGTAAGGCGCCGCAAAGTGAATGCGGCTAAGCGCTTCGGCGGGGCACATCGAGCAACGGAGCGGCAATTGGGCACCCGCGTTGCATCATGGGCGGCGCAGTGCAGTCGAAGACGGCCGGAATTCTCCGGCCCGCGCCTGCGTTCAGCTCCTCGTCTTGCGGTTGAATGCCGCTTTTGCGGCCGCACGGAATCACGCCGCCGTGCTCCGTCAGTGTCCATCGTGCGATTGATTCTTGGCATAACGCTGTTGTTACTGGGCGTGGGCACCTTGTCGTGCCGCGTAGAGGCACCGGCACGCAGTGGGCCGATTATTCCGTCCGTCGGGCAATGGGTGCGCACGGTCGATGGTTGGGAACGGACCGACATGTGGAATGTCGCGGCGGTCGAAGCGCCACGGCTTCATCCGCTGGTCGTGGCGGTGGGGCAGGGGCTGGTATCGATACTCGGGCTGGCGGCATTTCGACAGGATGTTCGCCGCGGCGAGTAAGACAGCAGACCTACGCCGCAAGCGGCCTTCTTCAGCTTTCTGATGGCTTAACTGCCGAAAGAATCGGGTGCTGCCGGTTTTCTTGCACGGTGGCTGGGCCAAATTGGCACTATTATCTGTGCGGCGTCGGGGCAGACCGGCGCACAGCGTAACCAACCCACGAGAGCGGGCTCGCCCACGAGGTTTTTTCATGCGACTGACACTGCGGACATTGCTAGCGTATTTGGACGACGTGTTGGACCCGGCCGATAAGGAGGAGCTCTCCCAAAAGATCGAGTCGAGCGACTTTGCGGAAGATTTGGTGCATCGCACGCGCGACGCCGTGCGTCGGCTGCGGCTCAGCGCACCGCAGGTAGTCGGCAGTGGCATGGGGTTGGATCCCAATTCGGTCGCCGAATACTTGGACAACGTGATGCCGCCGGATGCGGTGGGCGACTTTGAACGTATTTGTTTGGAGTCGGACGTGCATCTGGCCGAAGCGGCGGCGTGTCATCATGTGCTCACAATGGTTCTGGGGCAGCCGGCCGATGTCGACCCGCTTGCCCGGCAGCGAATGTACACGATCGCTACCGAAGCGGGCGAACGGAAGCGGCTGCGGATGGAACCCGCGCACACGACTCAGGCAAGCTCTGCGGCATCGGTCGCACCGGGACAACTCGGGGGAATGAGGTCGGCCGCGCCGCAGCCCCGCCCCGTCGAAATTCCAGAGTACCTGCGAACCAGCGCGTGGTGGCGATCATGGGTCGCGCTGGCCGGACTTGCTGCTGTCGTGCTCATCGGCATTGCCATCTTATTGGGGACGGGATTGCCCGGGTGGTTTGGAAAGGGCACATCGGTTGCGTTGCTGACGCCAGACTCGGTTGCGCCGACTGCGGAGAGTGGATCGCCAAACGAGGCGACCGCGACCGAACAGGCCGAGTCGAACACGCCGAGTGAATCGATGGCCACTGCCCCTACGGACACTGCAGCGGCGGCTGCGCTCAGCTCACCGCCGCAGCCGTTAAACCCGGCGATCTCGCCAACGGGTCCGCCTCAATCAACAGCAATCTCGAGCGAGCCCGATCGCTATCCGCCAGCCGCACCCCCGCAGCCATCATCAGCGATCGCCACGACGCCACCGTCGGCAGCGCCATCGCTTGGCGGCGCGACATCGATCGCCGCCGCTACTGCGAATCCCGGCGCAGCGACGAATCCAGTAAACACGGGTGCGATTGGGCCGACACTACCGGGGAATCCAACTGTAAACGTTCCATCGACCCCGGCGGGTCCTCCATCTGCAGCCGCTACCAATCCACCATTGCCGCCCCAACCAAACGCAACTGTTCCGCCTGCTACAGGCGCCGCAGCTACTGCGCCAGCTCCAGGGAGCATCGCCGCAAATGCAACTCCTGCCGTACCGGCTCCGCCCGCTGCGAACGCGAAAGCGGGCGACAAACCGCCGATTTCGCCCGAGCTTGGAACGTATCTGGGCGGCAAGACGGTTCTATTGCGGTACGACGGCAAGACGGGGGCATGGTTCCGGGTAGAACCGCGGGCGGCCGTGCTTGCTGGTGAGCGATTGCTCGCGCTGCCTGAGTTTCGGCCGAAGATCGCGCTGGTCTCGGGGTTTCACTTAGACATTTCGGGCGGCACGCAGGTGGTGATGGGGAGTGGCAACGAGACAAAGCCAGATGGGCGAGCCGCTGCGGCCGGCGCCGAGATTCCGATGGTCGAACTGGTTTACGGCCGGCTCGTTTTTATTAATTCCACGAACGGTGAGAACCGGCTGAGATTGAAGCTTGGGCCAAACACGGGCGAAGCGCAGTTGGCCCGCAACTCGACGCTCGCTGTTGAAGTGGAACGAAAGCACGTACCGGGACAGGACCCGCGACAAGCGCCGGCGCCGATCGAATGTCGGCTGTTTGCGCCAGACGGTGGGGTCGTATGGAAGGACGGCGCCGGGTCGAAAACGGTGGAGAAGCCGTCGCGCTGGACAGTCAGCGTGGCGGGTGCGACAGAACCAGTGGCCGACCCTGCACCGCCGGAGTGGATCGATCGTGAACCGATCGTTCAGCTAAGCGAGCAGCGTTATGGTGCTCCAGTGATTGAAAGCACGCTCGTGTCGAACGTGCCGGCCGACACCCAGCTCTTGGAGATTTTTCAGAGCAGCGGGCGGAAAGAAGTGAAGTCGCTGGTGGCGAGCAGCAGCATCCACGTCGGACTGTTCGTGCCGTTTATCGACGCTCTGCGAGATTCGGAACAAAAGGCAAATTGGAAACGTCATATCGATACGCTGCGCGCGGCGATGGCACTTAGCCCCGACTCGGCTAATAAAGTGTGGGAAGCGCTGGTGGCGCAGCGCGGGCGGCCAGCGGCCGGCGATTTATACGAAATGCTCTGCGGATATAACGCCGATCAAATTGGCCACACGCCGGACCAAGTGAAGACCGGGGCAGTGGCCAAACTGATCAATTGGCTGGAAAGCGACAGTCTCGACTATCGCGTGCTGGCGGTACAGGATTTGAAGGAAATCACGGGTAAGCAGTTGATGTCGAACCCCGCGGCAAACCTGGCGGAGCGGACTCAGAATGTTCGCCGTTGGCGTGCTCGGCTGGACGCTGGCGAGTTGAAACCCGTATCGCAACCCCAATAACTGCCAGACAAAAGAGACGAGCAAAGCGCGTCCGGACGGCTAATCGCTTTGTCTCCCCCCTCCTCCTCGTCTCGTTGTCTCCTCTGCCAAATCCACCGGGAAAGAACCCGGTTTGTCCGGCAAGCCAAAAAGGGCTAGAATGAGCCGTTTGTAGTGACCGGCGTGACCTGGGCCACGAGAGGTTGCCGGATAAATGAGGCGATGGGGATAGATTGGTGCAGATACAAATATCCACCCGACACGGTCAATTGAGCGAGGCGTCGCAACAGCGAATTACCGCGAAGGCTGAGAAGCTTTTAAGGATTTTTGATCGGCTCGCGGCGATCGAAGTGATCATCGATTTGACAGACGAAACAACGCCGCGCGTGGACCTGAAGGTTTCGGCGGAGCACAAGCACGATTTCGTGGCCCACGACCAATCAGACAATCTCATGGGTTCGGTAGACGCAGTGGTTCACCGGTTGGAGCAACAGCTTCGCAAGTACAAAGAAAAGGTTCAGGAACGACATCGTAATACCGAACCGCGGCGCGGCGAGACGCAAATAAAGCCGGAAGTGGAAGCAGAATAAGTAGCTGCCCGCTATTGCCAAGGCTGTGCCGGTGAGCGAGTGCGACGCAACGTGTTCAAGTTGATTTTGACAATCGATCTTTGACAAGCGAGTGTATTGTGGTGGGTCGGCTGCGTCGTTGATTCGGTTTGACGGCGTCACGAACGCCGGCGCGGCGCTCTGCGGTTAATTACAGTAAATAATCATTCAGGCGATCATCCATACTCGGTCGACGAGGCGAATAACCGATGAAGTTTTCCGATTTTATTTGTCGCGAGGCGATCCGTACGAATTTGGAGGCCAACGAGAAGGAAGCAGTAATCCGAGCGATGGCCACCTCGTTGCTGGAAGCAAAGAAGGTTAACTCGAAAGACTACGAAAGCATTGTTGAGGCGATACTGAAGCGCGAGGAACTTGGAAGCACGGGAATCGGCCGCGGCGTGGCAGTACCCCACACGAAGCATCCGTCGATCGACAAATTGATCGGCACGGTGGCGATCAGCGAGCACGGGGTGAACTTCGACAGCTTGGACGGCGAGAAAGTGCATTTGTTGTTTTTGCTGGTTTCCCCGCCGGACCGCCCGGGCGATCACTTACGAGCATTGGAAAATATTTCGCGCCAGCTTCGCGACGACACATTTTGTCGCTTCCTGAAGCAGAGTAAGAAACCCGAAGATGTATGGCAACTTCTGGAAGAGGCGGATAACAATCAGTTCTCATCGTAGGTCAGGCTTTGCCCGACTTGAACGAGTCCTTGAAGCAGGCTGCGGGCCTGCTCTACGAGGAGCCAAACGCGCATATCGCACCCGAGATATGGGACGTAAATGTTGGCAACGCACTGACCTTACCGACAACTTGGGGCATGAACAATTCCCGGATCACCCGCGTGATTGTAATTCAGAATGAGCAGGGCCTGCACGCGCGCCCGGCGGAAATGTTCGTGCGATTGGCCCAGCAGTTCGAGGCAAAAATCGAGATCGTTCGCGACAGTCAGCGAGTTGAAGCCAGAAATATCATGGATTTATTGACGTTGGGAGCCGCGAAAGGTACGAAATTGATCCTTGAGGCAGAGGGTCGCGATGCGCAAGAAGCCGTAAATGCACTGGCAACGCTCGTCGAGAACGGTTTTCCGCAAGAAGACGTAGATAACGAAACGGGGCATTAAGTAAATAGTGGGAAATCAATATTTTTTCCAAGTCGGATCGTCGCGGCGACTCGGCCGATGGCGACCCGGCGCGTGTCGGCTTGAACGAAAATAGCTGAGGCAGCCTGTCGATTCTTGGCAGGCGCCGGATCATTTTTAACCGCACATTTTACAACATATTTTGGTGATCGGTACTCGACACAACGGCGTCGCAACACTTGCCGCCTGTGCTTCGCAGCTCCTCTCGCAATGGCAGCGCACCTCGAATCGTCGGTGCCGCCGCGCGAGTGGGATGGGCTGGCCCGAAAGGCGCGGCATTTTCCTCGCGCATGGGGGTGTGGCCGCGCTGCACGCGTGGCCTCATTGGCTCGAGTAACCAGTCGCCCGATCGAGACAAGATGGAACGTCTTCAAGGAATTGCCGTATCGCCCGGCGTGGCGATCGGCGAAGTACTTGTCATGGACAACGAGGGTTTTCGCATCCCTCGTCGTTTTCTGCCGCGCGATGCCGTGGAGGACGAGCTGGAGCGGCTGGATCGAGCAATCGCCGCCGCCACGAGCGAAATCGAGCGACATCGCGACCGCGTTGCCGAGCAGCTCGGCAGCGATTCGGCGGCCATCTTTTCGGCCCACATTCAGATGCTGAACGACCGCGGCCTGCATCAAAAGTTGGAGGAGATGATCCGCCAGCGGCACTATTCGCCCGAGTATTCGGTGAGTCGGGCGCTGCGTCATTACGCGAAAGTGATTCAATCGCTCGACGGCGATTACATGCCGGAGCGGGCGAACGACATCTTCGACATCGAAAAGCGGCTCCTTCGACACTTGTTCGGCAAGCGACGCGAGGAGTTGGCCCACATCAACGCGGAAGTGTTGGTCCTCGCGCACAATCTGACGCCGAGCGAGACGTCGAATCTCAATCCGAAATATGTGAAGGGTTTCGTGACGGAGATTGGCGGAGCGGGAAGCCATACGGCGATTGTGGCCGAGGCGCTGGGCATACCGGCCGTAGTGGGCATCGGGCCATTTTTGACGAGCTTTTCCGGCGGCGAGACGGCGATCATCGATGGCTACCAGGGCATGGTGATTCTGCAGCCGGACGAGGAGACGGTGGCCCGCTATCGTCACGAGGTGGTTCAGTACCGCTCGCACGCGGCCAAGCTCGAAAAATTACGCGATCTGCCGGCCGAAACGGCCGACGGCGTGCGAATCCAGCTATTGGGCAACATCGAGTTTCCCTACGAGGTCGAGCAGTGCCAGAAGCGCGGCGCCGATGGAATCGGACTCTATCGAACGGAGTTTCTCTTCCTCTCGCGCGACGAGGAGCCGACCGAGGATGAGCAGGAGGCCGCTTATTCGGCCGTCGCCAAAGCGTTAAGCGGTCAGCCGGTGGTCATGCGGACCATCGATCTGGGCGCCGATAAGCTGGCGAGCATTCCGTACCCGGAGGATGAGGCGAATCCGTTTCTCGGTTTGCGGAGCATTCGGCTGGCGCTGCGGAATCCAGATTTGTTTCGCACGCAGCTACGGGCGATTTTGCGGGCGAGCGTGTCGGGAAACATAAGCATCATGTTTCCATTGGTCAGCACATTGCTCGAACTGAAACATGCAAAGATGGTTCTCCGCGAGGCACGCGAAGACTTGGAGGAGGAGGGCACGCCGTTCGATCGCGATATCAAAGTTGGCATGATGGTCGAAGTGCCCTCGGCAGTGATGATGTTGGATCACTTTGCCGAAGAGGTGGATTTCTTCAGCATCGGCACCAACGATCTGATTCAGTACGCCCTGGCGGTCGACCGCAGCAACAAGGACGTGGCCGGGTTGTATACGGCGGCGGACCCCTCGATTTTGCGGCTGATTGATATGGCCGTCCGCACGGCGCAGCGGCATGAAGTGCCGATCAGCATGTGCGGCCAGATGTGCGGCAATCCGTTATACACCATGCTGCTGTTGGGAATGGGACTGCGGAGCCTGAGTGTGACGCCGGCAGCCATCCCGGAAATCAAACAGGTGTGCCGGCGCGTAGATGTGCCAAACTGCGAGCGCGTGGTGAAACGTGCGTTGGAGCTGGAAAGCGCCCCGCATGTGAAAACATATTTGAAAGAGGAGCTGTCGAAGTTTCTGCCGGAGCTGCCGGTGTGAGTGAGAAGGGACACAGGATTCAAAATTCAGGACTCAACGGGCAGCGCAGGAAGCCAAATGCTTTTTTACCTGCCCCTCGTATCCTCAATCCTGCGTCCCCCTCCGGCCGACGGAGCGATTAGTCGAACAAACCCTAAGTGAGAAATAACACGAGATGAAACAAGAAATGTTAATCAACGTCGCGCAGCCAGAGGAGTGCCGCATCGCGATTGTTGAAGATTCATTGCTGGAAGAGCTTTATTTGGAGCGCACTAGCCAAAGCAATTATGTCGGCAATATCTACAAGGGCCGCATTGTGAACCTGGAGCCGAGCATCCAGGCGGCGTTCGTGGATTTTGGCGTGGGGCGCAACGGCTTTCTGCACATCAGCGATGTCGAGCCGCAATACTTTCAACAGGGCGGTTACGATCCGCGGAATGCGAACATGCCCAACGGCGGGCAAGGCCGCGACCGCGATTTCGACCGTCCCGAGCAAGGCGACGATCCCTCGCAGAGCCCTGGCCGGGGGCGGGGCGGCGGGCGCAACGGCGGCGTCAAAACGGCGCGCCACAGAATCGGCGTTCGGCCGCGGTTCAAGCCGCCGATCCAGGATATTTTTCAGCGCGGCGACGAAGTGCTCGTGCAAGTCATCAAAGAAGGGATCGGTACAAAGGGCCCAACGCTATCGACTTACATCAGCATCCCGGGCCGCTACCTGGTGCTGATGCCGGCGTTGGGGCGGATCGGCGTCTCGCGAAAGATCGAGAGCGACGAGGACCGCCGCCGTCTGCGCGACATTTTGCGCGAATTGAATCCGCCCAAAGGCGTCGGCTTCATCGTTCGCACCGCCGGCACCGACCGCACGAAGAAGGAGTTGTCGCGCGACTTGGCCTACCTGTTGCGGTTGTGGAAGGTAATCGTGCGGCGGATCAAGAAGACTTCGGGGCCGGTCGATATTTACGAAGAAAGCGACATGATTATCCGCACGATCCGCGACATTTTCACCGGCGACGTCGATACGATTTACATCGACGAGCCGAAGGCCTTCGAACGCGCGAAGGAATTTTTGCAGATCGTTATGCCTCGGTACGTGAATCGTTTGAAGCTGTACGACGGCCGCGAACCGTTGTTCCACAAGTACAAACTGGACGATGAGATCGCCCAGATCAATCAGCGGCGCGTGCCGCTCCGGGGCGGCGGCTCGCTGGTGATTGAACAGACAGAGGCCTTGGTGGCGATCGATGTCAATAGCGGAAGCTTTCGGACCGACGGGTCGGCCGAGGAATCGGCTTATCAGCTCAACCAGATAGCGGCCCGCGAGATCGCCCGACAGTTGCGGCTGCGCGACTTGGGTGGCGTGGTGGTGAACGACTTCATCGACATGCGCAAGGAGCGCAACCGCCGCGGCGTGGAGCGCACCCTGCGCGATGCCATGAAGCGCGACCGTGCCCGCACGAAAATTTTACGCACCAGCCCGTTCGGTCTGATCGAGATGACGCGGCAGCGGATTCGCCCGAGCATCAAGCGAAGCGTGTACAAGGAATGCCCGGCGTGCGGCGGAAGCGGTTTGGTGAAATCGGCCGAGAGCATGGCGATCGAGGTCGTGCGCAAGCTCTTAATGTGTACCCATACCAACCAGGTGGCCAAGATCACGGTGACGGTCGAGGAGGAAGTGGCCAACTACCTCAATAACAAGAAGCGCCGCGATCTGGTTCAACTCGAGGCGGACAATAACGTTGAAGTGCTGGTGGTTAGCGGCGAGGGCCTTTCGCCCGAGTATTTGAAGATGGAATGCGCAGACGCCAACGGCCGCGAAGTGCGGATTGCGGGCGACTGAGCCAACCGATACACTAAGAGACTGTCCCAGAACCGCCGGGGACTGGCCGGGCACCCTCGCCGCGATGGTCGGGCGGAGTCTTCGCAGCAAAATGTGCCTGTCCCCTTTCTGCGGAGTTTTCGGGTTTGCTGCTTCAAGGGAAATCAGACGAGGAACAGCGATGAAGAATCGTTGGAAGAAGTTTTTGTGGTCGTCCAAGTTTTGGGCAATGCTCGGGTTTTTGGGCTGCGTTAGCGGGTTGTATTTTCAGCGGGTGGCTGCGAACGGCACCGGGTTGTGGTGCTTGGGCCTCGTCTTTCTTGGAGCGGCGTACCTCGAGCAGCACGAGTACTGGCCGGGCTGATATTTTTAATCATCTCACGCAGAGGCGCAGAGCACGCTGACGAAAAAAATGAATTGGCAGTAGGGGTCGACGGGTTCGATCATCATCGCCACGCGTACTCTGTACTCTGTACAAAGTGTTCGCTACCCGGGCACTCGCAATAGTTGAATTCAGACTTTAACTGGCGACTCAGCGATCTCTGCGCCGCTGCGTGAGGCAATTCCAGACGAGTAAAACATGTACGCAATCATCAGCGACGGAAATCGCCAATACCGAGTCGAGGAAGGCGAGGAAGTAGTTATCAATTACCGCGACGTGCCGGTGGGCGAAAAGATCACGTTCGACCGCATCCTGGCCGTCGGCGGCGACGGCGACGCGAAACTCGGCTCGCCACTAGTCGATGGCGCAAACGTCGCGGCCGAAGTCATCGGCCCCGAAAAGGGCGAAAAGCTCGTCATCCAAAAGATGCGCCGCCGCAAAAATTTCCGCCGCAAAACGGGCGAACGGCACGTGTATACACGCGTGCGGATCGCCAGCATTACCGTGTGACGGTATAACGTGCACACAGGCAGATATATGATCCAGCTTACTGACCAACAAATATATGATCTGGAAAAGCCGGAAGTTACTCCGCCGCGCATGGTCAATCCACATACCAACGAAACGTACGTCTTGCTTCCAGTACGTGAGTACGAGCGGCTTAAAGATCACGAATACGACGACAGCCAGTGGACACGCGAAGAATTGGAAACAGCAGCGTGGGCCGTTGGCGAGCAAACCGGCTGGGACGAGTATAACGACGTGTCGAACAACTCATGAACCGCGGCGACGTGATTCTGGTGCGCTTCCCACACCCCTCGGGACTTCGCGGTAAGATACGGCCGGCCGTCATCGTTCAATCCGATTCTTACATGGGAACGGTTCGCACGCTTGTCGTGGCCGAGATCACCAAGAATCTTGCAATGGCGAAGGATCCCGCCTGTCTGTCTATCGACATCAAAACGCCCGACGGAAAAGCAACCGGGCTTATTCGGGATTCCGTTGTTTCGTGTTTGGTGCTCGTGACCATCTATGCGGACAGTATTGCCAAAGTGCTCGGTACGCTCTCGACAAGCATGAAGCAACAGCTCAACAATTGTCTGAAAGTGGCGCTAGACTTGGCGTGAGGGGCGATGATTTCTACCTTGTATGAATACGAAAAAGCCCAAGAAGAACTTCGCTCACTGGAGGACCGACTCGATGAGTTGCAAAAAAGCAATCCGGTCGGGTCCAAGGGCTTCACTAAAGCAGGTATCCGCAAAATGATTGCCCGGCTGCAAGAAGAGTTGGCCGTTTTCGAGGGCAGTGAAGAAGCGCGGCAATCGACCTGATCCGTAGGGAGTAATGAGACGATCCTCTAATGTAGAATGTCCCTTTGTGCAAACCCCGGTCGATGTGCCGCCCGCCGACCGATCGGCCACCAAGCGATAGACCAGGCACTGCGCCGCCGGAGTTACCCGTGTGCTTTTCTGCCGAAGCGAGCTTCGTAAGCGGCGCCGTGGTTGCGAGCGTCGGCATCGGCGCTCTAGTCCAAGTGCGGCATCCGCGCGAGTTGTTACTTGGGGCATTGCCGTTGATGTTCGCCGCCCATCAAATCGAGGAGGGATTTGTCTGGCTTTACCTCGAAGGCCGTCGTGTCGCAGCAAACGGGGGATTGGGCCATTTTGTTGTACATCGTGTTCGCCCACGCCCTGCTGATCGCCATTTCGCCCTGGAGCATCTGGCTGGTCGAGCCCAGCATAAGACATCGCCGGCTGCTTCTGCCGCTAGTTGTATTGGGCACAGCGCTCTGCGCGTATGCGTTGTGGGCATTATTCGGCGGGCAGATTCACGCCCAAATCCGGCATCGCGGTGTCGAGTACGATGATCCGGTGACGGGCGTATGGTGGTTCGCGGCGTTATACATTTTAGCGACCTGCGGCCCGCCGTTTCTGTCCAGTTATCCATGGATGATCGCCTTTGGCGTGTTGATACTCATCGGGCTCGTCGTGGTCGCGATTTTCAAGGCGATGTATCTGACCAGTATGTGGTGTGCGATTGCGGCGCTGGTGAGTATGCTAATCTACATGCACTTTTGGCGCGTGCGGCAGCAGCAAGCTGTGCCGACAAAAGATTAATTTGGTTCAACAAAAGGAGAAATGTCATGCGAGTTCTGCTGAAAGTCAATTTGCCGGTGGAAGCAGGCAACGCGGCCGCGAAGGCGGGCAAGCTCGGCTCCACCATCCAATCAATCCTGGCCGATTTGAAGCCCGAAGCCGTGTACTTTACGGACGACAAAGGGCAGCGCACCGGCTACCTGTTTCTCGATCTGGCAGACGCGTCGCAAATTCCCGCCATATGCGAGCCGTGGATGATGGCATTCAATGCCGCGATCGAATTACATCCAGTGATGGCGCCGGACGATTTGGCCAAGGCCGCGGGCTCCATTGAGAAGGCAGTCAAGAAATACGCGTGAGTTTGCTGGCACTGACCACAGCCCACAATTCGTTCGTCCAAACGGTTTCCGTTTGGGCGAAGCCAGCGTCGCGCAGGTAGCCGAGTTGCGTGGCGATCGTTTCGTGGCAGTCGTCGCCGCTCTGCTTGGGCTCTCCGAAGCGGCGGATGTTACGGTCCTGCCAAAAGTCGAGCGTTTGGCGAAAGGAAGCCGGTATGCGGCCGGCGTCCATTGCCGAAAACATGTGCATCGACCACTTTTCGAGTAACCCGCGATACTCGGCGTCATCGGCCGGCCGGTACTCGTCGCCATTGATGAACAGCCCGCCCGGCTTTAGCGCTGCGAAGCACTTTGCAAAAAGGCTGCGTTTTTCTGTCGAGACCAAGTGATGAATCGCAGACGTGCTGACGATCACGTCCGGCGCCGCCGGCAAATCCGACATCCAGTCTTCCTGCAAACGCCGCTGGATGAACGTCGCACGCGGGCCGAACGGCCGTAGCCGGCGTTCAGCAATTGCCAGAAATGGTTCGGATTGATCGACAACGACAGCGCGGGCACCGGCAAACCGGCGGAGTATGCGCTCCATCAGTCGGCCCGATCCTCCACCCACATCGACGATGACGAAATTTTCATTCGGTCCAAACGGAAGCCGATCGAGAATCTGGTCTTGGATCGCTTCGTAGTACGGATGGATTGCCGGAGCAGCCTGGTCGTAGGCTTCGGCGGCGGCAGAAGTGTTCCAGCGGTAGCTCGGTGTCGCGGCGGTCATGTCGATGTGGAGACGCCGGCTAGCGCGACAAGTTCGCGCCTCGCACGGGTCGGCACCGCGATGGCGACTTTCCGCAGAATGGAGATGAGCCGCTCCCACTCCGCGTCGGGCAGATCGTTGCCATTGGGGATGAACACGATTTCGTTCAGCCAGGGAGCGAGGGCAGCTTCATATCCGGCAGAAGCGCTCACGGTCGGAACAACGGTCAAGCTCGAGCAGGATGTGGCATCGAAGCCGGTGCAGCGCAGCGCCGCGATTACTTCATCGGGATTTGCAACGCGCACGGGAGCAACCCAATATGTGTGGATTGGATTGCGAGCGCCGACGACCATCCCGGGCGACAGGGCGGCGGCCAGTCGATCGCCGCGCATTCGTGCGCTGCAGCAATTGCCGCATGCCCAGGTGCGAAAACGTGGTGATTCGCCGTCGCAACATCCGCAACAGCGGTGCGCACGGTTGTCGGCGAATCTGTTGGAAGAAATTGTTCGCACCGAACGAGTGGGCGGCGTTGGCCAGGGCCCGGTCGTAGTCTTTTCCCAGCACACCGAACGCGCGCACCATTAGTCCATAATTGAACGGTTGGCACAGCAACCGATACGCAGCGTATTTGGCCAGCCGCCGGAAATACGACCAGCGGTTTTGGAAGGGATATTTGCTCTGCAGATCCGCCATTCGCGATCTTAATGCGCTGTCGCGCACGCGGACGACCGCGCCTCCCAAAGCGGTTGCCGTTTTGATGGGACCAAAGCTGAAGAGCGCACAAGTTGAACCGGGATCGCCGGCATATTGGCTGCCCACAAATGCCTGGGCGCAATCTTCGATGACTAACAGGTCGTGCTGTTTGGCCAGCTCGATGATGGGCGACATATCGACGTGCGTTCCGAACAAGTGGGCGACAAGGACCGCACGCGTGTTCGGAGTGATCGAGCGCTCCAAATGTTCGGCCACAGGTTGCAGCCTGCCGGCGTCCACATCTACCGGTACCGGCACGAGCTGGTGGTGCTCGATGATGCGGACCATGTCGGGGATGGTGACGGCTGATACAATGACTTCACTCCCCGGTGGCAATCGCAACGCGGTCAGCAATAGATCCAAACCGGATCGAACCGAGAGAGAAACAATCGCTTCTTCTGGCGGCACCCAATCGTGTCCGACGACAGATCGTGCGGAGGGTCGCGCACGGGATGCGACGACTTGCAAGAGGCCGAACACCAGATCGGTCCAACCGATGTCCAACTGTTTGCGGGGCCACATGGCGTGAATCGTTCCGTCGGTAGTGTGAGCGGCCGGAGCCGGCAAATGGCTGATCCAATCAAAAACTGCCTGCCGCACTTGCCGCATTTATGCAGCTACTCGCGCGGGCAGGGGCAGTTTGTCATCGTATCAACATGTCGGAAAGTTTTTTGAAGAATATTTGCGGTTCAAGTGCTCGCCATTGGTGTCTGTCACCGAATTCGCTGTCGCTCGTCTTTTATAGCGGTTTTCGTATCTTCGTGCTGTCTTCACGCGGAAGTAGCTAGAATTTAACATAAGCCACAACCCGTTGTATAGCAGCATCTTATGACACCCTAGGAATTGCATTGACGAAAGGCTGCCGGCGCGTATGATCTAACACCCTAAACCTCATTATGTTGTGTCTGTAAGGGCATTGGATACAATAGGTAGTGGTTTTCGGAGGCTAGCAGCCGATGTTTGTCGGGTTTTGGGAAATCGAGGCCCAAAATCTGGTGCTTGTTGTTCGGATCGACCGATCTGATAGCATGTACACATATGTTCACTAGGTAGGATGCCCGCTAACTTTTGCGCAGGAGGATGCCACGATGGCAATCGCGAATACTCAACAGGCGAATTTTAACCAAGGAACGCATTCAACAGCCAAGCGATTTCACGGCCGGTTGAAAATCGACGCTCAATTCTGCCCGACCGATATCGAGGACTTGTTCGCAACGGTCGACTGGCAGGTTCGCAGCGCGCAGATCAAAGGCGAAAACGGCGAGCTGATCTTCGAGCAGACCAATTGCGAGGTGCCGTCGTTTTGGAGCCAACTCGCGACGAACGTTATTTGCAGCAAGTATTTCTACGGCGAAGTCAACACGCCGGAGCGCGAATACAGTGTGCGGCAGCTCGTGCACCGCGTGGCCCGCACAATCGCCGATTGGGGCTTGGAGGATGGCTACTTCGCCTCGACGCAGGACGGAGAGCGGTTCTATCGCGACTTGGCATGGCTGTGCCTGCATCAGCACGGGGCGTTTAATTCGCCTGTGTGGTTCAACGTGGGACTGCATCACCAGTACGGTGTGAGCGGCACGAAGTGTAACTGGCGGTGGGATCCGCAAACGCGCAGTGTGAAGCAGCCCGAAAATCCGTACGAATATCCGCAGGGCAGCGCGTGCTTTATTCAGCACGTGGCCGACAACATGGAAGACATCATGGAGCTGGCCCGGAGCGAGGCCATGCTCTTCAAGTTCGGCAGCGGCACAGGCACCGATCTCTCGACGCTGCGCTCGCACCGCGAGAAGCTTTCGGGTGGGGGCCGGCCGAGCGGGCCACTGTCGTTTATGCGTGTCTACGACCAGATTGCGGCCGTGGTGAAGAGTGGCGGCAAAACCCGCCGCGCGGCCAAAATGCAGTCGATCAAGGTCTGGCACCCAGACGTGATGGAGTTCATCGAGTGCAAGTGGAAGGAAGAGAAGAAGGCCCGCTGCCTCATCGAGAAGGGCGGTTACGAGGCCAATTTCAACGGCGAGGCCTATAGCTCGATCATGTTCCAGAACGCGAACCTCTCGGTCCGCGTGACGGACGACTTCATGCAGGCCGTCGAGAAGAACGAAGACTGGACGACCCACTGGGTAACGAATCCGAAGCAGCCCGGCCCAACTTATCCGGCCCGCGAGATCATGGACCGCATGGCCGACTGCGCCTGGCACTGCGGCGACCCCGGCGTGCAATACGATACCACGATCAACCGCTGGCACACCTGCCCGAACAGCGGCCGGATCAATGCTAGTAACCCGTGCTCGGAATATATGTTCCTGGACGACACGGCCTGCAACCTGGCCAGCATCAACCTGATGAAGTTCCGCGAGGCCGACGGCACGTTCGACACCGTGCGGTTCAAGGCAGCGGCGCGGATCTACTTCATCGCCCAGGAGATCCTGGTCGATCACGCCAGCTACCCGACGCCGGACATCGCCCGCAACAGCCACCTGTTCCGTCCACTGGGGCTGGGCTACTCGAACCTCGGCAGCCTGCTCATGGCGGCCGGCGTGCCGTACGACTCGAACGAAGCCTACGGCGTGTGCGGCGCGGTCACCGCGCTTCTGCACGGCGCGGCGAATCTGACCAGTGCTGAACTAGCGGAAGCGGTCGGGCCGTTCGACGAGTATGAAAAAAATAGCGAGCCGATGTTGCGTGTGATGCAAATGCATCGCGACGCGGTCGAGGAAATCGATCCCGCGTGCCCGCCCTATTTGCAGGATGCGGCCCGCCGCACGTGGGACGAAGTGCTCGCCGCCGGGCACGTGCACGGCTTCCGCAATGCACAGGCTACGGTGCTTGCTCCCACCGGTACCATCAGCTTCATGATGGATTGCGACACCACCGGCATCGAGCCGGATATCGCGCTGGTGAAGTACAAGCAGCTTGCCGGCGGCGGCATGCTCAAGATCGTCAACCAGACGGTGCCGCTCGCCTTGAAGACGATCGGTTACGACGAGCCGCAAATCGGCTCGATTCTGGCCTACATCGACGAGCACGACACCATAGAAGGTTCGCCCGATTTGAAGGAAGAGCACCTCGCCGTGTTCGATTGCGCGTTCACTCCGCGTAGCGGCAAGCGGTCGATTGCCTGGCAAGCGCACGTGCTGATGATGGCCGCCGCCCAGCCGTTCTTGTCGGGCGCGATCTCGAAGACCGTCAACATGCCCCGCGACACCACGACCGAGGACATTGCCAAGGCCTACTTCGACGGCTGGAAGCTGGGCCTCAAAGCGCTGGCCATCTACCGCGACGGCTCCAAAGAGAGCCAGCCTCTGTCGACCAGTACGGAAGGTGATCGCGCCGCGGCGGCCGCGGTCGGCAAACCACGCCGCGAGCGCCTCCCCGACACGCGGCAAAGCATCACGCACAAGTTCAGTGTCTCCGGCCACGAAGGCTATGTCACTGTCGGCCTCTTTCCCGATGGCCGGCCCGGCGAGCTCTTCATCACCATGGCCAAGGAGGGCAGCACGATCGGCGGCCTGATGGACGCCTTCGGCACTGCCGTCTCAATGAGCCTGCAATACGGTGTGCCGCTCGAAGATTATGTCCGCAAATTCAGTCACATGCGCTTCGAGCCGCAGGGCTACACCAAGAACCCCGATATCCGCATCGCCAAGAGCCTCATCGACTACATCTTCCGCTGGATGGGCAACACGTTCCTGGCTGGCTACAAGGAAGCCAGCATGGGAGTGCTGCCGAGCGCAGAGCCAACGGAAGATCCAGCAGCCGCCAGCAGCAGTTCCTCCGATGCTGGGGTTCAGGGTTCGGGGTTCAGGGGTCAGGACAAACCATCCAAGCCGCGGAGTTCGTCCACGGAAAAACCCGGCCCCAAGACCGAAGGCGGAAAGCGGAAGGGGGAAGGCGGCATGACGGCAACCCTAGCCCCCAGCCCCCAGTCCCCAGCCCCTCGCCACCCAACATCCAACGGCCACATCAACGGCCACGGCCACGCCAACGGCTCCGCCCCCGACATCAGCGCCGCCCTCCTCGCCCGCGCCGGCGTCATGCTCAAAGACCCCGGCCCCACCACAGCCCGCAGCGAGCAATTCGCCGACTTCCAATCCGATGCCCCGGCCTGCGACAACTGCGGCGCCATCACCGTCCGCAACGGTAACTGCTATTTGTGTCATAATTGCGGCAGCAGCATGGGATGTAGTTGACCTACCGGATGAGGCTTAACCATGTCCGACGATAAGCGCCGCCTAACAAATTCGATTGAAGCAATCAAGGCAGCGGATTCCGAGACCGAGTTGCCGCCGTCGTTGGAAGAGCGATCTCATCGCCTGGCTCTCGCGTGCCGCGCCGCGGCGGCGATAGCACGCGATCGCCGCCGCGCAGGACTGCCCGAACCGAAGCCCGAGCCGTGGCCCGCCTCCACTTGGGAATTCCTCGCGAAACATGCCCGATCACGAGCCAAAACTTCCGGTTGATCCCGATTCGTACCAAGTCGCCGAAGAATTGGCGGCCCGTCTGGCGGCTGCCAGGTGCGACTACGCACTTGGCGGCGCAATTGCGCTTGGCTTCTGGGCCGAGGCGCGTGGCACGCTCGACGTGGATGTGACGCTCTACTTGCCGCTCGATGATTCTGCCGGTTGCACGCGTTTACTTAAGCAGGTTGGTTGCCAGTTCGATGAGCGCCGCACGGAGGAAATGTTGAACGAGCATAACTTTTGCCAAGTTCAACTGCTTGGCATTCGGCTGGATGTTTTCCTGCCGATGTCGCCGTTCTATGAAGCGGCCAAAGCTCGCCGTCGCGAAGTGCCGATAGGAAACCGCCGGGCTTACATCTGGGACGCGGAAACGCTTTGCGTTTTCAAAATGATGTTCTTCCGCCAAAAAGACCTCGTCGATATCCAGTCCATCCTGCGTTCCCAAGGAACATCATTGGACCGCGAGTGGGTGGAAAAATCGCTGCTCGAACTCTACGGCCAGCGCGACCCACGCCTCAGCCGATGGCGCGAACTCATCAGCGAAGTGATGACCTGACTTCGTTCCAAAATGCGGCGGGGATGCGCGCATTTCGCCGACTTCCAATCCGACGCCCCCGCCTGCGACAACTGCGGCGCCATCACCGTCCGCAACGGCAACTGCTACTTGTGCCACAGTTGCGGCGGCAGCATTGGGTGTAGCTGAGTTTCTTCGAAACAGTTATTCTGACACGCATGCTCATCGCATGCCTGGAATTCAACGACGATCGCTGGCCGTCAAAGTTCGTTAGTTTCCGTGAGATCGCTCAGGACGCCTCGCCCGCCTCGTCAAGCCGCTGTTTCAGCCGCCGCGACTCTGCCGAGGTGCCTTTCTGATACTCGACCAGATGATCGGTATCGAGGATTAGCATGCATCATCCTCAACATTGGCCTGCTCGCGGTATTCTCGTCCCAATCGCACAATTTCGTCGAAATCCGGATCGTTGGCGAACATGCCGAAGGTGTCGTGCACGTCTGCCAGCGGCCGCAACGGCTTCGGTTCGCGCCGTAGCGCCGCGACTTCGCGTTCTAGTTCGGCAAGTCGCTGCTCTAATTGCTGAATAGTCATTGGAGTATCGCATCTTCAATAGATGATCAGAAAACAGCCGCCACACACATTATAATCCGCTAGTTTCAGCAGTTAAGACCAACAGATAAGTTCGACGGGCTTCATTGGCCGGACTTCAGCCGATTGATTGCATCCGCACGAATTGTCTCCCAGGGAATCGGCTCTACCATCCCGGCATCGTACTCGGCGGAACGACGCTTGATCTCAGCAAGCCATTCATCGCCGAGCGGTGGCAGAGCGTCTTCCGGAAGCGTTTCCCACAGTGCGTCGATTAATTGAATCCGCGCATCAACCGGAAGCCGCGCGGCATCGGAAAGCAGCGTATCGTAATCGGGCATGATTGCCTCCGCCCCAATTATATCAGACAACTAGCCGCGAACACTACGCCGAAGGCATTTTCACTCCAGAGCCTAGCGTCGCGCTAGCGCGCGCTGAGTGACTAAATTAAGCATGCTCAAACGTCATCTCTTTCCCGTACGCCGCCTTCGTGAACCGCTTGATCGCATCCTTCATCGACAACTTCGGAAACTTCATTTTCTCCGTCGACGTCTCGCCGACGCCCATGCGGCCGGCTTCCCACAGGTGTCGAACGGCCTGCGGGTAGAAACCCAACAGGCGCGCCCCGACACTATCTGCCGCAACCGCATCTGTGCTCGTGATCACCATTCCCGTTTCCACCGGAAAGCCGCCCAGCGGACCGGTAGCGATCATCGTCGGATGACCGACAATGATTCCCAGGTGGATCTTGAACCGCTTGGCCATCGCCGCGATGAACGAATGCATGTCGTCGAAGAAATGGTGCTTATGCACCTGCTTGCTACGCGGATGACCGTAGTAATCGGCCGCCGGAAACGACATGGCAATATTTTTGAGGCTCAGCGTGACGGTCGCCGTCTGGTGCAGCTTTAATTGGGCAAGCGAAATGAGCGTGTCATACTCCAGCACCCGTGGATTCACCATCACCGATTTCTGCGGGCCGATGGCCTCCGGGTCGTCGCCATAGCTCAACTCCACCTCCTTGAACGGCGCTCGGTTGTGATCGAAAAACTCGGCGCCCTCACTTTCAACAACATCCATCAGCCCGGCGATGCGAAACACCTCGTCCGTCTCCGCTGCACCAGCTCCGCCTGTGACCACTAGCTCTTTCGGATGAAGCGGATTGATCGCCCGCAATACGGCTCGCAGCGTATCCGGCTGCGTCACCCCCGTTGTGTCGTTCTTCGACGCCCATGTTTCATTCGGCTTCACGGCCACGCGCTTACCTTGCACGAGCGAATGCAAGTCGATGGCCGAGAGCGCTTCCTCGATCGCCTTTTCGATGCGATCATTCTGGGTGATCACGACATCTGGCATCTTCGGCCTCCTGCAGGATCTCTAACTGCAATGACGTACAACATACACCTCGCGGTGTTGCTGCAATTTCCATGCCCGCGAGTCGACGCTTCGGCCGAAAGACACTACGACAATTGTGGCGACGCCTTCGATTTAGGCATCGAGTTCCATTTGGCATTGCGCACGCTTAATGAGCAACAGACCAATCCCCAGAGCCACCGCGAACCTGGGTAGATACGAAAGCAGCACCCACTGCGCGGACGATTCGAAATTGATTCCCAGCACCAGCCGACCGTCGTTCGGCGCTATCGCAACGCGGTACCCCACGTTGAGAAATCCTAGCACGAGGGCCAGCAGCGTGCAGGCCACGATCGGCCATCGCCAGCTCACCGCGTTGCGCCGGGCCGTTCGGCAAAGGAGCGCGGCGACCGTGAGCGGCGGGAACACGATGATCAGCCAGCTCACGAAGACCATCATTGCAGCCTGTCCCCAAAGATGATCTTGCGGCTGCCACGTGTCCTGAGCAATTCCCAACCAATGTTCGCAGGCGTAGACGATGCCCATTCCGGTCCAAACGATACCTGTCGCCACCGCAATCCAAAGCACGCCCGCAAGCGGCAGCGGGCTGATGATAAACGTTAACACCCGGTGCCTGCCCCAGAAACTCCGCGCTCGGTATTGCTCGGCCGCAAACACGGCGAGCTGCGCCGGCTCGCCGAGCCGCTGTTGCAATTCGTTCTGATTATCCTCAATCGTTTGCAGCTTCCGTGCCGCGCCCATAGAGGTACTCCTTTCTTCGACTAGATCAGCGTAATGGTCGTCCAACTCGGACAGGAAACGTTCGACGTACGCCCGCGGCAAACCGCGGCGGCGCAGTTCGCGTCGCAGCTGTTGCTGCCGTTCATCGTGCGACGGCTGATTTGGCATTTTGCGGCCTCGATAAAACCTGTTGGATGGCCGCCGCAATGCTCTGCCACGCCGCCGCCCGCCCCGCGAGCCGCTTGCGACCGCTCGCCGTAAGGCGATACACCACGCGGCTTCGCCCGCCCACCATCTCGCGCCGGCTTGCCAGGTAGCCGTCCTTTTCCAGGCGATGCAGAATTGGATAGATGCAGCCTTCACCGAACTCGAGCACTTCGCCGCTCGATCGTTCGATCACCCGCACCAGCTCGTACCCGTACATCGCCCGTCGCGACAACAGGCTCAGCACCACCAGCTCCGGAACGCCGTTCAGAAAATCTGGATTGGTTAGTTTCGCCATGCGAGGAACAATACATCAAGGTTCGATGTATGGCAAGGTCGATTGTTTCGCACGCTCCCCCCTATCGAAACCTGCACCCCGAGAAAGCGTGAAGCGACCGAACCCAGTAGCATGCGCAAGACTCCGCGCTACTTTTTGATCGGCATGGCAAACGTCAGGTGATTGCCGAATGGGTCGCCGATCGTCATCTCACGATAACCCCACGGCATATTTTCCACGCCGGGGCGGGCGTTCTTATACTTCTTGGCGAGCAGTTGCTGTTGATACGCGTCGACATCCGAAATTTCGATTCGCAGACGCACACCAGGCACGCCGTCGCCGAAGTGTTCCGAGAGGTGGATGATGCAATCGTCCTTCGACACCTGCATATACAGCGGCAGATCCGGTTCGAAGCGATGTTCCCAATCGACCGCCAACCCGAGGAAATCGACGTAGAACTCACGAGCCATGGCTTCGTCGAAGATGCGAAGAATTGGTATGACGCGACCGAGTTTCATATGTGTCTCCTGAATGTAGCCAGCTCGCGCCGCGAGCGGAATACTATGCGGCGTAACCGCCATCGACGAGGAACGCGGCGCCCGTGATGTAGCGGCCGCCCTCGCCAGCGAGATGGGCGACCATGGCGGCAATGTCGTCGGGGGAACCGTAGCGGCCAAGCGCGGTTGTTCGCGCCTGATCCGCAGCACCTTCGCCGCTGGCCGGGTTCATGTCAGTGTCGATGGGGCCAGGCTCGACGACATTCACGGTGATGTCACGCGGGCCAAGTTCGCGCGCGAGGCCGTGCGCCAGATTCGCGACGGCGCCCTTCGTCATCGAGTAGATCGTTACGCCCGGGCCGGCCACGCGCTCGCCCAGGCAACTGCCGATCGTGATGATGCGGCCGCCATGCGTCATGTGTTTTACCGCGGCCTGAATGGCAACGATGGGCGCTCGCACGTTGACGTTCCAGATGCGATCCAAGTCGGCGGTCGACGCTTCTTCAAAGGCGCCGGGGACAAAAATGCCGGCGTTGTTGACCAGGATATCCAGCCGTCCGAATTCGGCGGCCGTCTTATTAACGGCGGCAGCGACGGCGCTGGCATCTGCACTGTCGGCCTTAGTGGCCAGGCCGCGGCGACCAGCCGCCTTAATCTCCGCGACGACGCCGTTGGCCTTATCGGGCGAGCTGACGTACGTGATCGCGACGTCTGCGCCGTCGCGGGCCAGTCGCTTGGCGATTGCCGCGCCGATGCCGCGACTGCCGCCGGTGATGAGGGCGACTTTGCCGGCGAGTGAAGACATGGTCTGGTCCTTTCTTGGAGGCATTTGAATGCCGAAGGTTCAACTGCATGTGCAAGCTCACAGCGGCCCGCCTTTCCGGGAAAACTTCGGCGGCCACGGCGAGAAGACTATCGATTATTCAGCGATGGAATCGCGGCTGCAAGCACCGGCCGCCGCTTGACGTTGACCTATGCGGCGGTTCGGTCTAATTTCCGTGCCTCTTCATTCCCCCTGCCAAGGATTAAATCGATGCACACCGACAAAACGCCGGCTGCCGGCGCGCCGATAGCTGCCGTCCCGATGCTGGACGTTAGACGAGAGAACACACGGCTCCAGGCGGAGCTGGATGCCGCGATGGCGGAAGTTTCGCAGAGTGGCGCCTTCGTCCATGGGCCGGCCTGTGCAAAGTTCGAAGCGGCAATGGCGGCGTATTGCGGAACGCAGCACGCCGTCGGCTGTGCCTCTGGCAGCGATGCATTGCTGCTGTCGCTGATGGCGTTAGGCGTCGGGCCGGGCGACGAAGTGATCGTTCCGAGCTTTACGTTCTTCGCTACGGCCAGCGCAGTTTGGCGCCTTGGCGCGAAGCCGGCGTTTGCCGACATTGTGCCAGAGACATTCAATCTCGATCCGGCCGACGTCTTGTACAAAATCACGAGCGAGACCAAGGCGATTATTCCCGTGCACTTGTTTGGTCAGTGCGCCGCGATGAAGGAGATCCGGCAAATTGCGACGGCCGCCCGCGGCATTCCGATCATTGAAGACGCCTGCCAGGCAATTGGGGCCGAGTATCAAGGCGCGCGGGCAGGGTCGCTGGGCGCAACCGGCTGCTTCAGCTTCTATCCGACGAAGAACCTGGGCGGGTTTGGCGATGGCGGGCTCATCACGACCAACGATGCCGAACTGGCGGCAAAGCTGCGGGTGTTGCGCGACCACGGTCAACAGCCGCGGTATTACCATCATTTTGTGGGACTCAACAGCCGGCTCGATGCGCTACAGGCCGCGGTGCTCAACGTGAAGCTGCCGAAGTTGGATGAATGGGCAGCCGCGCGCGAGCGCCATGCCCAGCGATATGCGGCCGCATTTGCCGAGCTTGGCATTGCAGATGCCATCGTGGCGCCCGCCACGGCGGGTGATTGCCGTCATGTGTGGAATCAGTACACGGTGCGCATTAAGAACGGCCGCCGGGACGCGCTGCAGAAATACCTGTCCGATGGGAAAATTGGTTCAGCAATTTATTATCCGGTTCCGCTGCACTTGCAGAAGTGCTTCGCGGCACTCGGATACCAGTCAGGCAGCTTGCGGAAAACAGAGCAGGCGTGCCGCGAAGTGCTTTCGTTGCCCATCTATCCGGAGCTGACCGCGGCGGAGCAGGGCACGGTGATTGGTGCCATTGCGGAATTTTGCCAGGGGAGAGGCCGCGCGGCGGCGTAACGCGGTTCGAGAGGGCGAAATCTTCTCGCTCTCGAGGCTCGACTCAAATCTCTCGACTTTTCATTCGTCCTTCGGCCTCTTAACCTCGGTCGTGCGGCGAGCGGGCGAGAGCGTAATGGCCAGGCCGATTGCTGTCAGAAAAATGACGATCGCCCAAGGAAGGCTCATGCCCTTGCCACTGGACGACGCGGCTTCTTCAGCGCCTCGGTGCGCTGCGAGGATTAAAAAGTCGAGCATTTAGGCACCTGATGTTGTCGAGGTCGCGAAGCGAGGTTGCAGTGGGGTTATGCTTCCCATTCTAAGTCGGCCGGCAGTTCCTGCCAATCGCCGGCCATATTCGCGGATGGCAGCACACCAGCGAGCCAGTCATCGAGCGGCCGAGCGGCGCGACGGAAGAGTCCGGTCGGCATGGCCACCGTATCCCAGCTATCGGAAAGCGGCCGGGCGTGCGGCAAATAGTCGGCGAGCCGAACGCCGAGAAAACCGTAGTGGCCGCCGCGATATTCGAAAAGTTGCTCGCGCGGCAGCGGCGAGCGGCTGGCCACAAGGTGATAGGCGAAAACCAACATCGAACAAAAGTCCGGACCAAAATGACTTTGCCATGCGCCAAGGCTCCGCAGGTCGTCGCGCGTGGACCAGTTTTTCCAGTACTGATGGTGCTCATCGCCGGAAGGAAAGCGGCGGCCTTTCACATCAATCAGCCACGAAGTTTGACCGGGAGGCGAAACAATGAAATCGAGACTCTTGAGCGAACCATCGGCCACAAGGCTGCGTCGCGCTTCGTCCACCGCGATGTAAGGCAGCCGGCGAGCGCGGAGATACGCTTCGAACGCCATTTCGTAATGATTGTCCCGGTGCATGAGAAGAAGGCGTCGGGTGGTCAGGCGTCAGGTGTCAGTGACCGGATCTGAAACCTGACACCTGATACCTGATACCTGATACCTGCGTTTGTACACTATTCTGTTCACTTCGCCAAGATGGTCATGCCACCGCCTCAGTGTGTCCCGCTTATTTTCTCAATCAATTGGCGGATCGTCCAAACGTGATCGGTGAGTCCCGTCGCGACTGCCGGCGATGTCTTGATCGTGCCGTGAACCTTGCAGAAATTATACGCGCCAAAGAACAAGTCCATCATGGCTTCTGTAGTGCATCATCCCAAGTGAGACATTCGGCAAGTTAGCGAACGCTCTCCTCCAAGAGTAGAATCCTGGGAATTCCAGGAGTGAAGGAGGAGCGATGAGCGAGAAGAAGAAGCGTCGCCGCTGGACGGCGAGCGACAAGCTGCGTGTGGTGCTGGCCGGGCTGGATGGCTCGGTGGAGATCAGCGAGCTGTGTCGCCGCGAGGGGATCAACCCGACGCAGTATTACGGCTGGAAGAAGCAGTTGCTGACATCGGCGGCGAAGGTGTACGCCGACGGCCGGGAATCGAAGCCGTCGGCGAAAGAGCAACGCATGGAGTCGGAGCTGCGTCGGGCGAAGGACGTGATTGCGGAGATCACGGCGGAGAACCTGGACCTAAAAAAAGGGCTCTCGGATTAGAGGACCACGGCCAGTTGCCGGCGGAGTTGCAGCTCGCGGTGCATGCCGTGGTCTGCCAGACGAAGCATCGCAGCGGTTGGCCGGTGCGGCGGACTTTGCAGCAACTGGGCGTTTCGCCGGCGAGCTACTACCGATGGCGCGGCGAATCGCGACAAGCCATGGCGCTCGCGCCGGAAGCGATGCGGCCGGTGCAGGCGTATGAAGCGACGGACGAGGAGAAGCGCGCGGTGCGGAGCTATGCTCTAAAACATCCGGGTATCCGCCACAGAGAACTGGCCTGGCGAATGGTCGACGAAGACGTGACCTGCCTCAGTCCGTCGACGGTGTACCGAATTTTGAAGACGGAGAACCTGGTTTGTCCTTGGAGAAGAAGGAAGAAGCGGACCAGGGAGGAAGATGAGAAGGCGCAGCGTGCGGATGAGATCTGGGCGAGCGATCTCATGTATGTGCAGATTGGCGGACGAATGTATTACTTGCTGAACTTCCTGGATGAGTACTCGCGGCTGATCGTGCATCACGCGCTGGTGCCGAGCATGGATGGGATGACGGTCAGCGTCGAGGCGCAAGCGGCGATCGAACTACTCCTCAGGGAGAAGGGAGGCGAGATTCCGCCGGGCGGGATGCCGCGGCTGCGCTCCGACAACGGGAGCTGTTACATCTCACGAGAATTCCGCGGAGTATTGAACGAGCACGGACTCGGGCATCAGCGGATCAAGCCGCACTGCCCCGAAGAGAACGGGATCATCGAGCGAAGTAACCGGACGCTACGGGAGGCCCTGGATGGCGTGGAGCTGACGGACTTGCTCCAGGCCCGGGACGTGATCGGGCGGATCATCGAGTGGTACAACACAGAGCGATTGCATTCAGCGCTGGGCTACCTCAGGCCGATTGATTACTACCGAGGCGACCCGGGTGCGCTGCACGAGGCAGCGGCGCCGAAAGATGGCCGAGGCACGTCATCGGCGGCGAGAGAAGAATCTGAAGTTGAGGCAGCCGACGCTGCCACTAGAACCCCTGGAGAGTGTTGCTAACCGAACGCACGAAATGTCTCACTGTGGGTGAAACAATTCACTTCGTGATTCGACCACTTCTTTGAAAATCCGTTCGTCAATTGTGTCATGCGGTGCACACTCATTCGGATGCTGAGATTCATGCGCTCGGCGAATGAGGTCGAAATTCTGCCGGAAAAAAAACCCATCATGGCAGCCGCAGCCAGTGGCGAGACGGCGGCCTGGGCGAGAGGCGTGCTATTGGAAAGGCGGCAGCAACCAAAGAAAAAGGCCCTAGCAAACGCTGCGGCCTAATACGGCAGGGTGGCCGAGAGGGAAGGCAGCCAACTAATAATCGGCAGTCCGGGCAGCCCATCAAGACTTAGCCCGGCGCGGGTTCGATCCCCGCCCCCGCCGTTTCCGAGTTTGTTTGACTTCCGATTCCTCTGACCGCTCAGGTGCCTTTGTGCGGAAAAGTCCCCAAAAGCGCAATGTGCGCTCAGAGGGCCGTATCGAACGATCTGAATATAGCACCTGCATAATTGGACCTAATGTTGATGGCATGTTATTTCCCAGCGCTGGAGCGACGTCGGGCACGTCGCCGTCCACGTTGCGTCGGCATTTTAGTATTCTTACTCTTCGGTAGGCAATACATGATCCGATGAATCAATCCAGATTCGCCGATGTGCTTCTTTAGCCATTCTCGCATGGTTTTCCATTCGGCGGGATATTTTGTGTCCGGAAAAATTCGGAAATGCTGCGATAGCAGTATGTCGCGATGCAAAACAGTGCCGTGGCTGGTAAAGCCGGTGGTTAGGAATAGCGCCTGTTTGTCGGCTAATTGCTCCGACACGCCTCCCATTAGGAGCGTTTTGATGTAGTCCGAACAAGTTGCGTTGTGGCCGACCATTTCTTCCATGATTAGCGGGTCTAGTTTGTCGCACATCGCTCGGAGCGGATATGGTGCTTCCTCGTCGGCCAACATGGCCTCTTGGTAGACACTAGTAAATCGCTCAAATGAGCGAAGGATCGAATTAGTAGAAACCCACATTCCGTTATATGGGACCTGTACATCTACGGGGGTCAGATTACTCATTTTCCCCATAACGATTTCGTCGCCAGTCAGAGCAATCATCGTTCCGCCACTTGCGGCGATATGTGGCACGAAAACCCGAATTGTCGTGAAGTAATCACGCAATGCGCGTGCCACCTTGAATGAACTCGCCACTGAGCCGCCGGGACTGTTGACGAGAAAATGCAGTGATTTTATTTTGGCTTGCGCAAAGATCAATGAACGATTCGATGCCGAACTCCTCTTGAACCCCGACCGTCGCAAAAGCCGCCCTGCGCGGTGATACCTTTTCCGGAAAGTGGGGCGTGATGAATGCGAGAAGAGCGCTGCCACTTGAGGTTGCAAATTTTTGGATGTTATCATCTTCCTCCCGCTTAGGCTCAACAACGACCGGCGATTCATTTGGCACTGGCATTTGTCTCATTCCCAATGGTGGCATTCTCAGAGAACACCAATTCAACCACAGCCAATGGCCAAAAACAAGCAGTCGCCGAAAATGCCATGCCAATCCGCGAAAACCTGTCAATCAAGCCGGACCGCTGCCACTTCAGACCGTATAGCTCACTTAACCAGACACATTCTCACGTAGCATTACCCGCCAAGATGCGTTTGATTTCGTCGATAACGGCGGCGGCGTCTTCTGCGAACGGGACGATCGCGCTTTGGCCGGTCGATAAATCCTTGATCTGGCACTCGGCGGCGGCGAACTCCCGCTCGCCCGCAATCAGCGCCAGGCGAAATGCCTTGCGGTCTGCGTACTGCAGTTGTTTGCCGAGTTTGGAGGGTTCGGGATAGACTTCGACGGATAGTCCGGCGACACGTAGCTTCGCGGCCAGTTTGAAATAATCGCTGAGATGGGCGGCGTCGAAATAGGGGATGAAAACCTGAGCAGGAGTTTGCGATTTTTCAAGCATGCCGAGCTCTTCCATCGCCGCCAGTAGCCGATCGAGACCCAGCGAAGCGCCGATTCCGGGCAATTCTTGATTTGTGTAGATCTCGGCCAAATTATCATAGCGTCCGCCGCTGCAGATGCTGCCAATTTCCGAACGAGCAATCAAATTTGTTTCGAATACCATTCCGGTGTAATAGTCGAGCCCGCGAGCGATAGACGGTTCAATGCGGATGCGGTCATTTTCCGCTGAAGAAAGCACCGCACCGACATTCGCCAGGATTTCGGCAAGTCGATCAACACCTGCCTCCCCGGTATCATTTCCTGCCACCGTCTTTCCCAACTCCAAGAGCATTTCATCGGTGTTGCCATTGAGCAACGATAGCGACAGAAGTTGCTTGTTGTCGGCGTCACTGGTGCCGACGGTACTTGCAAGCTCTTGGGATACACCGTCCGGGCCAATCTTGTTTAGCTTGTCGAGAGCGCGCAAAACTTGGACGGATTTTTCAGCCAGGCCGAGCTTTTGAATCAGCCCGGTGAGAATGCCGCGATGATTGACATGAATCTGAAATTGGCCGACGTTCAGTTGGGAGAGAAGATCGTTTACTACAATGATGGTTTCAATATCGGCAGCGATGCTGTTCGTACCGATAGTGTCGAAATCGCACTGCATGAATTCGCGGTAACGGCCGCGCTGGGTGTTCTCGCCGCGCCAGACCGTGGCGATGTGGTACCGCTTGAACGGCTTACCGAGCTCGCCGATGTGTTGAGCGGCGAAGCGGGCCAGCGGGACGGTAAGGTCGAAGCGCAGGCCGACGTCGCGGCCGCCGTGGTCTTGAAAGCGGTAGAGCTGCTTGTCGGTTTCCGCGCCGCCTTTGCCGATCAAGATATCGAGGTATTCGAGCGCCGGCGTATCGATGGGGCTGAAACCGTAGGAGCGAAATACCCGCCGGGCCGTGTCCATGATCTGCTCGCGCGGCAGCATGGCTTGCGGCAGATAATCGCGGAAGCCTTTGAGCGTGCGGGGTTGAATGCGCGGAGTGAACATGGTGAAGGATGCAGGATGCCGGCGGCCGGGGAAAGGCATACAACTTCGATCCCTGCCCCCCGCGTCCTCAGCAAATTATTGGCAACAGCGGCGGCTTGGCGCTGCGAATGCTGTGGCCTTTTTTTTGGATCACGGCTTCGGTGTACTCTGCCACCTGCTCCGGCCGTTCCAGGTAAAAATCGTACGTCCAATCGTCTTCGTATTCGCAGTCTTTTGTCGAATAATCGCGACAGACTTGCGGGCGCGTCTCGTAGATGCCGCAACGGTTGTCGTCCTGCAAGTGGCGGCAAACGGTATGAACCAGCAGATACCAGGTATCGTCTTCCTTGAACACAGTGGCCTGCTCGTGCAACAGGAACCAGCGCATGAATTCGAAGTCGGCACGGTCTTCCGGCGCATCGATCGGCATGGCGAAATATCGGCAGCACTTTGCCGTACAATACTCACACAGAACTTTGTCTGCCGGCACTTGCTCGCGGCGAGGCTTCGGCGAAGGGAGAACCGTGGCCATGGTAGCGGTATCCTTTTTGTCCGGCTGGAATATTCCGGTCATTAACTTAACATGAAGACCGCGAACCGGCCAGTGGATAGCGCAATCTAAAGCAGAGTAGTAGTGTAGTAAACAGGGCGGTTAGCGTTAGCGGCAACGCCGAATCCACTCGAAACAATTCAGCGTTGCCGCCGACGCTAAACGAGTGATCGGCGCACGTCGTCTATGCCAGCAGTTCGAGCGCTTTGCGGAGCATTCGCAAGACGCTTTCCTCGTTTGTCCGCTGGCGCACTTCATCGGGCGTGAACCAGGCTACTTCGTGCGATTCGTCGCTGGCGCGGATTTCACCATCCGCATGCGCAACCATCAAAAAGCGAATGTCATGATGCTCGTGCGCATCCTCGAGCAACCGGCCGCGAGCGTCGTAGCGGGCTGGAATATCGTGCACATCGAGATCGAACGGCATCACGATGCCGTTGATAGGAACGATATCGAAGTGCAAGAGGCCGGATTCCTCGCGGGCCTCGCGGAGCGCCACCTCCTCGACGAGCCACTGGCCGTCGGCATGACCGCCCAATTGCAGCCAGCGGTCGAGCTTGCGGTGATGGGTTAGCAACGCCCGGCCGCGATCGGTCGAGAGAATCCACGCGGCGGCCGTGATATGACCCGGCCGGCACGTGCGGTCGAAGCAATTCGGATGCGCTTCGACGAGCCTGCAAATGCGATCGACCATCGCCGCTTCCGTGGGAAAGACATCGCGGTAGCGGGCCAATGTCTGAAGCAGCGGCCGGCGGGACATATGAGAAGGTATCCGGTGTCGGGTAACAGGTGTCAGTGCTCAAGCACATTATCGGCGAGTGGGCCGGTTGCTGGCAACTGACACCCGACACCCGACACCCGACACCGCATACCCGAAACCTGATACTACGGCAGCACGACTTTTTGAACCGAGTTGGTTCTGCGGGGGTAGGTGTATGACCAGAAGCCAGGCGGCGGATTGAGCAGTGAATCGGGCTGGTAGTCGACTTCGAGCTCGTCGCTGGCGTTGGCGATGTTGTTTCCGACAATTATTTGACCGCGATTAAGCCCGCGGTTTTGATACGTTAAGTCGTGTCGAATGGCGATCAGACCGCGAATTTCGGACGGGAAGATGTAATTGCCGGTTGCGCCATCGAGATTATAGTCGACCGAGTTTTCTTTCTCGCTTAGTGCGCGGTTCGTGGCGTAGATGGCGAAGTCGGCGCTGGTGCCGTCATCGGAATCGACCAGCAGGGCGGGGTAACCGGCGACGGCGGGGGACCAGTTCACGGGACCATTGTTGACACATGAATTGGCGCCGGGGTTCACCACGAGCAAGGTGCCCAGGATGCGCGATCGCTCGATCACCAATCGATTGCCGGCGCAGTCGATCCAATAGAGCCCGTTCCCCGAGGGGTCAGTGGGAGCGCCGGAGTAGAGTTGGTTTACGGAAGGGCTGAGCACCTTTTGGTAGATGACTCGGCCGGTGGTGGTTTCACGGATTACCAGGTCGTCCAGCAGGAAATCGACATCTTTATCGGTGCACATGAATTTGACGAAGGCGTATTCCAGATTGCCGTTCCATGCGGGCGCATTGATGTTGGCTGATACATTCGTCCACTGGAGACCCTTCGCCGCCAAGTCCGACGTCGTATTAATTTGTGGGCTGGCATCGCCGCTGCCTTTTGTATAGATACTAATGCGAAACGCCTTCGAGATGGGAAGAAACAGTAGCGTCGACGAATGATAGATGTAAGCTTCGACATAATACTGCTGGCCCGGCTTCACATAGGCGTCAATTGGCTGTGCCGGACCGGTGTATTGGGTTGACCGGTTTCTGACGCGGAGGCTTTTCGACCCAGAATACTGCTGGGAGCTCCGATCAAGATCAGCGGTGGAACCAGATGGTGCGACAATCCAATCGGCGGACGTGATGGCATTTTCTATGCCCGCATTGCGGGCCACGTTCATGACGGACCAAGTGGGCAGGTTGTTGATATCGAGCGGCACGCCATGAGTGCGGTAATAACTGAACACGGAGGCCCAATCGGGCATCGTGGGCCGTTTTTCGGCGGCGATTAGCGTGGTCGTGCCGTGGTAAGTGGAACCGCTAATAGCCGTGGCCTCGACTTTTCCGTACACTTGCGCGCTAGAGGCCGAGATCTGGTTCGCGCTAGTCAGCCCATTGGTGCGCAACGTGTCGCCGCTGAGCGTAATATTGTTGCCCGCGGCGATTGCGGAGCGCAGGCAGCTAAGTGGATTCTTTTGAGGATCGACGGTTACTTTGACTAGTTGTTCGGCCTGGCCGCTGTAGCCAATGCCGGTCACCACGACCGGGTCGTCGGGGTTGTTGGAGAGATCGCTATCAATCGGGTCAATCACATTCGCGGTACACGTGCCGCTGCCGGTACCGGTGCTGCGGTTGGTGAACCAGTCACCATTGGTGAAGTTCGTTCGCCAATTGATGTCCTGTTTCATCGTCAGCAGGGCAAGCTCGGCGGCCGCACTGGCGTTGAGTTGCGCCTGGCGGATATCGGTTGAGCCGGCGACGAGACGATTTTCGATCCGCTGACCGACGAGCGCGCACAGGCCCAAGAGCGCAATGATCATGGCGCTGCCGAGCACGGCGATGTAAACTCCGCCAACGCGGCGCGGCATTTTTCGACCGGTTGCCATCGGTTATTTCTCGTCCATATCGGTGCGCACTGCGATTTGGTCGGCCAGCACCTGGTTTTGGTATTCGATCGTAACGTGGATTTGCTTCGCGCCTTGATCGGTATTCGTAGTTTGCGACGGGTTGGAAGGCACAACAAGCGAGATCACGACGCGTTGTCGCCAGTTGGTTCGGTCGGGGATGACGCTGCCGTCGCGATACTGGGGCGGCGAGGCATTCCAGCCGTCGTAGTCGTCCACATCATCGAATGCGGAGCGTGGGCTTGCGGATTCGCCGCTCTCGCGACCAAATACGGCGGCGCCATCGGGGTCGCTGTAGGGCTGCATCATGATTTCGGACATCAGCTCGTCGGCGAGCCCCGCCGCGACGGCGCGGTTGCCGATCGAATTGGCCGACTTCATAGCGGCGCCGAGTGCATCGAGCGCGGCCACGGCCATCAGGCCGACGATCATCGTCGAGGCGACGACCTCGATGAGCGTGAGACCGTGCCGCGATTTCGGATTCCGGATTAGCGTCGGGCGCCAGGCCGAATCGATGCGGAATTCGGCGTTGCCGCCGACGCTAAATGCGATCCGCAATTTGAACGACTGAGTGCGGTACATGCGTTTCACCGTTAATTTATTCCCGCTCGGACTTCCACGTAATCGAACTCGGCGGCGCTCGTGTCGCCGTAAAGCGTCAGGTATCGATCGGCTGCCGATGTGGGTGAGTATTTCGGATAAGTATAAGTGCCTTCGTCCTCGTCGTTGATTTGCAGGTTAACGACGTCGCTTTGCGGAAGAATGGTAAGTCGAAATTTCACGAAGCCGCTGGCCAGATGGGCAAGGCTAAACAGTTGTTTGGTTGCGGCGTCGGAGGTTTTGCCGCTGAGTGTTAGAGTTTGCGTACCATCGGATTGCTTCTGGACGCAAACCCGCAACGGCGCGTATGTTCCGCCCTGGCGATCGGCGCTGATCAAGCACACGGCCCCATTGCCGCCCACGCTGGTATTGCGGCAGCGGACCTCGACGGTGGTCGTTGTGTTGAAATCACTTAGCGGTCTGGTTTCAATCGCTCCGGTTGCGGTCCAGACGCCATTAGCAAGCTTTGTGGTGTCGAAGCTGCCGCCGCCGGTGACTGCCCAATCGGCGACGGCGTCGCCATTGGCATCGGTTGTTGCCGGATCGCGGTCAAAGTCGGTCCGCCAATAGGAGGCCAATAATTCGGGCGAATTTCGCAGCGGAATGCTGTCGTCGATTCGTGCATGGCTTTGATTGCCCGATTGAAGCGCAAGACGGACGGAGGATACATAATTGCGCGTAAGGTTGTAGGACGAGCCTGGCGTCGTGTAGGTGCCGTAAATGCGGCCGAAGATTTGCCGCGTGGTCATGTACCGCCACGAGGCCCCGGCGTCGGACGATTCAAACACGCCACTGGGCGCGCTGTCGTCGTAGGTTAGTCGCATTGCCTGGCCGCTGCCGCTGGCTTGCATAAATACGACTTCGTAAATGCGGTTAAGCGCCAGATTGCGAATTGGGCTCGCAAACGTGACGGTGTTCCAGCCGCCTGAACCGCCGCTGTACAGGGAGGATTCGGGAATGTTTACCTGCCCGAGCACGCTGCTGGTCGGGCCATCATTCGGATCGGCCGAGGAGGGGGGCTGTATCGGATCGCCCGAACTGCGCAACTGCACGGTCAGCGTCTCCGATGCGCTGCTATTTTGTCTGCCCACAAAGTCGATCTTGGTGGCGTTCCAGGAAATGGCATTGGCGGGAACGCTAGAAAAATACGCCGGATTGACTTGCTGCGCGGAAAAATTGGTTGCATCAATGTCGCGCAAGTTGCTGCCGACAACGTTCGCATTGGCCGCCAACACAGTTTCGGCTGAGTCGGTAGTTGTGGTCAGGGTTGTGGTCTTTGACGTTTGCTGGAGCACCATGCTAAAGTCGTAAATCGAAGTGAGCACATCGACGGGAGTGCCGTCATTGATCGTCTTGCGGAGCGGGTCTCCCGCGGTGCCGGACCATTCGTAGCGAATTTTTTCCGCCGTGCCGTCGTTGTTGCGATCGGCGACGACGAACTCGAGAATTTGCGGTGTCTGCTGGAAGATGATCGTGGCGTAACGCAGCTCGTCGGATATTTGACTGACGATATCGGCGGTCTTTGTCCGCCGCGAAGCGGCCGTCGGAGAATATGCCACTTGTCGGGCAATAAACATTACGGAGCCCAAGCCAGCCAGCAGGAAGGTGCTGGCGACCATGGCGACCACCAGCTCCAGCATCGTAAAGCCGCGAGGTCGCCGACGGACGTAGTCGTAGTGATTCATTGGCAGTGGTCCTACGAAAGATCAACTTCCTGGCATTTGGGCAGTTCGGCCGTCCAAGTCGGGGCTGACGGTTACCTCGCCAGATGTTGCGTTTAACGAAACAGTGCGTTGGTGCGACTTCGCAGTAAGGACCACGGTTCCGCCGCTGGAGGGTGTGCCGTAACCGTCAAATGAGACTGTCGTATCGCCGCCAAAGTTGGCCGTCGCGCTCGACAGTGCGAACGGTTCTTTGCTGAGATCGACGGTATATACAGAGCTGGGTTTATCCAAACTCGTTACGCCCACCAGCGTGTACGAGGAATTCGTGAACGTGATTGATTGGCCTGCGCTGGTGAGCCGAGCTTGCGAACGGATAAGCTCCAAGTCGGACTTTACTCGTCGAGCGGCCGACTCGACGCGATGGAAAAGTAAAGAATCAAGAAAAGTGGGAGCGGCCACGGCTGTCAACATACTGATGATCAGCAGCACGATCACGAGCTCAATCATCGTGAACGCGCGCGTGCGTCGCGATAGACTGGAGCGGCGCTGTTGGCGTTGTATCGATTGCATAAATGGCGCAGCCAGTTGCGGCGGAGGCGGCAATTCGTCTGCCATCACAAGGAACAGACTGGAAAACTGCTAAAAGATAGCTCGCCGAAACGATTTGCCGTCGAATGTCGTCGCGGAAGAATCTGACGACGGTGCATTTTCGCCGAGGCCCTTACGCGTTGACGTTTTAAGGGGCCATGGCGCGTGTATCGTTTGTGCGGTCCGTAGCGAGCAGATTGGCCTGAAGCGGCCGGGGAGTTTCGGAATTTCGGTTGGGGCGGCGCAGGCCGTCATCTGCGCCTAGGATTCTGATAGCAGCGTTCCCGCCGTCGCGGGACTGCTATGGGAACCGTCTGGATCGATGTGCTTCGACTGCCTCGATGCCGCGGCGTCTCTAAGGTCAAAAAATTCACATCGGGTTTTGGAGACAGTCAAATGCGTAAGCACAAGGGCTTTACACTGATCGAACTTGTGGTTGTGGTGATGATTTTAGGCATTCTCGCCGCGGTGGCGGCGCCGAAGTTGCTCAAAACATCGAGCACTGCGGCGGATAACGGGCTCAAGGAGACATTGGGTGTTGTGCGCGACGCAATCGAGCGGTTTGCGGCCGAACATGGCGGTCAACTTCCCGGCGCCTCGGACAATACGGAAGCCACCTTCAAGACCGACCTGCTGACGTATCTTCGCGTCTTTCCGAAATGCCCGGTGGGCCCCAAGACCAATGGAGTGGAGATCAACACGACAGCGGGTCCGATGACCGGCGACGATGATGCAACGAAGTCGTGGCAGTACAACGTGAAAGACGGCGGATTTATCTGCAACTCGACCGCCAATACCGTAAGTGACGCCTCTGTTACTTACGACAGCCTGTAAACGTTGATGCTGGCATAGCCACTTGCTTCGGTTTGGATAAACGCGGCAAACAGCGTGAGTTAAGCCCTGCTTGCAGATTGGGTCGAATGTTCGGATCGCAACAAAGATCGGGCCAGCACGCGACCGATAAGCAACCCGGGAGACCGCGCACTGCGCCGATCGGCAACTATGCCCGGATCCCACGGGTAGGGATGACTTGAGCTCCGAAGGAACAGGCGACCGTGGCGACGCAAAAAGCAAAAATCCTGGTGTGCGAAGACAACGTGGCGCTTTCGGGCGTCATCTGCTTCAACCTGGTACGTGCAGGATTCGACGTGACGAGCGTCGGCAACGGACGCTTGGCGCTCGACTCGCTGGAAAAAAGCAGTTTCGACTTGGTGCTGTCGGATCAACAGATGCCCATGATGACGGGTATTCAGTTGTGCGAAAATCTTCGCCAACTACCGGCGCACCGCCGAACGCCGTTTATTCTGCTTACTGCCAAATGCATGGAAATCGACTTCGCGCGACTGCAAGAGAAGTTAAACATTTCGGTTGCACTTCCCAAGCCGTTTAGCCCCAGTGAATTGATCAATTGCATCGAAGAGGCGCTCGCGGCCGGTTGCAAGACTTGAGAATTGGGTGTGGCTACTCATCCAGATCGGAACGGATTCCGATGTTTGCCAGCAAACTTCCAATACGATTACCGCGCCGGATCACGGCGTACTTCCTCCTGTTTGGAGTTGGCGCGCTGCTGTCGCTGAGCGTGGGCGCAGTCTACGTGGTGGATTCGGTCACCGAAAGTCGCTCGGAAAGTGCGTCGCTGCGCTTACTCGGCCGGGGCTGCGACCGAATTATCCTGGCCTATCTGCGGGATAAGAACGCCGATCTCCAGCCATTGCTGGCGGAAATTCGAAGCCAGAGCCGGGCCGATTACTGCGCCATTGTTTCGGATTCGGGCGTGTACCTGGCCCACTCCAGCAGCGGACTCAAAGGAAAGTCGGCCACCGAGCAGGGCAACATAACCGATCGCTGGGGCGAAATCGTTGAATTGCAGTTTGTCGGCGACAACGGCGTGCCGGTTCGCGAATACCGGGCTCCGTTGAATGCCGGGTCCAGCGCGCTGGGCACAGTGCGTCTAGGCTTTCCCCAACCGAGTCTTTGGAGTTACGTATCTGCCGGCGCGCAGTTCGCGCCGTTAGCATTGATCGGCCCCGCATTCTGCATGGCGATTGGCGCCGTGCTCGTAAGTCGCCTGGTGCGACCGGTGGCCGATATTGAGCAACAACTCCACCAGGTGGCGACCAACCCTTCCATTGAAAGTTGCGAGCTGCGCGAAGTTCAGGGCGTGGGCGCGGCCGCCATGGGCTGGAATCGGGTGATCCGACAGCGATTTGGCTCAGGGCAGGCTGAGACATTGCAACAGCGTATCCGCGCGTCGTTGAAACAGGGCCGAAATAGTCGCCTCGATGCGGTACTAAACAGCGTTCCCGACGGCGTGGCCACGACGGACGCCGAAGGCCGTTTGACGTACACCAACTTGCCGATGACGGTGCTGTTGGGGCTGCCGGATGTCGTCAGCGGGGATGATGGCGCGAGCCAGGCTGAGAATGCTCCCATCATGACCGAACACTTGACCAAGCGGTGGCACTTATCCGAATCCGACCCGCTGTTGTCGGCGGAGAATCGAGATCGGCCGGTGGTCGCTGAGTTGACCCGCGGGGACAACGGGCAACGTCGTGTCGCGCGCGTGGCTCGGCATCCTATCAGCATTGTCAATGGCGGAACCCACGAGTGCCACGTGTGGACGATACGTGATATTACACAACAAAAACTTGCCGAAGAAATGCGCGACCAATTTGTGGATACCGCCACGCACGAACTACGCACGCCGCTGGCGAATATCAAGGCGTACGCTGAAACGCTGGCTTTGGCGGACGTGATCGACATCGAGCAGCAGAAGCAATTTCTTAACACGATCAATTCAGAAGCCACGCGGCTGGCCCGCTTCGTAGACGATCTGTTGAGCGTCAGCAGCATGGAGCTCGGCTCTCTGTCGTTGAATAAGCAAGTCACCGATCTGAGACGCATGCTGAACGAAGTGTTGGCAAAGATTCGGCCACAGGTGGAAGAGAAGCGACTGACACTCGAAGTGGCGTTGCCGGAAAAGATGCCGGAGCCGGAGCTGGACAAGGACAAAATTGCGACCGTATTGGTCAATCTTCTCGGCAACGCCGTGAAATATACGCCCGCCAGTGGCCGCGTTACATTTCGCGTGAACATCACGGATCAGCAAATGGAAATCAGTGTCGAAGATACCGGCGTAGGCATCGCGGAAGACGAATTGGAGAAGGTCTTCGATAAGTTCTTCCGCAGCCAGGACCCGCGCGTGCAAGAGCAGACCGGCACCGGGTTGGGCCTGGCGTTGGCGCAGGAAGTTGTGCGGTTGCACGGCGGACGACTGACGGTGGAAAGCCAAATCAACAAAGGCAGCACGTTCAGCGTCTCGCTGCCTTTGACCTAGGAACGTGAAGCAGAGAACGAGGAGCATCGAGCAAGAGGTTCTCTTGCTCTCTGCTTCCCACTCCGAGCTCCCCGCTGGAAATGTTCGAACACAAGTGTCAAGGCGCAGTGGATGTGATCAGCGGCGGCGACCGGATTTCCGGCGAGCACGTGGCCGAGTTGGCCGCGCTGCTCGAAGCGCGCATCGAGCGCGGGCAGCCGCAGATGGTGCTCGACTTGCAGGGAGTAGCGGTGGTCGACAGCGCGGGCTTGGAGCTGCTCATGGATTTACAGGAGAAGTGTCAGCGGATGGGCGGGGCGTTAAAGCTCGCGAACGTCGGCGTTTTGTTTCGGGAAGTCCTCAAGGCCACGGGCGTCGGTGCGCGGTTTGAAATATTTCGCGATTCGGGTGGCGCGGTGCGGAGTTTTGTTCAATGAACTCGTCTGCGATTGATGAGCGGGAACCGGTTCGGGAAGATGCCACTGGCGTTGCCAGTGTCGATCACCCCCGTACGCCGGCGGAGCCGGCGGTACCGGTCCATCCTCCCGCCAGCGGGTCGCGAATAGCGCGAGCGACGCTGGGGCAACAGCTCGTCGGCGCCGATATCATCACGCCCGACCAGTTGGATCAAGCCCTGGCCGCGGGCTCACAAAAGGGATTGCGGCTGGGCGAAACGCTCGTCGAGATGGGCATGGTGCAGGAGGATGCAATCCTGCCGTTCATCGAAGGTCATTTGGGTGTGCCGGCGACGCGGCTGCGGGACGGCATGATCGACCCGATCGCCGTTCGATTATTGCCCCGAAGGATCGCGGAACGATTGGATGCGATCGCGTTGTTCAAAGTACGCGACACGATTTGCGTCGCCATGGCCGATCCGCAAAACCTGGAGCAGCTCGACGAAATCGAGCGTGCCACGGGGTTGCACGTACGGCCCGTATTCGCCTTCCGCAGCAGTATTCAGCGGACGTTGCCGCGCTGCTACGAAGAGGGTTTTGAAGTCGATACGGTGACCGCCGATCTGGACGAAACGGCCGTCCAACTTCAGGCCGATGCCGCCGAAGTCGACCTGACGAATGTCGAATCGATGGTCGACGGCAGCCCGATCATCAACCTGGTGAATTACCTTTTGGTGCAGGCAATTCGCGCCGGGGCGAGCGACATCCACGTGGAACCGAGCCGCAAGTTTTCGGTCGTCCGCTTTCGGGTGGACGGGCAGATGTACGAGGCATTGCGCCCGCGGCGCGACATGCATCCGGCGCTGGTTTCGCGCATCAAGGTCATGGGCAAGATGGACATTGCGGAACACAACCGGCCGCAAGACGGGCGCTTCCAAGTGACGGTGGAGGGGCGCGAAGTGGACTTTCGCATTTCGACGTTGCCGACCGTGTTGGGTGAGAAAATCGTGATGCGGATTCTCGACAAGGAGAACCTCACGTTCAGCCTGGATCTGCTCGGCTTTCCGCCCGATATGCTCAAGCAGCTCAAATTGCTGTTGGCCAAGCCCTATGGCTTGCTGTTGGTTACCGGCCCAACGGGCAGCGGAAAGACGACGACGCTCTATTCGGCGCTTGAGCTTATTAAAAGCGTTCACAGCAACGTGGTTTCGGTCGAGGACCCCGTCGAATACCAGGTTGAGCTGGTGAACCAGGTGCAGGTGGACGAGTCGAGGCAATTATCGTTCAGTTCGGCGCTTCGCTCGATCCTTCGGCAAGACCCCGACATCATCATGATCGGTGAAATTCGCGACGTGCCGACGGCGCAGATCGCTGTGCAGGCCGCGCTCACAGGTCATCTCGTGCTCAGCACGTTGCACACGAACGATTGTGCGGGCGCGATTCATCGGCTGGTGGATATGGGGATCGAGCCATTCAAAATCGCGGCGGCGCTGGCGGGTGTTGTTGCCCAGCGATTGATCCGCACGGTTTGTCAGTCGTGCAAGACATTTGTTTACGCATCGGCCGAGCTGCTGGAAACGATCCATTATCAGGGAGACCGGCGCCGCAGTTTTGTTCGCGGCGAAGGCTGCCCGAAGTGTCACGACACCGGCTTTATCGGTCGAACCGGCATTTACGAAGTGATGACCATCGATCGTGAAATTCGGGAATTGATTTCAAGAGGGGGCGGGACGGACGAAATTCGCGACTGTTATCGTCGGGCGGGTGGAAAGACATTGCTCGAGCAAGGCATTCGGCTGTCCGAGAAGGAACAAACGAGCCTCGAAGAAGTGATGCGGGTGGCGTATTTCGAGTAGGGAGGAAGCTGTTAACTATTAGCTGCGAGATTTAGTCACTCTAACAAAACCATCGGGGACTGGCTCAATTTGCGCAGTCCACGGAGCAAATTGTGCCTGTCCCGCTCTCCCGAAGTCGGTTTTGTTAGAGTTCCTTAGCCAATCCGTCTGGCTGATAGCCAAGAGTTAGCAGTCAAGAGCTTTTTCAAATGCAATTTGTTTACACCGCCAAATCGAAGATCGGCGACATCCAGACCGGCCATATTAGTGCGGCCGATGTCGAGGCGGCGAAGCGCGCTGCGCGAGCAAAGTTTGTTCCCCATCGACATCCGAAAAAATGCCGGCAATTCGCCATTAAAAGCGCTGCTGCTTGGAGTCCGCAATAAGGGCGCGTTGTCGAAGCGAGATTTACTCAGCGTGACCACGCAGTTGGCCATCATGACGCGCTCCGGTGTCGATCTGGCGTCGGCCTTCCAATCGTTGTCGCAGCAATCCACGAACCCGACGGTGCGTAGTATCTTGGGGCGGATTCATAAGGATGTAACGGGCGGCAAGAGCATCTCGGATGCGATGCACGCGCAGGCGGCCATCTTCGGCGATGCCTACGTGGCCACCGTGGCGGCGGGAGAAGCCGCGGGAAAATTGCCCGAGGTCCTTAGCCGATTGTCACAATTTCAGCGCACGGAGATCCGCGTGCGGGGAACCGTGCGAACGTTGCTCGCCTATCCCTTGCTGCTTTCGAGCGTGTCGTCCCTCGTGGTAATCGGTCTGGTAACGTTCGTGTTGCCGAAGTTCGTCGATATCTTCGGCCAATTTGAGGTCAACTTGCCCGTCATCACGCAAGTAATAGTGGCCATTTCCGACGTGCTGCGGCAGCACTGGTTGATCTGGGTGCCCCTGTTGTTGTGCGCCTTCGTGGGGCTGATCGTATCGCGCAACGTCGAATCGGGTCGGCGGAAATGGGATTATGCGATGCTGAACACGCCCATCCTGCGAGATATCACTCGCGCTTTTTATATCGGTCGAACGTTTCGATTGATGGGACTCATGATCGAGAGTGGCGTACCGCTGTTGGAAGGTTTAAGGCTCACACGCAACTCCGTGCGAAATGCGTTGTATCGGCGGCTTTTCGATGAGCTGGAAGAATCAATCTTAAATGGCCGCGGTTTGGCGAATTCGTTGATCAACGCGGGGTTCGTGCCTGCCGTAGCGGCGGAAATGATTCTTACGGCCGAGCGCACCGGCACGCTGGGCATGGTGACCGAGCTGATGGGAGAGCACTACGAGGAAGAGGGGGAATCGAAACTTCGCGAGTTGGCGACCATTTTGGAGCCGCTGATTATCGTCGCGATGGGCGTAATCGTGGCCACGATTGTGATGGCCGTCATGTTGCCGATGTTCGACATCGCCACCATGGCAAAATAAAGCACGAAAGGAAGCTTATGAAACGAGTTAGTTTTCATCGATTTGTGATCGGCCTGGCGTTGGCCACTAGTTGTATGGTCGTGGGGGCGACTATCCCGACGACAAATCAGGCCCACGGCGAAGTGCGCGGGACGCCGGAGCCGCAAACGTTTCAATCGGGCTCGGTGCCCGTATTGCGGGAGATTTCGACAACGCTTCGGCAAATTGATTCCCGCCTGGCACGGCTGGAAACGATCGCTCAGAAAATGCAGGCATCGGCAAGGCCTAACGCCGCGCGCGCGGGGAGCAATAATTAGGGACCGGGAGCGATTGGAAATTGTTTCGTAGGAGGGAATGGGGCGGCACGCCCAGGGTTTTGGGGCGTGGTGGCAGGTCGTTGAATCTACGTCCATCACAGACTCAGGGCGTGCCACTCGCGTGATTTTTTGCAACGTGAATTCAGTAGGAGGGGCAACCTTTGCGGCTTTCGCGACGGTTTGGCTGGATCGGCATCGACGTAGGGACGCACACGGTAAAGCTCGCGCAAAGCGTGCGCGACGGCGCGAGCGTGCGCCTGCACCGGGCTGCCGTAATCCAGCGACCGACTTCCTGGAGGGGCGACGATAGGCTGGCTCTGGAGCAGCCGATCACGTCGTATGCGGAAATTCGCGCCGCGCTGGAGTGCGGTGGCTTTGAGGGCCGCGACGCGATCTGCACGTTGCCCATGAACGCCTGCCAACTGCGGAGCTTGAACGTGCCGCCGGGCAACGACCAGGAACGGCGAACGATGATTGCCGACGAGTTGGCCGACGATTGGTCGGACCTGCGCCATCCCATGGAATTCGATTTCTGGGAGACCGAACCCACCCAATCCGAAAAAAACTCCGATTCATTCAATGTGAGCGTCTTGGCAACGTCGCGGCTGTGGATTTCGCAGGTCTGGCGCGATTGCCGCAGGAGCGGCTTGGACTGCTGGGCGGTCGATGGATTGCCGTTGGCGATGGCACGATCGGTTGGGTTTGCTGGCGGTTTCGGAGGCGGTCGGCGTGCATTGGCAGTCGATTGGGGATTCTCGAACACGACGTTGTGCATCGTGGGCGAGAACCGGCCGCTTTACAACCGGCGGGTTCACGATTGTGCGTTCGGGCGCGTGCTGGATGCGATCATGAACGTTTTCGACGTTACGATCGATGAAGCCCAGTATCTGGTCGAAAGCGAAGGCGTGTTCCCGCCCGATGGCGAATTGCAGCGTGACTTGCAAACCGCGCAGGCCCTTACGAGAGCGGCCAGCAGCACGTTGGACGAATTGGTTCGGCAAATCGGCCGCACCCTGCAATTCACCGAAATGCAGCGGAGACACCTGCAACCGGCTGAGATCTGGCTGATGGGCGGCGGCGCTTCGATGAAGAACATCGGACCGTTCCTTGCCCAAGCGCTGTCGTTGCCGGTACACATCTGGAGTTTGGCGCCCGAGTCGGCATCGATCGATAGCGAAGCAGCAAGCCGGGCGGCCGTGTTTGGCAACGCGGCGGCGCTATCGGCCCTGCCATGGAGGGCAGCATGAGGACCATGATCAATTTGCTGCCACCATCCTTTCGAAGACAGCAGATAATTCGCAAGCGGGCAATTCAGTGGAGCTCGATCATTTCGATTGTGTTAGTGCTGGGCTGGGGCTGGCATTGGAACGAAATGCGCGAAGACAAGCACCTGTCGCACCAGCTGGAAACGCTATCGCGCGAACATGCGCCACTCAAACAATGCTGAAACAGCTGGTTGCAATGCGGCAGCAATTGGTCGATCTCCAACGGGAGGAAACGGTGGCCAAGGAATTGGACTGCCAGCGAAACGCGCTCACCTTGTTGGGTGTAATTAGCGATACGGCTCGGAAGACGAAAGGCCGATTACGGGTGGCCAAGTTCGAGCTCAGCAATTTTCAAAGTGGTTCAGTCAAAGGTGACACGGCAGGCTCAGTGAAGCCAGCAGGATTGGTCCTAAGCGGAACTTCGCTCGATAATCCGGCGGTCGCCGAGTTGCTCGAAGGGTTGAAGAATTCGAAGATTTTCAACCACGTGGAATTGCTGACGCTCAAAGAACGAGAAGATGAGAATGCCTCGCTACGGGACTACGAGGTTCATTGCGAGTTTTAACTTGCTTAAGCAGGTGATTGAGTGCACGTAATTGACGACGAAACCCGGCGATTTGGCAGGCTACTGCATTATGCGGGCGTGCTTGCCACCGTGATGTGCACCACGGCCGGCTACTCGTTTTTACATGCGCCGGCCGTGCGTGAGATTACCGAAGCATCGGCCCGGATTGATGAGTTGTTGCAATCGGTGCGGAACGGTCCGGTCATGCGCGCGCAGCATCAGGTCGTTACTGAAAAGCTTCGCGAAGTGACCACCCGCATCGCGAGCGTCCAGCACAAGGTGCCACGGGACGCCGATGCCGGCGAATTCTTAAAAGATGTGACTCAACTTGCCGGCGCGGGTCAGCTTTCGCTTAAGGACTTTCACCCGGAAAAACCGGAACTCAAACAAGGCTATGCGGAGATGCAGGTGACGCTGCGGGGAAAAGGCAGCTTTAGCAGCATTTGCACCTTTGTGGATCGGCTCAGCAAATTGTCTCGGCTTTCCAAAATCAAAGATCTGACGCTATCGGCTGAAAATGATGCGAGCGAGTATCCGATGACAGCAACACTCGTAATTTACTTCGGCTTGAAGGGCAAAGACGCGGCTTCCGACCAGGAGGGACGCAGTGGCTGAGGCGCAAAGTTCATCGAAGCGGAGCGGCTTGACGCGCGCCAAGGCGATCCTGATCGCTGTTCTGGCGATTGCGCTGATAGCAATTCTCTACATCCAGTTCGGCCCGTCCGGTGCAAAGCTTAGCTCCGCACCCGCTGGATATCGTCCGCCGCGCCGGTCCGCGTCGCCGCGCCAGGCGAGTACGACGATGAATGTGAGTGCGAAGGAAGCAAAAACGCGGGGAGATCAGGCAATTACCGTCGCCCCGGTGATTGACGAGGCGCGCTGGAAATCTCCCGAGTTGGCGACCGTCATCGCGTACGATCCGTTTGCATTGCCGGCGGCATTTCCGCAGCCGCCGCGGGTGACAACCGATACCAAGGGAATGGGCTCAGAGGGACTGATTGCGTCCGCCGCCGCCGATGATGCCAAGCGATTGGCCGACGCAGTGGAAAAGTTGCAAATGCAGTTAAAAGAGCTTAAAGAGCGCGGCGTCCACGTGATCGTTCGCGAACGAGACCAGTACGCGGCAATGATTGGCGATCGCATGCTGCATGTGGGTGACGAAATCAACGGCTTCACCGTCACCGCGATCGACCCAACTGGCGTGCGCGTCGAGAGGAAGGGGTCGCCATGAGAGGCACAATCCAAAGGCAGCCGGCCCGCTTTGTGGAAGGCGTTCGCTCATCGCGCGGGGGCATTATGTTTGCGTGCGCCCTGACAATTTGGGGCGTCAATGCGCACCAAGCGGTCGCGCAATCGTCCAAACTCCACGCGGCATTTGCGGATGTGGATGAGCAAACGGCGTCTACAGGAGAACGTCCGCCGGGCACGGTGCGGCTTGCCAAAGGTCAGACACCCGCTGCTCGGCGACCGGTTAAATCGATACATTCACCGACTCGCAAAACGCCAGCCGCGAAAGGCACCTTGCCGGACCCGATCGAAAAGAAGTCGCCGCAAACAACCGAGGACCTGCCGCCGCTGCCGCTCCAGGCCGTTGTGCCTCTGGCTGGAGCTACTTCCGGGGACGGTCTGAAAATGACGCAAGACGACAAAGGACTAATCACGCTGATCGTACGCGACAAGTCGCTGAGCCAAGTGCTCGCTCTGATAGCCCAGACTCAGCATCTCAATATTATTGCATCGAACGATATCGATGCGATGATATCGATAACGCTGCAAAAAGTGCCGTTGGAAGAAGCGCTCACCGATATCTTAGCCGTGGCGAATTACACCTGGGTCCGGAAAAATAATATCATTCTGATTACGTCGCTAGAAGACTCGGCCAATTTGCCGGCCGACGTCCAGGGCCGGCAGATTCAAGTGTTCAACTTGGACTTTGCCTCGGCCGCCGTCGTGGCCGCGACGATTCAAAACTTCGTGTCGCCGATCGGTAAGGTGTCGATCAGCGCAAGCAGTCATACAAACAACCGTCTGACGCAAGAGCGGGTCGTAGTGGAAGACTTGCCAGAGTCGCTGGCCCGGATCGCAACGTACATTGCACAAGTGGATCAACCTCCCCGGCAGGTATTGATTGAGGCGCACGTACTGCAGGTGACGTTGGACGACTCGACGAAATGCGGCGTGAATCTGTCTCAGCTCGTGCGGATTGCGAATTCGAAACTGACGATCAAGACGACGGGATTTGCTGATTCGAGCGCAGATCAGGCTTTTCTGGCGACGCTCGATGGCGGTGACCTGGGCGGAGTGATCCAGGCTCTGGAAACGACGACGGACGCCAAAACTCTTGGCTCACCCAAACTGTTGGTACTTAACGAACAGGAAGCACGGCTTCAAGTCGGCCAGCATCTTGGCTTCAAGGTGAGCACGACGACCGATACCAGCACAGTTCAGAATGTCCAATTCCTGGATGTTGGCGTTGTTCTGCGTATAACCCCGCGAATCACCCGCGATGGCTGCGTGTTGCTCCACGTCAGGCCAGAAGTCTCCAAGGGTGACGTGAATCCGGAAACAGGGTTGCCCGAATCGGACACAGCGGAGTTGGAAACCGACGTCATGCTGAACGACGGGCAGGGGATGGTCATCGGTGGGTTAATCAAAGAGAACGATACTACGACGCAAGCCAAGGTTCCTTACTTGGGCAATGTGAAGGGTATCGGTTGGCTATTCCGCCGTTCGGAAGTTACTAAGGAGCGCGTGGAAATCATCGTCGCGCTAGTGCCGCGGATTCAGCCTTACGACGCGCAGTGGCAGGCGTTTGAACAGGGCGAGCTCGTAAAGGCGGCCGTGCCGCTGCTGCACGGGCCGTTGTGCCGCACGGACCGGCCATGGGATCCGGTGCTGTCCGATGGCAAGCGGGTGAGCCATCCACTCATCCCAACACATCCGTCGCGCAAGTCCGGATACTACCACGATCTGGGCCCACAGTACGAAGTGCCGCCATATCCGCTGCCGAGGCAACGCTTCTACGGCGCCGAAGAATGCGAACCGGCAGAACCCGATGCGGTGGATCCGCTCGAGTACGGTCCTTCTTTGTCCGATCAAGAGCTGCCATTGCCGGATGCAACAGGCAAAACGTCGGAAGGCGCTCATATCATTAGCGACCAACCGATCATTCCCGATCACACCCCGGGGGCCAATCGATGAGCAAGCGTATAGAAGTTCCCGCCGACTTGGAACATTTGATTGAGAAGCGCGAAGAGGAGAAGGACCGCCGTAGCGGCAGCCAGGAGCGGCGCTGGCGGCCGGGGGAAAACAGCCGCCGAATCGCACGGTGAGCCAGAACGGCGTCAGCAGGCGAACCGGCGGCGGAAGCGGCGTCGAAAAGCCGACTCGTAACCGCCGCCGGGTTAAGGGAATTCGTAGTTCCAAGGATGACGGCCAAATCGGCTCGCAACCAATTCATCGACGCGCGACATCGGAAAGTCTGTCAACTCGCTGGCCGCTGGCCACGCCGAGCGGACGGCCTCGGCAAGCTGCTGCCGTGTGGCCGGCACATTTCTTACGAACTCGCTGTGCGGCCGACCATTGCGATAATCCGGTTGCCGAGGCGGCATTCGCAGACACGTGTCGATGAGCGCCAAGTCGAAGGCGTACAGCAATGTGCCGTGGTACAACAAGTGAGTGCGCTTCATTCGCAGGCTGTTCCCCGAGAATTTGAGAGGAATCGCCGCGGCAGTGTGGTCGCGAAGTACCAGGTCGCATGTGCCGGCACGGGCGACGGTCCCGGCGTGAGCCAGCGGCGTGCCGAGCGACGCCACCAGTCGTTCGAGGACAAATGCATGGGCGCGACCGATATCCTTTAAGTCGGGCCGTGCTTCGTGGCTCAGCACGAGCGCATACATCAAGCATCCCGGCCCGGTGACGATAGCCGCGCCGCCACTGGAGCGCCGCAAAATGGGAATGCCCCGCTGACCGCATGCCGCCTCGTTGATTTCCTTGGCGATGTGCGACGAGCGGCCGCCGACGACGATTGGTTGCGGAGGTTCCCAAAGCCGCAAAATTTCACGCTCCGGCCTGTCCACTTCAGCCCACTCCAATAGCGCCTCATCGAGGGCCAGGTTCTGGACGGGCGTCGCCAACGTCAGGTCGAGGTAGCGCATCGTAGTCTTACGGACAGCTCACTTGCAGTCTGTAGCCGCGGCACACGACGCGCCGCCCATTTCACGATATAATTCGGTGCCACGAGGCAATTATCGCATCTGTGATTTAACTTAAACCATCTTGGACCAATGAACGATTCCAGTCTATTTCGCGACGAATACTCTACAGGTCTGCCGCGTCCGCCAGCCGGAGAGGATTTGCTGCCGCCGGTGGAGCAACCTTCGGCCCGATTTATTATCCAGTTATTTGTTGTGCCGGCGCTGATCGTGATGCTGATTGTCGCGGTGTGGTTGTCGTTTAGCTGGCTTGTTCGCCGGACGGCGCTTGGCCCCGACAAGCTCATCGAGGGCCTTGAAGAGGGGCCTAGCGTGGCGCGCTGGCAGCGGGCCAGCGAACTGGCAGACTTGCTCCAGAATAAACGGTATGCCAGCTTCAAGCGCGACCGGGAGGCCGCCGCTCATTTGGCCCGGATTCTAGATCGCGAGATGGACCGGGCAAAAACCGGAGGCAACGGTCAGGAACAGGCAACGCTTCGCTACTTTCTGGCGAGGGCGCTGGGGGAGTTCGCGGTGCCGGACGGTATCGACGTGTTGTTGAAGGCGGCCCAGACCAAGGATGCGCCAAGCGATGAACTTGTGCGTCACGGCGCGTTAGAGGCAATTGCGGTTCGCGCCTACAATTTACAACAACTCGATCCGCCCGAGCAACTCGCGTCTCCGGATTTGGAACCAACGCTCATGCGCCTTGCGGGCGATGAAGATGCGAGAATCCGCTCGAAGACCGCCTACGCGCTGGGACAAATTGCTTCGCCCGCTGCAATCGAACGGTTGGAAGCCATGACCGATGATCCCGACGCAGACACGCGCTACAACGCCGCGGTAGCGCTTGCCCATCATGGCAACGCCAAGGCAGTCGAGACATTGGCCGAAATGCTCGACTTGGATGAGCTGGCCAGTGTGCGCCAAGAAGAGAACGACGCCGATCGTCAGTTCAAGCGGACAGTGCTCTTTGGCAGCGCCATCGGTGCGGCCCATGCGCTCGCACAGCAAAACTCGAAAGCGGATATTTCGCCGGTCGTTCAGGCATTGGAGCACATCGTGCGCGCCGACACAGCAACTTTGAAGAAAGCGCACATCGAGCCGCGTCTAGTACCGGATGCCGAGCGCTCGCTTGAGCTATTGAAGGCCGGCAAATGACGGGCTCGGGAACCGAGATCCGCGCCTCTGGATCGCCTCGAAGGCGTCACTCTGTATCGGTTATAACGCCTGCGCGGTGAGAGCGGTGTTCCAAAACGCAACGAAGTGCGATTGCCGCGTTGCAATTGGACAACAAGTCGGCAGACAATGACGTAGAGGACGGAATTTTTCAAGATTCCTAAAGCGTTGTCCGCAGCGTACTTCATCTTTTGATAGCGGCGAAGCGAAGCACTGCTGTCGTTTGCCTTACAGCAAATCGTTCGCCACATTCAATAGTAGAGGGGTGTTAGGCGACAGGGTGGTCCTGTGGTTCGCAAGCACGGAGGCGAATCGATTTACTCGTCTTACATGAGATCAACCGGGTCATGACTAGTCGAATTCGCTTGGGCGTGGGACTGTGTTTGCTGCTGCTCTTTGGCGCTGGGACAACTCGTTTGTTCGCGCAGTGTTGCCAGACCGCATACCGGATCGTCTGCAAAACGGTGTGCGAAGAGCGGCACGTAACGTGTTATCGCCAAGAGTGCGAAACGGTTTGCGAAGCGCGCGAAGTAACTCGCCAGGTTCCCGTTTGGGAAACGCAGATGCGCGAGCGGCGGTATAAAGTTTTGCGCCCCGTACACGAGACCTCGATGCGCGAAGAGCGGTTCTGCGTGCAGCGGCCCGTTCAGGAAACCGTCATGCGCGATTGCAGCTACGACGTTGTGCGAAACGTTGTAGAAACGTGCGAGCGAGAGGAACGATACGTTGTGGCGCGGCCCGTTACGGAGACGCAAATGCGCGAGGAGCGGTACTGCGTCCAGCGGCCGGTCATCGAAACAGCTTATCGCCCACAATGTCAGACCGTATTGCGCCCTGTGACGACTTGCCAGACGCAATACGTCGATCATGGCTGCTATGTCGATCAAGCGGTCTGTGTGCCGGGGTGCCCGACGCTGCCGCGGTTGACTTGGGCGCCGCCGACGCAGGTCTGCGATCCGCAAACGGGCATCGTGCAATATCAGCCCGGCGGTTTGGCGTGGACGGCCGGCTACACGCCGTCGCAGCAAGTCGTGCAGCGCGTGTGGCGACCGAATGTCGTGGCCCAGCAAGTGTCGACAGTTCACTATTGTCCGCAGCAGGTGACCGTGCAGGTGCCGGTGCAGGTGTGCCGCATGGTCACCGAGCAGCAAGTCCGCCAGGTGCCCGTGCAAGTTTGTCGCATCGTGCAGGAAGAATGCGTGCGCAAGGTGCCGTATACAACTTGCCGGCAGGTGACCGAACATGTGCCGCGGCAGGTGCCGGTAACGACTTGCCACATGGTCACCGAGCAGCATGTCCGCCAGGTACCGGTAACGACTTGCCGCATTGTGGAAGAAGAACGGGTCGAACCCTATGAAGTCCGCGTGTGCAAGTGGGTATGCGAAAAGCATACCGTTCAGGTGCCGCACGTGGTGACGAAGCAGGTGCCGGTGACCTACACCTATCGCGTTCCACGGACCGTAATGGTCCGCGTGCCGGTCGATCCGTGCGAAGGCTAAAGACCGTGGGGCAACGGTCTATTCGCTTAAGCGTTCCCGGATAGATTCCAGCGGCGACACTTTTTCACCGTCCGGTTGTTGGCGTCGATCTTCCACTATTTAGGAACTCTAACAAAACCGCTGGGGACTGGCTCAATTTGCGCAGTCCGCGGAGCAAATTGTGCCTGTCCCCCTCTCTCGAGCATACGGAGAACCACTTCCGGTCGTCTTCTGCGCTCTGTGTGACATTTGTTTGAAACGGTTTCGGCATACATTCCAATACGTGATGTTTCGTTAACGGTTGCCGGCCTTTCCTTTATGCCAAACCACTCGTTGACATCGGTCCTCAGGCCGGTGAAACTATCTGGTTTGCCCACGTGGCCGCGATTTTTGTGGCGCGGATGCGAGTCTCACATAGGCTCGCCTACATAGTAAGGCGGGTATTCCCAGCGTGAGCGGACCGACCATTCAGCACCAAGAACCGTCTCTTAAAGGCCGCCGGATCATGCTTGTCGGCAAGTTGGCCAGCATGTCTCGTCGCGATGCGGAGCGCCTGATTCGTGAACATGGTGGCCGGCTGGTCGATCGGACGGACGACCAAGCGGACTTAATTGTGACGTGCGACGAGGCTGGCGATTCGCATCGGTTGACCGCGGATCGGCAATTGTTTGACGATGCGCTCAGGACGCGAATCTCGCGCGGCGAAGTCGACCTTGTCGGCGAGTCCGAACTTTGGGCTCGGTTGGGTCTGGTGGAGTCGGGACAAGGCGTCGAGCGGCTTTATACGCCCGCCATGTTAGCCGAGCTGGTCCATGTACCAGTTGCGGCAATACGCCAGTGGCACCGGCGCGGCGCACTTCGGTCCGTGCGCGAAGTTCGGCGGCTGGCGTATTTCGATTTCGAGGAAGTTCGCGTGGCGCGAAGCTTGCGCAATTGCTGCATGCTGGCTGCAGCCTATCGACGGTGAATCGCAAGCTGGAGACCGTGTCGCGATTGCTCGCCGATTTGCCGCGGCCGTTGGCCGACCCCGCCGTCGTGGTTGACGGGCGACGGCTGTTCATCCGGCGGGGCGAGGGTTTGGCGGAGCCGAGCGGGCAACTGCTGATTGATTTTGATGCCGCGAAGGCACAAGCGGGTGACGACGCCGGCCCGGTGGCCATACCGTTCGTGGCGCAGGATACGCTGCGGCATGCGTCCGTGGGAGCGGGACGCGGCAGCCACCCGAGGACGGCGGAAGACCTCCGCGCGCTGGCCGCCGAACTGGAGGGGAGCGGCCATCCGGAGCAAGCGGCGGAGGTGTTTCGAGCCATCTTGTTTTCGGGAGAATCGACCGCGGAAGATCATTTTGCTCTGGCCGAGTTGTTGTATCTTGGCGGCGATCTATCGGCCGCGCGCGAGCGGTACTACGTCGCCATCGAATTGGACGAAGATTTCGTTGAGGCCCGCTCGAACTTGGGCTGCGTGCTGGCCGAGCAGGGCGACCTGGCCCTGGCGGAGGCCGCGTTTCGCGGCGCGCTGGAGTATCATCCAGACTATGCGGACGCGCACTATCATTTGGCGCGGCTGTTGGATCGCGCGAATCGTTCGGGCGAGGCATCGCGACATTGGCAATTATTTGCAAATTTGGCGCCGGCAAGCCCCTGGGCCGATGAGGCACGGGAGCGCCTGACCAGTACGGCGGGAGAATAGCCAAAGGACGGGGGCAAGCAACGGCGGACGAGCTGATCGCGCACCATGAAGGAAATCCTGGTCCAATACGAACCGGTGAACCCGACGACGTGGGCTTATCTCGCGTCGTTGTTGATGATCGCCGTGTACTTCAAATTCAACCGCATCTTAAGCGTGCGGAATCTGGATTTGCTCGGGCTGGTTGCGCTGGCGCCGGCACTGCTGATGGTGCAATATGGCCGGTTACATGCGAACCTCGGCGTCGAACATGCCGGTTATATTTGGCTATTCGCAGTGAGCGGACTGTTTTTGTTGCGCCTGCTGCTGGACTCGTTGATGGTGCGGCGTCCGCTGCTGGAGCCAAATCTAACGGTCGGCGGATTGGCCTTTTTGGGGCTTTCGTTGTTCGTGTTCCTGATGGCGAATGTCGTTACCGGCACGCCGGACGCTGCCGATGTAGCTGGATCGCAGCGGGCGGCCGACCTGGTTGACGGCAAAGCACCCGGCAATGAGCTCAGCAGCTTGCAAACGCACGGTCCGGGTTTCCCGTTGTTGTTTTTGCTTCCCCAGATATCAACGCAATCGGTGCTCGGCGAGAACGGGCAGCAGCAAGCGCCGGTGGCAACCAGTACCAATATCCCGGCCAACTCGGCTCAGTTGGTTCACGTGGTAACGGCTCGGGTAATGGCAATTCTTTCCCAATTGGGAATTGTGATTGGCCTGGTGCTCGTGGGCGTGCGCCACTTCGATAACATCAAAACGGGGATCGCCGCGGCGACGCTCTACTTGCTGCTGCCCTACACTGCCATGTGGACTGGCAGCGTGACTCACGCATTGCCCGGCGCGCTTTTGGTCTGGGCAATTGTATTTTACCGGTGGCCGCTGTTGGCGGGGGCGATGATCGGGTTGGCGTTTGGGACGATTTATTATCCGATATTTCTGCTGCCGCTGTGGATCAGTTTTTATTGGCAGCGCGGTCTGACGCGATTTCTGATCGGCGTGTTTGCGATGGTGGGCGTTGTCATGTTCGTGGCGGCGTTGACATCGGACGATATCCAAGTGTTCCTGCGTCGATTGCAGCAGATGTATGGCCTCGCGCTTCCCCAGGCGACCAATCTCTCCGGGGCTTGGGGCCAGTTCTGGCAACCCATTTACCGCTATCCGATCGTGGCGGCCCACGTCGGATTGAGCCTCAGCATGGCGCTATGGCCGGCGCAAAAAAACCTTGGCACGCTCATCAGCTACTCGGCGGCCGTTATGTTGGGCACCCAATTCTGGTACGCCCATAGCGGCGGACTTGCGCCAGATTGGTACCTGCCGCTATTGCTGCTAACCACGTTCAGATCGAACCTGGAAGACCGCGTCGCCCTTGCCGTGGTGAAATAGCCACGTTGACGTCAATTGCCTCGGAGCGCGCTATCGATCGCGGCGAACATTGATTGCGGTCGCCTTGGCCTGAGCCGCCAGCCAGCCGCGCCACTGACCCTGGTCGTAGTCGAAGCTGGTGCCGGAAAGAGTCACCAGCGCATCGAGCACGGCCGGATTGCGGACCGACTGAACCACGACTTGTGGCCCGCTGCCGCCGAAGCTGAACGCATTGCCGTCTTGTGAAAACGTATAGGCGTGTTGATCGGGATTTGCGTCGCTGACCTTGATTCTGTGCTTGGTGATCAACGCATCGATGAGCGGGCCAAGCGCATCGCGATCGCCGATCTGGGCAAGCGCCGTCCCGGCTCGGTTGACGATCTCGTTGTCCTTATCCTTCAGCGCGCGAATATACGGCGTCACCAGTCCGGGGTGGCGTGCCTTAATGAGATACTCCAGGCATTGATGGCGAATTTCTTCGTCGGGGTCCGCAAGCGACAAATTCACCAGGGCATCGATCGCCGCGTGATGATTCAAATGCGACGCGACCTCGATCCACAGGCGCTTCAGGTCTGGGTTCGTTTCGCGTCGAAGAACGGCGACGATGGCTTCGGCAGCCTGCGGGTCGTGGATTGCCAGAATCTCCGTGTGGGCTTGGGCCGCGCGATCTGGACGGCGGCCGATGAGCCAGCGGCGAAGTTGTTCAATCTTGTTTGACCAATCGGCTTGCGTGACGCGAGTTTTCTTTTGTCGCTGGATGAGCTCGACTTGCTGCGGCGTAAGGTAGCGGCCCTCGAACGGCACAAGCCCGCGGGAGGCCATCACGTCGTCGCGGTTCATCCACCGGCCGTCCTTCAGATGAAAACCTAGGGCAGCGCGGGCAGCCGCGTGGTTCGGCTCCAACTCCAGGATCCGCTCCAGGTGCCGGCGCCGTTCGTCGCTCAATTTATGCTCGCGGCACCACTCGGCCAGCTTCCAATGCGCTTCCACCGTATCGGGTGAAGACCGAGCCAGCTTTTGATGCTCGGCTGCCGCATCCGAGATGTTGTCGATCTTGGTTATCTGAGATCGCGGAATGATCAACCGGCCGCCCGTGGCAAGTTCGATTGTGTAGTTAGATTTATTGGCCTCATCCGATGGCAGCAATTTACCTTCCAGTCGGCCGCCGCCGGCGAGCTCAAACACATCGGCGCGCACGGCCGTGGCGTCCTGCATCCAGATGATGAGCAGCGACGCGAATGCCGCGACGATTTGCGATTTGCAATGCCTTCTCAGTTGGATTTTGCTGCGCCTCATGGCAATGTGGCTCTCCATATCTTATTATAACGCTTAATCCACCCCTGAATTTACCGGCGATTCTCGCTTTCCGGTTCTTTCTACGATGAGCGAATCGACTACCCAACATCGCTGCGAATCGCCGAAATCGGTGCGATGCGCCGTCGTTACAATTAGCGATACCCGTACGCTCGAGAATGACCGCGGCGGGGAACTGATTGTGGAAATGCTCGCCGCGGCAGGGCACCGGGTGAGCGATCGACGCATTGTCCGGGACGATCCGCGCGATATTGAGCCGCTGGTGCGAAAACTGGCCGACCCGGACGCAACCGACGCCGTGCTGCTGACCGGTGGCACGGGGATTGCCGCCCGGGATCAGACATTTGAAACGGTAAGCGCGCTCTTGGCAAAGTCGATGCCCGGCTATGGCGAGTTGTTTCGGATGCTCAGCTACAGCGACATCGGCCCGGCAGCGATGCTCAGTCGCGCCGTGGGCGGCGTGCTAAATAATGTCGTGGTTCTTACGATGCCAGGCTCCGTCGCGGCCGTGCGACTGGCTATGGAAAAGCTCATCGTGCCCGAGATCGGGCATTTGGTCTACGAAGCTCGGAAGTGACTTTGTCCTGTTCCGCGTGCTTTGACTTTTGCCGTGCATCGGCCGAGAGCAGTCCCAACATGATTTGTCGCTGACGGTGTTGCCGCACCACGCAGATCCGGCACGGCAGGTACACTCTGTAGCCGCAGTCGGGGCAGCGCGTCGGCGGAGATGTGCGGGCCAGCGGCGAATGGGTCTCGATTGGTTCTCTCCCATACAGGCCACGGCGGCCGCTGGCGATCGCGCCAATGGTGCCGCGGCTCACGCCCAAGCGGAACGCGATCTTGCGATGCGAGAGATCTCCCTGTTGGAGCAGGGAATCGATTTCGTTGACGAGGGCGATCGGCAGCATAAGGAGATGATCCGAGGAGTAATTGCAGATAGCCGAATAAGATTGCTAAGTTGAGCTCTCAATCTGGCAGCCAGAAGTCGCCGTATTCGGGCAGCGGCTCGCAATCATCGTCGTCGAGAATGAACACATCCCATCGGTCATCGTCGCAGTTTTGTGGGTCGAATTCGTCGAGGTCGCTCGACTCGTCGGATTCAGCGGGCGACTCGGATGAATCGAGATCGTGTTCGGGCATTTTTTCGTTGCAGCTTGGCCTTTCCGATTGACTGTGCGTCGTATCCGCTTTTCGCGGTTCTGTTCTCGATCTCATCGCTTGCTCCTGGTTAGCTGGCGGATTAAGCGGATTCCGTGGTCGGTCATGCAAGCACTCGTGGGCGGCCGAGCAAAAACCTAGCACAACGGGTGGCAAATACGGCTTTGACAGCAGAACGAAATCGTTACTACTGATGGGCAGGTAGAGATTTGCACAGCAAAGAAAGGCGGATGGGCATACATCAGAGGCTGTATGCTAAAAAGCGGTTTGGAAGCTATTGGGGGATTTATGGAATTCTGTAATTCTGGATGGGAGTTATCGCTTATCTCTAGTCGGAAGACTAATCACATCGCATCGTGCTGTGTGCGATGGATTCTTAGGACAAGCATTAGAAAAGACCAAGCGAGCACAGCCATTCGTAGATCAAGTCAAGCGACTACGGGCGATCCTCGACTCTGCCACAGACATTGACTCACTCGTGGCTATGCCTGCTGTACTAATCGATCTGATCGCCGCAGCTGGCTTCTCCGATAAGGCTGTTAGCGATCTGACTGCTGACGAATTAGCGAAGGCTCTGCGCCTGTGGCTGGGATTGGTATGTGCGTCACACCCTAATGATTGGCGCGACGTGGTTGTATTCTGCTACCTGCTGACTCGCGGAGATTCGCTCGGTGGCAGCATGCGAAATTGGACTGGAGAAATGGCCGGACGGCGGCTTGTGGCGGCAATTCAAGCCGCATTGCAAGAGAGGAGTATAGAATGGGAGCAGGTCGTATCCGCGAAGGACAAAATTCAGCAAGTGCGCTGGTAAAACAGGCTATTACTGTTTGACAAATCACCGAAGTTCATTAAGAAAAGCATCGACGCAATACTGCTGGATGCAGCAGAGAAATCTCCAACGAACCTAATTGATTGCCCTACTGCGTATCTGGCATGCGGCGAACTAAAGGGCGGGATTGATCCGGCTGGTGCTGATGAACACTGGAAAACGGCTAACAGCGCACTGGGCTGTATCCGCCAATCCTTCAGCGGCTACGGGCCCAAGTTGTTTTTCGTTGGTGCTGCAATCGAGCGTGCGATGGCCGCTGAGATATTTCAGCAGCTTAGGTCTGGTGAGTTATGTAAAGTAAGTGATAGCCAGAAAGGAGAAATGCTATAGAGAGAATAGAGTTTAAAACAAGCACGAATAGAAAAGAGGAGAAAATACTAAGATAAAGATGATAGGTAGAGAAGAAAGATAAACTGAAGAGTTAAGATAATATATGCAATGATAGGAAACAGTAAAATAAAAACTGTGAAAAAGATGAAAACAATGGCTACGAATAATGCGATACCAAGAGAGAGAAAAGATAGAGAAAAAAGGAATCAGCACTCAAATAAAGCTGTCGGAAAACGTACTGCATCAATGAGGCAGAGAACCTACCTTGTATATGCACCAGCGGTAGAAGCCTACGGACTTATAAGACTGAAAGCTAACTAACTAGCGATAGAGGTTGTGATTAACTGTGATACGGCTAGCAAACCTCTCAGTCAATACAGCGACATCAGTGGTGATCTTCAGTAGATAACTCAGTATTCACTATGGATACCTTTCAATGTATAATGTAGGTGAATAAGCAGCGATAGCTACTCAGAATACAGGATCAATGCCAAGTTCAAAAATCGCTGAGATCAAACAGCAGATGTTGTGGCAGAGAATCTTGCAGAGCACTTCATTTTTCATCGCGGTATCAGTCTTGCTCCGAACTCCGTCGCCGAACTTCGCCTTGAGCATCGAAAATGTGCTTTCGACGTTGCTAGTTGATGATAGCGACGCCATGAACTCATCGCGTTGGAATTGGAAATAGTGAAACATCTTCGCCCATAGTCCGCCAGATGCCGGACTGGCGTTGCAGCGGAATGGGATCAATGGCGTGGCGTTCGCATCTACGACAGCCTGCAAATTATCTTTCGTCGAGTAAGCTAGGTCGCCCGATACTTCAGTGACGTTGAATCGGGAGACTGTAGAAGCAAGCAACGGGAGAAACATCGTTCCGTCATTTGTATTCTTGTCGTGAATCTCTACTGCTGTGATTACGTTCGTGCGGACGCCACACATAACGTGCGATTTGCACCATGCCCGTTGTATCTGATAATGGCCCCACTTGTGATCGTACCACCGATCAAACCTGCAACCGGAGAAACCAGACGAGTCGCAAGCAAAGTGGGTTTCCATAGCCTTTAATGGCAGAGCAGATTCTTTAATCATCGCCATGAGAAGAGCTGTTGTGCTTTCTGATTCGAGCACGTTGAAGATCGAATTGTAGCAGGGAGCGTGACTGATGTGGCCATTCTCTTCGTAGCGCGAAGATCGGACATAAAGCGGCGGCCGCTGACTGTGCTATAGACTTTGAATACAGCAGCGAACACCGCATCGCGAACGCGAAGCCGGCGCTGGCCGCGTCCGACTGAATCGGTTCCTCGATGCCGGCGCATAGGTCGTGCAGCAGCGTTTGGAATTTCGCCTTTTCGTTCGTTTGAGCTGCATTGTATGCTGGCCAGTTCTGCGGATAGGTTTTCTTAACTGCCTTTACGGTTATGGTTTCGGTTTCTATCAGTGACCCGTCATCAGAGTATTCGCGCTAAATGGTGTAGCGGGCGGCGAAGATATGCTTACATGGTTCACCTCGTCTTCAAAGTCTGGGCAGGTGCAAGAACAATGACTGTCATCTGGGCATACAGTATATTCTTGCCGCTGTCCGTTTGTGAGGGGACTAGCCATCTATTTCCTTTTGGCTTGATACGGTGACGTGCTGCGATAATCAGACCGCGTTGTTCTCTGGGTTCCATCTTGAGGCTCCCTTTGTAGGAGCTGTAGCTTAGAATAGCTTCAAAGTGCAGTTCGGCGTTACAGGCCGGAGTGTGCTACCCGGTCGTGTTACCGCACGGCTGGGGTCTTTTGTGTTTGCCAGGCATGTTTGTCAACTTGAGGGTGGAAGTCCCTCATCCAACTTGATGGAGGTGAAGGATTAGCGAAGAGCAAGGGCGTCGTCGCGAGGCGTCGTCTGAAGGAAGCGTGTAGCAAAGTCGCGGCTCGACGAACAGGAATCGGATCGTAGGCAGTACTGGTGGGACGAGCCGACACAAGACGGCGAAGTCCTCCGTCCATCGAAGGCCAGTGCTGTAAATCCGGCGGGCGTGCGGCGAAGGTTGTCAGGCTTAACCTGGGAGGTCTGTGCCGTGTCCGAGATTTCGGACTGGACGAGCCGCGAGGCGAGTTGAGCGCGGTACAGAAGTCAGCAGAAGGCGTAGTAGGAGAAGTGCATCGACCGCCAGGGCCGCCAAGGCGCTGCCGGTCTTACTCGGCTCTGAAGGCCCGAACGGTCCCTGCCGCTCGTCGCGGTGGGTAAATGGAGTGGCTATTTAGGCATCGCGACTCATGAGCAGCAAGCGACAGAAAAGCCAGTTGCTTCTGGCCTTCGCCGCGGAGAGTAGGGATGAATTCCCGACGACCGCCGACGAAGGGATCGAACTGCCCGTGGCGAAGCGAAACGCCCAAAGCCCGACGCAGACGGAATCGTTAATGGAGGAGGTATGCCAGCGAGATAATCTGTGGCAGGCACTTAAACGAGTACAGGCGAACAAGGGTGCTCCAGGCGTGGATGGGATGACCGTCCGCAAATTGCCGAAGCACCTGAAGCGTCACTGGCCCAAGATTCGCGAACAACTGCTGGCGGGGACCTACCGGCCGCAGCCGGTGAAGCGGGTCGAGATACCTAAGCCCGACGGAGGCGTGCGAAAGCTCGGCATCCCGACGGCGCTTGACCGTTTCATCCAGCAGGCGGTGCTGCAAGTTCTGCAAGCACGTTGGGACCGAACATTCTCCCAGCACAGCTATGGCTTCCGCCCGAGACGCAGCGCCCACCAAGCAGTGGCCCAGGCCCAGGCGTACATCGCCGAAGGCTATGGCGTCACCGTGGACATCGATCTGGAGAAATTCTTCGATCGGGTGAACCACGACATGCTGATGGGCCGCGTCGCCAAGCGGGTGGACGACAAGCGCGTGCTGAAACTCATTCGGGCATTCCTCAATGCCGGGGTGATGGAGAACGGGCTGGTGAGTTCGTCGGAGGAAGGGACGCCGCAAGGCGGCCCGCTCTCTCCGCTACTGAGCAACCTGATGCTGGACGATCTGGACCGGGAACTTGAGCGACGAGGCTTACGCTTCGTGCGGTACGCCGACGACTGCAACATCTATGTCCGCAGCCGTCGCGCCGGCGAACGTGTGATGCAAAGCATCACGCGGTTCATCACCGGCCAGCTCAAGCTCAAGGTGAACGAGTCGAAAAGCGCGGTGGCTCGACCGGCGGAACGGAAGTTCCTGGGCTTCAGCTTTACGAGCGGCAGACAGCCGAAACGGCGCGTTGCGCCGAAGTCGCTGTTGCGGTTCAAGAAGCGCGTGCGGGAACTGACGAAACGGAACCGGGGCGTGAGCTTGGAGCGAATGGTCGAACAACTGGCCCGCTACCTGGCGGGTTGGCGCGGCTACTTCGGCTTCTGCGAGACGCCGTCGGTGCTTCGCGACCTGGACTCGTGGATACGCAGGCGACTCCGCTGCTTCCAATGGAAGCAATGGAGACGAGGCAAGACCCGCTTCGCGGAACTCCGCAAACGGGGCGTGGGCCAAGACTTGGCGGCTCAAACCGCCGGCAGCTCGCGCGGCTTGTGGCACATCAGCCGTAGCCCTGCCTTGAGCATCGCCTTGCCCGGCCCTACTTCAACTCGCTTGGACTACCAACACTCCACGAAACCCGAAACGTTTAACCAACCGAACCGCCGTGGTACGGACCCGTATGCCCGGTGGTGTGACAGGGACAGCCCGCAAGGGCCTACCTATGTCGATTTACCTGCATTTATTGTAGTGCAATTATTCTGCTTGTCAACAGTTGACGCAAAGATTTTTTGCACTACAATTTAGGCATGAAACCAAAACGCGGAGCACCTGTTAAGCCTCCCGATGAACGTAAGGGTAATGTTGTCCAGATTCGGCTGACGGATGACGAAAAAGCAGACTGCGAGGATGCCGCTGGCAGGGCTGGCCAGAAGATGTCTGCGTGGGCTCGTACAACGCTCGTACGCGCTGCCAAACGGAAGAAGTAGCCATGGATTATGAACATCGCCAATGGCTGGCCTATCGTGTGCCAGCACATAGCTATGAGGCCAACCACCCTTTATGAAGAGAAGTAAGTCGTTCGATCCTACCGAGCACGCTGCCGAATGGCGGAGGCTCGTCGAGCGGGCCAAGGAATTGCTAGATTCCGGAAAAGAGCCTCTCGACGCGATACAGTGGCAAGAATCCGCCGATGCGTTATTCGCCGAATCTGATCTTGGCTGTTTGCTGATCGGTACGGCGATGTTGACGGATGTTCTGGAGGAGAAGATTCGCAAAAAGCTATTGAATCTAACTGGAAACACTATTCCAGGCAGGCATCTAGATTTCCTTCTCGATTCTAAGAATGGTCCAATTGGGACATTTGGCGTGCGAATTATTATGTCACACGCGCTGGGAATAATCGATGGGCGGCTGCACAGCGCACTTTTCTAAGATACAGGAATTGCGTAATCCCCACGCACATGCGACGAGACAGTTCGCGTTCTCGAAAAACAGTGTGAAGGCAATCACTCAGCAACTAGAAAAGGATTTGGATATGCTGATACACGATTTTGCTAGGTGGCACGACCAGCTATTAAATGAGCCAGGCGGAGCCGCTAGCGCTCTGACGATTAACCGACTGGCGTTCATGTGGACGGTCGCTACCATCCTGAACTTGCTCAGGTGACGCTATATTCAAACTCAGTCTGCCACTTGGCCATCCAATAGCAGGCAAGACGAGCCTCCGTACCAAGCTGCGGCCACAGTGCGCGCAGTTCCTCATCAATATATTGCTTCCAGTCACCCCACGCACTGCCGAGACGAGTCCACTGCGGGTTCTCTATCTCAGCCAGTACGTCCTCAAAACGGAAGTGCTGGTGGACCAGTGACACGAGGCACTCCACAGGGTTCGCGCTAGGGATGTTGGTCGGTCCTCTTTCTGATTTTTTGGGCAGGCTAGTCATTTTTTAACCCCTCTCCCATCATCTTTCTGGTGGGCAGCCAGCGTTCTGTTGGGCAACTGCCTTCCGCTGGGCAAAGCTGGCAAATACTATACATGCGTTCAGTATTTTTGTGGGTTTTTTGCTGAGCGCCAAAAAATCGCGCGGGGGGGAGCAGGATGTCGCGGAGAAGGGCCACCAGCCATACCAGCGACACGGCAGCAGTGGCAGTGCCAGCGGCTTTAGCGTCTAGCTGGGCTGATTAGGAGAAATCGAACGGCGTAATCCGCCCCGGCTTCAGATGCGTACTGGTTTAGGTCGATAACGATGGTGAGGCATGGAGTGCCGACCAAGGCGCACGGAGTGCGCCGTTACCACGTCGGTCGCCGAAGCTGGTCCGCAATGGGCCGGGCGACTCGCGACTGCGAGGAGTGCTCCATGCCGTTCCCTCTTATTCCCACCGCGCTGGGTGTGTGTTTCTGTCTGGTGTGGGTGTTCATCGGCGGAATGGTCTTCCGCGATGGCCAGCTTGCCGCACAACAAGATCGCGAATCCGAAGTTAGCTTCCTGCCGCCGCCGCATCGCATGGCACGAAGCGCGCCGGGAACGGTCACAGGATCAAACCGATCTCGCAGAAGGCCAGCGATTCGGGCCGCATCGTGAGAAAACGTTGGGCCGGGCCGCGATCGCTCAAACTGCTGCGCGATCGGCCTATTCATCGAGCGCCTTGTTGAGCAACTCGGCCATTTGCGGCGCCTCTTTCCCTAGCGAAACGCGCAGATCGGCGGTGAGTTGCTGTTTCGCGTCGTCCGCACTCACGTCATCGCCCAGATGGGTGTAGACGACCACAAGGCCAGCGAGCCCGAATGCGTGAAAGTCGGGCTGTGCGGCGAGGTCTTCGAGAGGCTCGATGGCCTTGTCGTACTCGTGCGTGCGAATGTAATAGTATGCGAGGCCCTGCTTCGCGAGGTTCTGGTAGTAAACGGGTGCCTCGGGAAAATAGTTGATGACTGTGCGCCAGGCGGCTTCCGTGTCAACTTGTTTGGCATGATAAAGTTGGGCCCATACCGAGTCGCGCGGTGGCGGACCGCTTTGTGCGCCGGCCAACAATGACGCAGGCCGCGTCAATGCCGCGATCGCCGCTCCGAGCAGTGTGCAGCCGACGATGGCCGCGGCGACCCAACGGAGTGACGAGCGTTTTGCTCGCGCTACCGCCGTAGTTTTCATGAGCTCGTCGAGTCGGGTGGTGGCGGCCGATCGCTGGTCTGCCGCTCGGAGGATTTCCGATAGCGACGTATAGTCGGGCCTGGTGGCCCAGCCCTGCTCGGCGCCGTCTGTGGCCAGGGCGTTCAACTCGGTCAACAGCGCGACTGGATCGGTGAAGCGATCGGCCGGGTTCTTGGCCATCATCCGCTCGATCAATTGGGCGAACCGGGGCGGCACGTCCGGGCGTCGATCCGTCAGTGGTGGTGGGGACTGATTGAGGTGCTGCACGGCCACGGCCAGCGGCGAGTCGCCGGTGAAGGGCGGTTGGCCGGCAAGCATGTGATACGCCGTCACGCCGAGCGAGTAGATATCCGAGCGCGAATCGAGTTGGCGCCCTTCAATTTGCTCGGGGCTCATGTAGAGCGGCGTGCCCATCGTGACGCCGATCTGCGTGAAGTTCGCTCCGCCATCGCCCTGCACGCGCGCCAATCCGAAGTCGGCAACCTTCACCTCGCCGCTTTGGGCAAGCATGATGTTTTCAGGTTTGATATCCCGGTGAACGATGCCTTCGCTGGAGGCTTTCGAGAGCGCAGCGGCTACTTGGCGGAGGATGTCGAGCGTTAGCTGGGGCGACAGCGAGCCGCTGCCGCGCGTCAATTCCCCGAGGTTGTGGCCGGGAACAAATTCTTGCGCGATGTAATGGACGCCTCGTTCCTCGCCCACCTCGTAGATTTGGACGATCCCGCCGTGCACCAATGCCGCGGCGGCACGGGCCTCGTGATGAAAGCGGCGGACGTAGTTCGGGTCTCGTGCGAGCTCTTCATTCAGTACCTTCAACGCAACTTGCCTGCCGAGCGAAAGCTGCTGGGCAAGATAAACCTCGGCCATCGCCCCGCGACCGAGCCGCCGGAGGACGAAGAAATCTTTCAGTTTTTTGCCAACCAGTTCAGACACGTCGAATCATTCCGGCATGCGTGCGTCAACCTTCCATAATATCACGGTACAATGACTAAGTGGCAATGCGGCATTGGCCGGCCACGACGAGCTTTTAACCAAAAACACTTCGGTAATGATAAGGCGATGGCGTATGGCCGATGCGCCGTTTGACGTTGATCGCGCCCAGCGCTGGTTTGCGGTGGAGTTCAATAACCGGGCATGGGACTTGGTGGAAAAACCCGTTCGGTCGGCGGATGAGGCCGAGCGGATGATTCACATGGCTCATGCAGCGTGTATTCACTGGCTACACGTCGGAAATGTTGTCAATCACGCGCGGGCACAATGCTTGCTTGCGACCGCGTACGCCGCCGGCGGCATTGGCGAGCCGGCCGTACGCCACGCGGAAAAGTGCCTCACATTGTGCGATGAGGTGAGGGATCAACTAACCGAGTTCGATTGGGCGAGCGCTTATGGCTGCGCCGCAAATGCGCATCGGTGCATGGGCAACTTGGCGCGTGCGCGGGAATATTATCAACGGGCGGTCAATAACGTGCCCGCGGAGGAGTCTGATGAACTGAAGTTGTTTAACCGGCTTTATCCCGCGCCATAGACGAACCTGCTAGCGAACGATTTCCACGTTCTCCAACACCTCGGCCGCGGCTTCGGAGCGGTTGAGGACATAGAAATGGATGCCAGGGACGCTGGACGCGATCAGCTCTGTGGTTTGCCGGGTGGCAAACTCGACGCCGATCTTGAATTGGTCGTCGGTCGCATCGCCCGCCTCTTCTAAGCGGCGGACGAACGGCACGGGAAGCTGGGCGCCGCATAAGGACGTGATGCGCTTGATCTGTGCGAAGTTCGTGACCGGCAGCAACCCCGGCACGATTGGCAGGCGGATGCCCAGCGCATGGCAGCGATCGCGGAAGCGATAAAAATCATCGTTGTGGTAAAATAATTGGGTAATGACAACGTCGGCGCCGGCATCGACCTTGCGCTTGAGATTGGCGAGATCCACTTCCGGGCTGGGCGCTTCCTGATGCGTTTCGGGGTAGCCGGCTACGGCAATGCCGAATTCCGGGAACTCGCCGTGGATCAGCGTCACGAGCTCGTTCGCATAGCTGAAGCCGCCCGGCACGGGCTTGAACGACGTGTCGCCGCGAGGCGGGTCGCCACGGAGCGCCACCACATTTTCGACCTTTGATTCGCGGGCCGTTCGCAGATACTCGCGAAGCTGGTCGACCGTGCGGCCGACACAGGTGAGATGCGTCGCCACGGGCAACTGAAACTCTCGATGGACGCGGGCGACGATTTCGAGCGTCAGCTCTTGTGTCGAGCCGCCGGCGCCGTACGTGCACGTGATGAAGCTGGGCCGAAATTCGACGAGCCGCGCGACGTGCTGGAATAAATTCGTCACCCCCTGGGGGGTCTTCGGCGGAAACAGCTCGAACGACAGGCCGAATTTGCCCGGCCCGTATGCGGTGGAAAGCTTCATAAACGATCTTGGCTCGCGGCGACTAATGGTTTGAATTATCAGTCTACCAGAAGTGTGGCGGAATGGAGCGTGCGCTAGGAGCTGGGAGCGGAATTTTGACTCCTGTCCCTTGCTCGCTGCACCATGCTGAGGCAAGGCGGCGCATTCGTTGCCCACGTACCAATAAAGCCCAAACGTCATTGCTTCAAGGCGACGATCGAGCCGGCCGAAACGCGATAGGCTGCTGGCTCAAAATTCATCATGCATAACCCTCAAATCCAGCGCGACCCACTTGCGAACACCGCCGACTTGGATCAAGGCCCGCCCGAATCGTCGTCCCGGCCGGACAAGCCCGCCGCGCATACGGTAGATTTTTAACGGATATTCTCGTCCGAAGCGATGAGTCCGCGCGGGCCACCAATATCCAGAGAGTGCCGTCATGATTAGCCACACGCTGCTATTTGTACTCGGCGGTTGCCTGCTGGGCGCGATCCAACTGGTTGCCGGGATCGGCCTGGGGTTTTGGATGCGTCGGGCCGATTCTGTCGCGGCTCGCCACACCGAGCACGATATGATTCAGGCGAGCACGATTGCCAAGCGTTTACAGACGTTGGCAGATGAAATGTCCTCGAGCGTCGGCGAGCATCGCAAAAAGCTCGACCAGGCCAGCCAGTTGCTTACTTCCGGTAACGATAGCGGCGACGAATCGATAGCCGAGCTTGTGGTAGACGTGATTGGCGACATTGTACGAGCCAATCAGAACTTGCAGACGAAGCTGGACACGGCCGAAAACCGCCTTCAAGAACAGGCGGTGGAAATTGAGGCCCATATTTCTCGCTCACTGACCGACCCGCTGACCGGTTTGCCAAACCGGCGCGAATTTAATGAACGGTTGGAGGAGCGGATGGCGGCATGGAACCGCCGGCACGACGTATTCTCCTTGGTGATGCTCGACGTCGATCACTTCAAGAAGCTAAACGATCGGCACGGTCATCTTGCGGGCGACCAGGTTCTGGCAGCGATCGGACGTGCCTTGCGCGGTGCGATTCGCCGCGAGGATGCGGTGGCACGCTATGGAGGCGAAGAATTCGCAATTCTGTTGCCTGCGACGCCATTGGACCAGGCAGTTATGGTTGCTCAGAAAGTGCGCGAGGCGGTTGCGCGCAACAGTGGATCGCAACGATCTGCAAATAGCCGCTACCCTCAGCGGTGGAATCGCCACGATTGAGCCGCATGAGCGGGTCGAGATGCTGATTCAGCGAGCGGATTCGGCGCTGTACGCGGCCAAGGCTGCCGGGCGGAATTGTGCTTTTGTTCACAACGGCATCGACTGCCGGCTCGCGGACGGCTCGGGGCAAGCGCCACAACAGCCGGTGACACCGGCTGCCCGGCTGGTTGAACTTATCCACTCGCCGGACGCGCACAAGCCGCCGGTTGACGAACCGCAGAGCGCGACGACCATGGGCTATGGCGCTTATCTTCCGCGCGAGGCGATCTCGGCCGAGCTGGCCCAAACCTGCGACGAGCTGCGGCGGTTTGTCGAAGAGCGTGGCGCCCACCCGGAAGCCGCACCGACGATTTAGCAGTTTTTAATTGGGTGTTGTGCGCAGCGTGGGGCCCTGCTCGCGGCCGCCAGAGATTTTATGCCGGTTGCCCTGTGGCGAACCGCTGGTCGCGTCCTGCGTTTTCCATGGATCGACTCGCGGCCCGCGAGCGGATCGCGCTTGGCCGTTCGCGCCGCTGCTATCTGCTTCGGTGCAAAGACTTAAGATCGGCTGGAAATTCGGGCTTGCCGTGGTAGCTAGCTTTGGCGCAGACTTACGAGGTTATGAGTAGGGCAGCAAAGAACGATGCCATAGGACCGACGATCCTGTCCGTCCTGCTTTGGTACCTGTAGAACGGACAATCATGTCCATCGATCGGCAATCGTTCGGGACGGATAGGATTGCCCGTCCTACCGGGTGTGAAGTGCTTCAAGGAAATCAAACTCTATGAGTCAACTAGCGGTGGGACCTCGCAAAAGTATCGAACGGCAGAATTGGACAGAAATCACTCCGCAGGCGCTCTACGATAAATGCCTGTCGCTGGCCAGGAACCTGTGGTGGAGCTGGCACCCGGAGGTCGTGAACCTGTTTCGCGACTTGGATCCCGTCAAATGGCGGAAGATTGACCACAACCCGATCGTGCTGTTGACCGAGATGACGCCCGAGCAACTGGCCGAGCGGGCGGCCGAGATGGTACTTTACACACGGATCAATCAGGCCCATCGGCGGCTGAAAGAGTATCTGTCTAACACCCGGAATACGTGGGGCTCGCGTGAAACGGGCGTGCTGGGTTCGAGGCCCGTTGCCTATTTCTCGGCCGAGTTCGGCCTGCACGAATCGGTGCCGATTTATTCGGGCGGTCTGGGTGTTCTTTCGGGCGACCATATCAAGAGCGCTAGCAGCCTGGCAGTTCCGCTGGTCGCGGTCGGTCTGTTTTACGACCAGGGTTATTTCAAACAGCAACTCGATGTGAACGGCTATCAGCAGCAGGAGTATCAGGATACGCGTGTCGAGAACCTGCCGATGCAACCGGCCATCGGCATCGACGGTAAGCAGGTGACGGTGTCGATCGAAACCCGCGACGGCAACCTGATGGCCAAGGTATGGCTCGTCCATGTTGGTCGCGTGCCGCTGTATTTGCTGGATTGCGATGTGGAGGGCAACAGCCCGCAGGACCGCGATCTAACCTCGCGCTTGTATGGCGGCGATATGCGGACGCGAATTCGCCAGGAATTGGTGCTAGGCGTCGGCGGAGTTAAAGCGTTGCGGGCACTGGCCGTTATGCCGGGGGTCTATCACTTGAACGAGGGGCATAGCGCTTTTGCCCCGCTCGAAGTCGTATCCCAGCGGATAGCCGACGACGGGCTGACATTCGACGAAGCCCTGCGCGAGGTGGCCCACCGCACGGTCTTCACCACGCACACGCCCGTTCCTGCGGGGCACGATCGGTTTCCCTCCAACTTGGTGGAAGAGCATTTGGGGCCGTTGCGCGAGAAGCTGGGCATCTCGCAAGCGCAACTCATGGGCTTGGGCCGCGTCGAGCCCCAAAACGAACATGAGCCGCTTTGTATGACGGTCATCGGACTGAAGCTCTCGCGGCGGGCCAATGCCGTCAGCTCGCTACATGGGTACGTGTCGCGCCGGATGTGGGCCCATTTGTGGCCATGGCGGGTTGAGGAAGAGATTCCCATTGGGCACATCACCAACGGGGTCCACATTCCGACCTGGCTGGCCTACCCCATGCACCTGCTCTACGACCGCGTGCTGCGCAGCGACTGGCAGGAATGGATGGGAGACACGAAGGTTTGGCAATCGCTGTACAATGTCGATCCCGGCGAGCTGTGGGAAACACACAGCGACCTGAAAAACAGACTGTTGGATTTCGTACGACGGCGTGTTGGGCGGCAATGCCGTCGCCGCAACGAGCCGGATGAAGTCATTGAAGCCGCCCGCATGGTGCTCGACCCCAATGCATTGACAATCGGCTTCGCCCGGCGGTTTGCCACTTACAAACGGGCGGACTTGTTCTTTCGCGTGTTGGACACGCTGGCTGAGCTCGTGAACGATTCGCAGCGCCCGGTGCAATTGATCTTCTCCGGCAAGGCTCACCCGGCCGACGAACCGGGCAAACAACTCATCAAGAAAATTGAGAACTTACGCCACGATCGGCGTTTTGTCGGACGAGTCGTGTTTATCGAGGACTACGACATCAACGTGGCGCGGCATCTGGTGCAAGGCGTCGATGTGTGGCTTAACACGCCGCGGCGGCCCAAAGAGGCCTCCGGCACTAGCGGAATGAAGGCCGTGCTGAACGGCGGACTCAATCTTTCGATCCTAGATGGCTGGTGGGCCGAAGCGTACAACGGCAAGAACGGCTTCGCAATCGGCAACGGCCGGCAGCACGTGGACGATGAAATTACCGACGCCCGCGATGCGCAAAACCTCATCAAAGCCCTGCGTGACGACGTGCTCCCACTGTACTACGACCGCGACGCCGATGGTCTGCCGCAGCAATGGATCCAAATGATGGTCGAATCGATCGCGACTCTCGCGCCGCGCTTCAGCGCCCATCGCATGGTGACCGACTACGTGCGCAAGTGCTACTTGGTGGCTGCCGGCGGGCTGAGCTCCGAAATGAACCGGCGGTAACGACGGCCTGTCGATAGCGGGCGAACAGTGGACGGACCGGATTGTCCGTCTTACGGATGCACTTCTAGCATGCCTACAAAAAAGATCACTTCGCCAGATGACCCGGCTTTAGCGGAGCTTCTGCCGTGCTGGCGGAGCGCGTGATAGAAATGGATCGCGGCGGGCATTGGCCGGGTGAGCAGTTACGGCAGTGCCGGTAACGACGGTTGTCCCTTGTAAAACGCGACTGTAAGGACGGACAATCCTGTCCGTCCGTTGATAAATCTCATTTCGGACGGACAGGATTGTCCCTACGGAGAGAGCAGCCACGTGCCCGTCGAGACGTTCAATTTGGCCGCGCCGCCTGGCTTCTGCGGGTTGGATCCGTACAAGGCGGTTACCGCATACCATCGGCACTTGCCGCATTGGCGGCAAGAAGGCGCAACGTACTTTGTGACGTTTCGGTTGGGCGATTCGGTTCCGCAAGAGAAGCTGAACTACCTCAAGCGACTTCGATATCATTGGGAACGAACCCACCCGGAGCCGCGTTCCAGCGAGGATTGGGAAATGCTCGCCCGCGATCTGTTTAGCCACGAAGACGCTTGGTTGGATGAGGGTTACGGCTCCTGTCACTTTAGCGACGCAAAGCTAGCCGCCCATTTGGAAGAAGCTTTCATGCACTTCCAAAACGACGCTATTCTCTATCGTGTTGGGTCGTCATGCCGAACCATTGCCATTCGGTGATGCGACCCTTTGCTGATTGGAAACTGGAAACGATTTTGCAGGGGATGAAAGGGGTCGTCGCTCGTCGGATGAATGCGAGAACTAGGTAGCCACGGGTTCGTAATGGCAGGATGAAGGTTACGACCGCATCGTGCGAGACGAAGAACATCTCTGGCGTGTGATTCAATACATCAGGTCGCAACCCCGCAAGCCGATTTGCCGCGCGAAGCGTGGAGACGCTGGATCGAACCCACATGGGAAGCGGCCGGCTGGCGGTTTTTCGATAGAGAAGCACCTTGTAGGACGGACAATCCTGTCCGTCCGATAGCGGGCGAATAAATGGACGGACAGGATTGTCCGTCTTACGGATGCACTTCTAGCATGCCTACAAAAAAGATCACTTCGCCAGATGACCCGGCTTTAGCGGAGCTTTGCGCCGTGCTGGCGGAGGGCGCGATCGAAATGGATCGCGGCGGGCATTGGCCGGGCGAGCAGTTACGGCAGTGCGGCGAATGCGGCGTCTTTGAATGGTTTGTCGATCCCGCTTGGGGCGGACAGGCATGGCGCGAAGAAGACATTATTCGTGGGTATTTGGCGCTCAGCGCGGCGTGTTTGACGACGACGTTCGTACTGACCCAACGGACCGGCGCTTGCCGGCGCATCGAGGGCTGCGGCAACGAAACTCTTAGGGAGCGAGTACTTCCAGGCTTGGCGAGCGGCGAATTGTTTGCGACGGTCGGCATCTCGCATCTGACGACCAGCCGGCGACACCTGGCGAAACCGGTGCTCACTGCCGAAGCAATTCCCGGCGGTTTCCGCCTGGATGGCATGGCGCCCTGGGTGACAGGCGGGGCGGCCGCCGATGTGATTGTGCTTGCTGCAACGCTCATCGAACGGGGCGAGCCGACCGATCGGCAGCTGCTCATTGCGGCGCCGACCGATATCGCGGGTCTTTCCGTTGCCGAGCCGCTGCCGCTCATCGGCGTGTCGGCAAGTTCTACCGGACCGGTTCACTTAAGCCATGCCGAAGTGACCGACGACTGGCTAATTGCGGGGCCAGTTGCGAACGTGATGGCCAGCGGCTTGGGCGCGAGTACGGGCGGTTACGAAACGTCGACGTTGGCGATTGGATTGGCACAAGCCGCGATCGATTTCCTGGCGGCGGAGGCGGCCAAGCGGCCCGATCTCGCCGAGCCTATGTTGGCACTTCGAGCAGAACACGCCAGCTTGCGGGATGACCTGCTAGCCGTCGCGCGCGGCGAAGCAGCATGTAGGACGGACAGTCCTGTCGGTCAAAGTAGCAACAAAGCAGCGACGGACAGGATTGTCCGTCCTACGAGCAAAGAATCGATTCGTCAGCGAGCTAACAGCCTCGTATCGCGAGCCACCCAAGCGGCGCTATCGGCTGCCAAGGGATCGGGTTATGTTGTCGGTCACCCGGCCGGGCGGTGGTGCCGCGAGGCATTGTTTTTTCTGGTTTGGAGCTGCCCTCAGCCGGTGTCTGCCGCCAATTTGTGCGAGTTAGCTGGTATTGTCGACTAACGGCCGCTGCTAGCAGGCGTTGAATCTTTGGCGGACCCAATCTCTTGTGTTCGGGTTGACATTCGCGGTCGGACGAGCGTAGATTGGCAATAACCATTCTGGCCGCTCGCGCCGACATGGAACAGCTTTTCTGATGAGTGGTGAGCGACCGATAACGGTTAGCTGGTTGTTAGTAAGATGCACGAGTTCGGTTGGGGCAGGCGATTGCGATTGAGTTCGCAAATACAACATCGCCGAGGATGAAAGCCCATGCGACGTGCCAACCATCACCGCGATGTCGCTTTACGTGCGAAGACCGCTGCGCCGCCAGCAGGCACGCTAAGTTCCCTAGCAGTCGCCGAGGCGCCGGTTGGCAACAAATTGCTGCCGATTGGCGAGGCAATTGCCAGATCACGCTCGAAAGATTCCGGCGACGGCGATGCCCGCCATCGAGCCCGGGAAATTGCCATTCAACAGCGAATCGAATCCCGCTTGCCGGGGCGCGTTCGAAATCTGCTCGTGCGATCGTTCGACAACCTGGTCATTTTGGAAGGGCAGTGCGCCACGTATTACACCAAGCAGCTAGCCCAGCACGCGGCGATGGGCATTCTCGACGACGAGCAACTGGAAAATGCAATCGCCGTGAGCGTGCCGCGGTAAGACGGACAATCCTGTCCGTCCTACTGCGTTAGTCGTTCTAGCATTCGCTCCAATGCTTCTTGGCCGCGCAAAAACTGCATCTCAATGCTGACGGCCCAAAGCGGGACGTCGCCAAGCTGGTTCTGACGCAATTTCACCAGGTCCTTTTCCGTGCAAACGATTGCTTCGGATTTTGAATTCCGTGCCATTTGGATTAGGGCCGATTGATCGGCTGGCGTATAGGCATGGTGGTCGGGAAACTCGCGCCAGGCGGCCAGCTTGCCAGTGATGGCGGCCAACGTATGGCGAAATCCGGCCGGATTGCCGATGCCGCAAAACGCGGCTACGCGGCGTCGCGTAAAAGTGTCGAGCGGCTGCGACTCGCCGCGCGAGTTGATGAGTTTACTCGCCGCGTGCGCCAGTTCGCACCAGGCCGCTTCCGGCGCAATTTGAGCAACACGGCTCCGAATGGCTTCTCGTTGAGATACTGAGATAACATCGGCCCGGCTAAGGCACACGACATCGGCCCGCCGCAGTCCGGCCAGCGGCTCGCGCAGCGTACCCCGCGGAAACACACGCCCGAAGCCGAACGGCTCCAGCGCATCCAAAAGCACGATATCCAAATCGCGGGCCAGACGGCGGTGCTGGAATCCATCATCTAAGAGCAAAAGGTGCGGATTGAAATCTTGGATGGCAAGTTTGGCCGCGGCGACGCGATCGCGGTTTTGAATGTGCGGCACACCCGGGAGCGAAGCGGCGAGTTCCAATGCTTCATCATTTTGTTGGCCATTGACGGCCCCGTAGCCACGGCTGACAATCGCCACGCGCGCACCAGCGTTCTGCAGCCGCTGCGCAAGCCACTTGACCATGGGCGTCTTGCCAGTGCCGCCCAGCGTCAGATTGCCGACGCTGACGACCGGTACAGCCAAGCGCTGTACCACAGCGTGGCCCCGATCGTATCGGCGGTTACGCCAAGCGACGGCGAGCGTATACGGCACCTCCGCGACGCTCAAGAATCCGCGCGTGAATTCGGCGCCTAAGCCTCGTCGCCGGCCGCTGACAAGATCGCGAAATTCAGACGGACGCAACATGAATCATCCAACCGCTATCTTTTTTCGCGGCCCGATTGGCTTGGTCGAGGTGAATGATGCGCGATTCGGTGGCGGCGAACAACAGCGGTAAATCGGCAGTGCGCGTGTAACGATGGCGGTTCGTGGTAGCTTTTCAATGCATCGCTGGCTCCGCTGCAAAAATCGGGAAATTCGGCTGGAATTTGCCGTCTTTCTGGAACTTGCCGGCGTCGCACAGCGACTCAAATTGGGTTTATCCCGTATAATGGGATGGGCAGGAAACAAGGTGTTCGTATCCTCCGTGCACGGCTCAACTCGGATCGAGAAACAGCGGTCCGCCCTATGTCCGTTGATCAATTCTCATCGCGCCCGCTACCGCGGCGTTTGGACGATGCAAAACTCGTCCAATACGACGACTTTATCGACGCGAAGATCCAGAGCACCCGCCGCACGGTGAAATTGGTGGACTTGGCGACAGCCTTGGTGGCGATGGCTGTCGGCGTTTTGTCGTATCTGCTGGTCGCGGCCGTCGTCGAGAATTGGCTCGTGCCGGGCGGATTTTCATTCGCCGCGCGAGCCGTGCTCTTTGGGGTTCTATTGGTTTGCAGCGGATATTTCGCCTATCGGCGACTTTGGCCGCTGTGCATTCGGGCCGTTAACCCGGTCTATGCGGCGCGCACGATCGAACAAAGTAGCCCGTCGCTGAAAAACAGCCTCATCAATCTATTGCTCTTTCGCCAGCGGCGAGCCGGCATTTCCGATGCGGTGTACCGGACGCTCGAGGAACAGGCGGCCCAACGACTTACGCGTGCGCCGGTGGATACGGCGGTGGACCGCTCGACGTTGATCCGCTTGGGGTACGCGCTTGTCGCCGTGGTGGCAGTCGCGGGGCTTTACAAAGTCCTTTCACCGAAGGACCCATTGGCGACGGCGGCGCGCATCCTGATGCCGTGGGCCGACATCGTGCCCGCCAGCCGGGTCTCGATCACCGCAGTGAAGCCAGGTTCGGTCACCGTTTCTCGGGGCGAGTCCGTAGATGTGTCGGCCGACATTCGCGGATTAACTGACGACGATAATGTCGTGTTGCGCTATACCACCGACGATGGCCAGGTAATTGGCAAGCCGATCCCGATGAAGCCCGCCGGCGACGGACTGCGGTTTGTTTGTCGTGTTGCGGATGAAGCGGACGGCACTCAACAGGTTGGTTTGACGCGAAATCTGAGCTATCGGCTGGAGGCCGGCGACGCTCGTTCGCTCAATTATGCCATTACCGTGGTTGCGGCGCCGTCGATCCTTGTGACACGCGTGGAATACGATTACCCGGCGTACACGGGCTACATCGATCGAAGCGTCGAGGGTCTCGGCGATATTCGAGCGATCGAGGGAACTCGCGTAACCATTCACGCCCGGGCCAACGGGCCTATCCGCCAGGCCGATGTCGATTTTGACGCCGATGGGCGGCCCGATTTGCGAATGACTTCGACGGGGAACGAGGCTCGCGCGTCGTTCGAGCTCGCGCTCCGCGAAGACCGGCAGACGCCGCGACACCCAAGTTACGTTTTGCGTTTTACGAATGACGAAGGCCGCGCGAATCACAATCCGGTGAAGCATTCGATCAATGTTGAGCGCGATTATGATCCGGAGACGGCCATTCTCGTGCCGAAGGACAAGGCGATCGACGCGCGGCTGGACGAGACCGTCGCAATCGAAGTCGAGGCCCGCGACCCGGATTTTGCGCTGTCGGCGGTGCGGCTGCGGGGTGAGGTTGCTGGCCGTTCGGTGATGGATGAACAGCTGTTGAAAGGAGATCGCCGCGGCCGGTTCACAGCTCGTTATTCGTTCGTGCCTGGATGCGCACGGTTTGCGGGCAGGCGATGCGATGCAGTACTGGGTCGAAGCGGCGGATAATCGTTCACCGAAACCCAACACAACGAGCTTCTGAGCAAAAGGTGATTCGGATCGTTTCACCCAATCCAGCCCAGCAACCGCCGCCGGATCGTGTGGCTCGGAACGATCGACAGCAACCGCAACCTAACGAGGGTCAAGACAAAGGCCAGCAAGACCAAAAGGGCCAAGGTGGCGCCGCCGGCGAAAATGGTAATTCGGGTGATAAGCAACACGGTAGTGGAACCGGCGATCAAGGACAGTCAGGCAAAAATAACGCTGAGCAACACGGCGACAAGCAACAAGGCGGCGGCAAAGGCAGTGAGGCCAGTGGTGCTAAGGATCAACAATCGGAACAACGCGAAGCCAAGCCCGGCAACGAAGGCGGAAGTAACAAAGCCCAAGGCTCCGAGAAGAGCAGCGGCGAGAACAAGACTGGTGGGCAGGGTCAGGGCGGCCAGCAGTCCGAATCGAACGAGCAAGGTCAGCAATCGGCCAAAGATAAACAAACCGGCGCGGGAGCCGCGGGCGGCCAGTCGTCGAAAGACACTGCGCAGCCCGACGGCGCCCGACCCGATCATGGAGCCAGCTGCACAGCCGGCTAATGGCAGCCAGCAAAATCGCGAGAAAAATGCCCAGCCCGGTGAAGATCAGTCGCCTGTGTCCCCGGAAGGGGACAACGACGGCGAAGCATTCGAGCGAATCCAGCGGCACATGGAGCGCAACGGCCAATTGAAACGTGACAATTCCACGTCATCGGACCAAGCGGAAAACCAGGACGACAAGGAGGCAAGCAGACAAGGAGAACACAAAACAGCGCAACAGAAAAAAGCCGATGACAAATCCGAAGGTGAAGGTAAGACCAAAGATGGCGAATCCGCTTCAGCGGACGGGAAAGCCGGGGCAAAACCGGGCGACACGGACCAACAGCAACATCCGGGGCAGCAGGGCAAAGACGGCGGCGAGGGGCAGGGCGCGAAAACTCGTGGCGATGACATGCCGCAGAAGAAGGAACCAACAAGCGATGGGCGTGATCAAGGCAAATCCCCGGGCGGCCAGCAAACAGCCAGCAAGGGTTCGGCCGGCGGAGGCAGCGAGCAAAAGAATCAGGGCGCGCCGAATTCGCAGCCTGAAATGAAACCGGCCGATAAACGCCAGCAGTCGCCATCGAAGGACGGACCGAACCAGCAAGAGCCACCGGCCGGCGCGAGCGGCAAACGCGAAAGCGATTCGCAAGGCGACCAGGGCGGCGACAAAGCGGGCGGCGGTGAAGAAGGCGGCGGGCAGAAGGCGCCGCGCGAGGGCACCGGCAGCACCGGCCAGCATCAATCGGCCGATAAAGGCGCCGGCGAATCGGCGGAACAGGGAAAGGGCAACACTTCACCCAACGCCGGCCAAGATGCGAGGTCGGACAAGCGAACTGGTTCGTCCGGCGGAGAGACGCCTGGAGCCGGAAGCAAGCGGAAGGACGGCGCAGGTGATAAGGCTGGCGGAAAAGCTCGGGAGCCGAGGACGCCCCGGCTCGCGCGGCAGATGAGCCGAAGGCTGAGCAACGCCAAGCGAGACAAGGAGAACGGCAAACAAGGTGACAAGCAAAGCAAGGACGCAGGAAAGAGTAAGCAAGGCGCGAACAAGCCATCGGGTGGCGGCGCATCGGGTGGCGGCGGTCAGCCTGGCGCGGCCGTCAATCCGCAATCCTCAATCACGGGCACCGCGCCGGAGGGCGACGCGGCCAATTTGGAATACGCCCGCAAGCAGACCGACCTGGTCCTCGAGAAGCTTTCGGATCAACTGAAACGGAATAAAGTGGACGATCATCTGCTGAAGGACCTGGGTTGGAGCCAGGAGGATTTGCGGCGGTTCGTCGAGCGCTGGAAACAGCGTGAGGACGCAGCACAGCGAGACGATCCAGCGGGCGAGGCGGCAAAACGCGAGCTGGATGAAGCGCTGCGAAGCCTGGGGCTTCGCAAGGGGCAATTGCAGCCAAGCGCGGCCAAAAAAGACACGCTGCGCGATCTTCGTGAAGGATATCACGGTTCGGTGCCGTTGGAATATCAAGAGCGCCTGCGCGCGTATAATCAGGGCGTCTCGCGTGCCCGCCGCGACGACCAGTAGGATGCACCGCGGTATCCGTAGGGCAGTGTGTGATCTCTGGGATTCGGTCTGGCGGCCGACGCTAAACGATGCCTTGCGACGTTCCTCGATACCTGGTGCCCTTTCATCCCAAGCGGATACCGCACCATTTTGCCGATGTGCTAATTATCGGCGGCGGCATTGCCGGATTGCGCGCGGCGATGGAAATCGATCCGCGGCTTTCGGTCCTGGTAATTACCAAGGACACGATGGAGCAATCCAATAGCGCATACGCTCAGGGCGGCATCGCCAGTGTTATCGATCCGGCGGACAACTTTGCCAGCCACGTTGAGGATACGCTCATTGCCGGGGCCAACTTGTGCGACCGCGATGTGGTTGAGATGGTCGTCAGTGAAGCGCCGCAACACATTCAGGAGTTGATCGATTGGGGCACCAACTTCGACACGGAAAAAGGCGAGCTGATGCTGGGACGCGAAGGTGGCCATAGCCATCGCCGCATCGTGCATGCGCTGGGCGACGCGACGGGGTTTGAAGTCATGCGGGCAATCATCCAGCGCGTGCGATCGCAGCACGATTCCCAGCTCTGGCCCAATACGTTCACAATCGATTTGCTCACTCATGAGGGCCGTTGTCGCGGGGCGCTGGTGTGGCATGCCCAGCATGGCCGGACGTTTATTTGGGCCAAGCAAACGATTCTTTGCACCGGAGGCGCGGGCCAGATTTTTCGCGAGACGACGAATCCGGAAGTGGCAACCGGCGACGGACACGCATTGGCGTACCGGGCCGGCGCCGAGCTGCGCGATATGGAGTTCATGCAATTTCACCCCACGGTGCTGTACATCGCGGGTGGCAGCCGCAGCCTGATCACCGAAGCGATGCGCGGTGAAGGCGCGCGGCTGATCGACGCAACCGGCCGGCGATTCATGCCCGATTACGATGAGCGCGCCGAGCTCGCACCGCGCGACGTGGTCAGCCAGGCGATCGTAGCCCAGATGGAAAAAACGCGGCAGCCCAGCGTGTTTTTAGATTTGAGCCACCTGGAAGCGGAGCGCGTCCGCAAGCGATTTCCAGGTATCACGCGAACGTGTGCCGAATTCGGCATCGACATTGCGACCGATCCGATCCCCGTGCGGCCGGGGGCGCATTACATGATCGGCGGCGTGACGGTCGATCATGAGGGTCGCACGACGGTGCCCGGCTTATGGGCCGCAGGCGAAGTTACCAGCAGCGGGTTGCACGGAGCGAACCGCTTGGCGTCGAACAGCTTGCTCGAAGGGCTGGTCTATGGTACGCACGCCGGCGCCGGCGCATCGGCTTTGGCGCTGGAAGAAAGCGACTCGTTTCACGCCCTCGCATTGGAAAACCCGGCGGCCGAACCCCGTACCGAGCCGCTCGACCTCGTGGACATCCGAAATTCTCTGAAGAGCCTGATGTGGCGAGCAGCCGGCGTGCGTCGTACCGGTTCCCAACTGGCGGATGCGGCCCACACCATCCGCCGCTGGTGCGGATATGTGCTGTCCCGCGAACTCCATGACCCGGACGGTTGGGAGCTGCAGAACATGCTCACCGTGTCGAGCTTGATGGTGGAAACGGCTTTGGCCCGGGAGGAATCGCGTGGCGTCCACCTTCGCACCGATTTTCCCCACGTGGATGACGCACACTGGCGGCGGCATCAGACGCTCACTCGACCGAATGATGCGGGTTTTTGACGAAAACTCGCTAGATATCGAACCCATCGGATTGTGCCAGCGTAGCGTGGTATAGACACCCGGCTGCCCAACCGATTAGGCTTCTACGAGCGGGAAGTGGCGGGTGCCGCCGGAATTACCGGTGTTGCTGGGCCCCCCACTCG
>CAWEDY010000029.1:0-77455 GCA_963807935.1 uncultured Planctomycetota bacterium
ATTGATGGGACGTGGACGAATCCGCTGAAGAGCAGGGAGCAGGGGGCAAGGAGCGGGGAGTAAAGCAGTAGCCACGAAGGGGCGCGAAAATGCGCGAAAACGGCAAGTACCTTGATTCCTGTTTGTGGCTCTTGGTGTTTTTTGTGGCTGGCTTGGCGGCGCTGGGCGGGTGCTCGAAAAAGCAGCCGGCGGCAGCGCCGCCGATTCCGCCTGGGGAGTACACGGTGGTCGATGCAGAGGACAATCTTAGCCATATCTCGCTGCGGGCGTATGGTGATATGAATATTGGTATTCGCTGTTGAATGCGAATCCGGAGCTGTGCAAGCGGCCGGGGTTTGATTTGGTGCCGGGCGAGACGATTCATGTGCCGCCGAAAACAAGATCAACATGAGGCTGCCCAAGAGCGTGTTTCCCAAGACGTTGCCGGCGGATTATATCGTGATGCCGGGGGACTCGCTGCCGTTTATCGCCAAAGGTTGTTATGGCGACAAGAATGACTGGATGCGGATTTACGAGGCGAATCGGAGCACGTTGTCGTCCAGGGTGAAGGAGGACCCGCGGATGCTCGTTGCGGGGCAGGTGTTGCATATACCGGCGAAGGAGCAGGGGGCGGGGAGCGGGGAGAAGCAAGGCACCCTCACCCCGGCCCTCTCCCAGAGGGAGAGGGGGAAAGCAGCAGAACAGTAGTGGAGTAGTGGAGTAGTGGAGTAGGAATTCTGACATCCAATATCTGACATCTGACATCCAACATCCAGCATCGAACATCATGGCTGCGGCGAAGTGGCGAATGGTGAACCGTGGAGGGGGACAGTCCCCGGGGGCTTTACGCTCGTTGAGGTGTTGATCGTGATCGCGATCATCAGCTTGCTGGCGCAGTTGACGTTGCCGGCGATTCAGGCGGCGCGGGAGCGGGCCCGCAAGGCGCAGTGCCAGAATCATTTGAAGCAGCTGGCGATCGCCGTGCAGGCGCATTTGGCGGCGCACAACTATTTCCCATCCGGCGGCTGGTCGGGCGCTTATTTGGCGGACCCGCATCGCGGATATGGTCGCGGTCAGCCAGGCGGTTGGCTGTACAGCGTGCTCGACTATTTGGAGGAGTCGACACTGCGGTCGGCGGACGGCGACCGGCTGGAGGATTTTCCCATCGGCGAGGGGTTGCAGTTGCTGTATCAAAGCGCGCCGGAGATTTTTTATTGTCCGAGCCGGCGCGTGGCGCAGCCGTACCCGTTCAAGCGGTCGGGCAACGGGCATTGGTCGCTGGCGGTGGGGCAGGGCGTGCTGCTGTTCCCCGCCGTGACGAAATCGGATTACGCGGCCAACAGCGGCGACTCGCTGTACAGCGCGGCCGAGCCGTTCAACGATGAGACGCCGATGTGGGCGCCGAAAACCTACGATGATCTCAAGACCAAGCCACACGAGTGGACGGTGACGAGCGATCGCCAGACGCCGTTTTTCCAGAACGGCATTTCGTATTACCGCAGCGAAGTGCGTGCGGCCCAGGTCCTGGACGGGTTGAGCAAAACGTACTTGTGCGGCGAGAAGCTCCTCTCCACGCAGCTCTACGAGGACGTGAACATCACCGACAATCCGGCGATGATGGGCGATAACCAATCGGCGTGGTGCGGGTACGAATGGGACAATCACCGCGTGGCGTGGAACCCGAATTCGCACTGGCCGAAGGATGCGTATCAGCCGCAACAGGATTCGCCGGCGCTTTTACTTGCCGGTTGCTTCGCGTTCGGCAGCGCCCATCCGGGGTCGCTGAACATGGCATTCTGCGATGGCTCGGTGCGCAATGTGGCGTACGACATCGACATGCAGGTCCATCGGCAGCAGGCGAATCGGCTGGATGGGGAATAATGGAGCATGATTCCCGTGCTGGCCCAATGTAGAGATGGGCCACTCGAGCTCGATTCTTAATGTTTGCGCCAAAGTCCGACAACCGCCGGTGCGTACACTCGGATGTCCCAGACGTACGATTCCTCGCCGGTGGCTGCTCCGCCGCGCAATAGCTCGAAATCAAATTCCTCATCCGCCTCGACAACCAAGATGCTGCCCACCGGCGCATGCTCCTGAATCCGGCGGATGAGGTCCAGAATTTCCGCCGTCCGCTCGTAATAGAAAGCATAGGGTGGGCTGCAGAACACCAGCCATCCTTCCCCAGCAGAACTCTCCGCTGAAGCGACGCTCGGCAAATCGCGCTTGGCCCACAAAAACGCGCTCGTCACCAGCAGCGTGGCGCGATCCTCAACGCCCAGCGTGCCAATGTTGGCCTGCACGATTCGGGCGGACGGTACGTGCTTTTCAATGAGCGTCGCGCTCGCGGCCCCGCGGCTGAGTGCCTCCAACCCAAGCGCCCCGGTGCCCGCAAAAAGATCGATCGCGTGTACGCCCGTGCATTCGGTGCTCACCAGGTTGAAGATCGCTTCTCGCGTGCGGTGCTTCATTGGCCGCACATGCGGGTCGCCATGATATTGCAGACGCCGACCGCGAAACGTTCCCCCAATGATTCGCACCTCGGCATTCTGGCCGCCCGCATCGCTTTGCGCCCGACCCTTAAGCTTCTTACGTTGATGCGTCAAAACAAGCCGCTCCGCCGCACGTCGGGTAACTCTCGCGCTAGTCTAACTATGCAACCTTGTGTTATCGTGGGTAGCGTTTGCTGTGTCCAGTATTGCCCAAAAAACGCTAGTGGCACAGTTGGCCTCGCGGGACGGACAATCCTGTCCGTCCTACGTATCGCTGAACCAAACCGTACCTCCCCAAAAACCATTCGCACGTCGTTCAAATAGAACTTCTGCCCACTTGGAACTATGTCTACCGCACCGCGCCGTTCAATGCTGGCTGATCAAAGACCCGTGAGCCTTGGTTGCGGCACGCTAATTCTAATCGCTCTCATTGTTATGATTTTCAGCAATGCATCGCACCAGCATTGCGACACCACTTCCCTCGAACGCGAAATTCAAAAGCTGCATACTCAGATCGGTGTGCTACGTGATTCCATCGATCAGCAGACCGTGCAGCTTTCGCGGCTAGAACAGCAAATCCGTCGACGCGAGAATAACGATCGTACCTCGAAGCAAACCAACACGCCAACCAAGGATTGACATGATTCGCAATGTTCTTCAGGGCTGTATCCAAGGCCTTTCGATCGCGTTGGCCCTGTCCGGATCTATTGCCAGCGGCCAACAAAAACCCAGCCCTTCGACGAGTGCGGCCGACCAAGCCAAGGCTGCCTTTGACGCAAAATTTGCTGCTTACAAAGCCGCTATCGGCGATATCGAAAAACTCCAGGCCGATTTCCAAACCGCTGATGCCGCAACGCGGGAGAAGCTCAATGCCACGATGGCCGCCCAGGTTGCCCATGCCCAATCGCTCGTCAACGCTATGGTTGAAGCAGGCGAAGCGGCCTACCGTGCTGCGCCCAATTCCGATCCTAACGTTACCAATCTACTCGAGGCAGTCGCCAAGTATGACACTATCGGCCGTCAAGTCGGTCCCGGACAACCGAGCCACACAAATCCGGACGATATCTACTATCCCATCGATGGCGGCGACCAATACGAGCGCGCGCTGCCGATCATCAAGCTGCTGATCGATGGGCACGCCGCCGACAAGGAGCTTTACGTATGGGGCTTTCTTTGCGCTTTCATGACCAACGACTACGACTTGGCAAAAACGTACCTGGCAAGGGTGAAAGAAACGAACGCACTCGAAACAATCTCCATGGAGGCCTCAAAAGGCGATCGAGCCGATCCGCAATCCGGTCTGATGAAAACCGTGTTGCAAACTGTGACGATGTGCGTCGCTAACATCGATGCATATCGCGATCTCTGGGCGAAAGAATCCGCCATCCGCGCGGCCGAAGCCAAAGCCGACGACCTGCCTCGCGTTAAGCTGACCACGACCAAGGGCGAAATTACGCTCGAGCTCTTCGAGAACCAGGCGCCCCAAACCGTGGCCAATTTTCTCACCCTCGTGAAGCAAGGTTTCTATACCGGCAGCCCCTTCCACCGGGTCCTGCCCGAATTCATGGCACAGGGCGGTGCAAAAAATGATGATGGCTCCGGCGGGCCGGGCTACAACATTCGCAGCGAGTGCGACCGCCCCGATTACCGCCGGCACTTTCGCGGAACTCTAAGCATGGCCCACGCCGCCGACCCCGACAGCGGCAACTCACAGTTCTTTCTGACGTTCGTTGCAACCCCACATCTGAACGGCCGGCACACGGCGTTTGGCCGCGTTATCGAGGGGATCGAAGTTCTCGGTGATTTGCAGCACCGCTCGCCCGAACATGAAACGCACCCTCCCAAGGCCGACCGCATCTTGAAGGCCGAAGTGATTCGCGAGAGGCCACACGAATACAAGTTCGAAAAGCTACCGGAACGGTAGCGGCGGGCAGCCTCGGCAATCGCTTCTCCGCGTGATACTCGGTGTCATCTTTCCACAGAATCCCGGCGGTAACTCGTCGCTGGTCGGTTGTTTCCGGCAGCACTTTTTAGTGTGATTGCACGCACTAATTGCCGTGATCCAGCGACTTTGCGCCCGTCCGACGCGCTTTTCCGAGAGAGGTACTTGCATCCGTGGGTTGGATACCATAAATTCCCACATAATTGTTGATTTTGAGTCTCACTAGCATCTATGTCACGGCGTCACGGATGCCTAGCCTTGGAGGTCCTGTTGTGGCAAATCTGTGGCGGATCCATCGGAAAAAGTCCCGGCCCCTACATGGTTTCACCATCGTCGAATTGCTCGTGGTGATTGCCATCATCGGGATCCTCGTGGCTCTACTGCTACCGGCGATTCAAGCCGCGCGCGAAGCTGCTCGGCGTACACAGTGCTCAAATAATCTCCATCAAGTTTCTTTGGCCATGCAAATTCATCTCAGCGCGTTGCGGTTCATCCCGCCGGCGATCGATTGGTCGAAATCGACCACCTCCAATTGGTCGGTGCTCGCTCGACTGCTCCCGTACGTCGAAGAAGAGGGCCTGCATAACCTGATCGATTTTAACTACAACTACAGCGACGTGACGAATGCGCCGCAGCACGCGCAGGTTAGCGAAATGAAAATTCCGATGTTCGTTTGCCCCAGCGAACAGCAGCCGGTGCCGAAAGTCGGCACGAAGCAATCGCACTTTCCGCCGAACTATGGCGCCAACCAAGGTACCTGGTTCACTTTTGATCCATCGACCGGCAAGACAGGCAACGGCGCGTTTCTCGTTAACGTGAAGCTCAACGATCGCGCATTCACCGATGGTATGAGTAAAACGCTGGCGTTTTCTGAGGTCAAAGCGTATGCCGCCAAGCTCGCTAATGGCGGCAATCCCGGATCGCTCGACGCGCCATTGCCCGATTTGCCCACAACCGTGGTCGGTTATGGTGGAACTCTCGGCACGACAGGCCACACCGAATGGGTCGATGGCAAGATCCACGAGACGGGCTTCACGGCAACCTTCCCGCCGAACACGAACGTCGCGTACAGCGATGGGCCGGGAACGTACGACGTCGATTTCATCTCGACGTCGGAAAAACCCGCCGGAACGGTTCCGACGTATGCCGCCGTCACCGTCGCGGAGTTATCACCCGGGCGTCGTCCAAGCGGCCATGATGGACGGCTCCGTTCGCACCGTCGGCGAAGTCGACCTTACGGTATGGCGAGCGATGGCGAACACGCAATGGGGACGAGTCGGTGCCATTGCCGTAGAGCGGCTGAGTAGCTTCATGAACCCAACCGGGTTTTCGACTCCGCGTCTTCAGTCCACCGTGCCATCGACATCGTCGACCGCTCGGCGAAAACGGCTGGAGATCACTCCCCAGGCCGCCGGTATCAGCGATACTGCGACAATGCCCATGATCACCAATTCAAAGTGTTCCTTGACGGTGGGCATATTGCCGAACGCATAACCGGCTCCCATGCAAACCGTCACCCACGACACTGCGGCTACCAAATTGTATAACGCGAACTTCGGGTAGGTCATCGACCCGCATCCGGCGACGAACGGCACAAACGTGCGGATAATAGGCATGAACTGTCCCAGCACGACCGCCTTTCCGCCGTGCTTTTCAAAGAACGCGTGTGCCTCCATCAGATGGTGGCGATTCAACAGCCGGTGCCAGAAGCCCTTTCTGTCTTCGGCACGAAAGACACGCGGACCGACGAAATGGCCGACCGAGTAATTGGTCGTATCTCCCAAGATGGCGGCCGCTGCTAAAAGCGGCGCAACCATGCGGATATCCAGGATGCCCGTCGCTGCGAGCGCACCGCAGGTAAACAGCAGCGAGTCGCCCGGTAAAAACGGGGTCACCACCAACCCCGTTTCTGCAAACACGATCACAAACAGCAGCCCATACACCCAGGGCCCGTACTGGGCAACAAGGCCCTCGAGATGGGTGTCGAGATGGAAAACGAAATCCAATAGTTCGTGCATGGGCGGCTCAAAAAAATTCAAAAAAACGAGGCCACTGGATTGTACCTTTCAGGCTCCTGTCAAGGAGCAATCAGTCGCCATTTCCTCGGGTTTTCCGGCAAATAGAGGGGTTTCCGCAATGATTCGCGTGCTTGAAACGCGACCCCCCAGAGGGCGAAAACCTGGCTTGACAGCACCCTGGCAAGCTAGCTACCCTACTATTCTGGTTTTTAATCCTGGTTGGTTCCGATATTCAAATTATTGATTGACACGGCGGCCTCTTATCCGAGTCCTTTCGGGCATTTATAGATTTCTAGACCGTAGCTGAAGTCGCCGGACTTCAGACCGACGTCGGAAAGAATTCGCTCGCCGCGGCGAGTGCGGAGTCCACTACTACGGACACTGATCGCGTCGGCGACAAGGCTGGGTAACGATCCGCCTATTTTGTATTGCCAACATTTTATTACCTGCCATGCACCTGCGCTTTCTAAAAACCTATTGCGACATCGTCGATCTGGGTAGCTTTTCGCGCGCTGCGAAGACAAATGGCGTTTCGCAATCCAACGCGAGCCAGATCGTTCATCACCTGGAAAAGCGGCTCGGCGTGCAACTGATCGACCGCTCGAAACGGCCTTTTGTCGTCACACCAGAAGGCAATCGATTTCACGAAGGGGCCCGCGTCATCGTCCAGCGGTACGATGACTTGGAGCGCGAAGTCCGCTCGCTGCACGAAGCGGCGGCCGCCCGATTGACGGTCGCCTCAATCTACTCTGTCGGCTTGGCGCATATGAGCGGATTGCTGCGCGAATTCCTGGCGGCACACCCCAAGGCCGACGTGCGGCTCGAATACCTGCACCCACATCGCGTGTACGAAGTGGTGGATCAAGGGCAGGCCGACCTCGGCCTGGTTAGCTACCCCGAAGAGTCCGCAAGCCTGGCCGCCATCCCCTGGCGCACCGAGCCGATCGTGCTCGTGTGTTACCCGCAGCATCCACTTACCAAGCGGCGCAGCGTAACCCTCAATATGCTGCGCAATGAGCCATTCGTCGCTTTTCAAGAAGGTCTTAAAATTCGCGAAGAGATCGATAACTCCCTTGCCCATCACCAGGTGTCGGCTCGCGTCGCGCTGGCGTTCGACAACATCGAGACGATTAAGCGGGCGATCGAAATCGGCGCCGGCGTCAGCCTGTTACCCGAACCAACGATTTCCCGCGAGATTGAAGGGGGCAGCCTGTGTCAGCTCCCCATCGAAGGCGTATCGCTCGCCCGGCCATTGGGAATTATTCATCGCCGCGATCGCAACCTCAGCGGTGCGGCCCAGCAATTTATCCAATTACTTCAATCTCAAACCTCGCCGTTGCCGCAAGCCTCGGTGCCGGCCGTGGTGGCTGCGCCGAATCGAACGGTCATCCTACGCATGACACGCAAAGGACAACAATGATTGCCTCCTGACCCATTCACTTTTGACCTGGTCAGTTGCCATGAAAAAGACACAATCCAACAGGACGAGCCAAGGCCCAACCTTTGGCCTGCCGCCGAAACAGGGCCTCTATGACCCCGCTTACGAGCACGATTCGTGCGGCGTCGGCTTCGTTGCCCACATCAAAGGCAAGCGCAGCCACCAAATCCTGATCGATGCGGAAGAAGTATTGCGCAACATGGACCATCGTGGCGCCTGCGGCTGCGAGCCGAATACGGGCGACGGGGCCGGAATCCTTACGGCGCTGCCGCACGAGTTTTTGAAGCGAGTGGTGCGCAACGAGCTTGGCGCCGAACTGCCGCAGCCGGGCAAGTTCGCCGCGGGGATCGTATTTCTTCCTCGCGACGAAGCCGAGCGAGCGCGTTGCAAACAGGTAGTCGAAGAGTTCATCGCCGCCCAGGGCCAGGAGCTGGTCGGCTGGCGCAACGTTCCGACGCAAACTGAAAAAGCCGATATCGGCCCCACCGCCAAAGCGGGCGAGCCCCACATCGAACAGTTGGTGATTGCCGCGGCCAAAGGTCTATCGGGCGACGCCTTCGAGCGGCAGCTCTATCTCATTCGCAAGCAGGCCAGCCACCGGCTCCGCGGCGATGCGTCGCTCTCGCAAGCCAAAATGTTCTACGTTTGCTCGCTCTCCACAAAAGTGATCATCTACAAAGGCATGCTCACCACCGAGCAGCTTTTCAAGTATTACCCGGACCTTGCCTCGCCGGATTACACCAGCCATCTGGCGATGATCCATTCCCGGTTCTCAACCAATACATTCCCCTCGTGGGATCGCGCCCAGCCGATGCGGTTCATGAGCCACAACGGCGAAATCAACACGCTCCGCGGCAACATGAACTGGATGCAGGCCCGCCAGGGCGTCGTTCAAAGCAAGCTCCTCGGCAAAGAGCTTTCAAAACTGTTTCCGATAGCCGAGCCCGATTGCAGCGACTCCGGCACGTTCGACAATGTCCTCGAGTTTCTACTCATGACCGGCCGCACGCTGCAAGAATCGATCATGATGATGATTCCCGAGGCCTGGCAAAACCACGAATCGATGTCCGAGGACAAGCAGAACTTCTACGAGTACCACTCCTGTCTGATGGAACCCTGGGACGGACCCGCTTCGATCGCCTTCACCGACGGCAAGTACATCGGCGCGGTGCTCGATCGCAATGGTCTGCGCCCCTCGCGCTACTACATTACCCACGACGACCGCGTCATTATGGCCAGCGAAGTCGGCGTGCTCCACATTGAGCCGCAAAACATCAAGACGAAGGGCCGCCTGCAGCCCGGCCGCATGTTCCTGGTGGATTTCGAACAGGGCCGGCTGATTCCCGATGACGAGCTGAAACACGATTTCGCCAAGCGCCGGCCGTACGGCGAGTGGCTCAGCCGTCAGCGAATCGATCTCAACGATTTGCACACCGACCAGGAGCCGCACGGCTTCGAGCCCAAAACACTGCTCGAGCGAATGCAAGCCTTCGGCTACACCATCGAAACAATGCAATTCATGTTGCTGCCGCTCGTGCGGGAGCTGCGCGACCCCGTCGGGTCGATGGGCAACGACTCCGCCCTGGCCTGCCTCTCCGACAAGCCGCGGATGCTCTACGATTATTTCAAACAGCTTTTCGCCCAGGTCACCAACCCGGCGATCGATTCGATTCGCGAAGAGGTGATCATGTCGCTCGAGTGCTATATCGGCCCCGAGCGTAATCTTCTGGAAACGACGGAAGACCATGCGTGCCGTCTTCGCATCCCGCACCCGATCCTTTCCAACGAACAACTCGCCGCACTCAAGCACATCGACCATTGCGGCTGGCGCGCAAAAGCCATCGATATCACCTGGCCGCGCAGCGACGGCCGCGCCGGTCTCACCATGGCCTTGGACCGCGTGTGTACCGAAGCGGAATCCGCCATCGACGACGGTTATTCGATCGTGATCCTGTCCGACCGGGCTATCGGCCGCAACCGCGTGCCACTCAGTTCGCTCCTGGCCACGGGCGCCGTGCACCACCACCTGGTTCGCAAAGCCAAGCGCACGCGGATCGGCATCATCGTTGAATCCGGCGAGGCTCGCGAAGTACATCACCATTGCCTCCTGGTCGGCTACGGCGCAGACGCGATAAACCCCTATTTGGCGTTCGAATCGCTTTGGCACTCCCGGCGCGAAGGCTTGCTGCTTCGGCCCGAAGGGTCCGATCGGACCGACCAAAGCGGCGAAGGCCGCGAGCACCCGGCGATCGAAGCCGGCGCCGATGGCGAGTTGTACGATCCGGTCACCAAGGAAGACCACGACCTCGTTTACGCGTACCGCAAAGGCGTCGCCAAGGGAATGCTCAAAGTAATGGCCAAAATGGGCATCTCGACGCTGCACAGTTACAAAGGCGCTCAGATTTTCGAAGCCGTCGGACTCAAAGACGATGTGATCCGCCGTTGCTTTGCCGGCACCGCCAGCCGCATCCAAGGCGTCGATTTCAACGTTTTGGCCGAGGAATCGCTCCGTCGGCACGCGCTCGGATACCCGGAGCAGGCCGTTGATCGACTCCCTGTTCTACCCAACCCGGGCGAGTTCCACTGGCGTGCCGATGGCGAGCGCCACATGTGGGACCCGCCCGCGATCTCCGATCTTCAAGTCGCCGCACGCAACAACAGCGTCGATGCCTACCACCGCTTTGCCGAACATGCCAATCGCGATGCGCAAACGCGCTGCGCCCTCCGCGGCTTGTTGGCCTTTAAGCCCGGCGCAAACGGCGGCCCGATCCCGCTCGATGAAGTGATGCCCGCCAAGGATATCGTCAAGCGATTTTGCACCGGCGCGATGAGCTTCGGCTCGATCTCCGCCGAAGCCCACGAAACGCTGGCAATCGCTATGAACCGCCTCGGCGGCAAAAGCAATACCGGCGAAGGCGGCGAAGACCCCGAGCGGTTCAAGCCGCTCCCCAACGGCGACTCCAAGCGCTCCGCGATCAAACAAGTCGCCTCCGGCCGCTTCGGCGTCACCATCTGGTACCTGGCCAACGCCGACGAGCTGCAAATCAAGATTTCGCAAGGCGCCAAACCGGGCGAAGGCGGCGAGCTGCCCGGCCGCAAGGTCGATGATTACATCGCCCGCATTCGCTATTCAACGCCCGGCGTAGGCCTGATCAGCCCGCCGCCCCATCACGATATCTATTCCATCGAGGATCTCAAGCAGCTCATCCACGATCTGAAGAACAGCAATCCGTCGGCTCGGGTGAGTGTGAAGCTGGTCTCCGAAGTCGGTGTCGGCACGATTGCGGCCGGCGTGGCCAAGGGTTATGCCGATCACATCCTGATCTCCGGCGACACCGGCGGCACCGGCGCATCGCCGCTCACCAGCATCAAGCACGCCGGCTTGCCCTGGGAGCTCGGCATCGCCGAAACACACCAGACGCTCGTGCTCAACGACCTGCGCAGCCGTGTCGTCCTACAAACCGACGGCGGCCTCAAAACGGGCCGCGACGTTGTCATCGCCGCCTTACTCGGCGCTGAAGAATTTGGCTTTGCAACCGCCCCGCTCGTAACGCTCGGCTGCATCATGATGCGCAAGTGCCACCTCAACACGTGCCCCGTCGGCGTCGCTACGCAAGACCCCGTTCTCCGCAAACGCTTCGCCGGTAAGCCTGAGCACGTCGTCAATTACCTGTTCATGGTGGCCGAGGACGCCCGCCAGCGTCATGGCCGAACTCGGCTTCCGCACGATCGAAGAAATGGTCGGCCGCGTCGATTGCCTCGATACGAACGCCGCGATTCAGCATTGGAAGGCCGACGGGCTTGATCTCACCGATTTGCTCACGCCCATTAAGAAGCCGCATGCTGATGTCGGCACGTACTGCATGCGCAGGCAAGATCATGGCCTGGAGTTGTCACTCGACCGCACGACGCTGCTCGACCTGGCCCGCCCTGCCCTCGAAAACGGCACTCCGGTTCGTGCCGAACTCGGCATTATCAACACCAACCGCACCGTGGGCACAATCCTGAGTCACGAAATCGCCAAACGCTGGGGCGAAAATTGCTTGCCCGACGGCACGATTCACTTCAAGCTCACCGGCTCGGCCGGCCAAAGCTTCGGCGCATTTCTGGCCGGCGGCGTCACGCTCGAGCTAATCGGAGACGCCAACGACTACGTCGGCAAGGGCCTCTCCGGCGGCCGGCTCATCATCTATCCGCCCTCCGAATCAAGCTTCGTCGCCGAAGACAATATCATCATCGGCAACGTCGCACTGTACGGAGCGACCAGCGGCGAGGCGTTTTTCCGCGGCCGCGCCGCCGAGCGATTCGCCGTTCGCAACAGCGGCGCGAACGCCGTCATCGAGGGCATCGGCGACCACGGCTGCGAGTACATGACCGGCGGCCGCGTCGTCATCCTCGGCCCCACCGGCCGCAACTTCGCCGCCGGCATGAGCGGGGGAGTCGCCTACGTTTGGGATCCCTACGACGCGTTCCTGCTGAACTGCAACATGGGCATGGTCGAGCTCGAAAAAGTACAATCCGACGCCGACACCGCCGAGCTTCGCGAGCTCATCGAAAAGCACCGTGACTACACGGGCTCCACCGTCGCCGCCGACGTCCTGTCCCGCTGGGAAGAAGTGCTCCCGCAGTTCATGAAAGTGATGCCGACCGATTACAAACGCGTCCTGGAAGAAAAGAAAGCAGCCCAAATCCGCCAGGTCGTGGCGGTGGCATGATAACGCAAACTTCGAAGTGACGCAATGAGCCATGCAGCCAATGACCAATCGAAGTCCCGTAGCGAGACGCAGTTGCGACGCATAAGCATCGTGCGCTTTGATCGCTTGGCATGAGCGAACAGCAATCAATACGATGAAGACGTTGCCGTCTGGATTGCGCGAGATGCGACTTCGATGCGGATGTCAGATTCGTGCGTTGCCGTCATCGCAACTCGTACAGTTCAAATGTCACACATTCCCAGAGCACAAAGACTTCGAATGGCAAGAAGACTGCGGAGCATTCACGATCGGTATTTCACAAGTCGCCGACACGAAGAGCTATATCGCCAATCAGCGCGAACATCATATCGAACAAGAACGTTCCAGGAAGAGTTCATTGCGTTGCTATGGCAAGACATGGCATTGAATACGATCGACGTTCTGTTTGGGGTTAACTTTCAATGCGTCCCTACGGGACGCAAGACAACTTGGTTGATACGAATTCCCAGCGATAAATCACTGGGCTATGTTCGATCGTCCCTACGGGACGAAGAGGCGGCATGGGCAAACCCACAGGTTTTAAAGAATTCGAACGCCAGGCGGTGCCGTACCGCGATCCGCTGGAGCGGGTGAAGGATTTCCTGGAAATCTTCACCGCGCCGGCCGATGTGCACCTGCGCACGCAGGGCGCCCGCTGCATGGATTGCGGCGTGCCGTTTTGCCAGAGCGAATCGGGCTGCCCGATCGATAACCTCATTCCCGAGTGGAACGACCTGGTGTACCAGGGCCGCTGGCGAGACGCGCTCGATCGCCTGCACAAGACGAACAACTTCCCGGAGTTCACCGGCCGTACCTGCCCCGCCCCGTGCGAAGGCGCGTGCGTGCTGGGCATCACCGATCCGCCGGTCACGATCAAGAACATCGAAAACGCGATCATCGATCGCGGCTTTGCCGAAGGCTGGGTCACGCCGCAGCCGCCGGCCAGACGCACCGGCAAGCGCGTGGCGATCGTCGGCAGCGGCCCGTCGGGCCTGGCCGCCGCCGCGCAGCTCAACAAGGTCGGCCACCAGGTCACCGTCTACGAGCGGGCCGACCGCATCGGCGGCCTGTTGATGTACGGCATCCCCAACATGAAGCTCGACAAGGGCGTCGTCCAGCGGCGCATCGATCTGTTGGCGGCCGAAGGCGTGAAGTTCGTCACCTGTGCGCCACGTCGGCCGGCAGGAAGATTTCCCCAGCGGCCACATGACGCAAATCATGCAAGAGCGCGGCTGCCAGGTGCAGTTCATCGACCCGAATCAGCTCGTCGCCGATAACGACGCCGTGCTCCTGGCCACCGGCGCCACCAAATCGTTCGACCCCACCGGCCGCTGCCCCGGCCGCGACTGAAGGGCATCCACTTGGCGATGGATTTCCTGACTCGCAACACCAAGAGCCTGCTCGGACTACGCACGCTCAACGAACGGCCATTACATCTCGGCCGCAGGGCTCGACGTGATCGTCATCGGCGGCGGCGACACCGGCGCCGACTGCATCGGCACTTCGCTCCGCCACGGCTGCAAGAGCATGACCAACTTCGAGCTGCTCGATCGCCCGCCGGCCGAGCGCGCCGCCAACAATCCCTGGCCCGAATGGCCGCGGATCTATCGCGTCGACTACTCGCACGCCGAAACGAAAGCCAAATTCGGCCACGACCCGCGCGAGTACAGCATCCTCACCAAAGAATTCGTCGACGACGGCCACGGCCACGTGAAGGGCATCAAGACCGCGCTGGTCGATTGGTCGAAGCCGGCCGAGAAAGCGCCGTTCAGCGAAGTGCCCGGCAGCGAAAAGATCTGGCCGGCCGATTTGGTGCTGCTGGCCACCGGCTTCCTCGGCCCGGAAACTGGCCTCGGCGAAATGCTGGGCGTCGAAACGCAGCGGCCGCGCGGCAACTGGGAAACGTTCAAAGCCGAGCACGGCGCGTTTGCCACGAACGTGCCCGAAGTCTTCGCGGCCGGCGACTGCCGCCGCGGCCAATCGCTCGTCGTCTGGGCCATCAACGAAGGCCGCGGCGCCGCCCGCGCCATCGACGCCTTCCTCATGGGCGCCAGCACGCTGCCCGCCCCCGGAATAACACAGGGCATGCTCGCCGGCGCCTAAACGGCCAGCGACAGCATGCCCGTGCCATTGAGTGTTTCCAATCCTACGGCCGCCTATTTACCCAAGCATTTTGGCGACGATGAAAATCAAAATCGCGCCGCCGAGCCCACCTCCCAATATTAGATGGATCAACGCGTATCCGGCCGCGGCTACTCGACCGATTATTGAGTTATCGGCCGCGAGTGAGATTGTGGCGTTAAATGGCCGACTTTGCGTCGGGACGAATGCCAATTGGTCGCCCCAAGTCGTAGACGTGCGGTGGCGACCCTAATCCGCGAGTCAGGAACGCGTACGGCAAGACCTGCATCGGCGACGAAGTATTGCGGCCAGGCTTAAGAGCGACAGCACACCGGTCGCAGGTTCCGGCACGGCCGCATCCAACCCAACCTGCTGGGCGGCACCACTCCCAGTCACACCCGTTTGGCCGAAGTGTGTTCGCCACGCCAAAAAATCCGCCTGGCCAACCGCTCCGGCATTATTCGGGTCGCGGTTGATGATCGTCGCCGCGCCAAGTTGGCGGCGCCACGTGACATAGTCCGCCGAATCGACTGTGCCATCGTTGTTGTAGTCGCCAACCACCGGTCCTGCTGCGACCTGCAACAAGCCCGTGCCGCTGATCCGCGGCAAGTGAAGCTGGCGCTCTGCATTCCCAATGGCCCCCCACACACCAATCACTTGCGAGTACATTATTGACGAGCAGCGAATCGATAACGTCCGCGCTGCCAGAAAATTGCAAATCAAGGTCGCAGCGGTCGAGAGCAGCACGTCGCCGTATCGGCTAGATAGCGGTTCTGATTCTCAACGTTCCCGCTTGCACGTTGGTGTTGCCGGTATAAGAGTTAACCGCGGTGAGGGCGAGCGTGCCGGCCCGCTTTTCGTGAGGTCGCCCGCGCCGCTGATCATGCCGCTGATACGTGAACGTGCCCGAATCGATCGCGGCGTTCAAGCTGCGTTGAGCTGCATGCCGGGGCTGATCGAATGCGAGCCCTGGCTGGACGTCAGCATGGCGTCGCTCGCGGAGTTGTTGAGCACAATGATGCCCCCGCTGCCAGGGAGATCGTGTAGCTGTTCGGGCTGTTGAACGTGAGCGTGCCGATCGTCTTGTCCCCGTCCAGCGTGATCGTCCGAGCCGCCGTGTTCGTCCGGAAGAAATTCGCGACCGCGCCGGGCGAATTGGGAACACTATTGGGCACACCGTTGACCACGCCTGAGCCGAGCCAATTGAGCGGCTGATTCCAACTCAGCGGGACTGGCGTCGCGGCATCGCCAATGGTGTAGGCGTTGTCCGGCAGCCACTGCGGCTGCTGTCCGGGCAGCACCAGCCGCGTGCGGTAATAGAGTTCGTGCTGGATCTGCTCGGCTTCGCTGATTCCCATGGCGTTGCCGCCCCAGGCATAGGCGAGGAACCCGGCGAAGCCGACGGAGTAGATCGCGTCCTGCCGCACCTGAATCGCCGCATCCCAATCGGATGCGGGCATGAGTCCATGTCGGCCATACCAGACGCTGGGATCGCCGCTGGTGTTGCCGAAATGCTCGGTCAGCACGAGGCGATCGGCGCTGATCCCCCCGACATTGATGTAGCTGTTCTTGCTGCTTTGATAGGCGTTCTTGGCGAAGTTGAATCGCGAGGTGTAATCCGGGTGGCCGTTGATGATGGATCGGGCGCCGAGATACTCCTCGATGCCGATGTAGGCATTGCTGGCCAGCGACTGCCAGGTCGATTTGTACGGGCCGTCCAGGCTCGAGCTGAGCGTGCCTTTTTGATTAAGCAGGACGATGTTGTAGTTGTACGGCGCACTGTGCAGCAGGGACATCACATCGGTCGTCCATTGGCGATACGAATCTCCGTTCGAAGTCGTATCCCGCATCAGCGATGACAATTCGTTGAGGACGACCCATCCGGGGCGGACGTTGCCGTTTTTCGACTTGGCGTAGCTGTCAATTTTGGCGGCTTCGTCGGCGGCATTGTAGGCGGGGTATTCGTTCTTGTTAAACGAATCGTACCAGATGACCGATGTGTTGCCGGCTTGCGAGATCTGTGTGGCGGTCAAAGTCCCGGTCACCGCCATGTAATTGCCGTTGATGCTCGGGTAATTGAGCACCGCGAACTGCGCCAGACCAAAATGCGGGTCGGCGCCGGGCTGCCCGCTTTATTCTGCGGCACGTAATCGAAATGCAGATCGGTCGCCAGCGCGCTCGATGACCTGGCCGCGATTGCCGTTGCCAGAATCATCAAGCGGCAAAGCTTCATTCTGTTTCTGCTGCTCATGTAAGGAATTCGGCGGTGCGCCATCAACAACATCGTGCCCGTCTAAACGGCTGATAGCTTATTGTATCACAATTGCCCGCCGCAGCAGCAGCGCTGAAAGCGCGACGCCGCCACTCCCCCCGCGCGTCGGCCTCTCCAGCTATTGCCACCACTCTTCATCGTCGATCGATTCGGGGCAACGCCCCCCATCGCGATGGACCGCGGTTCCTTCAAGGAGAACAAAGATTAGAAATGGTAACCCAAAGTCCTCGCCCCCGGGCCGGACTTCCGTCGACGAACCTCGCCAAATGAACCATTAATGAAACTTGAATTGTGAATTCTATACGGGAATGGCAATCACGTTGCGGAGTTCAATCCAGCATGTAGGAACGACCGCCCGGCGCCGGGCAGCCGTTCAGCCTTCGCTAGTGGGCATCGACCGGCTTAACGTTGCGATGCGACATCGACCGTGTTTGCCCCGCGGTTGACATAACCGGGAACGGTCGCCGGGCCGTGATGTCGTGCGCTAAAAGGCCGTTCTCGCCGACGAAGTACGTGCTGAAGTCGGTCACAACAAGGTTGAAACTGCTCGTGTAAGTTCCCCCCTGGCCGCTTGAAACAGTAGCACCTGTGATGCGCCTGTCTCTTCGGTTTTGCAACAATCTATTTTTTTAAGATCCCTGGCAATATCGCCTGCGTCGGCCGGCGAGGCACGTTGTCGTGGACCAAAATACCACTTTGGCCGACAAAGTACGTGTTGAAATCGGCCACAACGAGGTTATAAGTCTCGGCGTCAGCAGCCGGCCTGACGGATTTGATCCGCCCGGTGCCGGCCAATGTCTGCAGGACGGCCCCATCCTCAAGCTCCTTGGCCATTCGCCAACCGACGCCGTCCACCCACAGCGGATGTCCGCGCGTAGCCAGCACCTTTTCGTCGCAAGTCGCAATTTGAACGATCGGCCCGGCCGGACGCAAGGTGCGGCCAGCCACCGGCTTGTACCGAATCTCTCCCGTTTTGACGTTCTGCGCCAGTACCAAGTCGCCAATAGCGAGCGACTCAATCGGACGCTGCCCAATCTTCGTCCAGACCGGTGTCCCGCGCACAAAACATTCAACCGCAACCGATTGAACGGGCGGCGCAACATATTCGCTGCTGCTATCTTGCGTTTCATAAACGGGCCGCTCGGCGCTCCGATCGTAATCGGTATAGTCCTGCCACCAGCTCCACCATGCCCGCGGCTCGCTACCTAAGCTCTGGTCGCTCACCCCCGTCAACACGGCAATGATTCGCTCATTCAGAGCCGTCGTCTTTTGATTCGATTGGGCCACTCGCTGCTCGCTGGCCACAATTTCTTGTTCGTAACTCCGCGCCGATCTCGCGGCGCCAGCCGCGGAAACGGTACGCGTCGGTGCATTGGGAACCGTGGTCACGATATTTGACTGACTCGTGATCGGAAGCATATTGCTTGCAATCGGACCTGCCATGCCTGGCTGGTAAATCGACCGTTCGGATCGATACGACCAATCCGCAAACGGCCCTTCGCGGTAGAGCGAATGCAGATAGTGCACGCTGCCATCCGGATCGCTTACAAGGCGATACGCAGATCGGACAGGCGCAGCAAGATTGTCCAGGAGCATCGGCACAAAATCTTGCAGCGGACGGTAGCGCAGCTCATTGATTGCTTCGTCGCGAACCTCGCTAAACGGCGACCGCACGGCATACCGCGCGAGCGAATATGTCGCCTCCTCGCCGTACATTTCTTTCAGTGCCCCTAAAAACGCCAAGCTAAGTTCCTTCGGCACCCGGTTCTTCGACGTCGGCGACAGCTCGCCGCGCAGCGTGACCTGTTCGAAGGCTGGAATCGCGCCAACATCGTCAACCACGCGAATCTCATCGACCGCCGCGGCCGAGTGCTCTTTATTCTTATCCGATAGCGCTCGCATCCAGGCTGCAACTCGTGCGGCCCAGCGGCGCGACGCCTGCTTGGTCTCGTTCAATGCTATTTTGGCTTCCTTGACCTGGGCGGGTGTCATGAGCACCCCGTCGCGCCAATGCATGCCGACGGCGCGGAGCGCTTCCTTATTGCCCGGGTCAACCGACAATACGCTGGCCCAGTGAAAGCGGCCTTCGTCGTCCAGCTTGTTGCGGCGACACCATCGCGCCAGTGCAAGTTGGCCCTGCGAGGTATCGCCCAACGCATCCCGTTGTTCGCGATATCTGGCTTGCCGGGGATCGGCTTCCGCACGGCGCTGGGCTTCTTCAATGCTGAGCCAATCGCCTGCGACGTTCACCTGCCCCAATTGCCATCGCGCCAGCGAATTGTCGGGAGCAATCCGCACCGCCTCGTGCAATAGAGCGTACGCAAGGGCCGCATTGCCTTCCGTTTTTGCCTGCCCCGCCTCATCGATTAGCCGATCCGCCGTCGTTGGAATGGCGTTCTGCCGGTGGGCCGCTGCGACGCCGCCCAGGGCGAATTGAAGTATTACGCAAGCGGTAACTGTTGCGCGCCGGACACCAAACGCCTCGAACTTGCGACACCCCGAAATGAGCCAGAAAGTCATGGCAAGCTCCTGTCGATGGCCGAATTTGTCCATGAATTCATCGGATAAACTTTGTTCCGTATTCTGCTCCAAATCTATTCCCGAATTCAAGCAAATTCGCAATCCGCAAAAACTGCGCCGGCCGAACTTCTATTGACTCTCGCCGCCAAATTGGTGTGCAATAGGGGGAACGACGTGCCGCAAATATAAACAAACGGCGCCACCCTGTTTTGGGCCGGCACTCTGGAGGACAGATGAATACCACCCAATCGGCCGTTTCCGACGAAGAAATTGCCCGCCGGGCCTATGAAATCTGGCAGAAACGGGGCTGCCCACCCGGCGACGGCAGCGAAGACTGGCAAGCCGCCGAGGCTGAGCTGCAGTCCAGTCGAATTGGCCGCAATGGCTCAACCCAAGAGCGGGTGCAAAACTGGTGGCAGCGTTTGCGACATAGAATCGCCGGCCACGAGTAGCTGCCCCGAGCCGAGCGGCACCTGTCCCGAGACCGCTCGATGTCGGCAAACATGGTCCGGCTCGGCGCCCCGAACCTGATCATCTACCGCAGCGAACGCGAACGCTCGGCCACCCGGTTGGTTGAACTCGGTCCCACTGCCAGGCCGATCCAACCGTCTTCCAACACGAGTTGCGTGATCATCAGGCCTTCGAACCGCTTGTCGTTCGGGTTTTCGACCTTCACGATCGGCAGGTGCCGTTCCGGCGGCAGCACGCAGTTGAACACGTTGTGCAATCGAGCCCGATCGGCGGAGCTGAAACGGCCTTCAATCCCCAGCGCCCCGTGGCGGACCAGCTCCGCATTGAGCCCGTCGACTGCCGGCACGTAATAGGCGTGCACGACGACATCCCGCATCGCTTCGCCTTCGAGCTCGACGCTCGTAAATGCCACCCTGAGCTCCAACCGACCTTTGCCGACGTGAACTTGCACCGCGTCGTCGGCTGCAAATTGGAAAATCGTGTCTTGCCGCGCTTCGGTCGGATTCTTCACGGCAAGCTGCGGGAATTTTTCGCGAAGCGCCTTCCGTAGCTCGGGCGCGGTGTAACGCTTGCCGTCCAACCCGAGCGTCACCGCGAGATTCGTCAACGCCGTTTCGTGGACCTGCGCCTGGCCAGGCTATCTGAGAGCGCCCGCGGGCGCGGCGTGTGCGATCCCAGTTGCTTCTCGCCCGCCACCCGGACTCGCGCAACTAACCGCTCCGGAGTTGTCTTCATCTCCACGGGCGTCAGGTTGATGCCAAACTCATCAAGCTGCGACGCTACCCGGTCGTAAGTTTGCTGGCGAATTTTGTCCACGGCCTCGCGCGTCTGTTGATTCAACGTTTGGCGGGCCTGCGATGCGACTCGGAATTCTACCTGCGACTTTACCCGGCCTTGTTTCGCCCGATACTCCTCGACCGCTCGCTCGCGGGCGTAGCTGCCAAACAGCGGCACCCAATCGTAATCCGTCGTCACCCCGACCAGCCGATTGCGGCACATGGCAGCCACGTCGCTTCGCTTGAACTGAACGCCCTTGTCGTCCACCACGATCTTTCTGTGGGCGGAAAAACCGGTCGTGCCGCGGCTGCGAAACCTCACCGGCCCGCCATCGGCCAGCGTGTTCGATTCCACCACGCCGTTGGTGCTCAATTCCAGTTGCCACTCGTCCGCCGACGGGTCCAGCAAAACGCGGCTTTCCGACCGCACATCCGATCGCCCTCGCACAAACGTCCCGGCAATCTGATCGTGGACGGCCTTCGATTCCATACGCCGCTCGTCCACTAGACGATTTAACATTTCGGCGGTAATCGCGACGCGAATATTCGCATTTCGATAGTGCTGCTCCACCGCGTCGGCCAGCGTGCGATCGGCCGAATCGGCCGATGCCTTCAGCGACTGCTGTTGTTGGGCGACACATCGGCCAAGCTTTGGGTCGCGGCTAGTTTCATAGGTTTCCAGCTCCTTGCTCAGCTCCGTGATATCTGCCGCCGCGCTCTCGCCATCCGGCGAGCCGCCCAAGTACGGCTGCAACGGACCACGCGCCGCCAGGCGGCCCTGAAAATGTACGGCCACACGCTTCTCGTGCATGGCGCCCCAACAATCCAGCCGGCGCGCCAGAGCCCAGTGCGCACGCAGCAGCTCGACGCGGAGCCGGTCATTGCTCGTCCGGTCGGCCATACGCGACGCTTCCTCGGCCGATTCGCCTAAGTCGCCCAGGATCGTTTGCACGTCGTCGCCCTGCAAGGTCTCGCGATCGGTCAAGACGTGCAACTGGTTCCTCACGTGGCTGGCCCACTGCGCCGAATCGGCTTGATTCGCCAGACGATCGAGCATTTCGAACAGAACCTGCGGCACGCACCATGGATGCGATACTTCCAGATCACGCGGGGCAGGAAGCATCGCCAATCGATCGTTCGCCCCTAATACCCGCACGCTCGAACGCCCCGCCAACCCCAACGACGGTACTGCCGTAGACGGCACTTCGGCGGTCTGCGCTTCCGGCGACGGCGGGGCCGCTTCAGCGGCAGTGCTCGCCAATGTTGCCCCCCGTTCCGCCCATGCCGCCAACAAACGCGGATACCCCTCCGCAATCCAGGTAGCGAACCGCGGCACTGAATTCACCAGCGTGTGCTCTGCCCACAAGGCACCGACGGACTCCATCGCCGCGGTGGCCTCCGGGCTTAGCGGGTTCGCCACTACCAACGGTGGGCCTGATGGCGAAGGCCCCGCTTCTCCACCAGTTGCCGCCCGCACCAAAACCGGCCACTCGAATGATTCGCTGCTCCGGCGGCCATCGTGGGCGGCCAGTTGCGCCGCCAGGGCGTGCTTCGCGATCAATTCCTCGATAGTCGGCGGCCCCCAAAGGTAGAACAGATCACCATTCGCCGCACCGCCGAGCCGCCCCAAGTCGGCATCGCCAAAATTGAACGCCGGAACCGCAAAGTTAGACTTAATGGAAATGCCCGCATCCGGCACTACAATGTTGACCCGTTCTGCTACGCTGTCGCCAAGATCGGCCGCAGCGCCGATGGCCGCATCTTCCGATGTAACGTTGGGCCACCACAGGCGCGGCGCCAGCAAACAGAAGAGCAACAGTCCGGCCAGCATCGCCACAGATGGCCACGGGCTCGGCTGTCGATCAACTTGCATGGCACGCTCCCCGGCCGATTCACGATGTCTGCGACCGGGCGCACGGTTATATTCGCTCATAGGTCGTCCCCGACGCCGACCGACCTGCCATCCCCCTGGTTCCTGCATGGCGGCGACCACGGTTCAGTCGCTCGCTGGCAACGTTCAAAACCCGTGGGTGAAAGCAGTTGCGGCAGGCGATCCCGGGGGGAACACAGAATCCGGCTATCAGATAAGATCGGTAATATGCGCCGCTTCAATAAAATGAGATTTGCCCGTTTAATTGAGAATTTGCTAGCTGCGCTGTAGTTGGCCTCTATGAGGCCGCCAAACTAAATGCTCCGGGGTCATAGACCCCTGCCACAAGACTCGGGAGCCGCGATGAAAACCGAAGCCCAGGCCCATCTCTTGCGGATCTTCGTCAACGAAAGCGATCGTTGGGAAGGCCGGGCATTGTACGAGACCATCATCCGTGCGGCTCGGGAACAGGGACTCTCCGGGGCGACCGCCTTTCGCGCCATGGAAGGCTTTGGCGCCGCTGGCCGCGTTCATTCGGTAAAAGTTCTGCACCTGTCGGAGGACGTGCCAATTGTGGTCGAAATCATCGATCAGGCCGAACGCATCGCCGCCTTTCTACCGACGCTCGATAAAATCGTTGCCGAAGGCGTGGTCACGCTCGAAAAGGTGCATGTGGTGACGTACCGTCGCGATAGTTCTCAGGCGGCGGCGCAACTATCCGCTGACGACATTCCACTCGATACGGGCGACGATGCGCCCGCGGCCGAGTCGCAGCCTGTCTTCAGCGAGTCGACCGATCCCGTTCATCGGCTTCTCGACGCCGCCCGCGAATCGGCCGCAGAGTCGCATCGCGTCTTCATCGACAGTGTCGACGTATTGCTGGCCATGTTGTGCGAATCCAAAGGAATCGCCAGGCGCGCACTCACGAACCTGGGAATCGATTGCCGTACCGTCCAGCGATCTCTTCGCGAGGAGGTTAGCCGCGAAGAGCCGTCAGACGCCTTTGCAACCGCGCTTGAATCGAAAAGCAGTGCGAACGCGAAGTGGCTCGGAGAGAATACTATCGGCCCCGGGCACCTTCTCATGGCGTTGTGCCAAATCCGCCCCACCGCCGCCACCGATATTTTGATGCGCCTCGGCGCCCAGCCGCGCGACATCTGCAAAGAAGTGTTAACAATCCTCAACCACGAGGACGATTGGCAAGCCTGGATCGCCGATCACCCGGACATGTGATTCGGGACTTTGATCGATGTACCGGCGTAGTCTCTGCTCCGCGAGACGCCTCCACTACGATGTCCCTTTGGAACGCAGCCGATCACTGCGCACGATGATATTTTGGATTTCGTGTCGGCGCCTTCGCCCCCACCTCTTGCCGCCATTTCGCCAACGATTCTCGTAGCCGGGCCGCAACGTCGGCGTTGCTGTTGGCAAGATTGTGCGTCTCGCCAGGATCGGCTTCTAAATCGAACAGTTCGACCTTATCGTCCTCGCGCCATTCGATCAATTTCCAGTGTCCATCACGCACCGCCGAGGCCGGCGCCCCACCCTGGTTTCCATAATGCGGGTAATCCCAATAAATCGCCCGCCGCTCCAACTGCTTGCCCCGCAACAGCGGAACGATGCTCACACCATCCACGTGATCCGTCGAATCCAAAGGACTGCCCGCGGCTTCCAACAAAGTCGGAAAATAATCGTTGCTGATTATCGGCGTGGCGCACGCGCTTCCGGGGTCCGTGACGCCCGGCCAGCGGACAATCGTCGGCTCGCGGATTCCGCCTTCATACATCCAACCCTTCCCGCCCCGCAGCGGCAAATTCGATGTTGGCCAGCCTTCCGCGGTCGCCAACCCGCCGTTGTCCGATGTGAAGATCACCACGGTATTATCAGCCAACTTCAGTTCTTTGAGCGTGTCCAGCACCTTTCCCACCGCGCTATCCATGGTCTCAACCATGGCCGCGTAGGTCGGATGATTTTGCACGAGCCGCACTTTGCTCGCTCGTTCACGACCCCATTCTGTCTGCGCTGAAGGCAGGCGCGCGGCCTTCGCCTCGTATTTTGCGATCAGTTTCGCCGTGGCCTGTAGCGGTATGTGTACCGAGTAAAAGGACAAATACGCGAAAAACGGATGCTCCCTGTTCGCTCTGATGAACTTGCACGTTTCATCCGCCAAACGAAGCGGCAACGATTCACCCGGCGGCCCATCGGCCAGCCGCGGATTGCCGTAGGGGCTGAAATAACTTCGCGGCGACCCCCAATGCAATCCGCCCTTGTTGATATCAAAGCCCTGATCGCTTGGCAGAAAGCCCTTGCCGCCCAGATGCCATTTGCCGGCAAAGAACGTCGCGTATCCAATGTCGTGCAATGCTTCGGCAATCGTGCGTTCGTCGAGCGAAAGGTGATCTGCATATGGCGCCGGCAATAACTGCGTGTTGCGCTTCCATTGCTTCGGCTGGTTGGCTCCGCTCGGATTGATGTAATCCGTGATGCCCGTCCGCTGCGGGTAACGGCCAGTCATCATGCTGGCCCGCGTCGGGCTGCACACCGGGCACGCGGCATAAGCGGCCGTAAACCGCATCCCGCCCAAAGCCAGCCGATCGACGTTCGGCGTCTCATAAAACGTGCTGCCGAAACAGCCCAGGTCCGTCGCGCCCAGGTCATCAACCAGCAACACGACAATATTCGGCCGTCGCTGTGCCGAGGCCGCGCCTTGTGCGCCGCTATAAACGAAAACCACGGCCGCAACAAATATCAACCGCAACATATTTTGCATGCTGTGCGCCAAGTTTATGGTTCTGGTCAATCAGTTCTGAACAGAGACAAACAGAGAGAACAGCACAAGCAGCAACAATTTGCCGGGTGGTCGCCATTTCCTCTGTTGTGCCCTCCTGTGCATTCTTAGATGAGTCGCATTATAGGTCGGAATGGCGCACCGATGTTGGTTTTGCGATCGAATGGCCGAAAAAAAGGCCGCGCTCGCGCGGCCCCAATTTCCATGAATTCCGGGATTCGGCAGTCGGACATTCGGCAGTCCTATGATACCCGCACATCGATCTTCTTCGGCTGCGCTTCCGGCAGCTTGGTGATCGTCACGTGCAGCACACCATTGGTAAGCTCGGCCGTGATCGTCTCCGGATCGACCGTATCGGGCAGAGACACGCTCCGCGAGACCTTGCCGTAGCCGCGCTCGTTGTGCCAATTGGTGCGTTCTCCCTCCGGCGCCTTCCGCTCCAGGGTGATCTGCAACGCGCCTTTGTCGAACGTCAATTCGACATCGTCCTTCTTGACACCAGCGGCATCTACTTCGATGTGGAACACATTGTCGGCTTCCCAAATCGAAGCCGGAGCACGCCACATCGCGACCTCCTCCGCGCGGAAGAAGTGGTTAAACAGGCTATCCAACTCCGGCAAACCCGCCGGCAACAGATGGCCAAAACGATTCTTCTGCAATGCACTGGACATGATAATTTCTCCTATTTTGATTTCGCAAATAGATGAAACCCTAACGGGCGACTTGTTGGTACTCGCTTGATGGCGGTAAAAGCCAATAACGCATCCATCGTGCCGAGCCGTTTTCAGTGAATGAGAATGAGTTGTAACTACCGTTCCTGAAAGCACTTACTCAAAAACTCCGGCCATCCAATACAGCGCGCGTGCCAAAGTGGCAGCCGCAATTGTGGCAATCCAACGCTGTTGGGCCGGTCGGCGGCTGCTAATTTGGCATCCCCCATCGTTTGTTCGTTTTGGATCACCGATCGGTCATTCCGCGGATTCGACGCGGGCCCTCGGAGTACGGAGTGACGGGGGCGCACCGATCCGCCACCCAGCGATCACGAGCACCCGGCGCAACCGCGGTGGAGGTGCTCCAACAGGCTTCATTTTCAAGAAGTGCAAATCGTGCGGAATGTTCGCAATGAGCGGACTCAGCGATATACTAAGCGCCAAATCACCCGCACGTTCAGGCATTAGGAGGCTTTATGAAATCGTGTGCACTCGCGCTGAGCCACATCGGCCTACTGATATTAGTTGGTTGCGACAGCGTCACGATCCAGCAACCCCTTGGTGAGATTGCACCAAATGCATCCAAGGCGCTGGAAGGCACGTGGATCGGTGAAGATGGCCAAATCATCGAGGCCCGTGTATCGAAACTTGGCGAATTGTTTGTCGGCGGCCTCGATTGGGACGAAGCCAAGGACCAATTCAAGGCGGAAACGGCCAACGTACGTGCCACTCAAGCCGGTAAGCTGCAGTTCCTTCAAATAAAATCCGACCCAAAATCACCCGACGAACGCTTTACGTTCGGTCGCTACGAAATCGGCGATGGGAAAGCGCTAAAATTTTATTCGCCCGTCGTGTCGGTCTTCGAGCACGCCGTTGAATCCGGGAAGCTGAAGGGTAGCATCCAAAGGAGACGCCATGAAACCGAGGTCCGCATCGATGAGCCGGCCAAAGTCGTGCTGGACTTTATCGAGAAGTCCGGCGCTGACAAATGTTTCGAGAAGCAACCATCAATGACCTTCAGACTGCTTCAGCGACGCCAGTAAACCTCATTCCGCCCGCTCCCGGCGGCAAACGACCAGTAAGCGTCGCTCATTGCCCATTCGGCAGCACGACATAGGACCCGCTAAACGAAACGGCTGGCCCGCCAGAACCGGGCACATCCACGAATAGATCGAGTTTCGCTTGGCCCTTATCGTCGAGCATTTCGAGAAAATACTGCCGGGCGGCCGCGGGAATCGGCTGGCAGCGGGCATAGATTTCCGACGACGTCACCGGCTCCTGGTACTTGATCGTGCTGCGGCGGATCACAATATTGCCCCGCATGCCAAGCTCCCGCAGCAAAAGGTACACCGAGCCCCACCCCGTGATCGTACACAGCGCATTCAGGCTACCGGCAAACGCGGTTTGCTGATGATTGCGATTGGGACTCAGCGGCAGCCGCATGACGAGACCGTCCGCCCCGCCATCGTGGACCTGTATCCCCATCTGGGCACTCATGGGAATTTCGCGCGCGAGCGTCGCCTGCAACTCGCTCAGCAACGGCGAGGACGGCACAGAAACCGGATTTGCCGAGATATCGGGCATAGGTAAACCAGGCGCTACGAACTCCAATCAATCCATCCTAGTCAAATAAAAATTGTTTCACTAGCCGAATCGGCGGTGCCTGGGAATTGGAGATATCCGTGTTCCATCGTTCGTCGCATTCTTACAGCGAACCACGAACTACCGACAACGGACCAACCCCTTTCCCTAGCCCCGTGCCCCGGTCACAGCTTCAACAACAACAGCACCGAATAATTGACGAGGTGCGGGCTGACTCCATCGGGTGTGCTGTCGTATCGGTCGGTCGCCGAAATTTTCAGGCTCAAATTTGAGGGCTGCACCAGTTCGATCTCCCAGCCCGCGTCGGCCAACAACCGATATTCGCCAACCGGGTCCCATTCCGGATAGTAATCGAGCTTTCCGTAGAATCTTTGGGTTTGCGAGATCCGCTGGCTGTATTCGAAACCCAACAACGATTCCGGCACCCAGCGGTCCTCCGGCCCGCCGAACTCGCGCGACGCACCCGCGCCGGCACGCGCCGTCAGGTCGAGGCCCGGCATGTGCACAAACCGATAACCGACGCCCAAGTTGGTGTTCGTTTGTAAATCGTACGCCGCAAACTTGTCGAAGAATACGTCGGTCGCGGCGAACAACGTCCAGGGCGATGTCTCATCGATCAGCCAGTCGTTGCAAATGTCGAGCTGCGCATTGTCCTGAGTCGATTTTCCGCCACTCATCGTGAGGTTGTAATCGGAGCTGAGATCGAGCTTCGAAAACCGCGATTCGCGCTTGATGTACCCACCCGTGCGAATGCTGAACGAATCGCTCGTGCCCGATGAGCCGTTCAGACCCAGCTCGATACCTGAATCCCAGGGCGCCGGACCGAGCCACAGAACGGGCGAGTACCAGGCGGGCGGCTCTTGAGTGAGGATGCCGGCCGGCGCATCGGCAGCAGGCTCGGCCGACGGTGGAATCGGCAGGTCCGCCGGCGGCGCCTCGAACGGCAGCTTGGCAAGCGGTGCGGCGGATGGTGTCCACGGCTCCGAGGGCGATTCCCCGCTTCCAGCGCCAGTGGCTTGCGGTGTCGGCGCCAAGACCGGCGCGGGGCTCGGTTGGGCAAACAGCAGCGACGCCGGCAGAAGGGCCCCGAACGTCACCAGGTAGCGAATCGTCAAACGCACGGCAGCGGTCTCCGATACCCCGGCAGTCTGCGTCCCATGCGCCCTGCATTAGCCAGAAAAACGCCGCTGCGTGGCGAACCTCAGCCCAATTTGGCCGCCAGCCGACTGGATTCCGAAACGAGTGCCACCGGGCGACACTTTTAGCGACTGGTGCCTTTGTGCTCAATGCCCGTTCGTGTCACCCGCCAGCACTGCTAGCACGAGATTGACCGCACCAATACAAAAACGGCCGGACTTCCGCGGAAGTCCGGCCGTCTAAATTTCAACTCAGTTTCTATGGCGAAACTAGCCGCCACAGCCGCAGTTGTTGCAGCCGCCGCAGCAATTGCAGGGCACTTCAATCTGCTTCTTCACCATGTGGCACACCTTCACCTCGATCTCCTTCTTGACCGTGTGAGGAACACACACGCTGTAGGTGATCGTCTTCGTTTCAGGTTTGCACTCCATATGGCACACGGTGTACTTCCGGGTGCGCTCTTCCGGCTTGCAGACAGTGTACTTCTCTTCCCGCTCCTTCTGCTCGGTCACGTAATGGCAGACCTTGCATTCGCGAGTGCGGGTTTCATTCTTGTACTTGCAGACCTTAACCTTGCAAGTCCGCTCTTCCTGCCGGGTCTTGCAGACCTTAACCTTGCAGGTCCGCTCCTCGGGCACCATCTTGCAGACCTTCACTTGGCAGGTCCGCTCTTCCTGCTTGGTCTTGCAGACCTTAACCTTGCAGGTCCGCTCCTCGGGCACCATCTTGCAGACCTTCACTTGGCAGGTCCGCTCTTCTTGCCTCGTCTTGCAAACCGTGTGGGTGCAGGGCACTTCTTCGGTCACTTGCTTGTACGTGGTGCAGGGAACCTGCTTCGTCTTCTCTTCGGGGACCCACACGCGGCAGCAAACAGTGTGCTTGCAGCAATCGTTGCAGCCGTTGCTCACTTCCTTTGTCTGAGTTTCCCAGTGACCACAGCAAATCTTGACGGTCTTCATCGTGGTCTCAGGAACGCACTTCGTCACCTTGCGCGTGCTCTTCACCTCTTCGGTGTATGGCACACATACGGTGTATTTGTGCTCCTTGGTCTCCCAATGCGGAACGCAAACCGTGTACTTGTGCTCCTGTTCGACCGTGTAAGGAACGCAAACCGTGTACTTGTGCTCCTTGGTCTCCCAATGAGGCACGCAAACCGTGTACTTGTGCTCCTGTTCGACCGTGTAAGGAACACACACCGTGTACTTGTGCTCCACTTCTTCGGTATAGGGAACACAAACTGTGTATTCCTGCTTCTTCGTTTCCCATACCGGCTTGCAGACGTTGTACGTCACCTTCCGGGTCTTTTGTTCGGGAACCATCACCGTGTACTTACAGGTCTTCTCTTCAGTGACGGGCACCTGCTTGTAACAGGTGACTTCCCGCGTTCGCTGCTCCATCTTGCGTACGCAGCATTCGACCGTCCGCTTCTCGGTCGTGTATTCCGGACAACAGATGGTCTTTGTAATCGTGCCGCAATGGTCAGAGTCACTGGCCTTGTCGTCACTTGCCATGGCCGGCAGTGCGATCAGGGTGGCCAGCACTGCGGCGGCTGGCAACACGTGAAAACAACGGCGAATCATCAAAATGTCCTCCATCATCACAACTTGTGTTCGAACAACGCCCGCTCTCGGCCGGCAAGACATCCGGGACCCCAACGCAATGCGGTCAAAAAGACTAACTAGACAAACTGGGCAAGTAATGCTGCCGATTTTAATTGGAAACTACTGCCAGTCAAGCAAGCAGCCACGACAACATGTCGATGGCCACGATAATATAGGTTGCTGGGGACGTTCGGCCAGAAAATGCGGCCATTTTAGGTTGAGCCCAGAACAGCCGTCAAAGTCGCCCCAGACTATCCTAACTAACATCGCTTGGGAAGCGACTCAGCCAGAAAAATCGGCGAAAACCGGCAAAATGCGTTCATCCGGTGGGCTGGCCGAAATGGCCGCGCTGGTAACAAGAATTACGCCGGTAGCCTAGCGCCCGGCGAGAGAAAACTGCGCCCCGCCGGACGAGGCGCACATAATTCCACCAATCGCCAATTCGAACATCCGTGCGAGGCGAGGCAGCGGGCTATTTTTTGACGATATCCACGAGCTCGATTTCGAAGACCAGCATACTGCCGGGTTCGATCGGCGGCCGCGGCGGGTCCATGTCGTAGGCCAGCTTCGACGGCACGAACAACTGCCACTTATCGCCCACGTGCATCTTTTGCAGGGCTTCCGTCCAACCGGGAATTACCTGATTGACGCCGAACTCGGCCGGCCCGCCATGCCGCGCCGAGCTGTCGAACTCCACACCGTTCAACAGCGTGCCGCGGTAATTACACTGCACCCGATCGCCTAATGTCGGCGATGGCCCGTTCCCCGGTCGCAATACGCGATATTGCAAACCGCTCGCCGTCGTTTGAACGCCTGGCTGCTTGCCGTTTTGGGTTAGAAATGTAGCCGCTTCCTGCTGGTTCTTGGAAGCCTCTTGCTGCATGCGGGTGATTTGTTTCTGCTGCATTTCATTGCCGAATCGCTGCAGTACCGCTTCGAGCTGTTGTTCGCTCCATTTTGGCTGCCCACCGCTAAGCGCGTCGTTGATTCCCGCCATCAGCGCTTGCAGATCCCATTCGATCTCGTTGTCCTTCAAATTCATGGCGAAGTTGCGGCCCAGCGCATAGCTCACCTGCTGGCGATAAGCCGCCGCATCGGGCGCTCCGGGTGCGGCATTTGCCGCGCCTGTCGAAAACCTCCCGGGTTGGCCGGCCGCCTGGCGAGTTGGTTGCCCTCCGGGCTGCCCCGACTGGGGCAAGTTTTCCTGCGCGAACGCGGTGCTGGCCAGGGTCATACAAACCAATGAAACAGGAAGGAGCGAAAGACGACGCATGGGACTTTCCGTTAGGCGGGGTGCTAAAAACGTGGGATACGAACAGGCGGTATTGTGCCTGGGTCCATGATTGTAGGCAACGCGGACTTCCTCGCTATACTGATATAAAGCTCCACCGCGAGCCATTGCTCGTGCCAGCAGCCGCCGTTGGCCCCTTTTTCCAACAATTTCGCGGCTTTCCACCGTTTTGCCCCCTTTATGAGACAGTCCCGTTACAGAACCCGGCTCGGGGGACACTTGCACTTCCGTGCGGTGGAACATCGATTTGCTCCGCACCCCATTGCAGCTGCGTTTACCTTGATCGAGCTGCTGGTGACGATCGCCATTATTGGCATTCTGGTCGCCCTGCTGTTGCCGGCCGTTCAGCAGGCTCGTGAGGCAAGCCGACGCATTCAATGCGCCAGCCATATCAAGCAGCTCGCGCTGGCACTGCAAAACTACCAGAGCGCGCATAAGACGCTTCCGGCCGCCGGTAAGTATGACGATCCGGAAACGGCAGTTTCTTTCTCGGCCGGCTATTGGCGAGTCGATCTAAAATCGGGCACGAACCAAAGCTGGGTCGTTTCCTTGCTGCCATACGTCGAGGAGCAATCGCTTCATGATCAGTTCGATTTAGCGCATCCCGTCGCCGAGAATCCGAAGAATCCTCAGATTCAGCAACCTGGCATCTTATTGTGCCCAAGCGACGGCGCGCGCGGGCGGTTCTTTGAGATCACCGACAAGGCGACCGGCAACACCGTTCAATTTGGCAAGGCGAATTACGCGGCATATTCGAATCCCTTCCATGTAGATTCCTGGTTCTATCCCGGCGCCATATGGCTGTACGGGCGGCGACTGGAACAAATTACAGATGGCACGTCGTCCACGTTGGTGTTCGCCGAGATCCGAACCCGCAATCATGTCGCCGATCAGCGTGGCGCCTGGGCATTGCCGTGGTCCGGAACCTCATTGCTCGCGTTCGACTTCCATCCGGAGAATTTTCCCGAGACCAAAGTGGACATGGACACGAAACCCGGACCCTACAATCCAAATCCCGGAAGTCTTGGCCTGACTCAGTACCCCAATAGTGTGAATGGCGATGTACTGTATGAGTGTCCGGAACCCGCCGCGGCGCAGTTCGACCAGATGCCCTGTAATAGTGGCTGGAAGGGCTATATCTCGGCAGCCCCGCGCAGTCAGCACCTGGGTGGCGTGAATGCCGCATTTTTGGATGGGCACGTCGCGTTTCTGCCCAATGACATCGATGAGTACGTGATGCTGTATATGGTGAATACGACGGATGGCGAAGTGATTAGCCAACGCTATTGAAGACACGATACCCAATGTGTCTTTTTTTGCCCGTCGGCAGAGTCGCTGTTGGGAATCGGTTTTGGCAGCAAGAATCGCGATATGACGCCACGTTTATTGGTGCCCAGCTTGATTCTGATCGGAATCGTTTTCATCGCGATTGGGTCGCAATGGAATCGTCTCAGGCCGGCCGAAGCGTATTGGAGCGCCGAACAAGCCGCCGAATACACTAAGGCGCACGCCGAGATGCATTCTCTGGCACACAATCACGGCAATGGCCACGACGAAACGCAGTCCCAAGAATTTGCCGCCGCCAAAGACCGGTTCAATAAAATCAACGAGCAGCTAGAACGAGCCCGTAGCTCGCGCATTCGCACAGGCACGATTCTCACGGCGATTGGCCTTGTCTCGCTCCTTTCCGGTGTGGCCCTGCATTTTGCGAATCGTCCCAGCGTCTAATGGCTGGTGTCGTCCGACATTGAGCCGCCGGGCGATTTTCCCTATATTGCCGGCCAACACTTCGCTTAATCTCAAAACAACCGAGGCACCGCTGTGAGCAGCCATCTCAATGCCCCGCACGGGGGCAAATTAGTCGATCTGACCGTTTCCGAAAAGCGAGCCGCCGAGATCAAGTCGCAGTCGCGCGATTGGCCCTCCTGGGACCTCACGCCGCGCCAGCTTTGTGATTTGGAGTTGCTGTGCAACGGCGGCTTTTCGCCGCTTACCGGCTTCATGGGCAAGGCCGATTACGAATCGGTGTGCGACAAGATGCGGCTGGCAAACGACACACTGTGGACGATGCCGATCACGCTCGACGTTTCGAAAGAGTTTGCCGAGCCGCTCAAGCCCGGCGCGAACGTCGCGCTGCGAGATGCCGAGGGCGTCATGCTGGCTGTCATCCGCGTGGACGATATTTGGCAGCCGGACCGCAAACGCGAGGCCGAACGGGTCTTCGGCACCTCCGACACCACCCACCCGGCCGTCAACTATCTGATGAATCAGAGCAAACCGGTGTATTTGGGCGGCCGCGTCGAGTGCCTGCAGCTTCCGATGCACTACGACTACAAGTCGCTGCGCCTCACGCCGGCGCAAATGCGCGAAGATTTCGCCCGCCGCGGTTGGCGAAAAATCGTTGCCTTCCAAACTCGCAACCCGATGCACCGCGCACACCACGAGCTCACGCTGCGCACCGCCAAGGAGGAAGAGGCCAACCTGCTCATCCACCCGGTGGTCGGCATGACCAAACCGGGCGACGTCGACCACTACACTCGCGTGCGGTGTTACCAGGCCCTCATGTCGCACTATCCGCAGAACACGGCATTCCTCTCGCTGTTGCCGCTGGCGATGCGGATGGGCGGCCCGCGCGAGGCCATCTGGCACGCCATCATCCGCAAGAACCACGGCTGCACCCATCTGGTCGTCGGCCGCGACCATGCCGGACCCGGCAAAGATTCCACCGGAAAACCGTTCTACGGACCGTACGACGCCCAGCAGCTCTTTCAAAAGCACGAAGAAGAGCTCGGCATGAAAATGGTCGACTTCAAGCAGATGGTTTTTGTTCCGGATGAAGACCGTTACTACCCGGTCGATGAGGTGCCGCAAGGCAAAAAGACGCTGGACATCAGCGGCACCGAGCTTCGCGACCGCTTGGCTCGTGGCACCGAAATTCCGAACTGGTTTTCGTATGCCGAGGTCGTCAAGGAATTGCGCCGCAGCCACCCGGCGCGGGCCCGCCAAGGCTTCACTGTATTCTTTACCGGCCTCAGCGGCTCCGGAAAAAGCACGATTGCCAACGTGTTGCTCTCGAAACTGCTGGAGCTCGGCGGCCGACCAATCACACTGTTAGATGGCGACCTGGTGCGAAAAAACCTCTCCAGTGAGCTCGGTTTCTCCAAGGAGCACCGCAACCTCAACATCAAGCGCATCGGCTACGTGGCGGCGGAAATCACCAAGCACCGCGGAATTTGCATCTGCGCCCCCATCGCGCCGTATGATGACATCCGCAAGGAAGTCCGCGCGATGATCGCCCCCCACGGCGGCTTCATCCTGGTGCACGTCAACACCAGTGTCGAAGAATGCGAGAAGCGCGACCGCAAAGGCCTCTACGCAAAAGCCCGCGCCGGCATCATCAAAGAATTCACCGGCATCAGCGACCCGTACGACATCCCCACCGACGCCGAAGTCACGATCGACACGCTCGCCCTCACCGCCGAAGAAGCCGCGCAGGAAATCTTCCTGCGACTTGAGAAAGAGGGGTATATTGGCGCGGAGGAATGAAAACCCGCGCCGTTGCCCGGCGGACTGGTCGCTTCAGCGACCAGTTCCAAATCAAGGGCGGCCCCACGGCTTTCGAATGATGTGCGTCGCGCGGCATCAAGCAAGCGGCGTAAAATGAAGTGTCAGCGAATATTGGCGCCACTTCTTTGAATGTCCATAAAGATATTGATCAATGTTCTGCGAAGCATCCGGCGGCAGCCCGTCGATCGTTCCAATGAAGGGCTTTAACCACTCGTAGAGCGTGGGAATCTCTCCGTCTTCCGTCACGGCAGGCGCTCGCGTGTCACACCCTTCACTTCTATCCTCCAACAGGCAAAGCAGCCAACGGCGGTAGCAACCCGCCGTTGGCTGTGACTTTTCTTACCCGTTGCTCAATCGCGACACGGCCTTACGCCGGCGACTTCTCTGTCTTCGGTTTCGCGTGCCACTTCGGCTCTTCGAGCACCTTGCCTTGGTCGTCAACAACAACATCTGCGATCTGATCGCCCTTGGCGACATTGGCCTCGTACTGCGTCTTGGCCTTTTCGAGCTTGATCACTTTGCCCTCTTTGGCCTCGTAACTGATCGCAACTTTTTCGGTACGGACCACTCGACCCCCTTCGGCCGCTTTTTTGATCGACGCCCGGACTTCCTTGGGCACGGACCGCTGGGCAACCTGCTCGGAGTATTCCAACATCGTGCCATCTTCCGCGATGTCGGTTTCCTTATGCGTCCGGCCTTCGCGAAATTCGATGTCCCAAACCATTACGCCGCCCTCTTTTTCCGATTCGGCCGTAAATACTTTGGCGTTCGGAAACTTCTCGTCGAACGTTTTCTTGACAGCCTCCGGAAGCTTCGCCTCACTCGACGTGATCGTCGGCTTGGAGCTTCCTGCCTTCTTCGCCTTCTTTGTGGTTTGCGCTCCGGCGATGGCTGGCAGAAGGGCCAGCCCGCAGATTGCTGCCGTGTACAACATCAACCGAACCTTCATTCTCATAGCATTCTCCGCTGGATTAAAGTGGACCTGTCGCGCGATCGTGGAACTCGTCTCTGCGACGCTCGTTATCGGAGCGAGTCAAATTCTAATTGGGCCTATTCGCGATTTCCATACGCCAAGGCGAGAAAATCATCCCCGTTTAGCCTTTCAAATTGGGGATGGGCGCCATGCCAGAGGCGCTGCGGTGCCCGTACTTTGCCGCGGCGCGCCACCCATCGGCTTGCCATAACCCTCAACGCAACCGGCCTTTCCGCACGGTCCGATTGCCATTGGTAATCGCCCGAGCCACGGCTGAACTTCTCGCCCGTCGGGAGAAACGGCTATGGGTCGTGGCTACATACTGGCCGCCGCCGTCACCGGATTCGTACAAAGCTGGAGCACTCGCGCAAACACACGGCATCCATTTTGAACGGGAGCAAGCAGAGCTAACGGAGGAAACTGACTCGTCGTTGCTCATCGGAAATTGCGACCTGGTTGGCTCTGTTTCCTTTGCTTTCTCCTGTGCGTTTGTCCGCCTCGCGTGCAACTGTTAAATTGAGATGTATGCTGTCTTGCGTCCGTGTTTTGGCTTTAGCTGTTTCCACGGTGCTGGTTTTGTCGGCATTCGTTGCGGCTGCCGAACCTGCTTCTCCGACAACGGACAAAGCCGCGGACCATTCCGCTTCGAACGACCGCCGGCCGATCACGAAACGCACCGCAACTCGCAGGACCCCCAAAAAAAGTGCCTTGCATGTCAAGAAGGAGGCCGCCCGCGCCAAATGGCTCGATACCCTCAAAGCCCGCGATGTCGAGCCGTGGCCGGAAAACGAAACCGACGATGAGCATGCCGCGGCTCTCAAAAAATCACGCGACATGACGGACGAAGTCATATCGCTCTTTCCCGGCAGCCGGCTCTACGAAACGCAGCACTTCCTCTTCGTCTCGAACATCCCGCCACAGCAAATCGGTCCGTACGTCGCATCGCTTGATCGCATGTACGAGTTCATGTGTCGGCTGTACGGGGTGTCGCGCGATCATAAAGTCTGGCTCGGCGGCAAAGCGCCGATTTTCGCCTTTCTGGAAAAGGAGCAGTTCGACGCATTTGAAGAACGCTACTTCCCCGAATCGAAAGACGTCATGCACTCGCTCGGCAACGTTTACGGCCTCAGCCACTTGAGTAAAACGGGCGAAGTCGTTATCTCCTGCTACCGCGGCAACGATCCGAATGATTTCGGCCAGATGATCGTCCACGAAACCAGCCACGGCTTCATCCACCGCTACAAAACCAAGGCGCAGCTTCCCAATTGGGTGGACGAAGGCATGGCCGATCTCATCGGCTCCGAAATGGTCCCGGCCAGCACAGCCGTGCGAGGCCGCGAAATAAAGGCCCTCCAGCAACTGACCCAACAGCACTCGCTCGGCGGGATGCTTTCGGCCGAGCACATCGAAGGCTGGCAATATGGCATGGCCAGCAACCTCAACCGCTTTCTGCTCCAGGCCAACCGCCAGGAGTACGTCCGGTTCATCGAAGCGCTCAAAGACGGCATGAAGTGGGAAGAAGCACTTCACGACGCGTACCACGCCACGCCTGAAGAAATGCTCTCTCAATACGGCCGCCTGATCGGTGTACCCGATCTACGCCCGTAGATGCCGCGAGCCGCACGATTTCAATCGTTTGCGGCACGACTCTTGCAGCAATCGCCACCGGCCAATCCAATTGGTAGCCGGGGTCTTTGACCCCGGCGGCCCGTCGGTAGGCTCTTCTCCCCGCTCTTAAAGAGGCCACACCCACAAATCTCCCCGAGCCTCAGCGAGTCCAGCGCCAACCCATGAAAATCGCTTTCGTTGTCAACGATGTCCAAACCGAAGTGCCCGGCTATACAACCACGCGGTTGGCCATGGCCGCCACGAACATGGGCCACCACAGCTTCGTGTTCGGCGTGGGCGATTTTGTCTGTGCCGCCGACGGCTCGCTTCACGCCCGCGCCCGCCTGCCGCGCGGAAAGACCTACAAATCGCTCGATAAGTTCCTGGCGGAGCTGCAATCCGCCGATCGCCCGCCACAAACGATCGACCTCGACGAATTGGATGTGCTTTTCTTGCGCAATGATCCATCGACCGACGCAATCGAACGCCCTTGGGCCCAGTCGTCCGGCATTCTCTTTGGCCAGCTCGTCGCCAGCCGCGGCGTGATGGTGCTTAACGACCCCGAAAACCTTAGCCACGCCATTAATAAAACGTACTTTCAACAATTTCCCGAAGAGGTGCGCCCCGAAACTTGCATCAGCCGCAGCATCGAAGAGATCAAGCGATTCATAGACGATCATCACGAGCGAGTCGTCATCAAGCCGCTGCAAGGTTCCGGCGGCAAGAACGTGTTTCTGATCGGGCCCGAGGAGCGGGCGAACCTCAACCAAATGATCGACGCGGTGCTCCGCGATGGCTATTGCGTAGCGCAGGAGTATCTGCCGGCCGCCGCCGATGGCGACGTGCGGTTGTTTGTGATGAACGGCCGGCCGCTCGCTCGCGACGGCAAGTACGCCGCTTTCCGCCGCATTAACAAAACGGGCGACGCCCGCAGCAACATGCACTCCGGCGGCGAAAGCGAGCCGGTCGAAGTCACCGACGAAATGTTGCGGCTCGTAGAAGTCGTGCGCCCTAAGCTGATGAGCGACGGCATGTTTCTGGTCGGCCTCGATATCGTCGCCGACAAGCTGATTGAAGTGAACGTCTTCAGCCCCGGCGGCCTGGGCAGCAGCAGCGAATTCGCCGGTGTTAATTTCGCCCGAGCCGTCATCGAAGACCTCGAGCGCAAAGTCGAGTACCGCAAATACTACGACGGCCGCATGACCAACGTCGAGCTGGCGACGTTGTAACATCGTTTGGGTCACAGCGTCGGCCGCAAGGCCGAATCTTCCACGACCCGTGCCGCCACTCAATCGCCGCGCAAGCAACGGATTCCGCGTGGCCTCCGACGCGAAAGCTATTTCGCCGCCCACGTCTGCCGCAACAATCGCATCGGCGCCGGCTCGCGGAACTGCCAGGCCCACGATTGATCCCAAATCTGTAGCCGCAACATCTGCCACGCTGCTCGCGGCCGCTGCCACAATTGCCGCCCGACCGCCCACCATACCCGCGGATCGAACGTCAACGACCGTTTGAACTGTGCAAGCCAGTATTCGCTTGTGAGGTGGTAATCGCGCGTGCCATCCTCTTCTTGGATCAGGTCGAAATAAGGCCGCGCGCACCGTTCCAGTTGCCCCGGCTGGGGATACCATCCGCCAAACCATTCGGCAAGCATCGCAAACTGATACGAGTCGCTGCCGCGCGGCTGGGCACCGGGGCCGCGGGCGATTTGCGCCGCATCGAATTGGCATGCTTCTCTGAAGTGAATCGCAGTGGTTACAAACCGCCCGCCGTCGATCAGCAGCCGCCGACAGATTGCGAACATCTCCTCATACCTTTCATCGGCGCGATTCGCGGCAGCGTCGCTCGCTTGCACGAAATGTTCCAACGATCCGTTGGCTACAATCGCATCGAACCCATGCTCCCACCCCACTTCCACTCCTCCGCAAGGAGACGCGAGGGAAGGGTTCGTTCCTTCTGCGAAGATATGGCGATAGTTAAGTTCGCGGACATCCAGGCCTCGTGCCCGGTCGTGCGCCACTTGCGGCGGCGAAATGGTGATGCCGATCGCTTTCGCCCCGCGACGCGCCGCGTGCTCCAAAATCCGTCCGTACCCACAGCCGATATCTAGTAACCGCGTGCCCGCGCCGCAACGCGCCTGGTCCAACAAATACTCGGCTTGCCTCTCTTGCGCCGCCAAGTAAGTGGCCCGATCGCTGCGGTCATCGAGATACTTGCCGTCGGTGAGATCGGTCACACCGCATACGAGCGCAACCGTCAACAGGTCATAACAAGTGCGCACCGACGGCGCAGTTAGTCGTTCCGCAGTCGACGGTATCGCGACAGTCGCCACGCCGTGAAGATACAGCATTTACCAGCGATCGAATAGTCACAACTATTGAGAACTGCGCAGTAAATGACACCAGCGGCTCATGCTACTTGTCATTCCCGCGAAGGCGGGAATCCAGGCGATTGGGCCGAATTTCTGGATTCCCGCCGGCGCGGGAATGACGCATTCCGCGTCTGCGCCTGCCCTGCCAGACAAGATTGTCTGCCCTCCGCTCTACGTCGCCTGCGGCTCGGTGATCCGCGCCTCCTCAACAAGCTTTCGCACGACTTCTCGCCGGTCGTTGGTCTCGGCCAAAAGATCAAGCTGGCGCTGGGCAGCGCTCGGCGTGCAAGCCATCGTCACGCAATGTTCCAGATAATTCTCGCACTCCAACTCGGCGGCCGGACGACGCAGCAATTCAACCAACCGCGCAACGGTCTCTTCAACAGAAACCACCCGATACGTGTCCGTGTCCACCAGTTTCGCCTGATTGCCGAAACGGGCCGCACGCCACTTGTTCTGCTGCACCATCATCGGGTGGCTGTCGTGCTGGTAGGTGCCGTTGTCGATCTCATCCGAAAGTGCCTTTACCAAACATTGCACGAGCGCGGCCAAGGCGAGCGTATCTGGCAAGTTGCCCGGCATGTCGCATACGCGGACTTCAACCGTGCCGAAGTTGTGGTGCGGCCGCACGTCCCACCAAATTTCGCGGATCGTGTTGATGAACCCCGTATCGATCATGTGATTCACCAGCCACACGTACTCGCTCCAGTTGCGCATCAGCGTCGGCAGCCCCGCCGTGGGCAGCCCCTCCATAACCTTCGAACGGTGCGAATGCAGGCCCGTGCGCCGGCCTTCCCAAAACGGGCTGCTCACGCTTAGCGCCAACAGCGTCGGCAAATGCCGCATGATGCGATCGCAAATCATCACCGCCTTGTCGCCCGAATCCACTCCCACGTGCACGTGCAAGCCGAACGTCACCAACCGCCGGGCCATCTCTTGCAACAAATTCACTAGCTGCAAGTACCGCGCGTCGGGAGTAATCCGCTGCTCTTCCCAGCTAGAAAACGGGTGCGTTGCTCCCCACCACAACCGTAACCCCAGGGCATCGCACGCCGATTCCACGATCGCAATCTTGCGGCGCAAATCGCGCTCGGCGTCCCTCACCGTCTCGCACACATCCGTGTTGATCTCCAGCACGCACTGCATCAATTCCGGCTTGAAGTGCTCGCACTCGCCGTTCTGGTGGCCTTCCGCCGTCAGCCGGGCGTTGAGCAAGCCGTAGGCACTGCACAGCGCGAGCGTCTCTGCGTCCACCAGGCCAAGCTCTAGCTCGATGCCGACCGTCGGCCGGTCATTGCGATGAAAGTCGATTTTGCCCATACGCTGTAGCTGGCCGCTATCAGGCCGGCGCGCCGCACCCCAATCCCACCAGAATCACGCACCCGGCTACGTTTTTGACCACTCCACCACAGTCCGCGCCAATATCTTCGCCCCCACTGCGAGGCATCGCTCATCGATATCGAACGTCGGCGTGTGCAACCCGGGCCACGCGCCGTTATCGCCGGCCGCGCCGAGCCGAAACATCACCCCCGGCACGCGCTCCAGGTAATACGCAAAATCCTCGCTGCCCATACTCGGTCGCGGCATCGTTAAAACTTTGTCGGCCCCCAACAACTCGCTCGCCATGCTGTTTACCAACTTTGTGAGGCCTTCATCATTGTAGACCGAAGGACTCCCCCGTTGGAAAAATACGTCGACCTTCGTCCCCGTAACCTGCTCGATTCCTTCGGCCAGCGTCCGAATGTGCCGAATGGTTTTCTCCCGCACGTCGCGGTCCAGCGTGCGCACGGTTCCTTCCAGTACGACCTGCTCCGGAATCACGTTCGCGTTCTGCCCACCGTGAATCTGCCCGAACGAAACGACAACCGCGTCCTGGCTATCGGTCGCCCGCGGCACGTACTGGTAGAGCGTGCTGACGAGCTCGGCCGCCGCGGCAATCGGATCGTTCGATTCGTGCGGCCGGGCCGCGTGACCGCCTCGACCCTGCACCGTAACCCGCATGTCATCGCAACTGGCAGTGAGCACGCCGGGGCGCACGCCAATCGTGCCGGCCGGCCGCGTGGGGTCGACGTGGGTGGCCACGATGGCCGCAACATCTTCCAACGCACCCGCCCCAATCATCGCGCGTGCGCCGTTGCCCGTTTCCTCGGCCGGCTGAAAGATACCGCGCCACGTGACGGGCCACGGCAATGCGCGATCGCATTCAAGCCGGTCGAGGGCCGCCAGCGCGCCAAACACCGTGGCGGTGTGCGCATCGTGTCCGCAAGCATGCATGACTTCCGGCACGGTGCTGCGATAAGGCGTTTGCTTCTGATCCTCGATTCGCAGCGCGTCGATATCGGCCCGCAACGCGATCCGCCGGCCTCCGTTTGGATTGCGGCTCTCCGCCACCACGCCGCATCCTTCCGGGCCCATCCGCACCGCGAGTCCCATCTCGTCGAACAGTTGATACAGGTACAGGCTGCTTTGCAGCTCCGCGCCGCTGGGCTCCGGATGCGCGTGCAAATGCCGCCGCAGCGCGACCATCCGCTCCATCAAGTCGTCCACCGCGGCATCAATACTATTTCGCCAATCGGCCGACATGACTCACCGCATCAGGCTGTTAGCGTCGTCGGCCACGCCGAATCAACTAAATTCGGCGCCGCCGCCCGCACTATTCCGCAATCACTATTTCACAAATTCCGGCACAACAAGTTCCGGTAATACTCCCGCCTTATGCCCTTCCGCGAGGAACTCCGCCACTGCCTGCCGCCCGCGTGAGCCGAAGGCCAGCGTCCAGTCGTTCACGTACATGCCGACAAATTGGTCGGCCTGCTGATCATTCAGGTCGCGGCCATAACGCTGTGCATATTTTAAAGCCGCCTCACGATGCGCCAGCCCGTACTCGATGCTGGCCTTGAGCAGCCGCTGAACTTCGCGGACCGTTTCGGTGCCCAGGTTTTTGCGCACCGCATTCGCCCCCAGCGGCAGCGGCAACCCCGTGCGCTCCCTCCACCAGGCGCCCAAATCGACGATGAGCTGCAGATTTTGTTCGCCGTAAGTAAGCTGGCCTTCATGAATGATCAGGCCGGCCTCGATCGGCTGCCCGTTGTATTGGCCCGCCGCCACCGCCGGGATGATTTGATCGAACGGCACCTCGACGCAGGGAAAATCGGCGCGCAAACACAACCGCAATGCCAAGTAAGCGCTCGTTAGTTTCCCTGGCACGGCGATGCGCCGATCGCGCAGCGCGTCGATGGTCAGCGATTCGCGAGCCACGACCATCGGCCCGTAGCCGTCGCCCATGCTCGCGCCGCACGTACACAGAACGTACTTATCGTGCAAATACGCATAGGCGTGGATGCTCACAGCCGTCAATTCGAGCTTCGCCTCGAAGGCCCGGCGATTCAGCGTCTCAATATCCACGAGCTCGTGCGTGAACTCGTAATCGCCCGTATCCAGCCGGCCATTGGCCAGGGCGTAGAACATGAATGCGTCGTCCGGGTCGGGGCTGTGGCCCACCCGAATCAATTGCTTGGTGGCGTTCAAGATCGGGGTTCCTCATGCGATGAATGGAAGATCGCATGATAAGCGTAGCGCGCTCGCGCCGCGAGAGGAAATTGCGTCTCGCCGAGCAGGACGCCCACGCTACGCCTGCCACGACATACCGGTCTTCGGTCCGCGAGCGCGCCCCGAATCCAGCTTCTCAGAGTGTGGCTGCGGCACCGCCGATCCCGCGGGCTCGCCTACTTTCTCACAGGCCAATTGCCACGTTTGCCGCTCATATTCCAATAGCCGCAGCGCCTCGGTCAGGGCGGCCACGTCGGTATTGATCTTCGCCTCCGACACGCGGCGAAAAAGGAACCAATAAAGTTGCGCGAGCCGCTGATTTAACTCAGTCTTGCTCTCGCGCACGCCGGCCAGCATCTCCCCCACGATGTCCATCACGCGCAACAGCGGCCCGGCGGCAATTGCTGGCTCGCCGCGCCGCAGTGCCTCCTCCGCCTGGCGCCCAAACCGAATCGCGCCCTCGACCAGCATCAGGTGCAGCCGTTGGGGCGCGGCCGTTAGCACTTTCGATTCCAAGTAGAACGTTTGTTGCACGAATGCTTACCCAAATCAGAGTGTTTGTCGGCGATTCTAAATGGGCGTCGTCGTGCCCGTACTGTTCAGCGGCGGAATGGGCTGAAACGATGACAGCACGGTGGCATTGTCCTTGAGCCGGGCGATCGTCGTCTCCAGATTGTCGAACATTGCCAATAACGCCTCGCGCTGATTATCCAATTGGGCGCTCATTTGGTCGAGCCGCTTGTTGTTCGAATCGATAATGCTCGTTAGCGAATCGGTGCGCGATGACAGCAGGGAGTTCGTTGCGCCGGCAAGTCGTTCGCAGGTTTCGTTAAATTTCGCCGCAATGCCCAGTTTCGGATCCGTGAACATCGTCTTGACCGCGTCCGGATCCTTGTCGAATGCCGCGTTCAGCTTCGACTCGTCCAGGCTCATCTTGCCCTTGTCGTCCAGGCTAATTCCCACGGCCGCTAACGACTGGAACTGGCCGACTCCGAAAAAGCGCGAGGTAATTAACCGCGAAATGCTTGTGTCGACCTGCAGCGCCTCCCTCGTGCCGAATAAGATGCCCGTTGTCAGTGCATCCGGATCGAACGACGTTAATTTGCCCAATGTATCGTGGAGCGAATTGTAAGCCGACACAAATTCCTTCGCCGTGCTTACCAGCGAGTCGGTCGAAGAGCTCACGGTGACCGTCACGGGCTTGAGCGTGCCGTCGTTCACGGTCAAATTGAGACCATCCACAATGTTGTCAAACTGATTGGACGAAGAGCTGACGAGCACCCCGCCCGTGCCGCTGGAGCCGTACAACAATAACGCGTCGCGGCCGCTGCTCACTTCCTGCAACGACAATCGCGTATTGCTCGTATCAACGAGAAGTTCATTAGCCGCGCCCGATTGATTGACCGACAGCGTCAATCGCTGCCGCGTTCCGTCGTTCAGCACGCTAGCCGTCACGCCTCGATTCAGCGCATTGATCTTCGCAACGACATCGCTAAGCTTGTCGTCCGCGGCGATCGTCACCGTAGCCGTTGCGGTGCCGTCGATCACCTGCTTCGGCGAGCCGTCGATCGTGACGGAGCTCGATGTGCCGAGCAGGTTCAAGTCTTTCGAGGTTGTCCCAGTGCCAACGTCGGTGACGGTGATGTTGCCGGTGCCGCCGGCCGTATCGATGATCTCGATGCCGTCGCCGCGATCGTTGATGCGAGCCTCGACTCCCACGCTGGCCAGCGCGTTGATCCGAGCGATCACGTCGCCCACCGTCGTCGCGATGTCGTCCACCTTGTTCAAGTCCACTGCGCCCAACACGCCGGTGGTGCCCGTAATCTTGAAGTCGCCCACGTCAATGCCGGCCCCGCCGTTCAGCGACGACAGCAGCGTCGCTTCGCTGATCTGCTGCCGTTGGAGCCCGCCGCTGTTGACCGTCGTTGCGGTGCTGTCGGCCGCAATTCCCAGTCCGGTTGCCGTGTTGTTTCCATCGCCGTCGGCCACAATGAAGTTGCTGGCGGTCGCGCCCGTCGTATCGGTCAGCACGATGCCGTTTCGGGCCGAATTGATTGCCGCCGTGACACCGACTGCTTGGGAATTGATCGTGGAAACGATTTGCCCGAGCGTTTCCGCTCCCGACAAATCGACGTTGGATGTCACATTGTTGCGATTGGTGATATCGATCTGACCGAGTGTCCCGATTCCCCTTCCACCCTGCAAACTCGCGACCAGCGTATCTCGCAAACCGCTAGCCAGCCGCCCGCCCGTCAGCGTATCGCCCGCGGAAGCCAGGGTGAGGCCCAAATCGTCGGCCGCAGTCCCGCTGCCGACATTCGTCACCGCAAACGTTTCCGCGCCGGTCGTGAGGTCCGTTAATTTGAGCCGGTTGCCGTCGCTTCCTATCTCCGCAGATAGCTGGGTCGGCGCCGCCGCGTTGATCGCATCCAGCACGTCGCCCAACGTTTTTGCATTGCCCAATTCCACGTTCACGGTCGATCCGTCGGCGAGCGTGACGCTCAAATCGTTTCCGCTGCGAAGCTGTACGCCGTTGCCATCGTTGAGCAGCGATAGCTCGGTGTTCGTATGCAGCGTGAAGATATCAGTGCCGGTCGCCGAGTCATCTGCCGTATCGATCCCGGCCAGTCCCAGATCGCTAGCCGTCGATCCGCCGGCTACTTCCTGCACTTTCAGGTTCCCCGATCCGCCGCTATTATCGACGAGTTTAAAAGAATCGCCGCTCGCGACGGCCGACACATTGATCGACGTGTTGTTGTTAATCGCGTCCAGCACGTCGTCTACGCTGCGGGCAAAGCTCAAATCGATCACGGCGCTGTCGCCGCTGCGATCGGTGACGCGAATTTTTCCCGCCGCTACGCCGGCTCCCCCATTCAACTGTTCGAGCGAAATGCCCCGATCGACAAAACCGCCGAGACCGAATGTAAACGAACCCGCCCCGATCGTGTCGCCGGCCGCAAAACTTTGGCTGAGCAATTGCTGAGCGGAGGCCGTTTGAACCGGCGTGAACAAGTAATTGCCCGGTGCCGGATGGCCATCGGTGGCAATGGCGGCCGATAGGGCCGATGAATCGCTGGAAGAAGCCTTTCGCGATTCGAACAGGCTGGCCGTACCGAGCTGGTTGGCCTCGAACTGAAACGCCACGAGTAACGACGTGAGCTGCGCGACCGCCAGTTTCTGGTTTTGAAGGTCGTTGGTCCGACTGGTCAGATTGTTTTTCGACAGCGACGCAACCGCCATCAGCTTATCGACCGTATCCTGAATCGGGATTCCGGTGATGAGTCCAACACTGGATGCAAGTTGAGACATAGCACGATACCGCGAGAGGCTTGCCAACCAAAACCTACGCCACTGTTGCTAGCAGCGCGCGTGCAACCCTACCGAATATATCGACCACGCAGGCCGTCCTTCTGGATGCCCGCCAACCGGTAGCCTCGCCCTTCCAATAAAAACAGCCGGCTCGATCCCACAGGATCGAACCGGCTGATAGTTTTCAAACCGCATTCGCTAAGCAATCAGCAACCGGTTGGCGAGCATTACTGCCGCAGCAGTGCCAGCACGTTCTGCGGGTTCTGGTTGGCAACCTGCAACACCGTCGTGCCAGACTGCACGAGGATCTGGGCCCGGGTGAGGGCGGCCGTTTCCGCGGCGAAGTCGGCATCGCGGATTTGGCTCTCCGCTTCCGTAAGGTTCACCAACGTGTCGTTCAGCGTGTTCTTGTTGGTTTCGAGCGATGTGCTTTGGAAAGCACCCAACCGGCCACGCAGAGAGGTGATCTGGCTGATCGCCTCATCCACAATACGGGCCGCGGCCGTCGGATCCGAATTCAAATCGGCCGTGCCGCCGGAAGCCAACTGGTACAGAACGCCGTCCGCACCGCCCAACCGAGCCGTGTTCACGCTCGTGATGCCGATGCGGGCCTGTTGATTGGTGACCACGTCCGGACCGAGTTGGAACAAGGCGCCGCCGCCGGTGATGTCGAAGTGGATCGACCCGGTAAACCCGGCCTGCACCGAGGTGCTCAGATCCAGACTCGCTGTGTTGAGCGACAACGTATTTCCTTGACCCTTGGCAGCGATGCCGTTGACCGTGGCCGCGACATCTGCGCCCGCGGCGCGAGCGCTGTTTCCGACCGCAGTGCCAATCGTGCCGCCGACGCCTTCGGAAATCAGCTTCAGTTCGACGGTTGCATCTGAACCGTACGCAGTCGAGGTCAACTCCAGGGTCGTGCCGTTAACCGTGGCTTGAACGCCGGTCGCGTCCTTTACCAAGTTGATGGCGTCGCTGAGTTGGGTAATCGAGGTATTCGCACCGAAACTGAACACTTCCGAACCACTCTTGCCGGACAACTCGAACACCGCATCTTGCGTCAAACCTCCGCTCGCCGCGGCGCCGCCGCCCAGCGTCGCAAAGCCTGGAGGAGTGTCCGAGGTATCAATGTAGTTGGTATCGCCCGAGGACGATGTCGCTGTTGCAGTGTAGCCGGTCAGACCATCGATGGCCGCGATGATGTCGGCCTTGGTCACGGTACCGCGAACCCGTACGTCGATGTTACCGCTGACAATAGCCGCCGTTACCGAGTTATTGGCAATGGTGTTGTCTTCGGTAAGCGTTACCGTCACGCCGTTGGCGGCTGTGCCCGCTGCGTCGGCCGTCACTGCAAAGGCCGTGCTGCCGGCGTCACGACCGTTGGCCGTGTACGTCGGTGCATAATTGCCGGCGTCGCCCGCGGCAAGCGCCGTGTTGGCTGCGCCTGTGGCAGTCGCTGTGAAGTCGGCGGCGCCGTTAGAAGCTTGGATCGCCGTTGCGACTTCCGTATTCGTCACGCCACCCGTAAAGTCGGCGGTCACCGTCAAGGTGCCCGCGGCGTAAACCACTGAGGCCACGTTGCCACTCGAGTCGTTGTTGTCGACCAGCACGACGGAGATTCCGTTGCCACTGGCGTCCTGGGCGGCGCCACCGTTTACCGCTGTCACGTCGACACCTACGGCGGCTGTCGTACTAAAGTCGAAGTGGAAGGCGGCCTGCGCTTCGAGGTTGGAAAGTGTCAGGCTTGTCGTAGCGTTCGTCGCCGACGTTGCCGCCGGTACGTTGGTGATGTCCACTTCGGCGTTCGTGGCCGCGGTCGTGACATTGACGTCCACCGAAACCGAACCGGTGCTGCCCAGGTTTGCCTGGTCAATCTGCAGACCGCTCAATTTGCTGAAGTTCGTCCCGGCCGACGTGATGAAGTCCAAGCTGCCGTCCAGCAGCTTGCGACCTTGGAACGTGACCGTCTGGGCGATCCGGTTCAAGGCTTCCAGCGAGGAGTCAATCTGCGATTGGTTGGCCGCAATTTGCTCCGAGCTCACACCGCCCGAGTTCGCCGCTTCCGTGACCAGGCCGCGAATGTCGTTCAACAGCCCGCTCACCTGTCCCAAAGCGCTATCGGCCGTCGCGATCACCTGGTTCGCGCGGTCCGTGTTGCCGATGGCTTTCTTGATGCTCGTGATGTCGCTACGCAAATTCTCGCTGGCGATCAAACCGGCCGGGTCGTCCTTACCCGTGTTGATCCGCAAACCGGTGCTGAGCCGCGTGAGTGACTGCTCCAAGGCGTCGTGCGACCGGCCCAACGTGTTTTGGGCAACCAAGGAGCTAACGTTCGTATTAATCCGCGTCATCGAAAAACCCCCTTTGGGACAGAAACTTGTTCCAACCTAGGCCGGAGTGCGCCGCCGCCCAAAACCAGCTTTTGTTGTTTTGTGTTAGAGCTACTTCTGCAATGCAAGACCACGCGTCTTGATTACGATTTTGAGTTCGCTGCCCGGTCGTACCCTATCGCTCGTCAGCTAAGGGACGCTCCTGCCACCCGCGCGGCAGGAACAAAATCAAACTGACCAAGCCTAGGTTGCGATTGCGGCGCGGGAAGCCGTGGCGCCAAAATTTCGTCGCCCGACTCTGCCGCGCTATGGTCGCCTACGCCAACATATCGACTTGTGAATTTAGGCTCTTTACGCGGCTCGTTTGGTTTTTGCGCACTTGATCACAGGGGCGTCCGCACAGGCGTCATAACCGGAAAAGTCTTACCCGGCAGCCCGTTTCTCTAAAGCTGCCAATCCGAGTTTTGCAGAAAGCCGGATAGAGTTCGACCTGCTAGAGCCGATCGCGGGGCGATTTGCCGACTTGACGCGCGTCTTCCAGCCGGATTTGGGCCGCTTGCTGATTTTCGCGCTGGATGGCTTCGTACACCTCGCGCCGATGGACCGAAACCTCGCGCGGCGCTTCGATCCCGAGACGCACTTTGTCGCCGCGCACGTCGACGATGGTTACGACGATATTGTCGCCAATGATGATGCTTTCGTCGCGCTGTCGGGATAAGACAAGCATGGTACTAGCATGATCGGAAGCTCTCCGCGACGCACTCAAGAAAGCCCCACCACGTTTAGAACGTAGCGATTGTGCGGAACATCGAGTGGGTTGCTCAAGCCGACTTCCGCCGCGCCGTCGCCTGCAGCCGGTGCTGCACGGCATGATCATCGCGGGCCACAATCTGCCTGCCAAGCCGCTCGGCAAGGTGGATCACCAGCGGCGCCTTGAGATTCAGGGCCAGCGAACCCGCCACGTGGCTGACGATCACCAGCACTTGCGCGTCGTTCGGGTTTTCGAGGCCCAGCGGTGCGATCTCCCGCCTGCCCACACGAACTCGATAGTCGGGCACGAATCGCCGCGGGCTCACTACGCCCAAAGCCACTTCGGGCCGCTCCAGGCTTTGTAGCCATCCGAGCGCCGAGTTCTCCTCGTCCCCCAGCAGCACCCACCGCCGGCAATCCTCCATGCCGATCAGGCCGTCCACAAACGTCAAGACGTCGGTTTCTTCGATCGACAAGCTGCCGAATCGCGTCGTCGTGATATTCATGGTTTGTTCGCCATCAGGTGCCGGAAGCCGAGCGACCAACTCGCAGAGTGCTGACTGCGCCGGGTCGATCGGCGCTATCTGCATGATCGTCCCGTGACGACCATCGGAGCCAGCTAAACGCGGCGGTGCGATATTCCTCATCAAGCCGTTTGTTGGACCTTGCGCTTTAGATAAAATCTAGCAGCGATAGCTTTAGCACGCTGGCCGCCGTTTGCAGCGATGCCTGGAAGGCATACTGGCGGGCTGTCATGTTCGAGATCGCCTCGGCCAGGTCGACGTCCATGTCGTCCGACAACGCTGATTTCAGTTGCACGTTTTCATCCTGCCACTTGCTGCCGATCGTATCGAGGCTCTGCAACCGCGAGCCGATTTCCGAGCGCGCGAAGTTCACGCGGCTGATGTCCGCATCGAGCCGATCGAGCGACCGGCCAATTTCCGCCGTGTCGTTTTGCTGCAGGGCCGTTTTCAATCGCAGCAACGTGTTAAACACGCTGTCGGTTTCGAGCGCGTGACGGTCCTCACTCGTGAGCACCTGGTTTCCCGATCCGTCCACTTGTACGGCCGCCGGATCGGACAGCGTTTGTCCGTCCGCCACGAAACCCAGATACTGGGCCGCCGTACTGCCCTCGACGGCTTGCACGCTAAGCGTCCCCGCGCCGGCGGTCGCATCCACCAGCTCGATGCCGTTGCCCGTTAGTGCCAGGCGGGCAGTGATGGCCGGCGGAATCGCATTGTTGGCAGGATTGTTGTTGATCCGGTCGATGACGTCGTTGACGGTCGTCGCGCCGTGAAGATTGATCGAGAGCTGCGTGGTGCCGTCGCGCGCGGTGATCACAAGGTCGTCGCGGATCGGATCGCTATTGGTCGGCACGCCGACGCCCCGATTGAAATCTGCTAGTGCGGTGGCGCCGGTGTAAGTGCGAATTCCAAGCTGCGTCGCCGTCGTTCCGCCGTTCTCGCCGATCGTGAAATCGGCGCCGCTCAATCGAGATTGCACGTTGATGCCGTCGCGGGTCGAATTGATCTGGGCCGATAGACCGAGCCCCAAGCCATTGATCAGGTTCATCAAATCTTCGACCGTCTGCGCCGAGCTGGTGTCCAGCGTAATGCTCTGGCCGCCGTTGGTCAGAATCAGGCCGGAGGACGAGTCCAGCACCTCGCCGCTGCCGCCCGAGGTGAGCTGCCCGAAATCCTTCACTTCTACCGGATTGGTGCCGGCCTCGTCGGAAGAAGTTGCATCGTGATAATCAACGATCGCTGTAAAATGGCCATCCGCGGTAATGGCCGCGGCCGCCTGCGCCGCCGTAAAAGTCCCCGTTCCCACCTGAACCGTCAGTGTTTTGTCGCTTGGATTGCTGTCGTCGTAGGTAACCGAGCCAGCAACGCCGCCGGCCGCGAAAACGACTCGTACGTCGTTAAATTCCGCGCCGTTTTTCGTCGCCGTGATCACGATGTCGTTGTTCTCATTGCTCGATGAAATGCGCCCTTGAGCTTTCGTCCCCAAGAGCGATTCGAGACTCGTCGTTTTCAATACGGCCGCATTCAGCGGTGTGCCGACCAGCGTGCTGGTCAGCGGTGCGCCGTTGGCCGTGTTGATTCCCAACTGGTGGGCTGTTTGTCCTTCGCCAACTTCCGCCACCGTGATCGTCCCGCTCGCGGTGCTCAGCGTCAGCCCCTTGCCGGTAACGTCGGCGACGATCTCGGTGCCCGCCGGTGCGCCCTGTTCAATCAGATGGGCTACGTCGCCAAGTGTTACCGCTTTGCTCAGGTCGATCACGCTCGTCTTCGTAGATGACCCTGTATTGATAGAGACCGAGATAGATGCATTGCGGCCAATACCGGCGCCGCTATTGATTGTGCTTAGCAGCGTACCGGCCGAGACAGGCGGAGTCAGCCCAACGCCTTGAATCTGGCTGGAAATGCCGCCAAATACATCTGTGCCGGCCAGATTCGTATCGAACAGTTGCTCCAAATCTACGTAACTTCGCAACACACCGTCGTTGCCCGAATATTGAACGTATGCCCCATTGAATTCGTACGGCTGATCTTGCGACCGCGAGCCGGCAAACAGGTAACGTCCTTGCGACTTCGCATTGCCGGACGCGACAAGCGATTGAATCGCTTGGTCGATCTGTTGAATGAGCGTTTGCCGGTCTGCGTCCGTGCTGAGCGTGCCGGATACTCCCACGACATCGCCCCGCAACGTATTGAGCAAGTCGGACACCGACGCGAGGTTCGACTCCGCGGCGCCGAGGTACAAGGTGCTCGCTTGGATGTTCGTCTGAATTTGCCCTTTGCGGTCCAAAAGCCGCTGCAAGTTGATCGCGCGCAATGCCGCCGGTGCATCGTCGCTCGGCAATTGCAGCCGGTTGCCCGTACTGACCTGGTTCTGCAGTTGAAACAGCGCAAGTTGGTCGCTTTGCACCTGCGACACTAATCGCTGCGTGACGAAGAAGTCGCCCACGCGCGTCGTCGGTATGGGAATGATGCTAGACATCGTTTTGTAGGGTGGGGCGCCCCCTTACCCTATCGCTCCTACAGTTTCACCAACAAATCCATCAAATCCGAAATCGTCTGAATATACTTTGCGGAAGCCTGGTAGATCCGCTGCAGCGTGAGCATCTTCACCGCTTCCTCATCGATGCTCACGCCGCTCACCGCCTGTTGTTGCCCCTGCAGCGTACCTTCGAACGTGCGATAGCCTTCCGCCACCGATTGCGAGATCGAGGAACCTTGCGTGATCTCGTTAAGCAGTTGGTTATATAAATCTGTGAGCGACGAATTGTTCGCCGACTCAATCGGCTGATCCAAAAACGCCGACAATCGCTCCGCGTTGGCGGAATCTTCGCCGATCCCGCCCAAGCTGGCGGCAAATTTGCCCGCGTTGCCGATCCCCTTCACCTCTGCATTCACTCCGATAGTCGCGGCGGTGGAACCGGTGAAAAAAGTATTGAGCCCCAGCGCGGCCAGCGCGCCGCTGGTGTCGCCGGAAAACGCAAACTCAATATCCGTCGAGTCCGACGAGATCTGAAGCGCCCCCGTCGATGTCACGCTCGCCGCGATGCCGTCGATCGCGTCGAGCTGCTGCGCCAAGCTGGTCAGCGAAGTGTCCTCGTCTATGCCATCGAGATCGATGCTAATCGTGCGCGTGCGCGTAAGGTTATCGCCCTTGCTGTGGACCAGCACGTCGAACGTGCCGCTCACCGGCGTGAACGCCAGGCCAGCCGCGTCCAATGCGGCGCCGCTGTCTCGCACCGATTCGACGCTCGTCAGCTTCTGAAAGCCGACCAGGCCCTGGCCCTGCGAATAGACCTTGTTGAATTCAAACGCCAACGTGCCGGCCAAGTCGTCCAATTTCGTGAGGAAGCCGCCGACAATTCCATCTCGAGCGGCGTACAGTCCTTCGACTTCGCCGGTCGTTGTATCGAGCCGCCCGTGCGTGTCGGCAAATCGAATCACTCCGGACGTCGTGCCGTTTTGGCTGGTTTTGTTCACCTCAACTTCGCGGCGCTGCCCTTCGAACACCAGGAAATCGCCGCCCACGGAGATGCTCACGCCCCCACTCGGTTGTTCCGAAACGTAAATCCCGATCAATTCCGAAAGCCGATCGATTGCGGTCTGCCGTTTGACGCGCAGACCGCCGGCCTCGCTCGCCGACGAATTGCCCCCTTCGGTCGAGGCAATTTGAATGTTTAACTGCCGAATTTGTTCCGTAAGGTTGTTGATCTCATCGGCGTCCGACGAAACACGTTCATCAAGCTGCGATTGAAGATCCGACACGCGACTATGCAGATTGTTGATGTTCTCCGTCAGCGCAATGCCCTTGCCGACGGCTAGATTCCGCGTCGCGGCATTGCCCGGGTCTTTGAGCACTTCATCCACCGAATTGAAAAACCCGGTGAGTGCGCTGCTCAAATCCACGCTGTCGGAAAGTTCGTTGAGGAGCGTTTCGAGGTCGCGATAAACGCCTTCCTGGGCTTCGGCATTCGCCCGGTCGCCGCGCGCTCCGACCAGCCGCTCCTGCACGAACTTGTCGAGCTTCTGTACGATGCTGTCGACTTCAACGCCCAGCCCGATAATCAGCCCGCCCTGGCGCTGCACGGGAGCTGGCGCGTAGATTGCTTCTTGGCGCACGTACCCGGGGGTGTTGGCATTGGCAATGTTATTGCCCACCACCTGCAGGCCGATTTGCATCGCCTGCAACGTGTTGCCGCCCATTTGAATCGCGCCGAAAAGACTCATGCCCCACCCAGCACTAAAATATCCATCGCATCAGTGTGCCGCTGCTCGGGGCACACGTTTTCATTTTTAAACTTGCGCGGCACGATTCGCTGATAACGATATGCAGCGCGACAGGAGCGTGCAGTGCCGTTTCCGCGGCGGTGAAAATTCACCTGCGCCGCCACGTCGCCCCCGGCGATTATTCAGACAAGACTTATTGCTACGAACGCTTTACGCGGCCCGATCCACCAGCGCACCGCTGGCCGGGGAGCCGGAGCCCTTATCATATGTCGGCTTCGGGCGCCCGCCGGTAGCAATAATCTCGATCAACTGCGAAAGATGTAGCAGTGTCCGCTGCACAACGACCCAATTCGTCAGGCATTGGTGTCGCAAAAGTTGCGAGCGGCCGGCTGCTTCGCGAATGCTCGCTTGCAAGCGATCCCGGCTTGATCCCGGCAGCCGACCGCTAAGCGACTGGATGCTATCAGCCGGCAGCCCTTCGGCGTCGGCACGCGCCAAGAGTTGCTTGCGCTGGTCGTGACACGCTTGCAGCCGATTCGCAAGCTCCTGCTCGCGCGCGGCAATCGCCGACAGCGGGGCAAGTTCGCCGGCCGACAACAATTGCCGCTTCTCGCTCAATACGCCCAACAGGGCACTCTGCACATCGGCCAGCTCGGCCAGCAACGCGCCGATTTCGCTTTCGTAGGAGTCGTTCATGCGCGGATGACTAACTTTGTTATTGACGCCGCAACTGCGACAGCCCATCCACAACGCTTGCCGGTTTTGCTTCCGCCAACTGCGGAAACTGCTGAGCAAACATCGGGTCCGCGAATTTCGACGCGCTGGCCTTCGTCAGTTGCTCGGCCATCGTTTGATCGAGCTGTCCCTGAAACACTTCTTCCGCGCGGCCGCCATAAAAGTAGGCCGGTTTGCCCACCGTCGAGCGCATCGCCTTCAGCATCTGCCCGAAAAACGCTTCGCCCACAAACTGCGTGAACTTTTCGCGAACCTCTTTGACATTCCCTTTCCCTTGCAAAGCAAGGTCAGCCGACGGTGCGCCCGACGCAAAACCGCCCGGCCGCGTCCCCGCCAGCTTCAACATTGCCGCCGCATTGTTGTTGATGGAAATCATTGGTCGTTGGTCATTAGGCTTGTGGGTTCGGCGTTAATTCAAAAGTCGTAATCTGCTCGTACGTCTTTACGCTAACGACTAACGACTAACGCCCCTTATTCAATAATCAACTGCCCGTGCAGCTTGCCATTCCGCTCAATGCCGCGGATGATCTCGATCATGTCCGCCGTCGGCACCTTCAATGAATTCAGTTGATTGACGAGCGTCTGCAACTTCGGCGCGCTCGATTGATCGACGTCGATCGGCGAAAACGCTGGTGTTGTGCCCGCCTCCACCGTCACGTTCTTTTGCGAAACGATCACGTCGCCGATTTCCACGTCGCCACTTATGACAATCGTCCCCGCTCGCGGATTGATCACCACCCGCGACTCGGTCTGCGGCTCGTCGATCTGGATTTCCAACAATACCGAAGCGAATGCGACGGGGTCGCTCATATACACCCTAGGGATCCGCACCACGATGTTCGCCGCATCGACCGCCGTAACCATCTCCTCGGTGGCCGTGGCGTCGCGCGAGTCCGATAACGCCACTTTTTCGCGAATGTATTGAACGATATCGGTGGCCGTTTGAAAGTCGGCGTGATTCTTATCGAGGATCAGCGTGATCTTGCCGTCGCGATAGAATGGCGTGAAGATATCGGCCTCAATCTGGCAACCCGCGTGGATTATTCCCACCATCGGTTGCGTCGGGTTGTCGATCGTCACTTGCCCCTGGCACAAAGCATACACGCGTGGATCTTGAGTATTGGGCCCTTGCAGCGATGCGAAGGCCAGGCGGCCGCCGTCCAGGCTTTTGCCGTTGATCGCGCTCACAAAGCAATCGACCCGATCACCGCGCCGCGCGCCGGTGGCCGGCACCGTTGCCGTCACCATCACCAGCGCAGCGTTTTTTACCTTCTTGAGTTCATCGAGTCCGGTTTGCCGCGCATCCGGAGGGGCGACCGGGTTACCCATGATCTCCATCGCCCGTGCGATGGCTCGCATCGTCGGTCCGTCGTTCACTTCGCCCGTGCCGTTGAGGCCAACCACTAGCCCGATGCCCCGCAGCACGTTCTCTTCCTGCCCTTTCACGCGGCAAATATTCTTCAGCTTCGTCCGCGCCGGCGCACTGCTGGCCAATGCAACGGTCACGCAGCACGCAATAAGCAGCTTCTTGAACATAACTTATTCACCCACACTTATGACGCAAAACTGCAATGAACATCTTTCGCTAAAATGGCTTCACCTGATCGTACCACCTGGTGAGCCAGCCGCGGTCGGTTGCATCGTGTACAAAGCCCTTCTTGCGAATTCGAATTCTTCGCTCCGCCACATCGTCGCTGCGCACCGTGCGATCTGGACCGATCGACTGCCGGCGCACCACGCCCGTTAGCGATTGTTCCCAAATCTCGTCGTCGTTCTGAACCTCGCTGCGGGCTTCGATCACCAGGTTCCCGTTCGGACGAATGTCCACCACGCTGGCGGCAATCTTGAAGGTCAAGGCGTCGTTTTGTTTCACGTCCGCCTGGGTCTTATATTGACTCGTCAGCGAGCCATTAACCGTCGGATCGCCGTGGACTTGCGGAGCCGGCAGAATGCTCTTTCCGTCAAATTTCAGCCAATCGGATAGCACGGCATTAAAGCTGGCCGTCTTCTTGCTGTTCGCATCGCCGTCGCTACTCAGCACCGACCGATAATCGACCACCACCATGATGATGTCGTGAAGCTGCAGCTCGCGCTGCTCGGCCTCGGGCGGCAGCTTGCGATACATGAACGAGCTGTTCTCCAGCGACACCGCCGCCTTTTGCTTCGACGTTATCGGTGGAACCAAAAGCAAACTGCCATCCTGCGCGAATGTCTTGCCGCATGTCCCAAGCAACAGGACCGCGACGACACCAACGGCAAGACGATCGAGATAATGCTTATATTGATTGCTCTTATCGTCCATGATTCAGAGTTCCATCTCCGCTCGTCGTGCCTTCCTGGTGCAATTTACCTTCGCGCCGTATCAACTCGCCTTTGTGGTTCCGGCGTCACGGGCCGCGACATGGCAAACACGGCGGCCTCCCGCGGCCCGACGATTCGAGCATCGTACTTTTCCCGCGATTCCAGCGATTCGACTTGCACCAGGTCGCCGTGCGCACCATCGTGCAGTGCGCGAGCGCTGGTTCTTACCCGTATGCCGCCGCATTGCGACGTAACCGTAATCAGGTCGCCGCGCTTCACCAAAATCGGCGATTGCACTTGGTCGGCCAGCAGCATGTCGCCCGCTTGAATCGATTGGCGTGCTTCCATGCCGATGAGCTTATCCACCGAATCGGCGGCCACCCGCTGGCCGGGCGTCTTCGCAGCGGGATCAATTTTTCGCAGCTCGATATCGGCCGCTTTGATCACGTCGCCCCGCGCAATCGGACGCACCGCAAACACGGCCGGAACCGGCGGCGGAGCCACATCGGCGAAAATCGGCACTTGCACCGGGCCTGCCGCGGTCGAAAACGACAGGATAAATCGTTGCCGGCCTGTCCACGGCTCATTGCCTCCCGAGCAAACGGGGGCCGACACAGCCGCGTCTAGCCGCGCGAGTTCCCGCTCGCCAAGTTCGCATTCGATGTGCCTCGGTTCGACTTTACCCGTTTTCGAATTGAGATAATTATCGACGACGCTGAGCATCCGTTGGCGAAGCTCGCTTGCCCGCATTGCGTCGAGGCGCGCGACCGGCTGGCGCTCGCTGCTTGCCCCCGCAAGAATGGCAGCGTGCCGATTCATTACCGGCCGAGTCTCAGTCGTGGGGTTGTTGTTGCCGCCCGAATTGTCCTTTTCATCCGTGGCGCCGATGGCCACTTGCTCCGCGCCGCCGAAACGAAGCTCGCCCAGCTCAACGTTTTGGGCGGAAAGCATGTCTTGAACTTCCCGCGTGCGCAAATACCGCTCGGTGCCTGGCGCGGCGCCGGCATCAATGGCAACAGAGCCAACCGCCGCGCCTCGTGGCGATCGGCCGACAGAATTTCCGCCACATCGCCCAACCGCACGACCGACGAATGCGGCGACACCCGTTCCCGCAGCTTGATCTCCGTCGCCGCAAAGACCGGAAGCACCGCACCGGCTGCAATCGAAATCACCGCCCACGAAGCCAACATATTTACAATTCGCTTCATCATTTCCACGATTTGGTCACTGAGATTTGTCTTTTGCGGCGTGCTCGTCGCGCCGTCGTTACACATTGCTTGACTCGACGCTATCCCGACCGCCTGAGATTTGCCACGATCTGCATGATCTGGTCGCCAGCCTGCACGACCTGCGAATTGAGCTCGAACGAGCGCTGTGTTGTAATCAGATCGATCAATTCATTCACCGGCTCCACGTTCGACGCTTCCAAGAATCCCTGTCGAATGTTGCCGAAACCCTCCTGCCCCGGCGTGCCCGTCTGTTCATCTCCAGACGCATCGGTTTTCTGAAATAAGTTGTCGCCGAGTTTTAACAACCCATCCGGATTCACGAATTTGGCGAGCTGCAACTGCCCCAGCGTTTGCAAACTCGTCGATGTTTGCGTGCTGTATTGCACCTGCCCGTCGGCCGTAACTACGACGCCCGTAGCCTCGGGCGGCACTGTGAGGGTGGGTTCCAGCAGATACCCTTTGCTGGCCGACCCGAGCACCAGTTGCCCGGTCGCGTTCAAATTAAAATTGCCTGCGCGGGTGTAGTAAAACCCGCCGTTGGGGTTTTGCACTTGGAAGAAGCCATCGCCTTCGATAGCAAAATCGAGCGGGTTGTTGGTCGTTTGAAACGAGCCCTGTTTTTGATTCGATTGCGTGCTGGAAACGCGCGTGCCCAGGCCAACCTCGATACCGGTCGCCGTACGATTGCCGTCGGCATCCTCGGCGCCAGGCAGCCTGTATTGCCGATAAAACACGTCCTCAAAATTCGCCCGGTCCTTCTTGAATCCCGTCGTGTTGATATTCGCCATGTTGTTGGCGATCACGTCGAGCTTCGACTCCATGGCTTCCATGCCCGTCGCGGCGGTGTAAAGTGTTTGGACTGTCATGTCGGCCCTGCTAAAAATTTGTCAGTGGATTTTTGAGAGGAGGAATTGTTGCGGCCAACGGCCGCGCTAATTTCTCCTGTTCAACATGTATTTCTGCAGCTTACGCCTGCAACACCCTGCTAATCAGCGTGCCCAGCATCGAGTCCTGGTTCTGGATCATCCGCGTGTTGGCTTCGAACGCGCGCGTCGTTTCGATCATGGCCATCATCTGCCGCACCGGATTGGCGCCCGACATTTCCAAATAACCCTGCCGGATATTGCGCTCCCTCAGTTCCAGCGGCTTCACTGCGCCGGTCGGTCGAAACAGGTTGTTGCCGATTTTTACCAACTCGTTGAGCGATTCTGGCTGCGACATGCCCAGGGCGTAAATCGTGCCCGACTGATTGATGAATCCGTCCGGCGATATCGACCATGGCACGTTGGGCGCGAGCTGAATCGCGCCTCCCTGCTGGTCGAGCACGGGCCGATGACCGTTCTGCGTCACCAGCAGGCCTTGCGAATCCGTTGCGAAGTTGCCGGCGCGGGTAAGATACTGTTGCCCGTCGTCGCCGCGGACGTGGAAAAAACCCTTGCCATTAATCGCCAAATCCAGATCGTTGCCCGTATGCTTCAGCTCGCCCATCGAATGGTCGGTCTGCACATCGATCACCTTCACGCCGCCGCCAATGTCGTTGATCGAGCGGTCCCCCGATTGGGCCTGGCCACGTTGAATGGCTTCGGCAAAGCGAGCCTGAAACGTCGGCACGTCCTGCTTGAAGCCGGGCGTATCCACATTCGCCAGATTGTTGGCGATGACTTCCAGCCGCTGGGCTTGCGCGGTGGCCCCTTCGGCCGAGATGTACATTCCGTACGGCATGAGAGATGAGCGGTCGCAGGTACGCCCCCCTGCGTGGAAGCGACCTCTAAGCAATGCCCATGCCGAACTGCCCGCCAGCTATTAAGAGAATTGCGGCACACGTTCCACAGCACTGAAAACGAATGCGAAAGCTACGAAGTCACGCACTCGTGCAAGCACCGTGCGAAAGCGCGATCGGCGAACTCTGCCGATTCACCTCGCTCCCCTCCGGCAGTTTCCGCGCAAAGTTCCGCTGCGACGCAGCGCCTGACTGGCGGCTCGCGTCCGCCGCCAACGGACTAGTCGTTTCGGCGACCAGTTACCGCCCGCCAAACACCCGGCCCATCACCCATACCCCAGCGTGCGCAAGTCGCCCTCCGTGAGTCCCACGTGATGGCCGTACTCGTGCAAAATCGTCCGGCGAATCTGCCTCCGCAGCTCCGCCTCATCGAATCCGCCGTCGCGCGTCCGGGCCTGGCTCATAATCCCCAGCCGATAAATGTGAATCATATCCGATAGCACACCCCAATGCTCAACACTGCGCTTGATAAGCGGCACACCCGTGTACAAGCCACACAAGTGTGCCCGATGCCGAATGTGCATCCGCCGCATCACCTCGCGCGATGGATAGTCTTCAACCACCAGCGGCACATCATTCATGAAGTCCTTTACTTGCTGCGGCAGCTCCGCCAGCACCGGCTCCAGCTGATCGTCAAACATCTGGCGAAGTTCAGGCTTCATTTCGACCGCTTGTCCTCACCGCGGCAATCAAGTCTGCCGCGCCTTGCGCTAGCAGCGTCTTGGCAACGCGCCTGCCGAGCGATTCGGCGTCCCCCGCAGAAGATGACTCATCGGCCGCCAATCGCCGCGTACCGTCCGTACTCAGCACAACGGCGGAAAGATGCAACGTTTCCAACTCCACCTGACCGAGCGCACCAATCGGCGCCATGCACCCGCCGCGCAGGTGTTCCAGCAGCGCCCGCTCCGCCGTAACGGCCGCACGGGAGGCGCCATCTTCCAACGGCGCGAGAATCGCTCGCGTCTTCGCATCGGCTGCGCGGCACTCCATTGCCAGCGCCCCCTGCCCCACTGCGGGCAGCATCACATCAAAAGGCAACACCTGTGTGATGCGGTCGGCCAGGCCCAGCCGCCGCAAACCGGCCTCAGCCAACACGATTGCGTCAAACTGCCCTTCGTCCAGCTTCCGCAATCGCGTGTCAACATTGCCGCGCACATCTTCCAGGCACAAATCGGGCCGCATGTGCCGCAACTGGGCTTGGCGCCTTAAACTTCCCGTGCCGACGCGCGCTCCGAAAGGCAGCAATGTGTAAGCTGCTCGGATGTCTCGATTCCCTGTTCCGGGCTCCCCGCTCCCCGCCTTGCATACCAGCACGTCGGCCGGGCTCTCCGCGCGCTCACCGCGGCAAGTACTAAACCATCGACCGGATCGGTTGGCAAATCTTTGAGACTATGAACGCCCAGATCGATTTCGCCCGCCAAAATCGCCCGCTGAATCTCTTTCGTGAACACGCCGAAAGTGCCGATCTCGTCGATCGCTGCCGATCGCTCCACGTCACCGCGCGTTGCGATCTCGACGAGCTCGACCGCGTGGCCGAATCGCCGCAATTGACCGGCCACCCACTCTGCTTGCCATCGAGCGAGCTTGCTGCCGCGCGTTCCCAAGCGCAGCACCGGCCGGTTTGTGCGCCATTAGTCATCGTCTCGCACCGCGCCCGACATCGCCAACTGTGGATGACTATCGGCGGCGATTTCTGCGTCGACGATCCGCGGCGGGGGAATCACCACGCCGCAGCTCACCACCCACTGAATCGCCTGATCGACCGATATATTCAAATCGACCGTCTCGCTCTTCTTCACGGTTACGGCAAACCCCGTAAACGGCATCGGCGAGTGTGGCACGAACACCGAAATCACCGGTTCATCGATCGCGCTCTGAATGTCCTGCATTCCTTCGCCCGTGACAAAACCCAGCGTCCAAATTCCCATGCGCGGATATTCGACCGCAACAACCCGCGTGTATTGCATTTCCGGCTCGGAAAACAGAAAGTCGGTCACCTGTTTGATCGACGAATACACATTACTAACCAGCGGCACGCGGTGAATGATCCCCTCCACCCGGGAAAAGAAGAACCGGCCCACCCCAGCCGCCAAAAACTTACCCAGCAAGTACAACACGAGCAGGAAAACGCACAAAAACAACGGCACCACGTACCGACGCGGCAACCAATAGTGGTCGATGTACCACGTATAGATTCCCTTGGCGTCCGTCGGCATTGGGTCCTTGCCCACGTGCTTCTTGACGTAGTGGTAAACGCTCGCCGGAATCAACGCATGTCGGTCCGGCGTCAATCGATAGTCCTTGTCGTCTATTTCGAAAGTGCGGTCCGTCGTTGGCGGATAGCTGTTACCGCCAAAACTCACTGCGCCGTTCGGCGCCACCGCCAGGTCGTCGGGCGCACGGATATCCGCTCGTGCGACCATCACTCCGCGAATCGATCGCTCGAGTGGATCGAGCATGTAGACGCCGACCGTGTGGCCAATCCACAAGAAGATCACGATCGTCAACAGCGGCGGCAGCAAGATGCCGAGTCCGCGCAACACGGCCCGGCGAAACGGTCCCAGCCGCTTCCCACGTCCCAATGCCTTTTCCATTTCACGCTCGTTCACGGCCCGTAGTTCCAAGCTCGTTTATCTGCAAAATAACCAAGCCACAACGGCAAACAAGACAATTAGTCATTACAAATTTACAATGACAAATCGATTTCTCTGTGATCTCTCAATTGCCCATCGCCCGGGCAACGACCGCCACGGTAACTCGTTCCGCCCCGGCCGCTCGCAAGGCCCGGGCCGCTTCGCTGCACGTGGCCCCGGTGGTCAGAATATCGTCCACCAGCAGCACGTGGGCCTTCCTTAAATGATAGCCCGCTCGCACGGAAAAGGCCCCACGCACGTTTTTCCAGCGTTCCGGCGGGTTTAGGTCGAATTGCCGCAGGGTGGGCCGCCCACGCCGCAGCAGCCCCGCGGCCAGCGGCACGCCGAGCGGACCGGCCAAAACTTCCGCCAAAACGGCGGCCGAATTCGTCCGATGTTCCAACCGTCGCCGCCAATGCAGCGGTATCGGCACAACGACATCGACGCCAAGTTTCCCCAGCCGCTCACCACGCCATTGCCACGCCAATCGCCCCATTGCCAGCGAAAGCGAATCGCCCTCGGCTTGCTTCATCCGCAAAATAACCTCGCGCAACTTGCCGCCGTAGTGGCCCAGCGCGATCGTCTCGTGAAACCAGATTTTGCGCCCGGCGCAACGAAAGCAGCCCCGCAACTTCGGCAACGCGGGTTCGACCAAATCCGCACCCAAATTGGTTGCGGGAATCGGCGCACCGCATCGCACACACATTGGCTCCGAAAATAGCTCCATCCCCTGTACACATTCATCGCACAGCGGCGCCTCGCGCCTCGAACCCGCCTCGTCGCCGAACTCCACGCCACAGCTAACGCAACCCGGTGGAAACACCAGATCGGCGAGACCTCGGCCAATGACTTTCACCGCGCCCGGCACATCGAGCCGCGATCGCCAGCGCGCTGCCACTGGCGCGTCCATTCGGAGCCGATGCCAGCCGTCTCGGAAACCCTTGTCCACAATCAGCGCCATGCGACTACGGGTTGAAAACCGGGGGGCGTCTGCACGCCAATTCAATCCAAATCTACGGGAATGCGATTGCTAGCAGCGGCCGATTATATCACATCCCCCCTTCCGTATTGACCCGTATTTAATACAAACGTTACCCTCTCGCGCACGATCCGCACAAGCTTCCCTGAACTCTGGTATTCCCGCATCCTGCACCCTTCTTACGATGCCCACAATCATCGATCGCTACTTGCTGCGCCAATTCATTCAGGTGCTCATTATCTGCCTGCTGAGCCTGATTGGTCTGTACATCGTGATCGATGCCTTCAGCCATCTCGACCACTTCATCGATTACGCCGGCAAACACGGCAATTTGCTGAAGATTATGGGCGAGTACTACGCCTACCGGGCCATCGCGTTTTTCGACCGCACCAGCGGCGTGCTTACGCTCGTGGCTGTCATGTTCACCGTTACCTGGATCCAGCGGCACCACGAAATGACCGCGCTTTTGGCGGCCGGAATCACCCGCACGCGCGTGTTGCGGCCGGTACTGCTGGCGGCCATTGGCGTAAGTCTGGCGGCCGCCGCCAATCGCGAATTGGTGATGCCCAATATCCGCGATCACCTCGCCGTCGACTCCAAGAACATCGGCGGCGATCAGGAATCGATCATGCAATCGCGATTCGACAGCCAGACCGATATCCTGATCGGCGGCGATAAAATCATTCCGGCACAGGACAAAATAGTCGATCCGTCGCTGGTGCTGCCCCGCCAGCTCGACCAATTCGGCAAGCAGCTCACCGCGAAGGAAGCACAATACTTGCCTGCCAATGGCGATCGTCCCAGCGGCTACTTGCTCAGCGGTGTCACCGCGCCAAAAGCATTGTTGAAGAGTCCGTCGATGCTGCTGAATGGCAAACCGATCATCACCACGCCGGTAGGCAACGACTGGCTTCAGCGCGATCAGGTATTCGTCGCGAGCGGCGTGTCGTTCGAGTTCCTCTCGGCAGGCGCCACGTGGCGCGATTTTGCCTCCACGCACGAAATGATCGAGCAACTTCGCAGTCCTAGCACCGATTTGGGCGCCGATGTACGCGTCGCCATTCACACCCGCTTCCTGCAACCGTTTCTCGATACGACGCTGCTTTTCCTCGGCTTGCCTTTCGTCGTGACTCGCTCCAATCGAAATCCGTTCATTTCGCTGGGGCTCTGCCTGGCGGTCGTAACGGTGTTCATGATTGTCGAGCTGGGATGCCAATCGCTCGGGTCGGGCGGCTGGGTCGGCGCACCGCTCGCCGCCTGGTTGCCGCTAATAATCTTTGCCCCCATCGCTGCTGCCAGTGACGCCCTGCGGCAATAAATTCTGCGCCTCTTATTGAGGACTGCGCGGCCATTGGTCCTTGGAATCGGAATGCGTCATTCCCGCGCCGGCGGGAATCCAGGCGATAGGGCCGAATTTCTGGATTCCCGCCTTCGCGGGAATGACAAGTAGCATGAGCCGCTGGTGTCATTTACTGCGCAGGTCTCAATAGATAGGCGCCAGGCAAGCGATCGTTCCGTTTATGGCAGCGCCGATCCTCGCTGCCCTCCCCTTTCCTCGCGCAACACGCGCACGTACTCGGCCCCAAATAGAATGACGAGCACCCCATAGTAGGCCCATAGCATGACCGCCAGGAACGACCCGATGATGCCGTACGCACTCGGATAGTTGAGATGCAACAGATACGCCGAGAGCGCCTGCCGACCGACTTCCCACAGCACGGCCGCCAGTAGCCCGCCCCAGAACGCGTCCCACCAGCGTATCGCCGGTTTGGGTACGACGCGGTAAAGGACGGTGAATGCGAGCACATTCAAAACAAGGTTCACCCAGAAGCCAGTCGCCCAACGAATCCAAGGACCCAATTCAACTTGGGACTCCATCGCCTGCCACACCATCGACGCGATCATCACCAGGACAATGAATCCTCCCACGCCGAGCAGCATGCCCAACGCTTTCACTCGCTGAAACACCAATCGCCAGATCCAGCTCAGCCAACCTTCATGCGGATCGCTCGGCACTTTGAAGATCCGATCGAGCGCCGCATCGAGCTGGGTGAAGATTACGATCGCTGAAACGACTAACACGAAAAAGCCGATGGGGCCCCCCGCTGAGGCCCGATTGCTCACCGCCTGCAGCGAGGCTTGAACCTGCTCGGCAAGGTTCGCCGACGCTTGTTGCTTGATCGTATCTAGCAATTGCTCCTGCGCATGCTGGCCGAAGTGCGTCCATTCCAGCACCCAGCCCAGGCCGGCCACCAGCACCAACAGCAACGGAAAAAACGACAACGCGATATAGTATGCAATCCCTGCGGCCGATAACGTGTCCTCGTGTTCCTGAAAGCCCAGGTACGCGTTGTAGAACCTCTTCCCAATTTTTTTTACGAACGACATGCTGGATTATGTCCTTTCAGCACGTTTTCCATTGCCAACCGTCCGCGGTAAGCTTAATCTGCTGAATTACCAACCGAGCCCCCGGCAGGTCCCAATTCCGGTCCTCTAACAAAATGACGTCCCCCGATGAAAACCGCCACTATCAAAACCAGGCGCGGCGACATCCGCCTCAAACTCTACGATGACAAAGCGCCCAAAACGGTTGCCAACTTCGAGAAGCTCGCCAACGACGGCTTCTACGACGGACTCACCTTCCACCGCGTCATCCCCGACTTCATGATCCAAGGAGGCTGCCCCCAAGGCACCGGCACCGGCGGCCCCGGCTACAGCTTCGCCGACGAATTCCACAAGGACCTCAAGCACAGCGGCCCCGGCGTATTATCGATGGCAAATTCGGGACCAAACTCCAACGGCTCGCAGTTCTTCATCACACACGTCCCCACGCCGTGGCTCGATAACAAACACTCCATCTTCGGCCAGGTCATCGAAGGCACACAAAAGGTCGTCGATGCCGTGCGTCAAGGCGACAAGATGGAAAAGGTCTTCATCACCGAAGAATGACCGGCGTCTGCGGTGCTGATCCGCAATTTTATAGCCGACTCTGAAGCTCTTTTTTCGCGGCGTCACCGTGCCAAATTCCCCCCGTGCGTTCGCCATTCAGCTAATTTTAATCGCAAAAACAGCATAAACTGGCTTGACTGCGCGTTCGGCGGCGGTAAACTGAACCCCGCAAATACGGCGTCCCAGCGATCACCGTATATCGACTTGAAAACAGGAGATGACGCTAATGAAATCGATTTATTGTGCGTTGGCGGCACTCGCCGTCGGTCTTGTCGTTGTGCCAGCCGCGAACGCCATTTCGATCGGCAACTGGAATGGCAGCAGCCGATCCTGGAACAATATCGATTTTACGGACATCAAAGCGACGATGATCGGTGCCGGAAATACCGTGCTGCCGGATTCGCCAATCTCCGCAGCCAACCTTGCGGGTGTCAACATGTACATCATCGGTGAAGCAACTTTAACTCCGACACCTGCTGAAATCCTAGACCTCGAGAACTTCGTCCAGAGCGGCAACTGCTTGTTGATCTTTACCAACTCAAATTTCAGTGGCGGGACAGGTGGCAACGCAATTCTCGCTGGAATCGGTTCTTCGATGAGTTTTGCATCCGACTTTGTGAACGCCACTGGCCCGCTGCAAGGGGGCAATTTCGCAACTACCGGTCCGCCTTACAACATCGTGGGGCAAAACCTTACCGTCTCGCCAGGCAATACCGTCAGCGGTGGAAACACTCTGTACGGATTCGGCCTGCATTACGAAGCGATTGGCAATGGCTATGTGTTCGCGTTCGGCGATCGCTACGAGCATAATTTTGCTACTCCGTCCCAGTTCAACACGAACGGTCAATTGTTTCTCAATATCGCTGAGGCGCACGCCGTTCCGGAGCCATCCGCCATCGCGTTCGCCGGAATGGCACTTGCAACCCTTGCCCTATTCACGTCCCGCCGACAGCGAACGGCCTGCAGAGCGGTATCGTGACCGATGATCATTCGCGATTGACTTTGACCGATGGGTGCCGTCGTCGTTTCACGCCATGGCACGGGTGCCTTGCTGGACTGCTGCTAATACTTAGCGCCGGGCCAATTCGCGCTCAGCACGTCTCTGCCGATCCTGCCCGCTTCGAATCTGAAATCGCCGCCTTCGAAAAGTGGGACCGCCAGAATTCGTTCCCGCGCGATGCCATACTCTTCGTCGGCAGCTCCAGCATCCGCTTCTGGCAAACCGCCGAAAATTTCCCTGGCTTACCCGTCATCAACCGCGGTTTCGGCGGCTCCACAGTCGCCGACGTCAACCACTACGCCGATCGCATCGTCTTCAAGTACAAGCCGCGCACGATCGTCTTCTACGCCGGCGACAACGACATCGCCGCCGACCGCACGCCGGAGCGCGTTTTCGACGACTTCCAAAGTTTTACCAATTCCGTACGCGACCGGCTGCCGGGCACGAAAATCTTCTACCTGCCGATCAAACCCAGTATCGCTCGCTGGAAACTCTGGCCGCAGATGCAAACCGTCAACGCCCGCGTCAAAGCGCTCGCGCAGAAGAACGACCGCCTCAGCTACGTCGACGTCGCCACGCCGTTGCTCGGCCCCGACGGCCAACCCCGCAAAGAACTCTACCGCGACGATGGCTTGCATCTCAACGCCAAAGGCTATGCCATCTGGAACCAAACCCTCTCTCCCCACCTCCACACTTCGCCGCGGTAACTTCCCGCTGTCCCACGTGCCCCCTCGCTCGCGTCGCCGCCTCCCTGCTTGCGGCTTACGCACGTTTGCGTTTCCCCCTTGTGCGTTATTGCCTGTTTCCCGCCATCCCTACCCTATTCCGTACGAATCCGTTATGCTGAACCTGCAAGCGCTTTCACACGGATTGCCTAGAAAATTTGATCACCCTTGCGCACACCGGCCATGCGATTTCACAAAACGATCTCGATGATCCTTTACATTGCCGCGCTGGTTCCCGCCGCGTCCGCCTGCGCCGCGAACGTCAGCGATTTTGCCGTCTTCAATTACCTTGACAACAACGGCAACGTGTTGCTCCCCGGCCGCCTCTACGTCCCCACCGACTTCGCCACGAATCCGAACATCCCGCGACCCATCATCCTCTTCTTCCACGGCTCCGGCGAATCGGGAACCAACAACACCAGCCAGGTCAACGGCAACATCGACAACTTGCTCACGGCTGCCAAAAATCGCGGCGCCTTCCTCTACGCACCGCAAACCAACTTCGGCTGGTCCGACCCCACTATCCTTTCCTGGGCCATGACGATGGTCGACCGCGCAATCACCGATTACCACGCCGACACCGACCGCTTCTATGTCACCGGTCTTTCGCTGGGCGGCGGCGGCACTTGGAACTTCCTCGATCTCTATCCCGACCGCGTCGCTGCCGCTGTCCCCATCTGCGGTTCGCCACCCGCGCCCTACTTCCAGCCCGCTACCATTCTCCACGAGCCCATCTGGGCCTTCCACGGACGATTCGACAGTACTGTTCCCGTTGGCGTCACTCGCGATATCATCGACAGCCTCCTAACCGAAGCCGGCCAAACGCCGCCCACCTACCTCCCGCCCAACACCTTCGCTCCCCACATCCAATACGATTTCCCGCCGCTCGACCTCCACTACACCGACATGCGCGGCGGCCACGGCATCTGGCCCGAAGTCTACAACGACTTCAGCATCGACAACGAATACCTCTACGACTGGCTCTTCTCCCACACCCAAGTCCCCGAACCCGCCACCCTGTCGCTCGCCGCTCTGGCCTTCGCCGCGCTGTGCTTCCGCCAGCGTCGTTCACGACCCTTCCGCGCCCAGCGATGTTAGCCCTCGCGGCAAACGGCTTCGCGATCCCAGAGCGACTCGATGGCCTCCAGCGGTCAGGCGAATTCTGCGCTCGCAACTCTGTCACTGAGCAAGGACTCGCTCAACCCCATCGATGTGCAAAAAAGCCCCCTGCCGATTGGCGTCGCAATCAACCATCATCACGGCAATCTCAATTTGCGTGTTCATATTGCGAGCCGATCTAATTTCATTCGCCGCACAGCCGGCTCATCAAACATCCGTCGCGTTCGAATCCCTTCCGCACGATTTGCCGTTGCCCGCGTCGCTCCCCTCACAAGAAAAGTGGCTGCGCCACGCCAACGTACTGCAGCCCTACGGTCACTCGGCATTCATCGCGCTGACGGACTTAGCCGGTCGCCCCGCGCGACTGAAGAAAGAATTCGGCTTCAACGCCATCATCGTGCAGCCGCCCGACTCGCATAATACGATCGCCGCCGCGGCCGATCAGCTCACCGAAACCCAATTCCGCGCGGGCCTGGCCGCCTACCGCAACGCCGGCTATCGAATCTTGCTTTACACGTCCGTTATGGCAATCGGCCTTTCACCCGAATTCCAGAGCGGCCAGATTTCGCGCGAGCACCCCGATTGGCTGCAACGCGATCCCAAAGGCAACCCGGTGTTGGTTTGGGATGTGCCCTGGCTCTGCCCGAGCACCGGCGCCCGCCAAGCGGCGCTCGAACGCTGCATTCGGATAGCGCGCGAATACGACGCCGACGGCATCATGCTCGACAACAACGAATTCTTCTTCACCAAAGACGGGTGGACTTGCGACTGCGACGCATGCACCAATGCATTTCGCCAGTACGTGCACAAGCGGTTCGGCGATGAGCGGGCCAAGCAATTATTTGGCGCCCTCCCCGGCAAAATCCATATTCCAACCGACGAGAGCCCACTTTACTTCGAGTGGCTGCACTGGCGGAATCGCGTCTGGGCCGAACTCAACGAATCCTTCCGCGCCCGGCTACGAGCGACGAATCCGCACATCATGCTCTTCGCCAATACGCAATACGCATTCGACAGCGGCATGCTCGCGACCGACCTTCAATACGAGCACGAAGATGTCGTACTTTCCGAGTCGTGCAATTTGGGCTCCGAAAAAATGTCTGAAAAGCTGGTGCTCGGCCACGCCGTTGCGGCCGGCCGCCCCCTCTGGAACTACATCGGCACCTTTGCCAAGGCCGACGACTACACGGGCTTGCGGCCGGCCAGCGTCATTGGTCCGGCCATCGCAGCCACGCTCGCGCACCATGCTCAGCCGTGGATCGTCGACGGCTTCGACGAAGGACCGACCGATCCCCGGTCGCGACAACTCATGGCCACCCTGCTCGCTTGGCACGCAGGCCACCAGACCCTGTTCGCCGGCGATCCATATTCAGCCGTCGCCACGATCATCTCCACCGAATCGCGCAACGTCCGGCACAGCCCACTCATCCCCCCACACATCGCCGCGCTGCAATCGGCCGGCATCCCTGTTGTCGCTCTCCGCGACGACGCACTCACATCCGCGGAACTTACCCCATTCGGCGTAATCACGATCGAAACCGCCGGCTGTCTACGTGACGATGCCGCCATCGCACTTGCGGCCTGGGTCCGCGGCGGAGGCACGCTCATCGCTGCACCGGATGCTGGCTGTTTTGACGAGCTCGGCCGAAAACGTCCGAATTCACCGCTGTGGCAGTCGCTCCACCTCGATGCCGCCCCCACCCAACCACACACCGTCGGCCTTGGCACAGTCGTCGCGCCAGACTCGAAAGCATTCGCCCCAACCGCCGTCCGACTATCCCGGCCATACGCGCTGCTTGCCACGCCAGACAGCGGCATCGAAGTTGTGGCGTATCGCACCGCGAACTCGCTCCTATTGCACATTGTTCGCCACCGACCGGCACCCGAACAAGTAGAATTGCGATTGGATAAGTCGTTCACGCCCACACGATCCGCCCGCTTATTCATCCCCGGTGTCGATCGCGACCAATCGTTGCCGATCAAAACGAACTCCGAAGGAAGTTCACTTTCTCTCCCCAGCGCACCGCTGTATTGCGTAGTAGAAATCCCGCTGCAATAAGAGCCTATCCCAGAACCTTCCGCAGCAAGGAGGACAGGTACATTTTGCTCCAAAGACTCTGCACGACCGTCGCGGCGATGGTGCCTTGCCAGTCCCCGGACGGTTCTGCGACATGTTTTAAACCAACGGCCGGATGATGATGGGCGTTCCGATTGCTGGATTCGAGTTGCCTTCTGGCGAATCTGCGCGATCCCACTTCAACTTGCGGCGACTGCCGATTCTTTGGCCTCATTCTTCCACGCTTCGGCCCCGCCCTTGTAGGTCAGAACCGACGTGAAGCCGGCCTCCTCAAGTTTCTTCGTCGCTTTCTCCGAGGAATCGCACTTGGAGCTTGCGCAGTAAACGACCAGCTTCTTGTCCTTCCCTCCCACAGCCCGCGCAACCCGGTCCGCAAATTCTGGTTCGTCTTGGGGGATGCTAATCGCTCCGGGTATACGAGTCTTTTCGAACGATTCGCGAGGCAATGTGTTAATGATTTGTAAGCCGGGCTCCTGCTCGTGGAGCTTTTCCAAATCTGCGGTAGTAATTGTTTTCATAATCTCGCTCCTGTTCCAGGTGAACCGCCACATTCAATCACAACGAGTTCTGCACATCGTTTGATCGAGCATATGCCGTGCCGGGATTCTGCGGAGTCGATGCGGATTCCTCGCGCACTGTGTCGGCCGCGCAAAAGCGTCGTACGCCGCGCGGCATGTGCGATTGTCCGGCACGGATGATGCAAGGTCGCAATCGTTTCATACCTTGTGCCCTATTCGAAAAGAAAAGAAATAGCTGCGGTCATTCTTGCCGGTGCAACGGCAGCGTCCGCAGGCGCTATGCGACCGTCGATTGAATGGTTCCACAACGACCGCGGCGGACACCAAACTGACATCTGGCAGCTCCCATCATGCGGCATTTCGTCCGGCAAAAAATATTCGCGCTTTGTTTCGTAGCGGCATCTACTTTGGCGCGAAATGGGGTACATGCTTTGCCCTTTATGACGTTTTGGCGGGCCCTATCCCTAAGCCCCAAATCGCTTTCTATCAAGGAGAAAATCATGGCAACCAATCAAAAAAACGCGGAACAAAAACAATCTTCCGGCAAGGCCTCTCCGGGGCGTGAACTCAAACACAGCGAGCCTCGCGCGCCCATGGCGCGCGGCCGTTGGCCCCTCACGAGACTGCGCTCAGAATTCGACCGTCTGTTCGACGATTTCTTCGGCGGTTGGCCAGCACTTAGTGGCTGGAGCGAAGAGCCGTCGCAGCGATGGGGATTCGACATCGAGGATGAAGCGGACAAGGTCATCGTGCGAGCCGAGGCGCCGGGCTTCGAGCCGCAAGACTTCAACTTGCAGGTCCACGACAATCAGCTTGAACTCTGCGCTTGCCAGAGCGAGGAGACGTCGCAAGACGGCGGCCACCAGTGGCACAAACAAGAACTGTACCGCGCCATTCCACTGCCCTCAGGCATCGATACCGAGCACGTTGACGCCCAGTATCGCAACGGAATTCTGACGGTGACCGTGCCCAAGACCGAGCAGGGCAAAGGGCACAAAATCGAAGTTAAAGGCTGACGCCACACGGTAAGGCATCGATATCAATGTTCAATGGAAAACCCGACTCTAGGAGTTAGTGCCATGCAACTCGAAGAAGTGATGTGTGCGGAGCCGCAGTGTTGTACTCCCAAAACCACGATTCAGGAAGCCGCTCGGATGATGGTCGATTGCGATTGCGGAGCGATACCTGTGATCGAAGACAAAGATGGCCGCAAGCCGGTTGGCATTATCACCGACCGCGACATCGCCTGCCGCGCGGTTGCCGAAGGGTTGGACCCCAAGCGTACGACCGTCGACAAATGTATGTCGGCTCAATTGGCAACTGTGTCCGCGGACACTTCGATCCAGGTTTGTTGTCAAGTCATGGAAAAGCGTCAAGTGCGTCGCCTGCTGGCCCTCGACCCAGACGGTCGAGTCGTCGGGATTGTGGCACAAGCCGACATCGCCCTGAACCTGCCCGAGCACGAGACGGCCGAAGTGGTGAAGGAAGTTTCCCAACCCTGCGGCACGCCGCGATGACATGACGTTCAGTGGATAGAGCAGCAAGCGGGCGATTGCCGAGCGGGGGAGTCGATCCATGCAATTTCATGCGCTTTCACGCCGGACGATTGCCAGCCGATTCGTTTGTCCGCTACCGCTATCGGGCGGACGTCGTGATATTGGGCTTGCCGCGTGGCGGCCTACCCGTCGCCTTTGATGTGGCCAGCGCGATAGTGCCGAGAGTTGGAAACACGCGGCTTAAGCGACGTCTTGAGTTGCAATCAATCGCCGCGAGAAGATGAATTGTTACTGAAGACAGAAATTCAACGGCTGCCCAGGATTCGCTGCTGCTTGTCCACATGCAAGCCATTCTCAAACGCGAAGTGCCGGAAACTTTCCCCACGGGAATTTGATAAACATGGGCGTCGCGGTCGCCTCTCCCGTCTGTTCCGCGCCCTCGCGCCTCCCGTTTGCCTTCCGCCACGCCGATCCCCCGATATAGAATAAGGGCCAGCAAAGATAAAGATCAGGTCCAAATCTAGTGCCAAGTTGAATGACTCGGCTGTCGTGCGCGAAATTTGGCCTGCAACACAGTGCGCAAAACCTAATCTGCCCTCGTAGCTCAGGGGATAGAGCAGCGGTTTCCTAAACCGTTGGTCGCATGTTCGAATCATGCCGGGGGCGCTTTGCTCGCTGATTTAGCGAGTTGCAAGCAATGAAGCAAATCGAAAATCGCACTTGCGCGCCGCTCGCTACGGTAGTCAGAAACCGTAGTTTAGCGCAAGCGCCCGCTCCCCCGATTCGCTGCCTTGCCCTTGTACCACACGACTGTGGCAGCGCCGCCACGGCGTGGGCGTTAAGCCCAGCCCAGGGGCACCGCTACGGTGCATCGCCAAACCGGGTGATTTGAAGCTGAGGAAGTGCCTGCTGTAGCCGACGGATGCCTGGCTCTGTCACTTTCTTTCCATCGACAACCAGCCACAACTCGTTAAGTAATGGAAGGTCGGCAAGATATCCCAGTCCCTTGTCTGTAATGTTCGTTCCGCTGAGATGCAGCACCCTCAGTTGCGGGAGGCCACGAAGTTTTTCCAATCCGGCGTCCGAAATGTTGGTAAACGACAAATCCAATTCTTCGATCTTTTGTTGGCTTGCCAAGTGTCCAAGCCCAGTGTCGGTAATCTGCGTCATGCTGAGGCCGATACGCCGTAGTGAACTATGGTGCTGTAGCTCAGCAAGCCCTGCGTCCGAAAGCTGAGTCTTGTCGAACAGAATCTTTTCGAGTTTCCCAAGCTTGCGAATCGAGGTGATGCCTGCGTCGGTAACTTTTGTCCAAGATAGGTCGATTTGCCGCAAGTTTTGAAGTGGCTCAAGAGCAATCAGGGCCTTGTTGGTTATGCCGGTGTCTCGCAGAGAAAGTGATTCAAGCAGCGGTAGTTCAGCAATGAAAGCCGCGTCACGATCCGCAAGGGGTGTATTTGCCAAAGACAAGTGTGTAAGCTGCCCGTTGCCGATTTCGGTCAGCTTTCTTAGCCCGGTGGCCTTCATGTCGGACAAGGTGAGCGATTTCAGTGACGGCAATTCCGAGAGCAACTGCCAAAGTCCGTCAGTCAGGGAAAGGTCCGTCAGGTACAGATTTGATACGCCTTCAATATGCTTGATCGCCAGCAAGTCTTTCTCCTCACCCTTCCAATGATTCCAAATGCTGTCACTACCAATAACGGCAACCCGGTATCCAGGAGCAAAATAGAAATCAACGTCAGCAGTGGCGTCCGTCTTTTCTACAAAATGGACGGCGGCACCAAGCTGGGCCATAGTCCGCGTGGCGATTAGGTGCGTTTGTGACGGTGAATGAGACCAGACAACATTTATCGACGGGTTCTCTAATTTCAGCCGCTGAATAGCTGGTTCGGACACGAGCGTGTCCTGAAGTGTCAAATAACGAAGCATCGGGCACGTCCTTAGATGCTCCAGCGATGCGTCTGTAATCTCGGTGCCAGTCAAGTCCAATGCTTGCAGTTGGCTTAGCGTTGCAATGCGACTGACCGCCGCGTCTGTAATGTCAGTGAACGCAACGTCAAGGGTTTGAAGCCCCCGCAGTGCAGTCGTATCAAAGTCTGCGTCGGCAACCTTTGTCCCGCGCAGTGAAAGGTGTCGAAGTCCCCAGACGTTGGCGAGCGGCGTAAGACGGCACTCAGGAGGTTCGCCTGCTGAGTATTCCAACCGAACGACGTTTGAAAAGAAATCGTTGCCTAAACTCCGCCGCAGAAAACTAACCGGCGGCACATCGCTGCCACTGTAGTCGTCTTGCTTATCCAACATGTAGTCATAACCGACAACTACAAATCCGGCCGTAAGCGTTTTTGCTGCGGCAGCCTGTCTTTCAGCTTGTCGGATACGTATTGCAAACCACCCCATAGTAAAACAGGGCAGCGTAACCGCGATTAGAAGGCCGCGAACGGAGTATCGGAATCGAAATAGCTTATTGACGCGGCGAAACATACCAAAGCAGTGCATTAGATCGAGTACCATTATCTACTGCTATTCTCCTACGCTGCAACAATGAGGGCAACGTCCATAAAGCCGTCCAATCGAGCTGTAACACGTAGTTGCGAGCTATTTGCCTACGGGCACTTTGGCTCCAGTGAATACCCATGTCGGTCATCGCCACTCGCGAGCCATAGCAGGCTAAGGGCTGTTCTTCTTGCCGAGTATCGCCACGCGCAGATGTCGAGGATGCGCGAAAGTTGGCAATGAACGAGTGAACTGTCGCGGCTGCGTTCATTCCTCGACAGGATCAAATGCGTGTCGAAACAAGTAGTCCGATTATGCGGGCGGCCGGGGTGTCGTGAAGGGTGTCGAACCGGGTGTCGAAAAAGGTGTCGAGCAAGTAGTTTTCGACACCCGCCGCCCCAGCGATTCAATTCATTCTAGATTTCGAGATGTTTCTTGACTCAATTTTGTTAACGCAC
>CAWEDY010000030.1:0-44477 GCA_963807935.1 uncultured Planctomycetota bacterium
CCTTGGTCGCAGACTCTTCCTGAGCCGCCTTGAGTCCGCCCGCCACCAGCAGCATGGCGGGACACAACGACAAAACAATCCAGCGTGTTTTCATGTGAATGACTCCAACAAAAAGCGGACATCGGCAAAACGGGCCTGACTCCATGTATATAGAGAATTCCGGCCCGCTTTGCAATGCGTGGAATTGGCCCGTATTGAGAGGATCCGGCCGTGCGATCTTGGGAGGTAGAGGCACTCAAGAAGAGCAGTCGCAATGCGGGCACAATCGCAAACCGTAGTGCCACGGCGGTAGATCAACAACCTCGCCGGCTGGTCCAGCCCTGCGAGCGTGGCCCATTCCGCGATTCGTTCGGCCTCGGCCGAATTTCGAGGCTGGGCCCGCGCGGCGTTTTCCCATGGCGCCAATGGATTACGAGGACTTCGCCGCCTGGCCGCAACGCGTCAGCGGCGTGCCGCAGCAGCACAACGGGTTCTTTGCCATGCAGAATATTGAAGAGCAGGACGGCATCGACCAGGACGCCGAAGCCCGATTCCACCACGTCCCGCTGCTGGCACTTCACCCGCAAGCCCGCTGCGCGGCACGGGTGCGGGTAATCATTTCCGGTTCCATGTCGAACGTGTAGAGAGTGCCGCTGATTGCTTCGGCAACAGGCACGGCAAACGTACCATAGCCGCATCCCAACTCGGCCACATCGTGAAAGCGTCCAAGTTCGAGGCGCTTAAGAATCAGCGGAACGTCAAAGAGCGATTCCCAGTAGGGCTCATCCGGCATTCCGCTGTCGCGTACTTTCATGTTTGGCTGCTTTCGGTTCGGTCACTAGATTTTACAAGCGGTTTTGCTTTGTTGAAAACATATTGACGTTTTAAGTTGATGGCAATAAACCTGTTGGAATAAGCCCAAACAGAACACATTGTTGGAAGTCGCCCGGCTGAGCATGAAGTTCTCCGGACGATACATGCAGCCGTACTCGCACACGAAGAGTCCGCACAAGTTCACGCAGAGTCAGTTGATGACGTGCCTGATTTTGCGGGCGTACCTGAAGACGACCTATCGAGGCGTCATTGAGTTTTTGGACACATCGGATGCGTTGAAAAAATGCTTGGGTCTTAAGGGATTGCCACATTATTCGACGCTTAAGTACTTTGCCGACCGCTCGGACACGCTGGCTATTGTGGACGCGATTTTGGCCAACGTCGTTCGCCAGGTGACGGCTCAGAGCGGTGAAGCAGATGAAGAAGTGGCGATCGATTCGACGGGTATCGAGAGCACTGCGGCCAGTGCCTACTTCAACACGCGGCGAGGTGGAAAGCGTAAGAGGTATGTGAAGCTGTCGTTGTGTGTGACCTGCGGCACCATGTTGCCGGCCAGCCTCGTCATGAGCTGGGGGCCCTGCAACGACAAAGCGGTGGCTCGGCCGCTGCTCGACAAGACGCGAGTTGCGATCCAGCCAAAAACGCTGTTCGCTGATGCCGGATATGATGCTGAATGGGTTCATCAATATTGTCGAGACGCTTGGCAGGTTACGAGTTGGATTCCGCCCGCCGTACATCGCAAGGATGGCACGGTAAATGGCAAATACAGGTCGAAAATGACGCCCAGGCGCCTCAAGCGAAACGGTTACGGTAAGCGCTGGATTGTCGAATCGTTCATGAGTGGACTAAAGCGAACTACAGGCTCAATGCTGGCTGCACGCAAGAAGTCATCGCTATTCGTGGAAGCGGCGCTCCAGTGCTCGCCTACGCGATACGGCGTTAGCCGGAATAAAAATACATCAATCTGTTTTCAACATAGCAAAGCGGTTTCAAAACCGGGGGCTAACACCCCGCGGCTGATCGGATCAGCCGAAACGCGCTAGCGTCTGATCGGATCAGCCGGAACGCGCTTGCGTCCGGTTGATGGGGTGAGTTTTGAAACCAGCTTTAGTCATTTCACCGATTCTAAGCGGCGCCCATTTGTTGCCGCTTAGCCAAAGCGCTTCATGATGCGATCCACCAGCCGGGGAAACAGCCGGTTGAACAGCAGTAACAGCCGCCCGCGCCAACCCGTGACGATTTCGTTCCGGCCATTTTCGATGCCGCGGACGATCGCGCGGGCAACTTCCTCGGCGGGCTGGCGATGCGGATTACCCCACGGCAGTTCGGCCGTGCCTTCCAGCAGCACGTCGAAGTGCTCGGTCTCGGTTGGGCCAGCCGCCACAACAAGCACATCGACACCCAGCCGCGACAGTTCCGGCCGCACCGCTTCGCTGAAACCGTGAAGTGCAAATTTGCTGGCCGAGTACTCGCTCTTATGCGGGCTGCCGCGCCGGCCCAGGATCGAGCCAACGTTGACAATCAGCGGCTGCGTTCCTTCGCGCAATGCGGGTAGCGCTTCGCGGATCAATTCCACGGGTGCGAAAAAGTTCACCTCCATGATCGGCCGCAGTCTGCCCGGATCGGCATCGGCAAATCGGCCGTGCGCCGCGACGCCCGCGTTGTTGACCAGAATATCGAGGCCGCCAAGCTCATCGCGCGCCGCCGCAACGGCCCGCTGGCGAACCGCTGCATCGGTCACGTCGCCCGCAATGCAAACGGCCCGTCGCCCGAGTTTTGAAATCTCGGCGGCGACTTCCGCGAGGCGATCTTCGCGTCGCGCGACCAGGATGATGTCAGCGCCACGCCTTGCCAACTCGATTACCAGCGCGCGGCCGATGCCGCTGGAGGCACCAGTGACAAGTGCGCGCGTGTTGGTGAGTCGTCGCTTCGCCATGCGAGCAATATAGCCGACCCATCTTGGGTCGGAAGCACGCGGCAAAAACTAGCTAGCGTTCTTCGCGTGTAAAACCATGATCGCCGCGAGCACAGCCAGAATAAAAATCAAGATGACCGCAACCGCAATCCAAAAAACAGTATCGACTCTATTGCGCTCGCGCGACCGGATGAGGGCTGTAATTATCCCGGCGGCCATCCCAAGCGGCAATCCAGTCACCAAGCCCACCAGGCCCGATAAATTACCTTCCGTAAATATTCCGAGTCCTACGGTGACCAGCAAGTAGCCACACGCTCCGCCAATCATTGCAGCTTTGCCGACGTTGCTCATCACGAGCCTCAACACGTTCTGGTGCTGCGCAACGCGCCCTCGCCCCTGCTCTCTCCCAGAGGGGGAGGGATCTTAGGCGACTTCGTCGAAGGGGTGGTCGATGGTGACTGCGTGACCGTTCACGTAGCCATTGCCGTTTTGAGACGGCGCTTCACCGTTGCGACGCAGGCGAATCGTTGCTTGCTCGGCGGAAATCTGACCGAGATATTTCCGCGGCACGCGGCAGTGGACCGAAACGCGGCCGTCGGTGTACGTGCGGCTCAGAATCTCTGTATTTTTCGCCAAGGAGGCCAATAGCCGACCGTTTGCCACGTCGGTTTCCACGTCGACATCCACAAAATGCTGCGTCAGTGCATCGCTCACGGCGGCGGCCAACCGAGTCAGGCCTTCGCCCGTCCGAGCGCTAATCGTCAGCGCCAACGGATAGCGTTGCCGCAACATATCGAGCGTGCCCGGTTCGCGAATGGCATCGATCTGGTTGAGCACCAGGATGGTGTCCTTCTCTCGGATTCCCAACTCGTCGAGCACTTTGTAAACGGCCGAAATTTGTTCTTCCGCGTTGGGATTGCTCGCGTCGGCCACGTGCAGCAGGAGGTCGGCTTGGCGGGCTTCTTCCAGCGTCGCCTTGAAGCTGGCGATAAGGCTGTGCGGCAACTCGCGAATGAAGCCGACCGTATCGGATAGCAACACCGGCCCCCAGCTTGGCAATTGCCATCGGCGGGTACGCGTATCGAGCGTGGCGAAGAGCTTATCTTCCACCAGCTCATCGGCGCCCGTTAGCTTGTTGAGCAGCGTACTCTTGCCCGCGTTGGTGTAGCCGATAAGCGAAACGGTCATGTGATCGCGCCGCGCCGCCACCTCTCGCTCTTTGCGCCGCAGCACGCGATTCAGTTCGTCGCGTAGATCCGCGATCCGGCGCTCCACCAGTCGGCGGTCCGTTTCCAGCTGCTTTTCGCCCGGCCCGCGCATGCCGACCCCCGCCTTGATTCGCGACAAGTGGGTCCACATCCGCTTGAGCCGCGGCAGGGAGTATTCCAGCTGCGCCAGCTCCACCGCCAGGCGCGCTTCGTGCGTCCGCGCGAGTCGAGAAAATATCGAGAATCACCTCGGTGCGATCGAGCACCTTCACGCCCAGGGCGCTTTCCAAATTGCGCGTCTGGGCCGGCGACAGATTGTTGTCGAAGATCACCGCGTCCGCATCGGTCGCCCGGATCATCAGCTCCAGTTGCTCGACCTTCCCCTTGCCCAGATAGGTCGTTTGATCGGGCGTGGCCCGGCGTTGAGTGAGGCGGCCGACAACTTCCGCCCCTGCGGTTTCTACCAGCCCGGCCAATTCGTCCAAGTTATCGCGGGCCGCGTTGCTATTGGGCAGCTCGACGCCGACCAGAACGGCCGACTCGCTTTGAACGCCCTGTTGACGGTCTGTTTCCTTCACTATGAACTGGGACTCCTGAGCGATTTTTGTAGGGCAGTCGAAGATGTCCGCGCTACCAATTCCTGCTCCATTATACCTCACTGTCAAGGGGTGTGGATCGCCGGAAACAACGACCCCGATGCGCCGCTCCCGGTTCGCACCCTCAGCCGATTAGTGAGCCGGGGCGTCCTCGACCCCGACCGGGGCGGCGGACCCCGCGGCTCGCCGACTTCGCAATCCACATTCAACTACCAAATATATTCAATACCGAAGTGCCCGCCATGATAGGTCAACTCGCCGCTATCATTGACAAACGGCACCCGCGTGCCTTGGTTTCCGTACGGCGACGTCTGGTTGAAGTTGTTTCCAGCCAGCACCAGTTCGTTGAGAAACAATACTTCGTAGCCGGCTCGGATCGAAACGCTTGGGAGAACGTCGGCCACCAAATCGAAGCTGGCCTCGCCGATAAATGCGGCGTTGTCGTCTGTGAATTCTTCAAACAGTGAAGGCGGCGTGACCCCTGCCGGTGTGGTCACGATCCGGTTGGTCAGCTTCGAGTGGTTGTCGTAGATACCCATCTTGCCTTCGGTGCCGAAGCGCAGCCCCTGCATCAGCGAGATCCAGATGTCGCCACCCGTTTGAAAACCGGCCAGGTTGTTTTCGCACTCCTCCGAGTACTTTAGTGCCGCCAGCGGTCCCATCGTACTCGGAATCGGTTGAGAGCCTTGGCTGGCGAATTCGAAGTCTTCATTAACCCTCGTAAAGCGGAAGCCGGCCAGCAGTGTGCCCGACACCCGCGGAATGTAGCCGAGCCAATACCGGCGGTAGGTGATCTCGGCCGTTTGCAAATCGGACTCGAGCGAAATGCTCTGCATGCTAGCCTGCTCGGTTTCCGGATTCGGGTTTTGGGGAGGTGGCAAATTCACGCCCACCGGGCTCGTGCCGAATTGTCCCGTCCCGGGCGCCGGTCGAGAAAACAGCGAGTATAAGTTATTCGTCGGGTCGGTGACTGCAGCGCTGCTGTTCCAGTCGAAGATTCCCATGTAGCCAAACTCGACGACCGACAGCGGGCAAATATCGTAGCGGCCCATGATGCGGAAGCCCCAATTGTCGCCGAAACTCAACATGTTGCTGGAAAGCACGACGACATTGCCCACGTTTTCCGCGGTGAAGTCGATGTTCTTTTCAAATGTCTTATCGCGGGACATGACCACACTTTCCGCCCGAATGTCGAAGTAGTGCGGTCCGCGCTGATCGACGAGGTCTCCCGACATCCCCGTATCGCTCATCAGGTCGTAACCGATCGGTGGATCGGTGCCGCCAGCGCCCATCGGGTAGGGGCCGATGAATCCGTCCTGTGACATCGGCCCCATTTGGCACGATTCACAGCCTTCGCGCGGACCGTACCCGCCATTGCCTTCTGCACACTGTTCATAACAGCCGGCCGGTACAATCATCGCGTTGCCGTAGGAATCGACATACTGCGACGTGGGCGCGGTGTTGGCGCCCTCCGCGGGCTCCATGTAAATCGCTTGCGTCGGACCCTGGTTCCCAGCCGCACCGCCTGACCCGGACGATGCATAGCGCGACTGGCCAAAAATGGCCAATGGCGTGAATGCTGTCGCAGCCGCCGCGGCCAACAGAGCTACCAATTTAGTTTGCGATCTGGCAAGTGACCCAATTCGCATCGTTAACCCCCCGAACACTCCTGGGCGACGTTTGATTGCGGGCATCGCCGGAACATTCATTTGCCGGCGCGTGCTGCTTAGGTCCCTTGCGGAGAGCCTAAGAATGCCGCCTGGCACAATCGAGACAAGATTCAAAACGAGTTCGCGTTGATGTGGCGACGGGACTGCCGGCCGACTGCGCGTTTTGCGCACCGGCTACGGTCCTCGGAACAGACTATCGGACCACTACCGGCGGAAAAGCCAGAACTTGCGGCAAATACCGAATAGCTTTCCCAGGCCCCCTACGTTGGCGAACGGTGGGCCGCCAGCGGTACATCGCCATTCCGCCCTCATAAACGGCTCCCTATGCTGCAATTCTTTAACTGGCCTGGACTTGCATAGGCCGCCCGAGTCCGTTTCGGCGAAAATGCGGCACGCTTTACGGCACTTGCTACAGATGTGGACTTTAGCCGCCGGGCCGAAAAAACACGCTGCCGCAGTCGCTGCAACTTCTACCAATCAAATAGTTTGACCACTTTTTTCTGCCGGACTAGGATGGAAAGATTGGATCGGCCGCAACGATAGCATCGTGCAAATCGAATGGGCGGACACTGTGGGCCAGGGATAGGTTGGCCGTGCGCGCTATGCCAACCGGTGCAATGGCGGCTGCCAGCAGCACAACGGTTGAGGGCGGAGTTCGGAATTTCGACGCCAATCAAATTGCAAGTTGAGTAACAACCTCTGTTGAGCCAGGCCGCTCGTTCGGAACCGAGCGTCTGCGCTCCCCCAGTTTTGGGATTTCAGCCGGTGTTCACTGAGAAGGGGAATCTGCTGTGAAGAGACGCATCCGGATGGGTCATCAACGTTTCGCATCGCGTGGTCGCAAGGCGCTTGGGCCGCTCGCTCATCGCGGCCAGCGCAAGCGTAAGTCGTGGTCGTTCGAACGCCTGGAAGATCGGCTGGTCTTTTCCACGAGCCCCGTCACGCCGCAAGTGATCAGCTTCTCGAGCGACAATCCCGACGGCGCGGCGCTGACGTTGCTCGACGAGTTGAATTGGGCCCAGATGGCGGCCGCAGCCGCCTCCGGTTCCACTGACTCCAGCACAATTGCCTCCGGCGCCAGCGACTCCGGCGCAGCCGCCGACTCGACATCGGCGCAGTATGTCTTCTTATCGTTGCCGAACGATCCCTTGTTTCCGGATCAATGGCATTTGCTCAATACGGGCCAGGAAGTTGGCAATCCCGACCTGCAGCACCTGTTCGGCGTCGCGGGACAAGACATCAACGTCGTTCCCGCTTGGAACATGGTCGATGCGAACGGCAACCCCATCCTCGGCACGGGCGTCAAGGTGGCCGTCATCGATAGCGGTGTGCAGTTGTTTCATCCCGACCTGGCGGCAAACATCAGCCCCACGTTGCGTTTCAACTCCTCCAACGGCACGAACAACGTCAGTCCAAGTTTAACGGATCCGTTAGGTGGTCACGGCACATCGGTGGCCGGCATCATCGCCGCCGTGGGCAACAACGGCATCGGCGGGACGGGCATCGCGCCCGGCGCCACGTTGGTGCCGATCAAAGGCGGCGTCTCGGGCGTTACTGATCAATCGGCGGAAGCCGCGTTTCTCTACGCCCTGGACCACGACGTCGATATCACCAACAACAGTTACGGATCGGCCGGACGGGTTGCTATACCCTTGGACCCGCAGCTAACCGAGATCCTCCGCCAGGCGGTCGTCTCCGGTCGCAACGGCCTGGGAATGATCAATGTCTTCGCCTCCGGAAACGATGCCGGACCGGGATCTCTACCTGGTTTCCCCGACGTGGGCAATTACAACAGCTCGAGCTACAGGCGCTGGTCAATTCGCGCTACACGATCGGCGTGACGGGCGTGGATCACGACGGACTTTATATCAACGCCGATGGCACGTTTACGAACTATCCGGTCGCGGGGCCGTCGGTGCTGGTGGCCGCGCCTACCGGCTCGAGTATCCTCGGCGCAACGAATATCGCGGACGATGACGGCTATGGCAGCGGTATCTGGACCACCGACCTCGTCGGCGATGATGGCTTCAACGCCGCTCCGTTGCCCAATGGCTTCGATCCGGATCGAGATTTTTTACCCGACCCAGACTACACCTCGCGCTTCAACGGCACCTCCGCCGCGGCCCCGATGGTCAGCGGCGTCATCGCGCTGATGTTGCAGGCGAATCCGAACCTCACGTATCGCGACGTCGAAGAAATTCTGGTCCGCAGCTCGCGGCAAAATGCCCAATTCGAGTTTCCCAGTTCTGGCGTTGCCACGTTCGCCACAAACAATACGTGGCAGACGAATCAGATCGGTCCGTACCGCAACCCCGATGCCTATGATGGCATGAATGATCATAGTTTTATCCCGTTCGATTTTCCCATCGCCGATCCAAACGCGGACCTTTTCGGTGGCGGCTTCGGGTTCGATTTTTTGCGCCGGATACCAACGACTTCGCCCGGCAAGAATCCAGCACTTACGAACCCCAGCCGGCCCTGTTTACCAACGGCGCCGGCTATACCGTCAGCCAAGGCTACGGCATCTACGGCGAGCAGATCGGCTATGCCCACGGCGTCGTCGATGCCGAGGCGGCCGTGTACATGGCGCTGCATTGGGATGAGCTGAACCAAAACATCGCGCCCAATACCGAGCTGACTTATACGACGGCCGTCGTTGGCACAGGTTTAAACCTACCCGCGGCCGAAAAGGGCGCCGCTCCGCCCAATGGCGCTGAAAACCTGGTTCCCGGCGGTATCGGCGGCCACTCGGGCTTTATCGCCTATTGGAACCAGTACTTTGTCGACATGCCATTCGACAGTTACACCGGCCCCAGCGACGACAGCCGCGGAGCTTCCTATATCGATTTTGCCGTGCCGCCCAGCCAGGAGATGAACGTCGAGTGGGTGGAAGTGAAAATTGGTCTTGCGCACTCATCACACGCGCTCGACGGTCTGCGAATCATGCTCACCTCTCCGGACGGCACCCAGAGCGAGCTGAACAATTACTATCAAGATCCCAGCTTTATACCCTTTAGAGCGCAACCCAGCTCGGATAATCCGACCATCGATCCGGCCGGCGATCTCTTCAACGGCGTCGACGGAGATTTTGTCTGGACGTTTAGCACCAACCGCAATTGGGGCGAGAGCTCCAACAGCGAAATGATTACCAACGTCCTAACCGGCGAGCCCCTTTTGGTAGATGGGGAACCCGTCTACCGCAATTGGGAGCTGCACATCGAGAATTGGTCCAATACTGCCGCTGTGCTGGATGACGTGGAAATCGTCTGGCACGGCAAGCCCATCGGCGGCGGCACCTACGACCCGAATTACTCCGAAAATGGCATCATCAGCGCAAGCGCGTGCAAGGCGTCGTCGGCATCGATTCCAACGGAGACAACCAATTCAATTTCGATCGCTACGTGCAGACGGTCTTTGGTCAGCATGCCGATTTGAGCGACGTCCGCGATGGCGACATCGAGCGCACGCTCGACTTTAACGACAACAATTCCAACGGCGTGTACGACGAAGGCGACACGATCAATCAAGAGCAGTTCGCCGCCAACGTAATCGTGGACGCGTATAAAGTGTGGGGTGGTGTGCCCGAGGCGAGTCCGACCGCCCGTTTCCTTACCGGCGCCGATGGCAACTACTACTTCGATCTCGACGTCCAGGGCGACCTTGCCCAGACGACGAATCCAGCGTCGCCCCATTTTGGCCAAACGATCGAATACCAGATCTGCGCATCCGATCCGCAGGGGCGTCTGTTGCTCCAAGACACCGCCACGTCCGCGATGACCACGTCGGATCCAAATTTTACTTACCTCCCACATTACGCACAGACGTGGACGATCAACCCCAATTGGTTCTTCGCCGCCGATCACGACAACCCGCCGGTCCTTGGCGACAATCCGGGCGAAATCTTCTTCGATCCGAGCGGCAACGCCAACAACGTGCAGGGCTTGGTCGATCCGACCGATTTGCCGGAACCGGGCTTGCCCTCGCCGGTGGCCTTTAACGACTTCGGCCAGCTCTTCCATATCGTTCCGGCGCCGGTCAAGAACCTGAACTTCTTGCTCAAACAAGATGCGCCGCCGGACACGTTCGATGTCGCGGGCACGGTGTACTCCGATGTCAACGGCAACGGCAAGTTCGATGGCGCCGACGCCGCGGCCGCCGGCGTCTCCGTGTATTGGGACAAAAACCGCAATGCCGTCCATGATCCGGGCGAATTCAGCGTGCTCACCGATGCCAACGGTCAATACACGCTGCCGATCGACTTAACAACGCTAAGTCCGGTTCCCACGGAAAACGCCACCTACCAGATCGGCGTGGACAAACCGACCGCGGATTGGGCGTTCACGGATCCCGGTCAGGACGGCGTGGAAACCGTGTTTGCCGGTCCCGGGTCGCCCGACCAAATTGTCAACTTCTTCCTCCAACCGCCCGGCTCTCAGAACCCCAACGGGAATGGCCCCGGGACCATTCAAGGCGTCGTCTTCAACGACCTGAACGGCAATGGCACGCAAGACCTCGGCGAAGCAGGCGTCGCCAATTTCCGCGTGTTCCTCGACACCGACCTCAGCGGCACCTGGCAAAGTGGCACCGAGGTTTCCGCCCTCACCGGCGCCAACGGTTCGTTCTTCTTTAGCAGTGTGCCGCCGGGCTTGTACCGGGTCGATATCGTCATACCGAACGAAGGCACACCGGCTGCCGCGTGGTCGATCACCAAGCCCACGCTCGGCTATCGCGACGTGCAGCTCTTGCCGGGTGGAACGATAACCGGCGTCACGTTCGGACTGGATAATCTCGCCGACCGCGATTGGGGCGATTTGCCGAATTCTTTCCACACGACCTCCGCCAGCAACGGCCCAAGCCACAAGGTGGTGCCCGGCTTCCAACTTGGTGCGACGCTCGACGGCGAAGTCGACGGTGTTCCGAGCTCATCCGCTACGAGCGATAATTCCGACGATGGCGTACTCGTCGTCAGCAATGGCGGCGTGCTCGTAACGGGAGTCAATACGCTCCGCGTCACCTTGATGGGCGTCGGCGGCTTGCTCACCGGATGGATGGATTTCAACCACGACGGACAATTCGGCTCCGGCGAAAAGCTTACCTGGTCGCTCAACGGCACGAACCTCGGTAACGAAGCAGACCTCAACCCCGGGACGTATGACCTGCAGGTTACCATTCCCGGCAACGCCGTTAGTGGCCAACCCATCGCCGCACGATTCCGGTGGGGCGAGCAAGGGCTCTCGGCGACCGGCCCCGCCCAAATCGGCGAAGTCGAGGATTACTACTTCGGCCTTAATTTCCTCTTCGGCGATTACAATCGCAACGGCATTGTCGATGGCAGCGACGTGGTCGTGTACACGAAAATGAAAGGTCAAAACGTCGCGCCGTTCAGCGGCGCCGACGGCAACGGCGACGGCTTCGTCGACCAGGCCGACCTCGCTATTGTGTATGCGCACTTCGGCGAGATGCTGCCGCCGCCCGGCGCAGGAGCCATCGTATTCAGCGCCGGCGACATCGAGTCGTCGAGTTCTTCGCCGGCGGGTACCGGTTTGGCTGCCGATAATTCGGCTTTGTTGAATGGCTCGAGTGGCGCCGATAGCGGCCAATCGTATAGCTTTTTCGGGCCGGGGGACGCGACTCCGCCGACCCAGCCGGCGGACACCGCCACCGCCGTCGCCGCCGGCGTTTCGTCTAGCGACGCCTCCTCATTCTCGCCGTTGCTCACCTCTTTCGTTGCGGACGCGGCCCAGCCGACTAGTGCCGCGTCAACTTCCACCAGCGTGGTTAACGCAACGGCGGTGGATGATGCATCCGCGGAGTCCGACCTGCTCTTGTTGGATCAGACCTGGAGCAACTTGAGCGCGACCTCGTACGATCATGGCGACGATTCGTTGTACCATGACCAAACGCCAGAGGCCGCAAACGCGAACGATCTTGCCCTCGCGGCCGTGCTCACCGAAGAAGAGAATTGGTGGAACGAGATTTAGGAACTCTAACAAAACCGCCGGGGACTGGCTCAATTTGCGCAGTCCGCGGAGCAAATTGTGCCTGCCCCCCTCTCCCGAAGTCCAGAAACCTCGGGGACTGGCCGGGCACAGTCGCCGCGATGGTCGTGCGGTGTCTTTGCAGCAAAATGTGCCCGTCCCCTTTCTGCTGCTCCATCGTTTCCCGCTCGCCATCCTAATCGGCGCCTAAACCGGAAGAGGCGGTTGAAGCCGATGCGTCTCGAACTTCAATCACTCGCATGCGTCGCCATTTTCCTTGCCAGAATCGCAACACGTAGATCGTAGCCGCGATCCAACACCAAACAACGATCAGCGTCCAACAGCCGTAAACGTTCAACCGCCACACTTCGACACTCAACCAACTAAACCCGCCTAACAGTCCGGCCAGCAACAGGCTGACGCGAAGCAAAAACCGGGTGTCGCCGGCGCCTTTGAGCGCTCCCACAAAAACCATCTGCGTTGCATCGAGCAGGTTGTAAGCCGCCACAAACCGCAGCAGCATCACCGCCATATGCTCCACGGCCGCGTTTGCCGATGAATTCGCCGCACCGCTCGGAAAGAATCCGTGCAGGAACACTCCCGGCGTGAGAGCGTACAGCAGCGAAATGCCCAGCATGTACATCCACGAGAGCTGCAGCGTGGTGTACGTCGCGCGAGCGGCCAGGCCGTCGCGATTTTCCCCCAAGTGTTCCCCTACAAGAATACTAGCGGCCAGGTGCAACCCATAAATCGGCATGAATGCCAACGTGCTCACGCTGAACGCCATCGATGTGGCCGCAACTTCTGTCATGCCAATTCGGCCAACGAGCATGATAAACGCGGTGAACCCGGCCACATCGAGCAGCATCTGCAAACCGCTCGGAACGCCGTAGTAGAGGATCCGCCGCACGAGTTCGAAATCGAGCCGCATGCCGCGGAGCGTGCCGAACTGCTCGCGGTATTTACGTTGCAGCGGCAAGAGCAGGTACACAACTGCTTTCATCCACATGCTGACCGACGTCGCCCATGCCGCCCCCGCGACTCCCCATGCCGGCAAACCATAATGCCCGAATATCCAGCAGTAGTCGAGCACCAAATTTAGCATCGCCGCCGTCACATCAACCAGCATGACGACCCAGGTCTGCCCGCGGCCGCTATAGAATGCCGAGCCAGACTGCGCGAGCAGCAGGGCCGGCCCCCCGACGCATAGAATTTGAAAGTATTGCGCCTGCAATCGCTGCGATTCGGGGCTGTGGCCAACCAACGCTAATAGTGGTCGCACGAACGGAATCGCCAGCAAGATCAGCGGCGCGCAGCCAATCGCGATCCACACCGCCTGCCAGAACACGAGCCCAATCCGCTGCTGTTGGCCGGCGCCGTCGTACTGTGCTACGAACGTGTTCGTGTACGCGCACACGCCCAGCGGCAAGCTCAACATGGCAAACCAGGCGGCCGCCGCGGTGAATGCGGCCGACATCGCCGTGATGGACACCCAGTTGAGCATCATGCGATCGACGAACGTCATGATCGTCCACGAGAAGCTCGATACAACGAGCGGCGCCGCGACCCTCAGCACCTCTCGCCCGCCGCCGGGCCGCGACCACCAGGAGCGGTTGCCCTCTAAATCTGCCGTTTTAATCATTTTGCCGATCGCGCCAGCCGATCCGTGGAAATAGCAATTATTGAGGACCGCGCGGCCATTGGCCCTTGGAATCGGAATGCGTCATTCCCGCGCCGGCGGGAATCCAGAAATTCGACCCTATCGCCTGGATTCCCGCCTTCGCGGGAATGACAAGTAGCATGAGCCGCTGGTGTCATTTACTGCGCAGTTCTCAATAGGACGAGCGACGAGCGTTGGCTGTTCGCGCCAGCATTCCACCAGTTTATTCACTGAAAGAGGATCGGCCCAGTGAACGTGCCTCCCTTCGCACGGGCGCGCCGGTGCGGAAATGAAGCTCGCCGGCCAGCAATCACCGCTTAAAGTGGGAAAATGGTTGACAATTGCGCCACGCCAAGCCTAAAATCAGCCCGCAACGCGGACAAAAGTTCTTATCAGTTAAAATTCTTATTAGTCAGTGGCCGGTCGGCGTTGGCGTAGTTTGCCGAGGAAGTTGTCGAGAAAGTAAAGCTCCTAGTTTTCATCCGGGAGGAAAGATGACGAAAGCCCACCGTCGCTTTGTCTTTGTTTCGTTGATTACTTCGTTTCTTGCCGCGGCATGCCTGCTGACCGCGTTTTCCTCGAGCGCATCGGCTGCGATGACGCTCACCCCCGCCGGCATTGATCTGGGATTCTCTTTGACGACCTTCGCCGATCAGATCCCCGCCAACGGCAGTGGTGTCGGCCCCGTCGGCATCGCCAGCTTTGGTGCAAATTCCGTCATCGTCTCCGGGTATGCCAATGGCACCACACGCATCTTTGACGATGTCGATGGCCAACACTACACCACGACCGGTGTCGCGGGCATTGCAACGTTCGGCGGAAATGACGCCGCGGGGCTTACCGTGCTGGGGGGCAATATCTACATGGCCCTGCAATCCTCAGGCAAAGTCGTGCAGCTCAACAACGACGGCTCCATTAACCACACCCTGGCCGGTAGCTTCCCGGGCGCCACCGGCATCGACGCGAACCCTGCCACCAATCGCCTTTATGTCTCCAACCCTTTCGGCGGCCCCACATCAGAAGTCGATCCTGTTACTGGTCTTGCCACCACGACCTTCGGCGGCAGTGCCGATGGCCTCACGCTTTCACCCGACAACACAATTCTCTATGCAGAAGTCGGCAGTCACATCATTGGTTATAACGCCACCACGTACGCCGCAGTCTTCGATTCTGGATTCATCAGTGGCGCGGACGGTGTCGTCATCGGCATCGGCCCTCTTGCAGGAAACATCTACGTCAACACCAACTTCGGAACCATCGTCCAGGTCAACACCACCACGCTCGTGCAAACGCCAATCGCCACCGGCGGCTCGCGCGGCGACTTGGTCAACCTTGACACCTTCAACGGCACACTCCTACTCACTCAGACCGACCGCGTCCTGCGCCTTATACCGCCCGCCGGCGGCTTCTTACCCGAACCTGGCTCCCTCCTGCTTATCGTCCAAATCGGGGTGCTGCTCATCTGCTGGCGAACTCGCTGAATCGTTTAGTTCAACAATTCGGCAATCTCGTGGCCCTGATTCTCACGATTCGCGATCTCTGTGCGACAGGTCATCGACAAACGTCGCGCCGTGCCGCCAGCCGTCAAAAAATGATGCTCGATGTGCGATGTCGGACGGTAGACCGGTGTCGGAGTGGCGCCCCGGCATCTATTGAGAACTGCCCAGTAAGTGGCACCAGCGGCTCATGCTACTTGTCATTCCCGCGAAGGCGGGAATCCAGGCGATAGGGACGAATTTCTGGATTCCCGCCGGCGCGGGAATGACGCATTCCAATTCCAAGGACCAATGGCCGCGCTGTCCTCAATAAGAACCATTTCGCTGCATTATGCCGGATTGAGCGTCGTGCAATCAGTTTGGTTGCAGAACGGCCAGCGACTCCGTGCGCGAACCGCTAGGTATGCGACTCCGTGCGATTTACAATTGAGTTCTCGAGACGATGGCTTTCGATATTGCGCGAGGCGCCATTCATATCGACGAGCGGTCGCCGGCCCGCGTCGCCGTCGTCCGACTTCGTTTCCCGTCCGCGTCGGCAGTGTTGACTTTTCAAGCAGCTCCATGGCGATGAGTTCGGAATTCTCTCAGAATGCAGAACTCCGTCGCGCAGCCGAACGATTACAGCTTGCGCTGACAGCGGGTCAACTCGGCGATTGGAGTTGGGACGCAGCGTCCGACTTGGTGACCCTGAGTTCCCGCGCGTCCGAAATCTTCGGCCTTCCCATCGGGCAATCTATTACTTGGACCAAGCTGCGCGAACTGCTGCGCGAAGATGATCGGGAGCGGGCGCGGTTGGCGGTCGAAACGGCGCTGGCGAATCAAACTGACTATCGCGTCGAATATCGAATCAAGCGCCCGTCGGGTGATCAGGCATTGGTCGCCGCTGAGGGCCGCGGCGTTTACTCGGCCGACCATTCGGTCGAAGGGATGATTGGCGTGGTGCGCGATATCACGGAACGCAAGCGCGCCGACGAGCTACGTCACTGGTTAGCAGCCATCGTCGACTCATCGGAAGACGCGATAGTTAGTAAGACATTGGACGGCATTATTACGACCTGGAATGGAGGCGCCGAACGGATCTTTGGCTACACCGCGGGCGAGGCCATTGGGCAGTCGATTTTGTTGATCGTTCCCGAAGGCCGCAAACAAGAAGAAAGCGCCATTCTTGCCAAGATCGGACGCGGGGAACGGATTGAGCATTTTGAGACCGTGCGGGTCCACAAAGATGGAAGCCAGGTGAACATTTCTTTGTCGGTGTCGCCGGTCAAGGACGATGAAGGCAATCTCATCGGTGCTGCGAAGATTGCCCGCGATATCACCGAACGCAAAGTCGCTGAAGAAGCGCTTCGCCGTAGCGAAGCGGACCTACGCACTCTGGCCGACTCGATTCCCCAACTAGTTTGGATGGCGCGGCCTGACGGACATATTTTGTGGTACAACCGCGGCTGGTACGACTATACAGGTACGACGCCAGAGGAAATGGAAGGCTGGGGCTGGCAATCGGTGCATGATCCCGATTACTTGCCCCAAGTGATGGAACGATGGCGCCACTCACTTCATACGGGGGAGCCATTTGAAATGGAGTTTCCGCTTCGCGGAGCGGACGGCCAATTTGCTTGGTTTCTCACGCGAGTCAATCCGGTGCGCGATAGCTCTGGCCAGATCGTGCGCTGGTTCGGCACCAATACGAATGTCGATCATGTCAAACGCGTCGAAAGCGCACTCCGCGAAGAGTCCGAAGCACTCGAGCTGCTCAATCAAACAGGAGTGGTGCTGGGCTCGACGCTGGAGCTTGACAAGCTCGTGCAAGCGATCACCGACGCCGCCACGAAGCTGTGCGATGCAAAGTTCGGTTCGTTCTTCTACAACGTCACCGATGAAAGCGGCGACGCGTACCTGTTGTACACCTTGTCGGGAGCGCCGCGCGAAGCATTTGAAAAGTTCGGTCAACCGCGCCACGCCACTGTTCGGACCGACATTCCGAGGCGAAAAGCCGATTCGCAGCGGCGACATCCTGCACGATCCTCGCTACGGCCAGATGGCACCGCACTTCGGCATGCCGCGCGAACATTTGCCCGTTCGAAGCTATCTTGCCGTTCCGGTCATTTCGCGCTCGGGTGAGGTGCTCGGGGGTCTGTTTTTTGGGCATCCGGAGCCCGATGTGTTTGATGAACGGGCTGAGCGACTGATCACGGGCGTTGCGGCGCAGGCGGCGGTTGCCATCGACAATGCTCGCCTCTACGAGAAGGTCCGAAGCGCCGCCGAGGAGCGCGATCACCTTCTTCAGGCGGAACGCGCTGCCCGCAGCGATGCCGAGCGTATCAACCTCATGAAAGACGAGTTTTTAGCCACTTTGTCGCATGAGCTTCGCACCCCCCTCAGTGCAATTCTCGGTTGGTCGCAAGTGCTGACGATGGGCGATGTCGGCGAGCAAGAAGCACGGGAAGGGCTGCAGGCCATCGAACGCAATGCACGCATTCAGACAGGGCTCATCGAAGACCTGCTGGATATGAGCCGGATCATCTCCGGAAAAATCCGGCTCGATGTGCAATGGGCGGAGTTGGCACCGATCGTGGAATCTGCGGTCGATTCGGTTCGGCCCTCAGCGGAAGCCAAGGGGATTCGGCTGCGGAAAATACTCGACCCGTTGGCAGGACCGGTAGCCGGCGATCCGACGCGGTTACAACAGGTCGTGTGGAACCTGCTAACCAATGCGATCAAATTCACGCCGAAGGGTGGTAGCGTGGACGTGATACTAGAGCGCGTTGGTTCCCATCTTGAAATCACCGTCCATGATTCTGGGATCGGCATCAAACCGGAATTCTTGCCGATGGTCTTCGAACGTTTTCGCCAGGCAGACGCCTCCACTACGCGCGCCTTTGGTGGCTTGGGCTTGGGGCTATCGATCGTCAAGAATCTGGTCGAGCTCCACGGCGGATCGATTCGCGCAAGAGTCCGGGGGAAGGGCAGGGAGCCACATTTATCGTCAGTCTGCCGTTAGCGCCGTTCCGCAACGATGAAATTCGCGAGCACCCTGCCACATCCATAGCAGGCAAGATCGATTGCGACAAGGTTCACCTTGCCGGATTAAAGGTGCTCGTGGTCGACGACGAGCCGGATGCGCGATTATTGATTTACCGCGTCCTGACGCATTGCCAAGCCGACGTCATCACCGCGGCAAGTGCCAACGATGCGATATCGCTTCTGAAGGAGCACAGGCCGGACATCTTGATCAGCGATATCGGAATGCCGGAGGTGGACGGGTATCAATTCATTCGGCAGGTACGTCAGTTACCCGCGGAGGAAGGTGGAACGACGCCCGCGGTTGCGTTGACCGCGTTTGCGCGATCCGAAGACCGTACCCGCGCGATGATGGCCGGCTACCAAGTCCATATCGCCAAACCCATCGAGGCCCAAGAGCTACTGGCCACGGTGGGAAGCTTAGTCGGCCGGACTGGCCGCACGTAGTCGGACGGTCAGGCTGTCGGCGAATACGTTGGCACCTCGAACTTCGAAATCTCAATTCTCTAATGACGGAACCCATCGCTCGGACTGAATCACATCAAACCGCACCTTGAGGCTATCGACGAGGCGGGCATCGGCGACGAAGAACCAGCAGCAACATCGAAAGAATACTGATGGGCTTAATGATGGTCATTCCGAGCAACGCGCAGAGTCGCTCATGCCGAACGCCGGAAACTTCGCTGCGCTTCGGATAACAGCTTGGACTAATATGGGAATCAGTTCCAGCGTCAAAGCCATCTCCCCACTTACTTGTCGATCAAAACCTCGGTCGACTTGATAACCGCCGTCACCGCGTCGCCCGGCTTCAATCCCATCCGTTCGGCCGACCCGCGCGTGATGGCGGAAACGATTTCGATGCTCCCCACCGAAACGACGATCTCGGCCATCACGTTGCCGAGCTTCACTTCCTTGACCGTGCCTTTGAATTGATTGCGTGCCGAAAGCATAACGATCTCCTTTTTGCGGGCTTGGATTTCCGGCCCTCGACCTTGGACGCTCAACGTCCAGTCAGCGGTTGGGGAGGGATTCGAACCCCCGGTACACTTTCGCGTACGCCGGTTTTCAAGACCGGTGCCTTAAACCACTCGGCCACCCAACCAAACACCTTGTTTTAAAGGCTATATTGCATTCCTGTGGGACCTCTGCGATACTCGACTACACCCGCGACTACACCCGCTTGACTACCCCCTAGTAGAGGTAAATTGAAAATGCCCGAGAAAAAGCCTCGCAAACCATACGTTGATTATCCGCTCTTCGCCCATCAATCTGGCCAGTGGGCTAAGAAGATCCATGGTCAGTTTCATTATTTCGGTGTCTGGGCTGATCCACAAGGCGAGGTAACGCGATACCTAGAAGAGCGGGACTACCTGCTTGCGGGTGTAGTGCCGCCGGCGAAGTGGCGACATTGGCCGACGTGCTCAACTCATACGTGGAAGAGAAGAAACGGAGTTTGGAAATCGGAGACATCGGCGAACGCACTTATAACGAGTACGAAGAGGTTTGCGATGTGATAGCCACACTAGGTAAGCAACGGCCGATAGAATCGATCACTACTGCGGACCTTAGCCGGCTTGCGCACGATGCTGGCGAAGGGCAAGCGCGGCCAACTGGTCTCTGTGGTGACGCATAAACGGCTGCTGACATTCGCGCGAATGGTTTTCTACCATGCGAATGAGGAACTAGGTTTCAACGTCCGCTACCGCAAACCATTACGGCCACCGACAATCGCCAAGATACGCGAACGGCGTAATCTCGTTGGCGAACGGATGTTTGAGGCGGCCGAGATACGAACGTTGCTCAAACATGCTGAGCAGCCTCTACGGGCGATGATATGGCTAGGGATAAACTGTGCCTTTGGTCCCCGCGATCTAATAATGCTTCCGGTCAACGCAGTTGACTTAGATGGCGGCTGGCATAACTTCGCACGACCTAAGACGCATGTTCCTCGCCGTTGTCCGCTGTGGAAGGATACAATCAAGGCGATTAGAGAAGTGGCGCCTGCGGATGGTCCGATGTTCAACGGCCGCAAGTGGACAAGGCATATCATTGCGCACCAATTCAAGGAACTGGCCGAGTCGTGCGGAGTGTACGCGAAGGGTACTAAGACGTTCTACAGTCTGCGGCGAACATTCGAGACCGTCGCCAAAACTGCCGACGTGAATCAATCTGTGATTGATAGGATCATGGGACATGAGCGGCCAGATATGTAGCGAGCTATACAATCAGCGAACCTATGATTCGATGCTGATGAAGTGCGCGGACTACGTTCGTCAAGTGGCTGGCCGGCTCAATAACGCTTCGTTGATGTGACGACGACTTGACGTTGCGACGCTGTGCTCTGGGTGCTCGGGGCGTAGGCTGCAAACTCTTGCGAAACGCCTCCAGATCAGATCGGTCGATCGACCATCGCGGGTCGTCTGCGCACCGCCGTTCAAGTTGATGGCACGCAATCGGCCAGTGTCGATCCAACTGTACACTTTTTTGGGCGAGACTCGCAGCTCTTTGGCGACATCGGTCGGAAACAAGCTGCCGGAACATGTGGCGGCACTGGCCGCAAGTATGGCGCGGACCTCGTTAACGAGCAACTGTGCTAGGTCGCGGACGATCGGTTGCAAATTGTCAAAATCAGCGTTCATGGGGCGGGTGGTCTCTCAATACCATTTTCCTTTCGGAACGCTTCCTTGGCTGGAGGAGTAAAAAAATACCCCTTGTTTTATAGGTCCGTCACGCGGCCATTTTCGCGCCAGCGGGTGTCTTTCCGGCAACTTGATCGCGGCCGATTGTTTCGGTCGCATGATTGCTGCGACTGCTGCCCAAGTCTCGGGCGAATATCGGAACTTCACGCTGAGCTCGCTGTTGTCGCCGTCCATAATTGGCTCACCGAGTTTCCGCAGTTCGCGCTCTCGGGGTGAACTGCTGCCGTCGAGGGCAGCGACCAAGAAACCGCCGTCGATGTAGCACATGGCCGCGCTGCAAAGCATGTTCACAGTGTCCCAACTGTGCGCGTGAAAATGTACGGGAACCCGGCGAAGAGTTGCTTAATGTTGGTTATCATGTTGCCCCCTTATGTTGAAATAAAAACGCGCCGGCCGTGGTCAGAAGTGCTCGACTCAAAAGCACTTCCACCAGGTCAGCCAAACTCCCTGATGACGGCCGGCGCGCTGTTCTATGTTGTTCGTTGTGTGCTCCCCTTAACAAGGCAAACTGGTTTGCCTCTACGCGGCTGCGGCCGTGTCGGCGGCGGGTGTGGATGTAATGTGGGCGCGCTCGAATGCCGGGAGATAAATAAACTCTGCCGCGCGATGTTCGCGGCGATTGCCGTCGGCAACGCTCGCTCTAAGATCCCATGGTCGATCAGAGTAGCGATGTTCCGATAGACGGTGTTTTTGGTGATCCGCAAAACGTCGGCGACCGCTCGACCGTCCAGGGCGAACGGCTTCAATTCCATTCATTCTTTGCAAAACCGCGCAGAGCGTGATCAGCTTGGGCAGTGAGGGCGAATGACAACGCGCTACGGCGCTGATCACTGAGCCAGGTACTATCTCGCATTGGGACTTTTTGTATGCCATTTTTAATCTCTGTTGGTTGATGTTGATGGTGATTGGGTGCTTTACCCTGAACCAGCCGCGCTTGCAATCCGCCCAAGTCTCGTCGATCGTGCCGTGCAGAATCAGCGAGCTAGCTCGCCTGTGCCAATCTGCGACGAGCGGGTATAGGATGCGTTCACCCTCGGGCGTTCGCGGGTCAACCGAGCGGTACTGGTCAATCTGCTGAAGCAGCCGCACAAATTGGAAAATGCCGCTGTGTCGCTGGTGGAATTTGACGGGCAGACTTCGCTGGTAACACTGCTCCAATGTCGATGGGTGGGACACAAGAGCATGGAGGCGAGAGGGAGGGGACCAATACACTATCAGTCTCACTTGCCTGAGCTTCTGATTCCGGCTGCTTCAAAAAACTGACTGAGGAGACGATCGATAACGAGTTCAGGCAGTGCGAGCAAACTCATAACCGAGTTCTGCAAAACTCAGCGCGGTAAAAAATAACGACCAGCAGAGGGAGGGATAACACTGTGAGCACCTCCACTACCAGCACCCAGACGGATCTGAACGGTGTTGCCGTCTGGGTCTGAAAATGTGAAAACATCTTGCCGCGATGACTGCTAATCGAGGATCAAACTGGAATAGCTGGTGAAGACCTCGCTTTGATTGGAACGTAGGAGTTCTCTGTTTTGGACATCCGATGAAAAAATACCTGACCGCTTTCCGTTCATTACGTGAATCAGTCTCTACGTCGATCACTGAACCACGCCCCATGCGCAATCCGATGGCAGGCTGGCTGCTGCTGCTGCCGCAGGTGATAACCTGTTCCCGGTAAGTGCGATTAACGCTGCCGCGCGGTCTCGGATCGCACGCCCCCATCAAACCACGTAGTAAATTCTTCTCGCTGCACTTCATGCGCTGCCAGCCGCGGCGACCATGCCCAGATTTATTGCACGGGGTTTTTCCGCGCACGGGCAAAATTGGCAACCCTTTGGAGAGGAACAGGCACCCTGCCTGATAAAGCTCGTCAATCGATTCATGTTGCCAATGATCGGCAAGCAGATCGCCGATGGCGTGTGGCGGTACGAGGTCACTGTCAGTCGGTTTCATCGCTCTTAAGGGTTAAAGGTTTTCATCGCCGAAAATAAAGCAGCCGGCCAGCACGCCATCCGGGCGCGCCGACCGGCTACCCAGCGATGATCGCTATTGGTGGCCGTACCTCGCTGCCGCTGCGGCCCGCTGCTGTGCGCGTGCGTTCTCCAAAGCCGCGGCGCATTGCGCGTCCTCTGCTTGGCGGGCTTCGGCGAGAATCTCATCTTGCGACTGTTCTTTGGCCGATTGTTGAATTTTCGTCGCGCTTTGGGTCGCACGCCTGTTTGCATCGCGCCGCTTGGCCGCTTGCCGATTTGCCGGTGAGCGCCACCAGCGATCAAACACCGACCAAACAATTTGCGCTGGCCCGCCGCGCGCATTGACTGCTACGGCGCTAATAGCTTTGCGCTTCGGCGAGCACACTTTGCTCGCTCAGGCCCGTGTCTTTTGCAGCGCGCTCAAGTGTGTGGCATGAATGTGGATTTAGGGGCCTGCGGCTGCCGCTCGGGTCGCTGCTGCTGCATCCGGTAGCGCACTATCGCATCGACCGCCCGCGACAGCTTGCCGGTCAAATTCCACGCAGGCGACAACCTCTGCCCCGCCAATCACAGAAACGTCCAGGTATCTTTTTCGCGAGCCGCTTTTCGTCTGCGCTCCACGCTGGTCGCTGCTGTTGCGCGACTTGCTCGAATGGAATGTAATCGGTGCCCGCATGATGCACGACGCCCGTACCCGGACCGTACTCTATTGTCATTTTCTTATATCCCCTCTTGAAAAAATCAGAATCAGAATCGGCCGCCCGCACGACGCGAGCAACCAAAAGAAACGCCGCCGCAAGTGCGGCCGGAGTAGATAGATCAGGCCGGTAACTCATTGCTCGCCGCCCATGCGCAGCATCGCCGCCATGGGTATCTCTTCAAGTGCGGCCCCAAAATAATCACCGGCAAGCCACGCTTCTCCATCTTGCAAATACTGTTGCGGCATATCTGCCACTTATCCGCAAGTTGCTGTGGAGTGAGCGCGTTATCTTCTGCGTTTGTGTTCATCATCAAATCGTTCAATGTCTTTGACACTGGTTTGCCCCCTTTGGTGTTTTTATTTTTTGTTGACTTATGTTAGTCTGCCATTTTTCGGTTTTTCTTGGAACACTACCAATCGTCGGCGATTTGCGCGTGTTCATCTGCAACAAACAGCAGCAGCACAGAATTCACACTCTCCGCCAGTGGTCGCACTCGTCATCATCCTACGGCCCTGCACAGCGACCCCATGGCGGCGGGCAAGGGGGGTGTATGTGTGTGCGGCCAGCACCATGCGTGGTATGTGGCAGCCTATCTATGGCCACTAGCCATAATGTCCCATCGACATATAGGAAATTGAAACGGGGTATGCGAGTGGAAGTTTACATCCCGTTATGCGGGACCGCGCGAGAGTAGCGCGTGTTTGGGCTGTGAGGGGGGTGCATAGGCGCTTGCACGTACATGCGCTGCCTACGGCCGCGATCCGCACTCTATGCAAGGGTAGTGCCTGAAGATGCCCGCACTCAGTCGGCCATAGTCCTACTTATGCGGGTGCCTTGCGCGGACCAATTTAAGATCAAGATAGCTGCATAGTTCGGCAGCGTATTCGAGGGAGAAGCTGCGCTTCCTGCGTAGAAATTTAGAGATGTTGCCTTGGTCCAGGTTGGTCGCTGCCGCAATTTCGACCTGAGTCTTACCGCTTTCAGCAACGGCTTGGCGCAACTGGTCTATTATGTTTGGTTGCTTCTGGCGTGTCATGCTGCTGCCGCCTCCCTGCTACCGCGGAGTATATACGCGACAGCTTGGTGGCTCCACGTGGTCAGACCAGCCTTAGTCGCTATACCGCGTGTCGTGAGCTCGGCTGCTATGGCCCGGAGTGTCAAGCCGGCTGCCCGCAGTTCCCGCATCAGGACGATTGCAGATTGCTCGGCTGCATTTGGGTGTCACTGCGCAGCCATCGGCCGCAAGATCGAAACCATAAAGCACCTTGCCCACACGCTCGCGGCTGCGGATCTTATGCCGAAGTGCATCGCGTGTCCGTTCGCCGGTAGCCTCTCGCTCCCATGCGGCGACGGACATCAGGACGTTGAGCACGAGCCTACCGGCTGCTGTGCGAGTGTCTACGCCATCCGCCACACTCAGTAGTTGCTTGCCGCCGCGCTCGCCGAAGTAATGGTCAACGAGCTCCTGCCAATCCCGTAGCGAGCGTGTCAGGCGGTCCAACTTCACGATGGCCAGTGCGTCCGCCTCCCCATCACGTAGCATCCGTAAAGCCCGCTGTATTCCAGGACGTTTCAGCGACTTCGCAGACTCGCCAGCGTCCGTAATAACCGCAACGACCTCCAGGTCATAAACGCTGGCGTAGGCCGTTAGCTTCGCCCTCTGTGCGTCCAGGCTGACGCCATTATCGGCCTGATCGGCCGTAGAAACTCGGCAGTAAAGAATCGTCCGCGTAGTCATCGCTAACTCCCTTGTTATGTTCCCTTGTCCCCTACTCTCATGGTATGTCCTATCGCCCTAATGTCAACAGGCCATACACAGATTTTGGCAAAAACCGTCCAGCTTTGGACAAGCGAAGTTTCACGCTTGCCATTGCTCGTTCTCGACCATCGCTGCAGGCCGCAGACTGGCCAGACTGGCGGCCTGTGTAAAGGCTGTGCAGACTGTGTGAGGGCGTGTGAGCTGCTGTCGATGATCCGACGTAGAAGAAGAATGCGAGCACCCAGCACACACACACACTCACACGCAGCCCCACGCGGCCACTAGCTAAATCCGGGGAGCCCAATCTAGGGGGTGGGCCACCACGCCCCACACTTTCCACGCCACTATTCCTGCGCAGAACTCTCGCCGCCGCCCCCTCTCGAAAATATCGCGCAGCGTTTTTAGAAAAGTGATGCCGCCGACGGGCGAAGTAATGCGCGATGCTGCTCGTGTCCCGTTTCTCTCGTGTACCTCGTGACGCACGTCGTTCCTCGTGCTCCTCGTGATCCTCGTTTCTCGTGTCCCTCGTGCTCGTGGTGCTCGTCGTGCTCGTGTTCCTCGTGTGCTCGTCTGCTCGTCTGCTCGTGTTCCTCGTGCTCGTGTTCCTCGTGTTCCTCGTGTTCCTCGTGTGCTCGTGTCTCGTGGTGCTCGTGTGTCGTGGGTCGTAGTGTGTCGTTTAGTGGTACGCGGGTACTGGGCCTGGCCGTGTTCGTGTGTTCAGCGGCACGCAACAATCAATCCACGCGCCGCTGCTCTAGGTTGCTGACTACACCACTACCTGTGGAGCGCGTTTCGGCTCCCGGAGCTGGCGTCCGGGCGGTTTTCAAGACCGGTGCCTTAAACCACTCGGCCACCCAACCTGATGCGGTGGCGTTTCTGTGAAACGCCAAGCTTCGAGCCCGGAAGAACTGATCTACGTATGCTCGATTGACTCTACGGACGGCAACGAGAAGTGTCAATCACGCGGCGGATCCAAGTAACCTATGCGACGGGGTTTACGTCGCGTTGACGGCGCCGGCCGTGCCTGCTACAAAGGAACGTTTGAAATCCGAATGGTTCAGGCTGGATATCCCCTGACCCCTGTCCCCCGGCCCCTTGCCCCTACCTATGACTATCAGCGAACGCAAGAAAGAAATTCGTCGCCGGCGCAAGCGGCGCAAAAACTCACGCACCTCAAAAAACGCCTGCCGAAGGCCACCAAGAGCGAGCAGGTCGAGATGGCCCGCAAGATCCGCGACATCACGCCCGGCGCGGAAGTCGTAATTGCGAATTGGGGTTTGGCGGCGGTGGACCGCTAGCGGCGCAGAATGGCTAAGGAACTCTAACAAAACCGACTTCGGGAGAGAGGGACAGGCACAATTTGCTCCGCGGACTGCGCAAATTGAGCCAGTCCCCGGCGGTTTTGTTAGAGTTCCTAAGTACCAATAACCAAATGAACCAGCAAGTTTAGCTGTCGGTCATGGGGATTTGGGCATTGGTCATTTCATTACCTCGGCCGACACGATCGCATCTCCGCGCGATCTCGTGCCCTTGCGTGGCGTGCCGTTGCCGTCGCCGATCGCTGCGAACGTGAAATCCGCGCCGTCGTAGTCGATGCGGATCGTGCTGCCCTCCGGGTATTCGCCCTTGAGCAGTTCCGAAGCCAACGGGTTTTGAAGTTCCTGCTGAATCACCCGTTTGAGAGGCCGCGCGCCCATCGCCGGATCGTAACCACGGCCGGCGATTTCTTCGCGGGCTCGGTCGGTCACTTCCAAACCGAAGTCGCGCTGCTCGAGCAGCTTGGCCAGACGCCCGATCTGCAGGTCCACGATCTTGCGAATCTCCGCCCGAGCCAGCGGGCGGAACACGATAATCTCGTCGATGCGGTTGAGAAACTCCGGCAGGAACCGAGCCTGCAGCGACTCCATCACTGCGTCACGCATTTCGTCGTAGGCGCCGCCCCGCTCAAAAAGCTCCTGGATCATCTGGCTGCCGACGTTCGATGTCATCACGATGATCGTGTTCGTGAAATCGACGGTGTGGCCGTGGCTATCGCTCAGCCGGCCGTCGTCGAGGATTTGCAGCAGGATATTGAAAACATCGCGGTGGGCTTTTTCGATCTCGTCCAAGAGCACAACGGCATACGGCCGGCGGCGGATGGCCTCGGTCAGCATGCCGCCCTCTTCGTAACCGACATATCCGGGCGGCGCACCGATCAGCCGGCTCACCGTGTGCTTCTCCATGAACTCGCTCATGTCGATGCGAACCATCGCGCTCTCATCGTCGAATAGCACTTCGGCCAGCGCTTTGCAGAGCTCCGTTTTACCGACGCCCGTCGGGCCGCAGAAAATAAACGAGCCGATCGGTCGATTCGGATCCTGCAGCCCGCTGCGGCTCCGGCGCACCGCGTTCGACACAGCCTGCACCGCTTCATCCTGGCCGACGACGCGCTGGTGCAGCCGCTCTTCGAGCACCAACAGTTTCGCGCACTCCTTCTCCAACATTCGCGATACGGGAACGCCGGTCCACGCGCTGACGACTTCCGCAATTTCATCCGGACCGACTTCCTGCCGCAACAGCCGCCGCGTGTCGCTGGCTCCCCCAGCGCCGTTGGCGACTTCCCCCGCCGCCTGCTTCCCCACGGCCTCTTCCAAATGTTTTTCGAGTTTCTTTCGCTCGACATCCAACTCGTAAAGCTTCTGATAAGCGGCCTCATCGACGCGACCGGCCGCTTGCTGCTCGCGGACCTTCGCCGTTTGCTGATCGTATTTCACCCGCGCCTCGTCGAGCCGGCGTTGCACGTCGGCCACGTCGCCCAGGCCCATTTTCTCGGCTTCCCATTGCTCGCGCAGGCTGGCCAATTTTTTGCGCAGCTCCGCCATCTCATCCTTGATCTCCTCGAGCTGGTCCTTCGCGTGCTCTTCGGTTTCATCTTCCAATTGCCGCGCGGCCAGCTCCAATTGCGTCAACCGCCGTTGCACTTGATCGATCTCTGTCGGCACGCTTTGCAGCTCCATCGCGAGCTTGCTGGTGGCCTCGTCCATCAAATCGATGGCCTTGTCGGGCAGAAAGCGATCGCTGATGTAGCGATTCGATAGCTCCGCCGCCGCCACCAGCGCCGAGTCCTTGATCCGCACGCCCTTGTGGTGCGCTTCGTATCGCGGTTTGAGCCCGCGCAGAATAGCGATCGTGTCCTCGACGTTCGGCTCTCCGACAAAAATCGGCTGAAACCGCCGCTCCAAGGCGGGGTCCTTTTCAATGTATTTTCGGTACTCGTCGAGCGTCGTGGCGCCAATGCAGCGCAGCTCGCCGCGCGCCAACGCCGGCTTCAATATGTTGGCCGCATCGCTGCCCCCTTCGGCCCGCCCGGCGCCCACCACCGTGTGCAGCTCGTCGATGAATAGAATGATGTTGGCGGCATCGAGGACTTCTTTGATGAGCGCCTTGAGCCGCTCTTCGAACTCGCCGCGAAACTTCGTGCCGGCCACCAGCGCACCCATGTCGAGCACCACAATCCGCCGGTTCTTCAAGCTTTCGGGCACGTCGGCCTGGACGATTCGAATCGCCAGTCCCTCCACGATCGCCGTCTTGCCGACACCCGGCTCGCCAATCAGCACCGGGTTGTTCTTGGTGCGACGCGAAAGCACCTGAATCACGCGGCGAATCTCCTGATCCCGCCCAATCACCGGGTCGAGCTTGCCTTTCCGTGCCCGCTCCGTGAGATCCACGCCATATTTTTCGAGCGCCTGGAATTTACCTTCCGGCGTTTGGTCGGTGACGCGCCGAGCCGCGTACGGCCTGCAACGCGCTCAACACCTTATCTTTCGTTACGGCATTAAGCTGCAGCACCTCTTGGGCTTTCGACGGCGAACCGGCCAGCGCGAGCAGCAAATGCTCGCTCGAGACGAACTCATCCTTCATCCCATCGGCTTCCGCCTGGGCCGCATTCAATACCTTCGAAAGCTGCGACCCAATCCCCGGCGGCGATCCGCCGCTGGACCGCGGCAAATGTTTCAGCTCCGCCGCGACGATGGTTTCGAGTTGCCCAACATTCGCGCCGATCTTCTCCAGAACCGGCCGCACAATTCCTTCACGCTCGTCGAGCAGCGCAGCGAGCAGATGGACGGGCTCCATCTGTGGATTGCCGGCTTCCGTGGCCAGCTCCTGCGCGGGCAACCGCTTCCTGGGCTTTGATTGTCAGTTTTTCGAAACGGAAGGGCATTTACTTTGAATCAGCTTTCTCAGCCAATGGAAATATCCGCGCACGACTCGTTTGAAGCCAATCGCCACTTGGCTTCGGCTATGATCGCAGTTTCATCTTCGGCCGGGAATCTCTCGTGATACTGGGAATTGACTTACTCATGCGTGCCACTACTTCTTCACCTCAAACTCCGCGTCGACCACATCATCTTCGCTACGCGCCGGTCGATGCACCGTCTGTCGAGCCCGGTTGGGACCCGCTGGCCTCTGGGCCTGCGCCCGCACCGGCCGCCGACTTGTACAAGGCTTCGCTCATCGCATGGCTCGCGGCCTCCAGCTCGCCGATCGCCGCCTTGATCGTGGCCGGGTCGTCGCCCTTGGCCGCCTCGCGAACTTTGGCGATCGCCGCCTCGAGCGATTGCTTGTCGGTGTCGCGGAGCTTCTCGCCCTGCTGCTTGATGAGTTTCTCGAGCTGGTACGCCCGCGATTCGGCCTCGTTGCGGGCCTCGACCAGCGCACGCTTCTTCTTGTCCTCGTCGGCGTGCGACTCGGCATCGCGGCGCATCTTCTCGATCTCCGATTCGCTCAGCCCGCTCGATTGCTCGATCCGCACCGTCTGCTCGGTGCCAGTGCCCAAATCCTTGGCCGACACATTGAGAATGCCGTTCGCATCGATGTCGAACTTGACCTCGATTTGCGGCACGCCCCGCGGCGCCGGCGGAATGCCTTCTAGGTTGAATTGGCCGAGCAGCCGATTGTCGGCCGCCATCTCCCGCTCGCCTTGGAACACGCGGACCGTAACCGCTGTTTGGCTGTCGTCGGCCGTGCTGAAAACCTGCTTCCGCTCGGCGGGGATCGTCGTGTTGCGCTCGACGAGCTTCGTCATGACGCCGCCCAGCGTTTCAATACCGAGTGAAAGCGGCGTCACGTCCAAAAGCAGAATATCCTGCACCTCGCCCGATAGGACGCCACCCTGAATGGCGGCGCCAACCGCCACAACTTCGTCCGGATTGACGCCCTTGTGCGGCTCCTTGCCGCCGAACAGCTCTTTCACGACTTGCTGTACCTTCGGGATGCGCGTCGAGCCGCCCACCAGTACGACTTCGTTGATCTTGCTCGGGTCGAGCTTGGCATCTTTAAGCGCCTGCTTCACGGGGCCACGAACGCGATCGATCAAGTTGTCCTCGAGTTTCTCGAACTCGGCCCGTGTAATGGTCATCTGCAAATGCTTCGGTCCGCTGGCATCCGCCGTGATGAACGGCAGATTGATATCCGTCGTCTGCGCCGAGCTGAGCTCTTTCTTGGCCTTCTCGCAGGCTTCTGTCAGTCGCTGCAAGGCCATGTGGTCTGTGCGCAGGTCGATTCCCTGTTCCCGCTTAAACTGATCGGCAACGTGGTGGATCAACACTTCGTCGAAGTCGTCGCCGCCCAGATGCGTATCGCCGTTCGTGGAAATGACGCGGAACACGCCCTCGGCCACTTCCAAAACGGAGACGTCGAACGTGCCGCCGCCCAGGTCGAACACGCAGATCGTCTCTTCCCCTTTCTTATCCAGGCCGTACGCTAAAGAGGCGGCCGTTGGCTCGTTGATAATCCGGGCAACTTCCAAGCCGGCAATCTGGCCGGCGTCTTTCGTCGCCTGCCGCTGCGCATCGTTGAAGTACGCCGGCACCGTGATCACGGCCTTGTTTACTTTGTGCCCCAGATACGCCTCGGCCGCTTCTTTGAGCTTGCGTAGAATCATCGCCGAGATTTCCGACGGCGTGTACGTCTTATCGCCGGCGCGAACCTTAACGTAATCTTCTGCTCCGCCGACGACCTCGTACGGCACCATCTTTTCCTCGGTGGCCACCTCGCTATGGCGCCGACCCATGAATCGCTTGATCGAATACACGGTGCGCTTTGGATTCGTTACCGCCTGTCGTCGCGCCGGCTCGCCTACCAGCACCTCGCCCTTGTCGGTGAAGGCCACCACACTCGGCGTCAGCCGATTGCCTTCGGCGTTCGGAATTACCTTCGCCTCTTTGCCTTCCATGACGGCCACGACCGAGTTCGTCGTGCCCAAGTCGATACCGATAATCTTTTCCCCAGCAGCCATGGTTTATGCTCCTTTGAAGTTCCGTGGAGTGCGGTTGTTTGTATTGTTAGTTGATTGCGGTATTTTCGCGAGTTTGCCGCGAAATGCCGCGGCAACCCAGGGTGAGCGCAGCGTCGAATGATTCGGCACTTGCCGACTCCGCCGCTCTAACTAGCAAAGCCCGTGCCTGCCATACATCCGGCTCTGGCCATTGGCGTAAGCTATTGTAAAATAGCCGGTTAGAGATTGTCCTCTCGTCTCGCGGGCGCGTCATTAACTTTAAAACGCAAGCGGGCCGTCTGCCAGTTTGACCTATCTGCGAGCGTTACGGAAGCGACGATCAAGTTGCGGCTGTCAGACTGGCAGCCGTAACCTCGCAAGTTTTTGCTGGGCAATAGCTTAACACACGACCGTGCTCGTCGCTTCGACAACGAATCGCAAGACTGATCGAAATGTCAAAGAGCAAGAAAAGACCATCGAAGAATGTCAGTGCACGACGAGCTACTCCGAGGCCGCCCGAGCGCGGCGCTTCCGAAATATCGCCGGTCGCATCGCATCCGCCAAACGTCGCCAGCTTGCGACGTGACCTCGACGAGATCGACCGTGAAATTCTCACCGCCATTAACCGCCGCGGATCGATTGCCCAGCAGATCGGTCAATTGAAGCAGGCCGATCGACACGGCGTTTACGATGCCCAGCGGGAATTCGATGTCCTGCAACAAGCCGTCAGCAACAACGCGGGGCCGCTGACTGATGAAGCCGTGCGAGCCATTTTTCGCGAGCTGATCAGCGGGACCCGAGCCGTACAAACGCCGATTCGCGTAGCCTACCTCGGGCCCGAATTCACGTTCAGCCATCTGGCGGCGATCGAGCGATTCGGCCGATCGGCCGAGCTTGTTCCGGTCGGCACGATCGCGGCCGTGTTTGAAGAAGTGGAGCGCGGCCAGGCCCAATTCGGCGTCGTGCCGATGGAAAACTCCACCGACGGACGCATCTCCGACACGCTCGATTGTTTCTCGCGATCACCCGTGCGGATTTGCGGCGAGCTGCCCCTGAGAATTCATCATTGTCTGATGGGCGTGGGAGCTCGCGATGGGCTGCGAACCGTTTACAGCAAGCCGCAGCCCCTCTCGCAGTGCCGCAATTGGCTGGCTCGACACTTGCCAAACGCCAACTTGCAGGAGGTGGCCAGCACCGCCGAGGCGGCCCGCCGCGCCAAGAATGATTCCACTTCGGCCGCCATCGCCAGCGCGCAGGCTGCGGTAAATTACGAGCTACCCGTATTGGTGCAAAACATTGAAGACAACTCGGATAACGTCACACGATTCGCTATCATTTCGTCAACCACCTCTGGCCGCACCGGCCACGATAAGACGGCATTAATGTTCGAGATCGCGCATGAGCCGGGCGCATTGGCCGACACCATGGCCATTTTCAAGCGCAACCGCCTCAACATGACCTGGATCGAATCATTTCCAATTCCCGGCAGCCGCGGGCGATACTTGTTCTTCGTCGAGTTCGTTGGCCACCAGGGCGAACCGCGCGCCCGCCGAGCAATTGGCACACTGACGAAAAAGTCTCTCCGCTTCGAAGTCCTCGGCTCCTATGCGCAGACCGACCCGGTCGGGTAGATTGGTCGAGAGCCGAGAGTCAAGAGTCGAGAGCCAGACGGCTAGCCGCGATTGCCTCGGTCTTAATTAGCGTACAACATTGGGCTCTTGGCTCTCGATTCTTAGCTCTGGACTCCTCACTCATGCGACGCAAACTCATTGCTGGGAATTGGAAGATGAATACCGATCGCGCTGCCGCCATCAAGCTGGCGCACGCGATCGTCGGTCGTGCCAGGATGTACGCGTCGATCGATCTGTTAGTCTGCCCGCCGTCGGTGTATCTCGTGCCGGTTGGCGAAGTGACGAAGAGCACAAAGGTCGCGCTCGGCGCCCAGAACATGTATTACCAGCCGAACGGCGCATTCACCGGCGAGATCAGCGCCGCGATGTTGCTGGATGTCGGCTGCAGCCACGTAATCCTTGGACACAGCGAACGCCGGCATATTTTGGGCGAAACTGACGCCGACGTGAATAAAAAGACCTTGGCGGCGGTGTCTGCCGGGCTGGTGCCGATCGTTTGCGTCGGCGAGCTGCTGGCCGAACGTGAGGCGGGCCAGACGGCCGCCGTCATCCGGCGCCAATTCGAGGGTTCCCTGGCGGGTGTCGCCGCCGATCAGGTGGAGCGGCTGGTGATCGCCTACGAGCCGGTTTGGGCGATCGGCACCGGTAAAGTCGCCACGCCCCAGCAGGCGGCCGAAGTGCATGCTGATCTTCGCAGCCTGCTCGTCGAGCGATACAATGACCAGTCCGCTGCGCGGGTCCGCATTTTGTACGGCGGCAGCGTCAAGGCCAGCAATGCCGGCGAGCTGCTGGCCCAGCCAAATATCGACGGCGCACTAGTTGGCGGTGCCAGTTTACTCGCCGATGATTTCCTCGGTATCGCCGCCGCGGCGGCCAATTAACAAATCGTGTTTCACCGAGACAAAGAAGTCACTGAGAAGAATTGTTTGAACAGGAGATAACCGAGTTTACAGAGAGGAACAGGATTATTCATTCCATTTCCTCTGCCGCCTCGTGTTAAATGACAAAACGGTTGCTCGTTCTCGGTGCACTCTGTGTCTGTGGTTAATTCCTAACCAACATAATTGAATCATTATGGGCCCACTTTTTGCAATCATTCTGTCACTATTGGCAATCTTCCTGATCCTGCTGGTACTTGTGCAGCGAGGCCGCGGCGGCGGTTTGGCCGGTGCGCTCGGCGGCATGGGCGGCTCCAGCGCATTTGGCGCAAAGGCCGGAGACATTTTTACTCGAATCACGATTGTAACGGCCGCCATTTGGATCGTTTTCTGCTTGATCGCTCTATTCTGGTCATCGCACCATGGAGACGTGCTCGGCTCATCAAGCACTACGATACCGGCAAGTTCCACAAAGCTTCCCGCGACCAAGCCGCCGGCAAGTTCATCAGCGCCGCCGGCAAGCTCTTCTGCCCCGCCGACAAATCAACCACCTGCCCCCGCCAGCTCAACCGCGCCCGCGACATCGTCCGGCGGCGGCAGCAACAGCGGTGCGCCGCCAACTGGTAACAAATGATCGCGGCTGCGTGCAGTCAATCTGCGGAGTGACAAGCCTTGCTCATCAGCATGACCGGCTTTGGCGAGGCGCGTAGGCAAACAGACGATATGTCTGTCGCCGTCGAAGTCCGCACGATTAACAGCCGGCACTTCAAGCTCAGCTACCGCGCCAGCGAAGGCTACGCTGCTTTGGAGCCGGAGGTCGAAGCGGCAACGCGCGACGTGATTCGCCGCGGCACCGTGCAATTGAATCTGCGCGTGGAAAGCCGATCATCGGCCGAGGACTATCGCATCAACACCGACGTTCTGGACAGCTATCGCCAGCAGCTCGAAGAATACATGGCCCATAGCAAGTGGACCTCGCCCGTCGATCTGCGGACATTGCTCTTGTTGCCGGGTGCCATCGTCGAGCATTCGCGCTCCGATGACGATCCCCGCGCCGACTGGCCGGCGATTGAACCGGTGGTCCAACAAGCTCTCGCCGCGATGGTCAAAATGCGCGCCGAGGAAGGTGTTGCACTGGCCGCCGACCTCGCCCACAACGGCCGGCAGATTTTGGAGCTGCTCGATTCGATCGCCAAACGTTCGCCGGAAGTCACTCAGTCGTACCAGTCGCGACTCACCAGCCGCGTCGAGCAGGCGCTTTCCAGCCTGAACATTACGGTCGAGCCTGCCGATCTGTTGCGGGAAGTTGCCCTATTCGCCGACCGCAGCGACATTTCCGAGGAGATCGTTCGGCTGCGGAGCCACTTGCAGCAGTACGAGGCCGCGCTGATGTTGCCCGAAAGCTCAGGCCGCAAGCTGGAGTTTATCGCTCAGGAAATGGGCCGCGAGGTCAACACCATCGGCTCCAAAGCGAACGACGCGGGAATTTCGCAACTTGTCGTCGAAATCAAAACCGCGCTGGAGCGGATTCGGGAACAAATCCAGAACGTCGAATGACGCCGAAACTGGAGGAAAAATGCAAATTGCAAATTGGTTTCCTGCAATTATCATTTTGCAATTTGCCATTTGCAACGTGCAATGATGGCTGCCTCTGTGGGAAAGCTGATCGTCCTCTCCGGCCCCTCCGGCGTCGGCAAATCAACCGTGTTGCGCAGCCTCGTGGCCCGCTTTCCGGACCGCTTGCGGCTTAGCGTTTCTGCCACAACCCGCCAACCGCGGCCCGGCGAGGTCGAAGGCGTCGACTACTACTTTCTCACTCCTGCGGAATTTGCCCGGCGTCGCCAAGCCGGCGAGTTCCTCGAATGTTGCGAAGTATTTGGCCGCGGCCATTGGTACGGCACGCTACTCAGCGAAGTCAGACCTAGCCCTGACGACCAAAAGTGGGTAATTTTAGATATCGACGTCGATGGTGCCGAAAAGGTCCGCGGACAGCTTTGGAATGTGCCGACGATTTTTTTGCGGCCAAGCTCGGACGCGGAATTGGAGCGCCGCCTGCGGGCTCGCGGCACCGAATCGGAAGAGGCCATCCAGCGACGGCTCGATGTCGCTCGGCGAGAGTTAGCCCGCGCCGACCACTACCAGTTTCAAGTCGTGAACGACACGGTCGACCGCGCGGTAGACGAAATCAGCCAAATTCTCCAAAAGCTAGGAATTGTAAACTCGTAGGTCAGGCTCTGCCTGACGCCGGAACCATCATGTCGGGCTACAGCCCGACCTACTCGGGGATCTAATATGATTGAAGCGCTCAAAGAGGAACGGATTGTCAACAAAGTGGGCGGACGGTTTAAGCTCTCGACGCTCATCCAGAAGCGGCTCGTGGCGCTCAACGCGGGAGCGCGGCCGCTGATCGATGCCGGTAGCGAAGACAAGTTGGAAATAATCGTTCAGGAAATCTTGCAGGACAAAATCTATCTCGACATGTCGAACGAGTTGAAAACCGTTGGTGAAGTGGGCCCGATGTCGGCCGGCCCACCGGAGTTCGATTTCGCCGCGTTGTAGGTCAGGCTTTAGCCTGACAAATGACGCCGCAACATGTCAGGCTGAAGCCTGACCTACGGTTATGCCTCACGAGCTTATCATCGGCGTTACCGGCGGCATTGCGGCCTACAAGACAGCGGTGCTGGTCAGTTCGCTCGTCCAGGAGGGACATGGCGTTTCTGTAGTGATGACCCGCAGTGCTCGCAAGTTCATTGGGCCCGCAACATTTCGCGCACTTACCGGACGGCCTGTGGTTATTCACGCGTTCGATGCGCACTACCCGCTCGGCGCCCACATCGAAGTGGCCGAGAAGGCCGACCTGCTCTGCATCGCCCCTGCGTCGGCCGACGTGCTGGCCAAGGCCGCGCACGGTTTGGCCGACGACCTGCTCAGCACACTGCTCCTTTCATTTGCCGGCCCGGTCGTGTACGCCCCGGCCATGAACACCGCCATGTGGGAAAAGCCCTCAGTCCAGCGGAACGTCGAAGCCTTGCGTGCCGACGGCTACCACATTATCGATCCTCAAACCGGTTGGCAAACCTGCCGCCGCACCGGCAAGGGCCGTATGGCCGAACCGGCCGATATCCAACTAGCGATCCAGCGCCTCCTCAATGCGACGAAGTGAACTTCTTGGCTCGCATTCTCATAACCTCCGGTCCCACGCGCCAGTTCATCGACCCGGTGCGCTATCTCACCAACGCCTCCAGCGGCCGGATGGGAAAGGCGCTCGCCGAAGCCGCGCTCGCGCGGGGCCACGAAGTTGTCATCATTAGCGGGCCGGTGGAGATCGATTATCCGTCTCGAGCGCGCGTTGTTCCGGTCATCTCGACCGAGGACATGCTGACGGCGTGTGCCGAAGAATTCGCAGCCTGCGATGGCCTGATCGGCGCTGCCGCGCCATGCGACTATCGCCCGGTGCGTGTCGAATCGCACAAAATCGCCAAGACCGGTCAGCCCATTGATCTGCACCTCATCGAAACGGACGACGTCGTGGCGACGCTCGGCGCCAAGAAAGGCGGGCGTTGGGTTGTCGGCTTCGCACTCGAAACCGAAGACCACCGCCTGCGGGCCTTGGCCAAGTTGGAACGCAAGTTTTGCGACCTCATTATCTCCAATGGCCCAGAAGCCATCAGCGCGCCGGATAACCAAGTCGACGTGATCACGCCCAGTGGCGACGTGATCGCCACGATCAAGGGCACAAAAGAAGTTGTGGCGGCGCACATCCTGGCGATCATCGACGAGCGTTTAATCCATGGCGATGTGCGAAAGTGATTCCCAGCGAGCCGGGGCGTCCGCGACCCCGCGCCAAACGCTCCCGCCAATGTCACCCGTCGCAGCCACTAACCCGCGAGGCCGACCTGGCCCATGATGCACCGTTTCGGCACGCGTCGGTATCCGCCCCGCGCTATCCGAGAGCCAGGCCATCAACGCTGCGTCGTGATCCGGCTCTGGAGCGCGACCATCCGTTTGAATCAACACGTCAGCATCCAATCGCGGGCCGATGACTTGGTGCTGGCCGAAATCAACAAATGGCGGCACGGCCAATCCGAGATTCGATATGGCAAATATCTTTCCCGCAGGCATACCGGCGGGGGTGTTCACGGCAGCGTCTACGTTCGCTGCATCGCCGGCACTATCACCGCCGCCTTCAACGGGCGCTATTGGCCCTGCCAGTGCGCTAAGGGCCGGCGTGCCGTTCGCCGCCGGTGAGGTTTCTAAGATTTCGCCAAAGTGCGCTCGCCACACGTCGAAGTCTTCAGGCCCGGCTACGCCATTGCCGCTTCCATCAGCGCCGGTGTGCGGCGCGACGATTGTTCCCATCGTTTTACGCCAAACTACATAGTCGGCCGTATCCACCGCGCCATCGCCGTTGTAATCGCCAATGAGCGATGGTGTATTCCAACTTATTGCCGCGACAAATGCGTCCTCCCTTCCGTTGTAGTCGCCAGCGACCAAATCACTCGCGTCGCTCGTAAACGCGACGATATTGCCGCCGGCATTGATCGAACCAATATAGCTGCCGTCGTTTGCCCCGTACCCTCCGTTCGTGCTGGTGCTCACTAATTGGGTCGTATCGGCCATGATGTTGTGGATGAGAACTTGCTCGTTATTGACATCGGTAGCGAAAGCCACGATATTTCCATCGCTGCTTAGCACCGGATTGTAACAGCCGTCATTATCGTTGGACCCTGCAGCGGACGTATCGTCGCTGACGAAATACGTGATGCTGGTCACTGTGTTGCGGGCATACACATCCATTTCCCAATCATCCGAATCGTGGGGGTCGACATTGGCGTGTGTGCTATAGACCACAATCCGGCCATCAGCGCTGATTTGTGGGTCATAGCAGTAATCGCCGATAGCGCCGTTTCCCGCGCTATTGACGCTGGCCAAATAGGTGAAACCCGTCGTCAAATCGCGAGCAAACACATTCGGATACATGTTGTTATTGCCGGCGGTCAACGACACGAGATTGTTTGCCGCGCTAATAAAAGCAACAACATTTCCATTCCCACTGATCACGGCTTCGCTCGATACTCCATTGCCGCCCCCCGTTCCACCAATATTGGCGCTTACTATCTGCGTTACGCCTGTAGTCAAATCTCGAACAAATACTTGGTCGCCCGTTGTGGCGACCGAGGATAAATTGGTCGCAGAGCTTGAAAAGGCAACTTTCGTCCCGTCGCTGCTCAGGCTGGGCGCAGTGGAAGGCCCATCGCCACTGCCGGTGCCCGCCGCGTTGATGCTGCCAAAATAGGTCGTGTGGGTGGCGAGGTCCCGAACGAAGACGTCATCCACTGAATTATTATCGACGGGATCAAGACCGGTGAACCGGCTTTGGAACGCAATGCGATGGCCATCGGCGCTGAGCGACACCGTTTGGTTTTCAGCATTGACCGGGCCGGTTCCCGCAAAGTTGACTGTTACAAGCTCGGTCGCGTTGATTGTGAAATCTCGCGCATAAATGTCACTTAGTGTATCAGTATCGAGATCGCTGAGATTCGTCGCGGTGCTCAGGAACGCGACCACGTTGCCATCGGCGCTGATCGACGCATAATTCGAATTGCCGTTGCCACTGCCGTCGCCTGTCTTGTTGATGCTAACAAGCGCTACGTGGCCCGTAACTCGGTCGTAGCGGTAAACGTTTTCGACGCCGGGTGCGACGGTGATCCCATTCACCAGGTTCGGCGCCCTGCTCGTGAACGCCACGTACCGCCCGTCCGCGCTCACCGCACTTGACCCCACCGCCGAATCAAGGCTGGCCGTGCGCGAATCCAATCCCGGGCCGACCTTCGAAATGAGCTCCACGTGATCGCTCGCCACATCGTACGCAAACACATCGTAACCGTTATGGACACCGGGCAGGCCGAACTCACCCGGTACGCCGTTCGAGTCACCGGGCACGATGTTGCTAGACTCGCTGACAAAAACCACCGTGCTGCCATCCGGACTGATTCCGCCGACCGAGCGGCCATTCCCGATTATCCCCTGATCGTTTTTACTAACGAGGCGAATCGCGCCCGTGCCGAAAGAATAGACATACACGTCGGTCTTGAAACCGAGCTCACCGGTAAGAAAACGCGTCGTAAATGCAACCTGACTGCCATCGGCGCTCACGCTATACCCGCTGACATCATTCGACGATAGCAGCATCGTGGTACCGTGCGTCGTAAGATTGTAGGCGAAAAATCCATCGGCTAGATAAACTACGACGTTTCCACTCGCACTGATGAGCGGCGTTTCTCCCCAGATGTGGCCTTGGTTAACCCATTGCGTTGTGCCGGCAGTAAGATCGCGGACGAAGACATCGTCTGCATTGTTCAAGTCTGACGCAACGATGCCTTTTGCAGCTGTGTCAAATACAACGAACCGGCCATCCGCGCTGATGTGGTATGTTTGGAGATACTCATCAATACCCGTTCCGGTAGCTTTGATGCTGACCAATTGTGTTGTGCCCGCGACGAGGTCGCGCGCGAAGAGGTCGCCGCGTTGATCGGCGGAGTTGGTGTCATGCAGATCGAGATTGCTGGCCCTGCTGTTGAACAAAACCACGCGGCCATTTGCGCTGATCACGCTGCGGCCACTGCTTTGATTGGCCGCAACACCATCCGTATTGATGCTTACCAGCGTTGTCGTGCCTAGCGACAGATTGCGTACATAAACGTCGCCGAACGAGTTCGTGTCGAGTGGACTTAACTGTGCATTCGTTTCGAGCACAATCAAATTCCCATCCTCACTGACGCTCGTAATGGTTGCCGCGATTTTTGCTGTTCCCTCGTTATTTATGTTGAGCAGCGTCGTTGTGCCGGCCGCAATGTCTCGCTCAAACGTGTCCCAAGTGTCATCTGTATCCATTGGGTGCAAATTCGTCGCTTGGCTACTAAAGATGATTTTATTGCCGTCGGCGCTCATCCAAAAAGCAGAACAGTCGGCGTTGGCCACACCGTTACCGGTTTCATCGACGCTGACCAATACCGTCTCACCGGTAACTCGGTCATATCGATAAATGTTGTCGATGTCGCCTGGGTTTGTGTCCGAGCCGTCCGGCGCGGCGGTCCAACCATTCGCCAGGTTTGCGGCGGTACTACTGTATGCGATGTACCTGCCGTCGGGGCTCGCCGCCCCGCCGCCGGATGCGCCCCGGCGCTCGCAATCGGCCATGCCGCTTGCGACGCTACATCCATTGACACGGACAGCATGCACCGCTCCTCCAACTTTTCGAAAACCGGCTGTCGACGACATACGCTCGACGCAAGGACCGATCGATTGGTACCCGTGAATCTTTGTGAAGCAACGAATCTCTTCATCGCGCAGCTCCTCTTCCATCGGATTGACCACATTGGGCGGCGGAGTTTAAATGAACCCCCACGAGAGTGGAATGGGAGATCCCTCTTTGCTAGCTAATAGGTCTGTAGCAGACACGCGCGATCGGTTAATCTCAATTCCATGTCCACGTTTGCAGTTATCCTCCCCGCCGCAGGGCAAAGTCGACGCTTTCACGACAAGGCGTACAAGAAGCCGTTCGCGCCGTTGGGCGGCAGGGCCGTATGGCTCCACTCGGCCGAGCGGTTTATGAATCGGCCCGATGTGAAGCAGGTGATCGTTTGCGTGGCGGCCGACGACCGCGAATTGTTCGACCTGAAGTTCGGCGCGAACATCGCCATTCTCGGTGTGGACGTTATCGCAGGCGGCGAGCACCGCACCGATTCGGTGCAGCGAGCACTGGAGCGCGTGAAGAACGAAATCGATTTTGTCGCGGTCCACGATGCGGCCCGGCCCTGCATTGCCGACCCTTGGATCGACTCCGTGTTCGAAGCCGCAAAACGCGACGGCGCTGCGATCCTTGCTGCGCCCGTTCAAGCCACGCTCAAACGCGCCGACCAGAAGAAGCACATCACCGAGACCGTCAACCGCGAATCGCTTTGGGAAGCCCAAACGCCACAAGTTTTCCGCCGCGAGCTCTTGATCGAAGCCTACGCCAAACGCGGCCGCGACCCGGTAACCGACGATGCCCAACTTATCGAACGGCTCGGCAAGCCAGTCACGATCGTCCCTTGCTCGCAACTGAACATCAAAATCACAACCCGCGACGATTTGAAACTGGCCGAACAAGTCTTAAAAGTCCTGCCCAAACCAAAACTAGAAGGGTTCAACCATCCCTTCGCCGACGACAATCTGTGGCGCTAGTGCAATTTCGGATTTCGGATTTCGGATTTGATGAGATTTCGGATTTATGATGGACGTTCTCTGCCAATCCACAATCCGCAATCCGCAATCCGCAATGTTGCTCGACGATCTCCGTTGGCGTGGCCTTGTTCATCAAACTACCGATGACGCTGGTCTAGGTGCCTGGATAGAAAAAAAGCGCGCACGCTGTACGCCGGCATCGATCCCAGCGCCGACAGTTTGCACGTCGGCCACCTGTTGCAGCTGATGACGCTCCGCCGGTTTCAGCATGCCGGCCACACGCCGATCGCCGTCGTCGGCGGCGCGACCGGGATGATCGGTGATCCCAGCGGCAAGAGCGCCGAACGCAATCTGCTTTCCAAAGCCGACCTCGACCGCAACGTCGCCGGCATGCGCGAGCAGATGCGGCGCTTCCTCGATTTCGACGCGCCGCGCAACGCCGCAAAGCTTGTCAACAATTTCGATTGGATCGGCCCGTTCAGCTACCTCGAATTCCTTCGCGATGTTGGCAAGAACTTTCCCGTCAACGTGATGCTCGCCAAGGACTCCGTGAAGAGCCGCCTTGGTCGCGACGATAACGGCGGCGATTCCGGCCGCGCAGACGCGGGCGGTCTCAGCTACACCGAATTCAGCTACATGCTGCTGCAGGCCTACGACTTCGTCTACCTCTACGACAAATACAACTGCGAGCTGCAGATCGGCGGCAGCGACCAATGGGGCAACATCACGGCCGGGATCGACCTGGCCCGCCGCATGCGCGGCGTGCAGCTCTACGGTCTCACCTCGCCGCTGCTGACGAAATCCGACGGCACCAAGATGGGCAAAACCGAGTCGGGCGCGGTCTGGCTCGCGCCGAGCGCACGAGCCCGTACCAGTTCTATCAATACTGGATCCGCACCGAAGACGCCGACGTCGGCAAAGTCCTCCGCATGATGACGACGCTGCCGCACGAAGAAATCGAATCGCTCGACGCCTCGCGCGCGCAAGACGCCGCCAAGCGCGATAGCCAGCGGCGACTGGCCGAGGAACTGACGCGGCTCGTCCACGGCGACGCCGGCCTTACCGCCGCGCAGCGTGCCACCGAAATCTTCTACGGTGCAGAGATCGCCGATTTGGACGATGCGCAACTCGCGGAAATCTTCGCCGACGTCCCCAGCCAAACGCTCGCCCGCAACGTGCTAACGGAAAACGGCGGCCTCCCCATCACGGACGCACTCGTCGCCGCGGGCCTCTCGAAAAGCAAAGGCGACGCCCGCCGCACTACACAACAAGGGGGTGCTTACGTCAACAACCGCCGAATCGAAAGCGTCGACGCGAGGCTGACGCCGGCTGAACTCGCAAGTGAATCCATCCTGGTACTGCGAGCGGGCAAAAAGAATTACGCATTGTTGCGATTTGAATAGGTATGCAGCAGGGGGGACGACCGTAGGACGAACTATGCCGAATGAGCATGAAATCATAGATCGACTTCGCCGCGTGTTTTCCAACCAAGAAACTTTGGGTGCGGTTGCCGAAGACGTCGTGGTCAACGCCGAACGCGAACTTCGCATGCACTTTCCGCTAAGTTACCGCTTGTTCCTTAGCAACTTTGGCGCGGCAGCACATGTCACCGCCATACGAGATTGCAGGCCTTCCAAACACGCAAAGCGCCGACTCCGAGCCGCCCTATTGGTCAAATGTTATCGACCAGACGTTAGCGATACGCCGCGTCTCCCAAGGCAGTATTCCAGTTGCATTCGTTCTGATATCCAACGATGGAGGCGACTATAACTATTGGTTGGATACGACTGCGTGGGACCAGGATAGCGATTGTCGTGTTGTCGAGCTTGGGCCGGGCCCTCATGGTATTCCGGTGGCGGATTCGTTCATAGATTTCGTCGAAAAGGTTAAGGCTGGTGTTCGGTATCCGGAGAATCCCTAACCTGGATCCGTGCCTGACCAGTGGTTCCATTGGACCGACTCACACCCGGATATGAAATTGAGCGGCCACCCAATGT
>CAWEDY010000031.1:0-47983 GCA_963807935.1 uncultured Planctomycetota bacterium
TGGGCTGAGGTGGACCCATCAGTTGGACAGATTTTGGGGTTGAATAAGGTAGTGGGGCTGGCGGCCCGCAAGACCCTCATAGGTCTTGCGCGGCCGCGGCAGCTGTTTAACTATCTGATGTACTAACCAGCTATCAACTTGTTGTGCGATTTCAATTCGTTTTTTCGTCCGGCGGCTGCCCGCCGCTTGAGCCTCGATCACGATAAACTTCGGCCGGCGTGCGGTAGCCAAGAGCCTGGTGAATTCTTTCGTCGTCGTAGAGGCGGAAGTACGCGGCCAGTGACGCTTCGGCTTCCCAGCCGTCGGTGTAGTCGCGCAGGTAAATCTCCTCGTACTTCACACTCCGCCACAGCCGCTCGATGAACACGTTGTCGATCGCCCGGCCGCGGCCATCCATGCTGACCGCGATGCCGCGCGATTCCAATCTCGACGTGAACGCTGCAGCCGTGAACTGGCTCCCTTGGTCGCTGTTGAAGATCTCGGGCTGGGCCTTGGACAGCGCCTCCTCCAGCGCTTCGATGCAAAAGCTTCCCGTGAGCGTGTTCGACAATCTCCACGAGAGCACGTAGCGACTGTACCAATCCATCACGGCCACGAGATAAAGAAAGCCATGCCGCAGCGGCACGTAGGTGATGTCGCTGGCCCACACCTGGTCGGGACGGGTGACCTCCACATTCCGCAGTAAATAGGGGTAAATCTTGTGCCCGGCGCCGGGCCAAGTCGTACGCCGCTTGGGATAGATCGCTTCGATTCCCATCACCCGCATCAGTCGCTGAACGCGCTTGCGATTGACTCCCAGCACCTTCGAGAGCTTCCGGCTGCCGTAAAACGGAGTCCGCAAATACTGCTCGTCGATGCGCCGCATCAGTGCCAGGTTCTCCGCTGATTCGCCGGCCGCGCGGTAATACCACGTGCTGTGCGCGAGCCCGAGCAAGGTACATTGCCGCACGATCGACAGCCACTCGTGTTCCGGTTCGATGCATCGCCTCAATCCTTCAGGTGAGCTCGGCAGCTTTTTTTTCAACCACTCGACTTCCATCTTCAGCCGGCCTATCTGCTCATATAGCTCTTCGTCACTGGCCGCGTCCTCGGCAGCGCGCTTGCTGCGGCCGTCTTCAAACAATGCGGCAGCACCTTCCAATAGCTGCTTCTTCCAGGCCGTGATCTGGCCCACATGGACTTCGTACTCAGCCGCCAACTGAGCCGTGGTCTTGTCGCCGCGGCATGCCGCCAGTGCTACCTTCGCCTTGAATGCGCCACTGAAACTTCGTCGCTTCCGTGTCATCGACCGGACTCCTCAAAGGCCATCCCTAAGCAGGGATTTTTATACCTTATTGGGCTGTCCAGTTTTTGGGGTCCACTTCACTCTATGCGCCCCGGGTACTGGCAAGAGTAGTTGGGCAGGGACCGCATTCGCTCACGTGGAGCGAATTGCGTTGCATCCCCAACAACCGCAGGAAGACTTGATCGGTTCACTACTGCTAACCAGTGGCGCACCCGTTGAATTGCGCGATCGAATTGCCAAGGCAAAACTTGACCAGCAACAGCGCTTTGCTGTTGGAAGTTCACCTTGCCAGCGGTGGCGCGAACACAGTTTGGCAAGATGGACCAGCGGTCCGCGCGATGAGGCGCGGTTGTGCGCTAGTGCTGGATGAAATTGACCAGCACAGCCCCGAATTGCATTGCGCTTTGCATGCAATCCTTGACGACAAGGCAATCGCCGGCATTACCTTGCCAACAGGGGAGCGCGTTGAACCAGCGGCGGGGTTTGCGGTTATCGCGACCACTAACGCGCAACCGTCCGCGTTGCCGGAAGCGTTGCTGGATCGATTCGACGTAAAGCTATTGGCCAATGAGCCCGCGCCAGCGGTCCTAGAGCAGTTGCCGCGCAGGATTGGCCAATGTGCTTAGTCGCGCTTACGAACGACAATCGGTGCGCGCTGGGTGCCACCCGTATCGGTCCGCTCAATTCTCGCCCTTACGCCTTGGGCGAAGCTATCGGCATGGAACGCGCCGCTGAACTGATATTCGGCGAGAATGGCGTCGATATTCTGGCCAGCGCAGGCTGCAAGTGAAGAGTAGCAATCCACAACCTATGGCCACTAGGGGCAACCGTTGCCCCTAGTGGCCTATTACTTAACACAAAGGAACCATAACTATGACAGCGAAACTTGACCTACGCGATATCGTGCATGATGCAGTACAACCGCAACGCGCAGCCGACAATCTGAAAATTTCCGATTCGCCCTATGGCGGGCTCACAACCTGGAATAAACGCAAGGTAGTTGCAGTCGCCGCGCCGATGGAAACTGGCGCATACGCGCGGACAATTCGCATTCATGAAACCTTGCACGCGAATCGGACCGCGCCACCGCGCAAAAGTAAGTATCCGCCAATTGCTGAAAATGCAATCGAGGACGCGCGCGTACATTACGTTTACTGGCCGCGCAGTATGCCGCATCGCGCCAATCGCGATTGCCTTGCAGCCGCGCTTGCAGACTTGCGGACAATCGCCCCTATGGCAGTGCTAGGCCGCGCGGAGGATTGGAACCGCAACCTGTTAGTTGCCTTGCGTTGCAAGGCGATTCTATCACGACTCGGCAGTGTATCGCGCAGCGTTTACAAACATCGGGCGCAATTGCATGATAGGATTGTCAACGCTTTCGGTCCGATAGTGGCCGAAAAACTTAAAGGAATTCTGCACAAGGTAGAAAAGCAGGGGCAAAGCGCTTGCTGAGTTTACCGCGTTATTACGCGATGAAGACGGTTGCGACAACGGGCGCGGTTATGGCCGTAAACCCGGTGAGAATAGCAACGGCAAGGCAACCGATAATCCGATGCGAATTGTAAAATTGCCGATGCCTGAAACTTGCAATTCTACTGTCAAGCGCACGGCGCTGGCGCGCAGTGGCGCACAGATTAAACCGCACCGATTGGTTCAAGCTGTACTAAACCGATCGACGATTGGATTGTTCATCCGCAACCGATACTTGCAAGGTGGCGCGTATCTATTTGACGCTAGCGGCTCTATGGGTTTAAGCGCGGACCGCTTGAATGAACTATGCCGTAGTGTGCCTGCTGCAACGGTTGCCTACTATTCTGGTTGGGGATGTCAAGCGCACGATGGCGCATACGGTGAATTAGTTGTCTACGCCGAAAATGGCCAGCGCACAACCGATTGCAACCATATGCACGGCGGAAACGAAATAGACTTGTTCGCGATTGGATGGTTGCTGAAACAACCCGCACCGCGCGTTTATGTCGGTGATGGGCAATTCTGCGGCGGTCCCGATGGGCAAGACAGCGCGGCCGCAGCGTTGCTGGCTAGCGCGGTCGCAACCGGCAAGGTAAAATGGATTCAATCGATTACCGACCTAGGTTGCTAGTTTCCTGCCAGGGCAACCGTAAGCGTTGCTAGTTCGCCACTAGCAACGCTTTTCTATTGCACAACGCGGCCCGTGAGTCCACCTGCAACCGGATCGGGCGCAACGCGGCCCGTGAGTCCACCTGCAACCGGATCGGGCACAAGTCCCGTTTACCGATTGTCCACATACAAAAGTATTTTCGGCAGTGCAACGCGCAACGCGGCGCAACGCGACCGTTGCGCGCAAACAACAGCAATCGACCGATCATATACAAGTGTTCACTAGCTATATACGGCTATACAGGGGTAGTAAAATTCTGGCGAAAACGGAAAGAACAGATCGGTCGCCCCTCGTTCCGATTTTTTCGCGTTTTGAAGTGGGGGTGGGTTGAAAGGTAGCCCCGAGGATTCAGGCCGAACGGCCGTTCGAAAATGCAAACCAATCGCCACGGAGCCGAGTTACGTGTGAAGCGGTTGTAACGACTGGTTTGATTATGACGGTTGTGCGGGCGAGTCGCTCGCAGTTCAACCTCGTGAAGAGAATGTTCGGTCGCAGTGGTCGGCGATCGGCACCCCATCGACCAGGTGCTCTTTGACGATCGCCACTTTTTGCTGCGGGGAGAAGTGCCTACGCTCCCGTGAAGTCGATCCGTTCTTCGTTGCGGTCATAGAATCCTCCTTCGCTTCGCGTTATGCTAACGCCCGCAAAGGAAAATTCCAGTTCCGTCTGAGGCAGGACAGCTTGAGCTATGGATTCGCCCAATAGCAAAAATCAGGACGATGACTGGGTCGACCGGTGGTCTCGGAAACTGGCCATTGCCATACAACGCGCTTGACCTCCGACCCGTGATTGGATAAGACGACTGGTAGGAATGGTAGCCTTCGATGTGCGAAAAGATTGGAAGAATGTAATACGCGATTGGAACTCGTTCCGCTCAATGCCGTACCTGTCCAAATGGGGGCGGATACTATTAATCGCGGGTCTATTGGTTGCCGGTTACTTCTTGTTTGCTTACGACACAACTGGTGGCTCGTCCATTCATAATCTCGCGCTACTACAGAATCGGACACTGGGTTCCATTGCAGGCATGATAATGGCGGCTGTCGGTGCGATTATGATCGTGATCGACGCGAAAACGCGGTAACTAAATTCCCCAGCGATACACGTAATAACGTATTCGGGGACCGAAAAGCGGTGGGGAATTGGGATAAATACTGTGCTAATAGATGTGTAGAACATGCACTAAATCGGGTCTTACTCGGGAAGGCGAGAGAACGAGAAGATTGGGATTACTTCGCGGAAAATGATGATTTTAGGTCCGTGCCTAAAGAAGTACGTTATAGTCGCTCACGCTCGCGAAGTTTATATATGCGGATAACAGACTGGATTGGGTAAGATTAGGCATGTTAGCAAGTGTGCGAAATCGCCGATACTCGGTGGGTTGAGTAATCGCACATACGCCGTCATGGCGGTTCCTCGTCGGTGTTTTGGGTCAGGAAGTGGTGAGCTATGGACTCGCCCAACAACAAAAATCAGGACGAAGATTGGGTCGATCGGTGGTCGCGAAACATAGCCGTTGCCGTGCAACGTGCTTGGGCACCAACTCGCGATTGGACAAATCGCCTGTATTGGAAAATTGTAATTGCGGCGAGGCGAGCGAGACGGGATAGGGATCGCGATCGGGACTTGACAGAGACTATTGGTACTGTTCGGCGTAATCGCCCGACAGAATCGGAACGGTCGGACAGCGTTTCACTGTGGTTCATTTTAGGTGCGAGCACTATTTCCTTCTAATGTTTGCCGCGGAGATGCCGCCGATAGTCATAGTTATCTCGGTACTGGTCGGTTTAATTCCAGCGGCCATCGCTCAACGCAAAGGCCATGCTTTTCATGTTTGGTGGTTATTCGGGGCCGCACTTTTTATTTTCGCACTTCCTTGTGCATTGCTCCTAAAGACAGACGAGGCGGCTATCGAGCAATCGCGACTCCACGAGGGCATGAAAAAATGTCCTTATTGTGCTGAGTTGGTCAAACGCGAGGCGATTGTCTGCCGTTATTGCGCAGGGAGATTCCCTGAATGAAATTCGCGAAGAACAGCCTCCCGCCCTATGCGACGCCTCTGTCACGCCATGCCGCTGGCACCATTCGCGAATCGACACACCGCTCTCCGGCTGCCCTGTCACGATCCGCCGCCAAAACTCTTCCCGCTGTCGACTCCTCGCCGGCCCCTTGCGCGGCGGCATCGCATCCTGCCGCAATGAGTAATGTCTTGCCACTCCGAGCAAGGCATCCTACCTCACGCGCGTCAAGATGCAGTTCAGCGGACGCTCACGATTGTCCCGCCAACAGGCTCCACGAATAGAAGCGCACCGCTCGAAACGGACTGCCGCCGATTGCCTTGGCGGCTGAGTTAGTACGCAGTCACGGCGAGCTTAAGATTGCCTGCGATGCGGCGGCGACTATCCGCGATTTGCTTGGCTCCCCGGATAAGGCTTTGCAAGGCACTAGAAGGAATGCTTGCGATCACGATTCCGCCGCATGATATTTCAGGCGAGAGAATGTTTGCCGAAGCAGTTGCAGTATTAAATAAGGAACTAACCAATATCCATCAAACCTAGTCCCGTCAGCCCAATGACCGAGCAAGAGCGAATTGAACTCGAATTGATGGCCCAAGGTATCGTCGTGTATAGCGTTGAGAATTTGCGCCATGGTTATGAGTGGGGATTGTTTTTGGTTAATTTTGATTTTCTCTAAAGAAAGGAAAATTCCAGTTCCGTCTGAGGCAGGACAGAACTGCCGCACCGACCGATCAATCCACCCGCGACCTGGCCGCGCAAACTCGCGATCGACTCGCGACCCCGCGCTGCCGAGACAAACGACCCAGCCTGCGCGGTTTTCTAGCCCACCCGCTATTGTGTTTTCCGGCTGGCGCAGACCCCTTAAAAACAAGGGTCAAAATTGGCTATTGCTTCCACAGGCGCGATCCGAGCACCACCCCCGCCACCTAGAGCCACCCACGTTTGCGATGCCCGTTTGCAAAGCGACATGAAAAACGACAGCCTTTTTTAAGCTGTTTTTTAACATGATCGATTGAGGTGGACCCCATCAGTTGGACAGATTTTGGGGTTGAATAAGGTAGTGGGGCTGGCGGCCCGCAAGACCCTCATAGGTCTTGCGCGGCCGCGGCAGCTGTTTAACTATCTGATGTACTAACCAGCTATCAACTTGTTGCCGCGATTTCAATTCGTTTTTTCGTCCGGCGGCTGCCCGCCGCTTGAGCCTCGATCACGATAAACTTCGGCCGGCGTGCGGTAGCCAAGAGCCTGGTGAATTCTTTCGTCGTCGTAGAGGCGGAAGTACGCGGCCAGTGACGCTTCGGCTTCCCAGCCGTCGGTGTAGTCGCGCAGGTAAATCTCCTCGTACTTCACACTCCGCCACAGCCGCTCGATGAACACGTTGTCGATCGCCCGGCCGCGGCCATCCATGCTGACCGCGATGCCGCGCAATTCCAATCTCGACGTGAACGCTGCAGCCGTGAACTGGCTCCCTTGGTCGCTGTTGAAGATCTCGGGCTGGGCCTTGGACAGCACCTCCTCCAGCGCTTCGATGCAAAAGCTTCCCGTGAGCGTGTTCGACAATCTCCACGAGAGCACGTAGCGACTGTACCAATCCATCACGGCCACGAGATAAAGAAAGCCATGCCGCAGCGGCACGTAGGTGATGTCGCTGGCCCACACCTGGTCGGGACGGGTGACCTCCACATTCCGCAGTAAATAGGGGTAAATCTTGTGCCCGGCGCCGGGCCAAGTCGTACGCCGCTTGGGATAGATCGCTTCGATTCCCATCACCCGCATCAGTCGCTGAACGCGCTTGCGATTGACTCCCAGCACCTTCGAGAGCTTCCGGCTGCCGTAAAACGGAGTCCGCAAATACTGCTCGTCGATGCGCCGCATCAGTGCCAGGTTCTCCGCTGATTCGCCGGCCGCGCGGTAATACCACGTGCTGTGCGCGAGCCCGAGCAAGGTACATTGCCGCACGATCGACAGCCACTCGTGTTCCGGTTCGATGCATCGCCTCAATCCTTCAGGTGAGCTCGGCAGCTTTTTTTTTCAACCACTCGACTTCCATCTTCAGCCGGCCTATCTGCTCATATAGCTCTTCGTCACTGGCCGCGTCCTCGGCAGCGCACTTGCTGCGGCCGTCTTCAAACAATGCGGCAGCACCTTCCAATAGCTGCTTCTTCCAGGCCGTGATCTGGCCCACATGGACTTCGTACTCAGCCGCCAACTGAGCCGTGGTCTTGTCGCCGCGGCATGCCGCCAGTGCTACCTTCGCCTTGAATGCGCCACTGAAACTTCGTCGCTTCCGTGTCATCGACCGGACTCCTCAAAGGCCATCCCTAAGCAGGGATTTTTATACCTTATTGGGCTGTCCAGTTTTTGGGGTCCACTTCAGATTATGCGGCCGGGCCTCCCAACAAAATGCCAAAACTTTTTCAAAGTGACTGGATTCCACGGTAGCTTTTGGTCATTTTGCCCACGAACTAACTATAGAGGGGCAGAGTTTCTCACTTAGCAAACAACCTCTCACCGCGAAGCCTTGCATCGCTCTGCTAGATGCAACACAGTGGAGAGGCCGGCAAGCACGAAGAGGGAGCAATTTAGCCCACACCGCTCAAAGCGGGACGGCCGCCCAACAGGGCAAAAAACTCTGCGGATAGACGCAACAGCCTAAGCATTCTGCTCTGGCGATTCTCTCAGTTTTTGGCGTTCACGGATGAAGTCTCCCACTCAAGGTTCGTTCACCGTTCAGGTGACCGCGAAGCACTGGATCAAGGTTGCCCTGTTCGTCGCCGCCTGCGTCTACACGCACGCCCGCATGGAATGCAACAAACTCGACAAACTCTCGCTCAGTTTTCGTGATCTCAATGGCCGTGTGGTTGCCAATCAGCAGCAACTGGCTGACATCAAAACCGACTATCACGAGACAACCAAAGAGCTGCGTTCCAGCATCGAAGAGTTGAATACATTTCTGCGTGATCGGCAGGCACTCGTCGGGCCAACTAAATCCACACCTCAGCCATGACCGTCGTCATTCCATCGAAAGCGAAAGACAGCTTTAAGCTCGCGGGCACTACACCCACGACGGCTGGGCTGGATTTGCTCGATGACGCCGACGCGGCTGCACAGCGGATGACGTTAGGGCTGGGAACAATTGCGACGCAGGATTCGAATAGTGTGTCGCTCACTGGCGGCTCGATTACTGGCATCACGGCCGTGGTGATTGCGGACGGCGGCACAGGAGCGTCAACGGCGACGAACGCAAGTATGAATCTTGGGCTGCCACAGTGCCGTAAAACTGGTGAAGTGGAGAATCGCAAAACAGCCCTTAAAAAGCCGCCCTTTTTTCCCCGCGAATTCGCCAGACAGGTCATCGGACCAGAGACGACCAGACAGTCATCCCGACCCGTCGGAACACGTTTGCGAAAATTTGGGCCAAATTTGGTCCTGGAAAACAAGGGTTTTGCGTTTCCGCGAGACCTATAAATGGCAGGCTTAAACGCCGCTCGTGCTCCCGCCCGACGACACAGGCAACAACCCGTTTCTATTTCGACCATTACACTCCGCGAGCGAGGACAGCATGACCGACGATGACCGACAAGAACTGATCGCCGACGGACTCGCGACAATCCGGCAAGCGGCTGATTTTCTAGGCATCGGCCGATCCAAACTATACGAGGAAATGGACGCGGGTCGCCTCGCGTACTGCAAGTTTGGTCGTTCGCGCCGAATCCCGTGGCGAGCGATTCGTGCGCTTGCCAAAGAGAGTCTAATGCTTGCCGTCTAGTTGTATTCGCCTGCTAGTGCTGGTACGCTTATCAGTGCTAAAGCCCTCGGGGCATTCTCATAAAACTGAACGGATCGTGACGCCGCAAGGCGTCGGTGCGCGGAGTTCGTGAGACCCGCAAGGTGGTGAGAACCGCCTAGCAGCACCGACGCTCTGCGGCGTTTTCTTTTGGAGGTACTAGAGCAACTTTCCTTTTTATGTCCCCGTGTATCCGCAGTGTAGGAATACGGACTCAAGGTCGTCGAGGGTGATTTTGCTGAGGACTTGTTTGGCGGCGTTGACGATTTGGCGGAAGCTCCTCGGGCGGACTTTGCGAAAGAGCTGCTTAACTTTGGAGAAAATGTTTTCGATCGGGTTTAGATCAGGCGAATAGGGCGGAAGGTATACGACGCGAGCGCCAGTCGCTTCAATCGCTTGAGTTGCGGCAGAGGAACGATGGCTGGAAAGATTGTCCAAGACGACGAGGTCACCCGGATACAAGGCCGGAATCAACAGCCAGTTGCAAAAACCGCTGAACGACGGCGCATTGATGGGGCCATCGATGATCATCGCAGCGCGGATTCCATCTAACCCGATCGCTTGAACGAGGGTGCTTGTCTGCCACTTTCCGCCGGGGACCGCTTCGACCAAGCGATGGCCTTGCGGGGCCCAGCCGCGGAGCCGTGTGAGATCCGTTTGCACTCCCATTTCATCGATAAAGACCAGACGCTGCGGATCGATGCGTTCCTGGCTGGCACGCCAGTCCCGTCGCTGCCGTGCTACGTCCGGACGATCCTGCTCGACGGCGCGCGACGACTTTTTTTAAAACGCCAGCCCATCTTGCGTAACGTCTGCCAGAGCGTCTTTTCCGAACACTTCAGCCCCAACGCTTCGCGCCGTTCCAGCACCGTCGCATCCGGGTATTGTTCCAGATGCGCGCGGAGTTCCTCTTTCTTCTTGCCGCAAACGGCCGCCTTTCGGCCGCGCCGATGCACCTGGGGAGCCAGCGTTCCCAGTGAGCGCTTCTGGCGAACGAATTTCCCGACCACCTTGCCGCTAACCCCAAAGCGGCGACCAGTCGCGGCCAAGCTGACTCCGCCAGCTTCATACGCCGCTACAATACGTTCCCGAAAATCCTCTGTGAACGGTCTCATCCTAATCCCTCCTTGGATCAGGAATCATGTTTACACAATATTCAGGAATGAATAAAGGTAAGTTGCTCTAAATGGCAACGGAAACCAAAAAACGTAGAACTTCACGACGCGGTCACGGGGAAGGCTCAATCTTTCAGCGTGAAAGCGACGATCGTTGGGTTGGCACGATCACAATTGGATATGACGCTGGCGGCAAACGAAGACGAAAGACCGTGTACGGAAAAACGAAAAAAGAAGTTCAGGACGAATTGAGCAAGTTGCAGCAGAAAAAGACGCTAGGCACAATCCCGAGTGCTACTGGCGTGAAAGTCAGCGAATATCTCAATTCTTGGCTGCAAGACGTGGCGCGTGTAACGACTTGCGAAGCTACATACATCCGCTACAAGCAACTGGTTGATATTCACATGAACCCACGAATAGGTGGGATTCGATTGGAGCGATTGACCACGGCCGACGTGCAAAACATCTACAGTGAAATGGAAGTCGCGGGATATTCGCCGAGAACGCGCCGTTTCGTTCACACGGTTCTGCGCGAAGCCATTGAGCAGGCTGTCGAGTGGGGGTTGGTCGGTCGCAATGTTGTTGACAAGGCCATCCCGCCAAAGGAAGTTCGTCAGGAAATGAAAACCTTTGATGCCACGCAAGCGGCCAGTTTTCTAAAGGCGGCAATGGCAAATCGGTTGTATGCGTTGTATGTCGTGGCAATTACTACCGGAATGCGGCAATGCGAATTGATTGCTCTGCAATGGAGTGATGTTGATTTGGAATCCGCCACGATTCAGGTCCGCCGCACCATCACCTATGGCAAAAAATTGAAAGAGCCAAAAACGAAAAAGGGGAATCGGCGCATTGATCTGCCGGCAATTGCCGTCAATGCCCTGAAGGATCATCGTAAGCACACGGTCGCTGATCGGCTTGCCGGAAGCCCATTGGTTTTCTCTAATACGAAGGGCGGATTATTGAGTCGCCACAATCTGACGCGATCTTATAAGGCGATCCTTCGGAAAGCCGGTATTCCCAAAATCCGCTTTCACGATTTGCGGCATACGATGATCACGCTTATGCTGGCCGAAGGCGAAAACCCACGACTGATTTCCGAGCTTGCCGGGCATGCGACGGTGGGCTTTACCTTGGATCGATATGCCCACGTCCTACCAGGGATGGGAAAGCAAGCGGCAGCGAAGATGCAGCGACTTTTGGCTACACAAGCGTCGTGACTCAAAGTTTGGCTACACTTTGGCTACATTTATGGTGCATTACCGGTTGCTCGAAACGAGAAAACCCCTATATTTGTAGAGTTTTGGACAGGTAGCTCAGTTGGTAGAGCACAGGACTGAAAATCCTGGTGTCGGCGGTTCGATCCCGCCCCTGTCCATTGAACAGCTCTTTGTTTTCACGCCGCTCCCGGTACCGTCTGCGGAGTAGGGTCACGGAAATTCTGCTCCGCAGACTGCGCAAAATGAGCCGGTCCTCGATTGTGCTTATATGACGCGCACGGGCCGACTTCGGACGCCGTAGTGAAAGCATCGCCAGAATGGCGCTCAGCAAAGAGACAATCGTTGTGGGCTCGGGTACGGCCGAACTTGCGCCGAAGCCAGAATTGGCGACGGCGCCGAAGTGCGATCTCCAAATGTCGTAGTCTTCGGTGGTCACCGAGCCATCTCGATTGGCGTCGGCGGCCAAGCCGGTGCCGGTTTGGCCGGCGGATTTTCGCCACACGACGTAGTCGGCCGCATCGACGACGCCATTCATGTCGAAATCGCCCGGCACGCGGTTATCGATAAACAAAGTGAGTTTGGGCGCGATTCCGGATTCCTTCATCTGCAATTGCACGTAACTCAGCGAGGGATCGGCATCGCCCGTGAAGCGCTGCTCGCGAACGAGGGCCAGTGTGAGGGCGCCGTCGTCGAAAAGTTGCGGGTGAAGCTTCAGAAAATCCGAGAGGTCGATGCCCCACTCGGCCTGGGTGTTGTCGAAGGTAAGCTGACCGACGGGAAACGCGGTGGTTCCGACGCCGGTCATTTGGGGGTCCAGGTCGGCAAGGTTGGGAGCATTGTTCCAGGTGATCGTGTTCTCGTTCCAGGAGTCATCGTTTAGTGCGTAAACATGGAACAGGATGGGCCTGGGTGTGCCGCCGTCGATATCGGTACTTTTGCCGGTAATTTGAAAGATGGCGCGCGATACTTCGTCGGCATGGTAGCCGCCCAAGCCGAACTTGACGTAGGTGGCGTAGTCGAACCGTGCCGAGTCCGGCGTTCGCCCCACATACGCGGTCGTTAGCGAACCGTAGTTCTTATCCGCGTACACTTCCGCACTTGCCGCGTCGCTATTGCGGACGCGGGCGTCGTCGGAGGCGGTTAAAATCACTTGTTGCTGGGTTTGGCCTCGCGGCACGGTCATCAGCCACACGCTTTGCAGGGGTTGCGAGAGCGTGATCTGTTTGGACTGGGGCACGGTTACCAGTCGCGTTACTTCGCCATGATGGAACGAGCTGACCTCCTCGACCGAGACTACGGTCCCCGGCGTGACACCCCAACCGCTCATGTCGATTGTAAGGTCGTATGCGGCGGTGCTGTTTTGGTTGATGCTGAAGAAGTAGTAGTTGTCGGAAGCGGCGTCGTAGCTGGTCGCGGCCTGAAAGTTGGCATTGCCGGCGGAGATGGAGTTATTGAAGCGCGGCCTGGCGCCTTGGAAAGCTTTTGCTGCCAGGCGCACGACACCCGCGCCACGTGTTGCCCCGTGATGTCGTCGGTGCCCCCCGTGTCGTAGTCGCTGTTGACGTAATAGAAACCGGTCTTTTGTGGAACCTGGGGGGTTGAACCGTTGCCATCGTCATCCCACAACGTCTGGCTGAACTTGAAGGCGTACATTCCGGTGACACCTTCTTTGATCGCGCCGAGGTAGTCGTCGGCGACCCCAAGAAACATCGACGGCGTATCGAGTGTATCGGTTGAGCCGGCGAATGAGCTGCTGTTGCGGCGGTTAAACTCGGTGTACACCACTGGCATCATCTGCCCGGTGGGATTGTATTGCGGGATCTTCGACTTGAACGTCTGCATGTCTTGCGTGAACGTGGCCCCCGTGGCGCCATAGCGGTGAACGTCGTACGTGTTGAAGATGTCGTAGTTCACCACATTCCCCTGGTAATCGATGCGATTCTGCTCCAGTGCGGCTTTGCCCCAGGTGTCGATCGTGTTGGCGCCATTAATCGTGACGGGTGCCGAAACATCGGCAATGAGATTTTTGCCGTAGTCGCGATCGACATCGGCGATGGCGCTTCGAAGGGCATCGGAGGCGATCTTCAGCCGTTGAATCCATTCGCTCTGCGGCACGGGCGAGCTGGATTGATCGGGCTCGTTATAGGTTTGAAATCGCGATACGTCGTAGTAACGGGCCATGTAATAGGCCATCGCATAATAGTGCTGCCATTGTTCCCATTTGCCGGCCCAGGTGGTCATGGTCCAAGCCGTGGAGCGCGACAGCTCGATGACCGGCGTAATGCCGCGCCGTGCAAGTCGCTGAGGATCGTGTCGGCGACAACTCTGTTACGTCCATCTTGAACGAAGTTTTTGAAGCGGTCGTCGAACTTGGCAAAATTGATGTACGTGGGATTGGTCGGATCGTTGCGCAGCGCCGCCTTGCGAGCGTTGAAGCTGGTCAGATCGGTGACGCCGTCGCCGAATGGCGCGATGTCGTCCGTCGGCTCGTAGTCGCCGGGACTTAGCCAAACGCGAAAGGCGTTCACGTCTGAGTAATCGACCCATGCCGACGTGTTACTGCCCGGCAGATAGTGGCCCATGTTGTAGCCAATGTACTGGGGCGTAACGCCGATCTGCGTTTGCGAAACGGTAATCGTGGCCGTCGAAGCAAGGGCTTCTTGAGCGTTAGCAACCAGAGCCAGGGCTGCGAAGATGGCGACCCGCCGGGGATGCATCATCGGTCGCAACTCATCGGTAAGGGTTTATTTGGCACAACCTCATTGTACGATGTTTAAAGCGAACGAGCCCGTTTTGCGGTGATCAGAGCCGATCATCGTTTGCGGCCGCGGTTGACCAAGCGAGTAGCGCTCCACGCGTTGGCGGAGTCGGGCACTATTCTGCGTTTGTTTTTTTGACCGCGGGTTGATCGCCGCTGTTGACTTTCGCGGCTTCTTCGGCCGCTCTTCGTCGCCATTTGGCGGCTTCTTCTCGATCGCCGACGCCGACGAAGGCATCGGCGACCGCCGTATAGGCCTCAGAGAGCAGTTTCGGGTCATGCTGATTCTTGCCTTGGCGAAATCGCTCGGCGAACTCGTCCATTTTCTTTCGAACGCCGGGGAGAGCGCAGATCCGCCGGCCCTCACGTGTCGAGCAGCCGAAGACGACACCGGCCAGTTTGTCCCATTCGCCGAGTTTCTCTGTGCCGCGAGGCTGGAGCCGGAGCGTCGTCTCGGTCGTCTGCCCGCTCACCAAGTTGACTCTAACCTCGCGACGGCCAAGAAAGGCCGGCAGCTCGTAAACGTCGCTTGTAACGCATAGATCCTCGTGACCGACCGGAAGTTCGAGTGTGAGTTTGCCGTGGGCATCGGTTGTGTCTTCGAATGGCGCCGGGAATGTGTCGTCTATCGCCTTGTAATAATCACGTTCGCGGAGCAGTCGCTCGCCGCGCACCAGTGGGGAACAGTAAATTTGGGACCCGTTGTTCCACCAACCGACGTTCGGCCAAGAGCTTACCTTCACGCTTGGAACGGGCGCACTGTCCTCGTCAAGAGTTGTTACGACGCAGCGCACCAGCGGCGTCATCGATACCTCGATTCGCTTTTCTGAGCGCGGATCGAAAACCTGCGGGCGATTGAACCAATCCGTTTTTGGATCGGGCGGATGGTCGACGACGTCAGGTGCATGCCCGGAAGTTGCTATATAACCGTCGCATAAGGCGATGAGTTGAATTCGCTCATCGGCGGGCCAGCCATCGATCGTGAAAGTCCCATCGGCGCGGATCGGAGTCCAAGAGAACCATTCTACGCGTTTCCGCTCTGCTGCCGCCGGAGCAAGGGTCCACGTTTTGATGCGGCCGTGGCGGACGGGCCGCGGCACGTTGTCGCTCAAAGCGCCTTCTATTCGCGCGCTCGGAAGCAACGGAACGTCGATCTTTTTTCGCTCGCCTTCTTTGAGCTCCAAGTCGGTGATCTTGCTGAAGTGAGTTGCCCGCTCGCCATCGAGCTTTATGAGCAAAATGCTATTCTTGCCGGGCGGCATGGCGGGAATTCGCAGGGCGCCGTCGGGCAATTTCTCTGCGGCCGCACCGGGCTGCCAAGAACGGCCGTCGGACCAGAGCGCAAACAAATCCTTGAGATCGGCCGGCTTGTCGTCCAGTAGCGGACGAATCTCGAGCGGAACACCGCCCGCCAATTTGATCTCGTATGGGCCCTTTGTTTCGAGTGGCACATCGATATGTTCCGCATCGATAAAGGCGTAATCCGCATGATCGATGCTCAGCGACACGGCCAATGTCCGAATTTGTTCCTGAACGTCGCGATACTTTGGATAAAGGACCGTCGCATTTCCGTCCTTGTCGGTAAGAACATCGGTCGGTCCGACGCCGGCCTCCTCGTCGCCTTTGCGCCACCAGCCATGGCCCTGCGAACTGCGGAGCGCCCAGGGCCTAACCTTGGCTTTCGCCACCGGTTTGCCCGTCGCATCGATCACACGCACCGGCAACGGGAGCATTTGTTGCGCACCGGGCAGTTGTTTGAGCCCCGAGGCGATCGGATCGATACTCGTCGTCACTGCCGGGCTATGCGTGACGAACGACAACACGATGGCAACTCCTCCCAACGCGAACCCGCCTTTGTCGATACGCATAACAGAACTCCTGCGTACGAAATCGGAATGACTGGTGCTATAGTGCAGCAGGTCTAATGGTTGACGCATTCTCAACCGCATCTTATCAAACGGGAGATTGCCCGTCCAATTGGCGGCGGCGCAATAACCACGATAGATTGAGATCAAACATCGTTTAGCTTCCGTCGGCTTGTCCGCTTCCATGTCACGCGATGCTCCGTCTGCCGAAATGTACAAGGTGATCGTGGTTGGCGCCGGGGCGGCCGGATTGCTTGCCGCGGCGCGCAGTGCGGAGCGTGGGCGGCGGACGTTGCTGCTGGAAAAGAATCGCAAGGCGGGCGTGAAGATTTTGATGTCCGGCGGCACGCGCTGCAACATCACGCACGATTGCGACGCGGCAGGAATTATCGCGGCGTTTGGCTCGGCGGGGCCGTTTCTACATTCGCCGCTGGCGGCGCTCAGTCCAAGTGACTTGGTCGAGCTGCTAAATGCCGAAGGGCTGGCCACGAAAATTGAGCAGGGCGGAAAGATATTTCCACAGAGCGATCGGGCCGCCGATGTGCTCAATGCTCTGCTCCGGCGACTCGATCGTAGCGGCGCGGAACTCGTACTCGGCCAGCCCGTGAGCGGCGTCGAACGTGACGTCGGACAATTTGTGCTAACAGCGCCCGGCCGGAAGCTCGTTTGTGAGAAGCTGATCATCACGACCGGTGGCAAAAGCTATCCTGGTTGCGGCACGACCGGCGATGGTTACGGTTGGCTCGCTGCGCTCGGGCACACAATTCGCCGCCCCCGCCCTGCTCTTGTGCCGCTGACTAGCGATGATGCATGGGTGCGCGAGCTACGGGGCATCACAGTTCCGGATGTGCGCGTGCGTATCGTCGATCCGGACGTCGGGGAAACAGCGATGGGTAAGCGGCGACGCCGCGGACTTAAGCCTGGTGTGATGATTGAGCGTCGCGGTTCGATGTTGTTCACTCACTTCGGGCTATCGGGGCCCGCGGCGCTCGATGTTAGCCGGGCGCTAACGGCCTCAGCCGATCCACGAAAGCGGGTGTTTACTGTGGAGTTTTTGCCTGGCGTTTCGGCCAGTAGCTTGGAGCAACAATTTCGTTACGCGGCGGCCAACGACGGCAAGCGGCTCGTGGCCGGCATCATGGCGGAAAAGTTGCCGCGGCGGCTTGTTGATGCGTTGCTGACTGGGGCGGGGATTGACGCCGATCGCCGTGCGGCTGAGCTTTCCAGCGGCGAACGCGGGCGATTGATCGAACAGTTGCAGCACTGCGAGATTCAAATCTCGGGAAGCCGAGGATTCGAAAAGGCGGAAGTCACAGCGGGCGGCGTCGTGCTCGAGGAAATCGATTCGCGCACGATGCAAAGCAAGTTGGTCCCGAATTTATTCTTGGCCGGCGAGATTCTCGATCTCGACGGCTTCATCGGCGGGTACAACTTCCAGGCGGCATTTAGCACAGGCTGGCTGGCTGGCGAGAGCGTGTGAAAGTCAGCGGGTGAGAAATGAATTCGGCCTGGCACCCGACGCTAAGCGTCGCCGGCGCCGTCGAGGGATCAGCCCGTTTGGCCGACGACCAGCGGCAAAAGCTGCCAGCAGAATAACGTTACGACCACGGCCGCTAGAAGCTTGAGCAGTAATCCGGCGCGGACCATGTTAGCGATCCGGATGTGCCCGGTGCCGTATACGATGGCATTAGGTGGCGTCGCGACGGGCATGATGAACACGAGGCTGACGGAAAGCGCGGCAGGGATCATCAGTAGCGAGGGCTCGATGCCGTTGGCTTTTGCGGTGCCGGCGAGGATCGGCATCAGGATGTTTGCGGTCGCGGTATTGCTGGTGAATTCAGAGAGCAAACCGGAAGTAATGCAGACCACGGCAATAGTTCCCAGCATGGGCCAATCGCTCAGTCCTTGCACCAAACTACCGACGACGCGGGAAAGGTCGGAGGTGACGAAGGCGGTTGAAATAGCGATTCCGCCGCCAAACAAGATGAGAATGCCCCAGGGAATATCGACAGCCGTCGGCCAGTCGAGTAACCGGCCTCCCCGCGTGCGATCGCCGCTGGGAATCAAAAGAAGAGAGCGCCGCGGCGACAGCCACCGTCATATCGCCCTCGCTTCTGTGATGAAAACTAACGAATTGCGCCCAGCCTCCGTAGGGAATCTCGCGAGTGATCCAGGCGAGCCCGTCAGGCCGAATACGGTTAGTATTCTCTTTTGCGGAACGGTCCACTTTTCATCCGTCCGTATTTCAAGTTCTGGGACGGAACCCAAGCGGAAGGCGAGCAATATCCAGGCCGCCGCCAGCATGACGAGCGAAATCGGAACGGCGAGCATCATCCATTGGTGGAACGCGAGAGTGGTGTGGGTGGCTTTTTCGTAAGCAGACATGAAAACGCCGTTCGGCGCCGTTCCGATGGGGGTACAGATGCCTCCAATGCTGGAGCTGTACGCTACACTTAACAGGAGCGGCACCGCCAGTTTGCCGGATGAATCACGTTCCAACACGGCGAGCGCAACGGGCATCATCATGAGTGCAACGGCCGTGTTAGAAATCCACATGCTGAGGAACCAAGTGGCCAGCATCATCGCCAGCACGACGCGGCGCCCGCTGGTGCCGCCGATGGATGCGAGCGTGAAATGGGCAATGCGGTAATCGAGCGCCCCAATATTCGGCCGCCTTGGAGAGCATGAACCCGCCCATGAACAGCAAAATGACGGGGTCGCCATAGGCGGCGGCAACTTGCCGCTCGGTCAACACGCCGGTTAGCGGAAAGACCACGAGCGGCACCAGGGCGGTGGCGGCAAGCGGCAGCGCTTCCAGTACCCACCAAATGCCGCATAGTGCTGTGACGGCAGCGGTCCAGGCTTGCTCGGCAGTGGCACCAGCGTGTTCTGAGGCGGCATACGCGACGATCGCAATCAGTACGCCACCGATGAGGGATAAGAAGCGAGCTGACATTGAGCGGTTTGATGACTAAAGACTGCCGACCAATGTCGCCTTAGCTTACAGTCGCCGGCCATATCGAATCATTTGGCACCGGTCGTTGACCGGGTGCTGGATTCAGCATGGTCGCAAGCCGATCGGCAAGGAGCATATCGATGACGAGTTGGGTTGCATGGTAGGCGACTAGGGGCTAAATCGCCAGGGGGGCCGAGCGTCGACACGAGAGAGGCACCGATACAAGATACTGCATATACTGCGAAGTTTGCTTCGGCGGCCCGAGGTGCCGTCCGTCCCAGCCAGGGGCGGCGGACCGCCCGGCTCGCCAAGTGGCAATCGGAGATCACTTGGTCGGCTCGCGTTGCTCCTCATCCTTCAGCCGTGATTTGAGATCGCGAGCGCGCAGCTTGTTGCCCTGCCGCTGAGGCGAGGTGTCGCGTTCCAGAATCACGATCGCTTCGTTGAGCTGGTCCTGCGCCTCAAGCGCACGGGCCAGGTTGTACCTTGCACCGGATGCCCACGGCGACCCGGCGGCCGTCAGCTCGGGCCGGCGCAGCCAATTGGCCGCGACGGCATATTTGCCATCGTCGAACGACAACAAGCCCACCCAGTAGGCGGCGTCTAATTTCGCCGTTGCATCAATCCGGCGTTTGTTCTCGGATGAGGACGCGGCAATTTCTCGATCTGTGGGACGGACCGATTTGCTCAAGTAGCCCTCAGTGGATTGCGCGTCTTTGCGGTCGAGAGCATCGCCGAGCGCCTGTTGATGCCGACCCTGAAAGTGCCGCGTGCGGGCTTTCCAAATTGCCGGCCGAACTGCGAATGGCTCAAATTCAAGCGCCTCGTCTTGCCGAGCCGATTTTCCCAGCGTGAGTTGGTTGCGAAGCGTTTGGAATGGGAACTCCCACAGCTTAATCGTCGCGATTCCCGGAATATCTTTCAAACGGCCCGCCAACTCACTCGGCCTGACCGAAAGTACTAGCCGATCGTCGCCGGAAAGATTCGCTTCCATCTGGGCGGCGCAGCGCGCGAGTGACAAAGGATCGGCGACAAGATTGATGTCGATTTTTTTGAGCGACGCGGCCGTGACAGGGTACGCAGTCCCATCGATATCGAGCTGCCGGAGCAAAGAGTCATCCTTGGCGCTTGCTCGAGTGTGGCGATGCCTTTGCCGCCCGGTCCGGGCAACGGAAGACCGAGGCGGGTATCGAACAGGAACAGTTGCGCATCGGCAACAAGCGCCGGCAACCAATAAGTGGTAGCAGCGGGCGTGGCGGCGGATTTTTTATCGGTTTGCGCCGCCGGCGATACGGCCAGCATCACAATATCAAGTCCTTGTTGCCGGCCAAGGAGGGCAAACACCCACGCCCGCTGCTCGGCCGTCCCCCGACCGTAGAGCAGCGCTTGCCAAGGTCGGTGTGTGGGGGCGTACTGGCTGGCTTCCAATTGGATATTTCGCACGGTCCAATCGAACAGTGCGCTTGCTCGCGAAAGATCGTCGAAGCGGTTGCCGTGAGCCCAATGAGAAATGTCGCGGAGCCAGATAGCTTCTTGTAGAAGCCGGCCGTCGTAGGCCTGAAATGCGCTTGCGCCAGAGCGTCGGGGGAAATGAAATTAGCGAGTTGGGTATCGCCGCGGAGGTTGGTGTCGAGCGTGTCGAGCAACGCGTCGCGATGCCAATCGGTTTTCGGATCACTTTGCCGGATCCACTGGTTGAGCCAGGCAATGACTTGTGTGAGCACCGGCTCATCCGGCGCCGGCTCCCACCCCACTGGCGGCTTGCGATAGATTTCGTACAGGCTCAATTTCTCGTGTATTTCCGCAAGCCGATCGTCCACAAAGCGCCAGATTTCGATTTTTCTGCCCGGATTGGGCACTTCTTGATTGAGGCCGTTTTCAAGCAACAACGTGTTGTCGTTGAGCACTTGGGCGACGTTGAGGTCCATGGCTAGTTGCCGCGAGTAACCGGCGTTTCGGCTATCTACGTCTACCGTGGTATCTTCCTTCACGTAATATTTCAGAACGTCGCCGGCACGTACGCCGAGGCTGTGGAAGCGGCTGTTTCCGGTGGGTACGCGGATGACATTGAACGAATCGTTCGACGCGTGCGGGTCGGCGCTGCAGGTGGCAAGCACATCCTTCCCGTCGGTACTCTTGCGAGAGTCGAGTATCACAACCGGCGGGCGAAGCTCGGTATCGACGGCGGCGGGTAGATCGTTCAGTTGGGAAGCGGCCGCCTTGAGCAGCGCTTCGCCGTGATCTGCTTGCTGAAATTTCCTTTGTTGCAAGTGCTTGGTGGGAGTTGACGCGGTTTCGTGGCAGCCCGGCAGCACTCCGCCAAAGAGAAGTGCAATCAAAAGCAACAGGGCAGACGTTTTCGTCTGCCGGCAGACAAGAGTATCCGCCCCACGTTTCAGAGCTGCAAACCTCAATGCTTTCCTCCGGCAGCGGACAATGCGCCACGATTTAGTTGGCCAATCAAGGAGCGAATCTCAATCAATCGACGCAATAGTGGCGCGAAGTCGCCGAGCGGCACCATGTTGGGGCCATCGCTCGGCGAGCGGTCGGGGTCCGGGTGCGTTTCGCAAAACAGGCCATCGACGCCGATGGCCATCGCCGCGCGAGCTAGCGGCTCGACCATTGCCCGATTGCCCCCTGTCGCACCGCCAAGCCCGCCGGGCTCTTGGACGCTGTGCGTAGCATCGAAAATAACTGGTACGCCGAGGGCCTGCATTTGGGGAATGGATCGCATGTCGTTCACCAGCCGGCCATAGCCAAAGAATGTGCCGCGCTCGCCGAGCACGACGTTCTGGCAGCCAGCGCCGGACAGCTTATCGACGACGTAGCGCATGTCGCCCGGCGACATGAACTGGCCCTTCTTCACGTGAACGGCGCGGCCAGTTGCGGCCGCTGCCACCAACAAATCGGTTTGCCGGGAGAGAAACGCCGGAATTTGCAGGAGCGCACACACCTCGCTGGCGGCTGCCGCTTGTGGCGACTCGTGAATGTCGGTCGTGACCGGCAGACCGGTCGCCTCGGCGACTTTGCTGAGGATTTTCAATCCTTCGTTCAATCCCGAGCCGCGGTAGGCGCCGAGGCTGGTGCGATTCGCTTTGTCGAAAGACGCTTTGAAGACCAATTGCACGGGCAAATCGCGGGCAATGGCTGCCAGCCGCCCGGCAATTGAGAGCGTCAGCGCCTCGCTTTCGATAACGCACGGCCCGGCGATAACGAGCAGCTTTTCGCCATGGCCGCAGCGATATGGACCAATATTAGCCGGATTGTTGGGCACGTGACTGTGTTCTTTTCTTTCTGGGCGACCGTCAGACGGGCAAGCGCGACGGACGTTCGTCGGGCACCGTGAAACCTAGGCGGCAGGCGGTTTCTGGTGAGACCATAAGCCGCAACTGGCCAGGCAGCACCTCGACGTCCACCGGCAAAGTTCCGCCGTAGTCGCCATCTAATTGATACGCAAGGTTTGCCGATGTGGTTGGTTCTATGCGAAAGCGCCGGGTGCGGCAAACGTGGGCGTCGGGCAAGGTGAGGTGTAACTTCCGCACAACGTGCCACAAATATCGGGCGACGCTCCACACCGCCCCGCGTTCAAATGTGCAAACATCCAGCAGGCCGTCGGTGCCCACTGCATCGGGTGCGATCGGTAAAGCTAACGCGTAGAGCGGCAGATTAAAGCCAAACAGCCAGCGGCACACGTGTGGCGAGGGTGCCATGCCGGCATCGGTGTCGCAATATAGCTGCATGGGCGGATAGGCGTAACTGCGTATCGCGCGAAAAATTGGCAAGCAATAGGCCGTTCGACGGATATTGCCGCGACGATTGTCGTGCAGCGAGCGGATCACTTCCGCATCAAACCCGACGCTAATCATCAGCAGAAAGACTTTCTCACCGGCCCTGCCAAGGTCCAGCGCTACCGTAACGCCGTCTGCCAGTGTTCGACAAACGGCCTGGGGCGTTGCGAGTTGGCCGAGGTAACGCCCCAGCAGATTTTCGGTGCCCATGGGCACGGGAAGCAGCGGCACCTCGAAGGGCACATGATTGCGCACGACCGACGCTGTGCCGTCGCCGCCAATGGCGATGACTGCCCTCAACCGCCCCGATGCCAGTCCGTCGATGGCCAACGCTCTTAATGCATTGAGATCGGCGGTCATTCGGACTTGGTATCCGTCGCGTTCGAGGGCCCGACAGATCGCTGAAACCTGCTCGTGCCTAGCGCCGGCACCAGCGCGGATTCATGCTAATCAAAACGGTTCGAGCCTCCAGGGCTGGCCGGATGGCGAAACGAGGCGATTTTTGGTCCGTCTCAGGTTGAGATATTCCACCCATGTATGCCTACGGCATTTTTTGGAAGTGTCCGACTTTGCGACTCGAGCGGAAGACAGAAACCTATTGTACCGCGACAACTTAGGTCGTCGGAACCCGAAGGCGTGTCTCAATATGGTACGCACTAAGCCGACGCCCCGATGCGGTGCGGCGAGCATCGGAAATTGTGTCACCTTGCGTCAAAAACTGGTGTAAGCACCGGCCTGCCCATAGTCATTTGATGGCGGTTATGGCGATCGGTGAGTGAGTTGAGTGCGTCGTCGCCTGCGCTGTTGGCGTTTCCTGGCAGCTTTGTTGCGGGACTCTTCCAAGCGATGGGTGAGGACGGCTTCAGGATGTTGAGTGCACCCAGCGGTCAGGCAACATTTCTTCGAGCCGGTTGTCGTCGGCGTGCATGCGCAGAAGGAGTTCGCGGACGTAAGTCCACGGCTCCAGTCGGTGCCGTTTGGCGCCGGCCAGAATCGTGTACAACACGGCCGCACGCGGACCTGCCGACTCACTGCCTAAGAATAACCAATTTTTCCGTCCGATCGCTTGATGGCGCAGTGTTCGCTCTGCGGTGTTGTTGTCCATGGTCAAGCGACCATCTGCCGTGTAACGCCGCAGTGCCTGCCATTGATTACGGGCGTAAGTGACCGCCTTCGCGAGCGCACTCTTGGGCAGGAGGGTCTCGGCGAGTTCTGCCAAGTACTCTTCCAGCTTGTCTAACACGAGCTCTGCTTCGGCACATCGCAAGTCATAGCGTGTCTCAGCCGAGAGTTCCCGAGCCCGGTCCTCGATGTCGTACAACTGCCTGATCCACTCGAGTACCTGATGCGATTGGCGTGGGTAGTTCTTAGAGGCGTCGAAGAACTTGCGGCGGGCATGGGCCCAACAGGCGACCTCGACGATCTGGTGGTTCGATCCCAGGTAGATCGCATCGTAGCCCGCATAAGCGTCCGCATGGAGATAGCCGCGAAAGGTCTGCAAAAAAATTTGCGGGCCGTCTCGACGGCGACTTATGCTGAAGTCGTAGACTGAGTACGGATATTCGTCGCCGATGTAGGTCCAGAAGCGCCCTTGGCGACTTCCTTCCTCACCGCCCACCAGTACGGTGACCGGTGTGTCGTCGGTCCACAGCACGGGAGATTGAACGACCAGCTTGCGTTGTAAGTCGTAGAGCGGCTCGAGCAGATCGGCCGCAGCCGCTACCCAATCGCATAGAGTGCTGCGCGCGAAGTGAATGCCGCACCGTACAAAGATGTCTTCCAGGCGATACAGCGGCAGATGATCGCTGAACTTACTGACGATAATCTCGGCAACCAGTCCGGGACCGGCGATGCCGCGCAATCGGCCGGGGTGGCGGAGGTGGAGTGGACACGCCGTTCTTGCAATAGCGGCAAGCATACTTGCCCCGCACATACTCGTGAACTTCCAGCCGCGGCGGCACGTGTTCGACCACTGTTGTCATGTCTTCGCCGATGCGATCCTTCGGGCGTCCACAGCCGCCGCAGATCTTCTCGGCGGCCGATAGCTCCGATTCATGGCGGTGATGCGGCAGACGTGAGAGGTCCAGTTCGCGTCGCCGTCGCCTTGGGCGGCCAGCGGCGATGGGTGGCCGAGGTTCGGAGGGCTCAAAATCCTCGGTTCCTTCCGCAACCGGTGAGGTCACGTCGAACAGACGCCCTTGACCTTCTCCATCCGCGAGCCGTTCGCTGCGACGCCCATGAACCCACCGCTTGTACCAGGCCAGCTCTTCCAGGGTCGCTGTGTGCTCCTCTCTGAGCTGTTCGAAGGAAGCGGCTGTTTCATCTAATACACGACCGAGGTCGGTCACTTGTTGCTGGGATCGAGAGGCGCGTCGTTCGGCTGCTTGGGCGTTCCGCTCAGCGCCGGCGGCCCTGCGCTCGGCGTCAACGAGTCGACGCTCACGCTGCGTGGCTTCTCGAAAAGCCGCCAACAAAAGACGTTGGCACTCGGCTAGATCATTCGGCAGAAAGTTGGCGTCGTCCATAACGCCCACTGTTTTACCGACTCCTACGAATCGCGCAAGAGCGCTCTAGAAATATTTTTCAGCCCACGCGACGAAACCGTTTTCGTCGCCGCCCGGTTCTCAAATCAAGGCCAGTCAATAATCGGTTCAACTGGCGTTCGTCCAATTCGATGCTGTGCTCGCCGGCGGCCGACCTGGGCAGCTGGAAGGTGCCCGCCTCCAATCTCTTATAAAAAATCGCCAGCCCGTCGTGATCCCAGAACAGGATCTTGAGTCGATCACGCTGGCGACTCACGAACAAGAACAAGTGACCAGAGAGCGGGTCTTGGTCGAAGATCTGTTGGGTCAGTCCCATCAGACTGTCGAAGCTGTAGTTCATCTTCGTCGGAATCGTGCACAGGAAGACGCGGATCTCGGACAGCTCGATCATGACTCAGGCGCTTTCCAGGGACGCAAGGAACCGACCACGCGGACGATGGCCGTCAACATGCCTCGCCTCACATCACCGGGCAAGCGCACCACGCCGCCGTTGGGCAACTCGATCTCCACGCAGGACTTTTTCAACGAGATCGGCAGAAACAGCGACTCGGTCGACTCGCTCCGTGATTCTGCTGCCGGCAATTCGGGGATGCCGTCAGAGAGCCGACGCTTCCAGCGGTAGAAGGTCGAGCGAGAAACACCTTCCTGAAGGCAGAATACGTCCAGATTCGACTCGCTCGCCTGGAATCTCTCCAGGCGATGCTGCCATTCACGATAATCCTCAACCATGCTCGGCGGTCGACCCATCGTCTCCACTCCCCAGTTCTGCGATTGCAAAACTCAGGATAAGAAGCCCGTCAAGTATGGATTCGCCGGACGCTCACAAAACTGGTCACGCTGTCGCATCGTATGGCGCACTCGAATAGCGGACTCGTCCGATATTGGGGACAGAAACAGGGTACCTGAGGGGCGATTTGTCTCACACTAAACAGTTGTGGGTTAAAGACTTAGGCAAGTCGCCGCGGGCTGCCGACAAGCCGGATTCGTTCCGAGTGGCACATCAACTGCGTCCTTCAATGGTGCGATGGGTGAACCACTCCGAGTTAGGGTGTGGCTTACCGACATAAACGTGCTGGCCCGCGGGGCCTCGAATGAACGTGGCATAGTGGTTGCCTTGCCCCTGACCGCTGTGTCGAGTCAATTTGTGATTGGCTCATTCGAGGCCCGCTTTTTTTGCGCTTGCTTAAGCAACCCTGCGACGCGACGAACGGCGTGGCCCATCAGCGGGACGGATACGATGAAGATCCGGACCACGCGCGGCTTCATTGCGCTGAAGGCACGTCAAACGAGATTTCGCCGCACGGCCCATACGGCCGCTTGCGTGCGATCGGAGACGCCGATTTTTCGCAGGATGTGCTGGACGTGCTCCTTGACGGTCTCATAACTGATTCCCAAGGATTGGGCAATTTCTTTATTTGTGAGACCGAATGCGAGCTGTTTGAGCACCTCGCTTTCCCGCTTGGTGAGCGACACTTCGCTTTCCGATCCGCTGCGGGGCGCCGCCAAAGCGCCGGTTACGCGGCGCAGCTCATCGCGCGACCAGATGTTTTCGCCGCTCGCCGCGGCGCGAATCGCATCGATCAGCTCCTTACGGGTGGAGCTTTTCGGGAGGTAGCCCGCGGCTCCTAGTGCAACCGCGCGGGCTACGTAGGTGGGATTATCGAAACTACTGAACATGACAACGGGCGTATTGGAAAGGTCGAGCTTAATTCGCGCCAGGCAGTCGAGCCCGTTTCCCTCCGGCATTCGCACATCGAGCAGCACCAAATCGGGCCGATGCTTCTTTGCCAGTTTTAAGGCGGCATCGCCGCCCGATGCTTCGGCGACGATGTGAATGTCTGTGCCTTCGAGCAACGTCTTTAACCCGGCCCGAACGACTTCGTGGTCGTCGGCGATCAGTAAATCAATAGCCATAAAATGCCCTGCAAGAAATCACACACTCGTGGCGAGAAGAACTGGCACCCGACGTTCGATGACATCGAATTCTGAAACCGACCGGCGAGAGTGCGGCATGAGGAACCACTCCATCGCGCACGGCAATCCCCAGCGATGTGCGACTTTGGCGCACTGCACTCCCAGATGACTTAGTGCCGATTCCAGAACCGTCTCAGAAACGGGGCGGTCCCATTTTGCTCCGAGGACCGCGCAAAATTGGGACAATCCCCGACAGTTCTGGACAAGGCTTTTCGTCCTGGTGTGAAGATATGCCGCTTCTCCGTTTCTCGTTAACCTCGTCGAGCAACACCGATGTGCCGCCCGGCTACGCGCACTTTAATCCGGGCGAACGACTTACGGTAGTATCGGGGGAGGGTGCGTTACCCATTTTGGGGATATTCCCCAGTGGATAGCCGGGTGGTTGTGGGGGACAACCCGCAAGCCACACGTTGAGGTACGCGATCCTAGGGCTGAAGAACGCCGGCGACCGGTCTTCGGCTTTACTTCCGCATTCATTTAGCAGCCCGTTGAAAAAGTCTGTGGCGAGGGGGCTTCTCTTGTCGTCCGCCTGGCGCTAAATTCGTTGACTGAGATTGATCGGGAGTGGGGAATTGATTTTAGGAGGATCATCGATGGCATTGGGACGCCGCGATCAAGAGCAACAGCCGTCGTTTTGGATCGCGGTAGACGAGTTGCCACGTTCGGAAGGGCACGTTTTCTACAACAAGCTCAACCAAGTGCTGCGTGAAGCGGGCTTCGACGAGTTCGTGGAAAGGCTGTGCGAGCCCTACTATCACGACACCATGGGCCGCCCCGGGATTCCGCCGGGCGTCTACTTCCGGATGCTGCTGGTGGGCTACTTCGAAGGCCTGGGCTCGCAACGGGGCGTCGCCTGGCGGTGTGCCGACAGTCTCAGCTTGCGAGAATTCCTGGGCATCCCGCTCGGCGAAGAGACGCCCGACCATTCGAGTCTGACGCGGGTCCGCGACCGATTGCCACTGTCGGTTCATCAGCAAGTATTCTGCTTCGTGTTGCAGATGGCCGACGCCAAGGGCCTGTTGAAAGGCAAGACGGTCGGTGTCGACGCTACGACCCTCGAAGCCGACGCGGCCATGAAGAGCATCGTCCGCCGCGATACGGGCGAAGACTGGCAGGAGTATGTGCGGCGCCTGATGCAAGAAGCGGGCCAGATCGAAGAGGGCGACGAACCCTCCGCCGAGGAGATTGCTCGGTTCGATCGCCAGCGCAAAAACAAGAAGGTCTCGAACCAAGAGTGGCAGAGCGAAACCGACCCGGAGAGCCGGATCACCAAGCTGAAGGATGGCCGCACGCATCTGGCCTACAAAGCCGAACACGTGGTCGACCTGGATACGGAGTTGATTCTGGCCGCCGAGATTTACCCGGCCGACGCCGCGGATGTCGACACGATCGGCCCGAGCCTCAGCCAAGCGCAAGACAACTTGATTCAGGCCGAGAGCCATGCGGAGATCGAGGAGGCGGTGGCGGACAAAGGCTACTCGAAGAACGAGACTCTCGCCGAATTGGAATTCACCGAGGGCCTGCGCACGTACGTGGCTGAGCCGAAACGAACCTATCGTCGCAATTGGAAAAACAAACCACAGGAACAGCGTCAGGCCGTAACCAACAACCGCCGCCGGGCCCGAGGAAAGCGGGGCCGCACGCTGCAGCGGCAGCGGAGTGAGAAGGTCGAGCGGAGTTTCGCCCACGTCTGCGAGACGGGCGGCTGCCGGCGAACGTGGCTGCAGGGCATCGAGAAAGTGAGCAAGCGGTATCTGGCGTCGGCCCTGGCACACAACCTGGGCCTCGTCCTGCGCCACTTGTTCGGAATCGGCACCGCCAGGAGCCTGCAAGGGGAAGGCGGGCTTGCCGACGACTTGTATTTCGCCCTGCTTAGTGCCCTGACCGCACTTAAGCGTCTGCTGACGCCCGCCACCCGCTCCAAACAACAAAAACCAACCGTCAGCCAACCGTTCGCGCTGGCCGCGTGAAATCACAAAAAGTCGACTTCTTCAACGGGCTGTTAGCAGCCCGTTGAAAAAGTCTGTGGCGAGGGGGCTTCTCTTGTCGTCCGCCTGGCGCTAAATTCGTTGACTGAGATTGATCGGGAGTGGGGAATTGATTTTAGGAGGATCATCGATGGCATTGGGACGCCGCGATCAAGAGCAACAGCCGTCGTTTTGGATCGCGGTAGACGAGTTGCCACGTTCGGAAGGGCACGTTTTCTACAACAAGCTCAACCAAGTGCTGCGTGAAGCGGGCTTCGACGAGTTCGTGGAAAGGCTGTGCGAGCCCTACTATCACGACACCATGGGCCGCCCCGGGATTCCGCCGGGCGTCTACTTCCGGATGCTGCTGGTGGGCTACTTCGAAGGCCTGGGCTCGCAACGGGGCGTCGCCTGGCGGTGTGCCGACAGTCTCAGCTTGCGAGAATTCCTGGGCATCCCGCTCGGCGAAGAGACGCCCGACCATTCGAGTCTGACGCGGGTCCGCGACCGATTGCCACTGTCGGTTCATCAGCAAGTATTCTGCTTCGTGTTGCAGATGGCCGACGCCAAGGGCCTGTTGAAAGGCAAGACGGTCGGTGTCGACGCTACGACCCTCGAAGCCGACGCGGCCATGAAGAGCATCGTCCGCCGCGATACGGGCGAAGACTGGCAGGAGTATGTGCGGCGCCTGATGCAAGAAGCGGGCCAGATCGAAGAGGGCGACGAACCCTCCGCCGAGGAGATTGCTCGGTTCGATCGCCAGCGCAAAAACAAGAAGGTCTCGAACCAAGAGTGGCAGAGCGAAACCGACCCGGAGAGCCGGATCACCAAGCTGAAGGATGGCCGCACGCATCTGGCCTACAAAGCCGAACACGTGGTCGACCTGGATACGGAGTTGATTCTGGCCGCCGAGATTTACCCGGCCGACGCCGCGGATGTCGACACGATCGGCCCGAGCCTCAGCCAAGCGCAAGACAACTTGATTCAGGCCGAGAGCCATGCGGAGATCGAGGAGGCGGTGGCGGACAAAGGCTACTCGAAGAACGAGACTCTCGCCGAATTGGAATTCACCGAGGGCCTGCGCACGTACGTGGCTGAGCCGAAACGAACCTATCGTCGCAATTGGAAAAACAAACCACAGGAACAGCGTCAGGCCGTAACCAACAACCGCCGCCGGGCCCGAGGAAAGCGGGGCCGCACGCTGCAGCGGCAGCGGAGTGAGAAGGTCGAGCGGAGTTTCGCCCACGTCTGCGAGACGGGCGGCTGCCGGCGAACGTGGCTGCAGGGCATCGAGAAAGTGAGCAAGCGGTATCTGGCGTCGGCCCTGGCACACAACCTGGGCCTCGTCCTGCGCCACTTGTTCGGAATCGGCACCGCCAGGAGCCTGCAAGGGGAAGGCGGGCTTGCCGACGACTTGTATTTCGCCCTGCTTAGTGCCCTGACCGCACTTAAGCGTCTGCTGACGCCCGCCACCCGCTCCAAACAACAAAAACCAACCGTCAGCCAACCGTTCGCGCTGGCCGCGTGAAATCACAAAAAGTCGACTTCTTCAACGGGCTGTTAGGACTGCGCGGCCATGGGTGCTTGGAATCGGAATGCGTCATTCCCGCGCCGGCGGGAATCCAGAAATTCGGCCCTATCGCCTGGATTCCCGCCTTCGCGGGAATGACAAGTAGCATGAGCCGCTGGGTGTCATTTACTGCGCCGTTCTCAATAGAAATGTCGCGTTGGGGCGGGCTCGATGAAATCTTTCGGATTGCATCGCAAGATGTGACTCCGAATGTTACGGCGGCACCCATCGCGAGTCCGTAATGACTAGGTGCGCGCAGGCCGCGCATCAGAATCTGTCGGCGCGTTTTGCCAGCGAACATTGCGGACTCGGCAGGCGAGCGTGCGGCGAAGTATCGTGCGAGAGTTGCACGGCCGCGATGTTCGCGGCCGCGTCGGGGTGCTAGCAGCGGCTCGTGTCAAGCGTGAAACCGGAGTTTGAGTGCCTCGCTCGCCAGAACATGACCGCCCCCATTGAAGACGAAACACTGCGTAATTTCGCATATTTTACGTTGTCGCCGCGCTCAGCTTTACAAGTGGGATGTGACGCAGCATACTCACGCCGGTTTCGCAATCAATCGATCGAAGAACTGCGATTTTGCCTGAAAGGGGATTGCCACATATGACGCTACTCTCGATGAACGAGATGACGACCTACCGGTGGTCGTTGGCGCAGGATGTCGAAAACTATCAAGAGGCCGGCTACAACGGCATCGGAGTCTGGCGACAAAAGCTCATCGATGAAAACGAAGATCAGGCGATCGAACTTTTGACACACAGTGGGTTAAGCGTAACCAGCCTCTCGTGGGCCGGCGGATTCACGGGAAGCGATGGACGCGCGCTCGCCGAGAGCATTGAAGATGCGGCCGATGCAATCAGGCTTGGGGCAGCGCTTATGGCGGGGTGCCTCGTCGTTTATCCGGGCGGCCGGAACAATCACATCTACCGACACGCTGGTCGTCTATTGCGTTTGGCCTTGGATGAGTTGCTGCCGATGGCCGAAATGTTAGACGTGTCGCTTGCGATCGAGCCAATGCACGCTGCCTGTGCGGCGGATTGGACCTTTCTCACCAGCCTTGAATCGGCGATCGACTTAGTCGAGGAATTTGACAGCCCATTCTTGAAGATCGCGTACGACACGTATCATTTTCCACTCGGCAGCAGGCGGCGGCAGATCCTTACTCACCTGGCGCCGTATATTGGCATTGTCTTTCTGGGCGACCGCCTGCAGCCAGCCAGCGTAGAACAGGAAAGGTGCCCGCTCGGCCATGGCAGACTGCCCTTGCTCGAGATCGTTGCAACGCTGCAGGAGGCCGGCTATTCGGGGGCGTACGATGTAAAACTGATGGGCCCGGATTTCGAGGCGTGCGATTACTGGACGCTGTTGGAACAATCGCAGCTCGCGTTCAGCGAGTTAGCCCCGGTTTCGGCTCACCGCTCGCTGGCATGACGGTCTCTTCGCTAGTTCGCGTAAACGCCGAAATTGCGATTCCGCGTCGCGAGATACGTTTCACTTTTGTCCGCAGCTCCGGGCCGGGTGGCCAGAACGTCAATAAAGTAGCATCGAAAGCGGTGCTGCGATGGTCCGTGGCGACGAGTCCATCCATTGCAGACGATCTGCGACCTCGATTGTTGGCCCGGCTGGGACGACGGATCAACGATCGCGGTGAGCTCATTCTGGCCAGTCAACGGTATCGCGATCAGGCCAAGAATATTGAGGACTGCCTGGACAAACTCCGCCAATTAATCGCGGCGGCGGCGAAAGTGCCAAGGCGGCGTAAAAAGACTCGCTTACCAAAGTCGGCACGCGAGGCCCGGCTGAGGCAAAAGCGAACGACTGGCGAAAAGAAGAAACGTCGCGGGAAGCCGAATATGGATGATTGAGGCAATTCAGGCAGCGCAAAAACGGGGAAAGCGGCTTTGATCGCGATTTTCTTGGCATAAAAGTTGCTCTGACTTTTCCAATTAGCAAACTCGGCTCGAAATATAACCACGTGAAATTCCCTGGCCGGTTTGTTATATTGATGTTGCCTTTTCGCAAGGGATATCGATCATCGCTGCATCATTCATAATCAGCGGTATCCTTGCTACGCTTTCTCGACTTTTTCCTCTCCTCTTTTGAGAAGACAAGATTGTGCCCGGCAGGCGGGCGAGAATAGCAATATGGTCATAGAAAAAATCGGGGCGCGCCGCCGGTTGTCGTAAGTGGGCCGACGGTTAACACTTGCAAAAGTATGGAAGGAAGTACCATGCCAACACTTCATGAATCCACCGGTTCGACCGCGTGCATGGAGCACCAGGTTTTTGAGCACATCAAGCAAGCGCTGCTGGTGACGCTTAACTGGCAGGCCCCCGCGGTGAGCATGCCGCGGAAGCTTTCCAGCTTGCAATTCACGATCAAATCGTTTCAGCGCCATTTGGATCGCGTGATATCGATCGAAGTAGGCGGGGGCTATATGGCCGACGTCGTGGAGGCCAAGCCTTACATGCAAGACCGACTCGATCAGCTTGCGGCCGATCACGGCCGCTTCCGCGAACGGTTGCGAAAATTAATCCCGCAGCTCAACGACATCAAGGAATGGGAAGAGCCGCGCTTCGATCTGGTGTGCGACGAGTTGCGTTCGCTCATCGCGGATGTGGATCGACACAACCAGCAAGAAGTCGAGCTGCTTCAAGAGTCGATGCTCGTCGATGACGGTGGCGAAGGCTAAGAGCCTATCCCAGAACCGTCAACCGGGGCAGGCAGGACAGGCACATTTTGCTCCGAAGACTCCGCAAAACGAGCCAGTCCCTAACAGTTCTGGGATGGGCTCTCAGTGTGCCTGTCGGCTGTTGCTGTCAGACGGGAAAGCCAGTGACGCGGTTTGTTGCTGGCAGTGATCGCGGGTCTTTCCGAAAATGGTTCGGCGTATCTTTGACCAAGCGCTGATGCCCATTTTTGCAAATGATTGTGTAATTGTTCACTGCCGTCAGTGTACAAAAATCTAGCTAGCAATCGTCGCTAAACTCTTTCGGTGCGAGTGCTTCGGCACACGTCGCGTTTTTTTGTCGCACCTTGGCACAAAGCGTGCGTAGTACGAGGCAGGGCCGCATGATACGCGGCCTCTCGATGCGGCGAGTTTCGCTGTCATCGCTTGCACGGGAGGGTGGTCATTTCTTGATCTACGGATGAACGGTTTCTCTTCACCAACCAAGGGAGTGTTTCATGTTGGTCTTAACACGGAAGTACCAGGAAAAGATTCGGATCGGTAACAATATCACAATCACGGTTCTGCGAACCAAAGGCAAAGCGGTTCGGCTCGGCATCGAAGCGCCCACCGACGTGCCGGTTGTTCGCGGCGAATTAGCCTTCGAGCACGGGTCCGAAACGAGGGCGGCAACGGTTCCCATGCATGGGCTGGAGACGGTCGAGCCGAGCAGGCAGCGCGTTCGCGCCAGCGGAGCTATGGCAGTGGGGTGGACGACTGGTTCCGGCTCCGATGCGGCAGCCACTCGAGAAGCCGACCCCAAAGTCGGCTTGAGCCGCGTGCCGCGCAACAAGGTTGCCGATCTGTTGCCCAAGCTCGTGTCCGGCACCGCGCCGCTGCGGGCAATGGTCCAACAGCGCAACGATCGGTAGTCGGAAACCGTTGCGAAATGGCAGCAAGGGCCGCAGGAATTCAGGCTTAAATCGGCATCTTGCGAGTTCCACTATCGCCGCACGGCTACCGTTGCGGCGTCGGATTGGTGGATGCCGCCCGGTTGCGTCCGGCGACCTGTTGACCGTACGAGTTGGGAAAATCTTGCAGCTCGGCAATTTGTTCGAACAAGATACGGCGAACCTCGAGGATGCTTTCCGGATGCCGGTGAACGTTGCTGTGGTCCGCCGGCACGATGATTTGCGATTGTAACTGGGGTGTGTCGTCGAGCCGTGCGCTGGCCAAGGAGACGACCCCGTCGCCATCGCCCACAATGTACTTGCGCCAACCCGGATTGGGATCGCGCCCGACGACATTGTGGTACGACACCCACGGACCGGGCGCGGCGGCGAGTAGTGTCGGCAATAGAGGCGAGTGCGTTGAAAGCGAATCGATGCTGGTCTTAATATCCAGCGGCGCATTGTGTCGGAAGAAGTGGCGGTTCTCGGCCAACAACTGATCGTGGCCTTCGAGCATCTTGCGAGGCAGCGTAATGACCTTATCGGCTGCCCAACGAGTCAGATCGTTGGAAAACGGGCTACCGCGGTGGGGCGTGGCTAGCGTTATCACGCGGCGCACCGATGGATTCGGCCGGAAGAAATAGGTAGTGGCCAGTGCGCGGACAGTATCTGGATCTGCTTTCAAATCGGCGAAGGCGTGATCAGTGTTGGTTTGCCAGAAGGCGTCGGCGCTTTCAACGGTTTGCAGCTTCGCAACCAGCCCGCCCATGCTGTGACCGACCAAAACCATTTCGTCTAATGCCGGGTATTGGCGCTTCGGATCAACGTCGCGCCGCATCATCGCGAGGTCTTCGCGCATCTGCGTGGCGCTCGTCCAAAACGGCTGGCCAGTGGGATACAAATAGAACCAGAACTGGTAGTTCTGCCGCACGAGCGGATCGCTGCGCAGGTCGTTGTACATTTCCATCCAGGTGATGGGGCTGGACCACAGCCCATGGACCATAACGACGGGCATCTTCGTCGGGTCGAAGGGCTCCAACATGTACAAGCCTTGCAGCTTCTTGGCTTCACCGGGACGCAGCAGGCCGGTCGTCGATAGGACCTGATCGTTGAACTGCGGCTGGTTGAGGAAATAGGCCAGCGGCGTGCTGAGATCGGCCTCCAAGGGCACGCCTCGATTGGCGACTTCGATGGATTGGCGATCGAGCGGATCGTGCAACTCGAGCACGAAACGCGGTGCGGTGGGATCGGTTACGTAGGGTGTCGGGGCGGCGCCACGGCGCCAGCCGGTGTCTCGACGCGCAGAAATGCCGTGAGTGGGAAGCAAACATTGGGCGGATAAAAGTGCTCGGCCGGATCCTTCGCCGAATGGCCCTTTCGAACGGCGATAAGCGGCACCCCCAGGCCGTAGGTGTGATAGTGATTCTGGAGACCTTGGATCTGGTAATCGCTGACGAACTCCAAGCGATCGATGTCTTCCGCATGCCAGCCCGTGCTGTACATGGTCACGTCGAATGAACACGTACTATTGGCAGTGGTGACCGTTCGCGACATGCCGGGCCGGAGCTCGCCCTCTTGTCGCACGAGCCGGAGCATGCCTTCCAGGGACTGATTGTATAGATCCGATGCGCCGCGGAACTGGGGGTCGTATGGGTTGATGACCAGCGCATCGCGTCGCCCCGGAATATCCACTTCATAATCGAACAGATAGCGGTAAGCATGGATCAGCGCCGTGCCATAAAACTGAAGGGCTCGCCGGCGGTGCAGTTTTTCGGCCTGCGTCGCCGTGATGTAAGCCACCTCGGCCATCGCGTATTCGTGCTCGCGATCCGGTTCGCGGCGTTGGATGTCTTCGAGGCGAGCCAACAGCGCCACGCGGTCGCCATGGAGCTCGCCGGCCAAATCGTATCGCCGCAGGAGCTGCATAGTTCGCTCCGTCGGCTTGGGTCCGCCGCGTGAAAGCAAATCGAGCGTGCCGGCGAGCGGGTTCCGCGGAGTATCGCGGACTTTGACCCATTCCGAGCTCGTTGCGCAGCCGCCAGCGAATACTGCCGCAAAGCAGATAAGCGCAATCGAGCATGGCAGTTTTAGCCGCGGCCTTTGACCGTATTGCGAGCGCACTGGCGTTTTGCGATTGCTCGACGTTGGCCGCGTCCTGCGCGGGCGATCGGTTTCGAGCAATTAGGTCGAGGAGAATGAGTAGAACAACGCCGGCATTGCCGCCGGGGGCGGAAGGATAATGGATCGTCGCGCTCGGATCAATGCGGGAGCACCGCTAGCAAATTGCCGCTTCCGTGCCGCTCACACCGACAAAAAAAGCCAGGCCGCCGTCGCTGCAACTACTGCAAGCGTTTGGCGACCTGGCGTGGGCGGAACTAATCGAGCGCTTCGTGGAATAAGCCTGCGAATCGAATAATTACGTTGCGCAATGGCGTTCAACTGGCTCCGGGGGCAAATTGTTAAGTATGGTCACGCGCGCCGGCGTCACCAGCGGTTGGGCAGTGTCCGGGCCCTTGCAATCCGGGGAGCGAAACTCGCGAGCGGGTCCTTCGAGCTCACCGCGCAAAATTCGTACCGTACGCGGTGCATCGAGTGCCACCGTTACCCGATTCCCCGCAATCCGGCGAATTTCCAGCACGATATCGTCCCCGACATGAATCCGTTCGCCGACTTTTCGACTGAGCACCAACATGCTTAAAACTCCTTTGTCCATACTTGAACAGCGTGTTAGCCCTGGCGGGACGAGCCCGGCGGGCATGCGGTCGCGTGTTGCGACTGGCAGCTATAGAAAGCAACAGCCGTGCCACGCGTTCGGTCCGATAGACTGAAATAGCCGCAGATTGTTAATTCTGTGCGTATTTCTCGGGAAATCTGGGGTTTTGCGCCGAATGATGCGATGCAGTCGGAGACGTGCGAAACCAGGATTTTAGATATGCTGTCGTCTCGTTTAGAGATTCTTGTCCAGATTTGAGACTGGGACTGTAAGTCTGCCAGCGCGCGGAATATGCTCCGGGGGCGGTCGGCTTGCACGACTTACTGGGGAGAATTGAATCGCGGCTGGGGTAACGGTGCCGCGTCGGCCGGCTGCAAATAGGCAGACTTCGCGGCTGGCGATTTCGTTGAATCGACGCTCGCCGACAGGCCCGACTGCAGTGGGGCTGGAACGGGTGTCGCCGGAGGTTTAGAAGCTGTCTGCGGCGGCTCTGGCGCTTTTTGGGCCGTGGGAGCCGCCGGGGCGGTCGCCGATTTTGCAGTGGCCGGTGCGGCTTCTTGATGAGTGGCCTGAACCACTTTGGGGTCCACTGGCGGCGCTTGTTTCGCGAAGTGCTGCGGCGGATTGAAGACGCTTTCGTGAGTCAGGTTCACCGGCGGCAGGCGGCGAGAACCGATCTGTTCTTTCGACGGTTCGTTTCCGATCGCGTTGCCGGCGAACGTCGTGCCGTCGTAGATCGTACCTCGCTGGAACGGACCGGCGCCCAGAATCCAAACGTCGTTCGCGGAGCTTTCTTCGTGAACGATCCCGGATTGCCAGACCGGTGCCCCGGTTTGACGGTGGTAGGCAAACACGGCGATTTTAGCTACGCCACGCTGGTCTTTCCGCTTGGCGATGGGTATTTCAGGAATTGCGGCCGGCACGGGTTGCACTAGCGGGATGGCGGGCACATTGATCGAGGGCAGGCCGAACAACAAATCGTTACGGTCGGTGCCCACGGCGCCGGCCCTGGCTTCAACCACGAAATCGGCTTGGTCGCGCTGATCGCGAAGCTTGCAGCCGTTGGCCAGCAGGTGCTGCCGCAATGTGCTGATCAAGTAGTTCTTGTCGACGACGTCGCCGAGCTTACTATCGTCGAAGTAAACAGTTTGCCCGGCCAACGTTTGCAGACTCATGGTCTGCACCGCCCGATCGATCGCGTCGGAAACCAACAATTGCTCGGTGGCGGTGCGGTTGGTGTCGGTCGATCGCGTCGTTCCGCAGCCGGCGAGCGGGATCGCTACGGCGGTCAGTATCGCGGCGACAGAATATGAGGGCTGGGGCCAATGCATGGGCGCGAGATCGCGAGGGAGCCAAGGCAATCGGAAAGGCACGCCGTGGCGAGTGCTAGCAAATCCGCAGTTGCGGGGCACGGGATTATAGCGGAGCGGCCGGGAGCCCCAAGAGCAGAAGCACGCCGTGCATGCAGGGAAAGAACGCAGATCGGCGGCATTCCCACACACTTCGATTGTCAATCCGTGTGGGATCGCGCCAACCGCGGGCTGGAGCGACACTGCTGAATGATTCAATCCGTGCGGGATTGAGTACGGCTAGCGCACTTTCGAATGGAACGCTTCGCTGCGTCCGGCGGCTTGTTTTTCCGGCTGATTGCTCTCGGGTGGTACGTCGTCGGCGTAGAACCGGGTGGTTTCTTCCGACGCGAGTTTGATCTCTAAATCTCGGCAGAGCACTTCGGCCCGGAAGATGTGCATGCCGGGTTGAATCGCGTGTGCGCGAATTCGCAGCATGATATCGCGGCCGGCCGGCAGTTCCTCGATCGTATGGAACGATACGCGGCCGTCGGCCACTGTGTACATCGCGCCTTCGGCTTGTTCAGGTTCAATACCTTCGGAGAACAGTCCGACGACGTTCACGTCCTTTGCCGAACTTGCACCGCGGTTTTTGATGTGAATTTCGTACACAGCCGGGGAGCCCACGGCCACCGGCCCGCTGGGGTCGGTCACGTCGAGCTTCAAATCGGCGAGCGCGATCACGTTGGTGGCGGCCGTTTTCGTATCGGCGAGACTGCCCGAGGCTGTGGACGCCGTGATCTTCAGTTGGTTTGCGCCGGCCTTCTTGAGCACACACTTGAGCTCGAGATAATTATCGTCGCCGGGCCGCAGCGTACCGACGTGCCAGGCGACTTCTCGCAGCTTGGCATCGAACACCTGACCGTCGCTCGCGCTGGAGAAGTCGGCACCGTCGGGAAGCGAAGCGCGCACGGTAACTTCTTCGGCCGGCGCGGTGCCCGGATTGCGGACGCGCAGGAAGTAGGTGGCGAGGGTGCCGGCGTATTTGGTCGCCGGACCGCGCCAATCGACTTCCAACTCAGGCTTCCGGCAGAAGACTTCCTTCGATGCCTTGCACACCAGGCCGCCTTCGGCGGACGCTATTGCTTTGACGAACATCTTGCCCGCCTCGCGAGCGGTAAGCTCGATTTCGACGGTTTGGCTCGCGCCGGGGGGCAGGTCGCCGAGCGGGTGGCTCGTGACGGCCTCCTTGGCGGCTCCCTCTTTTCCGCCGCCGGGTGGGATCAATTCGATTTTCGCGTTTTCCGCAGGGCCGGTGCCCGGATTGGTGATCGTGAGCTTGAATACCTGGGGCTTCTCGAAGAATACTTCGTTGGGCCCGGCGATTTCAAGTGCCAGCTTTGGTTCCTGCACTTCCACGACGGCGCGGGATCCGACCGGGGCGATCGTCCACGAAACACCCAATTCCAACGGATGATTTTCGCGCGGAACGACTCGCAGCTCGAGCGTTTCGCTAGCGTGCCGTTCCAAACGAGCGATTTGCCACTGCATTTGTCCTTTGGCGTGGGCTTCCGGCGACTGTTGCACCATGCCTTGCGTGGCGGTCGCGTTCATTACATCGCAGCCGGCGGGAATACGGACGGTCGCCACGATTCCCTCGGCGGGAATGTCGCTCTGATTCTGAAGCCGCACGCGATACACGGCCTCGCGGCCAATGAGAATCTGCTTCGGGCCGCGGATATCGGCATTGAGGACCGGCGTTTGATTGGAGGCGAGTACGTTTGGATCGCCGCCGCTGGCTACTTTCAGCGCCTCGCCGAATGCTTCCTTTCCCCGCGTCGTTTGCGGCTCGGTCGAAAGTGCATTGGAATACGGAGTGCGCACAAAATTGGTCGCTCCGAAAGCTGAGTGAGACTGTTTGTTCGTCGCGCCGAATGCCTCAGCGGCGTTTTGCGCCGATTTTTCCGCGGCCGCGTTCGGTTGTGCGGTGACCGGCGCCGCCATGGGGATTTCTGGTCCTGCTGCAGCGTTATATCGGTCGTCAGATTTGTTCGCGTTTTTTGCAGCTGACAAATTGCCCGGCGAATCGGCGCGATCATCAACGCGGGCCGTGCGGGGCGACGGTCCGCCGGTCGCAGTAGGCGCCGGAAACGATCCCGATAATTCGTGGCGGAGATCGTTGGGACCGATGTGCGGCGACACGCGGCGACTAGGCGATTGGCGGCTTGTCGAGGTCGTTGGATTATTGGTCGGCGTTGACGTCGGTGCCGAGATATCGAGCTGGCGAACATTGTGTCGGCGCATTGCACTGGGAGAGCTGTCGGGATTAAGCCCATTTGCGGCTGTCTTCTGCGAAGCGGTTGGCGAATTGGCATTGCCCCTGGCCGCGGAACCCGTGATCGGCGGTTGGGCGCCGGTGCGCGGCAGTGGCGATCCGCCGAGGCCGGGGAGCGCGTACGTTTGCGCCTTCGCCGGGTCCGGCGGCATTTCATCCATGTTCGCTTGCGGCGTCCCGTCGAAATTGGCCGGCGCCTGCCGGGCCCTATTCGTGGATTGCTTGGACATTGGCGCCCCTTGCGAAGGCGATGCATCGTCGCGCCCCCAACCGAACCAGTTCCCAAAGAATGAATGGCCGGTTGAACGGTCGCTCGATTCCTGGGCCGCTACGGCTGTAACCAATATTGTGAGAAGCACGAGGCTGCTTGCGAGCGCGAACCAACGACGAGCCATGATCGCATCCTTGCCATCGGGGGGAGAATCGTCGGATGGCGCTTTCCGCCGGTGTGCGGGCGGCGCGGTCCAACAGAAATCAGTCTTTACTACTGTCGCTCGTTTATCGGCGTCCACGCGCTGGTTGGATTAGCCCGATTCGAGAAAGTTTTCCGATAAGTTGTTCTGGGTAATATCGTAAATCTGAGGAAGCTAGCGTCGCGTAGTGGCAGTTCCTGTCGTCGAGAGGAGGCAACTTGCGTTAACATGCGGCCGCGTCTGAGTTTTGGACGATTTCGAATCCCAAATCGCGGATAATTTGATAATCGGCTTCCGGTGCCTGGCCTTTCGTCGTGAGGTAGTCGCCCACGAAGATTGAGTTAGCGGCATAGAGCCCGAGTGCTTGCATGCTACCGAGGTGCATCTCTCTTCCACCGGCGATGCGAATCTCCCGGTCCGGGTTCACGAGGCGAAACATCGCGAGCACCTTGAGGCAGTAGCGAGGGTTAAGATCGTGTCGCCCGGCCAGCGGTGTGCCCTCAATCGGGTTGAGAAAGTTTACCGGTATCGATTGCACGCCCAGGTCGCGGAGGGTGATTGCCAGTTCGACGACGTGCTCTGGCCGCTCGCCCATTCCGATGATTCCGCCGGAGCACATTTCCATGCCGGCATCGCGCACGGCGCGAAGGTGGCCAGCCGGTCGGCGAATGTGTGAGTGGTGCAGATTTCGCCGTAAAACGAATCACCGGTGTTGAGGTTGTGGTTCACACGATCGACGCCGCAGTGCTTCAATTCTTGCGCTTGCTCCGGCGTTAAGAGGCCCAAGCAAGCGCATATCTTCAAATTGAACCGCTGCTTTATCTCGGGAACGATAGACGCGACGGCCGCCATTTCGCGCTCGTTGGGCCCGCGTGCGGAGATGACGATGCAATAGGTGCGTGCCTTGCGCTCGGCAGCGAGTCGAGCGCCATCGAGCAGTTTTTCGCGGCTGAGCAGATTGTAGCGCGGGATCTCTGCCGTGGAGACTTTTGATTGCGAGCAATACGAGCAGTCTTCCGGACAAAGCCCGCTTTTGGCGTTCATCAAGAAGTAGAGCTGGACCAGATTGCCGAACCAGTGGCGACGAACTTGGTATGCGGCGGCCAGTAAATCGAGCAGTGCTTCATCCGGACAATCGAGGACAGCTAGCGCCTGGTCGGACGTAAGGTTCTCGCCGGCAAGAACATGGTCGGCAAATTGTTGCCAAATGTGGAGCGATATGCCACGATTTGGTTCGGTCGAGATGCAGGATAAGCTCACGGGTACTCCTTTGGTGGACGCTCCGTAGTATCGCCATGAAACCGCCAGACGCAAGAGGAAGTTGAGTGTAGGCTGCTCGCTCCGCGAGCGGGATGTGCTATTCCGCTTGGCATCATCTGGGTGCGCGGTCAGAATGGTATTATGTCGCATTGTCATTTAGTTCGTGTCGGGGCGATGGGCCAGGTTGGCCGCTTTGCGGCCGTAGAAGCCTTGCGCTATCCGCGCCGCAGCCGGGTGATCGTACGCACCCGCCGCGGATTGGAGCTGGGCGAGGTACTTTGTCCACCCGATGATGGCGATGACGGCCGGACTTTTGCCGATGGCGACTTATTGCGCGGCGTGACGGTGCAGGATGATCTGCTGCTGGCGCGATTGGAGAAGAATCGACGGGCGGCCTATGCGGCCTGCTCTGCGATGTTGGCCGATAACGGTGTCCCTGCTGTGTTGATCGACGTGGAGCATCTGTTCGACGGGCAGGGTTTGTTCTTTTATTTCCTGGGCGACGTGACGCCCGAACTTGAAGCTTACACCGGGCGGCTCGCGGAAATCTACGAAGCGAAGGTCCAGTTTCGCAAATTCACCGAGACGCTCATCGAAGGCTGCGGCCCGGGCTGCGGCACTGAAGAAGTGAAAGGCCGGGGCGGATGCGATAGCTGCACCTCGTGCGCGGTGGCCGGCGCCTGTGGAACGAAACGGGTGTAGAGTTGCATCGCGGAAATATCGCACATAGCGGTGCGAAGGCGCGTAGGGACGACAACAACCATACGACTATGAAAGGCACTATGGAAAATCACTATTTAACCCGACCCCATTTGCTTCTATGTGCGCCTTCGCCGCGTTGCGTGAAATTCTGTCTTGCCATCGTAGGATTCATCGTCGCAATGCAAGTAGGTGTAATCGCTCGGGCTGCCGACAACGAGCTTACGTCCGCCGAAAAGGCGGCTGGTTGGAAACTGCTTTTCAATGGCAGCAGTTCCACGGGTTGGAAGAATAACACCGACAAGCCGGTGGCCGCCAAGGTCGAGGATGGGGCGTTGAACCCGCACGGATCGGGGGGCTACGTGCTGGCGTATGAGAAGCCGTTCGGCGATTTCGTGCTCAAGTGCGACGTGAAGATGGACCAGCCGTTTTGCAACTCGGGGATTTTTGTCCGCATCGGCGACTTGAGTGAACCCGTGCAATCGGGGCTCGAAGTGCAAATTGTCACTGACAAGCAGCCGGACCTGCACGGTTTCGGCGCGATTTACGACCTCGTCGCGCCGTCAAAAAACGCCACGCACGGGGCCGGCAAGTGGGACGCCGTCGAAGTTCGTTGCCAGGGTCCAAAAATCAGCGTGACCGTCAACGGTGAGAAAGTGACATCGATCAACTGCGACCAGTGGCGTGAACCGGGCAAGCGGCTGGACGGGACGACGAACAAATTCAAACAGGCGATTCGAGACTTTCCGCGCAAGGGCTACATCGGCTTACAAGACCACGGCTACAATGTGTGGTTCAAGAATATCAAGCTGAAAGAGCTGCCTGTGAAATCCGTTCGTTGATCCGCTTTAGCAGCGTCGAGGTTCAATCGACGCTGGTTGCGAATGAGGATAGGAATTCGCTCATTTCGCGAGCGGCGTGCGAATCGCCTGCGGCTTCGGCGGCCACGATGCCGTCGCGAAGTATGGCGCGGGCTTCTGGCAAACGACCCAGCCGCACAAGCTGCTGGCCGGCCATGAAGAAGGCGGGGACATACGGTGGATCGTCGCCGGTCAACTCGGCGAACGTCGCCAGGCTTGCGTCATGGTTGCCTTCTTTGTCGAGCTCCATGGCCAGGCTGTAGCGGAGGAACGTATCGCCGGGGTCGCCCACGAGCATGGCTTCAATCTTTTCGCGGCGGGTCATGGCGTCACTCTTATTCACGACGCTGGTTTTTTTACCAGTCGGTGGCGAATTCTTCAATCATCGAGTTACAGATCGCCGGTGAGTTTCACCAAAAGACCGGTATCCGGCGTTGTACGGGCGGATTCGCTCAAGGCGGTGACATAGAGGGCGCCATGGGGATCAAATGCCAGCGCGGTGGGGCGGCGTACGTCGGCGATTTTCACTGCGGCACAGGCCGGCGCGCCTGGCTCGCCGGCTTCGTCGAGACGATAGACGCCCGAGTGTCCATCATCCGGCGTGGGGAAGTTAGCGGCGTACAAATTGCCGGATTTCGGGCTATAGGCTAGCGCGACGATGCGCCGCAGGTCGACCGATACTTGCATGACAACGTGGCGATTAAGCGGATTGAGGAATCTTAGCGCGCTTGAGCGATTGCCGTTCGTGTGCGATGCGCCGGCGACCACAATATAGCCATTATTGCTCACGGAAATTCCACCGGCTTCGACAACGTCTCTGGCAACGGCCGGGTCGACCACTGCCCCTTCGAGCGTGCCGGCTCGCACTGGGATGAACATCAACCCCGCGGGTCCTTGATCGCCTGCCGCGGCAACGATCAGCAGGTCGCCCACCTGATTGTTCGGCCGGGTGCGTGCGATGCCGCGCAGTGTCCGCGCCTCGGTTTGTTGTTCTGCATCGCCAAGCGGCAGCTCGACATCTTGCTTGTGTTGATCGGCCGTAAGCGGCTTGTTCGACTCCGGCAATTCGTAGAGTCGGGCGAACGGTTTTCCATCATCATCGCCGCCGCCGACTACCAGTCGGGTGTGGTCCAGAAAGCGAAGCGATTGAACGCCGGGCGACTGCAGATTTTCGTCGGATGCCGAGGGGGACGCGAATCCGGCGATGATGTCCGTTCTTTTCCCCGGTTGGCCGCTGGAAAGCCTGGTGACTCGCCCTGCCCCGCTCTCTGCGATAAAGATTTCAGATTGTTCGCCGGCGTCATCGGGCCGCACCGTTACGCCGCGAGGACTTTTCAGGCCGGTTAGAACTTTTTGAACGGTGACATTTTCAGCACCCAAGACGGACGGGAGCAAACCGGGCGACCAGGCAATCGCCGCAGCGAGCAGGCAAAGTCGTCGGCTTAGAACGCGTGATCGGTGCATGGATGGTTAGCCGACAATCGCGTGAGAGCGCTCGTACTGAGCGATTTTATCCGCATGTTCAAGTGTAAGGCCGATGTCGTCCAGGCCGTGGAGCAGGCAGTGCCGGCGGAACTCCTCGATTTCGAATTCGATTTCGAGACCGTGGTCGTCGGAGAGCGTGCAAGTTTCCAGGTGTGCCGTCAGGGCATATTCGGGATGCTTTGCGTGCCGCTGAAACAGCTCTTCGACGTGGTCCTCGTGCAGCACGATCGGCAGCATGCCGTTCTTGAAGCAGTTGTTGTAGAAGATATCGGCAAAGCTGGGGGCGACGATGACGCGGAAGCCCCAATCTTCGAGGGCCCACGGCGCATGCTCGCGGCTGGAACCGCAGCCGAAGTTGTGCCGCGTGAGCAGCACGCTGGCGCCTTTCGCTTTGGGCTGGTTCAGTTCGAAGTCGGGGTTGAGCGACCCGTCGGGATGGCGGGCCCAGTCCCAGAACAAGAACTCGCCGAAGCCGGTGCGCTCGATCCGCTTGAGGAACTGCTTGGGAATGATCTGGTCGGTGTCGACATTGGCCCGGTCCATCGCGACGACGCGGCCGGTGTGTTTTGTGAATGGTTTCATTGGAGGAGGATGCAGGATGCGGGGGGCAGGGATTTACAAGTGTTACGTCCACTCGCGGATATCGACAAAGTGGCCCGCACAGGCGGCGGCGGCGGCCATGGCGGGGGAGACCAGGTGCGTGCGGCCGCCGCGGCCTTGGCGGCCTTCGAAGTTGCGGTTCGAGGTCGAGGCGCACCGCTCGCCCGGTTCGAGCTTGTCGGGATTCATCGCCAGGCACATGCTGCAGCCGGCCTCGCGCCACTCGAAGCCGGCCTCTTTGAAGATGCGGTCGAGGCCTTCCTTTTCGGCCTGCTGCTTCACCAGGCCGCTGCCGGGCACGACCATCGCGTTGACGTGGCTGGCCACCTTGTGGCCGTTGACGACGGCCGCCGCGGCGCGCAGGTCTTCGATCCGGGCGTTGGTACACGAGCCGATGAACACGCGGTCGAGCTTCAGGTCGCAGATGGCTTCGCCGCCGGCGAGGCCCATGTAGTCCAGCGCGCTGGCGGCCGTTTTTTGCTCGTTCGGGTCGGCGAACTCGGCCGGCTTGGGGACGCGGCCGGTGACCGGCACCACCTGGCCCGGGTTCGTGCCCCAGGTGACTTGCGGGGCGATCTTCGCGCCGTCGAACACGAGCGACTTGTCGTACTTCGCACCGGCATCGGTCGGCAGCTTCGCCAGCGGGCGACCGCCTTGTCGAAGTCCGCGCCTTGCGGCGCGTGCGGCCGGCCGCGGAGATAGTCGTACGTCGTCTCGTCCGGCGCGATCAGGCCGGCCCGGGCGCCGCCTTCGATCGACATGTTGCAGACCGTCATGCGGTTTTCCATGGAGAGGTCGCGGATCACGTCGCCCGTGTATTCGACGCAGTAGCCCACGCCGCCCGCCGTGCTGATCTGGCCGATGAGGTACAGGATCACGTCCTTGGCCGTGACGCCGGGTGCGAGCCGGCCGTCGACGCGCAGCTCGAGCGTCTTGGGCTTCGATTGCAGCAGCGTTTGCGTGGCCAGCACGTGCTCGACTTCGCTCGTGCCGATGCCGAAGGCCAGCGCGCCGAACGCGCCGTGCGTCGAGGTGTGGCTGTCGCCGCAGACGATCGTCATGCCGGGCTGCGTGTAGCCCTGCTCGGGGCCGATGACGTGGACGATGCCCTGCCGCGGGTCGTGGATGTCGTACAGCGTGATGCCGAACTCGCGGCAGTTGTTGCGCAAGCGTGTCGATCTGCTGCTTCGAGATCGGGTCGACGATCGGCAGGCTGCGGTCGGTCGTCGGCACGTTGTGGTCGACGGTCGAGAGCGTCCGCTCCGGCCGGCGAACCTTGCGGCCGGCCAGCCGCAGGCCCTCGAACGCCTGGGGGCTGGTGACTTCGTGCACCAGGTGCAGGTCGATGTACAGGATCGTCTGCCGGCCGGGCTCGTCGTAGACGACGTGCTCGTCCCAGATTTTTTCGAACAGCGTGCGGGGTTTGGTGGTCATGGTGATTTCCGGGAGGGTAATTTATAATTTTAGCTTTCATTGCGGTGGTGGGGGAGGCGTAAGGCGTAAGAAATAAGTCGGTTTATTTTTTTTTAAGTTAGGCGTAAGTGGGCTTAAGGCGTGAGGGGGGAAGTTTTTTGCGGCGGTGTTTTATGCGGCGTGTGCATGAGTGCGTGGGGGGCGGGGGAAATTGAATATTGGAAATCGGTCGTTTGACACGGTGGGGGCGCAAGTAGTTCGGTCGTCGGTGGATAGGTGGGTTTTGTCGCTGGTGCGCGGGATGTGAAACTTCGTTTT
>CAWEDY010000032.1:0-86165 GCA_963807935.1 uncultured Planctomycetota bacterium
ACGAAGTCATGCGGCTGTGGAACAAGGCAAATCGCGACGCCCAAGGCGAAACAAGCTGATCTTTTATGTAGAAGAGTCAAATTGGGTGGCCGCACGGCCACGATATTCGGTCGTATGGCCGCATGACCGACCTACCGGCGGTGCCCGATGTCGCCAGGTGATGGAAAAGCTTTTCGGGCCCGGCGGCAAATTAAGGCTGTGGATAGTTCCCGCGGATGACGCCACGGTCTTACTGGCCGTCGCCACGCCGGAGCAGGTCGCAACGGCGCTAAAAATGCTCGATCGCAAGCGGCCTGTCGACTGGGGGACCAAGAAAATCAGCGAAGTGAATCATCTGCTGCCGGCCGATGCCGATTGGCGGCTGTTCTTCAACCCGCACGACTATTATCAATGGCTGCGGCGTCAAACCGACGCGCTTGTCGGCGTCCCCGTGATTGGCGGCCCGTTGGTGAAAGATTTCCCAGCGTCGCCGCCGCTTGGAGTCGCCGGCGGCATTCGCGGCAGCGAGCTGTGGATCGAAGCAGCCGCGCCGGCCGAAACCATCAAAGGCGCAGGCGTTTTCGTGGCAAAAAAGAAATAATCGAGCGACTTACGGCACCCGCTTGCCGCGGAACCAGACCGATGAAGGCCGCGATTGGCCGGCAAATATTGCGGCGAGCCAGTCGCTCACTCCGTGAGTGCCATCGGGAATTGGCATCGCAATGATGTTCGCGTGCTTTCCCGGCGCGATGCTTCCGACTTCGGCGCTCCTGCCCAATGCCTTTGCACCCGAAAGCGTACCCATGCGCAATACGTCGTGCGGATCAATGATGGGATTCATGCGCGCGACTTGCCGCATTTCGGTCAGCAAATCCAAATCCGGATTCGACGCCCTGCTGTCGGTGCCCAGTACGACGCGAACTCCCACGGCCATTGCGCCTGAAAGCGGGTAGGGCGCGTGTTGGAAATAAGCGTGCGTCCGCGGGCAATACGCGAGCGACATTCGCACGCGATTCTTGCCCAGGAAAGCAAGTTCCTCGGCACCAAGGTAGTTGCCGTGAATCACCAGCGCCCTGCGCCTCGGCCAGCGTGCGCAAGTAATCGAGCGGACGACTGCCGCGCGGAATCGCCTCCGCGTCCCACATGCTGCGCTCACGGAGCAATGCCTGGAACGGACCGCTACCCTGTGCCAGGAATTCCACCTCCTCTCGACTTTCCGCCAAGTGCATCGCAATCGGCATGTCGCGTTTGCAAGCGAGCGAAATCAATTGACTCAATAGTGCAGGCGATACGGTATACGGCGCATGCGGACTGATGCCGTGTCGCGTTGATTCATCGGCTGCGGCGCCTCGTTCCGCCACCGCCTGTCGAATGAAGTCGAGCCGATCCACCAGGGCGTCGAGCGCCGAATCGGCCCGCGCGGGAAAACCCGATCGCTTCATGAAACAGCGTCAGGTCGATCATCGCGCTCAGCAGCCCGGGCACGCTGGTGGTAATGTCGCCGACGGTCGTGACGCCGCAGCTCAGGCTTTCCTGCAGCCCGCGAATAGCGAATCCGATTGTGTGGTACTTGCTCGCCCGCGCTCGGCGATCACCAACCGAATCCAATCCGGCAGCGGCATGCCGGGCTTGCCAAAAGGCTGGCGCAAATAGCTGAACTCTAGGTGCGTGTGCGCGTTCACCAGCCCCGGCAACAGCGCCACGGACCCCAGATCGATCGCGTTGCCTTCTTCCGCCTTCGTGCCGACGGCGACAATCTGCTCGCCCGCAACCGTCACCACACCGCGCTCAATCGGCGGCCGATCGACAGGAAATACAACGCGAGCCTTCAGAGAAAACGTCATGAAATTGTCGCTGAATTCGCCAGGATTCAGCCGGATACAGCACAAGGCTGAACTTTTGCAAGTTCAGCTACGCGAAATCCTAATCCGCGCTTCCCGGTACACTTGCGGCCAACGAATGATGCGGCTGCCGGGACCGCGCATCGCCGATCTGCTCTTCGCGCGTCGCCTGGTAGGGCAAACGAAGTAGCCAGACGAGCGGCAAAATGGCCGCGACCCCACAGATTACGAGCACCGGCCAATTATACAGAATCTGTCCCGGCGCCGTTTCGTGATACAGCAGCGACAAACCCGGCCGCTGCTTGGCAAGATCGGGCAACAACGTCGTCGCAAATCCGAGACCGTTATAAGTCATGTGAAACAGCAGACAGGGGACCAGGCTGCCGGTCTGCACGGCAATGTAGCCGATGACCAAACCAAGCGCAGTCGCCGATATCGATTGCTGAATCAACCCGTGCGCGACTCCAAAAAAAACGGCCGATAGCGCGATTGCCCACCGCTTACTTCCCATGTGCCGCAGTCCGGAAAGGATGAAACCGCGGAACGCAAGTTCCTCGCAGAACGCCGGCAGCACGGCCAACATCACGTATGGCAGCCAGGGATAGGGCGCCGTCTGTAACAGTTTGCCCAACGACTCCAGCGAGTTGTGCGCTGCTTCCTGTACGGGGTACAACTCGCGAATCCAATACGAAAGTTGCGGGCCAAATGGATGCAACAATAGCGCTAGCAATAGCGCGATGCCGCACGCGGCCGCGCTAGGCAGCCGGTCTAGCAGCAGTGTCTTACGCGGGTTTCCGGTCAGCATCAACGCCATGAGTACGGCCGGCAGCGCAATGCATACGACCTGGCTTACGAACAGCAATGTCACTAGAAATCTAAACGTCGGCACGGCCGGCGCATTGGCGCTCAATGCAATCTGCATAAAGAACTGAATCACCAATATCAGCACCACGCAGAAGAACCCTTCCGCCAGCGACGGCGTATCCTGCCGATCGCGAATCAAGTGCACGAGCCAGCGCCGCGGGTCGAGCCGCTCGCTCTCGCGGAAGAGCACCGACTCCTGGTTGAATTGGTAAACGGCCCAGCGAATCGCCAAATGGCAGCAGATGAGCGTCACGCCGCATACCGGCACAATATACCGCAGCGCTTCGGCAAAATCGCTTTGCACCAGACTTCTCACCAGCAGCACCATCCCCGTAATGGGGATCAGACTGTTGCCCAAATTCAGCTCGGTGCCCGGGGCCATCGGCAGCATCATCAGCGGCATGCTAACGAGCAAGATCGGCATCAGGTAGTACTGCCCCTCCTTCGTGCTGCGGGCAAATGCCGCGCATGCCAGGCACAAAGCGCTGAACAGCGCAGACATCGGAATCAGCACCACCAGCAACCACAACGCTGAAGATAGCGGCGGCAGACCGAAACTTTCGCCGATTTCGGCGCTCGGCAGCATACTCAATTGCGACACGACATATTTGGCGGTGAAGCCCAAGCTCGTCAGGTTCAGCGTCGCGGTGGCCACGCTAAACGTCATCACGGTCAGCAGTTTGCCCCACACAATCTCGGTGCGTAATGCCGGGCTGGAAAGCAATGTCTCCAGCGTGCCGCGTTCTTTCTCGCCTGCGCATAAATCCACCGCTGGATAAAATGCGCCCGTCAGCGCCCAAATCAGCAGCACGAACGGCAGAATCTTCGACCACAACAACGCCTGCTGCTGCCGACTCTCGGCGACGTCCTGCGGCTTCAGATCGAATGGCTCCGATACGTTCACTGGCACTCGGCTGGCCAACAAATTTTCGCTCACGATTTGAGCTTTCCAGGCGTCGAGTACGCGCTCGACTTGCCTGTGGGCAACCCGTGACTTCTCCTTGCCCGAATTAAACAAAAGCTGCGGCTGCGGAATGGCAATAACCTTGGCCGGTTTCGACGTGGACTTACGGCCGGCGTCGCTCGCGTGCGCGTTGATCTGCGAGCGCAGCTCCTGCAGGCGCTCGCCAAAATCCTCCGGAAAGTTCAGCACAACTTGGACTTCGCCGGCCTTGAGACGCTCTTCCGCTAAATGAAGCGCCTGTTCGCGACCGTCGCCCTGCTTATCGCCCGCAAACTCCAGGTGCAGCCATTCCGCCATGCTCTCATCGTTGAACAAATCGGCGGAAAAGTGATCGTCCTCAATCAATGGCGGCAGACCGCTCCCGACGCCCAACTCTTCACCGCCGATCACCAGAACCTTCGGCTCGCTCTTCCGCAAAAACTGCGAAAGCTGGAACACGCTCATCCCCAGCAGCGGGTACAACAGCAGCGGCAACACCGCGATCATGAACAGCGTCCGCCGATCGCGAAGCTGATCGCGAATCTCGCGAGCGTAAATCAGACGTATGTTGCGCCAACTCATTGTGGATGGGGGATGTTAGCTGTTGGATGTTAGGTGTACAGGTTTAGCGGTCCCTATCGACCATCCAAATCATTTCACCACCAACTCCTCGCTCTGCTGCTTGCTGATCAAATGAAAGAACAACTCTTCCAAATCTCGTTCTTCATGCTGGTCGCGAAGCTCTTCCAGCGTTCCCTCGGCCAGGATATGCCCCCGGTGCATGATCGCGATCCGATCGCAAAGCCGCTCGGCCTCGCGCATGATGTGTGTGGAAAACAGGATGCACTTGCCCTGCTCGCGTAACTCGGCCACCGCATTCAGCAGCGCTCGCGCGACCAACACATCCAAGCCGGTGGTCGCTTCGTCGAAAATCAACACCGGCGGATCGTGTACGATCGCCCGGGCAATCGACACCTTCTGTTTCATGCCGGTGCTCATCTTCGCGCCCAGCAGGTCGCGGATCTCCTGCATTTGAAACCGCTCGAACAGCAGTTCCATCCGATCGCGCAGCTCCTCATCATCCATGCCGTACAGGCGGCCGAAGTATTGCACCATCTCCCACGCCGTCATGCGGTCATAAACGGCCGTGTTTGCCGAGATGAATCCAATTTGATGCCGGACCAGTTCTGGCTGAGTCACGCAGTCGAAGCCGCCGACGATGGCAGTGCCGCTCGTCGGTTGCAGCAAGGTTCCGAGAATCCGCAGGGCCGTCGTTTTGCCGGCGCCGTTAGGGCCCAACAGGCCGTACACCTGTCCGGCCGACGCGGAGAACGTCAAGTCCCACAGCGCGAGCACCTCGCCGCGCAACAGATCGGAGTACGCCTTCGTAAGGGACCTGGCTTCGATCATGGCCGACGACTCTTCCGATAGCGCGATGCTTCACCAGCAAACGCCCGCAGAGAGTGCGACCCTCCAGGCGATAACTCCATACTACAGTTTAGCTTATCTCCGTAAGCTTGGGCAGCGAAAAGACGGCCCAAAAAGCCCTTACTCCATGAGTTTTTGCCCCGCGCCGAAGACGTCCGATACCGCGACACCAAACCCCCAACGCAACACCGAAGTAGCCTCCTGACCCGGCGAGAATTGTCAGGCCGTGCTGTCGCCCGGCACAATCGAAAGCGGCACCAGGGTATCGCGTTCCCGATTGCCACCGCGCTCTCGCTGCGCGCGCGAATCTGCTCGTACCGCGAATGATTCGCCTCAATCGCTCGTTGCTCGCGTTCGATGTCCAGCAACTCATATCGCACATTGCGTTGCCGCGGCACGTAGCCTAGCTCTGCAATCGCGCCGCGAATTTCGTCCAGCGATAAATGATGCACCGTGCCCGCCTCGGCCACCACGTTCTCCTCAATCATCAGGCTGCCCATATCGTTCGCGCCATAGAGCAGGGCAAGTTGCCCGATCTTGAGCCCCTGCGTCACCCAACTCGATTGAATGTTAGCGAAGTTATCGAGGTACAGCCGAGCGACCGCGTTCGTCCTCAGATATTCGAACGCCCCGGCTGGCGGCACTTCGGCCATATCGGTGTGCTCAGGCTGAAAGGTCCAGCAGATGAACGCCGTGAAGCCGCCCGTTTCGTCCTGCAACTGCCGCAGCCGCTCCAAGTGCTCGACGCGCTCGGCGCGCGTTTCAACGTGGCCGAACATCATCGTCGCCGTACTGCGGCCACCTAGCTCATGCCACACACGGTTCACGTTGAGCCAATCTTCCGTCAGCACTTTGCCGCGCGTAATCGCTCGGCGAACGCGATCGACCAGAATCTCGCCCCCGCCCCCCGGCAAGCTGCCTAACCCGGCTTGCTGCAATCGCCCCAGCACCGTGCGAAGCGGCAACTTCGAAACTTTTGTGAAGTGATAAATCTCCGGCGGGCTGAAACCGTGAATGTTGAGCTGCGGAAATCGCGACTTGATGTCGCGCAGCAGATCCTCATACCACTCCAGCTTGAATTCCGGATGCAGCCCGCCCTGCATCAGAATCTGGTCGCCGCCCAGCTCGAGCGTCTCCTGAATCTTTTGATACAACTCCTCTCGCTCCAACACATAGCCCTCGGCCGATTTGGGCGGCCGATAGAACGCGCAGAAATCGCACACCGCCGTGCAAACGTTCGTGTAGTTGATATTGCGGTCAATGTTGTACGTCCGGTAGGTCTCCGGGTGGAGCCGGCGGGTGACTTCGTCGGCCGCGCGGCCCAGCGCCGCCAAATCGTGCGACTCCAACAACCGCACGCCTTCTTCCGGCGAAAGCCGCTCGCCAGCGACCGCCTTAGCCAACAAATCACAATCACTTTGTACTGCAACCATGTTTAATTTTTAGCGTCGGCCACCAGGCCGATTCTACCGCGAACAATCCTTCAACTTACCCGCGCGCCTTGAACGGCGGTCGATAATCCACTCGGCGCTAATCCATGTGACACGCAAAGCCCATAAAACTTCCGCAATCCGGCTCGCTCACTATCTCCCAGCACAAAATGCAGGTTATCGTGCAAATACTGTATCGCCAATTCGCGGCTAATGCCAATCAGCGGCGCCTCGCGCTCGGCGATTTCCGCCAGATGCTGCACACCCTCGTCGTGCGCCGCACCGAGCACCGTCGCCACCTCGCCTGCCTCCGCACTCGGCCGCGCGATCCACATCGCAAATACGAACGGCAAGCCGGTCCACTCCGACCAACGTTGGCCCAAGTCCCACACTTCCACAAATTCGCCGCTCAGCGGCTCGCTTGACTCCCGATTTCCGTCCCACCTTCGCTCTCCGTCTTCCTCTTTTGCTATGGCCCTGTCCCCAATCAACAACACCGCATCCGCATCCGTCGTCTGCAGTCCGCAACCAATTGGCAACCTCTCCCACTTCGGCCTGCGCCGCACAGTTCAGCGAGCAGGATTTGTGTCAGCGCGGCACTCGTGCGCGAACCTTCGTCCAGGGCAACGCGCCGCACAGCGCTCGGCGGCACACGAAAGTGCAGCTTCACGCTCAGCACCGGCCCTCGGCACGCCACGCACGCATCCGAGACGATCGCGTGATCCGGGCGTCGAAAAAATTCCACCGATGGCACCAGCGCCACATCCAACCGCCTCGCCGCCAATGAATCGGCCAGCCGGCTCGGCAAGTCATACGTCAGTCGCACCCGCGGCGCAGCGCCTCTAACCCGTATACCAACGGTTTCGAATTCAGATAATTGACGGCCCCAATTTGCATGACAGACCGCATTATAAACGGCCCCGCCCGACGCCGTCAGCCCGGCATCGAATCGGATTGAAGGCCTACGTCCAGGCAGGCGGCATTCGCGAAAGAGCCCTTATCATTCGCCCTGCAGCGCGAATCGAAAATCATTCTCGCGCCCGGCCGCCACCTCGGCCTTCAATTGCGACGACTTTGGCGCCGCGTATTTCCGCGGCAGCAGATTCTTCGGCGGCGCTAGCATCGTCTTAATCGCCGCCGTGTCGAGCTTCGAGATCGCAACTGAATACTGCCCTGGAACAATTCCGGGTTTGAACTTGCCACCGCCCACATGCGTGCGCATTCGAAATCGGCCCTCGCGATCGGTTTTCGCCTGGCTGGTAAGCCGTGCGCCATCCAAGCCGATATCGGGATAAAACACGATATTGGCGCCTTCCACCGGCTTCCCGCCGAAAGTAACCGTGCCCGTCACTTCGACAGTCGCCGGGCCGGTTCTTGTGTTCCCTCCGCATCCAACCAGTGCGGCCAGCGATAGCACGGCCGCCGCAGCGCTTCGCGGGGCGGGCGTTCCCGCCTGCCAAAGCATGGTTCCCAGCCGGCTGCATCGCCCACGGCGCTTAGAAATTCCCATCGGGAATAACCTCCGCATCGGCTCGCGCGCCCAACATCTGGTACGTCGTGTAATCGATATCCTGCTGCAAGAAATGCGTCGAGCCGTCGGCAAACACAAAGTTCGCGCCGCCTGGGTGCCGCGATTTGAAACCCATCGCTGTGTTGAAATCCAGCTCCCAGTCGCTACCCGGCGGCGGCGGTGTGCCGAAGTCATCCGGACTTGTCGGATAATTGATCGGCGCGGTCGTCGCAAACCACAGGCCTTCCGCAAGCGTCCAGCCCCTGATCCATTGAAACGCCGAACAGCGCGGCCGGATTTCGCCCATGGCAATCGTCTTCGAAGTTCCGTCGGTGATTTCCTTGATCGATGCCGCCCACGTCGATCGCGCAAAAACTCCCGATAGCGTCTGGGGATGCGGGCAATCGGATCGGATGTTCGTTCCCGCCGGAACGCTCGACGCCGGAGCCGTCGGACACGGATATCCGCTGGCAAAGTTCTGATTGAACCAATCCTCGCCATCGTCGTTCGAATCGTATTTTGCTCCGCCGTTGCCGACTACCGAACTCAAGTTGAAACCGTTCCACGATTCCATCATCTGCGAACCGACCGACCCAGCGTAATTGGTCGTCGCTACTTGCTGGAGAACTATTAATGATGCCCACGCGCTCACATGATCCGTGGCATCCACCAGACCATGCTTGTCATCGCTGGGGCATTGCAGCAACGCCACTACAATCTGCGCGATCGGCACGTTATTGATTGTCTGATAGCCGGGTTCCATACAAGCGCCGTCATTCGGGTCGCAAAACTTGATCGCGTCGTGCAACGTCGTCTCCTCAAAATACGGCGATAGGTTCACCAGGTGAGATGCAAAGTCGCGCCGCGCATTATGAGTGCCCTCCGGCCATATCCAATTCACGTTCGCAGGGAACCGCCCTTTGGCCTGATGATGGTTTTGCAGCGCAACACCAAGTTGCCGAAGGTTATTTGTGCACTGGCTACGCCGCGCCGCCTCGCGCGCCGACTGAATCGCCGGCAACAACAGCGCGACCAGAATGCCGATGATCGCGATCACAACCAGGAGTTCGACGAGGGTGAACCCTCGTTTTGCGCCGGTCTGTATTTCGGCTGAGCCCACGGCCGAAGGATGAGTCCGTACACGCAAAGGTTGAGCAACCCCGCCCATGTTCAAACCTCCCGCAAGCGCCGATTCAGAATGCGCGATGCGAAGCACCGAAAGGCCCCTCGACATGAGACACTCTCTTATTCTAGGGTCCGCCCCTTAAAAATCGCAAGACAGCCGTACATTTTCGCCATCCGCGCGCCCGGCCAAATTTCTTTGTGGAAATTGGGCCACCACCTGTGCTAGTGTAATTGGTCACATGACCGTTCGCGCGTGGCTGCAGAAGACGTCTCGCCGGATCGTGTCCGCACCGACTCTCTCGCGCTTGATAGGTTCGCCGCCTTCCTCCTGTCGCGAGAAACGCTCGGCGGCACGCCAACCGGGCCATTGGTTGCAGGGCCCATGAGCGAACGGGTGGGATTCCGATGAGCAACGCTTTCGACGGCGGATAGTGCCGCGCGCTGCGCTCACTCGGCGCCCCACTGGGCCCATCATTTTTTTATTACGTCCACCATGACGAGCATGACGAAGAAATCACGAATGACCAGGCGCCAATGACCGTGTAAGACGCACCAAGGCATATATTTTGGTCATTGGAATTTGGTTATTATTGAGAACTGCGCAGTAAATGACACCAGCGGCGCATGCTACTTGTCATTCCCGCGAAGGCGGGAATCCAGGCGGTAGGGCCGAATTTCTGGATTCCCGCCGGCGCGGGAATGACGCATTCCGATTCCAAGGACCAATGGCCGCGCAGTCCTCAATAGGTTTTTTTTCAAGGAACTTTTCGTACCCGGCTTCGTCCAATCCACGAAAGCTCCGTTTTTCCCACAGTCTTCAACTGGGTACGAGTATGCATTGCGCGTCTTGTTTTGCAATCCGTCCGTCTATTGTGTTCATGGCGGCAATCACCGCTGGCGTAGCCGCTGCCCCGGTCGCCTCGGCTCGCGTCAAGTTAATTACGCTCCCCGTGCGTGAGCGCGTCGAACTCCAGCTCGATAATCCGGGCGCCACGCTCGTCGAGGAAGAGCGCATCGTGCCGCTCGTAAAGGGCGAGAACCAGGTCGATTTCTCCTGGGCCAACACGAAGATCGATCCCAATACGATTGTCTTCCGCGTCGTCGGCCCGGCGGGTAACGCAGCACTCGATGTAAAGGTTATCTCTGTAAGTTATCCACCGAACGAAGCCGCGCTCGTGTGGACCGTGGCGGCCAGCGACTCCGGCTCCGCACGCGTGCGAATCAGCTATCTCCTCGGCAACTTGACCAAAAGCTTCAACTATCGGGCCGTGGCGTCGCACGATGAGAAGACGCTCGTCCTGTCCGAATACATGCGGCTTGCAAATCTGGCGAACGAAGAGTTTCGCGACACGGGCATCTGGGCCGGCTTCGGGCCCCATTTCCACAAACCCATCGGTCTGAACGAAACCAAAGAGCTGCTCGTCGAAAAATATCAGGCGGTGCCGATCGAAAAGACGTACACGTGCAATCCGGCCGAGTTCGACTACATCGACCGCGCTCAAAACAAGCTCCGCGTGCCGATGCACTACGTCCTCAAAAATGACGCCGCCCACAAGTTAGGCAAGGCGGCGCTGCCGTACGGCAAAGTCCGCATCTTCATCGAAGGCGCCGGCGACAACGCGCTGGCGTCCACCGCGTTCCTCGGCGAAGACTGGGGCAAGTTCACGCCCAAGGACGGCGAAATGCGGCTGTACGTCGGCGTCGCCCAGGACATCGTCGTCAAACGCACGATCGAAAAGAACGAATCCAAACGCGTCGCCGGGAACTTATTCAATTACGACGTGGTCATGAAGTACGAAATCGAGAACTTCAAGAAGCAATTGGTGACACTCGATGTGGTTGAAAACCCTCGATACATCCGCAACGAAATTCGCCATGACACTGGCCGCGAAGTCGACTGGCAAGTGCAGGACGACACAACCTTCACGTGGCCTGATCCCACGGAACCGCCGATTGTCTATTACGCAAGAGTGATCGGCCACGGCGACCCCGAGCGGAGCACTGCCGATAAACTTGTGTTCCACGCCAAGCTCCCGCCAGCCGACGCCAACGGTAAAGCTCAGAAGATTACGCACAAATTGCACCTGATAATCAAAAACGAATGGTAATGAAATACCAATGACACAGTTGAACAAATACGGCCGAATCGTGTTCGTACTTGCTGCCGCGATCGGCGCCAGCCAATCCGCCTCGGCGTCGAACGTCGATCTCTCGACGGTCCCCAAGCGCGACAGCGTGCAACTGACGATCTACAACAGCGAGGACATCACGCTGGTGCGCGAAACCCGCGTCGTCACGTTCAAAAAGGGGATTAACCCGCTCGAATTCTCGTGGGCCAACACGTTGATCGACCCGTCATCGGTCGACCTGAAATTCGTCACGTCCGCCGAAAAACTGGAGGTTGAGGACTCGACTTTCCCGCACGACAAGCCGCAAATGCTCTACTGGAACGTAAAGAGCGACTTCGACGGCGAGGCGACGATTCAGATCACTTATTTCACGAGCGGCATCACTTGGAGCGCCGACTACATCGCCATCGCCAACAAGGATGAAACGAAGCTCAACTTGGATGGCTTCGTCCGCGTCACCAACAACAGCGGCGAAGAGTACGAAAACGCCCACGTGCGGCTGGTCGTCGGCACGATCAATCTCGTCGAGAAGATTGCCGAGTTGGCCAAGCTGCCAATGGGGCGACTAAAGGAACTAAAACAGGAAGAAATGGATGGTCTCCGCCGCGAGTCGGCCATGCGGATGATGGATCGCAAGGCCGTCGGCGGCGCGATGTCCGCCAATGCTCCGGAGAGCGCTCGGGAAAAGGAAATCTACAAAGAAGGCCTCAGCGAATACTTCATCTACGCTATCGAGGGCACCGAGTCGATTCCCAACGGCTGGTCCAAGCGCATGCGCAGCTTCGCAGGCGACGGCGTGCCGTTCAAAATTCAGTATCGCTATCGGCCCCAAGAATACGGCGATCAACTTGTGCGCTTGTACCTCACCACGAACAACTCCGAGTCGAAGCTCGGCACCACGCCGCTACCGGACGGCGTCATGCGCGTCTTCCGCGACAACGGCCGCGATGGACTCTCCTACCTCACGCAGCAATCGATCAAGTACGTCCCCATCGGCGACAAGATCGAGCTTAATCTGGGCCCAGATCCGAATATTGTGTTCGAGCTGACGAAGCAGCGGGCATCGCGCAATCACGTATGGATGCAAGTTCATGGCACGAACACGTTCAAGGAGGTCGGCGGCGACGCCGATGTATCGGAGCCCAACATGAGCGTCGTCGGGTGGGACGACCACAGCATTTACCGGCAGCAAATCCGCAATTACACGGCAAAACCAATCAACGTGGAAATTCGCCGCCGCTTTGCCGGGCACGTTGTCTTCCGCAGCCAACTGGAGCCCAAGCTGCACGACTTTCAAACCGTCGAATTTACCGCCCAAGTCGTCCCCGGTGCGAAGAAGGATTTGCCGTACGAAATCGTACAACATCAGGGACACAACGCGAAGCAAACCAATGTCACGCTCGAAACGGCGGATATCAAACAATAAACGCTCGCGACATTTTGGATCTAAAATGAAGGGATGAAAAAGCCGCCCGGCCGCGTTATACTCCATCGACACGTTACACTGTTTCGTTGGAGTTGGCAGCATGACGATTCGGGCCTGTTTATTCGCCGCCGCACTCACCGCACTTGCGGCCGCCGACTCGATTCTCGCCGCGGAAAACGTCCCGACTCCGCCGCCTCTTCCCAAAGTGCCGGCTGGTTTCTCCATCGAGATAGCCGCAGGCCCACCACTCGTCGAGCGGCCGATTGTTGCCTCGTTCGATGACGAAGGCCGGCTGTACGTCGCTGAATCCTCGGGATCGAACGAGCCGGTCCAAGTGCAGCTTGAAAAGAAACCACACCGCATCGTTCGGCTGGAAGACACCGACGGCGACGGCAAGTTCGATAAGCGCACCGTGTTTGCCGATCACATGATGTTTCCCGAGGGCGCGCTGTTCTTCGATGGCTCGCTGTACGTCTCCGCCGCGCCCAGCATCTGGAAGCTCACCGATAAGGACGGCGACGGCGTCGCCGACGAGCGCGTCGAATGGTTCCAGGGCAAAACGCTCACCGGCTGCGCGAACGATCTGCACGGCCCGTATGCCGGCCCCGATGGCTTCATCTACTGGTGCAAAGGTGCCTTCGCGGAGCAGACGCATGTCGTGCACGGCCACGAATGGAAGACGACAGCCGCGCACATCTTTCGCTGCCGCCCCGATGGCACCAGCTTCGAACCCGTGATGACCGGCGGCATGGACAATCCTGTCGGCATCGCCTTCATGCCTGACGGCGAAATGATCCTCTCCGGGACTTTCTTTCACACCAACCCTCGGCAAGACGGCCTCATCCACGTTGTTTATGGCGGCGTGTACGGTAAGGAACACGGCGTACTCGACGGCCATCCGCGCACCGGCGAATTGATGCCCATTCTCGACCCGTTAGGCGCTGCCGCTGCTTGCGGTTTGGCACGCTACGACTCCGAAGTTTTCGGGCCCGATTATCGCGATAACCTCTTTTTGTGTCAGTTCAATATGCGCAAGGTGTCCCGCCATATCTTGAAGCCATTCGGCGCTACGTACAAAACCGAAGACAGTGACTTCGTGTGGTCCGACTTCGTCGATTTCCACCCGACCGACGTGCAAGTCGATGCCGACGGAAGCCTGCTCGTCATCGATACCGGCGGCTGGTACAAAATCTGCTGCCCGACGTCACAACTTTGGACACCGGACGTACTCGGCGGAATTTACCGAGTTCGAAAAATTGGCGCGAAGCCGCCCGCTGACCCCCGCGGTCGCAAAATCGATTGGGCACATCAGACGCTCAAGCAACTCTGGGCTCTTCATGCGGATAACCGGCAAGCGGTGCGCCTGCGAGCCAGCCGCGAGCTTGTGCGCCGCCGCGAGGTGCACGATATGGATGTTCTTCTTCACAAGTATGACCAGCTAAAGGCGTCACCAAGCCCCGATGGCAAGATTTCCAATACGGAAATATCCGCTCTGGCCCGCGTGTGGACCCTCGCACAACTCGAATCGCCCGAAGCGCGGGAACTACTGGATCAGTCTTTCTCGACGAACAGCGACCGGCTCCGGCATGCCATTCTCGAAGCAGTTAGCATGTCTCGTGACCAATATGTCCTCTATCCCGGATTGATCAGGTACTTATTTAATGATCCGTCACCACCGACTCGACGCGCTCTTGTCGAAGCGATTGGCCGAACGGGCGAGTGGTGGGCGGTGCCGGAACTGCTCGCCGCGGCCAAGAAAGCAGATGACCGCGTGCTTCAGCACTCAGTCATCTACGCGCTCATCGAGCTTGCCGATCTAAAGGCCACGCGCCGCGGACTCGCCGCCAAATCGCCGAAAACAGTCGCCGCCGCGCTGATCGCGCTCGATCAGATGCCGGGCGGCGATATCAAGCCGGCCAATGTTATCCCGCACCTCGGCGCGAAGGACGAGACATTGCGCCACGCGGCAGTCTGGATCGTGAAGCACCATCCCGACTGGGGCGGCGACCTGGCCCAATGGTTCGCTCAGCGATTGAAGTCATTGGCCGACGTCTCGCGTTCGCCGACGTTGACCGTGAACAACGCCGGGCTCGAGGACCTGCTCATCTTGTTTGCCGCACATCCGGCCGTGCAGCAATTGTTGGCGGATTCCGCTACGCGGCCCGAATCGTCGGCCACCGAGCGAACGCTGGCGCTGCGCGTCATGTCCCGCACCAATCTTCCGGGCGGCCCGCCACCGGCCTGGAAAGTCGCCATCGCCAAAGCGCTCGCCGATTCCGGCGCCAAGCAGTTGCCGCTCGCCATCGCGGCAGCGAGGCGGTTTCCGATCGCCTCAGCCACCGATCCGCAGCTTTCGCACGCGATTATCGCGATCGCCGACGATGGAAAATATCCACTCGATCTGCGCATCCAGGCGCTCGCGATTGTCGCAGGCAAGCTGCCCGAATTGAGCAATGCGCAGTTTGTTCTATTGCAACACTCTCTTTCAGCCGACAATCCAGTCGCGGTGCGCTCGGCGGCCGCCGACGCCCTCTCCAAAGCGCGCCTCGGGCCGGCCCAGCTCGATCACTTGTGCGACACGATCGAGGCGGCCAGCCCCCTCGAATTCAACCGGCTGCTAAGTGCATACGAACGTGCGAGCGACGAGTCGCTCGGCTTGAAACTAATCGCGTCGTTGAAGAAGTCGTCGTCGCTCGCATCGCTGCGAATGGATCTGCTGCGCGCAGCGGTAGCCAAATATGGCCCCGCGGTGCAAAAAAGCGTCGCCGAGCTAGAGACACACGTCAATGTCGATGCTGCCGCCCAGCGAAAGCGCATCGAAGAGCTTTTGCCGCTCGTGGCCAAGGGCGACATCCGACGCGGCAACGCCGTGTTTTTCAGCTCCAAAGCTTCGTGCTCGTCGTGCCACCGTTTGGGTTACGCCGGCGGCACGACAGGCCCGGAGCTCACTCACGTTGGCAAAACACGCACCGAACGCGATATCCTGGAGTCGATTCTGTACCCGAGTCTCAGCTTCGTGCGAAGTTACGAGCCGATGCTGATCACGACCCAGGACGGCAAAATTATCAACGGCGTCATCAAGGACGAAACTTCAAAAGAATACATCGTCGCGACCGGCCCCGAACAGCTAGTCCACCTGCCGCACGACGAGGTCGACCAAATTCAACCGAGCACCGTTTCGATCATGCCCGCCGGACTCGACAAACAACTCACACCGCAGGAATTAGCCGACCTCGTCGCCTTTCTGAAAAACGGGGCCGGCCACTAGACGATGTCGAGTTGGAATAGCCACAAAAGACACGACGAGGCACAACGAATTCGGAATGCACGGATGTCGACTCGATCGATTGTCACTCCATTCTTCTGTGCCCTGCTGTGCTTTTTGCGGTCATCTCCTTCGGCTGCACACGGCCAAACCGCCGACACACAAAAGCACGAGTCTCTTGCCGAAATCACCGAGCGCCTCGCCAAAGAAACCAACGCAGCGTACGACGCATGCCGTTTCTCGGCCCTGTCAAAAGACTATTTCAACCGTTTCTCGCGCGATCGCGATGCGGCGCCTCGCGCTGACGAAACCGCGATTGACTCGAACTGGCAGATCCTGTTGCCCAAGCCGATCGATCCGCTCGGCCGCTTGATGGCGACCCATCTGCGGGCCTTTCTTCGCGACCGAATGGGCGTTAACCTGCCGATCGAATCGCCAGATGCGCCCGATCTCGTAAAACTGAAATCGCCGGCGATCGTTTTATTGGATTCGGGCGGCGGCGACCCCGCGGCCAAGGAGTCGTTCACCATTCGCGTGGAAAGAAACCGCGTAACAGTGCAAGGCGACTCGGCGAACGGACTGCGCGACGGCATCGTGCGCCTGGTCGATCGCATCGGCTTTCGCGAAGCGCCGATCTTGCAGCGCGGCACAGTAACCTACAAGCCTCGCTTGCGTCTTCGCCTCGGCGCGGTGCCGACTGGTGGATCGTACAAAGACGTCGTCTTCTTTGGTTTCAACGCGGTGCTCTACGGCGGCGGCGATTTGTACGCGTTGTCGCAGAGCAACGCGATTCCGGAACTCGCCGTTCGCCGCGTTCCCGGCATGCTCGAAGCGAACCAAACAGGAATGAAGGAGCTGGGCAAATACGGCCTCAAGGCGTATGCTTGGCTCAACACGCGCCAAAAATTTCCCAAGGACGACCCGGTATTTAAGGCCCACCCGGAAATTCGCGGCGCGCTCACCTGGTCCGCCGACGGTGAGTACACGCTATGCACGTCGCACCCACTTGTGCGGCGATACCTTAAACAGAGCGTGCAGGGGTTGTTCAAATCGCTGCCCGAATTGCAAGGCGTGGTGCTGATCATCGGCGGCGAGGGATTTTACCATTGCTTCATGCGGCCCTACGGCGTTGCCAAAGGCCACACGAATTGCCCGCGTTGCGAGCCGCTCGGCGCAGAAACCGCCGTTGCCGATTTGTGCAATGATCTGGCATCAGCCGCCCGCAGCGTCAGGCCCGATGCCGAAGTTGTCTTGTGGCCTTACTCAGCCGAGCACGTTTGGGCCGCCGACTTTGCCGTCACCGGCTTCCTCGAAAAGTTGAAACCCGGGACGGCGCTGCTTACCGAGATCGAAAAATCCGAGGTGATCGGTAAGCCGAACGGCGTCAAGAAAAGTATCTGGGACTACAGCATCGATTTCATCGGTCCGGCGAAGCGCACGCAGCAGCAAATCACGGCGTGCGCCAAACACCATATCCCGGTGTACCTGAAGAGCGAGCCGGAGCTCGCATTCGAAGCGCCGCTGTTGCCGCAAGTTCCCTGCATGGACCGCTGGGCTCTCCGGGCGGAAGTGCTCGCGTCTTGCGGAGCGGATGGCGCCTGGGTGTTTCCCGCATTTCGGCCGTTCTACGGCGCTTCCACCGCCGAGATCAACAAGTTTCTGTGGTGGACACCAACGCCCGATCGCGAAACGCTGTTGCACGACTTTGCCAAACGCGTGGCCGGCAAGCCGGCGGCGGGCCGATTGCGCGATGCGTGGAAAGCCGCATCTCAAGCGGTCGAGTTTTCGCCCGAGTTGCCGTCTTATTACCTGGGTCCGTATTACCTGGGCCCGCTGCACCCGATGTGCGCGAATCCAAGCAGCCCGCTGCCTGAGGTTTTCTACGGGCAGTATTTATTTCACGCCGAAGTGAAAGATTCCGAAGGGCTGAAAAGAGAGCCGACGTTTCTCACGTCGCCGAGCGGCAACGTGCCGGTCTTCGGAGACTATTACCACACAATGAAGGACTCATTAGCGCGCAGCCACAGATATTCGCGCAGCCAATCCGCTCGTCGATGATCGCCATCGATTGACATTCGATGCCGAGGCCTGGCCGATACTGTGGTTCTATCACACGGCGCGGACGCACTCGAACTTTTACGAGTCGTGCCAGTTGCGCGATGCCCTGTCAGCGTTAGCGGCGAAGGCATCGCTATCCGCGGAGGAAAAAACCGACGCCCTGACAAAGCTCGCGCATTGGAAAAAGATTCTGGAGGACGAACGCGAGAATACCGCCGAGGCATTACCGTTATTGCAACAAGACATGCGGCTCGATCCATATTACGGTGGCGACCACACGTTTCCGCATGGCGAGAAAATGATCGCCGCGAAACTCGCTATCTTGCAACAGGAAATTTCAGGCTATCTACCTTCGTTGGAGGCCAGGTTTTTGAAATAAGAGAGATGCAGCTGCGTGCCACACCCTGCCCAGAGCGTTGCGGCAGACCACTGAACCGCCCAACCGATTCGGTTAAATGTCGCGCATGCGTTCGGGCAGCGGCTTACCCTTCGTCTCCGGGCCCAGCCAGATAATTACCACGCCGACAAGGTAGATGGCCGCAAGCGTCGCCCCGGCCTTCGCAAAGGCATCGATCTCGATCCGATCTTGCGCGATGCCGCGCGCGAAATAGGCGGTCAGCGAAGCCGTTTGCAGCGATCCGACCGCCGAGATCACGCGCCCAAAATTGAATGCGAATCCCTGGCTGGTGGCCCGAATACTCGTTGGAAAAAGTTCCGGCAGGTACAGCGGAAACCAACCGTAGAATGCAGCGGTAATCCCGCCGGCGGCGAACGCGGAAAGCAAAAAGTTCGTCCCGAATACATCGTTGGCACGATACAGATACACCAGCGATAAGAACGAACCCACGCACAGCATCGCGTAAGTAATCCGGCGTCCAAGCCACCCGCCCATCAGCGCCGCGACGATCGTGCCGACAATCGCGCCTGCTGCCAATGAGATCTGCGTGAATTCTTTGCTTCTTGGTAATTGGTGCGACAGCGCGATGGACCACTTTGGCGCCCATTGCAATGAACCCCACGTTCCCAACAGCGCGACGCCGGCCAGGCACGCGCCGAACAATAGGCGCCTCACACATTGCCCGCGGTCTCCCGCGTCGAGCGCGCCTGCTCGTTCGGCGCGGGCCAGGTATCGTACCACGGGATAGATATATCCGACGAGCGCCAGCACAAGCCCCGCGACCGATCCCACGCCACGCAGTGCCTTGGCCCCGGCTGGTAAATCTTCCGCATGTAAATTTGCCGACGCGAAGGTGCGCACAATATCGTGAAACACTGGCGACCATAGCAACACAACCGTCGCGGCGCCGATCGCACCCAGCAGCACGCCCCATAAATCACGGGCGGCCCAATGCGACGTGGCCCCTTTGTCGCGCTCGGCCTCCCATTTGTGCGATTCGGGCACGAGCCGCATGATTAAAAACACCAACAGCGCAGGCACCGCGCCAACCATCATCATCAACCGCCAGCCGTCGCCGCGCAGCACGGAACCAACGACTTCTTGCGGCATGCCCATATTGAGCAGCAGATTGCTGAGCCCGTGAATGAAGCTAACGAGCACCAGGCTTATCACGCCGACGATCAAGTAACCGACATTGGCGGCCGCGCCGATGCAGCCTGCGATGAGAGCGCGCGAGCGATCGGGCCACAGCTCGGTTACAAGGGCCACGCCAAGCGCCCACTCGCCTCCCATTCCAAGCGATGCAATGAAGCGCAACAAGGCGATGTGCCAGGCCCGTGTCGCAAAGCCGCACAGTCCTGTGAATATGGCATACGTGAAGATGCTCAGCGACATCGCGCGCACGCGGCCGATGCGGTCGCCCAACCAGCCGAACGCAACGCCGCCTGTCGCGGCGCCAATGAGAAACATCGCCATGATGACGGCGAACCATTCGTTCTTGACGACCGCCGTCTGCGACGCCAGAAGTTCATCCAGCGCATTGGGCCCGACGAGCGGAAACATTCCCATCTCAAACCCGTCGAACATCCATCCCAACAGCGCGGCCGCAAGTGCCATCCACTTGCCGCGCGAAATGTTCGGTTCTAAGACGGGTGTTGCCATCGCGCTAAGGAAACGGTCGAAGCTCCCACGGAGTCGATACAGCAGACTGCCGCTCGGCAGGAACCTCGGCTTCCCGATGGCTCCGATCGCTGCTATTTACGCGAACACAAATACTCAACCACATCCAGAAACTCCGCCGGCGCGAGCGAGCTGGCCAAATTTTCCGGCATGCTACTTTGTTTGGTCTCCGCCATTTCGTCAATATCGTCCTGGCGAATCGTCTGTTTCTTGCCGCCGGCCATCAGCAGAGTAATCGAATCCTTCTTCTTCTCGACAATGAAGCCCACGTCGATCTTGCCTTCGTTCGTGATGACGGTCGTCGTTACATATTTCGGATCGACTTTTTTGCTCGGCTCGATGATCGACTCGACGATGTCGTGCCGGCTGAGCCGTTTGCCGACGTCGCTCAGCTCGGGTCCGAACGAGTAGCCGACGTTCCCGATTTTATGACAACTGGCGCAAATGCGGCCGAAGATATGGCTGCCGTTGTTGGCATCGCCTGAAAGTTTTTCGATGGCGTTGTAGGCGCGTACCCGCACCGGCGCCGAAGTTTCGGGGTTTACCAACTCCTTGATGTGCGCCATCGCGGCGAGCGACGGAGTGCGCCGGGCGATGTATCCGTCGATAAATTCCTTGGCCTGTTTGTTTCCCGCCGTCAGCGTGCCGGCTTGAAACGGCGCGCGCCATGCCGGCTCGAGCGCTGCCATCGTGTGTTCCAGCGTGTAGGTAATCCACGAGTCGGCCGGCAATTTGAGCGCCGCAAGAGCGGCCAGCGCGGAAGCTTTCGTCGCGAAAAAGCTCAGCCCGCGGATCGCTTCCAATCGCACGCGCGGATTCTCATCGTGAACGCCGGCCGCGATCAATTGGAAAGCATCCGGCAGATAGTCGCGTTCGTCGGCCACCAGATGGATCGCCGCGGCACGGGCATTGGCCGTTTTCGCGCGAAGCACCTCGCCGAGCAGCTTCTCATCGACTGCATGCTGGCCTTGCAACACCCACAGCGCTTCGCAACGCAAACGATCGTACTGCGGATCACTTTCCTCGAGGCCCGCGACCCACTTCTTGACCGCCGCGGTGACCGTGGGCGTCGGCCGATCACGCAGCTCGCGCCGCGCCCGGTAGCGCGTGCGCGGCTCGTACTCGCGAAGCTGCTCCAGCAGCTCCATTTCGCTCTTGCCGAACTGCGTGACAGGTTCCAGCAGTTTCTTTTTCGTGTACACCAGGCGATAAATGCGACCACGCGTGTGGTCGCGATCCGGGTCGCGCTGCGAGTACTGCATGTGGCCGATGAGCGCGTTGCACCAATCGCCGAACCACAGCGCACCGTCCGGCCCAATTTGCGGATCGACCGGCCGAAAATTCTTGTCGGTGCTGACGATCAAGTCGTCGGGAAGTTGCTTGCCGTTTGCGTCTTTCGCCGCCTGCATAATGCGTTCGCCGGTAAAACCGGCCGACTGGTCACGAATATTGAATCGCGGCATGCCGTTCATGTTGATCACACAAGCGTAAATAAACTGGCCCTGCACATTGTCTGGAAATTGTCGCGAGATGAGAAACTCGTTGCCCACGCAGGGGCGCATGCCCTGGTTGTTGAAAACCGGATCCATTCCGCGACGCCCGGATACCTCCGCGCCCGACAGCGGTGAGTCCCAATGCTGTTGGGCCGTGGTGCCGTCTCCCACAAATCCATGGCCCCACGAATCGAAAACGTAACACCACGGATTGCCGTAACCGGGCGTCACGAAGTGGCCGATTTTCATCGTCCGCAGATCGATGACGTGCGATCCAGGCGCGTCGTGCGTGCGGTGCGGACCCCACGGCGTCTCCACGGTCGTGCTCATTGAAATACCTTCCAGGTTGTGAAGCAAACCGCCGTTCGAGTACTCGAACTTGCCCGCGACGTGGTGCGTGTCGTCGCTGGCCCAGCCATCGAGCAAATGCACTACCACGTCGGCCTTGTCGTCGCCGTCGGTATCCTTGAGCCACAAGTATCGTGGCTGATCCACCACGATCACGCCGCCGTTCCAGAATTCGAAACCCGTGGGGCAGTGAAGCTTGTCGTAAAACACCGTGCATTTATCGGCGCGGCCATCGTGGTCTGTATCTTCCAAAATGAGCAAGCGATCGTTCGGACGCCCATCGCCCGGCTTCCATTGCGGGTACGTGGGCATGCAACACACCCACAACCGCCCGCGATTATCGAAATTGATCTGGTCCGGCTTGGCAAGCTCTGGGAACTCGCGATCGCTGGCAAATGGCTTCACTTCGAACCCTTCGGGCACCTTCATTGTCTTGACGCATTCTTCCGGCGATAAATACTTCAGCTCCGCCGGCTCGGAATACTTTTGCTGCGGATTTCCGAATCGCGTCGGCGGCACGATCAGCTCGCCGGTCGCGCTGTCATCGGGCGGGCCGGGCGATTTTCCCTGTGCCAGGTCCCACACGTAGCGGTCGCGCACCGCCGCCATCGCGCGGATCTTCTTGAATTCGCGCGGAAACGTTTCGGTGTCCCACGTACGGCGTCCGCCGTACACGTACCAGCCGTTGAGCATGCGATAGTCCTGGAAGTGTACCCACGATTTGTCGTTCACCGCGGCGCGCAGTTTTTGAAATGCGTCGGAATCCAAATTCGCCGCCGTCGTTTCGCCGAACAATGCCCGATCGAGCAGCACTGCCACCTCGCGGTCCCCGGCTTCGTTGAGATGGCAGCCGTTGATCGTATACTGCATGCCCGGCTTCGCCGCAAACAGCGGCTTCGTCGGCGCGAACAAATCAACGTACGCCAGCCCACGATCGCGCGCCACTTGGGCCACGATTTTCGCGTATCGTTGCAGATTCCGATTGCGCCCGCCCGCATCAGGCCACAGTGGTTTGTCTGTCGGCTCCCAGGCAATTGGCGAAATGAGCACAAACCGCGGCGGCTTGCCATTGGACCGCACGTATTGCTGCGCCATTTCATCGAGATATTTGCCGTATGCGGTGCGAAATTGCTCTTCACCGGCCGGCCCGCCAAATGCTTCATTGAACCCGAAAAAACAAAGAAATGTGTCCGGGCCAAAAACCTTCAAGGGGTCGTCCAATGTTGTGTAGTTGCTCGGGCGTTGGCGGTCATCCACAGCATCGCAGGGCCGGGCGAAGTTCCGCACCACGAGCTCCAATTGCGGAAAACGCGTGTGCAGCAGTGATTCGAAGTGGCCGAACAGATTCATCCGCTCTGCCAGCGAACCGCCCACGAATGCCACATGCTCGTGGGGCACAAAATGCAGCGGCAAGGTGCTGGGCGGCAGAGCGTCGCGCGCCGGGTTTGCCGGCGCCTTGCTCGCACCGGCAGCGCGTGATGCGGTTTTGCCGGATGGCGCGGCCGCATGGATCGGGGACGCGATGCAACTTAAGATACCAAATAGTACAGCAATTATGAGAGATTTCATCTTGAAGGGAATCGAAGGTGATGATTAAAAATGCAGTTCATACAGTCGATTGGCACAAGCTCTCATCTTAGCCGGAATGGAAGCTTATGTCTGTAAGGGAGCGAGACTCGCTCTGCTCCGCGTGCAAAAACTCTTTTCGCGGACCGACCGGACTCCACTCGCTCCAGCGGCTGTAATGACGGTAAGGGACGGCGGCGATTTGCTCGGAAATCGGTCAAGGAGAATCGCTCAGGTGCAAACTTCTACGGAAACGTCAAGCGGCGGCAACACGCCTGATGTACGTCCTATCGCGGCCGAACTGTATCTGTTGCCGGTGACGACGCGCGTGCCGCTGAAGTTTGGTCCGGAAACTCTGACTTCGGTAACGTGCGCACGAGCGAAGCTAATCGTCCGAGGCCGCGACGGGCGCACTGCCGAGGGATGGGGCGAGACGCCGCTCAGCGTCCAATGGACCTGGCCTGGCGACTTGAGTTACCGCGAACGACATGAGGCGATGGTCGAGTTCTGCAAGCGACTGGCGGCCGCCTGGGTCGACGCCGATATTTGGGGCCATCCGTTAGAAATCGGCAATCACTTCCTGCGCGAGATGTTGCCGACGCTGCTCGCGGAATTCAATCGCGATCGGCCTGCCGGTGCGCAATTGCCGTATCTGGCCGCGCTCGTGTGCTGCTCGCCGTTCGACATCGCGCTCTACGACGCATACGCGCGCGTTCACGCGGTACCAACGTACGACATCTACAACGCTCAGTATTTGAATTGTGACCTGGAGCATTTCTATTCGCCCGATGATCCAAATGCGGCGGAGTTCCGTGGCAAATATCCGGTCGATTTTCTCTCGAAACACGCCCCGCGCACGTTGCCGGTCTGGCATCTGGTCGGCGGCTTGGACCCGCTGGATGAAGGCGAGCTCACGGGCCATGAACCCGACGATGGTTATCCCGTCGTTCTCACGGATTGGATCGAGCGCGACGGGCTGACCTGCCTCAAAATAAAACTCCGCGGCAACGATGCGGCGTGGGATTACAATCGCCTGGCGCGCGTGGGGCACATCGGCCGGGAGCAAAACGTGAGATGGCTCACTGCGGATTTTAACTGCACGGTGAAAGAGCCAGCGTACGTCAACGACATTTTGGACCATTTGCAGCAGGATGAACCCGCGCTGTTCGAGATGCTCTTGTATGTCGAGCAGCCGTTCCCATACGAATTGGAACAACATCAGATTGATGTCCGGAGCGTTTCGCGACGCAAGCCGCTGTTTTTGGATGAGAGCGCACACGACTGGATGCACGTAAAACGAGGTCGCGAGCTGGGCTGGACCGGTGTTGCACTGAAAACGTGCAAGACGCAAACTGGCGCAATCCTGTCTTTGTGTTGGGCCCGCGCCACGGCATGCAGCTCATGGTGCAGGATTTAACGAACCCGATGCTCGCCCAGATCCCGCACGTGCTTCTTGCCGCTCATGCCGATACGATCATGGGTGTCGAATCGAATGCGATGCAGTTCTATCCGGCGGCATCGTCGTACGAGGCCCGCGTGCATCCGGGGCTGTACACGCGCCGCGATGGCCAGCTCGATCTCTCGTCGATCCGCGGGCCAGGATTTGGTTACCGGCTGGAAGAAGTGAACCGGCCGTTGCCGCAGCCTGTCATGCAATGCGGCGAGAACGACAAGACGTAGTCGAGGCCGCCCGGGAATCAAACCGCCCCGATTTTCGGACTGGCTCAAGTAGTGTCAAAACGTTCAATGAGTGGGCAGACATTCGTGTCTGTCTGCGCCACCACAGCCTGGTCAGGCCAAGATTTCGCGCACCACGTGGGCCGGCACGACGCCGGTAAGTTTTTGGTCGAGCCCCAAATGCTTGAACGTAAACCGCTCGTGATCAAAACCCAATTGATGGAGCACGGTGGCGTGGAAATCGCGAACGTGCACGGGATCTTTCGTGATGTTGTATGAAAAATCATCCGTCTCGCCCAACACGGCGCCGCCCCGGAAACCGCCGCCGGCCATCCACATTGTGAAGCAACGCGGATGATGATCGCGGCCGTAGTTCTGCGCAGAGAGGCCGCCCTGCGAGTAAATCGTGCGCCCGAACTCACCGCCCCAGATGACGAGCGTTTCGTCCAACATGCCGCGCTGCTTCAAATCCTCAATGAGCGCGTGGCACGGCTGATCGACGTCCTGGCACTGCATGGGCAAGCGGCCGGCAACGTTGGCGTGCGTGTCCCAATTGTTGTGATAGATTTGAACGAACCGCACACCGCGTTCAACCATCCGCCGCGCTAACAGTGCCGTGTTCGCAAACGAGCCCGGCTGCTTCGCCGCGGGACCGTAAAGCCGGTACGTGGATTCGGGCTCGCTGGCCAAATCTGTCAGCTCCGGCACGCTGGCCTGCATGCGGTACGCAAGCTCGTACTGCTCGATTCGCGTTTGCGTTTGCGGATCGCCCACCTGTTGGAACGTCAGCGCGTCGAGCGCATTGACGCCATCCAAGCTTACTCGCCGCACATCGCGCGTCACGCCGGGCGGGTCGTTGATGTACAGAATCGGATCGCCCGCGGTGCGCAGACTCACGCCCGCATGCTGGCCCGGCAAGAAACCACTCGACCACAATCGGGCCGAGATAGCCTGCACCTGCTCAGTGTTCGTGCTCTTGGCAACCATCACGACGAACGTCGGCAGGTTCTCGTTGAGCGAGCCGAGCCCATACGAAGTCCACGCTCCCAGGCAGGGGCGCCCCGTCACCTGATTGCCGGTCTGCATCAGTGTAATGGCTGGCTCGTGATTGATCGCGTCGGTGTGCATACTGCGCACGAACACGAGATCGTCCACCGATTTCTTCAGCCACGGCAACAGCTCGCTGATCCACATGCCCGATTGGCCGCAGCGCTCGAACTTGTACATCGACGGAGCGATGGGAAAGCGGGCCTGGCCGCTGGTCATCGTGGTGAGCCGCTGGCCCATGCGGACCGATGCGGGCAGGTCCTTGTTGAACCAGTCCTTCATCACGGGCTTGTGGTCGAACAAATCCATCTGCGAGGGGCCGCCCACCATGTGCAGATAGATCACCTGTTTGGCCTTTGGCGCGAAATTAGTCATAGCACCCGCTTGATGATTGGTGCTACTTGCGAACGCTTTACCGGCAAGCGACGCCATCGCAGCGGTGCCCAATAGGTGCGAACCCGCAGAGAGAAAATGGCGTCGCGTTACATGCTGGCGAAATTGGTCGAAGGTCATCATTGCAGGATTCCCGATTACGCGGCCTCATTTGTTCAACACTTCATCCAGGTTCATCATCTCGTTGGCCACCATCGTCCATGCCGCCAACTGCGGCACGGGCACTTTCGCGGCAGGTTTCGATTCGCCAACCGTGACGAGCTTTTTGGCGTCATCGGCTTGGGCCGCATAGTGCTGTTCAAACTTTTCGAGCGAGCCGCGCACAATCGCCAATTCTTTCGGGCGCAGCGGCCGCGCGAGAAGGCGCTCGGCCATGAAATCGAGCCGGCGATCCGCTGCGTCGCCCGATTCAATGGCCCGTTCCGCCATCCGGCGCACCGCTTCGATGAATTGCGGATCGTTGAGCGTCACGAGCGCCTGCAAGGGCGTGTTCGTGCGCTCGCGCGTCATCGTGCAGGTTTCGCGACTAGGTGCGTTGAAAATATCCATCGACGCCGGCGGAGCGGCACGCTTCCAAAACGTGTACATGCTGCGACGGTACAGCGATTCGCCCGTGTCTTGCTTGTAGTCGCGCGTGTTGCTGCCGATCATCGCCACGGCCTCCCACACGCCCGGCGGCTGATAAGGCTTCACACTCGGTCCGCCGATCTTCCTGGACAATAGTCCGCTCGCAGCAAGCGCGTAGTCGCGAACCATTTCGGCGTCCATGCGGAAGCGCGGACCGCGCGAGAACAATCGGTTCTCTAAATCCTTCTCGAGTTTCTCCTTAGTGAACGTCGCGCTTTGGCGGTACGTCGCCGATGTGACCATCAGCTTGAAAAGTTTTTTCACGTCCCACCCCGAATCGCGGAATTCCACGGCAAGCCAATCGAGCAATTCCGGGTGCGACGGCAGCTCGCCCGAAACGCCGAAATCGCCCGCCGTCTTCACCAAGCCGGTGCCGAACACCTCGCTCCAAAATCGGTTCACGGTGACGCGCGCCGTAAGCGGTTGCTCTGGCCGCAGCAGCCACTTAGCGAATCCCAAACGATTGCGCGGCAAATCGGCCGGAAACGGCGGGAGCATCGCCGGCGTCCCCGGCGTAACCTTATCTTTTCGCTGATCGTATTGGCCTCGGTTCAAAACATACGCCACCGGCGCCTCGGGTTTTTCCTGCATCACGTAACCGACGGTGCTGCGAGCCTGGATGTCGGCTCGCTCGCGCACGAATGTGTCCTGCTGCTTCGATAGCGACTGATACTTGTCGTCGAGGCTTGTCAGCCACCAATCGTAGAGACTATCGAGATCGGCCTGGCTGCGCTTCTCCGGCGGCGCGGCGACAACGGCCGATAGCGCCGAGCGGGCCAGCGATGCAACCTCGCCATCGGCCAGGCGGCGGGCATACACGCGCACGTCTTGAAGCGATGCGCCCGAAAGGGGCGACGTTTTGTTTCGCTGACCAATCTTCAGCGGCACGGTGGTGCGAATGGTGCCCGAGAGCGTGTCGGCCAACACATTTGTCGGCTGAGATTTGCCGTTCACATAGACGTGCACGCCGGCCGCCTTTTTACTGCCGTCGTAGGTGATCCCGACATGCACCCATTGATCGGCCGGCAACTGATCGCGACTAACAACTTTCACCGCGTTTGCAGGCCACTGATTGATGATGTGCGCTCCCACGCGCCGCCCTTCGACCCACAAGTCGTAACCGCGGTAATTGTCGTCCTCATTCATGCGGGCCAGCACGGAGCCGGCCCCGTCGTTTGCCGGCAGCTTGACCCAAGCCGCATAGGAAAATGCCTGGCTGGAATCGAAATCGCCGGCGTCCGGAACTTCGAGGACCGCGCCTTGATTGAGATATGCGGCCTTCGCGCCGGCGCGACCAGGCCGCCATTCAGCAGTTGGCGGCAGCGGCTTCTCCGCATGTTGACCGCGCACGTCGTAGCGAACGGTTGCGCCGCCGTCGTCCAAGGGCGCAAGTAATTCAAGATCCGATGTGGGGATTTCGCCGGCGATTTCCTCCGGCTTCGCCCGCGTCAACCACGAGTTAAACTCTAGCCGCGCATCGCGCCGCCGATTTTCCATGAGCGCTTTCGTAGCTGGAATCTGTTTAACTAACTGAGCCAGGCGAGCCCTATCTTGCTTTTGCGGCACCATCACGACGGGCGGCGTGTCTTTGATGTTGCCGTCCATCGGCTGCTGCGTCGTGTTGTTGAAGAACGCCGCCATTTGATAAAACTCTCGCTGTGTAAGCGGATCGAACTTGTGATCGTGGCACACAGCACAGCCGGCCGTGAGACCCAACCACACTTTCGTCGTGGTCTCAACGCGGTCGCGGGTATAAAGCACGGCGTATTCTTCCGGAATCGCGCCACCTTCGTTCGTCGTGATGTTGCAGCGATTGAAACCCGAGCCGATGCGCTGCTGCAAAGTTGCGCCGGGGATCAAATCGCCCGCCAGGTTTTCAATCGTGAATTCGTCGAACGGCATATCTTGGTTAAAAGCATCGATTACCCAATCGCGATACGACCACATCTCGCGGTAATTGTCGAAATGGATTCCGTGCGTATCGCCATAGCGGGCCGCATCGAGCCAGTACCGCCCGCGATGTTCGCCCCACTGGGCGGATGCAAGCAATTTATCGACGAGCCGCTCGTAAGCATCCGGTGCGCTGTCGCTCACAAACTCTTCGACTTGTTTTGGCGAAGGCGGCAAGCCAGTAAGGTCCAGGCTCACGCGCCGCACGAGCGTTCGTCGATCTGCCTCCGGCGCCGGCGAGAGGCCGACCGATTCCAACCGCGCAGCAACGAAGTTGTCGATCGGATTGCGGACCCACCCAATGTTGCGAACCTTCGGCAGCTCCGGCCGAACCGGCGGGATCAGCGACCACAGCGGCTGATACTCGGCGCCCTGTTTGATCCATCGCACCAGTAGCTGCTTTTCGGCGTCGGTGAGTTTTTTCTTGGTCACCGGCGGAGGCATGTGCTCGTCGGCGTCGTCCGAAAGTATTCGACGGACCAATTCACTGGAATCTGGATCACCCGGAACGATGGCGTCCATGCCGACGGCCACCTCGCGCTTGTCCAGCCGCAGATCGGCTTGCCGCGAGGCGCTATCCGGCCCATGGCATGAAAAGCAGTTCTCGAACAAAATGGGGCGGATGTCGCGATTGTACGTGACCGCGCGATCCGCGCCGCGAGCGGCAGACGTGACGCCGCACATTCCGACCAGCGTAAGACAAACACTGGCCCGGATATGCTTGGAAACGAACGCCATGACCTGAGTTTGCCGCTCGGTTAAGGTGGGATTTAAGCGGAACGGTCGTCATGCGGCGCAGAGAGCACGCTGCGGCCATTCCGGCAGGCAAACCATCGCTGCTGCTATGATAGTCGCTCGGGGGATGAAAGCCAAGGGTTAATGTGATGGGTTGGGCGGCGGCGGCACGCCGCGTTTTCGAAGGGCGTGCGTGGAGATCTAAACTTTGCACTAACCACGCCAACCGCAACACCTGCGTGACGTCCGTTGTGCTTGAACCTCTCCATTAAGGAATACGGCATTGTACCAGCAAATTTTTGCGGCGTTCTTGGTATTATTTTTCACCGGCCAACTTGCGGCCCAGACGCCGCCGGAACTGCGGCTTGGCCGCGCGGGTCATTCATTCGATCATCTTGGCGCTATCGGCGGACAAGCTGACGCGGCCGCGACCAGCGGGGCGACCATTATCTACACGGGCGGTCTCGGCGAAGCCGCCTATGGAGGTTTGCCGCCGCAAAAAGAATTCAAATCGCTGTGTGAGAAGGTCAGCGCGTACAATCGGCGAGCAAAAGAGGAGGGCATCGAGCTGGCGATCGGTTACCTTTGCGCAACATCGATCGTCAAGTTGGAAACATTCGACAAAAACTGGACCGACGCGTCCCGCGCAGTTCAAAACGAAGCCGGCCGAATGGCGGCAACAAGATCGGCACGGCAAGCCGCTGGCGTCGTGGTACGGCGGCGATTACCAGCCGGCGTGCATGAACAATCCCGATTGGCGCGCGTACCAGCGCGCGATGGTCCGATATCAATTGGAAACCGGCCACGACGGCGTGTTCTTCGACAACCCCACCGTGCATCCGCAAGGCTGCTACTGCGCACACTGCATGAAGGCGTTCGCAAGGTTCTTTGTGCAGAACGCGCCCAAACCGGTCGGACCGGAGCCGTCTGATAACATTGAAGCGATTCGTAGGCTTGCCGACGCGCACCCGGCGATCTTTCGGCGATTTCGTACGACGATTGCCCGCGATTTTCTCGCCGATATTCGTACCTACGCCCGCACCATCAATCCGCACGCGCTTATCACCTGCAACAACAGCCTCAACTCGCCGGAAGTGTTTTACGCACAGTGCCGCACCTACGCCTACAATATCCGCGAGCTGAGCAAAGCCGAAGACTACGTGGTGGTGGAAGATCAGAACATGCAGCCACGTACGGAGGCAAGCGGGCGGACGTTCGAATATGGGGCGACATACAAACAGCTACACGCGATTAGTCACAACAAACCAGTCGTCGCAGTCACCATTGCGAATGTGGATTATCACACGGCGCCGAATTTGATGCGCCTGGCGATGGCCGAAGCGGCCGCAAACAACGCGTCGTATTTATCTTGGCCGACCTGGCCGGAAAGCCAGCGGCAGCGAATGATCGCCGCAGTTCGTCCGCAATCGGACTTCCTCCGCCGCAACGAAGAGCTGTTAAATGATGCTCCGTTTCGCGACGATGTCGTACTGTTCTTGCCGTTTCGGCGTTGGGTCGACACGGATCGATGTACCGCGTCGAAACTGGCCGCGTTGCTGACGAAGGCCAACATCCAATACAAGACTGTGTGTGAAGACGATTTTGACCTGTCGCCCAAAAATGGTCACTTGCCGGTGCTCGTTGTCGAATCGCCGGCGGTGCTCACACCGGCCGAACAAAAGAATGTAATTGCGTTCGAACAAGTTGGCGGCCACGTCGTGGCGGCGGACCAAAAAGACTGGCTCGCGCAAACACGCGATGCCATCGGCCGGCAATCCGTCGATGTTCAAGGGCCGCCAACGGTTCGCGCCGTGGTACACGATCAGCCCAATCATACGGTCGTGCACCTGTACAACCTTAACGTTCAGCGTCTCTCGTCATTTGAAGATAAGGTCACGCCGGCCAGCAATCTGAAACTAACGGTAAGAATTCCATTTAAGAAGATTCGTACCGTTCGCATAGAGACGGCCGATCAAAATGCGACTTCGATACCACTTCCCTACACGACGCAGGGCGAAGGCCCGGATACATTTATTCAATTTGACGTTCCGCATCTGAAAATCAGCGCGATCATCGCGATCGAAAAAAAAGCGGAATAATCGAGCCTGATCGAGCGGGCAATCGCTTGGTTGGCTTTTGTCCGCAGGTATACGTTAATCAGCGCAGATGGGATAATTGGATGCGATACCTCGGGCTCAACCATCACATGCGTCTTTTCATTCTCATATTGCTGATATTTACCGCGATGCCAATGGCGTTCGCCGGGGAGGCCGATGACGAGTCTCCAGCCACAATGCTTGTCGTGGGCCGCATCTGGACGGCCGATGCGCGGCGGCCGTGGGCCGAAGCCGTGGCCCTGCGCGATGACAGAATCCTTGCGGTTGGTGCGCGCGAGGAGCTGGAGCATTATCGCGGCGAAAAGACTCGAGTGATCGATGCCGGCGCCGGCATGGTTGTGCCGGGCCTGATCGATTCGCACATCCACCTCATCGATGGCGGGTTGCGGCTTTCCTCGGTGCAACTTCGCGATGCCGGTTCGCGCGAAGAATTCATCCGCCGCATAAGCGATTACGCGCACAAGCAAGCAAAGGGCGCATGGATCACCGGTGGCGATTGGGACCATACGCGATGGGGCGGCGAGCTGCCGTCGCGCGATTGGATCGATGCCGTGACGCCCGATAACCCCGTGTGGATCAGTCGGCTCGATGGCCACATGGCCTTGGCCAACACGGCGGCAATGCGGGCCGCGCATATCGCAGATGATGTGAAGGATGTACCCGGCGGGGAAATTGTGCGCGATGGGGGCGGCCGACCAACCGGAGTGTTCAAAGACAATGCGCTAACCCTTGTCGACCGCGCGCAGCCCGACCCGACCATGCAGCAGCGGCTCGATGCAGCCGTCGCCGCGATGGATTACCTGGCGGCGCGCGGCGTGACCGCGGTGCATCATTTGGGCACGTGGCCGCACGTGGAAATCTTCCGCATTGCCCAGCGCCGCGGGCTGCTCAAGACGCGAATCTACGCCTGCACACCGCTCGCCCAGTGGCGGCGACTGGCGAATGAAGTGAAGCAGCGCGGCCGCGGCAACGATTGGCTCCGCATCGGCGGGTTGAAAGGATTTGTCGATGGCTCACTCGGCTCTCACACGGCGGCGTTTTTGGAGCCTTACTCGGATAAACCCGGCGACCGCGGCTTGTTGGTCAATACGCCGGAAGATTTGGAAGCGTGGACAATGGCCGCCGATCGCGAGGGTTTGCAAGTCGTTGTCCACGCGATTGGCGACCGAGCGATTCGGCTGCAGCTCGATATTTACGAACGAGTCGCCCAGGCGCACGGTCCGCGCGATCGGCGCTTTCGCATCGAACATGCGCAGCACATCGCCCCGCAGGATCTGCCCCGGTTCGCAAAGCTGGGCGTGATCGCGAGCATGCAGCCGTATCATGCGATCGATGACGGCCGCTGGGCCGATCGCGTGATTGGCGCCAAGCGATGCGAAACGACATACGCGTTTCGTTCGCTATTGGATAGTGGAGCGCGATTGGCATTTGGGAGCGATTGGTTCGTGGCGCCACCCACTCCCATCGAAGGCATTTATGCCGCGGCCACACGACGCACGCTCGATGGCAAGAATCCCGAAGGCTGGGTGCCGAAACAAAAAATCAACGTCGAGGAAGCACTGCGGGCGTACACGATCGACGCCGCGTACGCCGGGTTCAGCGAGTCGTCGCTCGGCTCGTTGGAGCCGGGCAAGCTGGCCGATATGGTCGTCCTCGGCCGCAATTTGTTTGATACGCCGCCGCAAGAACTCAACGCGGTGCCGATCCGCGCGACCATCGTCGGCGGCAAAATAGTGTACGATAAACAGTGGAAATCAACTGTGAATGAGCAATGAACCACAATGGCACGACGGACGGGAATATGGACCAATGACCAGGCGCCCATCACCAACGAAGTTTTTTCAAGCGAACGTTGGTGATTGGGATCTGGTCATTGAGATTTTGTCCCGTCGTGTCGTCGCAGCAAATACAAGGAGAATACCGTGCGCCGCGGAATACTTTTAGCGCTTGTCGTTGTGTTTGTTCTACCCGTCGCCTCGTTGGCCGCTGAAAAGCAATGGCATGCCGGGGTGGCTCGCATCAATATCTCGCCGGAGCTGCCGATCTGGCTTTCGGGCTATGGTGGCCGAAACAAGCCGGCCGCGACAAAACACGACGATCTTTGGGCCAAGGCGCTGGTGATCGAGGATGGCGCCGGCCATCGCGCCGCCGTCGTAACGATCGACGTGGTCGGTATCCCGCGCGAGCTTTCGCAGGATGTCTGCAAGCGGATCGAGGAACTCTATAAGCTGCCGCGGGCGGCGATCGCGCTCTGTTCGTCGCACACGCACAGCGGGCCGGTAATCCGCGGAAATTTGATGGCCATGTATTCGCTCGATGAAGATCAATCGCGGCGCGTAAAGCAATACAGAGCGAAGCTCACCGATAACCTGGTGACCGTCGTCGGCCAGGCGCTCCATACGCTCGAGCCCGCGAAGTTGTCTTGGGGTATTGGCGAGGCGGACTTCGCCGTAAATCGACGAAATAATCCTGAAGGAAAGGTCGTGCAGCTTCGGAAGGAAAACAAGCTGGTAGGGCCGGTCGATCACGAGTTGCCGGTGCTCGCCGTTTACAGCGACGACGGCAAGCTGCGCAATCGTGGCTGGTTATGCGTGTCACGCCACGGTGCTGAGCACCTACTTCATTTCAGCCGATTGGCCGGGCGCGGGTCAAAATGAGCTGGAGCGCCGGCATCCGGGCGTTATCGCCATGTTCGTAGCGGGCTGCGGCGGCGATCAAAATCCGCTGCCGCGCCGCAGCCTCGCGTTAATGCAGAAGTACGGCGATGAGTTTGCCGACGGGGTCGATGCAGTGCTCGAATCGTCGCTGAAGCCAATCGCGCCGTCGTTGAAAACCGCGTACGAAGAAATCGATTTACCGTTCGGCACGCTGCCGACGCGCGCTGAACTTGAAGTTGCTGCGCAGCAGGCAAAACCAGAAGGACGGTGGGCCAAGTATATGTTGACGCAATGGGATCGCGACGGCAAGTTGCCCGCAACGTACCCGTATCCCGTACAAGCCTGGCGGCTCGGCGATAATCTCACCTGGATACTTTTGGGCGGCGAAGCGGTGGTCGACTACTCGCTGCGGCTGAAGTCGGAACTTGGTCCGAAGAAAACTTGGGTGTCGAGTTACACCAACGATGTGATGGCCTACATTCCCTCGCGCCGCGTGTTAGCCGAAGGCGGCTACGAAGGCGGGGGTGCTCGCATCCCCTACGGCCTGCCGGCGCCCTGGGATCCGAAAGTTGAGAATCAAATCGTCGATGAGGTACACAAGCTGGCCGCCCAAGTCGCGGGCAAGTGATGGATTGCCCTCAGCCACCGCAGCTAGCTTCGCGGCGCGGGTTGAGCTAGTTCAACCGTCGCGTTGCATGTTAGCATCCGCCACTCGCGTCGATGCGGCGCTTCGTACCCCGTGCTCTTGGCAACCACATGCGTCTCGGCGTTTTTCTTCCGAACTGGGTTGGCGACGTGGTGATGGCGACGCCGGCAATTCGTGCCATGCGGAAGCTGGTTGGCGACGGCGGGCAGCTCGTCGGCATCATGCGCCCGTATGTCGCCGAAGTTCTGGCGGGCACCACTTGGCTCGACCAGCAAATTATTTACGACAAGCCGCCGAACCGGCTCGCTGTGGCGAGTCGCCAAGTGTATCAAACGCTACGCGCCGCGCGGCTGGATCGTGTGATTCTGCTTACCAATTCGCTCCGCACGGCTTGGATGGCATGGCGAAGCGGCGCGGGTGAGCGGATCGGATATCGAGGCGATGCCCGCGCGTGGCTATTGACGAAGCGATTCCGCCAACCCTGTGAAGAAGATGGGAGACCCATCGCAACTATCGACGGATACTTACACTTGGCCCAGGCGTCGGGGTGCGAGCCGTCTTCGCCGCGGCTCGAACTTGCGACGACTCCGGCCGACGAACAGGCAGCCGACACGGTCTGGCGACAACTGCGCCTCCCGCCGGGCGACCGCGTCGTCGTTCTTAATTCGGGCGGCGCGTATGGCGCGGCAAAACACTGGCCGGCGGAATACTTCGTCGAACTCGCGCGGCGGATAGTTGACGGCGGCGCGTATTCCGTGCTTGTCAATTGCGGCCCGGCGGAGCGCGATATCGCTCGTGACATCGCCTTGCGGGCGAACGATCCGCGCATCGTTACACTTGCCGATGTCGAGCACCTTCCCGTCGGCCTGACGAAAGCCTGCATGCGTCGATCGCGATTGTTGGTGACGACCGACAGCGGGCCGCGATACTTCGGCATCGCGTTTGGGTTGCCGGTTGTGACGCTCTTCGGGCCAACCGATCCGCGTCGCACGGAATCCCATCACGCGGCTGAAACTTGCCTTTCCCTCGCGCTCGATTGCCAGCCGTGTATGGCCCGGACGTGCCCTCTCGGGCATCACCGCTGCATGCGCGACTTGTCCGTGGATACAGTGTACGGCGCGGTGGGGCGCGTATTGACAACGGAAGGGTTGGCATCGCCCGCCCGTTCACTTGCGCCGAATTAAGCGGGCGGTTCCCATGCTGCTCGCTTTCTGTGGGACCGTCACATCGGAGGTTGTCTTTTGCAATGGTCGCACAACGCGTCCCACGACAACCATTCGCGGCGACTCATCATACACTTGGCGCTCTACACAGAGCGACGATACCTCCTCCCAGGCAAATGGCAACGTGCCGGGCGTTTTGTACCACGTCCGGCCGCGGCCGGCGGCGCGGGCCGCAGCTATATCGCCCGGTTGGCGCATGAAGCAGAAGTATTCGACGTTCTGCGGCAGGTCGTCCGCCTTTAGCGGCCAATCCACTTCGGCAATCGCGTCGCCGAAATAATAGGCAAAGCGGTGCTCGATGGGACTGAAGCTGACTACGCTCGTGGCAGGCGGCAACCGATCTTTGAGTTCGGCAACAGCAGCCGTTGGATCGATCCAAACCGCGACGTTCACATTGATCATGATTCCGGCGGCCCCGATTCCCGCTATGGCCGCGATCGCGGCAACGGCGATCAACGGTCGAAATCTGTTCGATCGTCGAAAAGCATTCCAAAGTAAATACATGGCCGCAACGGCGACCGTTGCGTATATGAGGCCGAACCAACGCGGTTGGTAGAACCGGGCTGCCAAGTCATCGCTAAGCAGGCTGCTTCCACCCACAAGAAGCGCGCTACGCGCCGATGAACGAACCCCAAAGCAACAGGAACTGATGCCACGCTCGACGCGGATAACTGCCGATGCACGCCAGAGAGCAGCGTTCGATCATCAGACCGATGAGCACCGCGACGAGCGGGTAAAGCGGCATGAAATAGCGACCTCGCGCTCCGGACGCAAGCCACACGGTCGGATAGGCGACCAACACCGCGGTAATTAGGAAAGTTGTCACGGGCAACCGATCGCGAAGCAACAGCCGCGTTTCGCGTTTGGCAAGCGCTACGAGTAGCGGTGACCAAGGCAACAGGCATGCGAACGTTTCCAGCGGGTACGTGACGGCATGCACGAGTACGCCACTTAGATGGAATCGGTCGGCCGCCAAGCCGGACCATGTGGCCACAATCGAGGCCCAATCGGTTGCCAGATAGAATGGAATCTGCCAGGCGGCCACAATTGCCACGAAGCATGCTACACCGGCAGCGTATGGCCACGAGATTAAGTACCGCCAATCGCGCCGCATCGCCAAATATGCGGCGGTAATTATGACAAAATAAATCGGCGCTTGCGGACCCTTCACAAGGGCCCCAAGTGCAATCAGAGTAAAGCCGGCGGTCCACACGGCAAGCGGGCGCCATGCGCGCATGTAACCCAGGTGCCAAATGAGCAGCGACGCACTGACCAGCAAGGTGAATAGTGCTTCCGATTCGCCCAACCGCCCGATTTGGAGAACCTGGCCCATCGTTGCGTAAACCAAGGCCGCTGCGATCGCCGCCACTTGCGACAATAACATTCGCGCATAGGTGAACACTAACAGCGACGTCAGCACGACGGCGATAACGCTCGGCAGACGGGTAGCGACGGCGTCGACTCCGCCGCGCAGCCGGCCGGCCAGAGCGATCGCCCACATAGTCATGGGCGGTCGCTCGGCGAAGACGCGGCCTTGTTGCCGCGGCACGACGAAGTCGCCGGTGGCGAGCATTTCTCGCGCGCCCGTTGCCCAGCGCGTTTCCTCGCCGACGAGCGGCTGAAGGCCGAGCCGCGCGCCGTAAATCGCCGAGATACTTAGTATCAGCAGAGCGATGGCCAGAAGATCGTTACGACAAAGAACGAAATGGTTAGACCCCGTCTCAGGACCGTCCGCCGAAAGGGCGACAGGCACATTTTGCTCCGAAGACTCCGCACGATCATCGGGGGGATGGTGCCCGGCCAGTCCCCGACGGTTCTGGGATAGACTCTTCGTTTGCGCGGACTTAATCGTGTCAGCGTGCGCACGCATCGGGTCGAGTCCTATTGAGAACTGCGCAGTAAATGACACCAGCGGCTCATTCTACTTGTCATTCCCGCGAAGGCGGGAATCCAGGCGATAGGGCCGAATTTCTGGATTCCCGACGGCGCGGGAATGACGCATTCCGATTCCAAGGACCAACGGCCGCGCAGTCCTCAATAGTCATGCGCTGGTCTCATGACCCCACACTCTATAGGGACGGTAGTTCTCCATAGCGCCGGATGGGGAGCTGCGGTCGAATCAAGTGGCGCGGTCTCAGACCGGCCATAGCAGCCGAAAGCGCAGTGCGAGGCGCGGCACGATAGCTGATCGGCTGAAAACCTGCAAGAGCGAGCGTTGCTGGCATGCGTATCGGCCGGCCAGCGACATTGCAGCCAGTGGCAGCGAAGCGTATCGTCCGTTGCTTCGCCTTCCTAAACGCGTGCATCCAGCGCATTATCCAATCGTGAGCATCCAACCGATCCATCAGTCTCGGCCCGACGACATCATCGTTGTCGTGCCATGCTTCAACGAAGCGAAGCGACTCGACTCGCGGGCGTTCGGCGATTTTATTGCCGGCAGCGCGGACGTGACGTTTGTGTTCGTCGACGATGGGAGCACCGATGACACGCCGCTGATCGTGGAGCGGCTGCGACAACAGCATCCGCAGCACATTTGCACGCTGCGGCTGAGTTCAAATGTTGGGAAGGGCGAGGCGGTGCGACGGGGGGTGCAAGTCGCGCTGCGGAGGCGACCTTTAATGGTTGGCTTTTGGGATGCCGACCTGGCGACACCGCTCGATGCGATTCCGCGGTTTTGCAAGTTACTTCGCGCCCGGCCGGAACTCGCGCTGGTGATGGGGAGCCGCGTCGCGCTGTTGGGCCGGCAAATTCGGCGCAGCGGGCTGCGACACTTCACTGGGCGGGTGTTTGCCACGGCTGCATCACTGGTTCTAGGCCTGCCGGTGTACGATACGCAATGTGGCGCGAAACTATTTCGCGTCACGCCGGCATTCAGCCAACTCATTTCCCGGCCCTTTCGTTCGCGCTGGATTTTCGATGTGGAAATCCTCGCCCGGATGGTTGTTGCCGAACACTGCATGAACAGCCATGGAGCGCAAGACGCGATCTACGAATACCCGCTGGAACAATGGCGGGATGTGCACGGCTCGCGCTTGGAAATAATCGATTTTCTGACTGCGGGAATCGATCTCGCGGCAATTTACTGGCGATACCGTCGGCGACTACCAGAAATTTCAACGGCCTGTGGTTCGCCCCGCGTCTCGAATCCAGCATCCCCAATCCTCGAGCGCGACGCCGCATAAAAGAAGTTCTACCGTTTGCCGCTGGCATTGCCAGCGATTCCACCACGAACGGCACTGGGGGAGCCAGTGGGACCCAATGGACGCCGCACTTTACGACGAACTGCACCGAGTTGAACAAACCCACTGGTGGTTTCGGGCGCGGCGACACATTGTTTGGTCGCTGGTGCGCCGGTACGTCGGCGGACCGCCGAACCGGCGGCTCCGCGTTTGCGAACTCGGCTGCGGCACCGGCGGCAACCTCGCGGCGGTGGCGGACAAGCACGATGTGGTCGGCGTCGAATGCTCGCCATACGCTCTCGACTATGCGCGGCAATCCTTGGGAAGTCGCGTTCGCTTTGGCAGCTTGCCACACGAAATTGATCTCCCATCGCAAAGCTTCGACGCCATCTTGATGACCGACGTGCTGGAGCACATTGAAAATGATGGGGCGTCGGCAATGGCGGCATTAAGCCTAGTTCGTCCCGGGGGCATCATCGTCGCGACCGTGCCGGCGTACCAATGGCTGTTCTCACCGCGCGATGCTCATCATCATCACTTTCGTCGATACAGCAAGCGCCAGTTTGCCGGTTTGTGGAAATGCTCGGATGCTCAAACCATGTTGCTCAGCCACTACAACATGCTCTTGTTTCCACCGGCCGCGACCATACGAATAGCGACCAAATTCGTTCGAAGCCGCAGCAATTCCGGCGACCTGTCAATTCCGCCTCGATCGATTAACAATATGTTGACGCAACTCATGCGCAGCGAAGCACACATATTGGGGCGTCTCCCATTTCCGTTCGGCTTGTCGCTTGTCGCCGTCATTCGGAAAACGCACCCGATCGCTGCCGCGCAAGTGTCATTGGCAGCGCAAGTAGCCTGAGTGAAAACCGACTCTCAGAAACACACTTGATTTATGGCTGCAATCATCGCTCGACTTGACAATTTGTAATGATATTGCAAAATGTAATATGTGCGAGTGATAAGCCCGAAAGCTGTGAAGAAATGGGCGTCGCAGTTCCCGGATGCTTCAGGGGCGCTAAAGGCATGGCTCAGAACCGCGAAACGCGCGAATTGGGAAGCAATTGAGCACGTACGAGAGCTGTATCCCCATGCTGACGCTGTAAAAGTGCGAAGCGGAAAGACGGTGGTCGTGTTTAACATTCGCGGCAACCATTACAGGCTGATCGCAGCGATTCATTACAACCGCAAACAGATTTATACGCTTCAGTTTATGACGCATGCTGAGTATTCGAAGGAGCGTTGGAAAGACAATTTATGAGTATCGCAAGAACTGCCAAATTGGATAAACGGTACGCGGACCTGATTCGCGAGTGTCCATTGCGGCCGATTCGTAACGATCGCGAATTCTGGCGGGCGATGAAGGTTGTCGGAAAATTGGCGGTTTACGACGAAGGCACTCTTCCTCCTGCAGAACAAGATTATTTAGACACGCTAACCGTTTTGATCGAAGACTACGAACGCAAGGAGGGTGATCAACTCCCGGAAGCGACTCCACTCGAAATGCTCAAGCACCTCATGGAAGAGCATGAAATGAACATTAGCGATCTGGGCCGCGTGATCGGCAGTCAGTCGAACGCCTCGCTCATCCTTTCCGGCAAGCGGGCAATCAGCAAAAGAGTGATGCGGTTGTTGAGTCAGCATTTCAGTGTGGAACCTAGCTTATTCCTCTGATGCTGTGACTCTGGAGATTATCAGTGCAGGAAACAAAGCCGATCGACGTGCTATGCATGGGAGTGGTTCGCGGAACGCCGAGAACGTATGGAGATACAAAGAATGACGACATATGGCGCCGCACAATAGCGGAGGGAAACTGGGAGGGACTCGAAACATTAGTAGGGTTGCGAATCCCTTTACACTTGGATTTCAGTTTTCGGGTAAATCCTAATTCTCCGTCATATCGGGGGCGTCGTTGGGACAGCGGACCCGACCTCGACACGATGGTGATCGGAGCATTAGGTGGCTTGCTACACTGCCGTAATCCACTGCGCCCAACACTTCGGTTGATACAAGAAGGCGGCCTTTGCCGTGTGGTGACTGCGACCAAAACAGTTATTGATAACGATGAAAAATCCGGCTTCACTTTGCATTTGCGTGCAGGAGACGTGGTTCCCTTTTTGTGGACGATAAATCGACGCGGGCTTTTCGTTTACTGTTGCTCGGCAGGATTTGAAAAAGGACTGCCAACATGCCGTCCAACAGGCGGCCGAATCTCAGAATCCAAAATCTTTCCGCGCTCCAAGAGGAACGCAGATCGAAATCAGCTTGGCATTTGCGGCCGGAATGACGCGGAACCCCTTAAGCGCTGCTTGGCTGGAAGCTGTCATTGATGGACTTGGAGCAAGCCACGCGGGCACGGAACGCTTCTTCGACGGGCCACCGACTCAAGAATTCGGCTACGATGACAGCGTGGTTTTTAAGTTGACGGTAGCGCAGGTCAGCGGTTTGCCGTCGAACGTCGGCCTACACGTCTGCTGCGCAAACATTGATTCTTCGGACGTTATAAATACGTATTAATGAGATTCTCAATCATCTCCTGCCGCCCACTGCGGTTCGGCATGGCGTCGCCTTTCTCGAGCATGATCTTTTCGAGCGACTTGAAGCTGTGCTTGCCCGCTTCGATCTGTTTGCCGAGGCCGCTGTCCCAGCTTGAGTAGCGCTCGCGGAGGAGTTCTTCGAGTTTGCCATCGGCCAGCATTGCGTGGGCGATCTTGAGGCCGCGGGCGAAAGCGTCCATTCCGCCGATGTGGGCATAGAACAGGTCGATCGGCTCGAAGCTTTCGCGGCGGACCTTGGCGTCGAAGTTGACGCCGCCCTTGGTGAAGCCGCCGTACTTGAGGACCGAGTACATGCATTGCGTGGTGAGATAGATATCGGTCGGGAACTGGTCGGTGTCCCAACCGAGCAGCATGTCGCCCGTGTTGGCGTCGATTGAGCCCAACACGCCCGAGCTGCCGGCGACTTCCAGCTCGTGCTGAATCGTGTGGCCGGCGAGCGTGGCATGGTTCGTCTCCAAGTTCAATTTCAAGTGATCGATGAGATTGAATTCGCGAAGGAAGTTGCAGCAGGCGGCGGCGTCGGCATCGTATTGGTGCTTGGTTGGCTCCTTGGGTTTCGGCTCGATGTAGAACTGGCCGGTGAAGCCGATTTCTTTGGCGTAATCGACGGCCATGTGCAGGAAGCGGGCCAGGTGCTCCAGCTCGCGCTTCATGTTGGTGTTCCAGAGATTCTGGTAACCCTCGCGGCCACCCCAGAACGTGTAGCCGCTCCCGCCGAGCTCCTTGGTCACTTCGAGCGCTTTCTTGACTTGGGCAGCTGCGAATGCGAACGCGTCTGCATTGGGGCTGGTGGCGGCGCCGTGCATGTAGCGGCGGTTGCTGAATAAATTTGCCGTGCCCCATAGCAGCTTGATGCCGGTCCGCTGCTGCTCTTCCTTCAGCACTTTCACGACTTCATCGAGATTGCGATTCGTCTCGGTAAGTGACTTTCCTTCTGGTGCAACGTCGCGATCGTGAAAGGCATGGAAGGGATTGCCGAGTTTCTCCATGAATTCGAAGGCCACGCGCACACGGTTCTTGGCGTTTTCGACGGAGTCGGTGCCGTCCTCCCAGGGCGCACCGCAGTGCCCGGCCCGAACGGGTCGGCCAGCGGATTGCGGAACGTGTGCCAGTAGACGACGCTGAATCGCAAATGGTCGCGCATCGTCTTTCCGCCAATCTTTTCGTCCGGGTTGTAATGCCGGAACGCCAAGGGGTTTTTCGATTCCGGACCTTCGTAACGGATGCGTTCGACCTCAGGAAATGCGGCCTTCATAAGTCACCTATCGTTTGGTTTGGTATGCCGGAACAGTTTAACCCCCCCACCCCAGCCCTTTCCCGGAGGGGGGAAGGAAACTGCCGAGAAGTGGTTCCAAAACTCATCCCGATCAACCGGACGCTAGCGCGTTTCGGCTGATCCGATCAGCCGCGGGGCGCTAGCGCCCGCTTTTAAAACCGCTTGGAGCCGAAGAGGTGTCCGATCGTCGCCAGGTGGATTCAAATCGAATGGGATGGCCTATTCTAGCGAATTGTGCGGTTATGCCGGGAGGGGTTCATTGGACAGTTTTGTAAGGGACGAGTAGGCTAAAAGGAATGAGGCTATCGGCCGGAAGGCGGACAGGAACACCGCTCGACCTTGGCCGAGGGAACAGAGAAAAAAAGGCACGTCACGGCGGTTCTCCGCCAATCTGCCGAAGCTGCTTCGGCGCTCCGCCATGTATTATCCGTCTCTTCAAGGCTGTCGACTTCTCGGCCGCGTGACTTCGAAGGTCATCGTTTTAGCATTGTTCGCGTGCGCGCCGGCAAATTTGGGCTCCTCAAGTGCGCAGCGCCGACTCGTTTGTGGCGTTCGACTATAACATCTCGCTGCCGCTGGCAAATCGCTTGATGGGCACGGTATTTATTGAGTTGTACGACGACCGGCCGGTGACGCGCGACAACTTTCTGCAATACGTCAATAGTGGAGTGTACAACAACAGCCTCATGCACCGCTTATCGCCCGACTTCGTGCTGCAGGGGGGCGGATATTACGCCCACTTCCAAGCCGATTCCACACCGATTGGCTTTTCGCTCGATTCAACGACGACCGTCGACCTGGACGGAAATCCCGCGACGCAGAATCCCATGATCATCAATGAATTCAACAACACGCCTTTGCGGTCCAACGTGCGCGGGACGCTGGCGATGGCCAAGCTGGACGGCAATCCCAACAGCGCCAGTTCCGAATACTTCTTCAACCTCGAGGATAACGGTGGCACATCCCCCAACGGCTTGGATTATCAAAATGGCGGATTCACCGTTTTTGCGCGAGTCGTTGGCGACGGGCTGACTCTGTTAGATGCATACAACACGACAGCAACGCATAACGGGCTGCCGATTGTCAACTTGAATGCCGACGGCAATCACGACGGACAACCAGACAGTACCGGTCCGTTCAGCCAGGTCCCCATTATCTTGCAAGGCAACTCGTTGCTCGTTCTCGCGTTGAAGCAAGCCAGGCAGATCGACTACCTCGGCAATGGAATAACGACCAATATACCGTCCGGTGGTTTGGCATTCACGAGCCGCGATGCGTTCATCGACACGGGAACCGTGCTCACAGGTAGTGGCGGGCTGACGGTCGGCGCCGATCGCGAGCTAGGGATTCGAGAAAATTTTTCGTTGGGTCGTAACCTTAGCAATCATGGCACGGTAGCTCCGGGATTGCAGCTTGGGACCGTGACCGCTGCCAATTATTTTCAATACCCCGACGGGAAGCTCGAGATCGATCTCGCCGGAACGACCGCCGGCACGCAATATGATCGGCTTGTTGCAACTGGCGGCGCCTTTCTGGGCGGTGAACTCCGTGTTTCGTTGCTCAACGGCCTCGCACCCGCTCCGAACAATTCGTTCACCGTTCTGACTGCGAGTTCGATTATTGGAAACTTCAGCAGCATCGATCTACCTCAACTTACAGCCGGATACGTGTGGAATTACAGCCAGACCGCGACCACAATTACACTTTCGGTGGCCGCGGCGGATTACAATCACAATGGCGTGGTGGATGCCGACGACTACATTATTTGGCGCAAGATGCGAAATAAGACCGTACCGTCGTTCACCGGTGCGGACGGGAACGGCGATGGGGTTGTCAACGATGCCGATTACACCATTTGGCGGAACAACCTTGGCAACCGATCGGGCAGCGCGGCAGGCGCAGGCGCGGGAAGCCTCGTGAATTCGACCGTGCCCGAACCGACCGGTGCGATTCTGTTCGTGTCGCTCGGACTGTTGCTGGCGGCGAATCGCCGTTGTTTGCGCATTCATTGCCAGCGACCCTGATGCTAAAACGTATGGCAACTTAATCGCGCTTTAGCTTCCTTCGCGTTGGAGTCCGACGTGGAGTCATCGTACTGCTGCTACGACGCACAGGGTTTGCGCAGCTCGTGTTATGGTAGCTCGCCGCGGCCATTAGTGGTACAGTTTCCTCCGCAGGATGGCTTGATCGCGGGCACGATGAAGCAAACTGTACTCACTGCCGGGCCACTGGTCGGCTTGCGACAGAGCGGCACTTCTGTCACCATCTGGGTTGCGCATAAGTCGGGCCTGAGCCCGACAGCATAGGCGCAGTCACTTTTGTCAGGCTGAAGCCTGACGTACGTCGATGTCCATTATCAAAAAACGCCTGGCTGCGGGGCAGATCGTGCGGACGATGCACGTCCTGGGTTATGCGACGCCGCGCGCTATCGAAATGGCCGGTCTGTTGGGGAATTTCCATGGTGTCTGGTTCGACCAGGAGCATTCGGCGATCCCGCACTCCCAGTTAGAGCTGATGCTCATCGCCTGCCGTGCATCGGGGCTGGATGCGTTCGCGCGGGTGCCGCTCAGCGACTATGCGACGATCATGCGGCCGATGGAGTCGGGCTGCAGCGGCGTAATGATCGCGCAGGTTCGCACGCTGTCGGAGGTCGCGCAAGCCGTCGCCTGGGCGAAATATCCGCCGGTTGGCCAGCGGGGATTTTTCGGCGGTAACATCGAAGGGCGATTCGGTCAGACCGATATGGCAACTCATGTCGCGACGGCAAACCGCGACCGCTGGCTTTCGATCCAAATCGAAACGGTCGAAGCTGTGGAAATTGTCGACCAGATTGCAGCTACAGAGGGCGTCGATTGGCTATTTGTCGGGCCGGCCGATTTGTCGGTCACGCTGGGAGTGCCGGGTGAATTCTTGCACCCTAAGTGCATCGACGCGTTGAAGCGGGTTGCCGCGGCGGCGAAGAGAGCCGGCAAATCGTGGGGCATCCTGTCGCGCGACGCGGAGCATGCCCGCCGCTGCCGAGAGCTGGGGTGCCAGTTGTTTAGCATCTTCGGCGACATCGACTTTATGCGCGTGGGACTCCAAACATTGGAGCAGCGGTTCGCGGAATTAGCGGATTGACTTTGTAATGGTTTAGCGCACGAGTCGTCGCGAGGTGGCGAGTGACCGACCGGCTCGGCCATTTGTTAGCGAGAGAGGAATTAATCATGACCAAAAAATCACAAACGAAGAATATTATCGAAGTGAAGACCGCGCTGGCAGACAAATACGAGCGGCTGGCAAAGACGCGTCGCAGTAAGCCCGCAAAACAGACGCTGCTGCGCCATTCAAAGCGCTTCCGCAGCCAGGCCGCGAATGCCGCCAAAGGCAATTCGAAATGAATTCCCGAGTCGCGAGCGCCGCGAATCCCACCGCGGATTCTTCCGCGACGACAGGCAGCAGCTGCGCGTTCGACGCCGTCGATCCGCGCCTACTGACGCCCTCGACCGAGATTTTCGCGCCGCCGGAACATCAGAGCTTTTGGCTGTGGGTCATGTGCCTGACCGGCGTGGATTATTTCAGCACGCTCGGCTATCAGCCTTCCATTGCATTCGAAGCGGTGGGACTGCTCGCTCCCTTGGCGACAATCGTGCTGATCGTGGTCACACTGGGTTGCGCGCTGCCGGTTTACTCGCGGGTAGCCGAAGAATCTCCGCTTGGCCACGGTTCGATTTCAATGCTCGAACGTCTGTTGCGCGGTTGGACGGCTAAGTTCCTCGTGCTGATTCTGCTTGGTTTCGCGGCCACCGATTTCGTCATCACGCAAACACTGTCCGCGGCAGATGCCGGCGAGCACCTGATCCACAATCCGTTTTGGGCGGGCGCGCCGTCCATTCTGCAAAGCCAGATGGTGCTGACGATGGGTATGCTGGTACTGCTGGGCGGAATGTTCCTGCGCGGGTTTAAGGAAGTTATCGCGGTTGCCGTTTTAATCGTAGGAATTTATCTGGCACTCAACGTGTTTGTGCTTGTCAGTGGAATGAGTTATTTGGCGTTCCATCCATGGCTGGTGGCAGATTGGTACAAAGCGATTGTCGGGGGCGATTGGCACACGCAATTTGAAGGCCGCGGGCTCGTTGCGGCGGTGTTAGCGTGTCTCATTTTTTTCCCCAAGCTCGCGCTCGGGCTGAGCGGCTTCGAAACCGGCGTCGCCGTAATGCCGCTCGTTCGCGGCGACCGGGACGACGACCCGGCACATCCACACGGCCGCGTGCGCAATACGCGGAAACTGCTCTTCACCGCCGGGCTGATCATGTCGGCCATGTTGCTCGGTTCGAGCATCGTGACCGCGATGCTGATCGATCCGACGGCACTTCACACGGAGGGCCAGGCCGCTAATCGTGCGCTCGCATATGTGGCGCACGGCGAAACCGATATTCTAATCAACCCGCTGTTCGGCCCCGTTTTCGGCACGATCTACGACATAAGCACAGTGGCAATTCTGTGGTTTGCAGGCGCCAGTGCGATGTCGGGCTTGCTGAATTTAGTACCCCGCTATTTGCCGCGGTTCGGGATGGCGCCGAAATGGGCCGAGGCCGTGCGGTGGCTGGTGGTTCAATTTACGATCATCAATCTCGTCGTTACGTGGATATTCGGCGCTAGTGTGATCGCCCAGGGCGGTGCGTACGCCACAGGGGTGATGGTGCTCATGTCGAGCGCCGCGCTTGCCGTGGTCATCGATAAATGGCGCAAGCGCATCGGCGTTTGGTGGCGGCGACTGCATTGGGGATATTTTGTGACCGTGCTCGTATTCTTTTATACCACGGTCGCGATTGTTATCGAGAAGCCGGATGGAATTAAAATTGCCGTTGCGTTTGTCTTTTCGGTGCTCGTGTTTTCGATTATATCGCGCACGCGCCGCAGCACGGAGATGCGATTCGAGAAGTTTGAATTCGTAGACGAGCATTCGCGTTTTTTGTGGGATGCGCTGCGGCATTTGGAGTTTCCGGTTTTGGTTCCGCATCGGCCCGGTCATCATACGATCGCCGAGAAGGATGAAAAAATCCGCCGCGTGCACCGGCTAGGGCCGAAGACGCCGATTGTGTTTGTCGAGGCGAATGTGGGCGATCCCAGCGAGTTTCATCACAACCCGATGATCGAAGTTACAGAGGAAGAAGAGCGGTTCGTGCTGCGGATGACGCGGTGTGTGTCGGTCGCGCACGCCGTGGCCACGGTGGCGCTGGAGCTTTCGAAAACGGGCAAGCCGCCGGAAATTCACTTCGGTTGGTCGGGCGAAAGCCCGCTGGCGGCCAATCTCAGCTTTCTGCTGTTCGGCGAAGGCAATGTGCCATGGCTCGTGCGCGAGCTGATTCTCAAGGCGGAGCCCGATCCGGCGAAGCAGCCGCGCGTGATCATCGGGTAATAACGTAACGCGTCGGCGACTTTCTCGGCCGCTCGGCAGAGCGCATTCCGGAGAAACGCGGCTACGTGTTCGGCCCTTCGCCGCGGCCGCGTACCCTGCTAGAATGCCGGCTCACCTCATGAGGCAAATCATGCCGAATTCATCGCGCTTGACGCCGATTCAATGGACGATTTGCGTCATCGCAGCGATCGGTTTTGCGTTTGATACGTACGAGCTGCTGGTGATGCCGCTGGTCATGCGGCCCACTCTTTTGGAGCTCCTTCATGCGGCGCCCAATACGGCGGCGTTCAATACGTGGCGGGGACTGATACTTTTTCTTCCCGCACTGTTCGGTGGCATCTTCGGCCTGTTGGGCGGATATCTTACGGATCGGCTCGGGCGGCGGCGCGTGCTCACTTGGAGCATCATGATTTACGCCGTGTCGGCATTTGCGGCAGGCTACTCGACGTCGATCTGGATGCTCCTGTTTTTTCGCTGCACGACGTTCATCGGAGTCTGCGTCGAGTTCGTCGCGGCGGTCGCCTGGCTGGCTGAACTTTTTCCGGAACCCACGCGACGCGAACGGGTGCTCGGCTATACACAGTTTTTTTCGTCGCTCGGGGGCATCCTGGTCGCGTATGTGTACCACTGGATTGTCGCGCACGCCAGCAATCTTCCCGCGTTAACGATGCCCACTTGGTTGGCTTCTCTCGGTCACATTACGGACGCTCACGCCGCGTGGCGATATACGCTGATGTCCGGACTTGTGCCTGCATTGCCGTTGTTAGTTGTCCGGCCGTTCCTGCCAGAATCCCCCGCGTGGCAAGCCAAGCGAGCGGCGGGAACGCTCAAGCGGCCCAGCTTCGCCGAGCTTTTCGCGCCTGATTTGCGGCGGACTACAATCGTTACAACGCTGATGATGGCGTGCAGTTTTGGTGCAGCGTTCGGGGCCATTCAGCAGGTTCCGCAAATCGTGCCGGCGCTGCCAGACATTCATGAAAAGGCCGTGGAAGCCAGTAAAGGATTGCAAGCGGCCGAAGCGAAGCGCGCATCGGGTAACGTGCTGCAAAGCGCCACGGCGATAATTTCACAAACGCAAGAATGGGGCGGCCTGACCGGCCGGTTGGTGCTCGCGCTGTTAGTAACCGTTATCATCAGCCAACGCCGGTTGGTGCGGACATTTTTGTTGCCGGGCCTCGTGATTCTGCCGATTGTGTTTGGTTACGCGGTCAGCCAAGGGCAAACCGCCTTGCAAGTCGGCATCTTCCTGGTCGGGCTGTTCACCGTCGCTCAATTCAGCTTCTGGGGCAATTATCTGCCGCGCGTGTATCCGCTTCATTTGCGCGGCACGGGCGAAAGCTTTGCGGCCAACATCGGCGGCCGGATGCTGGGCACGTCGTTCGCGCTCATCGTCAGTGAGTTGGCCCTGGTCATGCCGGGCGCGACCGACCCGGTGAAGATGGCAGCAGCAGCAACCGCGGTGGGCACGTTTGTCTATGCCGCGAACGTCATTCTTTCGTTCTGGCTCCCGGAGCCGGAGCAGGCCGAGTTACCCGAAGAGGTGTGATTTGCCATGACCGAGGAGCGCTACCGCTGGACTCACGAGCTGAACGGCTATCACTGGTTCGTATTCCTGGTCGCCAGCGCGGCGTGGTTTTTCGACTGCCTGGATCAGCGGCTATTTTCGCTTGGCGCAATCCGGCATTGCGCGAACTGATGCCGCCGACGGGCGATGCGCAATCGATGGGCAAAGCCGTTACCGCGCTGTTTCTCATCGGCTGGGGCGTGGGTGGAATGGTGTTCGGTCCGCTCGGGGACCGGTATGGTCGATCGAGAATGCTGACTTTCGCCGTGTTGATTTATTCGGCGTGCACCGGCCTCACGTTTTTCAGCAACTGGTATTGGGATTTCGCGTTGTTTCGCTTCCTCACCGGAGTGGGAGTGGGGGGCGTATTTGGCCTGGCGGTGGCCTTGATTGCCGAATCGCTTCCCGATAGCGCGCGGGCCGGCGCTCGGGATGTTGCAAATCCTATCGACGATCGGCAACCTCGCTGCGGCTGGTTTCAAATTGCTCATCGATCATGCGGAGCAAAGCAACCTCATCGCGGCCGGCAACGGTTGGCGCTGGATGTTTCTCGTTGGCGCACTGCCTGCGCTTTTAGTCGTGCTCACGATGAAATACTTGCGCGAGCCGGAACCGTGGCTGCGGCTGAAGGCCGAGGGACGTCTGCCGAAGGGCAGTATCCTGGAACCATACCGAGAACTGCTGGCGGAAACTCGTTGGCGCAAGAATCTGATCGTAGGCGCATTGATCGCCTCGACCGGCGTCATCGGTCTGTGGGCAATCGGCGAATACTTTACCGATTTACAGAATATTGTGTTCCGAAATTATTTCGCAAAGAGCGGCATGCAACCCGATCGCATTTCTGCGGCAGTGGAGAACGCCCGAACCTGGGCCTATGTATTGCAGATGCTTGGCGCCGGCGTGGGCATGTGGATATTCACGAAACTGGCCATCGCGTTCGGACGCCGGGCCGCATTCGCCGCCGGCTTCACCGCGGCGCTAGTGAGCACACTTTACGTGTATTGGAAAATGAGCACGCCGACAGACGCGTACTGGATGATGCCGGTTATGAGCGCCGCGCAGCTCTCCGTGTTTGCCGGTTTTGCGATCTATCTTCCGGAGTTGTTTCCAAGCCGGCTACGAAGTACGGGCACGTCGTTCTGCTACAACCTGGGCCGATTCGCGGCGGCAGGCGGAAGTTTCTTTTCAGCAACACTTGCGACAGAAGTGTTTGGCAGCTTCGGTTCGCCGCTCAAGGAGCGTTATGCCGCGATGACGATGTGCGCGATTTTCCTGGTGGGATTATTTACGCTGCCGTTCGCGCCGGAGACGAAAGACAGGCCCTTGCCTGAGTAGCCGGCAGCGCCTGATCTGCCGCACGACAATCATCACCCATGTGTCCCGCAATGAATTCTGACGCGGCCGTCCATCGAGTCGTCATCGTCGGTGGCGGGTTTGGCGGGCTGAACGCGGCGCGGGCGCTGCGGCGGGCACCGGTGACCATCTTTCTCATCGATCGCCGCAACTTCCACCTGTTTCAGCCGTTGTTGTATCAGGTTGCGACCGGCGGACTATCACCGGCCAATATCGCGGCGCCGCTGCGTGCGATTGTCGAGCGGCAGGCAAATTGCGAGGTCGTGCTGGGCGAAGTACGCGGTTTTGACGTGAACCGTCGCGTGGTGCAATTCGACGGCTCACAAATCAAATACGACACGCTCATTGTCGCCGCGGGGGCCCGGCACAGTTATTTCGGCCATCCGGAGTGGGAAGCATTCGCGCCGGGATTGAAAACGATCGAAGATGCGACGCAAATTCGTCGCCGGGTGCTGACCGCGTTCGAGTTGGCGGAGCGCGAGACTGATATCGAGCGCCGGCACATGCTGCTCACGTTCGTGATCGTGGGCGGCGGCCCGACCGGCGTCGAGATGGCCGGCACAATGGCCGAAATCGCGCGACACACGCTCAAGCAAGAGTTCCGCAACATCGATCCATCAGAAGCTCAAATATTGCTCATCGAAGCAGGCGAGCGCGTGTTGGCTGCGTATCCGCCGGACCTGTCGGCCAAGGCGCAGCAATCGCTCGAGCGGCTAGGGGTAACGGTGCGCACCAAGACATTGGTTACGGGCCTGGCGGCCGATCATGTGCTGCTGAAATTTGGCGGCGCGGAACAGCGCTTGGCGACGCGCACGATTATCTGGGCGGCCGGAGTCGAAGCCTCGCGGCTTGGCCAAGAGCTGGCCGAAGCGACCGGTGCGAAGCTTGATCGCGCGGGCCGCATCGCGGTCGAACCCGATCTGTCGCTTCCCGGCCATCCTGAGATTTTCGTGCTCGGCGACATGGCGAGTTACTTGCATCAAGGCGGGAAGCCGCTGCCGGGGGTTGCGCCAGTGGCGATTCAACAGGGCCGGTTCGTTGCGCGGCTAGTCAAGGCGCGGCTACGCGGTCGGGCGCTCCCAACATTTCATTACCGCGATCATGGCAACATGGCCACGATCGGCCGCTCGGCCGCCGTAGCCGACTTCGGCAAACTACACTTCAGCGGATTTTTGGCATGGATGATGTGGCTCGTGATACACCTGATGAACCTGGTGGGTTTTCGCAACCGGCTGCTGGTGCTCGTGCAATGGGGCTGGAATTATTTCACGTACGATCGGTCGGCTCGGCTGATAACGGAGTCAGCGGCCGACCGGGATCGCCAGCCGGTGCCCACAATCCCGTCGCAGCCGGCCAATGTTCCGGCCGACCAGTAACCGCTTGCGCAACGGCGACTTCGTGTTACAATGGCGAGGTCACGACCAACAACCTTTTGGTGAAGTCGGATGGCGGAGAGGCCGGCTTACCGCTGACACGGGCAGATTGGTATGCGCAGGAGGCGGCGATCGCGTAATTATTGTTTGGATGAACGACGCTATTGAAGTACCACTTTTTTACGGAAGACACGTATGACTAAGCATTCTCGTCGCACATTCTTAAAGCAAGCGGCCGGGGCCGCGGCCGCTTGTAGCATTTTGTCGCGCTCCGCGCGGGCCGATGTCAACGGCCAAATCCGCATGGCGGTGGTTGGCTTCAACGGACGCGGCCGAAGCCACATCGACGGATTTCAAGACCAGCTCGTTGCGCTGTGCGATTGCGATGCGGCCGTACTCGGAAAGACGGCGGAGGCCTTCGAGAAGAAGCATGGCCGCAAGCTGGACAAGATTGCGGATTTCCGCCGCCTGCTCGACCGCAAGGACATCGATGCGATTTCGATCGCGACGCCGAATCACACGCATTCGTTGATCGCTATTCTCGCCGCGCAGGCGGGTAAGGACGTGTACGTTGAGAAGCCGATCAGCCAGCGCGTTTGGGAAGGGCGGCAGCTTGCCAACGCGGCGGCGCATTACAAACGGATGATTCAATGCGGCACGCAGGGCAGGTCTTGTCCCTCGATTCGGCAGGCGGTCGATTACGTGCATAGCGGCAAGCTGGGGCGCGTGCAGTATATCGTCGGCACGTGTTACAAGCCGCGGCCTTCGATCGGCAGAAGCGACACGCCGCTCGTGATCCCCAAGCAGCTCGATTACGAGTTGTGGTGCGGGCCGGCGGCGAAAAAGGATATTTATCGGCCAAAGCGCAATTCAATGGGCGGCTACAATCCGCATTACGATTGGCATTGGGACTTCAACACGGGTTGCGGCGACATGGGCAATCAGGGAATTCACCAAATGGATATCGCCCGCTGGTTTCTCGGCGCGTCCGCCCTTTCGCCACGGGTGGTGAGCTTTGGCGGCCGAGTCGGTTACCAGGACGCCGGCAATACGCCGAACACGCAGGTTGTGCTGCACGATTATCCCGAGGCGCCGATTCTGTTCGAGACGCGCGGGTTGCCGAAATCCAAGGCGGCGCAACAGAATTGGGGCAACTCCATGGACACGTATCGGGGTTCGCAGGTCGGTGTCGTCGTTCAATGCGAGCATGGGTACGTCGTTTCAACGGCCAAATATGACGAGGTAAAAGTATTTCCCGACGGTGGGGAAGTGATCACGTTTCACGGCGGCGCGGAGCATTTACACTTCCAGAATTTTCTCGCGGCGGTTCGGTCGCGCAAACGCAGCGACTTGCACGCCGACGTGCTGGACGGACACTTGTCCAGCGCCTGTGCCACACGGGGAACATTTCGCACCAATTGGGTGAGCCGCAACCGGCAAAGGACCTCCTGGCATCAGCCGGAAACCACGACCGGCTCCGCGACTCGCTGGAGCGGATGTTCGCCCACTTGCGGGCCAATGAAGTGGATATCGATAAGCCGGTACTTACGGCGGGCGCGTGGCTCGAGATGGACCCGGCGCGAGCGGTTCACCAACAACGCGGCCGCCAATGAGCTGCTTCGCCGCGAGGACCGCAAGCCGTTTGTCGTCCCGGAAATTGCTTAATAATTGACTACAACGGTACGACGAGCACGAAGAATAAATGACCGATAATCAAGCGCCAATGACCAAAAGCTCGATGTACACGAATCTGTTTGGTCTTGGGTGCTTGGTCGTTGGGATTTTTCTCATCCCCGTTGTTGCGTGCGCGGCCGTCACGGCCGAGCGGAACGAGCGGGGCGTCGTCGTCAAAATTGATGGCAAGCTCTTTACTGAGTATCTAACCAAGGCGGGGCATTCGCCGGCGATGTGGCCCGTCATCGGACCCACCGGCAAGCCGGTGACGCGCTCATTTCCTTTCACGCCGGCCACCAAAGACGGAACGCACGATCATCCGCATCACCGATCGCTGTGGTTCACGCACGACAAGGTGAATGGCGTTAATTTTTGGGGCTCGAACGTCGACGACAACCAGGGGGATAGCGGGCCCCATGTTGCGCATCGCGAATTTGTTGCGATCCAGGGCGGGCGTGGGATGGCGCAGATCGTGACTCGCAACGATTGGATGAACGGCGGCAAGCGTGTTTGTGAGGACAAGCGAACGGTCTTATACGGCACCGGGTCGTCCGATAGCCGGTGGATCGATTTCACGATTACGATCAAAGCGTCGGACGGCGATGTCACCTTTGGCGACACGAAGGAGGGCACCTTCGCCGTGCGCGTCGCCGATTCGATGCGGGTGGACGCAAAGCACGGGGGTCACATCGTTAATAGCGAAGGCGAGGTGAACGAAGCTGCGTGGGGTGTGCCTGCCCGCTGGGTCGATTACACGGGGCCGGTCGACGGCGAGACGGTCGGCATCGCGGTGATGAGCCATCCCAAAAGTTTTCGGCCGGTGCCGCGGTGGCACGTTCGCACGTACGGTCTATTCGCCGCGAATCCGTTCGGGCAGCAGGACTTTCCGCACGCCGAAGCGGCGCAGCAAGGGGCCGTTACGATCAAGAATGGCGATACGTTAACGCTGCGCTATCGCGTGCTGCTGCACCGCGGGAAAACCAATCGGGGCGAACTCGAACGTGAGTTTCGCGAGTTTGCCGCGCGGTGACATGCTTACGAAACGCGCCCGGGTATGCTGGAATCAATCGCAAGCGGCGATCGCTCAGCTAGCAAGCAATCACTGCTATTTTTCTTCCTTTTTTTATCATCGGGCGATTTTCCGCTAAAGTTTTTGGCTCTCCATGCCGATAAGATCCTCGCGACGCCTTCGTGCGCCCGCACTCTTCTACCATCTCTTCTCTGGCTATACTGGAACCAATTGTGACAGCAAAGCTCACTGTGCTCATTCCTTGCAAGAATGAGCGACGGAACATCCGTCTGTGTGTCGAGTCGGTGCAAGCAATTGCGGATGAAATCCTCATCGCCGACTCCGGATCGACGGATGGCACGCTGGACATCGTCGAGGAGATGGGCGGTTGTCGCGTCATCGAACGCGAATTTGTCAACTTCGCAGATTTCAAGAACTGGGCGATTCCGCAGGCACAACACGAATGGGTGCTAGTACTCGACGCGGACGAACGCGTTACGCCGGAACTGGCCGACGAAATTAGGCAATTGTTGCAAGCGCCACCGGCTGACAAGGACGGCTTTTGGATCGGCCGCGTCAACCACTATCTGGGCTATCGCATCAAGCACTGCGGTTGGAACACGGACGATGTGATCCGCCTGTTTCGCCGCGAGTGCCGTTACCAGACTCGCGGATTAAATTTGGAACATACTGAAGTCGATTTGCCGTCAGCGCGTCTGGGCCGGCTGCAGCACCCGTTCATGCACTATACGACCTGGACTACCGACAATTATCTCAACAAGCACATTCGCTATGCGCACTTTTGCGCCCTCCACTTTCAGGAGCGTGGGCGCCGGCCCAGCGCATTGGCGATGGTCACTCGCGCCCCGCTGCGGTTTCTGCAGTTGTATTTCTTGCGGCTGGGATTCCTAGACGGCCTGGCTGGCTTCCAGGTATGCATGCACACGGCTTACTATTCCTTCCTCAAGCAAGCTAAACATTGGGAGATGCACTATGGCCTAAGCCAGCCAGATCCCGAGGCCGATCGCAGATTGGGAGATGACCAAGCCGAACCCATTCTTTCCTTCGCGCAGGCACAAAAATCTAGCGAAACGCCCGAGGCCAAACAAAGGCGCCGTGCGGCTTGACCGCCGGCGAGTTTTTTGCCATTGTCCGCCCTGAATTCCGTGTTTGTAAGTCTTCTTGGACAACGGCAGCAGGTGACCGGCGATGCCTCTACCCGATTCGTGGCCCGCGAACTACCGGATAATTGAGATCGACCCGGCGAACGGTAAGCTGGGCGATTCTCTAATCCGCGCCGGCTATCGCGGATACCTCGGCGTTACGCGCAGCGAACGACGACGCCAAGCCATTACCGAGAAGTTTCCGCGCCTTGCGGGCGTCGTGACGGCCGCCAGCACACCTCAGCTCGTGCGTCAAAACAACGCCGAGCTGCTTATCTTATCCGGCCGCAGCGTGCTTCGCCTGTGGACGTATCGCGACGTGCGGCATGCGCAATTCGTCGCGTGGAAGCTTTCATTGAATCCGATTTCACTGTTGGCCATGCTGGGATGGCTAATCCGCTTTGTCGTGGGCCAATATAAGAGGCCATTTCGGTTGCGGTGCGACGGCGGTAAAGGCAGACTGCCTGGTTATCTTGTGAGCCGCGTCTCGCGTCCCAAGCGAGGCATCCACGCGCAACGGCATTTTATTCCACACGAGTTTGGCTTGAAGGGCTTGTTTGCAAAGTTCCACGAGGAGCACGTCGACTACGTGGTCCTGCGTTGGTTCGACGAGTTGCCGGAGCACGAGCCGAATGGCGATATCGACATCTTGGTGGCCGACCAAGACCAGGAACGCGTGTTGCAGATGTTGAACTCCGGTCCGGCCGTCCGTCCGTGCGATCTTTACACGCCAACAAATTTGACGGAAACGTCGTATCAGGGCGTTTCCTATTATCCGCCGGACGTGGCTCGGCAGATGCTCAGGAATTCGCGCTTGCACCGGGGGTATTGCCGCGTGCCAAGCCAGGCGGATTACTTCCACAGCCTCGCCTATCACGCTGTCTACCACAAAGGTCGGAAGTCGAACCTGCCGGGTTCGGAGAATTATCGAACGGCACGCCGTTCATCGCGCGACTTCAAGTCGCTTCTGCCCAAGATGGCCGCAGAGCTGGGGATTGACGTCGAAATCAGCCTGACCGGGCTTCACGCGTATTTACAGCGGCGGCAGTGGTCGCCGTCGGCCGATTGGCTTGCACGGCTGGCGACTACCGCGCCCGATGATCGCTGGCTGTCGAAACTGGTTGCCTCCCATGGCGATCATCCCGCGCTAGATCGTGGATTCACCGCTTTCGTGATTCGCCAAAGTGCGATCGACGCCGGCGTGCACGAGAGAATCATTTCGATGATCGAACGCCGGGGGTTCATAGTTTTGGTGCGCAAGTCGCTGACGCAGGAAGAATCTCTGTACGGATCACGACGAACTCGCGGCGGGAACTGGGGCCTCGGCCCGAAAGACCACGTGGGCGGGGCGCCGGCAATTTTACTCGCGGCCTACGATCCACAACCACTGCGGCCGACGCGGGCACAACTCAAGCGGTTTCCGAACATCACCAATGCCCGCACGCTGGTAAAAGAAGAAATCCGCCAACAGATCAACAAGGAAATCGCGCCGCGGCACCCGATCAACGGCGTGCATTCCAGCGACTACGGCGCGGAGTCGCACCATTTTGTGTATACGTTTGCGCCGGAGCTAATCAGCGCGGTGCATGAAAAAATCGCCGCGCTTCGCGAACAAACCGGACAGCGGCGAGTGGCGGCGTAAATGCAGCATCGCCCAGTTTGCCGGAGGTTTGCCATGCAACGGCGCCGAGTTCGCCGCATCGACATCCTCACCAAGGACGTCGTTTTAGTCACCCGCTAACGGACGATCTCTTGTCGACGGCCCATTTATCAAGCATGGAGCAATGCGAGCGCCCGTGGCGGCGCCGATCCTCCTTCGGCCAGTCGATGCAGTGGGACGCAAGCCTTCCGGAAGAGCTGGTCGAGCGGATCTGCGCGATCCGAACAACCTGTTGAAAGAAGGGGCCAGGCTACAGGATAAACCGCGGTGCAGCGTGGCGCGCGTTGATGGCTACGATGGCAGCTTCGTGTGGAAGCGCCATAATTGGGGAGGTATCGGCCGCGCGATACGTAAAACGCTGTCGCGACCGGTGGCAAAAAAGTGCTGGAACGACGGCCGGTACCTGTGCGAGGCCGGTGTTCCGACGCCCCGACCTCGGCTCTATCTCGAGCAGCGATTCGGCCCGGTCAACGCGTGTTCGTATCTGCTCTCAGATTTTGTGGAGGGCACATCGCTGTACCGCTTCATGCGTTTTCAGCAGCCAACTGAATCCGTCATCATGGACCTTGCTCGCCAGGCGGCCGCCATCTGGCAGCAATTGGACAACTTGCGAATCCAGCATAACGACTTCCAGACCGAGAATTTTCTTGTCGATCCGCAGAGAAAGCTGTGGCTCATCGATTTAGAACGTCTGCGCCGCTGCCGTCGAACCGAACAGGTGCGGCGACGACAAATCCGGGACATCCATGATTTGCTGCACCCGCGCAATTGGCGAGCGAACCCGGAGGCTGCCGAATTGTTTCGCCGCGAAATTATCAAGACTCCGGCGGCGATCGACGCATTGGCCGCGGCTGACGGGGAGACCCATCCGTTAGCCCGACCCGTGTCCACAACCAACCAACACTCGCAGTTAATAACTGTATTGATCCCGTGCCGCAATTCGGCCGACACGATTCTGGCGTGCCTCGAATCGGTGCGCGATATGGCCGATGAGATTCTAGTAGCTGACTCAGGTTCGACGGACAATACCGTATCGCTGGCTCGCGAGTTCAAAGGCTGCCGGATTGTCCAACAGCAGTTTACAGACCCTGCGGCCTTTGAAGCCTGGGCATGCCAGCAAGCGCGCCATTCCTGGATCCTTCGCGTTCTACCGACCGAACGAGTTAATACCGACCTGGCGAGGGAAGTTCAGCTTGTATCGGCCGCCGAGCCGGCAGAAGATGCGTTTCTGATTGCTCGCTCGGTGTACTTCCGAGGCCGCCCGTTGAATCATAGCGGTGTGGAACGCAAGTCATCCGTGCGACTATTCCGGAAGGATGCGGTGCGCTTTGAATACCGGAATGGCGAGGTGGAAATTGTCCTTCGTTCTGAGCGCGTAGGGCGGATTCGCTTTCCTTTGTCTTATGAAATGTGTTCGGATATCTGTCTTCACGTCGGAAACATGATGTGCGCCGCAAAGGAGACCGCCGGAAGGGCTCATGCACAGGGCAAACGGCCGAGGCTGCGGCTGGCATTGACGCAGGCGCCGTGGCAGCTATTCAAGTCATACTTCCTGAATGGTGGATGGCTCGACGGCTGGGCCGGCCTGCACGCGAGCGCCCTCGCGGCTTTCGGTGTGTATCTGCGCGAAACGATGTTGTGGGAATACAAGCAGCCCGCAGCGGCCTCGCCGGAAAGTGATGAGGCTCAGAAATTCAAAGTCTTTCCCGGTCCAAAAGAAGCGTTCGCTTCAGCGGATGCAGTGACATCGATTGGACTCGTCGAAGAACGGCTCTACGATTTGGACAGACGGCGGATGCGACCGGCCGCCTGATTCTTATCTGCAAATCGATCGCGGTAGCCGGCATCAACGCTCTTATTTCGGCCGGCCGCTTGAAGCTGAACGTCGATTCGACGACAATCGTAGCACCGGCCGAGACGTCCGCCAATCAGTCCGGCGGGGATCCTGTCGGTTCGTTTTGAATCCCTTTGGTCGCAGCAATGACCCAAACCTCCCTGGCGTTCGACCGCCGCGAATTCGTCAAGGGATCGAGCGCGCTTGTCGCGGGCGCACTATTATCCGGTCCGATGTCGAAACTCATGGCCGGTGCAACGGCCACAGGCCGCAGAGCAGCAGGGAAGGGCCGCATTTTCAAAACCGTGAAGTGGGGCATGATCGGAATTCAGGGCAGCGTGCTCGACAAGTTCCGGCTGCTAAAGGAGCTGGGCTACGACGGCATGGAGCTCGTAAGCCCTTGGCGCCGCGACACGGACGAAGTTCGCCGCGCAATTGACGAAACGCAAATGCCTGTGCACGCATTGGTGGACGTGAAGCACTGGGAGCTTCGGCTTTCGTCGCCGGATCCAAAAGTGCGCGAACAAGGAGTAGGACTTCTCGAGCAAAGCTTGCGCGACTGCAAGACATTCGGCGGCAGTGCCGTGCTCCTGGTGCCCGGTAAAGTCACTGGCCCCAACGAAACGCACGACGACGTGTGGAAGCGGTCGATTCCAGAGATCCGCAAAGTTTTGCCGCTGGCCGGTAAGCTAGGTGTGCGGGTGCTGATCGAGAACGTGTGGAACGGTTTCTGCCAAACGCCGGAGCAGGCCCGCGACTACATCGATGAAATCGACAGCGCCTGGGTTGGCGCGTGGTTCGATATCGGCAATTGCCGCAAGTTTGGGCCGAGCGAAACGTGGATTCGCACGCTGGGCAAGCGTATCGTCAAGCTCGATTGCAAAGATTGGAGCAAGAAGAACGGCTTCAAAAGCAAAATTGGCGACGGTGATGTCAACTGGCCCGCCGTGCGGCAGGCGCTTGCCGAGATCGGGTACACCGGTTGGTGTACGGCCGAGGTAGAGGGCGGGGGCCGCGAAGTGCTGGCGGATATCGCGGAGCGGATGAATCGTGTGTTGCTGCTGTAGATGGGCCAGGAGAACGACATGTCTCACCAAAACGTAGATACTACTCGGCGCGATTTTCTTAAAACATCGACCGGGGTGGCCGTCGGCGCACTCGCCGGCACGCTGGCAGTTCCGCGGGCGGTTCACGCGGGGGCGAGCGAAAGAATTAAGATCGGCCTGATTGGCTGCGGCGGCCGCGGCACCGGGGCGGCGGAAAACGCGCTGGTGGCCAGTCCCGAAAACGTGCTCTTCGCAATTGGCGATACGTTTGCCGATTTCGCAAATACCCGACTCAATCAGCTACGTCGCAATCCGAAAATTAAAGACCGCGTGCAAGTAGCGTCCGACCACGTGTTCGTCGGCTTCGACGCATTCAAACAAGTGATCGATTGCGGTGTCGACGTGATCATCCTGGCCACCCCGCCTCATTTCCGGCCGCAGCATCTGGCGTATGCGGTGGAAAAGGGCAAACACGTGTTCGTGGAAAAGCCGGTGGCGGTCGACGCACCGGGCGTCCGCAGCATCATTGAAACTTGCAACAAGGCGAAGCAAAAAAACCTGGCCATCGTTTCGGGCCTTTGTTGGCGGTATCACCCCACGGTGCGCGAGACGATTCGGCGGATCGTCGAGGACAAAGCCATCGGCGACATCGTTGCCATTCAATCGACCTACAACGCCAACCAATTGTGGCACCGCGGCGACGACCCCAAGTGGAGCCGGATGGAATATCAAATTCGCAATTGGCTTTATTTCCACTGGCTTTCGGGCGATCATATATGCGAACAGGCGGTACACAGCCTTGATAAAACCGCGTGGTTGCAGGGCGATATTCACCCCACGCAGGCTTTCGGGATGGGTGGCCGGCAACAGCGCGTGGAGCCGGAATTCGGCGACGTGTATGACCATCACACCGTGTTCTACGAATACCCGACCGGCGTGCGCGTTTATTTCACCTGCCGGCAGCAGAACAATTGCAGCAATTTGGTCGATGAGGTGGTGCTCGGGACGAAAGGCCAGGCGCAAGTGCTCGACTTTCGCATCGAGGGTGAAAACGCCTGGCAGGGCAAGAAGGATCCTAAAATAGACATGTACGTCATCGAACACCAGCACTTGTTCAACAGCATCCGCGAAGGCCAACCGATCAACAATGGGCACTACATGGCCAACAGCACGATGCTGGCGATCATGGGGCGGATGTGTACGTACACGGGGCAGGCTCTTAAATGGGAGCAGTGCTTCAACAGCCAGGAGCGATTGGGGCCAAGCGAGTACGCGTGGAACGATAGCGTTCCGCCCGTTGTTGTGGCGATTCCGGGCAAAACGAAGTTTGCGTAAACGCCTCTGCGCATGAAATGGGTGCGACTATCTATGGCCGTGTGGCTTGGCTTGTTCGTGCGGCCGGACCGCTGCGACGCCGCGACCAAGGCCAACTACGACGAAAGCCGCGTGCCAGCTTACGTGCTGCCCGATCCGCTGGTGGATGCCGATGGCACTCGAATTACGACCTCCGAGGATTGGATAAAGAAGCGGCGGCCCGAAATACTCCGGCTGTTCGAGACAGAAGTGTACGGGCGGGCGCCGAAGGAAACTCCCAAAATGGAGTTCCACGTCGATTCGGAGAACCGCGACGCTCTAGCAGGGAAAGCGATTCGCAAGGAAGTCACGATCCTTATTTCGACGCCGCGCGGCCGGCTCCCGCTGCATCTTCTACTCTATTTACCGAAGACCGATCGGGCGGCGCCCATCTTTCTCGGGCTTAACTTCCACGGCAATCAAGGCGTTCATGCCGATACGGCAATTGCGCTCGGCAGCTCGTGGGTTCGCAATGAACCGTCGCTTGGCATTGTGGCGAATCGGGCAACGGATGCATCGCGCGGTTGCGCGGCGAGTCGTTGGCAAGTCGAGCAAGTCGTAGGCCGAGGGTACGCGATTGCCACAATGTGTTCCGGCGACATTGACCCGGACTTCGACGACGGCTTTCAGAATGGCGTGCAACCACTATTTTACCGGCCCGGACAAACGGCGCCCGAGGCAGACGAGTGGGGAACGATCGCGGCCTGGGCGTGGGGCTTGAGCCGGGCGCTCGATTACCTGGAAACGGATCGGGCGATCGACGCCAAGCGCGTGGCGGTTATTGGCCATTCGCGGCTGGGAAAAACGGCGTTATGGGCCGGCGCACGCGATCCGCGGTTTGCCATGGTGATTTCGAATTGCTCGGGTTGCGGCGGGGCGGCGCTGAGCAAGCGGGCTTTCGGCGAAACGGTAGGCCAGATTAACAAGAACTTCCCGCACTGGTTCTGCCACAACTTCCGCAAGTACAACGAACATGAGGATCAGCTTCCCGTGGATCAACACGAGCTGATCGCGCTGATCGCGCCGCGGCCCGTGTACGTGGCGAGCGCTTCGGAAGATCGACACGCCGACCCGCGAGGAGAGTTCCTATCGGCCAGAAACGCCGAGCCCGTGTATCGTTTGTTTGGCAAAGCGGGCCTCGGGACCGACGACATGCCGCCGCCCGACCATCCGATCGGCGGCACGATCCACTACCACATCCGCACCGGCAAGCACGATATCACGGCGTACGATTGGCGCCAGTATCTTGATTTTGCGGATCGTCATCTGCGGGCCAAAGACGGTCGTGCGAAGGCGGGGTCAAACTAATCGGCTGCACGATGTGTGGCGTCGGTGGAATCCTCGCCTAGGATTGAGAATCGGTTCGCAGTTCATGTGGAGGGATCACGGTGAATTCGTCCTTCACACGGAAATCGGCCAAATTACGATTCAATGTGTACGACGACTCCCTTGAATGCCGGCGTTTTGCTTTGGGGATCGACCGCGCGGCTGACAAGAACGTTGCACTCGGGGTAGTACATCGCGGCATTCCCGGGCTTGATTTGTGCAAAAGCGGTGGCGCGGATGTCGGACATGGAGCCCGCTGGCCCGTGGATGGTAACGAGATCTCCGTCGCTAAGCCGCAGGCGGCGGAGGTCGTTTGGGTGGAGCATGATGATGTCGCGGCGGTCGATGCCGCGGTAGATGTCTTCATCTTCGTAGACGACCGTATTGAATTGGCCTTCGCTGCGGATCGTCATGAGTCGCAGCTCGCGGTCGCCGGTGCCCGCGAGGTCAGGCAGATCGTGGGCATGCATTCGGGCGCGTCGATCGGGCGTGGCGAATTGCGGCGTATGGAACGTGCGGCCTCCGATTTGGAATTCTTGTTTCGACTCGTCGATGTCGGCGATTTTTTCGAAGCCGGGGATGATGCGAGAAATCGACTGGCGGATCTGTGCGGTGGAACGCATGTCGGACCAATCGACTGGCGAGGAACGAGGAGCGAGGAGCGAGGTATCACCATTCGCATTGAACACTCGTTCGGCGATGGAGGCGATGACGTCGATCTCGCTGCGGGTGCCTTCGTGGCGGCGGGGGCCGCCGTCGCTGAGGCGGACGTAGTTGAACATCGATTCCTGAGTGGTAGGCTGCGGCTCTTCGTCGCGAGCCAGGACGGGAAGGATGATGGTTTCACGTGCCAAGGCGTGAGCGTGGCCCGTGTTGAGCGTCGTACTGAGATACGTGATTTGGTCGAGGTTTTCGATTGCGCTTGCGGCGAATTTGGCGTCGGGGTTGGAGCCATACAGGTTGCCGCCCAGGCAGAAGCCAACTTTCAATTCTCCGGCCGCGGCGCCTTCGATGCAGGCCATCGTGTCGCGGCCGGGCGATGTGGGCAGCTCGACGCCGAAGTGCGATTGCAGTCGATCGAAAATTGCGTCCTTGAGTTTAGGCGTGACCCCGACCGAGCCGATGCCTTGAACGTTGGAATGACCACGGATGGGCATCAGGCCGCAACCGGGACGCCCGACCATCCCGCGGAGTAGCGCAAGGTTAGCGATCGCTTGAACATTTTTTACGCCGTGGGCATGGTGGGTGATTCCCATCGTCCAACTGAAGACAACGTTGCTGGCAGCGGCGTAGCCGGCCGCGATTTTGTCGATCTCTTCGCGCGAGACGCCGCTCTTGGTCGTGATCTGGTTCCACGGGATTTCGGAGAGTCGCGTGCTGAGTTCGGGCCAACCCTGGCAATAGTTGCTCAAAAACTCTTCATTGTGCGCGCCGAGTTCGACAACGCGCTTGGCAACGGCGGTGAGAAGCGCCAGGTCGCCACCGATATGAGGCTGCACGTACAAACTGGCGATGCGGCTGCCGAAGAGCAGGCTACGCACGTCGCTCGGCACGTTGAATCGCACCAGGCCAGTTTCAACGATTGGATTGATAACGATCACTTGGCCGCCGCGGCGGCGAACGTTGAGCAGCGTGCGCATCAGCCGCGGATGGTTGCTTGCGGGGTTGCCGCCGATGAGGAATACGAGATCGGCACGTTCCAAGTCTTCGAGTTGTAGGGTCGCAGTGCCGCTACCGGTGACGCTGGACAAACCAACGCCGCTGGCTTGGTGGCAGTAGTAGCTGCAGTTGTTGACGTTGTTCGTGCCGTAAAGGCGGGCGAAAAGCTGCAGTAAAAAACCGGCCTCGTTGCTGCTGCGGCCGCTGAAGTACCAGAACGTTTCGTTCGGCGACGTAGCATGGAGCTTCGCAACGATTCGCTCCAACGCTTCGTCCCAAGTAATTGGCGCGTAGCGGCCGGTGTCGCGCGTGCAGCGAACCGGCTCGACGAGCCGGCCGCAGGCTTCGAGCTCGCGGGGCGAAAGTTGCCTTAAGTCGCGTATGTAATATCGTTGCCAGAAGTCGCAGTGGATGGCCCCCTGCATGTCGGCGACCATTGCCTGCAGGCTCTTTTTACAGACCTCCGGAAAATGCCCCATCTCGTTGACCATGCCGCCGCGCTGGCCTCCCATTCCCAGCGCGCAGGTCTTGCAGGCATTCTTGCTGCGCATGGCCCGCCAGAGCTTGAGGACGCCGCCGGCCTCGCGAGCCTTCCGCCACGTGTACCAGACGGCGGGCCAGCCGCCGCCGGATTTAGGCTTCTTCATGATTCAATTCATTATCTCACAACAAGGCGCTCAGTCGCGGTAGGCGTGCGCGCCGTTGCGCGGGATTTTCTGTGTCTGGAGAAAGAGTCGTTAGTGCGGTACGCTAACAGATAGCATAACTGATTGATTCGTATGTCCGAAGCACCCGGCCACTGAAGCGGCCTCGCCGTCTTATGGATGATTTGTTGGAGATAACGCCAGTTGCGGGGGCGATTCGGGGGCATGTTCGGCCGCCGGGGTCGAAGAGCATTACGAACCGAGCGCTGGTTTGCGCGGCTTTGGCGGATGGTGATTCGACGCTAAGAGGCGCGCTCGACAGCGAAGACACGCGAGTCATGATCGACGGCCTGGGCCGATTGGGTATCGAAGTTGAGTCGCGCGACGCTGCCAAAGGATTACTGGTACGGGGCACCGGCGGTGAGATTCCCGCACTGGAAGCTGATTTGTTTTGTGCCAATAGCGGCACGACAATCCGGTTCCTCACCGCGCTGGCGACGCTCGGGCACGGGTCGTTCCGGCTGGACGGCATCGAGCAAATGCGCCAGCGGCCGATTGGCGATTTGCTCGATTCGCTCAATCAATTGGGCGCGCACGTCGTGAGCGAGAATGGCGACGGCTGCCCGCCGGTCACCGTCCATGCGAACGGCCTGCCAGGCGGCGCGGCCAAAATCCGCGGCGATGTCTCGAGCCAGTACCTCAGCGGCCTCCTGATGGCTGCGCCGGCGGCGCGGTCGCCCGTCGAACTCGCGATCGATGGACCACTCGTTTCGCAGCCGTACATACGGATGACGCTGGAAGTAATAAAGTCGTTTGGGGTGGAAATTGAAACGGGCGACCCGTTGCAGCGGTTCCGAATCGCGGCGCCGCAGAGTTACCACGCGCGGGAGTACGCCATTGAACCGGATGCGTCAGCGGCGAGTTACTTTTGGGCAGCGGCGGCTGTTACAGGGGGTGAAGTAACCGTGGAGGGAATGTCGGCGCGCAGTTTGCAAGGCGACGTGGCCTTCGTCGATTGCCTCGAAAAAATGGGGTGCGACGTGCGGCGCGATCGGCACAGCATTACCGTTGTGGGCCAACCGCTGCACGGAATCGACGTCGATATGAACGCGATCAGCGACACGGTGCAAACTATCGCCGTGGTGGCAATGTTTGCGGAGGGGCCGACGGCGATTCGCAACGTGGGCCATATTCGGCACAAGGAAACCGACCGGCTGAGCGCGCTGGCGCGCGAGTTGCGAAAACTAGGTGTCTCGGTGACCGAACGAGACGACGGTCTGACTATCACGCCGGACAGATCGAAAAAACTTGCCGGAGCGACAGTCGAAACTTACAACGATCACCGGATGGCGATGAGCTTTGCGCTGGCTGCGCTGCGAATTGCAGGAGTACGGATCCGCAATCCCGGCTGCGTCAAAAAAACTTACCCGGCGTATTTTGACGACTTAGCGGCGTTGATCCGAGAAAAGGCGTAACGCCATTGGAAAACACTCGATCGCGAGTTGCCGGGGAGCCCGCCTGCGTGCGTCACTTGGGCCGAACGGGGACGACATCGGTCGTTACGCTGGGCATGCCTAACTGCGAGCTACTTGCGGTTTGGAGCAATTGTTCCGCCCGTTCCAGTAATGAGAGACTGGATGCTGGTGGCGGATACGAGGCCGAGCCGGGGTCGTAGGCTTCGAACCGCGCTCCGCAGTGCTGGCAAAGGACCTGCTTTCCCAGGTACTGGACGCGGACCTGTAGATTTCGGCCGCACGTGGGGCATTCCTGCACAAAATACGTACGCGACATAAGGGCAATCTCCTACTACCTGCAACGCGTTTTCCCCCCACGAATCCGTGCAATGGCGTTTCAGTATAAGCACCTGGTTTCGGAAATTCAATAATCCAGTGCGCTATTGAGAGACGAATGATATTCAGGTGGCGTGCTAAACGGTTGCGAGCAGGCAACTTGCGTTCTGACGTATATTTGGAGAGTTTTGTTTACCCCGCCGAACCAAGATTTTTCTGGCGCAAAAGGCCGAGAAAACACCGTGAAGATGACTCATCAGTTGGTAAGCATTTGCTGGAATGACCGCGGCGATGCCATGCCGGTTCGCGCTTGCATGAGCAATTTTGCGCTGGCAATCGTCCTCGCTGTTTACATGACCGCTTTGGCCGCAGCTGCGCAACGGACAAACCCGCCCGACGAGCAATTCCTCTCTCAAACCGTTGAAAGTTATTTTGCCTCACTGAGCGGTTATCAGCGCGGCGACCTCATTACGCGATCGCAGATTGAGAAAGTAATTGCCACGCTGGACGGGGACGGAGTGCGCGTGCCGAAGGCCGACGGCATTGCCAAACGCGGGCTGGCCGATGATTCATTCTTGGTGCGCGAGCTTTCGACTGCTGAGGGCCGGCGCTTCATGCGCAAGATCGCACGCCACGGGGGCGCGTATTCTCACTTGGACCGGCTCAGCTCGATCCCGCGCGGTCAGACGCTCGTGCGCGACTTGGTGCGACAGAAGGATGGCGACAAGTTCATCGAATACCTGGCGACCACCAAGGGCGGGCAAAACATGGGCGGGATGATGTCGCACGCGCGCGGCGGTGTGAATCTCAACAGACCGACCGACCGGATCTATACGGCAGACGATCTCATCGGTGCATTGAAGACTGCGCTTGCGAAGACAGGGCCGTAATGGCAGGGACCATGTAGCCCGCGGACTCTGTGAGCAAGGTTCTCTTCACGGCGCGAGACGTCTACTTTTGCACCATTATTGCATGCTCGTGCGCGGACGGAAGCCGTCGGCGGTGACTTGCGGCGGAGCCGGGTAATCGGGAATGCGAATTCGCGGCATCGGGTCGCCCGGCTGCGGCGCCGGAGATGCGACCGCTCGCAGGGTAACGCCGATGCTGTTGGCAGGCATTGCGGATTGCGGTGGTACGGACACGATTGTGGGCGGTGCAGGTAGCACGACGGGCGGCGCGGGAAGTTGGACGGGCGGCGCGGGTAATTGAACGGGCGGCGCGGCAGCCGGCTGTACATTCGGCGGTGAATAAGCGGGCGGCGCGGTTGGCTGAGCAATCTGCGGCGCTCGCCAGGGCGAAACGATCGGCTGGGGCTGGACCATCGGCGGCACGTTTGTCGTGGGCGGCAGGCCTGCTGCCGGAGCGTTGTAGGATGCCAGCGAGACGCCCTGCGGCGGCTGTGCGGCGGGTGTCTGCATCGGCGGATGGATTGGGGGCGGGGGCGGCGAAACGGCAACCGCTGCGACGGTCACGGGCTCAGCCGGCGTGGGCAGCGCGAAACGCAAAGGGTCGGCGTCGGTGGGAACGGCGACGGACGGCTCGTTGGCCACCGCGATCGGGCCCGACGGCGGCGCGCTCACCGCCGCAGGTGCAGCTCCGCCGGGGACATTCCACGCTAACGTTCTGCCGGATGATGATCGCGCGTCTGCTTCACTTTGATTGGCGGCCACTGCGCTGGCGGGCGGGGTCGTCGCGCTCTGCATCACGGGCAATGGATCGCCCTGGTAGTACGGCTGCGCCTGACCCGGAAGCAGCGCGCGGGTACTGGGTGGCGGCACCCGATCGGGCGCAAGAAACGGATTGCCCGCGATTCCGCTCGAGCTCGAACGGCAACCAGCGACGCCGAGCGCCAGCGCGATCGTGGCGGCGCAAGCCGCGCGGCTCAAATTCGGATGAATCCGTATCATCCGTCGTGTTCCTGGTAGAAAAGCGACAGGTCACGCCGATAGGCGCGTACCGTGTTGAAGGGTCGCAAGCATAGCGGCTGGGCGGGGTGTGTCTAGGGCGATTGGTTGATAATGAGCGGGGCTGGAAGAATCGCGGCATTGACTGGTCGCTGAAGCGACCATTCCGTCGGGCGAATTGATCGATTCATCGGTGCTAGCGGCTCAAATGAAAAAGCCGGCGATAGCATCGCCGGCTTTGTGTACCTGCTCGATCGAGTGGCAAGGTTCTACGACCCGCTTCGGGCCAGGGCGCGGTTCGGCGCGACGAACGGATTGATAATGACCAGCGGTTCGTGATGTTCGCTGGTTGCGGCCGATCGATCCGACTTCGCGGCGGCTGAAGCCGGTTTGGTACCCGGCACAAAGGGATTCATGATCGTCAACGGCTTCACTTCATTCATAACTTCCGGCGTCATCACGTGCGGGGGGTAGGCGAACGGGCTGTAGCCGTATGTTCGCGGAACGGGGGAGCTGTAGTACACGGGCGGAAACGCGGCAAAGTGCGGCACCTCGTATCGCAGCGAGTTGTACAGCCAGCCGTATCCGTAGTCACAACCCCAGCCGCAGCCATCTTGCGCTGCGCGGTCGGCAGGGCACCTAGCACTAACGAACCAAACAGAAAAACTACGATTAAGAGTTGTCGCTTCATGGAAGATTCCCCGGGAGGTCGAGTTCAAGCACGCTATCTTCCAGGCTAATTAGTACGAGAAGCGGATTCAACTCAATTTCGGCGGTTCTCGCGGGCTCCCGCCCTATGAACCGGCTCGGCGGACCTGCTGCCGTCGAGCCGTTAGAATAGCGAAATGGATCGCGTGGAACTTACCAATGAGCTGAGACGGCGGGCGGGCGGACTGGGCTTTTCGCTATGCGGCGTTTGCCCAGCCATCGCGCCGCCAGGGGCTGCGCGGCTCGACGATTGGCTGGCGGCAGGATACGCCGGGCAAATGCACTACCTGGCCGACCGCCGCGACGCATACGGCGACCCGAACCAGGTGCTCGACGACGTGCGAAGCATCGTCATGCTGGCCATGAATTATCGAACGGCGGAGCCGGCTTCAGCGGGGGCGGGGCAGGGGCGTGTTTCTCGATACGCCTGGGGCGCGGCCGATTACCACGATCTGATTCACGAGCGCCTCAACAAATTGGCAGACTACTTGCGCGACCGTGTGCCCGAAGCACGTCTTCGCGGCGTTGTCGACACGGCCCCGCTGTTGGAACGGGAGTTCGCTCAATTGGCCGGGTTGGGTTGGGTCGGCAAAAACACACTGCTAATCAATCGCCAGGAAGGAAGCTGGTTTTTCCTGGCAGCACTGCTAACCGATATCGAACTGATCTACGATGCATCTCAAGAGACCGATCATTGCGGGACATGCCGGGCGTGCTTGGATGCTTGCCCGACGGGGGCGTTTCCGCGGCCCTATGTTCTCGATGCGTCGCGGTGCATTAGTTATCTTACGATCGAGCTGCGCGATGCGGTACCAGACGAGCTACGGCCTGGAATTGGCGATTGCGTGTTTGGTTGCGATATTTGCCAGGATGTATGTCCGTGGAATTCTCGGTCGCCCGTAAGCCAACACGCAGAGTTTTTGCCGATTGGCGACCGCAATCCGATCGACTTGATCGGGCTTTTTGACTTGGATGAAGAAGCATTTCGCGAGCGGTTCCGGCACAGCCCGCTGTGGCGGCCACGGCGGCGAGGAATTCTCCGCAACGCGGCGATCGTGCTCGGCAACCGGCCGACGCCGACGGCCATTCCCGCCCTGGTGCGCGGACTCGATGACGATGAGCCGCTCGTGCGAGCAGCGTGCGCCTGGGCGCTGGGCCGCTACGGTCAAAGTTCGGCTGCAGAAGCGCTTGAAGCCCGCCGTGCGATCGAGGCCGATGGGACAGTGCTCGGCGAAATTGCTGCGGCGCTTGGTTCCGCGATTGACTCGGGCGAACGAAGCCGCACAGAATCGAGAGCATGACATACGAGTTTTGCAAACTGCCGATCGGTCCGCTGCGATTGGATTTCCCGTTGGTCCAGGCTGCGCTTTCGGGCTACAGCGACATGCCCATGCGTGTGATCGCCCGGCGGCTGGGGGCGCCGTACACGCTGTGCGAGGTGATGCTCGACAAGTTTGTCGTGCAACTGAAGCCGCGGCGTAAGAACCGCCATTTCTTGCAGATTGCTGACGAGGAGCACCCGACGGGTGGGCAGTTGATGGGGGCCGATCCGCAGGACTTTGCGCCCGCCGCGCTGCGGCTGGTGGAAGTCGGCTTTGACGTGATCGATATTAACTTCGGCTGCCCGGTGAAAAAGGTGCTGGGGCGATGCCGTGGCGGCTTCCACCTGAGCCAGCCAAGCGTGGCGCTGGAGATTGTTCGGCGAGTTCGCGAGGCGGTGCCGGCCGCGGTGCCGGTCACGGTCAAGATGCGTCGGGGCATCGATGATTCGCAGGAAAGCCGCGAAAAGTTTTATGAGATCTTCGAGGGCGCGTTCGAGCTGGGTGCGGCGGCAATTACGGTTCATGGCCGCACGGTCAAACAGCGGTACAATGGGCCGTCGCGGTGGGAATTCCTGCGTGAGCTGAAGCAACTTGCGGGGAATCGCGTGGTGCTCGGCAGCGGCGACTTGTTCACCGCGCAAGCGTGTCTCGACATGATTCGCTACACCGGGGTAGATGGTGTGACGGTGGCCCGCGGCGCGATTGGCAATCCGTGGATTTTCTCACAAGCGCAAGCGCTGGCGGGCGGCAGCCCACTGCCCGAACCGCCGACGCTGCATGAGCAGCGCGACATCATTTGCGAACATTACCGGCTGGCGGAGGAATTGTACGGACCCGAGCGATGCCTACCGGATATGCGGAAGTTTGCGATTAAGTACGCCCGCCTACATCCCGATCACCTCGCGGTGCGCGAGGACTTTTGTCACGTGCGGCAGCCGGGCGCATGGCGCGACGTGCTCGCAAAGTGGTATGCGGCCGACGGGCCCGGGGTTCATCCAACCGTGGAGGAACCCAATCCGCGAGCGAGTAAAGCGTTGCTCGCGCAAACGGAATAGCAGGCTGCGGGGGGGGTGGTCGTGGACGGACCAATCTGACGCGCAGCCGTTCGAATACCGGTTCCAGACGCGGTTTTTGCCGCGTGAATTCCGTTCCTTCCCATGCGTGGCTGATCTTTCCGCATGGACACGATGCGGTAGGTCATTGGGAACGCGACTTGCTACGCAATTCTGTCCGCTGAGATCAGAGTTCGTTAATTCGTATCTTCCTTTCCGCACGACGTTGCCAACCGCATTGGCGTTTGGCCGTAGCGCGGGCACCTTCTCAAGAAAGAGGCACCCACCATGTTCCGCTACCGACCACCCCGGGCGTTGGTGATAGTTGTTTCGTGTGCGTCGCTGACAATTGGTATCTCGCTGGTTCGTGCTACTCACGCGGAAGAGAATGTGCGTGTGGCAGCGGAAAGCGATTCAAAGGCCGCCAAGCCGAAATCGCCCGTGACGTTGCCGAGGCTGCCTGCGTCCGAAAAAGGCACCGCGGTAAGCGACGCGGACGCGAAGCATGCGTTGCGACTCAGGGCAGGTGAACAAGTTGGCGACGACGCGAAAGGCCGGGCGCTCATATTGGGTATGGCACTGCAAGAAGCCGACAACGGCCGCGTGAAAGTAGTCGACGTCAGGGCGGCTACGCCGGCATTCGACGCCGGCGTTCACAAGGGCGACGAGTTTCTCTCGTACCAAGGATTTAGCGCCGATTCGTATCGCAAATGGATTGACGGCATGCGCCGACTGACTACCGATGCGCCCGCCGGTTCGACGATTCCCATGGTCGTGTTGCGGGGCGGCAAAAAAATGGCATTGCGAATACGCCTACCGGAAACACCCATTCGCCCAACAGACAGGGCATTGGCAGCTCAACGAACCAACCAACAATCGGGCCAGATCGGGCTTGGCCCCCTGCCTCCGGCATTCCCGCCGGAGCAGAGTGGCTCGGCGGGTGCGCCCGTGAGCGGCGGCAATGATGTGCTGGTCGATAACACGGCCCCCCTGGGCGACTTTTTTGGTAATGCGGCGGCCGGTGCGAATGAGAGAGCGATGGCTCGGATTACCCGTTTGAACGCGCCACCGACCACGACAACCACAGGCGCGGCGCCGCCGGCTGCTCGCCAACAACCATCAATCGGCGCCGCACAGAATTCTATCGTGGGGGCGGCCGGCACGCCGGCCGGCCGAGGTACGCGGATTGGACTTGCCGGTTTTCGGGACGACCCGTCCGGCATGGTCGTAATGGTCGACGTAGGCGCACTGCCGCCGGGAAATTACACGGTCGGAATTACCGATCCCAGCATTCTTGGTGCGAGAAGCGGCGTGGGTAACGCGACTTCGCCGAACCCAAGTATTCAAGCGCCGACACCGAACCAAAATCAGACACCAACTTTGCCGGGCGGCGCGGTAGCGCCTCAGCCGCGCAAGGTTCCAGGGACCACAACACCGGCAGGCATCGGAGTACCGCAAAGCAATTTGCCGGCGGCTTCGCCCCAGATACCGCGCTCGGTACTGGCTCAGATCGCGCCCGATAGGCAAGCGGGCAGCACCGCCGACTCTCCTTCGGGCGCGAGGACGACCAGCACGCCGCCCGGTTCTACAATTCCGCCGACGGGACAGACGCGTCCGTTGACGGCTCCGCCGACGGGCAAAGTGAACCCGTCGAGCACGACGCCGACCGGACAATCGAGCGTCAACAATGCGCAGCGGAATCAGGCGGCTCAAGCTGGCGGCAATACAGCGTTAGGTGCGGGCGCGAGCGGATTGAATGCAATTGGTACGCTCACGGTGGATCAGAGTGGAACAGGTCGGATGCAACAGACGGTCGAAGGCGTACAGGTGCGCAATGTCGTGGGCCAGGCGATCGTGCTATATGCGAAGGACGTTCCTCCGCAGACAACGCTGCCATCGAACTTGAACGGCAGCGCGGGTCAGGCAGCAAGGACGGGCGTAGCAGGCGCGAATTCGGCACGCGCTTCGCAGGGAGTTGCAGGAGAAAACCAAGGTGGCGCGGCTTCGCAAACTGCGGTCGCTGCCGGCCAAGCCGCAACAGGCGGTCAATTGCCGGTTGCAGGAGGGTTAATCCGGTTGATCTCCGATCGGCCCCGCCAAATACGGGCGTAAACGGGAACGGAGCGCCGGGAGGCGTGAACACTGGAATCGAGCAACCTGCGAGCGCGACACCAACAACTGAACAGAATCTGATCCGTTAGGAGCACATAGGTCAGGCGTCAACCTGACTCCTGGAACTAACGCTAGACTGAACCGAACACACTGCCATGTGCGCGTTATTGTGTGCGAATCCGAAGATTCATGAATGGCTCGATCTTGAGCTATCGCGAGCGTGCCGGCAAACGTACCAGCTCTGTACGTTGTGCCCCGACGATCACCATGCGGTGCTGCCGAGTACAGTCGCGGTAGAACATGGACCGATTGGGCGATTAGGCGAGCCGGCACATCTGCAAATGAGGTATCGCTCGGCCTGGATCCAGGCGTATTCCCGGACGCATCGCCGCATGTCATCTCAGGATAGGCACAAAGCGCTTAATGCGATCGCTAATGCCTGGGGCCGCCTCTTGTCTTTCGTTGGTTTGCGGTGGTGATTCGGGTTGTGCCTTCGCTGCACCCGGATCGACCACAGTCGGCTGAACGGGGGGACAATAGGTCAGAATGAAGTGCGGCCAGTAACTATCCAGGATTCGTTCGCAGTCGCTAATTTGGCGCGCGTCTAATGCACTCTTGGCCGCGTGAATCAGTTTGTAGAGCTGTAGGATTTCGGCCTGGGCGTTTTCGTAGAAATTGAACGGGAAGAGCAGATCGTACAGTTTGGCATTATCGAGCCAAACTTCACCGGGGCCCGTAAGCTCGAACGCGATCCGCATCTGGCCGCGCGACTCGAGCGGCAAATCATTCACGAGAATTGCAACCGAACGGCCCCATTGCCCATTCGGATGTTGCATTTCGGCGGCAGTCACCCGGGCGGCGCAGCGATAGGCCTGGCCCTCGCGATCGGCTTCGAAGAACAGCCGAAGCTCGGTAGTTGGCCCAAGGTTTTGGCCTCGCGCGTAAACGGTCATAGCCAATTGGCCGGTGGGCGGAGCAGGAAAGGCATCGCTCTCGATGACGGCCGATTGCCCATCGGAACGCAAATAGAGGCACGTTTTGCCGTCTTGGGGATTGGTGGCATCGAGCTCAGCGGCCGCCGCAACGTTGTTTCCTGCCAAGTGCCAACCCGGCACGCGGCCGGCGCCGCCCAACGGTTCGAAGCTGGGATTCGAAAGAGCCTGGTAGACGTGCGGCGCCGTGAGATCACGATTGGTGAGGTCGGCAAGTTTTGCCGCGAGCTCGGCATTCGTCGAGTCACCGACATCGGCCTGCACATCGACAACCTTGGCACCCGGCACGGCGATTCGCACGGCTCGCATCTCGTACGGCTGCAGCGATACCGGCCACGATTGCCGGCCGGCCGCCAATTCGAGCGGCTTGGTCGCCGCGGTGTCTTCAGTGGTGGCTGTTAATGGTTCGAGTTTGGCAGCTTGGGGAATATCCAGCATAACCTTCGCATCGCAATGCCAGGGCGACAAATTCATGGCAACGAATGTAACTTGATTTGCTTCGGAGTAACTGCGGACGACAATCGGCTGCTTGGTAACTTCGTTGGTTTCGGCTCCAAGCGGCAGCCGAGCGAACGTGGATCGTAGTTCGCGCAGGGATTCTTCCTCTCCGAGCGGCAATAGCTCGCCGCCATCGACCAGCACGGCCGGATCATTGGCGAGAAGAGCTTGCAAATAGGGTTGCCGGACCGCAGCGCCCTGGGGTAGCGGTTGGCAGCAGAGCTTCATTTCACCGGCAATGCGCCAGGGGATTCTAGCCGCTTCGAATGAAGCGAGGCGTTGTTTCAAAGGCGGATGATAAAGCAGGGCGGCCCGCGACTCGGAAGGATCCGTCGGTTTGCGCCAGAGGGCAAATGCGTCGTTGAGCTCCAGATTGACGGCGCGATCGGGCAGCGGCGTCTTGGGTTCGACGTATCTCGTTGGACAGAGCACAATGCCGGGCACGCGCTCCAGCGATTGCCGATCCAGGCCGACATCGAGAAGCGCTCCCGCCACGCGAATCTGGGCACTCTCGGCGAGCAAATTGGGACGGACGCGAAGAGACAACTGCGGATGGGAGAACAGACTTTCGGTCGTTAGCACGAGCCGGCGATTGGTGTTGCCGCGTACGAGCGAGGCGAGCTGAGAGTAGAACGCGGTCACCTGGGCAGCACGCCACGAGCGCCAAACCGCGGCGTGCCGGCCGGTTAGCAGCGTATGCCTTGCCGCGAAGCGGTCTGGTCCGGTGTCGGGAAGTTGAATTCCGGTTGCGCGCTCGAAGCGGCCAATCGTGGCGTCATCCATTCCCCAATCGAGCGGCGGAAGTTGCGCATAACCGTCGCTCGTAAGCTGAATAGCCAGTCCGGCAAATGCGGGGCTGCGGCCGTACCGCCCCATTACGTCGCGAACGGTCTCCAGCATGGCGTGCTGAACGCGCGGGTCCAGCATGTTGTAATACGGTGCGAGGCCATGGCGGTTGCCGTTGGCTTCGAGCCAGGTGCGACCATCACGGCCGATCCACTCCAAACCGGAGGTGTGTGGGTCGCTATTGCGTCGGAGCAATTCCAATTGGGTCAGCGGAGCGGCAAATTCGACGGCCGGCACGAGCGCCAACCCTTCGCGGTCGAAAACTCGCAGCATGAGCTCCAGCGGATCGACATCGAGCGGTTGTTCGCTCGGATGAAGCGGATCGGCAGGCGGCCTGGAGGACAATGGCGGCGTGGGAACTGGCGGGAGGTCGCCGGCGCGAATGTTGACGATTGCGCTGTTGTAGCCGCTGTAGTGCAAGTAATCGGCCAGCCGCGTTGCGCTTTCATAGGCTGTTTCGCAATCGTCGACACACTCCGGCGCAACGCCGTTGGCGGCACTGAAGGGGTCGATTGCTCGCGTTGCTCCAAAAGTTTCGGCGGTTGTGGGGCGAGCAAGGTAAGCCGCGATCAATCGGTCGTGCGGCGTGGGTCCGCCTGGACCGGCGCTCAACTGATTCGTGCTTCGTTTGAAAACTCGGATGCGGCCAAAGTGAGCGGGGGCTGTTGGGTGCAGATTCGTGACAAGCAACAGCGGCGCCTGCGTGCGGGGCCAGAACACCAGTCGCTCGGTTTGTTTTTGCTTGGCTTCGGTTCGGCCAAATCCTTCGACGTAAACACCCGCGTCTCGATTGATGCCACTCACGAGGCCGCTGGCATTCGGTTCGACGATGCTAATGCCGAAGTGTTGCTCGCTGTCGGCGGGATAGTCGATTTCCAACATGTGGGGCACGCCGACGTCTTCGAGCGGCACCGGCAGGGAATACGCTTGCCAATGCGGCTCGGCGCCGGGCGCCGTGGGCGGCAGCTCGACGAACCGCCCTAAGGGAAGGTCCACCGTCCCCGCGCGAATGCTGCCGAGCGGACCGTGGTTGAAACCTGGAATGCGGCGGAGCTGAGTCCAGCTAGGCAGCCGCTCCACCCAACGCGGATTCGTGGGATCGATTTCCAAAACGCTATCCCACCGCGCCCTGGGGCAGGCGCGGGTGGGCGTGGATCGAGTACCACGACCTGGAAGCTCCGCTCGGCAAGCCGCGTGGAAGCGGACCAGAAACGTTCGAACCCACTAGGTCGGGTCGCGGCGACATGAATCGTGTACGCGCCTTCGGCGCTCGGTAGCGGCACATTCAGCACCACCTTGGGCGGGCCATTTACGGGCACAGCCAATCGCTGGGGTTTATCGCTCCACAAAGCTTCTTTGTGGTGAGCGGGCGATAATGTCATTTGAATTGCAAGCTCGGTACCCGGCGTCAGATTCGGGACGACCGCCGTCAATTCGAACGAGAATTGCTCGCCCGGCGAAAAAATGAGCGGCTGACGGCTGACGGAGATCTGCAGCGCCGGCTGGGGCACCACCTGGATTTCCAGGGTATTTCCGCGATTGTCGAGCCGGGCCAGGTAAGGGTGCCGGGGTAAGTCGACGATCGGCACTTCCAACCGCGGTCCGGCGCCCTGTTCGGCAGGAGCCAGATCAATCAGTAACTTCGCATTCGCGTTTGATTGGGCCGCGACTTCGATGCGATCGAGCTTGTGGGTACTTAACGTAGCGATGTGAAGCTGGCCCCCTTCGAGGCCAACCGAGGCGGCCGCGTCGGCATCCGGCCCGAGCACCTTCAGATTGGAAAACGAACCGTTATCGACGGCGATTCGGCCAAGCCATCGGCTGGCTTCGCCGCCGCCCCACGTGATGCGCAACAACACGGGCTCGCTGGGCGGCTGGTCTTGCGCAGCGGCAATGCCGGCCAGGAACGCGCAAAGAGCGATCGCGGCGCGTGCGAGCGCGAGTGCCAACGATGCCGGACGTCCGTGTCCGATCATAGCGCGTCAGTTCTGCGGAAGAGTATGCGCACGGCGAGACCCCGTCGGGCTGCCGAGGATGGTTAAACACTTACTTGGCAATGGTTTACCCGCGGCCAAATAAGCGGCGGATTGTATGGGCGGCGGCTGGCAATGACCAGATCAGCTTGCACATTGCGCCACGTGGGTAAATCCACGTAGTCTCGCTGCTAGCAACCGTCACCGTGGGTCGTGCATGCAGTTTATGGCGTTGGAACTGTGGCCTGGCTCGGCAAGATGTTCGTTGGCATTGGCTCACCCTGAGACAATCGCCGCAATGTCGCGGAAATCGTAGTGCGAAGTTCCTCGCAGGCATCGGCACAAAGTTTGGCAACGTCGTTTGCCTCCCAACGGTCGTCGGGGCGAACGAAAAGCTCCGGCGATGGCGATGTCGCTCTCTGGCCTATGATGGCACCATCGCTGCTGGAAATGTCTTCTCTCAAGCACCAGTCGGCGGTGCGAATCGTGCGTGCGGTGGCACTTGTAGAGATGACGGCATCTCGCCAGGCAGTTCTGGCAGCAGACGCGATTGGCAACACACTCATGCCGTCGAAGGCGGACTCACCTGGCCTGGGGTCGCCGTCTAGCCAGTCGATGAAAGTCGGCAGCACATCTGCATGCGACGCAAGGTGGTTGCTGCGCACAAGTTGGCCAAGATTATTGGGAAATCGAATCAGCCACGGCACGTGCAATTGGTCGGCATACATGCGCCGATCGATCCCGCCGATGCGGCTGTGTTCGCCGAGCGGAAAGCCGCGGGCACCGATCAGCATGACCAGCCATTCGTCGCCGGCTGAGGCGTGCAGACCGTCGAAAACATTCTCCCAGCAGGCGTCGAGCACCATAATTTGGGCCGCGTAGGCCGAGGCGTATCGGAACGCGGTATCCGGATCATCGCTTGATTTCACAACATAATCGGGCGGCCCCGACGATTCGACGGGCGGCGGATCGCCCTCATCTAACAGTAACTGTTGAAACTCCAAAGGCGCGTCCCAGGCGCCGTACATTCCGCGGGCATGAAGCCATATTAATCGTGGCGCGTTCGAGTGGCGTTCGATAGTCTCTGCCGTGGAAGCAAACAGGTGCGCTAAATTGGTATTGAATGGGTCGTTTGTTCGTTCTGTTTGTTCGTTCGCTTGCAGCGCGCCAGTCAGTTGTATGACTTCGCGGAAATTGGCGGTCGCGGCGAGCGAGTTCAATTCGGGTTCATCGGTGATAAGCGTCGTCTCGTAAGTGTGCTCGGTAAACAATTGAGGTAGTGAGAGCGTGGTTTGAGCACCGGCCTTACTTCCGGTGCTATCGATAGGTCGAGCGGGGTGGTGGGACTGCCAAAGGGCGCGATAGATGCCGCTTAAATCGTCCGACGGCGCGTAACACCAATCGAGTAGCAGACTCTCCGCGGCGAAACGATCGAGCGCCGGCGTGCCAATCGACGTATTGCCGTAGGCGCCGAAAGCTAAGGCGCGAAGACCATCGATAACAATCACCAAAACATTCGCAGGCATGTAAGCGAATATATCCGCGGTGCTTACACGGCGAATAGGTCGTCAGGCACAGGCGCGACGCCACTGCCGATAGACCAGCTGCGGAAGTATCCAGGCATCGCGGGCGTAGCGGCCGGCCAGGCGGCGCGGCTCGGCGCCCAGTCGGTAGAGCCATTCCAAGCCGACGCGACGCATCCACGCGGGCGAGCGGCGGCGGTGGCCTGCGAGGAAATCGATGGTCGCACCTGCGCAAACGACCACATTGGCCCGCAACTGCCGATGGTGGCGATGGACCCAGATTTCTTGCTTCGGCGCACCGAGGCCGACAATCAACAAATCCGGCGCGGCGCTGTTAATGGCGGAAATGATTCGATCGTTCTCCGCTGCGTCGTTTTCGAAACCGACGGGCGGCGAGTACGTGCCGACGACATGGACTCCGGACCATTGATGCGCAATTTGGGAAGCGGCCAATTCCGCGACGCCCGGCTCGGCACCCAGGAGAAAAACTCGCAAGGACGTTCCCGACGCTGCGAACAGGCGCGGCACCAAATCGCTTCCGGCAACCCGTTCGGGCAACGGCTGTTCCAATAAACGGGCGGCCCAAACGAGCGGCGCACCATCGGCCAGCACGAGCGATGCATCCTGATACGCGGCTCGTAAATCGCCTCGTTGCTGAAACAACACGGCGTGGTCGGTATTCGGCGTGACGATGTAGCGGCAAGCGTCGCCGCGCGGCGCACGGCACCAGCTCATGACGGTTGCGACCGCCTGCTCCATCGAAACACGAGATATTTGCATGCCGAACAAGTTAACCGGGATGACACGACCAGAGTCTTCGATCGGCGCGATTAGATTTGCGACACCTCGCCGCGTGCAAAGCCCGAAGGCGTGCCACCCAGTCTGACTACTTTCGCCTTCGGCAACCAGCGATTCGCGCTGGTGCAGATTCACTGTTATTGCCGCAAAGGTGAACAGCAGGAGTTCCTGCGAGGGCATCAGTGTGAGGTCGTGAAAAACGGCCGAGCACAAAAAGTTGGTGATGATTGCGAGCATCAACAGGCCTTGGGCATGAACCCACGCCGATTTAGAATTCGCCGTCAGTTGCCAGGCGGTTCGAATCCACACGGCAAATACGCCAACGAACGCGGCAAAGCCGACCAGACCGGTTTCCGTGAGCACGCTTAACAGCGTGTTGTGATGGTGCAGCGGCCGGAGCGATTCCAGCTCGAAATTCTGCGAGCGATCCGACAGATATGGCAGCTTGCGGTCGTAGAACCGCCCGAAACCGACGCCGAAAATCGGGTAGTCGCGAAACATTTGCCACGAAACATAGGCGAACGATTCGCGCTGATCGACAGAATGCTCCGAATCCGCGACGGTGCCTTCTCGTTTCAGGCCAATCAACTGGCCCCAGGTTGCAGTGACGACTAGTAGTCCGAACAAACCCGCAGCAAATAGTGCGGGCAAACGCCAGCGCCGCGGAATTTGAACCGCCGCGACGACCAACCCGCTGGCGACGAGCCCGATCCACGTCGATCGTGTAAAAGTGAGCAGGACACCGACCGCCATCAGCGGCACTGCCACGGCAAGGGCGAGTTGATACGAACGGCCGGCTGCGAAACTGAACAACGTCCACGCACAGAGGAGGCAGGCGGTGACGTACAATCCGAGGCTCACCGCATTCAATTCTGGCCCGCGAGCGCGGCCGAAATGAATCCCTAGATCCGGATTGGCGATGTAGTGAGGAAACACCAGCGACCAGCGGCCCGCGACTTCACAGGCGCCCGTGCAGGCGAGGTAGAGACCCAGAACAACGAGGATTGCGAGCAGGCGCGACCAATCGCGCCGCTTGATATCAAGTTGTCGAATGATGCCGTAGATCACGGCGGGCAACAGGAAACTCGTCAGCAGGCGGCCCCATTTCGAAGTCACGCCATCGCTGATTGCGGGCTCGCCGCTGAAAGCTGCACTGGCGACGAAGATGGCGAGCATTGCGGCGAGCATCCAATCACGGAGCGTCAAGGGTCGGAAGGCTAGCTGGCCAAACCGCCATTGAATGGCAAACGCGGCCACCAATCCGATCAGCAAGACTCGGTCCAGCGTCACGGGCAGTGGGCCGATTTCGACGCGCCAGAACTCGCGACCCAGCGCGTAACCGACGACCAAAATCAATCCGCAGGCGACCAGAAGTGATCCGCGGCGGGTGTAGATCGCTCCCCAGGTGACGGCGGCAAGCGTGAATACGGTGGCGACGAAAGGCATAAGCAAACTTACGATAGTTCCGTGCGGCAGGAGGACAAGTTGTACTGGTAGAGGGAAGCTCCTTTTAAGCCCGAAGCAGTCGGAGTGACGTCGGGGCGGCAGCCTCTCGCCCCGTTTTGTCGCTCGCTATCGGCGTTGGACGCGGCGGACGGCATCTTGAAGCGTCATGCCGCGGAACATGCCGAAGGTTTCGTTGGCGATGTGAGCCGACTTTGCCGCCACTGTGCGGTAATCATGCGAAGGGGTAACTGGGCTGGCGAAATCGCTTGCCGTTGTCGGGCAATCCGGTGCCGAAGTCTCCGGCGCCGTCGGATCGGCCGATTGCGCGGCGCCGGTCGTTGATACCGGGTTGGCAAAGAGAAAGATAAAACCGAATCCGAGCAGCAAGCCGCCGACGCCGCCGGCGGCGGTGATCGTTTTGCGGGCCGGACCAATCGGCCAGACACCGGCTTCAACGCCGTCGATGCGGCTGATCACGCTGGCGCTGCGGCGCCTGCCTGGCGTGCGCGGGCGTCGGCAAGATTCTTGCGGGCCGTTTCCACCAACCGAGTGTGATTCTGCACCGAGGCAACGAGGTTCGCATACTCGGCGCGGGCTTCGGCAAGTCGCGACATCCGCTCGCGGCCGGCACTCCAATCGGCGGCGAGCGACTTCTCGCGATCGGCACTCAGATCGATATCAACCTGCAAACCGCGTATGGCAACGGCCACTTCGGCATTGAGCTGGCGGCGGATCAACTCCTCGGACTCGCGGGCCGCGATTACGAATGGATGCATTTCCGAACGACTGCCGAGTAAATTAGCAGTGCGAATCTGTGCGCTGACGAGCGCGTTTTTAAGCTGGCTCACAGCCGGCTGCGAGACGAGCAAGCTGTTCGGCGTGGCGAGCAATTGCTGCGGATCATCCTTCGCGGCTACGAGAAGTTTCAGCAGTCGCTCATTTTCGTGGAGGTGCGATTCGTTGGCGCGGCGCTCGGTTTCGATAGCTTGCAGCTCTTGCGAAACTTCGCCCTGGCTGCTGTTATCGGCATTGAGGTTGCGCAGCTCGGCAAGATCGGCGCCGATTTTTGCCTCGAAGCTTGATAACCGGCCGATTTGCTTGGAAAGATCGCCATCGGCCATGGCGACGGTGCGCTCCAGCTCGGTGATCATGCCCTGGGCACTTTGGTCGCGCAAATCTTGCATGCGGTGTTGAAGTTGTTTGCACAGCGCCGCGACGAGCACACTGGCCCGATCGCGATTCGAATTGCGAATGGACAGGTAAAACACTTCAGTCTTGCCGAACTCGGCGCCACCGGGCGGCCGCATATCTACCATGTCGCGAAGGGCTTGTACGTCGAGGTCGGTTGGCCATTGGGCCACGCGACGGTAACCGCGCGGTGGGCCAACTTCACGCAGCGTCGCGAGCACAACGCTCTGGCTCTTGGCGAGCTCCAGGATGGTTTCCTGCAACGTCTTCATTTCGGACAGATCGGAGAACTTGCCGAGCCGCTCTTCCGAGACGCTGGCGACTTCTGGGCGGACGATGAGCGTTTGCGTCGCCCGCCATTCGCGCGGCGCGACGAGGCTGTAGACGCCGGCCAGCACGGCACAGGCGACGGCAGGAATTGCCCACCAGCGGAGGTGCGTGCGAAGCAGGCGGACGAAGTCGGCCGGGTGCAATGCCGCACCGCTGACTGGTTGCGACGAAGTTTCGTAATTGCGATCCATGAGTCGTGTCTCGGGGGTGAGCGGTGGCTGGCTATTAGGGTTTGTGCCGGTTCCTTCGGGCAAAGGCCGTGCCCGGGCGGCCGCTGCGAATGAAAGGGCGCACCGCACGCTGCAAAAACGCGTGATTGGTCCCGAATATAAGGGCGTTTTTCACGACGGCGGCTCGGCTCGCAAGCGTCGGGGCCGTCTTCGTGCGTGATGCATTTGTGCAACGTGTCGTCGCCAGGCAACGCAACGGATATCCGTCGCCCATAGCACAACCGATTTGATGGGCAGCTGTTGCAAGGCTTGTAGTTTGCATTCGGCCGCGATTGCGGCAGAGTTTTGTTGCGGCGGGCAATTACATGTTGAAGGACGTTCAGCAGGCATCGGCTTTGCACAACGAGCGGGCATGCACACAGAGCAACTTACGACCTGGCACGAACTTGCGGCACTAGAGCTGGAGTGGAACGCGCTCGCCGGCGGCATGCCGTTTCGCTCCTCGGACTGGCTCGCCACCTGGTGGAAGCACTACGGCAGCGTTGAGCGACGAGACGGCGCCCGCGGCGGCACGAGCAACCGGCAGCTTTACGTGCTTGCCGTGTTTGATGACGCGAATACATCGGCAGGAGGCGAGCGGCAACTGATCGGCGTCGCCCCCTGGTATCTCGATCAGACGTGTATCAAAGGCAACGTATTGCGGTGGTTGGGCAGCGGTGAGGTTTGCACCGATCACGTGTCGATCATCTGCCAACCGCGACACACCGATAAGGTCGCAAAAGCAATTGCGGAGGCACTTACGGAACGATTCGACGACTGGGACCAGATTGATCTGGGAGGCGTCGATGCAGCGGACCCGTCGATCGACGAGCTGTTGATTCATT
>CAWEDY010000033.1:0-31942 GCA_963807935.1 uncultured Planctomycetota bacterium
CACGTAGGCGGCACTAGCTCATCCTTAAGCAGTTTTGCCGAGCCGCGACGCTTGTTCGGTGAAATCCTGTTCAGACAGTTTTGCGTTGGGATGCTTTAATCTGTGAAGACAGTTCACGAGCGCTATTGCAAACGACATCTAAAGAGGAGCGACTAATGATTGAACAAGTGAATTTCCTTCGCTGCGCAGTACTTACGGTCGCGGTGGCAGCCAATATCGGGCTTGGCGAGGCACGGGCGGCCATGTTGATCTCAAGTTTACACACGCCGATGACTGAGGACTTTAACAGCTTCGCAGGAACGTACGCGACGATTCCGGCGAACTTCACCTGGACGCCGGACGGAGCGATCAATACAGGAACGAACTTTGAGCGCGGATACTACAATTCCGCCCTGGACACGTACGATTACCAGATTTCAATGGATTGTACGCCGATTATTACAGCGACCCGGACGTTCCCGCCAACGAGCGCGACGTTGCTTTCAGCACCAAGCGCCGGCCGAACGCAGACCTCGACACGACATTCTTACGTGGAGCTTTATCAACCAAACGGGGGCGGATATTTCGACTTTCGACGTCAGTTGGGATGTCGAACAATACACGCAGGGTGGCCGAGCGACCAGAATTGATTTCGACTACGATCCGAACGGCGCTGGACCGACGCAGGCAGGAATTGATGGAACGACGCTAACCGCTGCGTCCATAGTGGCGCCAGGAGGACCGATTCCAGGGGAGAATCTCCCCAGTCCCATCATCACGTCACGCTCCGTATCGATTTCCCTGGCAACGCCTCTGGCAAACGGTCAATCGATCGACTTCCGCTGGGTGACACTGCCTATTGACCCCGATAATACGGGAAACGGCGGCAATGCGCACATTGGCGTTGATAATCTATCGGTGACGGCTATGCCGGAACCTTCCGCGGTCTGGTTGGGTGCAGCCGTTTGGGCGGCTGCCGGCCTGTCGTGGCGCTTCCGCCGGCGCTCAGCTACGGTCTGTTATGGTTGCGCTTAGAACCAAATGAATGAGCACTTTCCAACGTTTTCGACATTCAACATCCTAATACTTGAAGGAACTAGCAATGGCGGATGACTCTTCGATTAGGCGGTTCTGGCGCGCAACGGTGGCGTTTCTTTTGGTAGCGTCGTGGAGTGCGAGCGCCGTTCGGGCTCAATACACGTTCGTCCAAGATAGCGATACCAGTGATACGTGGGACAATACGGCAAGATGGCTCGACGGCGGCACGAATACAACGTTTCCGAATGCGGCGGACGCAACGGTCTCGATCGCGGCGCCGACAACCACTGCGGCCCTGTCGGGACCCAGTGGGTACACCCTCCAAATCCCCAATGATGTAACCATAGGCCACCTCACGATTGACAATACAGGGTATGAAAACGACTACAGGACTGTCTTCGGCAACAATGCCGGCCATTTGAGGTTCCAGTCGACCGCGGGTCCGGCAACTTACACGGAAACGTTCGGCAGTAATACGGGCACTACGAGCAGCCAGTATCGATTCTTTGCTGCCGTCGATTTGCTGTCAGATTTAGTTATTGATCAAGACAATTATCCTGGTTTTAACTCGGGAACGATATTCTCCAATGTAATCTCCGGGGCTTCTAACCTGACGCTTACGAAAACGGGCCAGGGTGGCATCCAACTCGAAAAAAACAATCCCCTGCCTGGTGTCGAAATACCGTTCCAGGGACATGTCGTCATTGATCAAGGCGACATTCGTTTGCTCACTAACGCTGCCGTGATGAACGTATCCGGTCTGACGGTCAACGCCGGCGGCCAGTTGAAGCTGGGCGATAATGCGCCCAACGCCACTAACACCAATTGGAGCCTGGCGTCCGGCGCCGTGCTCACTCTTAACGGTTCCGGGAAAGCGAGCGGAAACAACCCGGAGGGCGCGCTGCGGTTCGCTCTTGGTAATTTCATCAGCTCCACCTCTTTCGACACCCCCGTCGTGCTCGAGTCCGACAGCGTGATCAGCGTCAGTCCGAACGGAGGAGGCGTAGCTTTTAACACCGCTACGATCTCCAGCGTCGTTTCCGGCCCGGGCGGGCTCACGAAGGGCGGACCCGGGACGCTCATTCTGAATCATCCCGAATATGACGGCGATACCACCGTCCTGGCCGGCGGCCCACTACGACTCGATACCGCGACGCTGACTGATGCGGCGGACGTGCATCTTACGAGCGACTCGACCGACCCACAAAATATTCTTTACGGTTTGCTCGATCTCAATTTTGCCGGTCCCAATACGATGAACGCGTTATTTTTCGACGGTGTCCCACAAGCCGATTGGCACCTGGGGAGCCACTGGCTCCGGTGCACACGCACATAGACGACAATTTCTTTACCGGCACGGGCGTTCTGGACGTTACGTCGATGCCGGCCGTTGGTGTGCCCGGCGACTACAACAATGACGGCAAAGTGGACGCAGGCGACTATGTAACCTGGCGCAAAAACGACGGCACCAGCAACGCGCTGCCGAACGACAACGGCCTCGGTGTGCCGATCACCTCGGCGCACTACGACCTGTGGCGGGCCAACTACGGCAATCCGCCAGGAGCAGGCAGCGGCCACTCGCTGGGCGCTTCTGCCGTTCCCGAACCTGCGACACTTATTTTGCTGATGTTCTTCGCTCCATTTATCGCACGGCACAACTTTGGACGGATCCGAACATGATTTCGAGTAAAGCGTTGGCGGTTGAAAACGCGCGTCGAGTTTCATTCAGGGTGCGGAAAGGTGCGCATTGCGCATTTACTTTGGTCGAATTGTTGGTCGTCATCGCGATCATCGGCATTCTGGTCGCACTGTTGTTGCCAGCGATTCAAGCGGCCCGGGAGGCCGCCCGACGGTCGCAATGCACGAATAACCTACGCCAACTGGGCGTGGCGGCGGTCAATTATGAGTCGGCCAAAAAAGCCTTTCCGTACGGACGTCGGGCCGGTTTCGAACTCGACAAAAATGGGAACAAAGTGGCGATCCAACAATGGGGCCATCTCGCGTTCATCTTGCCGTACGTCGAGGACGCTGCGCTCCACGACCTGATCGACTTTAATTACGCACCGGAAGACGATCACAACCTCGCTGCCAGACAGGCGAAACTGGCGCTCTTTATTTGTCCTTCCGATACATCGGAAGATCGACTGGAGACACCCAGATGCATCCAAGGGATGTCGCAATGGTCGAATGTCGGTCGCACGAATTATTTTGGCAACGGCGGCAGCGATACGGGGCAGTCGAAGTTGGTCGGCGATCTTGACGTCGAGCAAAACAACGGCATTTTCGTCACCAATCTGGAAGTGAAGTTCAAGCATATTACGGATGGCTCGTCGCACACGGCTTTATACAGCGAGGCGATCCGCGGCGACGGCGACGATCTCCGGGCGGAGGTTCCCGGCGACTGGTTCCGCCTTCCTGGTCAAAATGGGGACGTGAACAAAGTGTACCAAGATTGTTCGGCGATTACGAATTTTTCCGCGTACGTCAACGGCAATCAATTCTCCTGCCGAGGGCGCAACTGGGGGCACGGAGATTATACGACGACGCGTTACAACCACGTGATGCCTCCGAACACGCAGAGTTGCAGCCAGACGAGCACCGGCCAAGTCGCCGCAATCCCGGTCAACGAGGACGGCGGCGCGACCACGGCCTCCAGCCGGCATAGCGGCGGCGTGAACCTGACGTGCGCAGATGGCAGTACGCATTTCATCTCTGACAGCATTGACCTGGTGGTATGGAGGGCGCTAGGTTCGCGCAACGGTGATGAAGTGGTTGATTACGATTTGTGATGCGCGCCGTTTGCGAATTTCAGATTGGTTGGAACCATGATTTCCCCGTCTAGTGTTTGGTTGCGACAAGCTATATTCTGCCTGCCCCCGCTCATTGCAGCGTCCGTCGCGGTCGCGGCCAGGACCAGTGAGACACCGGTTGCTTCGGGCGCCCAAAAACCAAACATTATCTTCATCCTGGCCGACGACTTGGGCTACGGCGATTTGGGTTGCTACGGTCAGAAGCGGATCAAGACGCCAAATCTCGACCACAACGATCTCACCGATCCATGACACATCGAAATCCAATCGCTCCCGAACGATCCTTCGACGGCGCCATCAGCAGGTACTTCCCGTGCTTGTCGAGTGATGTGGTCGTGGGGAAGTACCACTTGGAGGCAATAGGTCGATAATGCCCGCCGCCGCGAACAATGGCGGCGCGTGTATGATCGTCCTGGAATTCGTCGGTCCATTGCCAGACGTTCCCGGTCATGTCCATCACGCCAAACGGACTGGCTCCTTTCGGGTGCGCATCAACGTCGTCAGGTGGCGGCATCACGCGCGACGTTTCGACGAATGAGGGCACCGCGGATGCATTAGGGCCATTGCCCCACGGATAGGCGCGCTCGTCCATTCCCTGCGCCGCGTATTGCCATTCCCACTCGTGCGGCAGCCGTTTGCCGGCCCACGCCGCATACGTGCGCGCATCTTCCAGCGACACCCATGTCACCGGCTTCTTTTCCCAACCGGCCGGATAATTGCCGTTTTTCCAATCGCGGAGGAAATTGTGATCGTCCTTCGGCCGATAGCTCGTCGCATCAAGAAACTGCTTGAACTGCTGGTTGGTGACTGGGAATTTATCGATGTAGAACGCGGCAATTTCGAACTGATGATCGTGGTGCCGGCGCGGAATATCTTCCCAAGGGTACTGCACATCCACGCCGGGCTCATCTTTGCCCTCGATTTCGATGCCCGAAACTTTAAACCAGAACTTGGGAGCGGCAGGAATGAGGATCATTCCTTCCGGCGCCTTGGCTGCCGCCTTCGTTTTGGCCATCTCCACCATCTTCTGCGGCAGCGGCTTCCACTCCGCCGAAAATTCGCTCAAACGCTTTTTTGATAAACGATTCATCTCTGCCACGAACCTGGACAACTGCTTGTCTACCTTATCGCCGTTGAGCGAAAGCACAGCTCCGTAACCGTGCGCTTCGATTTCAAACTTGAGCCGTTGTGTTTTCGGGGTGCCTGATGGGTTATTTAATGCAATGCCGTGCCACAGATCCAATATTCTGCCCCCATCGGTCACCTCCAGTTGGTCGCCGCTGATTGTCTTGTCCGTGCGGTTCACGAGCAGCCAGAGTGTGCCGACTCCGCCCGTAAATCGGCTTGCGTAAACGCCGCTTTGCAATGTCGGCACATGCGGCTCCCACTTTGCGTCCACGAGCACTTCCGCCATCGCCCGCTCGATTGTGGCGATTCGGCGCAGCGCCTCGGCGTCGCGCGGTGTGAACCCGTTCCAAATTCCCCAAACATTCTCCCAGCTTTCGTAGCCCACGCCATTGAAGAACGCCGATTGCAAGCCATTTGTTCGGTCCCGCGCCCAACGTTCGCTGATGTTCACCATGTGCCGAGGCTCAAGCCATTTGTATTTACTCACGACCGGCACTTGTTCAAGGTATTGCCAGTAACCCCACGTCATCGTGTTCCACGCGACCATATCCAACTGCTTGAGAGTCCACTCCGGCTCGAGCGCCACGGCATGCCGGGCCCGATTCGACGCTTCCAGAAACTCGCGCCCCAAACCGGGCATGGTATCGCCATTGAGGCCATCCGCGCCGAGTTCCTTCATGAGCTGAATCGCCGCTTCTGCCAGCGGCGTGCCCTCATCGCGCGTACCTGTGTCCCATGGCATCACAGGAAACAACACGCGCACGCCACGGCGATGAAAATCGCCGATCATCTTCTTCACGCCGGATACGCCGCCCGGCAAATCGCGAAGCAAATCGTGCTGATTGCGATCGTCGACGCCGATATTCGGATACACCGGCCACAGCAATACCGCATCGATCCCGCCATAGCGCTTTGTAACGTCGTCCAAATACCGCTCGACCGTATATTGTCCTTCGACAGGATCGTACAAGTAACGATCTTCCACCATCGCCTGCGGCTGCATGAATGCCCGCTGCGTCCACTGCAGCTCCGGCCGCCGATATTGTGCATCTTCATATTGAATGCGCTTACGAGCCGCGTGGCGCCATTCTTTCATTTTCTCAAACCACACATCGCGGCCAGCCAGGTCTTTTGGCCCGCTGATGATCTCAGCGCCAATGCGCAGCGCCGAATCTTCCGGAGACCCTGTTTTGAAGAAGAGTAACAACAGGCAAAAAACCAATCCAATGCGAAACAAGTTCATGTGCGGTTGATGATCGATTTCCGGTTCAAGTTTGCGATTCGGAGGTCAAAAAGTCGAATACAAAGACTGCCAATAGGTCTACTTTGAACGCTCGGCGATAAGGCGGCCATTCCGCTCCGTGACACCTTCTGGGTGTATAGTGCCTAACGCCGGCGGCGTCGACCGTTTATATCAGGGCTTTTGATGCGCAGGACGGATGGGCGTTTTGCTACAGGCCTTTTGCCGTTCAACAGTATCTCGATCTCCTTGCGCTTTGGCGCGGAGGGTTGAGCGCCAATCCGCGTGACGGAAATAGCTGCCGCCGCGTTCGCGAATCGTACGGCGTCAATCATCGGCATGCCTTCAGCCAATGCAACAGCTAAAGCGCCGTTGAATGTGTCGCCGGCGGCCGTAGTGTCGACCGGTTTGACTTTGAAACCGGGGACGTATTGCTTCGATTTGGTCGTTGCCACAAACGCGCCGCGGGAGCCGAGCGTAATGATGACAGTTTTGACTCCCTTGCGGAGCAAGGCATCGGCGGCTTTGCCGCACGAAGCGTCATCGGAAACTTTGCTGCCGGTGAGCAGTTCCGCTTCGGTTTCATTGGGAGTCAGAATCGAAATCTTTTTCAATAGCGAGTCCGGAAGCGGTTGGGCGGGCGCGGGATTCAGGATAACGAGTGCTTTGTTGGAGTGGGCAAGGTCGGCAGCAGCCTGCACCGTTTCGAGCGGCGTCTCCAGCTGCATGACCACGGCAGTCGCGGAGGCGAAGGCGGCTTTGGCCTTTTTCACATCGGCTGGCGAAAGTTTGGCGTTCGCCCCGCTACCGACTCCGATGCTGTTCTCGCCATCGCTTGCCACAAAGATGAGCGCCACGCCTGAAGGAAACTTATCGAGTTGCACATGATCGACGTTGATGCGGTTACGGATGAAACCGGCGACGGCCTGCTCACCGAACATATCTCTTCCAACGCGAGCGACCAACGTGACGGCCCCGCCAGCCTGGGCCGCGGCCACGGCCTGGTTGGCGCCCTTGCCGCCGGCGGCGATAACGAACTCGCCGCCCAGAATCGTCTCGCCGGGCTTTGGAATGCGGTCGAGTTTGAGAATCATGTCGGTGTTGGAGCTACCGACAACAACGATCTTCGCTTTCATGTTGGCTCACGTAGAAAAAGGGCTGAAATCAGCCACTTATGATACATAAACGCCAGCCATCGGGCGACTGCCCAGCGCGGTTTTTGACTCGCAATTATCAGCGGAAAAGCCTCAAAGCTTCGAAGCGATGAGAACGCCAAGGCCCACTAAATAGAAGACAAACATGCCTGCCAGAAGCTTGTTTGTGCCTGCCGGAGCGTCCTTAAATTCTTTCCAGATTAACACACCCCAGATCGCGCCAATCATCGTGGCGCCTTGGCCGAGACCATAGGAAAGAGCGGGCCCGGCTTTTGTAGACGCGACAATGTTGAAGGACATTCCAAGATTCCAGATCATGCCTCCAAGGATGCCTACCAAGTGGAGACGGGCGCTGCCTTTCGTGAAATAATCGCTGAATGGCACAGGCTCACCGGTAAGGGGCATAGCCATCATGATGCTGTTCCAAAGAAAGTTTGAAAGCAGCAGCCCAAGGCTGAACATTACCACTGCCGTGTAGGGAGTGAGTTTGCCTGCCTCGACTGCTTTCGTGGCCGGATCAACGGCACCCATCGACTTAGCCACAAAGCTGTAGAAGAAACCCATCAACAGGCCGGCGGCGATCGAGGTCACAATCCCTTTTATCGGCGCCTTTCGGCTTCCTTTTGCCAAGCGCGCGTAGGCAACGGCGTCCAGAATGATCGCGATCATGACGCACGCGACACCGACCGCGAGCTTCGGTACGTCGCCTTCGGGTTTGGCCATGTAGGTTGTGATCACACCCAGAACCAGAGCCAGTCCGACACCAACTGGGAATGCGACGGCGAGACCGGCGATATCGATCGCTGCGACAAGCAAAATGTTCGACAGGTTGAAAATCACGCCGCCCAGGAACGCGGAGCCGAGCCATTTCATATCTGCCTGTTTCAAGTCGGCCATAAAGCTCCGTCCCGCCGTCCCCGTGCTGCCCATCGTGAATGCCAGTATTAACGCAAGCAGGAACACGCCAATCGCGTAGTCCCAATAGAAAAGCTGGAACCGCCACTCCTGGGTGGCGAGTTTTTGCGTGTTAGCCCATGATCCCCAACAGATCATGGTGATGATGCACATCAACACTGCGACCGGATAAGACTCAACGAGCACCATATATCTGACCAGCCAGGATGAGGAATTTTGCGGACCGACCACCGCGCGTCCGAATTGGGCGCGGTATGGCGATTATGCACTCTGCTAGCGGCGTACGTCCAGCACAGATGGATTCGCCGCAGGGCCGATCAGGTTTTCAAAATACAGGGTGGGTCCATTCGGCGAGAACCACCAAATCTCGCGTCACTCGCGGTGCGTCTCGCCGCCTCGACGCACCCTATAGCCTTCGCAGCGTAAGGCCCTGCTGAGGGGGACAGGCACATTTTGCTCAGAGGACTCCGCAAAATGAGCCAGCCCCCTGTGGTTTTGAAGGCAGTGCCGGCCCAAGCTCAACCACATTTAAGTGTTCCAATTCTGGGAGGTCCGATGGAATCGCGCAAAATGAATTCGACGGGCACCCGGTGCAGCAACTGCTCCGGTTTGCGGCCGGTGCGAATCTGTTCAATCACCAGCTCGACCGCGCGATTGCCGATGGCCTCGACATCTTGTCGAATCGCACTCAGCGGCGATGCCAGGTACTCGGCGAAGGGCGCATCATCAAACGTTACGAGCGAAATGTCTTGCGGAATCTTTAATTTTCGTTCCGCGAACGCGCGGAGGGCACCGAGGGCATTCATATTGCTCAACGCAAATAGGGCGGTCAAATTCGGATGCGTTTCCAACAGCTCGCAGGTCGAGCGATAGCCGGAAACTTCGCTGAAGTCGTCGCCATGGATGAGATTGTCCTTCGGTTCGATCTGGTTGGCCCGCAAAGCGTCGCGGAAGCCCACTAGCCGTTCGTCGTTTGACGATGTGCCGGGACGCCCCTGCAAGCAGCCGATCAGCCGATGTCCCTTGTCGACGCATGCGCTGGTTGCGGTAAACGCACCACGCTGGTTTTCAGACGTTACGGTGATGAGTTGGGTATCCGGGAACCAGCGGTCAACGACGACAACACTTGTGTTGCTGTGCTTCAACCGTTGCAATTCGGAGCTTGATTCGCCGATCGGACAAATGATGAGGCCTTCCACTTGCCGCGACAGGAGGTGTGTCAGCATGTCGCGTTCGTGTTCAATCGAGTCGTGACTGTCGGCCAAAAGCGTGGATAGGCCATGCCGTTCGGCGAAAATCGTTGCCTTCCGGGCGATTGCGGCGAAAAACGGGTTGGAAACGTCCGGCACCAACAGCCCGATTAAGCCGGTACGCTGCGTGCGGAGTGATCGGGCAGCGTGGCTGGCCTGAAAACCTAAACCCTTGGCTGCTCGGAGGATTGCTTTCTCGGTACTCTCGCTGATTCGGCACTCGCGAGCCTTACCCGCCAACGCCCGTGAGGCGGTCGAGGTGGAAACACCGGCGGCTTGTGCGACCTGCTCGAGAGTTACAGGGCCATTTGCCATGGTTTTTCGAGTCGGCAGAATTTGTTAAGAATTCGCTTGCACAATCGATTGTGCAATGCCATAATAACCGGCGTCAACTGGAAAAACAATAAGATTGTGCGCAGCGGCGCACGGCGCGATGCGATAATCAAAATAGGTTTTGCAATCGGTACGGCGGCTTTTCGTAGCGTTGACCGCATGTCGGTCATGCGAATTCGATTCGTAAACGGGGATCACGCGTTGGCCCGTTCTCTTTTCCAACGGCGGCGAAATCTAACGACTTCTTCCAATTGAGGAACTCAGCTATGGTGCGGCATTACTTTTCTTGGCGACTGGCAATTTCGATCCTAAGCATTCTGGCTGGCGGCACGTGGAGTGCGCAGGTCGCGCTCGGGCAGTACACGTTTGTTCAAGACACGGACAACTCAGGAAACTGGGACGACACTGCGAATTGGCTTGATGGTGGATCTAATACAACCTATCCCAACGCGCCTGATGCGACGGTTCTGATCAATGCACCGACTTGGCCCGGCCCGCCAAATTACAATCTGTTTCTGCCCGCTACAGACATCACCGTCGGCCAGATCACAATCGATAACACAAATTACGCTAATACTTTCAGAAGCAACATTGCCACCAACGGTGGACATCTCGTGTTCCAATCGACTATCGGACCCGCCAGCTATACCGAAACACCGGGCAGCGCGGCGGGGAACACGAACACCCAGTACCAATTCCTGAGCATCGTCGATCTACTCTCGGATCTGGTCATCACACAGGATAACTATCCCAATCTGAACACCGGCACGACGTTTTCCAATCTTGTCACGGGGGCTTCTAATCTAACGATTACCAAGGAGGGCTACGGCGGCATTCAGTTCAATTACAATCCCTTGCCGGGCGAGGTAACTTTTGAGGGGCAATTCGTCATTAATCGCGGTGGCATTCGCATGCTGAATACCGGACAGATCTCACACTCCGCGGGCATCACGGTCAACTCCGGGGGGCAGTTGATGTTGGCGGACAATGGTGGCACTAACAATACGGATTGGAACATGGCAGCAGGGGCCGTGCTAAATCTCAATGGAACGGGCAAGGCAACGCCCGCCCCCTCAGGCGTCACCGTGACCAATGCCGATGGCGCCTTGCGGATCTCGGTCTTGGCGTCACACCCGACCACCGCGTTCCACAATCCCGTCGTGCTTCAGTCCGACAGTGTGATCAACGTGTCAACCGCGGGCACAACGGGGACGCTCGACGAAGTTGTTTCCGGCCCAGGCGACCTCATCAAATTCGGCGGGGGCCAACTCACGCTCACCGCTAACAATACATACACCGGGGATACGCAGGTCACATCTGGCATAATGAGTATTACCAATCCCTATCTGGATGACAGTGCTGATGTGTATTTGACCACCGGCGGCATATTTGATCTCAACTTTACCGCTACGGACACGATCAACGCCTTATTTTTCGACGGCGCACCGCAGCCGATCGGCACTTATGGAGCTACGGGGTCGGGCGCCACCAATATTCGTGACGATTTCTTTACTGGTCTGGGAATTCTCGACGTGACGTCGCAACCCGTGGTGGGTGTGCCCGGCGACTTCAACAATGACGGAAAAGTGGACGCAGGCGACTATGTAACCTGGCGCAAAAACGACGGCACCAGCAACGCGCTGCCGAACGACAACGGCCTCGGTGTGCCGATCACCTCGGCGCACTACGACCTGTGGCGGGCCAACTACGGCAATCCGCCAGGAGCAGGCAGCGGCCACTCGCTGAGCGCTTCTGCCGTTCCCGAACCTGCGACACTTATTTTGCTGATGTTCTTCGCTCCATTTATTGCACAGCACAAACTTGGACGGATCCGAACATGATGTCGACTAAAGCGTTGGCGGTTGAAAACGCGCGTAGAGTTTCATTCGGGGTGCGGAGAGGTGCGCATCGCGGATTTACATTGGTAGAATTGCTGGTGGTAATTGCGATCATCGGCATCTTGGTGGCTTTGTTGCTGCCAGCCATTCAGGCCGCCCGTGAGGCGGCTCGCCGGTCGCAATGCACGAATAATCTTCGCCAGCTCTGCTTGGCAGCGCTTAATTATGAATCATCCAAGAAAGAGTTTCCTTATGGCCGCAAGGAGGGCACCATCACCAAACCAAATGGCACTGTCGGTGCCGTCTCGCAGTGGGGACACTTGGCACTGATTCTGCCCTACGCGGAGGAGAGTGCCGCTTACGGACTCATCGACTTTACGCAGGGTTCCGGTACGGGCGACGCGAAAAAGCAAAAAATCGCCATGTTTAGTTGCCCTAGTGATAGCGGGGAAGATCGAATGAATTCCACAACGTGCGCTCAAACTGACGGCTCGTGGCTCGACGTTGGTCGCACGAATTACCACGGCAACGGAGGCAGTGATACGGGGCAAACCGTCGCGCTCGGAGTGCCCAGCCCGCCGCCAAAGGAACCCACAGACCTAGAACTGCAATACCGGGAAAACAACAACGGCATCTTTGTCACCAATCGCGCGATCAAGATTCGGCAAATAACGGACGGTACTTCTCATACGGCGCTCTATAGTGAGGCGCGCCTCGGCGACGGCGATAACAATTTGGTTGAGGCTCCCGCTGATTGGTTCCGGCTTGCTGGCACCGGCCAGTCGGCAAATGCCGTCTATACCAAATGCATGGCAGTGGATCCTTCTTTGTACAAGGGCAGCAATCAATTTTCCTGCCGCGGACGCAATTGGGTACATGGTGATTACACTACGAGCCGTTACAACCACGTCATGCCGCCCAACGGCAAGAGCTGCAGCCAATCAAGCGGTGGCACTCTCAACGCAATTCCGATCAATGAGGATGGCGGCGCAACCACCGCTTCAAGCAGGCATAGCGGTGGTGTGAATATGGCCTGTGCTGACGGCAGCACGCATTTTGTTTCTGACAGCATTGATCTCGCGGTGTGGTGGGCTCTGGGGTCGCGTAATGGCGCTGAAGCAGTCGACTTTAGTTCGCTCTAATGATTAACCACTGTGAAATACATAAGGCGACCACCGAGCCGCTCGTAGGATTCGTCGAAGCGGGTCGACGCTTCGGGACGCTCGTGCTGGCTGCCGTATTGCTTGTCGCGACCTTGTCGCAGACTACAGTGGCGCTGGCTGCTACCAGCAGTCGTAAGCCCAACCTCATTTTCATTATGGCCGACGACCTGGGCTACGGCGACCTGGGTTGCTATGGCCAACAGCGAATCAAGACACCCAATCTCGACCGCATGGCGGCCGAGGGATTGCGATTCACCGACGCATACGCCGGCGCAACCGTCTGTGCTCCGTCGCGGTGCGTGCTAATGACGGGACTACATTGCGGCCATGCGCGCGTGCGTGGGCTCGATCCTCCGTATTTGCCCGGTCTGTACTTGGAAGACAGCGATATGACGGTCGCCGAGGTATTGAAACAGGCCGGGTACTCCACCGGGATGATCGGCAAGTGGGGTTTGGGCATTATCAAGCCGAAGTGGAAGGACGCCGAGCAAGGCTTGCCGTGGAGGCAGGGGTTCGATTATTTCTTCGGCTATCTGACCCACGGCCACGCTCACAATTACTATCCCGACTTTCTGTGGCGGAACGCGTCGAAGGTCCCGCTCGCGAACCACATCTCGCCGAATCCCGACTACAAAGGTCTCGTTGCCGACAAGAAGACCGCGTACGCGCACGACTTGCTGGCGAAAGATAGCTTGAAATTCGTTCGCGATCACCAGGACAAGCCGTTCTTCTTGTACCTGGCGTTTACGATCCCCCATGCCAACGACGAAGCTGGCAATAAAGGCATGGAAGTGCCCGACTACGGCGAATATGCAAACGAGGATTGGCCGGAGCCCGAGAAGGGATACGCGGCCATGATTTCGCGAATGGACGGCGACATCGGCAGGCTGCTCGCGTTGCTCAAAGAGCTCAAGATTGACGACAACACGCTCGTCATTTTTTCGTCCGATAATGGTCCGCATCACGAAGGTGGCTGCGATCCAAGTTTCTTCGATTCCAACGGTCCGTTGCGCGGGATGAAAGGCGACCTATGGGAAGGCGGTATTCGCGTACCGATGATTGCCTGGTGGCCTGGTCATGTACCGGCGGGCAAGACGACGGAGTCACCCGTCTATTTTGCCGACGTCATGCCGACGCTGGCGGCGGTTGGCGGCGGCAATTCACCGCCGAAGATCGACGGCATTGATTTTTCGCCCACACTTCACGGTGGCGAGCAGCCAGAACTATTCGACCGCTTCATGTACTGGGAGTTTGACAAAAACGGACTGCAGAAGCAGGCTGCCCGTTGGCATAATTGGAAAGCGGTGAAAGTCCCCTATACGAAACCGTTGGAACTATACGATCTGTCAAAGGATCTGGGCGAGAAGCACGACGTGGCCGCCGAGCATCCGGACATCGTCGCCAAGTTTAACGCGTACATCCGCGCGGCGCGGAGCGATTCGCCCGAATGGCCCGTGCCTCCACAGCCTTCGCGCTCGAACAAGAAGAAAAATATCCCGGCCGCTTTGTAAACGATATCTATAAGGAAAAGCCCGATGCGATTGATTGAGTCGTGGAAACGGTATCGAGGCAATGGGTCGGCGGCGCCGGGGCAGTCGCCGCCGACCTGAAGCCGGTTGATGATGGAAACCCGTTTCAAAAGTAGCTGAAGTCGCAAGAATTCAGACACACACTGAAGTTTTGCAACTTCAGCTACGAGGTTTTGAACTACTTTTAGAACCATGGATTGACAACGTTTGGGTTATCTTTGATTGGCCTTTTTTTGCGAGTCGCTTGCGGCTGGCGGGAGGAGTACTAATGAAATTGTATCGCAACTTGATTGGCGCCTCATTGGACGCACTGGCTATTGTGGCCCTGGCGTCAACGACTCATGCAGGAACCATTCCGGTGACTGGCTGGGGCGTGCACAATCAATCGTCTCCGGCGGCCGTCATCACGGACGGAACAACCAATTCGCCGACAATCGCCCCCGCGGACAATAGCCTGACCGTCATGGGAACCTTCCCCAGCGTTGAGCTGCTCCATGACGGGGACTTCGTCACCTTGAGCACGACGCTGAATATGGCCACGCGGTTCGGCAACACCGGCGATCATAATTTGAACACGCAACTCCGGTTTGGAATTTACAATGGTCCCGTCGGCGACGTGACGGCTCAGGACTTTCCCAACCACGGGTTCTTCATCGTCTATGGAGACGAAAACCAGGCGGCTAATCGCAAAATTCGCGTCATTGATACCTCGACGACCAGTCCGTTTTCCGGCACCAACAACATCGGCGACGGCAGTGAGGACGATGGACTAGACAAGATTCGCGGCGCCGATACCGGGCCGGTTGATTTCACAATCACCCTGACCCGCAACTTGGATGCGCTCGACATCACGGCACAAATCAGCGGCACGGATTCGGTCACGGGAAATCCGTACATCTCGGACTACACAGCGACCGGTTATGTGCCCAGTGTTGTCGGTTTCAATTTCAACCGGGCCGGGTTCTTCTTCGGCGCGAACGTCGATGCGCCGAGCGCGGTCCTGTCGAACACGCTGGTCACGACCAATGTGCCGGAGCCGGCCGCCTGCCTTCTGCTGGCGTTTGCCGGCCTGGTCGGCGTGCTGCCCCCGCGCGCGCCCGGCCGGTTCACAGCGCCGCGCGAGACTGACGGCGGAGAGAGAATGAGGCGGCGTTTTCGGTTCTTGTTTGCGGGGGCGCTGGTGGCGCTGCTGCCAGCGCTCCCTGTTTGCGCTCAAACTTCGGGTCCGAATATCATCCACATCTTTGCGGATGATCTCGGCTTTGGCAGCGTTGGCTTCAATAACCAGCAGCTCATTCAAACGCCGAATCTCGACGCCTTGGCAGCCGGCGGCATGCGGTTCAATAATGCGTACGCCTGTCCGGTCTGCGCGGCCAGCCGAGCCACCCTCTACACGGGTTTCAACACCGGGCACGCCAACGTCGACGGCAACAGCGAGCTCACCAAGGGCTTTCGCGCCGATGAAGTCATGACCGGCCAGGTGCTCGAACAGGCGGGTTACAGCACCGCGGTCTTCGGCAAGTGGGGATTTGGCGCCAGCGGAGTTCGAACGATTGGTGCCACTGACCCGCAGCCGTCGGTCAACGCGCCCGATAGCCTGCCGACCAACCATGGTTTCCAAACCTTTTATGGTTTCTTGAACCACGGCGCCGCACAGGATTACTACTACGACTGGATGTGGCACAACGACTCGAATGCGGCCAATGGAGTTTCGGTCGTGGCCAACAACGGCGGTCCTGGGGGCACGGAGCAATACACGCACGACCTGGTCGCGGCCCAATCCGAACAGTACGTCGCCCAGCATGCCGGCGACAGCTCACCGTTTTACATGCAAATGAATTACACCATTCCGCACTTTGACATCCATCAAATCGCTAGCGCGCCCGGCGGTTGGGGAATATACGCCAACATGCCGTGGACGGATGAACAGAAGGATTATGCTGCGATGATTACGCGGATGGACGAAAGCGTGGGCTCGCTCATGGCCCGTCTCGACGATCCGAACTGCGATGGAAACCATGCCGACAGCATCCTCAACAACACGCTCGTCATCTTCACCTCCGATAACGGCGCCGATCGTGAGAACGAGGCGCCGCGGACATTCTTTAGCGCCGACGCTCCCTATCGCGGCGGAAAATTCGAGCTGTACGAAGGCGGCATCCACATGCCGCAGGTCGCCTATTGGCAGGGTACGATTGCTCCCGGTTCCGTCAGCGATTACCGCACCGACCTGGCCGACTTCATGGCCACGGCGGCCGACCTGGCCGGCGTCGATGCGCCCGTTGGAATCGACGGCACATCGCTCGCGCCGATCCTCACGGGCGAAGGCCACCTGAAGCAGCGCAAGTATCTCGTGTTCGAGCACCAGGGGTCGCGCGGCGATGATCCCGACCCGCGCATTACCCGCTGGGCCGTCGTTCGCCAAGACGGGATGAAGCTGATTTGCTACGACGACGAATCGAAGGAACTTTTTAACTTGAACACTGACGCGGGCGAAACAACGCCATTGAGCTTGTCGGTGCCGGCGAACGCTCAGATCGAAGCCGAATTGGAAGCCGATGCGATTGCGGACGACGTGACGCGCGGTTCCGTTCAGTATCGTAACTGGTTGGGTCCCAATGGCGGTGCGCTGCAAACCGCCAGCAATTGGTCCTCGCCGACCGCGCCCGATCGCTACTGGTCAGCCGTGGTAGCCAACAATGGGGCCGCTCCGGCTATCGCCCACGTTTCGGCAGATGTAACGACACTGGGTGTGGAAGTCCGCGGGCAGTCGGCGATGCAAGTGGTGAACGTACACGCCGGCCACACGCTGACGGGCCTGAACGAGGTTCGCGTCGGCAACCATGGCCGCATCGATCTGGCTGGTGGCACGGTGTCCAGCGGTCGTTGGGTAAACATTAAGTCCGGCGGACAAGTTGTCGGTCAGGGCACGGTTATCGGCGATGTGTACAACGAAGGTACCCTGTCGCCAGGCCGCACGAACGATACGCCCGCGTGGCCGGTCGCAGCCCCTCCAGCGTTGCCGCCCAGCAATTTGAACACCGGCGTCGTTACCGCGGCGACGATCGATTTCAGCGGCGTCCAAGACGATGTGCCCGTCAATCAAGCATCGACGATTAGCCCTTATCTTGAGCTATCGCACGGATTGGACTTCGGTCCCAGCGTCGGTCCCCGCTGGGGCTCCGGCGGCACCGACGCCGGGAATGAATTAAACACGATTGGCTACACGGCATCTTCCCTCGCGCAGGCTATTACGAATGGTGACTATGTCACGTTCACGGTCAACCCAGTCGCCGGCGCCGGCGTGATTCCCAGCAGCGTGAGTTTTCAGCTTTGGCGAAATGGCGGCGCGGCGGCCAAGAACTATGCAATTCTTTCCAGCGTCGGTGGGTTCACGTCGGGCGCCGCCCTCGTTCAAGCAACGTACACAGACACCGGAAACACTGCGCAGCACGCATTGACTGCCAGCATTCCAGTCGTAACGGACGCGTTGAGCGGCCCAATCGAGTATCGTTTGTATGGTTGGGCGCAACTGCCACGACAGGCAACACGCACATAGATGCCGCGTTGCTTACCGCGAGGTTTGCTGCCGTGCCGACGCTGGAATTCGATTTTAACGGCGTCCAGAACCAGACGCCGCTTACGGCGCTCAAGCGCCAAGATGCAAATATCACACTGACGTCGGGACTCAATTTTGGGATTGGCCTCAGTCCCAGCAACAGCAACAACGCGGGCAACGAGTTCAACGCTGCCGGGTTCTCAACCGGCGCCACCCAGCAATCCGCTCTCGACGGCAACGATTATTTAACGTTCTCGGTTCAAGCCATCACCGGAATGGCAATGTATCCGGACAGCGCCAGTTTTACGCTGTGGCGACAGGGCAGCGGCTCGGCCACCGATTATGCGTTGTTCTCCAGTGTCGGGGACTTTGCATCAGGCCAGCAATTGGCCCAAGCGCATGTCACGACAACCGGCTCCGGCAATCAACTGATTCTTAGCGGTTCATTCGTTTCGCCGCAGCCGACCACCGACCCCGTAGAGTTTCGCCTGTACGGTTGGGGTGCGGCGACGTCTGAGCGATAACACCCACTTGAACGCCGCGTCCATGCGGGCGAGGTTCGCTTCGGTCGTCGGCGTTCCGATCGATCCGACCGGCAACATCACGGTGCAGGGCGACTTCTACCACCTGGCGGGTGGCCAGATCGCCATCGACCTCGGCGGACACTCGGCAGGCACCGACTATGACGTCATTCAGGTGCTTGGCAAAGTTGAACTCGAAGGCGGCGATCTCAGTGTGGCGCTCGCCGACGCGGGCGGGAATCCGTTTGCCCCGTCGCAGGGAGACAGTTTCAACATCCTGACGGCTACCCAAGGCGTCACCGGCCAATTCGCCCATGTGGTCTTGCCGCAGTTGGCATGGGACCTCGATTGGCGCGTCGACTATCTGCCTAACTCAGTCACGTTGAGCGTGTTTACGTCGGGCGACTTTAACAAGGACCGTGTCGTTAATAGCGCCGACTATATCCTGTGGCGCAAGAACAGCGGCAACCAGGCGGATTACGATATATGGCGAGCAAATTTTGGCGCCACATTCGGCAGCGGCTCGGACGTACTTGTCACTTCATCGTATAGCGCGACCGTGCCCGAGCCGCTAAGCATCTTCTTGCTTGCGTTGGGGGCTGCCGTTGGCCTGATGCGGCGGCACCGCCGAATTGCGTCGAGCGCACCCTCGGCCGATTAGTTCGGCGCGTCGGGCAGCGGCGCGCATCCGGCCGAATCGACGGACCTGCCGGTCGACGCAACATCTGTTCAACAAAGGGCCGTTCACGGCTGCCAGCCATTCGTGGCAAATGCCCCGTGCGGGCCAATATGCGCATCACGCTCTAACGGGCGCCTCGGCGTATAATGAGAACATACAAATATCGCGATGGTTCGCGAAATGCAGCATGAACGGGCGATGGAATCCGTCGACAAGTGAGTCACCTTGCACAGACAATCTTCAAGCACGACGGGCGGTAGGAGTCACGTCCATGGTCTGTACACGGAGGCAGACCTGGCTGGCTTCGACCAGGACCGTGAACTTGGCCAACCCGGTCAATTTCCCTTCACGCGCGGCATTCATGAGTCGATGTATCGAGACCGGCTCTGGACGATGCGGCAGTTTGCCGGCTTCGGCCGGCCAGCCGATACGAATCGACGGTTTCGCTATCTGCTCGAGCAAGGGCAGACGGGACTGAGCACGGCATTCGATTTGCCGACACTGATGGGGCTCGACAGCGATGATCCCCGCTCGCAGGGCGAAGTCGGGCGGCTCGGCGTGGCGGTAGATACCATCGACGACATGCTCGCGCTGTTCGATCAAATCGATCTGGGCCGCGTGTCCGTGTCGATGACAATCAACGCGCCGGCGATAGTCATCATGTCGTTTTATTTGGCAGCCGCTCGCGCACGCGGACTGGCTTGGCGTGATCTTTTGGGCACGATACAAAACGACATCCTTAAGGAATTTCACGCACAAAATGAAATCGTATTTCCGCCGGTACCGTCCGTGCGACTCGTGGTGGACCTGATCGAATTCTGCACCGCCCACGTGCCGAAATGGAACACAGTTTCGATCAGCGGGTATCACATTCGCGAAGCCGGTTCAACCGCGGCTCAAGAGCTCGCCTTCACGCTTGCAGATGGCCGGCACTATGTCGAACAGTGCCTTGAACGAGGGCTGCGCATCGACGATTTTGCACCTCGACTGAGTTTCTTTTTCAACGCGCACAACGACCTATTCGAAGAAGTTGCGAAATACCGCGCCGCTCGTTCACTGTGGGCTGAATTCATGCGCGATCGTTACGGAGCAAAGTCCGCGGCTTCGTGCAAGATGCGGTTTCATACCCAAACGGCCGGTTGTACATTACAGGCTAAACAGCCGCAGGTGAACCTGGTGCGGGTTGCGTACCAGGCGCTTGCGGCTGTGCTGGGTGGCTGTCAATCGTTGCACACCAATTCGATGGACGAGTGCCTCGCCCTGCCGAGTGAACAAGCGGCAACGCTGGCATTGCGAACCCAGCAAGTATTGGCTTATGAAACGGGCGTCACGAACACGGTCGATCCACTTGGCGGAAGTTACTTCATCGAGAGCTTCACGCAACGGATGAAACACGCTGCCCACGATTACTTTCGCGCAATTGACGAACAGGGCGGCATGATCGCGTCCATCGAAAAAGGTTACTTTCGCCGCGAAATTGCCGACGCCGCCTTCGCGCAGCAGCGAGCGATCGACACTCGGGAGAAGCTCATAGTCGGCATAAACGCCTTCCAACAGTCGGACGACGATTCCATGCCGATCATGGAGGTAAACGCAACCATGGAAGCCGCGCAAATCGAGTCACTTCGGAACACAAAAAATTGCCGCAGTTCGGACCACGCATCGCGGGCGCTCGACGGTTTGCGGAAGGCGGCTGAGGCGGGCCGGAACATTATGCCGGCACTCATAGAAGCCGCCGAATACCGAACCACCATTCAGGAATGCATGCGAGCGCTCGCCGATGTGTTGGGTCGATTTCGATCCGCTGCCTCGTGGTGACGTGAGCCATGAACGAACGAACCACCCCGCAACGAGTTCTTCTCGCCAAAGTCGGCCTCGACGGCCACGACCGAGGCATCAAGGTGGTCGCCCGTGGGCTGCGAGATGCGGGATTCCACGTCATCTACAGCGGACTATGGCAGCAGGTAGAAGCGGTGGCTCAGGCGGCCCAGGACGAGGATGTAGATTGGGTGGGCATCAGTATTCTCAATGGCGCTCACATGACGCTAATCCCGCAACTGATTAACGCTCTGCGCGAGCGCGATATGACCCACGTCGGCGTGATCGTCGGCGGGATCATTCCGCAGGATGATCAAGAGAAGCTCAAGGAAATGGGAGTTAAGGAATGTTTTGGTTCGGGCGTTTCGATTGAGAAAATTGTGGAATTTCTCTCGAGCGACTCACCGTAGCGCAAATTGCAAAGTTCCTGCGATCGGCTGCATCTTGCGAATTTCGCTACGGTTAGTGTTTATCGCTGGAAAGGCAGTTGATCAGCATCATGCGACGGGAAACTCAAAGCTGCGAAATCGCTAAGCTGCTTCATCAAGTTCAGAATGGCAATCGCGCTGCGCTTTCGAGGTTATTGTCGCTGGCAGCCGCCGATCATCCCGACGACGAATTGTTAGCATTCTCGTTCGAGAATCTTCGCAAAGGTTCGCCCGCCGTGGTTGCCCTGACAGGCAATGGCGGCGTTGGAAAGAGCAGCCTGCTGGGCGAAATCGCGGCGCACTTCGCCGAGCGCGGCGAACGCGTGGGAGTGCTCGCGTGCGATCCTGAAAGCCCGCTAACCGGCGGAGCGCTCCTCGGCGATCGGTGTCGCATAGCGGGCACCTCGGCCTCGGAACTAGTTTTTGTCCGAAGCCTATCAACGGCCTCGGGGCAACAGGGCATTGCCACAAACTTCGAATTGATGCTGAGTGTGATGAAAGCATTTGGCTTTGATCGCATCTTCGTCGAGACCGTTGGCGCTGGTCAGGGAGACACCGCAGTACGACGGGTTGCTGACGTCTTGGTGCTCGTCCTGCAACCACTGACCGGCGACGATTTGCAATGGGAAAAGGCCGGAATTCTGGAAGTCGCTGACATCGTCGTCGTCAACAAAGCCGATCTTCCCGGCGCAGATCAGACTGTAACCGATGTGACACAGCAATTGCGCACGACTACAGGGCCGACCATTTCCGTCCTGAAAACGTCCGTCGCTCGGAAAGAAGGCGTTGAGGCATTCTGCGCCGCGCTCGAGGCGATCCGGAGGTCACCCCCGCAAGTTTCGCATCACCGCGCCACGAATAGCCGAAATGGATAACGACGGAAGTCAAACCGGATGATGACAAAGCAGTAATGATATAATTCAGGATAATGCGCGTGCCAACTTTGCGTGACATCACCGGCGAATTGTTCCGAGAGGAGGAAACTCTTCGGCTGGGCGGTGGCGCGGACGGCCAGAAGCGGCAGCGCCGGCTTGGCCGGCTTCCGGTGCGCGAACGGTTGGCAATGCTGATCGATGAAGGCCGCCCCTTCTTGGAGCTCGGCACATGGGCGGCGTATAAGATGTACGCGGAGTGGGGCGACGTGCCCGCCGCCGGACTCATTACCGGTATCGCTTGGATCAGCGGGCGGGCGTGCCTTGTTGCGGCACACGATGCAACCGTCAAAGCCGGGGCGATGTTTCCGCAGTCGGTGAAGAAACTCCTGCGGGCGCAGCGGATCGCGTTTCAATTGCGTTTGCCGGTGATTTATCTCGTCGATTCCGCGGGCGTATTTTTGCCGCTGCAGGATGAAATCTTTCCAGACGAAGACGACTTCGGCCGCATCTTTCGCAACAACGCGGTGTTGTCGGCCGCAGGTATTCCTCAGTACGCGGCCGTGATGGGCAATTGTATCGCCGGCGGAGCATACTTGCCCGTACTGTGCGATAAGCTGCTGATGACCGATGGCAGCCAGCTTTGTCTGGCCGGCCCGGCCCTGGTACGGGCTGCAATTGGGCAGTCGGCCGATCCGGAGGAACTCGGCGGGGCTGCGATGCATGCGACTATCAGCGGGACGGTCGATTTCCACGAGCCAGACGACGTATCTTGTCTGCGGCGGTTGCGGTCGCTCGTTGAGTTGTTGCCAGCTGCGGCTAATGATACAGACCCGGTTTCTTCTCTTACTGTCTCGCCATCTACCGATCACCTCTACGATTTGGTTCCTGCCGAGGGTCACGGCGAGTACGATGTTCGCGACGTGCTGAAGTGTCTCGTCGATGTGGATTCGTTGCAGGAATACAAGGCTGAGTTTGGTCAGTCTCTGGTCACGGCGTTCGCAAAGCTCGGCGGACATGCGGTTGGAATCGTCGCCAACCAGAAACAGCGCAGCCGCACCGCGACCGGAGAACTTCAGATTGGAGGAGTAATCTACCCCGATGCGGCGGACAAGGCTGCCCGCTTCGTGATGGACTGCAATCAATCGCGCGTTCCGATCGTGTTTCTGCAAGACGTTCAGGGCTTTATGGTCGGAAAACAAGCCGAGCAGGCGGGAATCATTCGAGCAGGTGCGAAACTGGTGAATGTCGTCAGCAATTCAATCGTGCCGAAGTTGACAGTAATCATCGGCGGATCGTTCGGTGCCGGCAACTACGCTCTGTGTGGCAAAGCGTACGACCCGGTGCTGATTCTAGCGTGGCCGTCTGCTAAATATGCCGTTATGGGTGCTGACCAGGCGGCCGAAACGCTCCTGGCGCTGCAGCTACGCGAGGCCCAGCGTGCCGGCAAAACGCTCTCCGATCAGGAGATTGCAGAACTTCGAGAAACAATCCATGAGCGTTACCAAGAACAGACCGATATCCGTTACGGAGCGGCTCGCGGTTGGGTAGATGCGATCATACGCCCGCACGAGACGCGGTTTTGGCTGCAAACCGCGCTCAGTCTTCTGCCGGCAACCGGCGAGGGCACATTTCGAACGGGCATGTTGCAGGTATGAGATGAATCCAAGGCAGAATCCCGTTCGAATTGGTAACGCGCAGGCATTCTGGGGCGATCGCGCGGATGCCGCGGCGGAGATGCTCGCCCGCGAGCCCGATCTCGATTACCTCACGCTGGATTATCTGGCCGAGGTGTCGCTGTCGATCCTCGCGATGCAGCGGGAGCGCGATCCGGAAACCGGATTTGCCCGAGACTTCGTCGATGTCATCCGCTCGCTCGTCCCACATTGGTCTTCCGGCGGCCGATGCCGGCTAATCGCGAATGCCGGCGGTCTGAACCCTCGCGGCTGTGCAGAGGCCTGCCGCAGAGCGCTCGCGGAAGCCGGATGTCGCGCGTTGCGGATCGGCGTCGTCACTGGCGACGACGTCCTAGAACATCTTCGCGCTGCGGCCACGGATGCGAACTCGATCGAATTTCGCAATCTCGATTCGGGTACCCCCGTCAGCCATATCCGCGAGCGGTTGGTCACGGCGAATGCGTATCTTGGTGCGGAGCCAATTGTGAAGGCACTCGCCGAGGGGGCGGATATCGTGATCACCGGCCGCGTCGCCGATCCATCGCTGACCGTGGCGGCCTGCGTACATCATTTTGGATGGAAGGACGATGATCTCGACCGATTGGCGGGGGCGACTGTGGCGGGGCATTTGATCGAATGCGGCACGCAGGTCACCGGCGGTATAAGCACCGATTGGCTAAACGTGCCAGACGCTGCGCACATCGGCTTTCCAATCGTCGACGTCGATGATGAGGGAAGCTGCATCGTCACCAAGCCACGTAGCACCGGCGGGTGCGTCACGCCAATGACGGTTAAGGAGCAACTGCTTTACGAGATCGGAGATCCGGAGAATTATCTGAGCCCCGATGTTACGGTTTCATTTCTTTCCCTTATTGTCCGGCACGTTGGCACCAATCGCGTCCAAATGAGTGGTGCAATCGGCAAGCCGCGCCCCGACAAGTATAAAGTCAGCGCCACGTATAGTGATGGCTTCTGGTCGGCTGGAACTCTTACTATCCTCGGGCGTAATGCACTCGCAAAAGCCCGCCGCTGCGGCGAACTCGTTGTGCAGCGCGTACGTGAAGCGGGCTATGAGCTGCGCGACAGCGTCGTCGAATGCCTCGGTAGCGGCGATGGTTTCGCCAAAATTGTCGGGCCTCGAATCAACGAATCGACAGAATTCGAAGAAACCGTGCTGCGGGTTGCCGTAGAAGCCGAAGCCCGGGATGCGATTGAGCGATTCTCTCACGAGCTCATGCCATTCGTCACGGCGGGCCCGCAGGGAACGACTGGATATTCCGACGGCCGCCCGCGAGTTCATCCGGTGTTTCGCTATTGGCCGTGCCTAATTGGCCGCGATGCCCTTGCACCGCAGGTAGAGATCCTTTCGATTGCCGGGACCGCGACGATTGCGCCTATCGAGGCAAGGCTCCCTGCCGCCGCTTACTCGTCTGGAAAATCGCATTCTCAAACCAGACATTCACAAGCTGTACTCACAGGTAATGAACGAAAGCCATCGCACTTGTACGACATTGCAATCGCACGCAGTGGCGACAAAGGTTCAACTGCCACGATCGGCGTGATCGCCCGTAGCGACGATTGGTGGGAATTTCTCAGAACACGACTCTCAACCAATCAAGTGGCTGATTACTTCGCGCCGATGGGCATCGACTCCGTCGAGCGCTTCGAGTTGCCGAACCTTGGCGCGCTGAACTTCGTCATCCGCGGCGCCCTTCGTCGAAGTTTGCGGACGGACGCCCAGGGCAAAGCGTTAGGCCAAATACTACTCGAAATGCCATTACTCACGGACGCGAACACGGCCAATAGACCGCGGTGAGATACGAAAAAATGAGCAGCACCATCGAACAATCGGCGCATCTCGTCCAACGCGAGGCGCAAGTACGGCAGGCCGAGGAACTGCTCGGGGCGATGCCACAGAGAATGGGCGTGGCAAAGGGATTATTCGAGGGTCGGTTCGTGGCCGACTGGGTGTTTCCCTATCCGCAACTCTCGCATGAACAACGGGCCGAGGTGGAGTTGGCGGTTTCACGGCTCGAACACTTCTGCGATGAACATCTGGACCCCAAGCTCATCGATCGCAAAGCCGATATTCCGCCTGAGGTCATCGAGGGATTAGCAATACTTGGCGTGCTCGGCATGACAGCACCGATCGAGTTCGGGGGTCGCGGATTCTCACAAATGGGCTACTGCCGCCTGTTGGAAGTGATCGGCGCGCGGTGCAGTTCGACGGCGATTTTCGTCAACGCCCACCATTCGATTGGCATGCGGGCGCTGCTGCTGTTCGGCACCGAAGACCAAAAGCGGAAGTGGCTCCCAGATTTGGTCAGTGGGCGGAAGCTCGCCGCGTTTGCGCTGACAGAACCGGAAGCCGGTTCCGATGCCGGTAACGTGCAAACATCGGCCACTCCGTCCGCCGACGGCACGGGCTTCGTACTTAACGGCCAGAAGCGTTACATCACCAATGGAGCGATTGCGGGAATGCTGACCGTCATGGCCCGCACGCCTGTGCCGGGCAGCGACGCGACCGCCATCACGGCATTCCTTGTTACGCCCGACATGCGGGGATTTCAGGTCGTCGAGCCGCGAATGGAAAAAATGGGCATCCGTGGCACGGCGACTGGACGGCTGGCATTCCGCGATATGTTCGTGCCGCGCGAAAACATTCTCGGACCGCCTGGTAAGGGACTGAAGGTAGGGCTCACCGTGCTCGACTTTGGCCGGACGACGTTTGGCGCGTGTTGTACGGGTGCGGCGAAAACCTGCCTGCGACTCGCCACAGACCACGCTCACGCCCGCCACCAGTTCGGTCGCCCGCTTGCCGCGTTTGAGCTGGTCCAGAAGAAACTGGCCCGCATCGGCGCGTGGACCTATGGAATGGAGGCGATGACAACCGTCACGGCCGGCCTGATCGACCGCGGACTGGACGATTACATGCTGGAGACGGCGATGCTCAAGGTCTGGAGCACCGAGCGATTATGGATGATCGTGAACGACGCGTTTCAAATTCACGGCGGCGCGGCCTACTTCACCGACCGTCCGCTCGAACGCATGCTCCGCGATCACCGCATCAACCAGATCGGCGAAGGCGCCAACGAAGTGCTGCTGTCGTTCATCGCGTTGATGGGGATGCGCGGTCCGGGACTTCGCATGAAGGATGTGCTCAATGCTCTGAAGCGTCCATGGAAAACTCCCGGGACGATCGGCCGCTTTTTTGCCGACGCCATTCGGGTTCGGTACAGCATCCCACTCGTGCCCGTGCAAACTCCTGAATTGAAACCCGCAGCGCGGCGGCTGGGAAAATTAATTCGCCGCCTTCATACGGCGGTCCAATCCTCGCTGATTCGCCACCGCGAGGAAGTCATCGATCGGCAGCTTGTGCAGGAGCGCATCGCCTGGCTCGCGATGGAACTCTTTGCCGCCGCCTGCGCTCTTAGCAAATGGGACGCAGAGTTGATGCGCAAGGACCGGACAAACGATGCCGTAGCGCGGCTGCTGGTCGCGGACTCGCTGCGCCAGGCGGAAGCGTGGCTGCGAGAGATGCGTTACAACGACGACCAATTGCTACGGCAGGCCGCACAATTCGTATAGGACATTGGTAGAAGAGGCTCGATTTGCTTAAACAGCGTCAGTAGGCTCAGACACCGGCATGAATGGAGGTGAAGCTGGCGCGATATTACGTAGCTCGCGAGGCAATGGAAACGACACGCTTTCCTCGCGGATCGAGCGCGGTTCGATGGTCGCACCAAATCGATCGCGCAGCCAGTCAATACATTCCTCAACGACTTGTTCCGGCGCTGGCGCCGGCGGTAACGAGTATAATTTCTGCATCATCGAACCAAGCCGCCTGGAGATCGGCGGGGCCATCGACCAAGTAGGCTGGTATGCCGCGTTCGCGGGCCAGCTCGGCCAGACGCTGGCTGTTGGAGCTGTTCTGGCTGCCAAGCACGATGGCCAGATCGGCCTCTCCCGCCAAGATCGAAATGGCTTCCTGGCGATTCTGAGTGGCGTAGCAGATATCGTCTTTGGGTGGCGCCGCGATGTAAGGAAATCGCTGCCTTAACCGGTCGATGATCCGGTTGGCATCATCCACGCTGAGGGTCGTTTGCGTGAGGTAGGCCACCTTCTGCTCATCGGCGACTTGCAACGACGCCACGTCCTCCGGCGTCTCGACGAGGACGATCGCCTCGGGCGCTTCGCCCAGGGTGCCGATCACTTCGTCGTGGCCTTCGTGGCCGATGAGGAGGATTGTGTATCCGGACTTGGCGTATTTGATCGCCTCTAGATGTACCTTCGTGACTAGTGGGCAGGTGGCGTCGATTGCCCGGAGGCGTCGCTCGCGGGCGACGCGGCGGATCTCCGGCGAAACGCCATGAGCGGAAAACAGCAGGGTGGCGCCGACGGGAACGTCGACCAGATCATCCACGAATGTGACGCCGCGGCCGCGGAATTGCTCGACGACGTACTTGTTGTGGACAATCTCGTGGTAGACGTAAATCGGCGGCTTGAGCGACGCCAATGCCAGGTCGAGCGATTCGATCGCCATGTTCACGCCCGCACAGAAGCCGCGCGGACTGGCCAGTAAAACCTTCATGCCTCCATGATAGCCCGACTCGATCGGATCGGACAGAGAAATGGAGATCAATGTCGTCTATTCGCTCCGCGAGCATTTGTCCTCTCGCGGAACGAGAGATCTACATTACTTCGGCCGGCGTTGGAGGCGCTTGTTGCGTGACTGGAGCGTGAGCACAGGGCGGTGCGACGGGAATCGCGATTCCAGCTCCTTAAGTGCTTTGTTGAACGATTGGCACAATTGGAAATAAGGCTTCATGCCGAAGCAAATCGGCGGGAGCCAAGGGCAATCGACCCCAACAATCAGTGGGTTGACGACGGGCGGCAGCGGGTGCATCGTGGCCTCCTCTCTGTGACCGAACCGCAATGCGGCAAACGGGCAGCCGGATTCCGTGAAGCGCGCTGCCTGTTGGTTTGTTTCTATTACGCAGGACATGCTGGCGCAGTTCGCGGTTCGCGCAGAGAAGATCAGGAGAAGCGCGAGGCGGTCACGGCAGGTGGCAAGCCCACAGTCCTCGATGGACGTAGCAGACACGTCGGCCGACCACCGCCCTTGGACTGTTTAAGGCGTGCCGTCTCCATGATGGTCGTGAGGCTATTTATTCTCGGTGGATGTCGATTTGGCGGGCTTCGAGCCACTCGTGGGTCTATTCGATTTGCGCTCTCGCCTTGCCTCGGTCTGAGGACGTTTGAGGAATTTAGAGAGCCGTTCCGCACCGTCGAGGAACTCTCTCTCAGAAAGCTGACCGTCGCCATCGCGGTCTGCCATCCGCAGAAACCGCTCCAGCGGCTGCTGCAAAGGCTCGGGCATCTCTTTTCGTTCGACCTTATGGTCGCCGTTCTGGTCGAGTTGGGCAAACAGCTGGCGGGCCTTCTGCGGATCGCGCAAGCTCTCCAGCGGCATAGGCTGCTCGTCGAAGCGGTTCGCCATTTTGCCCTGCAACTTTTCCAGCTTAGCCAGCTCAACCGTTGGGTTGATACCTTCGCGCTGCACATAGCGGGCGGCAATTACTGCCAACGGCGGGCCGCCGCGGCTTAGCTCGTAACGATCCAACTTCCCATTGTTATTCCTGTCCAGTCGGTCGACCATGAATTCAAACGCCGGCTTGAACGCTTTGGGCACCTCGTCCGGCTCGATCGTGCTGTTTCGATTCGTGTCCATCGCCAGCAGCAGATAGCGAACGGCGTCTGCCTGTGGCGAAGTGGCAGGTTGCTTGGCCTCGATTGGCTTTTCCGGCCGACTCGGCACCAAGGCAGCAAGAAACTCCCCGCGCGATAACGCCTTGTCGTGGTTCGCGTCCGATTGGCGGAGCAACCGGTCGAAAAGCCGCAGATTTTCCGGGGCGACTTCGTCAGTGGTTATGACGCCGTTGCGATCGGTATCGAGGCGATCGAAGAGCTTGGCATCGCCGGCCGAGGGCGCATCTCCTGCACGAGATCCAGGAATGAAATCCACATTCAGGGCGACCGCGACCACGACCGGCAGAATCCTACCGATTCGAGTGATTAGGGCCTGGCGAGGTATTCGCGTCATAATGCCGGTTCCTGCGTAGTATTTCCCTACTGTATCAAACCTCCGGCGGCCCGCCAGGTTTCGCCCCCCGAGGCGATAGGGCGGCCGTGGTCTGGCAGTCGGACGAAAGGGCCGGGCCCCGGGCGATCCCACGCTAGCAGCAGTCAATTGCCGGATTGACGGAAATTGGGCCGTTACGTATCCTCCGCCGCCAGCACGTATTGCCGTTGCTGGGCTAAACCGCGGCCGTACAAACGGCGTATTGTGAGTAGGCGGCATGTCACCCCTGATGAAAGATGTCAACGGCAGTGCCACGACGTTGATTCCCGGCGACGGGCCGGCGCCGATTGGCCTGCCAGCCGACACGATTGTTGAAGCCGTTCGCACCTCATCGATATACTTGTTACAACGCATGTCCTAGCGCTGATTGATCGTTGCCAGAAATTGTTGAAAGGCGAGTCTGTGGAAGTCGATTTTGATAATGCTCTGGTACTCGCGTTCGCGAAGTCGGCCGAAAAATAGCTGATCCCCGTCGGCCAAAAAAAACGAGCGATTGCCGCTCAAAATAAGAACCATTTAGCCGCCCTATCCCGTGTGGAGAATTGCCATGCAAATCCAAGGCACAAATCGTATTCATGGTCCGCATGGCATAAATCCTCCGCACATCGCGCATCGGGCGACGGGACCGCAATCGACCGCACCCGGCAGCACGGCGGACCGCGTCGACATTTCTCCGGCGGCCGCGGCGGCCATTGATGCGACGGAGGCCGGGCGGGTTCGGCACGACCTGGTGAACCTCATTCGCGGGCAGATCGCCGCCGGCACTTACGACACGCCGGAAAAGATGAACGTCGCCATGGAGCGGCTGCTGGACGAGATTGGCTAATTGGTCGCTATCCGGCAAAAAACCGTAGGCCTCTCGCTCTTCGAGAGGACGTCTGCTCGCGAAGCGAGTAGCCTTCTCTAATTCAATTCTTGTCCGGGTTGTTCCGGCCGCTTAGAATCAATAAGCGTGTGGCCTCTTAAACGTAAGACCGATTTGCGTAAGCATTTGGAGTGATTGTTAGCGCTCCACCTAGTCTCAATAAGTAGCTCCGCGGCATGCGATCGACCGCCGACCGACCTCAATCCCACGGCTTTCCTCGATGTCCAACGAATTCTCGCTCAGCGAAGTCCAAGTTTCGCTCTCGCCCAAGGAGCGGTTCGAGGAATATTTGCAAAGCCGCGGCAAGCGCACGACTCAGCAACGCCGTACGCTCGTGGACTTTATTTTCGAGCGTCACGATCATTTCAATGCGGACGAGCTCATCGATGCATTTGGCGAGCGGCACAAAGGAGAAAAGATCAGTCGGCCGACGGTCTATCGAACGCTCGACCAACTAGTGGAGGCCGGCCTGCTGCGAAAGATGACGCTCGGCAGCCGGGCGGTGTACGAACACGACTACGGCTATCCTCAGCACGATCACTTGTATTGCCAGATCTGCGATAAGCTTATCGAGTTCAGCAGCGACGAGCTGCAAATCTGCGCGATGCCGTGGCCCGCGAGCACGACTTCCGCGTGACGGGCCACCGGCTCATCATCACCGGAGTCTGCCACGACTGCAGCCGCAAGCGGCACCGGCGGCAGTCGCCGTTGGATTTGATTTGAGTAGGCGGGTCTTGCCAACACCATAGGCGGATGATATTGGTGGCGCTGCCAACTCGAAACTACACGCGCAGCTCTGTTGCTTCTAGTTCAACGGCGTACCGCTTACGTATCGGTGTGACGATTTCAGTTAGGAACTCATCCGTTTGTTTGAGGCTGCGGCCGGTGAGTTTTTCCGGATCGATGGCGGCATCAAGGTCGACGGCCGCGAATGCCTTGTCGTGTTTGAGCCGGGCGATGAGATCATTCTCCCCGCCCTGTTCTTTGACGATGGCCGCGGCGGCT
>CAWEDY010000034.1:0-22120 GCA_963807935.1 uncultured Planctomycetota bacterium
CGCACAGGCGGCAAAGCTCATCAGTGTAGTGGATCGAGTCAACATGGCGCTTCCATAAGGACGCGCGGTATTTATCGACCGCGACGTTTGGCTGGCGATTGCGGCGCAATTGAGAATTGCTGCGAGCGACGGTTGCGGTTGCGCATCCGCTGTCGCGATTCCCTGTGGCGCGAGGTTTAGCCGCGACTGTCCGGTCGGTTGGCAGCCAGACGGTTCGGCTATAGACGTCCCGTTAAGAGGCGACAGACCATTCAATGCAGGAAACGGTAGTTCGGTTGAACGCAAGCGAGGTGCCTTCGTTGGGGGCTCATTCGCTTACGGCACGAGCGGAAATCTTCAGAGGACTTAAAACATGGCACTCCATCATTCGACTTGGCGGCTTGCAATCTCATCGTTAAGCATCGTGGCAGTAATAGCCTACAGCGCTCAATTCGCGCTCGGGCAGTACACGTTTGTTCAAGATACGGACAACTCAGGAAATTGGGATGACACGACAAATTGGCTCGATGGTGGATCCAACACAACCTATCCCAACGCGGCTGATGCGACGGTTCTGATCAATGCACCGACTTGGCCCGGCCCGCCGAATTATAATCTGTTTCTGCCCGCTACAGACATCACCGTCGGCCAGATCACAATCGATAACACAAATTACGCTAATACTTTCAGAAGCAACATTGCCACCACCGGTGGACATCTCGTGTTCCAATCGACTGCCGGACCCGCCAGCTATACCGAAACACCCGGCAGCGCGGCGGGGAACACGAACACCCAGTACCAATTCCTGAGCATCGTCGATCTACTCTCGGATCTGGTCATCACACAGGATAACTACCCCAATCTGAACACCGGCACGACGTTCTCCAATCTTGTCACGGGGGCTTCTAATCTAACGATTACCAAGGAGGGCTACGGCGGCATTCAGTTCAATTACAATCCCTTGCCGGGCGAGGTAACTTTTGAGGGGCAATTCGTCATTAATCGCGGTGGCATCCGCATGCTGAATACCGGACAGATCTCACACTCCGCTGGCATCACGGTCAACTCCGGGGGGCAGTTGATGTTGGCGGATAATGGTGGCAATAACAATACGGATTGGAACATGGCAGCAGGGGCCGTGCTAAACCTCAATGGCACGGGCAAGGCAACTCCCGCCCCCTCAGGCGTCACCGTAACCAATGCCGATGGCGCCTTGCGGATCTCGGTCTTGGCGTCACATCCGACGACCGCGTTCCACAATCCCGTCGTGCTTCAGTCCGACAGTGTGATCAACGTCTCAACCGCGGGCACAACGGGGACGCTCGACGAAGTTGTTTCCGGCCCAGGCGACCTCATCAAATTCGGCGGGGGCCAACTCACGCTCACCGCTAACAATACATATACCGGGGATACGCAGATCACATCTGGCATTATGAGTATTACCAATCCCTATCTGGATGACAGTGCTGATGTGTACTTGACCACCGGCGGCACGTTTGATCTCAATTTTGTCGCTACAGACACAATCAACGCGCTATTTTTCGACGGCGCCCCGCAGCCGATTGGCACTTATGGAGCTACGGATCGGCGCCACCAATATACGTGACGATTTCTTTACTGATTCGGGAGTACTCGACGTGACGTCGCAACCCGTGGTGGGTGTGCCCGGCGACTTCAACAATGACGGCAAAGTGGACGCCGGCGACTATGTAACCTGGCGCAAAAACAACGGCACCAACAACGCGCTGCCGAACGACAACGGCCTGGGCGTGCCGATCACCTCGGCTCACTACGACCTGTCGCGCTAACTTCGGCAATCCACCGGCAGCAGGCAGCGGCAACTTGCGGGGCACTTCTGCCGTTCCCGAACCTGCGACACTTATTTTGCTGATGTTCTTCGCTACATTTATAGCACAGCACAAACTTGGACGGATCCGAACATGATTACGACTAAAGCGTTGGCGGTTGAAAACGCGCGTAGAGTTTCATTCGGGGTGCGGAGAAGTGCGCATTGCGGTTTTACCTTGGTAGAATTGCTGGTGGTGATTGCGATCATCGGCATCTTGGTGGCATTGTTGCTGCCAGCCATTCAGGCCGCCCGTGAGGCGGCTCGGCGGTCGCAATGCACGAATAATCTTCGTCAGCTCTGCTTGGCAGCGCTTAATTATGAGTCATCCAAGAAGGAGTTTCCTTATGGCCGCAAGGAGGGCACCATCACCAAACCAGATGGCACTGTCGGTGCCGTCTCGCAGTGGGGACACTTGGCACTGATTCTGCCCTACGCGGAGGAGAGTGCCGCTTACGGACTCATCGACTTTACGCAGGGTTCCGGTACGGGCGACGCGAAAAAGCAAAAGATCGCCATGTTTAGTTGCCCAAGTGATAGCGGGGAAGATCGGATGAATTCCACAACCTGCGCTCAAACTGACGGCTCGTGGCTCGACGTCGGTCGCACGAATTACCACGGCAACGGAGGCAGTGATACGGGGCAAACCGTCGCGCTTGGAGTGCCCAGTCCGCCACCAAAGGAACCCACGGACCTAGAACTGCAATACCGGGAAAACAACAACGGCATCTTTGTCACCAATCGCGCGATCAAGATTCGGCAAATAACGGATGGTACTTCTCACACGGCGCTCTACAGCGAGGCGCGGCTCGGCGATGGCGATAACAATTTGGTTGAGGCTCCCGCTGATTGGTTCCGGCTTGGTGGCACCGGCCAGTCGGCAAGTGCCGTCTATACCCAATGCATGGCAGTGAATCCTTCTTTGTACAAGGGCACCAATCAATTCTCCTGCCGCGGACGCAATTGGGTACATGGTGATTACACTACGAGCCGTTACAACCACCTCATGCCGCCCAACGGCAAAAGCTGCAGCCAATCCAGCACTGGCACTCTCAACGCAATTCCGATCAATGAGGATGGCGGCGCAACCACTGCTTCAAGCAGGCATAGCGGTGGTGTAAATATGGCCTGCGCTGACGGCAGCACGCATTTCGTTGCCGACAGCATCGATATTCTCGTTTGGCAAGCCCTAGGCTCGCGCAACGGCGAGGAAGTGGTTGATTACGGCTGGTGATGCGCACTTTTTTGCAAATTTACGTTGGTTGAAATCATGATTTGGCCGACTAGTGTTTGGTTGCGACAAGCTATTTTCTGCCTGCCACCGCTCGTTGCAGCGTCCGTCGCGATCGCGGCCAGGACCGGTGAGACGCCTGTTGCTTCCGGTGCCCAAAAACCAAACATTATCTTCATCTTGTCCGACGACCTGGGCTATGGCGACCTGGGTTGCTACAGCCAGCAGCGAATCAAGGCGCCTAATCTCGACCGCATGGCGGTTCAGGGAATGCGATTCACGCAGGCGTATGCCGGCGCGACGGTATGCGCCCCGTCGCGATGCGTGTTGATGACGGGGTTTCACTGCGGCCATGCGCGCGTGCGCGGGCTTGATCCCCCGTATCTTCCCGGCCTATACCTGGAAGATACCGATGTGACGGTCGCCGAGGTGTTGAAACAAGCCGGCTATTCCACCGGCATGATCGGCAAGTGGGGCCTGGGCATCATAAAGCCCAAGTGGAAGGACGCCGAGCAAGGCTTGCCGTGGCGGCAGGGGTTCGATTATTTCTTCGGCTACCTGACGCACGGCCACGCTCACAATTATTACCCCGACTTTCTGTGGCGGAACGCTTCGAAGGTCCCGCTTGCTAATCACATCTCGCCGAATCCCGACTACAAAGGTCTCGTGGCCGATAAGAAGACCGAGTACGCGCACGACTTGCTGGCGAAAGACAGCCTGAAGTTCGTCCGCGATCACCAGGACAAGCCGTTCTTCTTGTACCTGGCGTTTACGATCCCCCATGCCAACGACCAAGCTGGCGATAAAGGCATGGAAGTGCCCGACTACGGCGCATATGCAAACGAGGATTGGCCGGAGCCCGAGAAGGGATACGCGGCCATGATTTCGCGAATGGACGGCGACATCGGCAAGCTGTTCGCGTTGCTCAAAGAGCTCAATATTGACGACAACACGCTCGTCATTTTTTCGTCCGACAACGGTCCGCATCACGAAGGTGGCTGCGATCCAAGTTTCTTTAATTCCAACGGTCCCTTACGTGGGATGAAAGGTGACTTGTGGGAAGGGGGCATTCGCGTGCCGATGATTGCACGCTGGCCAGGCCACGTGCCGGCAGGCAAAACGAGTGAATCGCCAGTGTACTTCGCTGACGTGATGCCAACATTGGCCACACTCGGCCGCGGTAAGGCACCCGCGAAAATAGACGGCGTTGATTTTTCGCCGACGCTGCTCGGCAGCAACCAGCCGGAGCTGGCCGACCGATTCATGTACTGGGAATTCGACAAAAACGGACTGCAAAAGCAGGCCGCCCGTTGGCGTAATTGGAAAGCGGTGAAAGCGCCCTACACGAAACCGTTAGAGCTATTCAATCTGTCGAAAGATGTGGGCGAAGTGCGCGACGTGGCCGCCGCTCATCCAGGCATCGTCGCGAAGTTCAATGCGTACATCCGCACAGCCCGTACGGATTCGCCGGACTGGCCGATCCCACCGCAGCCCGCGCTCGAACAAGAAGAAAAATATCCCGGCCGCTTTGTAAACGATACCTATAAGGAAAAACCCGATGCGATTGGTTGATTGAGTCGTGGAAACGGCATCGGCGCAATGGATCGGCGGCGCCGGGGCAGTCGCCGCCGACCTTTAGCCGATTGATGATTGGAACATGGATCGATAGCGTTAAAGTAATTTCTGATTGACCGTTTTATTTGTTTGCGAGCGCCTTGAAGCTCGCGGGAGAAGTACTAATGAAGATGAATTGCAACTTGATTGGCACAACAGTTGGCGTACTTGCTATTGTTGCGTCGGCGTCGCTCGCGCCAGCCGCGACGATTCCCGTGACCGATTGGGTGGTTCATAACAGCGTGAGCCCGGTTACAGTTGATAATGCAACAACTAATTCCCCGAGTTTTACCGTTGCCGACGTCGCTACGAACAATGACATCATGTCGGTAATGGCGCCCTTCCCCAGTATTTCCTTGGCAAATAACGGCGACTACATCAAGCTGACGACGACGTTGACGATGGCCAACCGCCTTTCAACTTCGACGGGTACGAATTTTCTCAATACGCAGCTGCACTTTGGGCTATTCAATGGTCCGGCTGGGGCCGTGGCAGCGTCAGATTCGCCCAACAATGGCTTCATCGCTCAGTACGCCAATTCCAACCAAGGACATCTCAAAGTCTTCGAGCACGCAAATGCGAACGTTGATCCCTTTGCCGGAGCTACTCAGATTGGAGATGTGTTGAGCGGCAACGTCGTGGTTGATCCGGAAAACGACGCGATTAGTGGCGCAAATCCTTCGGCCTACTTCGAAATGACGCTCACTCGCAATGGAGCCAATATCGACATCACCGGGCAGATTAGCGGCGGGAATTACCTCTCGACCTTTTCCATTCCGGCCTACAGTTCGACGACATTTCCGTCGGGAGGACCGTTCACGTTCAACCGTGTTGCGTTCTTCTTAGGCAACAACGTGAACGCCCAAGACGGTTCGACCTTTGCCGATGTGACTGTTGAAACAAATGTCCCTGAACCTGCTTCATCCTTGCTGGTGATCGGTTTCGCGGTCGGCGGCTTGCTGATCGGTCGGCGATCGCTCGGTGCCTCTTGCCGCGGTGCATGGGCCCGAAGCTAGTTGTACCGGGTAGGACGGAAACGGAATGAGGCGACAAATTTGGTCAATTGCGAGTGCAGCGTTGGCTTGCGCAACGCTGCTCGCGCTATCGATTCGAGCCCAGGCGCAAGCTCCAAACATCATCCACATTTTTGCGGATGATCTCGGCTTTGGCAGCGTCGGCTTCAATAACCAGCAGCTCGTTCAAACGCCGAATCTCGACGCGCTCGCCGCCGGCGGCATGCGGTTCGATAATGCGTACGCCTGCCCGGTTTGCGCGGCCAGCCGAGCCACGCTCTACACGGGTTTCAACACCGGGCACGCCAACGTCGACGGCAACAGCGAGCTCACCCAGGGCTTTCGCGCCGATGAAGTCATGACGGGCCAGGTGCTCGAACAGGCGGGCTACAACACCGCCGTTTTCGGCAAGTGGGGATTTGGCGCCAGCGGAGTTCGAACGATTGGTGCTACTGACCCGCAGCCGTCGGTCAACGCACCCGATAGTCTGCCGACTAACCATGGTTTCCAAACCTTTTATGGTTTCTTGAACCACGGCGCCGCACAGGATTACTACTACGACTGGATGTGGCACAACGACTCGAATGCGGCCAATGGAGTTTCGGTCGTGGCCAACAACGGCGGCCCTGGGGGCACGGAGCAATACACGCACGACCTGGTCGCGGCCCAATCCGAACAGTACATCGCCCAGCATGCCGCCGACAGCCAGCCGTTCTACATGCAGATGAATTACACCATCCCGCACTTTGACATCCATCAAATCGCTAGCGCCCCGGCGGTTGGGGAATTTACGCTAACATGCCGTGGACGGATGAGCAGAAGGACTATGCTGCGATGATTACGCGGATGGACGCAAGCGTGGGCTCGCTCATGGCCCGTCTCGACGATCCGAATGGTGATGGAAACCATGCCGACAGCATCCTCAACAACACGCTCGTCATCTTCACCTCCGATAATGGCGCCGATGGCGAGAACGAGGCGCCGCGGACGTTCTTTAGCGCCGACGCTCCCTACCGCGGCGGAAAATTCGAGCTGTACGAGGGCGGCATCCACATGCCGCAGGTCGCCTATTGGCAGGGTACGATCGCGCCTGGATCGGTCAGCAATTACCGCACCGACTTGACCGACTTTATGGCCACAGCGGCGGACTTGGCCGGCGTCGATGCGCCCGTTGGAATCGACGGCACATCGCTCGCGCCGATCCTCACGGGAGAAGGCCACCTGAAGCAGCGCAAGTATCTCGTGTTCGAGCACCAGGGCTCGCGCGGCGATGATCCCGACCCGCGCATCACCCGGTGGGCCGTCGTTCGCCAAGACGGGATGAAGCTGATTTGCTACGACGACGAATCGAAGGAGCTCTTTAACTTGAACACGGACGCGGGCGAAACAACGCCATTGAGCCTGTCGGTCCCGGCAAACGCTCAGATCGAAGCCGAGCTGGAAGCCGATGCGATTGCGGACGACGTGACGCGCGGTTCCGTGCAGTATCGTACCTGGCCGGGTCCCAATGGCGGCGCACTGCAAACCGCCAGCAGTTGGGCCTCGCCGACCTCGCCCGATCGCTACTGGTCAGCCGTGGTAGCCAACAATGGGGCCGCTCCGGCGATTGCCCACGTCTCGGCAGATGTAACGACACTGGGTGTAGAAGTACGCGGGCAGTCGGCGATGCAAGTGGTGAACGTACACGCCGGCCACACGCTAACGGGCCTGAACGAGGTCCGCGTCGGCAACCATGGCCGCATCGATCTGGCTGGTGGCACGGTGTCCAGCAGTCGCTGGGTGAACATTAGGTCCGGCGGACAAGTCGTCGGTCAGGGCACGGTTATCGGTGATGTGTACAACGAAGGTACCATGTCGCCAGGCCGCACGAACGATACGCCCGCGTGGCCCATCGCGGCGCCCCGGCGTTGCCTCCTGATGGCTTGAGCACCGGAGTAGTTAACGCGGCGACGTTTAATTTCACAGGCATTCAGGACGATGTGCCCGTCAATCAAACTTCCACGATCAGCCCTTATCTGGAGGTCACGCATGGGTTGGACTTTGGTCCCAGCGCGGGCCCGCGTTGGGGTTCCGGTGGCACCGACAAGGGCAACGAACTTAACACCATCGGATATACGGCAACGTCGCTCGCAAACGCGATTACGAACGGTGACTATGTCACGTTCACGGTCAATCCAGTCGCCGGCGCCGGCGTGATTCCCAGCAGCGTGAGTTTTCAGCTTTGGCGAAATGGCGGCGCGGCGGCCAAGAACTATGCGATTCTCTCCAGCGTCGGTGGGTTCACGTCGGGCGCCGCCCTCGTTCAAGCGACGTACACCGACTCCGGAAACACTGCGCAGCACGCATTGACGGCCAGCATTCCAGTCGTAGCGGACGCGTTGAGCGGCCCAATCGAATATCGTTTGTATGCCTGGGGCGCACCGCCACGACCGGCAATACCCACATAGATGCCGCGTCGCTTACCGCGAAGTTTACTGCCGTGCCGACGCTGGAATTCAATTTCAGCGGCGTGCAGAGTCAGGCGCCACTTACGGCGCTCAAGCGCCAAGATGCCAATATCACACTTACATCGGGACTCAATTTTGGGCTTGGTCTCAGTCCCAATAGCAGCAACAACGCGGGCAACGAGTTCAACGTTGCCGGGTTCTCAACCGGCGCCACCCAGCAATCCGCTCTCGACGGCAACGACTATTTAACGTTCTCGGTCCAAGCAATTGCCGGAATGGCCATGTACCCGGATAGCGCCAGTTTTACGCTGTGGCGACAGGGCAGCGGCTCGGCCACCGATTATGCGTTGTTCTCCAGCGTTGGCGGCTTTACATCGGGGCAGCAATTAACTCAATTCCATCTGACTACCACCGGATCGGGCGGTGCACTGCTTCTTCGCGGTTCATTCGCGTCGCCACAGCCGACTTCCGATCCGGTAGAATTTCGCCTCTACGGTTGGGGCGCGGCGACGTCGAGCGATAACACTCACGTGAACGCCGCGTCCATGCGGGCCAGGTTTGCTTCGGTCGTCGGCGTTCCGATCGATCCGACCGGCAGCATCACGGTGCAGGGCGATTTCTACCACCTGGCGGGCGGCCAGATTGCGATCGACCTCGGCGGACACTCGGCAGGCGTTGATTACGACACGATCAACGTGCTCGGAAAGGCCGATCTGGCAGGCGACCTGGCGGTCGCGCTGGCCGATGCCGGCGAAAGCCTTTTTGCCCCGTCGCAGGGAGACAGTTTCAACATCCTGACGGCCACCCAAGGCGTCACCGGCCAGTTCGCCCATGTCGTCTTGCCCCAATTGGCCTGGGACCTTGATTGGCGCGTCGATTATTTGCCTACGGCAGTTACGCTGAGCGTGTTCACATCGGGCGACTTTAACAAGGATAGCATCGTTAATACCGCCGATTACGTCGTGTGGCGCAAGAACGGCGGCAACCAGGCGGATTACGATATGTGGCGAGCCAATTTTGGCGCCACATTCAGCAGCGGCTCGGGAGTACTTGTCACTTCATCGTATAGCGCGACCGTGCCCGAACCGGCGAGCATCTTCTTGCTTGCGTTGGCGGCTGCCGTCGGGATTATGTGGCGGCGCCGCCGAATTGCGTCGAGCGCCCCCTCGGCCGATTAGTTCGGCGAGTCGGGCAGCGGCGCAACTCGCCGAATCGCCGGACCTGCAGGTCGAAGCAACATCTGCTTAACGAATGGCCGTTCATAGCCGCTTGCCATTCGTGGCAAATGCCCCATGCCGGCCATTTTCGCATCACGCTCTAACAAGTGCCGCGGCGTATAATGACAACATAGAAATATTGGCGACGGTTCGCAAAATGCAGCATGAACGGGCGATGGAATACATCGACAAGTGAGGCACCTTGCACAGACAATCTTCACGCACGACCGGCAGCGGGGTTCACGTCCATGGTCTGTACACGGAGGCAGACCTGGCTGGCTTTGACCAGGACCGTGAACTTGGCCAACCCGGTCAATTTCCCTTCACGCGCGGCATTCATGAGTCGATGTACCGAGACCGACTCTGGACGATGCGGCAGTTTGCCGGCTTCGGTCGGCCAGCCGATACGAATCGACGGTTTCGCTATCTGCTCGAGCAAGGGCAGACGGGACTGAGCACGGCATTCGATTTGCCGACACTGATGGGGCTCGACAGCGACGATCCTCGCTCACAGGGCGAAGTCGGGCGGCTCGGCGTGGCGGTGGATACTATCGACGACATGCTCGCGCTGTTCGACCAAATCGATCTGGGCCGCGTGTCCGTGTCGATGACAATCAACGCGCCGGCAATAGTCATCCTGGCGTTTTATTTGGCAGCTGCTCGCGCACGCGGACTGGATTGGCGTGATCTTTTGGGCACGATACAAAACGACATCCTTAAGGAGTTTCACGCACAAAATGAAATCGTATTTCCGCCGGTACCTTCCGTGCGACTCGTGGTGGACCTGATCGAATTCTGCACCGTCCACGTGCCGAAATGGAACACAGTTTCGATTAGCGGGTATCACATTCGCGAAGCCGGTTCAACCGCGGCTCAAGAGCTTGCCTTCACGCTTGCAGATGGACGGCACTATGTCGAACAGTGCCTTGAACGAGGTCTGCCCATCGACGATTTTGCACCCCGGCTGAGTTTCTTTTTCAACGCGCACAACGACCTATTCGAAGAAGTTGCGAAATACCGCGCCGCTCGTTCACTGTGGGCTGAATTCATGCGCGATCGTTACGGAGCAAAGTCCGCGGCTTCGTGGAAGCTGCGGTTTCATGCCCAAACGGCCGGTTGTACATTACAGGCTAAACAGCCACAGGTGAACTTGGTGCGGGTTGCTTACCAGGCCCTCGCGGCTGTGCTGGGTGGCTGCCAATCGTTGCACACCAACTCGATGGACGAGAGCTTCGCCCTGCCGAGTGAGCATGCGGCAACGCTGGCATTGCGAACCCAGCAAGTGTTGGCTTATGAAACCGGCATCACGAACACGGTCGATCCACTTGGCGGAAGTTACTTCATCGAGAGCTTCACGCAACGGATGAAACACGCTGCCCAAGATTACTTTGCGCAATTGACGAACAGGGAGGCATGATCGCGTCCATCGAAAAAGGTTACTTCCGCCGCGAAATTGCCGACGCCGCCTTCGCGCAGCAGCGAGCGATCGACACTCGGCAGAAGCTCATAGTCGGCGTGAACGCCTTCCAACAATCCGACGATGATTCCATTCCGATTATGGAGGTAAACGCAACTTTGGAAGCCGCGCAAATCGAGTCACTTCGGAATACCAAAAATTGCCGCAGTTCGGACCGCGCTTTGCGGGCGCTCGACGGTCTGCGGAAGGCGGCAGAGGCGGGCCAGAACATTATGCCGGCACTCATAGAAGCCGCCGAAAATCGAACCACCGTTCAAGAGTGCATGCGGGCGCTTGCCGATGTGTTGGGTCGATTTCGATCCTCTGCCTCGTGGTGACGTGAGCCATGAACGAACGAACCACCGCGCAACGAGTTCTTCTCGCCAAAGTCGGCCTCGACGGCCACGATCGAGGGATCAAGGTGGTCGCCCGCGGGCTGCGAGATGCGGGATTCCACGTCATCTACAGCGGGCTATGGCAGCAGGTAGAATCGGTGGCACAGGCAGCTCAGGACGAGGACGTAGACTGGTTGGGCATCAGTATTCTCAATGGCGCTCACATGACTCTAATCCCGCAACTGCTTAACGCTCTGCGCAAGCGCGAGATGACCCACGTCCGCGTGATCGTCGGCGGGATCATTCCGCAGGATGATCAAGAGAAGCTCAAGGAAATGGGAGTTAAGGAATGTTTTGGTTCGGGCGTTTCGATTGAGGAAATTGTGGAATTTCTCTCGAGCGACTCACGGTAGCGCAAATTGCGAAGTTCCAGCGATCGGCTGCATCGTGCAAATTTCGCTACGGTTAGTGTCTATCGCGGGAGAGGCAGTTGATCAGCATCATGCTACGGGAAACTCAAAGCTGCGAAATCACTAAGCTGCTTCATCAAGTTCAGAATGGTAATCGCGAGTGCACTTTCGAGGTTATTGTCGCTGGCAGCCGCCGATCATCACGACGAATTGTTATCATTCTCGTTCGAGAATCTTCGCAAACGTTCGCCACCTGTGGTTGCCCTGACAGGCAGTGGCGGCGTTGGAAAGAGCAGCCTGTTGGGTGAACTGGCGGCGCACTTCGCCGAGCGCGGCGAACGAGTGGGAGTGCTCGCGTGCGATCCTGAAAGCCCGGTAACCGGCGGAGCGCTGCTCGGCGACCGTTGTCGCATCGCGGGCACCTCGGCGTCGGAACGAGTATTTGTCAGAAGCCTATCAACGGCCTCGGGGCAACAGGGCATTGCACCAAACATCGGCGTGATGCTGGCGGTGATGAAAGCATTTGGTTTTGATCGCATCTTCGTCGAGACCGTTGGTGCCGGTCAGGGAGACACCGCGGTACGACGGGTTGCTGACATCGTGGTGCTCGTCCTGCAACCGCTGACCGGCGACGATTTGCAATGGGAAAAGGCCGGAATTCTAGAAGTCGCTGACATCGTCGTCGTCAACAAAGCCGATCTTCCCGAGGCAGATCAGACTGTAACCGACGTGACACAGCAATTGCGCATGACAACAGGGCCGGCCATTCCGGTCCTGAAAACTTCCATCGCTCGGAAAGCAGGCATCGAGGAATTCTGCGCCGCGCTCGAGGCGATCTGGAGGTCACCCCGCAAGTTTCGCATCACCGCGCCACGAATAGCCGAAATGGATAACGACGGAAGTCAAACCGCATGACGACAAAGCCGTAATGATATAATTCAGGATAATGCGGGTGCCAACTTTGCATGACATCACCGGCGAATTGTTCCGAGAGGAGGAAACTCTTCGGCTGGGCGGTGGCGCGGACGGCCAGAAGCGGCAGCGCCGGCTTGGCCGCCTTCCCGTGCGCGAACGGTTGGCAATGCTGATCGATGAAGGCAGCCCCTTCATGGAGCTCGGCATATGGGCGGCGTACAAAATGTACGCGGAATGGGGCGACGTGCCCGCCGCCGGACTCATTACCGGTATCGGTTGGATCAGCGACCGGCCCTGTCTTGTTGCGGCACACGATGCAACCGTCAAAGCCGGGGCGATGTTTCCGCAGTCGGTGAAGAAACTATTACGGGCGCAGCGGATCGCGTTGCAATTGCGTTTGCCGGTGATTTATCTCGTCGATTCCGCAGGCGTGTTTTTGCCGCTGCAGGATGAAATCTTTCCAGACGAAGACGATTTCGGCCGCATCTTTCGCAACAACGCGGTGTTGTCGGCCGCGGGTATTCCTCAGTACGCGGCTGTGATGGGCAATTGTATCGCCGGCGGAGCATACTTGCCCGTGCTGTGCGATAAGCTGCTGATGACCGATGGCAGCCAGCTTTGTCTTGCCGGCCCGGCCCTGGTAAGGGCTGCAATTGGGCAGTCGGCCGATCCGGAGGAACTCGGCGGGGCTGCCATGCATGCGACTATCAGCGGGACGGTCGATTTCCACGAGCCAAACGACGAATCTTGTCTCCGGCGGTTGCGGTCGCTCGTTGAGCTGTTGCCAAGTGCGGCTAATAATAAAGACCCGATCTCTTCTATTACCGTCTCGCCACCTACCGATCGCCTCTACGATTTGGTTCCCGCCGACGGTCACGGCGAGTACGATGTTCGCGAAGTGCTGACGTGTCTCGTCGATGTGGATTCGTTGCAGGAATACAAGGCTGAGTTTGGTCAGTCTCTGGTCACCTCGTTCGCAAAGATCGGCGGATATGCGGTTGGGATCGTCGCCAACCAGAAACAGCGTAGCCGCACCGCCACCGGAGAACTTCAGATTGGGGGAGTAATCTACTCCGATGCGGCGGACAAGGCCGCGCGCTTTGTGATGGACTGCAATCAATCGCGCGTTCCGATCGTGTTTCTGCAAGACGTTCAGGGCTTTATGGTCGGAAAACAAGCCGAGCAGTCGGGCATCATTCGAGCAGGTGCGAAACTGGTGAACGTCGTCAGCAATTCAATCGTGCCGAAGTTGACGGTTATCATCGGCGGATCGTTCGGTGCCGGCAATTACGCTCTGTGTGGCAAAGCGTACGACCCGGTGCTGATTCTCGCGTGGCCGTCTGCGAAATATGCCGTTATGGGTGCCGACCAGGCGGCCGAAACGCTCCTGGCGCTGCAGCTACGCGATGCCCAGCGTGCCGGCAAGACGCTCTCCGATCGGGAGATTGCAGAACTTCGAGAAACAATCCATGAGCGTTACCAAGAACAGACCGATATCCGCTACGGGGCGGCTCGCGGTTGGGTAGATGCGATCATACGCCCGCACGAGACGCGGTTTTGGCTACAAACCGCACTGAGCCTTCTGCCGGCAACCGGCGAGGGCACATTTCGAACGGGCATGTTGCAGGTATGAGATGAATCGAAGGCAGAAACCCGTTCGAATCGGTAACGCGCAGGCGTTCTGGGGCGATCGCGCGGATGCCGCGGCAGAGATGCTCGCCCGCGAGCCCGATCTCGATTATCTTACGCTGGATTATTTGGCCGAGGTGTCGCTGTCGATCCTCGCGATGCAGCGCGAGCGTGATCCGGAAGCCGGATTTGCCCGCGACTTCGTCGATGTCATCCGCTCGCTCGTCCCACATTGGTCTTCCGGCGGCAGATGCCGGCTAATCGCGAACGCCGGCGGGCTGAATCCTCGCGGCTGTGCGGAGGCCTGCCGCAGAGCACTCGCGGAAGCCGGATGTCGCTCGTTGCGGATCGGCGTCGTCACTGGCGACGACGTCTTAAAACATGTTTGCGCTGCGGCCACGGATAAGAACCCGACCGAATTTCGCAATCTCGATTCGGGTACGGCCCTCAGTCATATCGGCGAGCGGTTGGTAACGGCGAATGCGTATCTCGGTGCGGAGCCAATCGTGAAGGCACTCGCCCAGGGAGCGGATATCGTGATCACCGGCCGCGTCGCTGATCCATCGCTGACCGTGGCGGCCTGCGTACATCACTTCGGATGGAACGGCAATGATCTCGACCGATTGGCGGGGGCGACTGTGGCGGGACATTTGATCGAATGCGGCACGCAGGTCACCGGCGGCATAAGCACTGATTGGCTAAACGTGCCAGACGCTGCGCACATTGGCTTTCCGATCGTCGAGGTCGATAATGAGGGAAGCTGCATCGTCACCAAGCCGCGTAGCACCGGAGGGTGCGTCACGCCAATGACGGTTAAGGAGCAACTGCTTTACGAGATCGGAGATCCGGAGAATTATCTGAGCCCCGATGTTACGGTTTCATTTCTTTCCCTTGTTGTCCAGCACGTTGGCACTGATCGCGTCCAAGTGAGTGGTGCAATCGGCAAGCCGCCCCCCGAGAAGTATAAAGTCAGCGCCACGTATCGTGATGGCTTCTGGTCGGCTGGAACTCTTACTATCATCGGGCGTAATGCATTCGCAAAGGCCCGCCGCTGTGGCGAACTCGTTGTGCAGCGCGTACGTGAAGCGGGATATGAGCTGCGCGACAGCGTCGTCGAATGCCTCGGTAGCGGCGATTGTTTCGCCAAAATTGTCGGGCCTCGAATCAACGAATCGACAGATTTCGACGAAACCGTGCTGCGAGTTGCCGTAGAAGCCGAAGCCCGGGATGCGATTGAGCGATTCTCTCACGAGCTCATGCCATTCATCACGGCGGGCCCGCAGGGAACGACTGGATATGCCGATGGCCGCCCGCGAGTTCATCCGGTGTTTCGCTATTGGCCGTGCCTAATTGGCCGCGATGCCCTTGCACCGCAGGTAGAGATCCTCTCGATTGCCGGGACCGCGACGATTGCACCTATCGAGGCAAGGCTCCCTGCCGCCGCTTACTCGTCTGGAAAATCGCATTCTCAAACCAGACATTCACAAGCTGTACTCACAGGCAATGAACGAAAGCCATCACACTTGTACGACATTGCAATCGCACGCAGTGGCGACAAAGGTTCAACTGCCACGATCGGCGTGATCGCCCGTAGCGACGATTGGTGGGAATTTCTCAGAACACGGCTCTCAACCAATCAAGTGGCTGATTACTTCGCGCCGATGGGGATCGACTCCGTCGAGCGCTTCGAGTTGCCGAACCTTGGCGCGCTGAACTTCGTCATCCGCGGCGCCCTTCGTCGAAGTTTGCGGACGGACGCCCAGGGCAAAGCGTTAGGCCAAATACTACTCGAAATGCCATTACTCGCGGACGCGAACACGGCCAATAGACCGCGGTGAGATACGAAAAAATGAGCAGCACCATCGAACAATCGGCGCATCTCGTCCAACGCAAGGCGCAAGTACGGCAGGCCGAGGAACTGCTCGGGGCGATGCCACAGAGAATGGGCGTGGCAAAGGGATTATTCGAGGGTCGGTTCGTGGCCGACTGGGTGTTTCCCTATCCGCAACTCTCGCATGAACAACGGGCCGAGGTGGAGTTGGCGGTTTCACGGCTCGAACACTTCTGCGATGAACATCTGGACCCCAAGCTCATCGATCGCAAAGCCGATATTCCGCCTGAGGTCATCGAGGGATTAGCAATACTTGGCGTGCTCGGCATGACAGCACCGATCGAGTTCGGGGGTCGCGGATTCTCACAAATGGGCTACTGCCGCCTGTTGGAAGTGATCGGCGCACGGTGCAGTTCGACGGCGATTTTCGTCAACGCCCACCATTCGATTGGCATGCGGGCATGCTGCTGTTCGGCACCGAAGACCAAAAGCGGAAGTGGCTCCCAGATTTGGTCAGTGGGCGGAAGCTCGCCGCGTTTGCGCTGACAGAACCGGAAGCCGGTTCCGATGCCGGTAACGTGCAAACATCGGCCACTCCGTCCGCCGACGGCACGGGCTTCGTACTTAACGGCCAGAAGCGTTACATCACCAATGGAGCGATTGCGGGAATGCTGACCGTCATGGCCCGCACGCCTGTGCCGGGCAGCGACGCGACCGCCATCACGGCATTCCTTGTTACGCCCGACATGCGGGGATTTCAGGTCGTCGAGCCGCGAATGGAAAAAATGGGCATCCGTGGCACGGCGACTGGACGGCTGGCATTCCGCGATATGTTCGTGCCGCGCGAAAACATTCTCGGACCGCCTGGTAAGGGACTGAAGGTAGGGCTCACCGTGCTCGACTTTGGCCGGACGACGTTTGGCGCGTGTTGTACGGGTGCGGCGAAAACCTGCCTGCGACTCGCCACAGACCACGCTCACGCCCGCCACCAGTTCGGTCGCCCGCTTGCCGCGTTTGAGCTGGTCCAGAAGAAACTGGCCCGCATCGGCGCGTGGACCTATGGAATGGAGGCGATGACAACCGTCACGGCCGGCCTGATCGACCGCGGACTGGACGATTACATGCTGGAGACGGCGATGCTCAAGGTCTGGAGCACCGAGCGATTATGGATGATCGTGAACGACGCGTTTCAAATTCACGGCGGCGCGGCCTACTTCACCGACCGTCCGCTCGAACGCATGCTCCGCGATCACCGCATCAACCAGATCGGCGAAGGCGCCAACGAAGTGCTGCTGTCGTTCATCGCGTTGATGGGGATGCGCGGTCCGGGACTTCGCATGAAGGATGTGCTCAATGCTCTGAAGCGTCCATGGAAAACTCCCGGGACGATCGGCCGCTTTTTTGCCGACGCCATTCGGGTTCGGTACAGCATCCCACTCGTGCCCGTGCAAACTCCTGAATTGAAACCCGCAGCGCGGCGGCTGGGAAAATTAATTCGCCGCCTTCATACGGCGGTCCAATCCTCGCTGATTCGCCACCGCGAGGAAGTCATCGATCGGCAGCTTGTGCAGGAGCACATCGCCTGGCTCGCGATGGAACTCTTTGCCGCCGCCTGCGCTCTTAGCAAATGGGACGCAGAGTTGATGCGCAAGGACCGGACAAACGATGCCGTAGCGCGGCTGCTGGTCGCGGACTCGCTGCACAGGCGGAAGCGTGGCTGCGAGAGATGCGTTACAACGACGACCAATTGCTACGGCAGGCCGCACAATTCGTATAGGACATTGGTAGAAGAGGCTCGATTTGCTTAAACAGCGTCAGTAGGCTCAGACACCGGCATGAATGGAGGTGAAGCTGGCGCAATATTACGTAGCTCGCGAGGCAATGGAAACGACACGCTTTCCTCGCGGATCGAGCGCGGTTCGATGGTCGCACCAAATCGATCGCGCAGCCAGTCAATACATTCCTCAACGACTTGTTCCGGCGCTGGCGCCGGCGGTAACGAGTATAATTTCTGCATCATCGAACCAAGCCGCCTGGAGATCGGCGGGGCCATCGACCAAGTAGGCTGGTATGCCGCGTTCGCGGGCCAGCTCGGCCAGACGCTGGCTGTTGGAGCTGTTCTGGCTGCCAAGCACGATGGCCAGATCGGCCTCTCCCGCCAAGATCGAAATGGCTTCCTGGCGATTCTGAGTGGCGTAGCAGATATCGTCTTTGGGTGGCGCCGCGATGTAAGGAAATCGCTGCCTTAACCGGTCGATGATCCGGTTGGCATCATCCACGCTGAGGGTCGTTTGCGTGAGGTAGGCCACCTTCTGCTCATCGGCGACTTGCAACGACGCCACGTCCTCCGGCGTCTCGACGAGGACGATCGCCTCGGGCACTCGCCCAGGGTGCCGATCACTTCGTCGTGGCCTTCGTGGCCGATGAGGAGGATTGTGTATCCGGACTTGGCGTATTTGATCGCCTCTAGATGTACCTTCGTGACTAGTGGGCAGGTGGCGTCGATTGCCCGGAGGCGTCGCTCGCGGGCGACGCGGCGGATCTCCGGCGAAACGCCATGAGCGGAAAACAGCAGGGTGGCGCCGACGGGAACGTCGACCAGATCATCCACGAATGTGACGCCGCGGCCGCGGAATTGCTCGACGACGTACTTGTTGTGGACAATCTCGTGGTAGACGTAAATCGGCGGCTTGAGCGACGCCAATGCCAGGTCGAGCGATTCGATCGCCATGTTCACGCCCGCACAGAAGCCGCGCGGACTGGCCAGTAAAACCTTCATGCCTCCATGATAGCCCGACTCGATCGGATCGGACAGAGAAATGGAGATCAATGTCGTCTATTCGCTCCGCGAGCATTTGTCCTCTCGCGGAACGAGAGATCTACATTACTTCGGCCGGCGTTGGAGGCGCTTGTTGCGTGACTGGAGCGTGAGCACAGGGCGGTGCGACGGGAATCGCGATTCCAGCTCCTTAAGTGCTTTGTTGAACGATTGGCACAATTGGAAATAAGGCTTCATGCCGAAGCAAATCGGCGGGAGCCAAGGGCAATCGACCCCAACAATCAGTGGGTTGACGACGGGCGGCAGCGGGTGCATCGTGGCCTCCTCTCTGTGACCGAACCGCAATGCGGCAAACGGGCAGCCGGATTCCGTGAAGCGCACTGCCTGTTGGTTTGTTTCTATTACGCAGGACATGCTGGCGCAGTTCGCGGTTCGCGCAGAGAAGATCAGGAGAAGCGCGAGGCGGTCACGGCAGGTGGCAAGCCCACAGTCCTCGATGGACGTAGCAGACACGTCGGCCGACCACCGCCCTTGGACTGTTTAAGGCGTGCCGTCTCCATGATGGTCGTGAGGCTATTTATTCTCGGTGGATGTCGATTTGGCGGGCTTCGAGCCACTCGTGGGTCTATTCGATTTGCCTCTCGCCTTGCCTCGGTCTGAGGACGTTTGAGGAATTTAGAGAGCCGTTCCGCACCGTCGAGGAACTCTCTCTCAGAAAGCTGACCGTCGCCATCGCGGTCTGCCATCCGCAGAAACCGCTCCAGCGGCTGCTGCAAAGGCTCGGGCATCTCTTTTCGTTCGACCTTATGGTCGCCGTTCTGGTCGAGTTGGGCAAACAGCTGGCGGGCCTTCTGCGGATCGCGCAAGCTTCTCCAGCGGCATAGGCTGCTCGTCGAAGCGGTTCGCCATTTTGCCCTGCAACTTTTCCAGCTTAGCCAGCTCAACCGTTGGGTTGATACCTTCGCGCTGCACATAGCGGGCGGCAATTACTGCCAACGGCGGGCCGCCGCGGCTTAGCTCGTAACGATCCAACTTCCCATTGTTATTCCTGTCCAGTCGGTCGACCATGAATTCAAACGCCGGCTTGAACGCTTTGGGCACCTCGTCCGGCTCGATCGTGCTGTTTCGATTCGTGTCCATCGCCAGCAGCAGATAGCGAACGGCGTCTGCCTGTGGCGAAGTGGCAGGTTGCTTGGCCTCGATTGGCTTTTCCGGCCGACTCGGCACCAAGGCAGCAAGAAACTCCCCGCGCGATAACGCCTTGTCGTGGTTCGCGTCCGATTGGCGGAGCAACCGGTCGAAAAGCCGCAGATTTTCCGGGGCGACTTCGTCAGTGGTTATGACGCCGTTGCGATCGGTATCGAGGCGATCGAAGAGCTTGGCATCGCCGGCCGAGGGCGCATCTCCTGCACGAGATCCAGGAATGAAATCCACATTCAGGGCGACCGCGACCACGACCGGCAGAATCCTACCGATTCGAGTGATTAGGGCCTGGCGAGGTATTCGCGTCATAATGCCGGTTCCTGCGTAGTATTTCCCTACTGTATCAAACCTCCGGCGGCCCGCCAGGTTTCGCCCCCCGAGGCGATAGGGCGGCCGTGGTCTGGCAGTCGGACGAAAGGGCCGGGCCCCGGGCGATCCCACGCTAGCAGCAGTCAATTGCCGGATTGACGGAAATTGGGCCGTTACGTATCCTCCGCCGCCAGCACGTATTGCCGTTGCTGGGCTAAACCGCGGCCGTACAAACGGCGTATTGTGAGTAGGCGGCATGTCACCCCTGATGAAAGATGTCAACGGCAGTGCCACGACGTTGATTCCCGGCGACGGGCCGGCCCGATTGGCCTGCCAGCCGACACGATTGTTGAAGCCGTTCGCACCTCATCGATATACTTGTTACAACGCATGTCCTAGCGCTGATTGATCGTTGCCAGAAATTGTTGAAAGGCGAGTCTGTGGAAGTCGATTTTGATAATGCTCTGGTACTCGCGTTCGCGAAGTCGGCCGAAAAATAGCTGATCCCCGTCGGCCAAAAAAAACGAGCGATTGCCGCTCAAAATAAGAACCATTTAGCCGCCCTATTCCGTGTGGAGAATTGCCATGCAAATCCAAGGCACAAATCGTATTCATGGTCCGCATGGCATAAATCCTCCGCACATCGCACATCGGGCGACGGGACCGCAATCGACCGCACCCGGCAGCACGGCGGACCGCGTCGACATTTCTCCGGCGGCCGCGGCGGCCATTGATGCGACGGAGGCCGGGCGGGTTCGGCACGACCTGGTGAACCTCATTCGCGGGCAGATCGCCGCCGGCACTTACGACACGCCGGAAAAGATGAACGTCGCCATGGAGCGGCTGCTGGACGAGATTGGCTAATTGGTCGCTATCCGGCAAAAAACCGTAGGCCTCTCGCTCTTCGAGAGGACAGTCTGCTCGCGAAGCGAGTAGCCTTCTCTAATTCAATTCTTGTCCGGGTTGTTCCGGCCGCTTAGAATCAATAAGCGTGTGGCCTCTTAAACGTAAGACCGATTTGCGTAAGCATTTGGAGTGATTGTTAGCGCTCCACCTAGTCTCAATAAGTAGCTCCGCGGCATGCGATCGACCGCCGACCGACCTCAATCCCACGGCTTTCCTCGATGTCCAACGAATTCTCGCTCAGCGAAGTCCAAGTTTCGCTCTCGCCCAAGGAGCGGTTCGAGGAATATTTGCAAAGCCGCGGCAAGCGCACGACTCAGCAACGCCGTACGCTCGTGGACTTTATTTTCGAGCGTCACGATCATTTCAATGCGGACGAGCTCATCGATGCATTTGGCGAGCGGCACAAAGGAGAAAAGATCAGTCGGCCGACGGTCTATCGAACGCTCGACCAACTAGTGGAGGCCGGCCTGCTGCGAAAGATGACGCTCGGCAGCCGGGCGGTGTACGAACACGACTACGGCTATCCTCAGCACGATCACTTGTATTGCCAGATCTGCGATAAGCTTATCGAGTTCAGCAGCGACGAGCTGCAAAATCTCCGCGATGCCGTGGCCCGCGAGCACGACTTCCGCGTGACGGGCCACCGGCTCATCATCACCGGAGTCTGCCACGACTGCAGTCGCAAGCGGCACCGGAGGCAGTCGCCGTTGGATTTGATTTGAGTAGGCGGGTCTTGCCAACACCATAGGCGGATGATATTGGTGGCATGCCAACTCGAAACTACACGCGCAGCTCTGTTGCTTCTAGTTCAACGGCGTACCGCTTACGTATCGGTGTGACGATTTCAGTTAGGAACTCATCCGTTTGTTTGAGGCTGCGGCCGGTGAGGTTTTCCGGATCGATGGCGGCATCAAGGTCGACGGCCGCGAATGCCTTGTCGTGTTTGAGCCGGGCGATGAGATCATTCTCCCCGCCCTGTTCTTTGACGATGGCCGCGGCG
>CAWEDY010000035.1:0-197928 GCA_963807935.1 uncultured Planctomycetota bacterium
GGGGCCGGAGCTTTATTCTCTCGCCGCGCCTGCAATGAGTTAGGATACTTTTGCAAAAGAAGCCCGCGCCGGACCGATAGAAGCGGGTCAAAGAACCTGCTATAGTCGAATAGCAGGCGGTCACCCCGGTACAATCTGCGCTGTCATGATCGACATCGACCGCCTTCGTTCTTGTCTCGACGATGCCGAAGTGGCCGAACCGTGGCTACGATCTCTCTGTGTGGCCAATCTGCCGGCCGCGCGCGCCAACTTCATGCGGATGGCCAACTACGGCGTTACGCTCGACTTGCTCACGCAAATTAGCGAACAGTTCGCCGCCACGGCGCCGACCCTCGCCGATCCGGATATGGCGATGAATAACCTGGAGCGCTTCATCGCCGCCTCGCGCAATCCGATGGCTACGGCCGCGCTCTTCGAACGCGATCCCGATGCCCTGCCCAATCTGCTGCAAATCTTCACGACTAGCCAGTACCTTAGCGACCTGCTGGTTGCCGACAACGAAGCCTACGACCTGTTGCGGATGACCGAAGGCGAGCCCGTATCGGGTGCGGCCCTCGTCGAGGAGTTGCTCAACGAAGTTCGCGCGCTTGGCAATTACGCGGAAGTGCTGGCCTCGCTCCGCCGGTTCAAACGCCGCGAAACGTTGCGCATCGCGTATGGCGACATCGTGCGTAACCAGCCGGTGGAAACCGTCGTGCGACAGATTTCCTACCTGGCCGATGCGATCGTGGAAGCGGCGATCGATTTCGCACGCAGGCACCTGGAACCACAATACGGCCAGCCGTTGCGATCAGACGGTGAACTTAGCCGGTTTGTCGTGCTGGGTCTCGGCAAGCTCGGCGGCATCGAGCTGAACTATTCCAGCGATATCGATCTCATTTTCTTGTATGAGCAAGATGGCCAGACGGATGCCCGCCGCACCGTGAGCAATCAAGAATACTTCGAGCGGTTAGCGAAAGAGCTCATCCGACTACTCACCGAGCCGACCGATTTGGGTGTCGCGTACCGCGTCGATTTGCGGCTGCGCCCCGAGGGTTCTCGGGCGCCGTTGTGCCTGAGTTTCGACAGCTGCGCTTTCCTATTACGACGTGAAGGGCCGCACCTGGGAACGGCAGGCCTTCGTAAAGGCCCGGCCAATCGCGGGGAACCGCGGCTTGGGTCACGAGTTGTTGTCCCGGCTCGATCCGTGGATTTACCGCAAGTACCTCAGCCTGGCCGATATAACGGGCATCAAGTCGCTCAAACGCCGCATCGAACAGCGTGCCGAGGTCGAGGGCGGCGAGGTACGCAACGTCAAAACCGGCCATGGCGGCATTCGCGACATCGAGTTCGTCATCCAGTTTTTGCAGTTGCTCAACGGCGGCGCACTGCCGGAGGTTCGCACCGGCAATACGCTGGAAGCCATCGCTCGCCTCGAAAAGGCCGGTTCGCTCACTCCCGATGAGCGAACCAAGCTGGAAGACAATTACAACATGCTTCGCAAGCTGGAGCACCGCCTGCAAATCATGTTCGACCTCAAGACGCATGTACTGCCGAACGATCGCGACGAGCTGGCTCGTTTGGCCGTGCGCATGGGCTATACGGGAACGCGGCACAAATCTGCGCTGCAAGTATTTCAAGATGATTACGCTCGGCGCACCACGCAGAACCGCGAAATGCTCGACCATTTGCTCCACAACGCGTTTCCTATCGAGGGCGCGGACGAGCCAGAAGTGGATCTGGTCAACGATCCCGATCCGGCGCCCGAACACATTCAACAAGTACTTGGCCGCTACCCGTTCGAAGGCATCCCGGCGGCCTATCAACATCTCATGGCGCTGGCCACGGAGAAGATTCGATTTCTGTCCACACGCCGATGCCGGCACTTCCTAGCGGCAATCGCGCCGCGGTTGCTCGCCGCGATCGCCCAAACTCCAGAGCCCGACACCACACTCGTCAACCTCACCCGGGTCAGCGATTCGCTCGGCGGCAAGGCGGCGCTGTGGGAGTTATTCAGCTTCAATCGCCCGTCGCTGGAAATGTACGTGCGGCTCTGTGCGGTCTGCCCGTACCTGGCCGGCATCCTTACCAGCAACCCCGGCATGATCGATGAGCTGATGGATAGTCTGCTGGTTGAAAGCCTTCCTACGCTCTCAATACTCGAAGACGCTCTCACTGAATTATGCAAAGGGGCCGAAAACATCGACCCGATCTTGCACAGCTTCAAGAACGCCCAGCATTTGCGCGTCGGCGTTCGCGACGTGGTGGGCAAAGACGACATCCGCTCGACGCACGCCGCGCTCTCCGATGTTGCCGAGGCCTGTCTGAAACAAATCGCCGGCCGCGAGTATCAAGTCCTCGCCGAGAAGTTTGGCCTGCCCACCATTGGCCGGCCCAGCGACGAGGAACTGAAAAACGATACCGCTCGACGATACTGGGAACATTTTTCGATACGCGAAGGAGATACGTGCCAACCGGTCGTGCTCGCCTTGGGCAAACTTGGCGGGCGAGAGCCAAACTATCACAGCGATCTCGATCTCATCTTCCTGTTTGAATCGGGAGGCTTTACGAAGGGGAAAAGTCGCGAAACAAACGGCGGTACCGTCAACAGTCATTTCTTTAGCGAGTTCGGCCAGCGGCTGATTCGCGTTTGCAATCAACTTGGTCCATTCGGCCGACTGTACGAAGTCGATGCCCGCCTGCGCCCGACCGGCAAGAGCGGCGCACTGGCCGTGTCGTTCGATGCCTTCGACCGCTATTTTGCCGAGGGCCGTGCGCAACTTTGGGAGCGGCAGTCTCTTTGCAAGGCGCGTCCCGTGTTCGGCAACGAAGAGGCCCAGCGGCATGCGATGGAGATCGTTGCCCGGGCCGCTTTTGATACGCCCTGGCGGCCGGACTTCGCTACAGAGATCCGCCACATGCGCGTGCGGCTCGAAGAAACCGCCTCTAAGCGAAATCTTAAACGGGGTCCGGGCGGAACCGTCGATACCGAGTTCCTCGTTCAAATGCTGCAGCTCAAACACGGACGCGACGACGCCTCGATTCGCGTACCTGGCACACTCGACGCCCTGTCCGCTCTGGAACAGGGCGGCTATCTCTCGGCCGACGATGCTCAGTACTTCAGCCGTAGCTACCGCTTCCAGCGCAGCATCGAGGCTCGCATCCGCCTGATGGACGCCGCCGGCCGCCACGAGCTGCCCGACAACGATCGCGAGCTGGCCAAACTTGCTTACCTCATCGGCTATTCGCGCCCCCACGACTTGGTCGCCGAAGCCGAGCGCACGTTCGCCGAAAACCGCGCCCGCTTCAACCGCATCTTCGACGCCGCCCAGCGCGCGTAACCAAGTTTCTCCGAAACTCGTAAATCGCAAGCGAGACTTGAAATGATCGCCGAGGAGCTTCTCCGAAATTCGGAATGCAGGCCACTGCTAGCCGGGATTCCCGATAGATATCACCGCTGGCCGAAGCGATCGCCCGAATGCACGCGGTAGCCGCGCAGGAAATCGGCAGCCAGCATCGAGCGTTTGCCGGCGGGTTGGAGGTCGAGGATTTCGAGCGGTGTATCGCTAGTGGTTATGACGAGGTGGCGTGACGAGTCCAGAATGGTGCCAGGTGCGCGTTGCGGCGCTTCGAAAGCGAGGCCCGGCGCCGAAGCGAATTGGACGCGGTCGATGTTGAGACGCACAGGATCGGCGCCGGACCGATGCCAGAACGTAAACGCTCGTGGCCAGGGGCGCAGTGCGCGGACTTGGTTTTTGATTTCTTGTGCGGGCCGCGACCAGTCGATGGCGCCTTGTTCTTTTTTGAGGCGCGGTGCTTTCGATGCGAGGCCGGCATCCTGAGCAATCGGTTTTGCCGTGCCGGATTCCAGCTCGCCGATGACACGCAGCACGAGCTCCGCGCCCATCGCGGCCAGGCGAGTCTCGAGCTGCTGCGCATCTTCTTCGGGATCGATCGGCGTACGCTGTTGAGCGAGGCACGGGCCGGCATCGAGGCCGGGCGTCATCTGGATGATGCTGTTGCCGGTTTCTGTTTCGCCGCGGAGGATGGCCCACTGCACGGGCGCGGCGCCGCGGTATTTCGGCAACAGCGAGCCGTGCAGGTTGATGCCGCCCAACCGGGCGGTTGCCAGCGTCTCGGGGCGCAGGATTTCGCCGTAATCGCAAACGACGAGCAGCTCGGGGGAAAGCGACGATATCCGCGATTGGGACTCGGGCGCGTTGACCGTTTCGGGAGACCAAACGGCAAGGCCGAGCGATTCGCTCGCCCGCAGAACGGGGCTCGCCGTTGATATGCGGCCGGTTGGGGGGCGCGTGACTACAAGCTCTATTTCATGCCTGCTTGTGGCGAGGGCCTGCAGTGTCGGTACGGCAAAGGGGCCGGTTCCTAACAGGATCACACGCACGATGCTGGCCTCCGAAATCGCAAGAGACGAGATTGCAAATTGCAAAATGAAAAATGAAAAACGACGAATCCCGCCGAAGCAATTTCCAATCTGCAATTTGCACTTTGCTGTTTTTCGCCCCATTACGTGCGCAGGCGTTCCAGTTCGTGCAGACGACTGGCAATTTTCTCGGCGTCGGGCAGCTCGCGCGTATCGAGCTTGCTTCGGAAGGCCAGTTCGAACTCTTCAAGCTGATCGCGAATGGCGGCCATATGCGCGGGACCCAAGCGGTCGATGAACAGCGTGCCGTCGAGATGATCGGTTTCGTGCTGAACAATCCGCGCCATGAGGCCTTCAAGCTCGCCCGTAATTTCGTTTCCCGCCAGGTCGTAGGCCTGGATCTTTATTTTGGTACTTCGCACCACGGGCGCCCGAACGCCCGGAATGCTCAAGCAGCCCTCTTCGTCCTCATCCTGACCGTGGCCACCGCTAAGCACCGGGTTGATGAACACGCACTCGGCCTCTCTGTCATCGCGGTCGCCCTTAACATTCGTCACGAACACGCGATAAGGCAGATCGACCTGGTTGGCGGCCAGGCCGACGCCTTCGTGCTCGTACATCAGCTCGAGCATTTCGGCGACGATCTTCCGCAACTCGGCATCGACGCGCCGCAGCGGCTTCGAGCGGTGTCGTAGCGTCGGATGGGGATATTGAATGACTTGGAGACTCAATGGACTATCCAAAATCAGCGATTTAATAGGGGACGACAAAATGCCTACTGGCATCGTGCTAAGCCGCAAGCGGCGAATGCATGCCGAGCATAGGATTATAGGAGCCGGCCTGCCAGCGGCGAAGCGTGATTGGATTTAGGCGTTGATTGCCGGCTCGCGTTGACCAAAAACATACCCCGCGCTAGAATTGCGCAGGAGGCACGGCCGCCGCACGGATGGCCCACCTTTTTGCGCCGAACGGTGCGGCTGGCCACTTGGAACGAGTGATGCAAGGCCCTTCGACATATCCTGTAGCGCCGCCCAAGCCGTTGCTGCCGGCGTGGGTGTTTTCAATTGCGATTCACTCCGCGACGATCGCGCTGCTGGGCGTGGCGATTCAGCCATCGCCGCGCGGCGCCGCCGATGCGCCGTTCGGGTCGATGGGCATCGTGCTCCACCGCGCGGGTGCGCGGGGCACGCAAGTTGACGATCAGGATGGCAATCAAACGGCGGCGATCGCCGACGTGCCGGTACCGCCCGATTTGCTCGCCGCGGCGAATGACGCAAACGAATCGGCCACGGCCGAAACCAACGACGACCCTCCGATATCGCCGAAGTCTGCCGCGGGCTCTGCAGGGAGTGCGGCGAAAGCGACTGCCAAACAAATTAAGCCCAGCGGAAAGGCAAGTGCGCGGCCAGCGACGTCCGGCAATCGTTTCGGTTCTCCCGGTGGTAGCGGCTATGCTCAAGTGAGCGTATTCGGCGTTCAGGGCAAGGGCACCAAGTTCATTTATGTGTTCGATCGGTCGGCCAGCATGGAAGGCCCACCCTTGGCCGCGGCGAAAAAGCAACTCTTGGAAAGTTTGAAGTCACTTGATAGCGTACACCAGTTCCACATCATCTTCTTCAACACGAAGACACAGGCGTTCGATATTTCGGGCGGCGGTCACCGGATCGCTTTTGCCTCGGACCGCAATAAGAAGCTGGCCGCTAATTTTGTGGGCGGCATTACGGCCGACGGCGGCACCGACCGGATGCTCGCGCTGCGCGAAGCTATCAACTTCGCGCCGGACGTAGTTTTCTTTTTGACCGATGCCGACGACCCGATGTCGCCCAGCGAATTGGCCGAGATCGTGCGCGTCAATCGAAAGGTTCAAGCGGCCATTTGCGTCATCGAATTCGGAAGGAATCCGGCGCCGGTGCCGAATAACTTCCTCGCGCGGCTAGCTCACGACAGCGGCGGCCAGTACGGATATGTCAACACGATGACGTTGCACTGAGCGAAAAGCCTTCTTCCGCTAGATTTTCTGCTCGCGGAGCGAGCAAGACTACGCTGGACATCACCACGGCCCGCGGACGGGGTAGACACCGAACTCGATCGTGTCGCTTGGCCAAACGGGCGTCGGGCGGAACGGCCCGCCGAATTGGCCGTACCCCGGGAAGTTGCGCTGGAACTGGTGGTCGATCCGCGAGATCCGCGAGCTGGCCACGCCCCAGCCCCAGTTGGTTTGTAATTGGGCCGTCGGCGGGACTACCAGCGCTACGGGCTGGCCGTAATCCGTGTATGCGTAGTTACGGTTCCAGTTGTAATACTGGGCCCGTTCGATAGGACGCATGTACCCGCAATCGAAAACGGTGGGAGTCCAGCAATCCCAAGCGGTGCAAGTCGGGGAGGTTGCGGTGAGCCCGCCAAACGCGAGCGCCGCGGCGAACATGGGGATGGATATGCGCGAGTACATGGTTATCTCCGTTACCTAAACCGCAAGCGACATCGCAGAGGTTGGTCGCAAGTCCGCGTTTCCGGCTCTCGATCCTTGGCTCTTGATTTTTAGAACCGCAAGCCCGGGTAATAGAAGTCGTTGTGTAACGCCCAAATGTTGTTACTCATCGGGACTCGCAAATCGGCCAAGTTTTCTTGCAAGCGCAGGCCGCAGGTGCCATAGCGGACGTTCGTGCGCCGCCAGCCGGCGCCCGGATTGTACGTGTAGTACGAGCGCTCGTGCCGGTACATAAATTCGTGCGGCATCCAGGGCTGATACGTGACCCACGTTTGGCCGACAAACGCCGGCACCGGCCGGGGACAAACATACATCTGAGCGGCAGCACCGTTGTACGGTCCCGGCTGAGCATAGTAGTTGTAAAATAAATCCTTCTGCTGTTGATAGCTGATGTGACGTTTCCCGTCCCAGCCGACTTGGTTCTCAGCACGGGCGGTGGATCCGCAACAGACTGCGAGCGACATGAACACAACCAGCACGCCACAGAAACTGAAACTTGTAAGCCGCATTGGATCTACCTCCAACGAAAAAAGTGCAGTCCTCTCACTCCTCGAGAGGATTTCTGCTCGCGGGGCGAACAGAATACACTGGTAAGCTCTATCAATGATGTCGGCCCGCGCCAGTCGCAGGGGTGAATCTTTGTGTAGCGGATAATCCAAACGCAGCTATTGTCGCGGCAGCGGCGGCGAGAAATGCGTCTGGGTTGCGCACGTTACAGGCGGTATAATTGGCAAGACCGTTACAGATTCACATCGGGGACCTATCGCAGCTTTGGAGACAGTCGGTTGGCCGTAAAGCGTACCAAGAAACCGAGCAAACGGAGTTCATCCGCCAATGGCAAAAAGAGGGTAACAGCGAGCCGCGCACCACGTCGGGCCGCGTCACCCAACAGGAATGGAGATGCGTCTCCAGCAGATGACGATGGGGCCAAAGCGACCGGCATCCTCGGGGCAAACGTCAACGGAGAGGCGATGGCGGAGCCGCGCCGCCGGGCGACTGCCCAGTCGATGGCGGCCAAGCAGCGCGATATTTCGGTCAGCGAATTCTTTGCCAAGAATCGGCATTTACTGGGTTTCGACAATCCGCGCAAAGCGCTGCTCACAACTGTGAAGGAAGCCGTCGATAACTCGCTCGACGCCTGTGAAGAGGCCGGCATTCTGCCCGAAATCTGGGTGCATATTCAATCCACGGCCACCGACCGCTACAAAGTGGGAGTACAGGACAACGGCCCCGGCATTCTCAAAAAGCAAATTCCGCTGATCTTTGGCAAGCTGCTGTACGGCTCTAAGTTTCACCGGCTGCGGCAAAGCCGCGGGCAGCAGGGGATCGGCATCAGCGCCGCCGGCATGTACGGTGTGCAAACCACCGGCAAACCCGTGAAGATTATCTCGAAAGTCGGAGCCACCAAGCCGGCTCACTACTACGAGATCCAAATCGACACCAAGAAGAACGAACCGCAAATTCTTAACGGTCGCGGCGACGGAGTCGATATTCCGCCGGGCAAGAAGGGCCAGGACGCCATCGCCAAACATGAAATCGAATGGGTCGATCAGCCGCACGGCACCCGCGTGACGATCGAGCTGCAGGCCAAGTTCGTTCGCGGCCGGGGGAGCGTCGATGAGTATCTCGAACAAACGGCGATCGCCAACCCACACGTCTCGCTGCATTACGTCGATCCAGACAACAACGTGCGCGATTATCCGCGCTCGGCCGATCGGCTGCCGCCGGAGCCGAAAGAGATCAAGCCGCATCCGTACGGGGTCGAGCTGGGTCGTTTAATCACGCTCCTGCACGACAATCCAAATTCGACGGTCGCGCAATTTCTCACGACCACTTTCTCGCGGGTAACGGGTCATGTGGCCCGAAAGATTTGCCATACGGCCAAAATTTCGACTCGCGCCAGCACGCGCCGCATCGGCCGTAAGGAAGCCGACTCGCTCTACCACGCGATTCAGGCCACGCGCATCGCATCTCCGGCGACCGATTGCATCTCGCCGATCGGCGAAGAATTGATTCTCAAAGGACTGCACCACGTGGTACCCGGCGAGTTCTATGCCGCCGCAACGCGCCCACCCGCCGTCTATCGGGGGAACCCGTTTCAGATCGAAGTTGGCCTGGCCTACGGCGGCCAGGCCGCCATGCAGTACGTCTCCAAGGAACTGCTGCGCGAGCTGATTGAAGAAACCGACGCCCGCACGATTCGGCAATTCTTGATTCACACGTTCAACGGCCTGGGCAGCGACGCGGCCGATCGCATCCTCAAGGAATCAGGACTTGGTACGCGGCAATCGCCTTCCGGGTTGCGGCCAAAGGAAATCGAAAAGCTACTAGCCGCCATGAAGGGCGTGAACGTTTCCGAAGGCCAGACGATGGAAGTTTTGCGCTATGCGAATCGGGTGCCGCTGCAATTCTCGCCGGCCAGTTGTGCGATCACGCAAACGGTGCTCGGCACGAACTGGCGAAGCTACGGCCTGTCGCAATCGCACGGCGCACTGCCAAAGGGCCCCGTCACGGTGATGGTGCATGTGGCTAGTGTGTGGGTGCCGTTCACCAGCGAATCGAAGGAGGCCATCGCGAGCTACCCGGAAATACAAAAGGAGTTGCGCCTGGCATTGCAGGCGGTCGGCCGGCACCTGGGTACGTATGTGCGGAAGCGTCTCAAGGTGAAGCAGCAAAGCGACCGCCGGCTGGTGTTCCAGCGATATTTGGGCGAAGTTGCGACGGCGGTGAGCGAAATCAACGCGGCCGATCGTGTGGCCTTGTACGAACAACTGTTAGCCGTTGCGAGGAAACGAACCGCGGACGCTGATATGAAGCTCGACGACCGCGGCCGGTCGGTTGAAGATCGCGAAGAACTGGCAAACGTTGAGAACGTATTGATCGTCGATCCGACGGAAGCGCCGGCGGCGATCAACCGGGTGGCGACCGATGCGAGCGAAACTCGACATGGAGGAAAAGAAATGACACGTATCACGATCGATGCGGAGACGCGGAAGAAACTGCTGAACTGCTCCAAGCCGCTGGAGATGTGCAATGAGATCGGGTATGGTATTGGCGCGACTTACACCATCGACGCCATTGGACTGATCCGGACGATTGGATTGAGTTGGGGCTCCGGCAATCACCGACGAGGAAGTGGAACGCAATCATGGATGCAGGAGAAGACACTTGCAGCACGAAGGAGCTGATCGAGAAGATTAAGAAAATGCGTGGGCTTTAGATGTTTCGCATTCGTTGGCGGAAATCCGTCAGTCGGGAGATGCTCGATGAATGTGCGAAGGCTAATAAATCGCACTTGACCGCAATTCTGGACGCTATGTCGAAGTTGAATCGATACTCCGTGACAAGCCCGAATTTGTCGGCGAATCACGTGATCCCGGGCAATAGCCGATTATTGGTTATCGAGCCTCTTTCCGTCACGTACACGAATTGATCACCGAAACCGTCGATGTACACATTCGTCCGCATCAATTTACCATCAGATAGAGTAGAGAAGACGCGATTGTAGACCGAATCTTATGGCTAAGACCAAAATCCGGCGTAAACGCGGCGCCGCAGCCGAAGCGAAGGCCGCCGCGGCAAAGTTGACTCCTCGCGATAAGAAGACGATGGGCAGCATCGTCGGCCTGGCCGATGGCGTTGTCTCCGCGGCAGAGAAGCGAAAGGACCCGCATGTCGATATTCCATCGCGCACGCTCGCGAATGTCCACTACAGCCCGCGTAAGCGGATCATCGAAATGGGCACCAGCACGAATCGCCGGCAGCTCTTCGATCTGTCTCAGGCAAAGGCCTACATGCAGACGATGCTCGTGGCCAGCGGCTGCAAGCGGTTGCTCAACCAAGGCAAGACCACGAGCTTGCGCGGCCTGTTCTACATGCTCAAACACACCATCGAGGGCACGAAGGAAAACACGTTCGACGACCAGGATCAATGCGACCCCGTGGTCGAAGATATTGAGGTCCTCCTCAGCAGCCTCCGCGAGGAGCTGCACCTGTACGCCTCCAATCGCGGAACCCTGGTCGGGCCAATCACGCTGGTCGACAGCGGCGATACGATCGACTGCTCGCGGATGGGTTCGGGCGGATATAACATCCCGTCGATCGTTGAACCGGATGTTATGCAGTTTGCCAAGTGCGACGCCAAATTCATCCTGCATGTCGAAAAGGACACCGTGTGGCGACGGTTCAACGAGGATAAGTTCTGGAAGAAACACAACTGTCTGCTGACACACGGAATGGGACAGCCTCCACGCGGCGTACGCCGACTGTTGAATCGGCTGCACAATGAGTTGAAGCTTCCGATTTATTGTTTGTTGGATAACGATCCGTGGGGGTACTACATTTACAGCGTCATTAAGCAGGGTTCGATCAACCTGGCATTTGAATCGCAGCGGATGGCGATACCGGATGTTCGCTACCTTGGTCTTCGCAGCAAGGATTTCGAACGCTGCCAGCTCTCAGATGGCGTCAAAATCTCACTCAACGAAACCGACCGGAAGCGAGCAAAGCAAATCGCCGGCTACCCGTGGTTTGCCAAAAAACGCGATTGGCAACGCGAGATCCAAAAGATGCTGCAAAACGACTTCAAGCTGGAAGTGGAGTCGCTAATATCGAAGGATATCAGCTACGTGACGGAAGAATATGTGCCGGCGCGGCTAACGGACAAGGACTGGCTGGATTAAGTGCTGCCATCTGCCGCCGCCCGGTTTATTGGCATCTGCTGCACGGCAAATAGGCGGCAGCGAACCGAAACGGATCGGCTTCTTAGCGTTTTCTTCGGAAAATTCAGGCTCTTCTCGCAATAGGCACTCTGCTAGCTTGCTCGGCACGGCACTTGCTTGGCGACACGACGGCGTTCGGCGGAACGCGGAATTGGTGCGTCCTCGCACTTGGGCGCGATATTCCTTCCTTCTGGAAAATCACGGTCAGTCCATTCGTCTATCGGTGGCTGCGCAGATTCCGGGGGTGGGGTCGGCTTTTGTTACGTGCGTTTCCGTCAGCAATTGGAGCGCACGCTGACAACGAGCAAAAATCCTTCTGACGCGGAGATTGAATTCATGGGACATTCCACGGAACCGGTAACACTTCGGCCTTGGCTCTTCGTCGCCGCACTTGTCGGCACGCTGGCGTTCGGCGCTTTAGCAACTCCCACACACGCGCAAGAAGCTGCGCCTCCGGCCGCCGCTGCTACGCCAGCAGACACGGCGACAACTGCTCCGGTGAAACTTGATCCTAACGGCGGTGATACGGGCGGCGCTGCCGATGTCACGGACAAGCCGTTGAGCCTGGACAATATTGCCGATCGCGTCGGAAAAAATAGAATCTCAATCAACATTGTGTGGACGCTCATCACCGGCTTTTTGGTCATGTTCATGCAGGCCGGCTTCGCCATGGTGGAGACTGGCCTCACGCTGCGCCAAAAACGCTTCGCACACGATGGCGATGAACTTCATGATTTATCCGCTCGGCATGTTGGGATTCTACGTGTGTGGATTCGCCTTCATGTTCGGCGGCATTGGCACGGTCGGCGCACTCGGCGCCGGCACCGGCGCCCTCGATAGCATGTATTCCATAACCATTGCCGGGAAAACCATCGATCTCATCGGTTACAAAGGGTTCTTCCTTGGCCCCAGTGTTTACGATGTCGGCATCTTTACGCTATTCCTTTTCCAAATGGTATTCATGGATACGACGGCGACAATTCCTACGGGCGGCGCGGCCGAACGCTGGAAGTTCTCGGCGTTTATGCTCTACGGCGCCGCGTTGGGCACGATCCTGTATCCCGTGTATGGCAACTGGGTGTGGGGCGGCGGTTGGTTATCGGACCTGGGCACAAACTTCAACCTTGGCCACGGCACGGTCGATTTTGCCGGTTCCTCGGTCGTTCATTATCAGGGAGGCCTTCTCGCGCTGATTGCCGCATGGTTTGTCGGGCCGCGACTGGGAAAATACAACAAAGACGGCTCCACGAATCTGATCCCGCCGCACAATGTGCCGATGGCCATCATCGGAACCTTCATCCTGGCCTTCGGTTGGTTCGGATTTAATCCGGGTTCGACACTCGCCGGAACCGACCTTCGGATTAGTGTGGTAGCCGTCAACACGATGCTCGCCTCCGCTACCGGTGCGCTCACGACGGTGCTGTGGATGTGGAATGTGCGTGGCGGTAAGCCCGACCCCACGATGGCCTGCAACGGCATGTTGGCCGGCTTGGTGGCGATCACGGCGCCGTGTGCATTTGTGAATTCGATCTGCGCCTGCATCATCGGCATCGTCGCCGGTATCCTCGTTGTCGAATCCGTGTTCCTATTCGAACGCGTACTGAAGATCGACGATCCGGTGGGCGCGATTTCTGTCCACGGCACCAACGGTGCGTGGGGCGTCATCTCGCTTGGGCTGTTTGCCGATGGCACGTATGGCGACGGCTGGAACGGCGTCTCCGGCACCGTAAAAGGTCTCTTCTTCGGCGGCGGCGCCTCGCAGCTCATTGCCGAGCTAGTCGGCTTACTGGCGTGTACGGTGTACCTGGGAATCGCCGGCTGTATTGTGTTCGCCGTGATCGAAAAACTGGTCGGTAACCGCGTGGATGAGCGCACGGAACTCGAAGGACTCGACTTGCCCGAGATGGGCGTTCCGGCATTTTGCGGCATCGCGATGGATAAGGCGTCCGAGACGCCCCATTCGCATTAACCTCGAAAGTCGAATGCCGTTCGCGTCGTTAGCGATTTCCACAAATCAAAATAGACCTTGGGAGCCAAGGACATGAAAAAAATCGAAGCCATCGTACGCCACTTCAAACTCGAGGACGTGAAGAACGCCCTGGTGGAAAAAGGCATTTCGGGAATGACGATCACCGAGGTCCGCGGCTTCGGCCGGCAGAAGGGACACACCGAAATGTATCGCGGCACGGAGTACCGTGTAGACTTCGTGCCGAAGGTAAAAGTCGAAGTCGTCGTGGATGATGCCAAGCTGCAAACGGCGGTCAGCGCCATCGTCAAAGCGGCTCAAACGGGCCAGATCGGCGACGGAAAAATCTTTGTCTCCGGTCTCGAAGAAAGTATTCGCATTCGCACTGGCGAGACCGGTAGCGATGCGATTTAGCCGTTGCCCGGCGTGTTGCTCGAACCTAATCGTCCACCGGCTGCCGCAATGGCGAATTCACCCCTTGCAAACCGTGCTAGCAGACGCGTACACTGTGCGCCATCTTGGCTGAGCGGCAAGCGCTCAGCCGCTTCTTGATCGACTGTGGCAGGGACCGTCCATAGCCGAAAGGCGGACTCTATTCATGCGCGCTGGGCGGCGCGATTTCTATCTTTCTGCAATGGGAGACGATCGTTATGGAGCTGTTCTCAATGCGCAATCGAAAATGGATGTCACTTTCTCTCGTAGCCGCTTTGCTGATCATCTTGGCGCTCGGCCGTTGCGCCATTGCGCAGGAAGCACCAGCCGCCGCGGCTGCGCCGGCCGCCGCCGATTCCGTGGCCGCGCTGAGAACCGACATGAAAGTGACGGCCGACACGATTTGGGTCCTCATTACGGCGATGCTCGTTTTCTTCATGAACCTGGGATTCGCATGCGTCGAATCCGGTTTCGCACGTGCGAAGAATTGCGTGAACATTCTCTCGAAAAACTTCGTCGTGTTCGCGGTTACTTCGGTCTTCTTTTGGCTGTTGGGGTTTGGCTTGATGTTCGGCAACGGCAATGGCTTTGTCGGGCAGAAGGGCTTATGGATACTCAGCGGCAGCGATAATAGCCCGGAGCTCGATCCCGCCAAGGGAGGCAAATACGCGGGTGACTACACTTCGATCAGTTGGACCACGGTGCCGCTGGAGGCCAAATTCTTCTTCCAACTGGTGTTCGCCGGAACGGCGGCCACAATCGTTTCCGGCGCCGTCGCCGAACGGATCAAATACATCTCTTTCATCGTGTTTAGTGCGCTGATGGCGATTGTGATTTATCCGGTGGTCGGCCATTGGATCTGGGGTGGCGGCTGGCTCTCGGCCAAGTGGGGCTTCTTGGATTTCGCCGGCTCGACACAAGTTCATTCGATCGGCGGCTGGGCGGCTCTGGTGGGCGCCGTCATGCTCGGACCGCGTCTCGGCAAGTATGGACCGGATGGAAAAGTCAACGCGATTCCTGCGCACAACTTCACCGCGGCCACGATCGGCTGCTTCGTCCTTTGGCTCGGTTGGTTCGGCTTCAATCCGGGCAGTACCATGTCGGCCGACTACTACCCGATCGCCCATATCTGCGTCACGACAAATACGGCAGCAGCGGTTGCCACGTTGACCGGGACCGCGACGTGCTGGATTCTCTTGGGCAAACCCGACCTGGGCATGACGCTCAACGGCTGCCTGGCCGGCCTGGTCGCGATCACGGCGCCTTGCGCGTATGTCAGCGTCACAAGCTCGGCGATCATTGGCGCAATTGCCGGCATATTGGTCGTCCTTTCGGTGTTGATGTTTGACCGGCTGAAGATCGACGATCCGGTCGGCGCAACCTCCGTACACCTGGCGAACGGCGTGTTTGGTACGTTGTGTGTCGGGCTGTTTGGCGAAGCCGATATCATGGCAAAGGTCGGCGCTACATCGAAGGGCGGCCTGTTCTTCGGCGGCGGCACCAATCAACTGGTTGCGCAATTGGTAGGTGTGGCGGCGACCGGCGCGTATGTCGTCGTCGCATCGCTCGTCTGTTGGGGAATCATTAGGGCCGTGCTGGGCATGCGGGTTTCTCGCGAAGAGGAGATTAGCGGCCTGGACCACGGCGAGCACGGAAACGAGGCCTACCATGGCTTCGTCATGGCAGCGGAAAGCTATTGAGGCGATGCGCGCCGTTTCCTGAACGAAGCGACCAAAACAACTGGGAACCAAATGTATGAAAAAAATCGAAGCCATCGTACGCCACTTCAAACTCGAGGACGTGAAGAACGCCCTGGTGGAAAAAGGCATTTCGGGAATGACGATCACCGAGGTCCGCGGCTTCGGCCGGCAGAAGGGACACACCGAAATGTATCGCGGCACGGAGTACCGTGTAGACTTCGTGCCGAAGGTAAAAGTCGAAGTCGTCGTGGATGATGCCAAGCTGCAAACGGCGGTCAGCGCCATCGTCAAAGCGGCTCAAACGGGCCAGATCGGCGACGGAAAAATCTTTGTCTCCGGTCTCGAAGAAAGTATTCGAATCCGCACCGGCGAGACCGGCGGCCACGCGATTTGACGCCTTCACATGTATTAAACGTTGTCCACGCGGAGCATACCGCCCTATCAGAATTCTGATATGCTGGTTTGGTGGAACGAGCCGAACACAATTTGTTGCGAAGTGCGTTGGCCGCGCTAATTGCGGTCGGGTTACTATTCAGCCAGACCGTCGCTGGTCCGTTCAGCAATTTGGTCGTGTTCGGCGATAGCCTTTCCGATATTGGGAACATCGCGCAAGCGCCGTTCATCCACACTCCCGGACCATACTATTGGAACGGACGCTTTTCGAACGGGCCGGTCTACGCCGAAGCAATGGCCACGGGTCTCGGTCTGCCGGCCCTAAAGCGTAGCACGGCCTCTGGTGGAAACGACTTTGCCTACGGCGGCGCGAAGACTACCGGCACCGGTTTTCCCGATAACCTGTTCGTCAAAGACATCGACGACCAGGTTGACAAATTCTTATCCTCGCGAACAGCCGATGCGAGCACGTTGTACGTGATCTTCGCAGGCGCGAACGATTTGCTCGACGGCCAGACAAATATGAGCATCCCCGTCAACAGTTTGTCCGGCAGCATCAATCGGCTCGTCACCGCCGGCGCTCGGCAGTTCCTGGTTTTCAACCTTCCGCCGCTGGGCGACACGCCGCGGTTCAATGTCAACCAATCGACGCTGACGCAATACAATACGCGAACGCAGCAATACAACGCAGCTCTTGGCTCCATGGTCGATGGCTTACGCTTGAGCAACCCCGCGGTGACCGTTTATCAGTTTGACCTCGCCGCGCTGGTCGACCAGGCGTTGGCCAATCCGCTGGCATTTGGGCTGACAAACGTGACCGACTCGGCCGCGCCTGGGTTGCAGCCGGGCGATACGTCGTACGACACCAGTCGGCTCGTTCCCAATCCAAATCAATATCTGTTCTGGGACGACTTGCACCCCACCGCTGCCGTTCATTTGATCCTGGCGCACTGCGCGCTCGATCTATTTTTCCCGCAGGGCGACTATACCCGCAACGACGTCAGCGACGCGGCCGACTACGTGACGTGGCGAAAAGGACTTGGCACGACGTACGTGCCAATCGATTTCGACATCTGGCGCGCGAACTTCGGCCAATCGACCGGCAGCGGCGCGGGTGCTGATGCAGTCTTGGACGGCAGTAAAGCGGTGCCCGAGCCGGAGTCAGTGGCGCTGGCCGTAGCGGCTGCGGCGGTGCTGGGCTTCGGTTTGCGCCGTCGTGCGACGGGTTTCGCCAAACCGCAAGCGGTGTCATCGCGGTGGCGTTCTCCTTGTATCTGCCTGGTTGCCGTGTGTGGTACTGGTTAATGGCTCAAAAAAATGAAGGATCCTCAGGACCGGAGATCGAAGCGCGTCAGAGACTCGCGTCTCAGAGAGACACGGCTACGCGGCGCGAACGATCTCTAATCCTACCGTGGCGGACGTAAATTGCTGGGGCCCCATGGGAGCCGGCGGGGTAGCCGCGATGAGCGTTTAGCTCGTTTCTTCCACTTGCAAATGGAAGTCGTCGCCGCTCAGGGTTGCGACATCCGCCGGCGAGCGCTACGGCAGCTACGCCCGGACAGTCATTTCAAGGATGCCACGTTAGCACAGGTGGTGGCCAAAACCAAGAAAAAAATTTTGTGCTGTGGGGTGGCTAAGAATCGACGATTGGCGAGGCCGCGCAGTCGAGCGTCTCAGAAACTCGGAATTACCAATTTCGGAGAGACTGGTCTACGTGGCACTAAACCGTAAACGGCGATCTTGACTGCACGACACGAATCAACTGCATCGCGGCGATTAAGAGCGTGGGCAGGAGAATGGGCGGTGGTTCGCGAACGGCGGCGATCGTGGCACGGGCGCCGGTGGGCAAGAAATACGCTTCTTTCGCGATGCGCAGATTGGGCTGCGCAATAGTCGCTTGATCGGCGCGTCGTTTTCGCTCAAAGTGGTGGCAGGCCGCCCCCAATCCTGCTTGGTAGATGTAATGATCTGGCGAATCGTTGGCGCGATTACGATCTGCACGCTCGCGAGCAAAACCGCATCGGCTGCGATCGCGCTGGACGCCAGTTACGACAGTGCCTCGCTCAAGTCGTACACGGTGGCAGGCAGCACGGTTAATCTAGTCGGCCGCGACAATTATTACGGCTCGTCACGTTGGCGGTGGCTCTATTTTAAGGCGACGGGGGTTCAAAACCTGACGCCGACGTTTTCTATTCGGGGCGATTTGTTTGCCGGCGACGGCACCGATGGACCCCACGAGCTCAGCGAACACGAAATGGTTTATTCGTACGACGGCGAGAACTGGTCGTTTTTCGACAACAACGTGCTCTCGCCTCCGCCGCCGACGCCCCCCGCTGCGCTGCCAAACCCGACGCAGTTTAATTTCTCGAACAACAGCCCATTCACCCAGAACGCGGTGTATGTTGCCTACGCCCTCCCATATCCGTACAGCAAGAGCACATCGCACTCACAAGCGGTGCTGGCCTCGCCCTGGGCGGCGCCGACTGCGTCGGGCAACGCCAGCGGAATCATCGGCCAGTCGCCTACCGGAACCGATGACCTCGGGCGTGCAGTTCCAGCGCTGGACATGTATGCCTATCGGATCACCAACCCGGCGACTGATTCGCCAACAGTTGCCAAGCGGAAACTGATGATCTCCAGCAGCTTGCACGCCGGAGAAACGTTGGGCACATATACGTACGAAGGATTGGTGAATTGGCTGATCTCGGATGATCCTCGGGCCGCACGTTTGCGAGATGTCGCCGAAGTCCTCTGCTACCCAGAACTCAATCCGGCCGGGCGGTACGCGGGAAACAGCCGGACGACCGTGCGTAACCCCAATGTCGATCCGAACGGTCTGTGGGACTCCACAAGGTGGATGAATAACTCGAGCGTCGGTTGTTCGGGAACGACCAATTGCCAGGACATCCGCGTGAGTGGGACGGCGATGAACACCGATGTCCAGGCCACACCGGGCTACCTCGACGCGTTCATCGACTTTCATTCGACAGTGCCAGATTACACGATCGACCCGGCCGCAGATCCGGCACATGGTGTGTGGGGTCGTCCGGACGATTTCACGTATATCAATCCGGACGACGTCAACGCCGACTGGTATGTGGCATTGCACGAGTTGCAGCCGAACTTGCTCGAATATCAATCCAATAGCGGAAGTTTTACGACGACAGGCTATGCACGCCGCATCCTCGATAAGCGACCGGGCAGCGTGACGGACGGTCGTGTGGTCGAAGTGACTCTGGAAACCGCGTTTTCTTGGGAACGCAACATCGATTATTACCACGACCTTGGCGAAAAAGTCGGCATCGCGTTCTACGAGGCGTGGGTGCCGCAGGTGGCAGGTGACTACACGGGCGACGGTGTTGTCGATGGGCGCGATTACGTCGTGTGGCGCACAACATTGGGCCAGACGGGTACGGCGCTGCAAGCCGACGGCGACCACGATCACACCGTAGACAGCAACGACTATGGGATCTGGCGTTCGCATTTCGGACAAATCGCCAGCGCGGGGAGTGGAACTTTACAGGATGAAACGGCATCGCAAGCCGCGGTGCCGGAACCGAGTTCGATTGCCCTGTTCCTCGTGTACGCGGCAGCGTTGACTTCGTTGCGTTCCTGGCCGGTCCTGCCGCGGTTTGCCGCCTCGCTCGGCTGCATGTAATAATGGTGCGATGCGGCAAATCCTTCACCCTCATCGTGTCCCGTCGCAACAGGAGAGGGTATTTAAACTACTTCTTGTCACCGCGGCATGGTTTATTTTTTCGCTGCCGTTTGCTGCGGCCGGCACCAACAAGGTTACCGAGCCGTTCGAGGGTGTGCGTTTGATTCACAGCAAATCGACTGTGCCGCGGCTGATTGCTATGTGGGTGGTTGAGATAGATATGTCGGCGCCGGGGGTGGGGTTTGTGGTTACGCCATCGAACGGCGGACTTATCGGCGACACGACGCCGCAAACGGTGCGCACGTTTGTTACGCAAGTTGGGGCGCAAATTGGCGTCAATGGGTCTTTCTTCGCAATGGCTGCGAAAGGGGCGGCGAGCAAGGGGCAATACGACGTGCTGGGGCTGTCTGTTTCGAAGGGCGACGCTTACTCGCCGTTTGAACGCGGGTTTGTCGATGCAATCAACATTTCGCAGAACAACGTGGCCACGATCATTCGCGGGACGGGAAAAGGAAACAAGGCGCCCCACCCTGTCAGACACGGAGCGACTGCACCTGTCTCCTTGGGCATGGCGCACAATCCAGCTATATCGCTCTATAACGCGCTGAGCGGGAAGACGCGGTTGGTGAAAGACGGCAAAAACGTTGCCGGCAAAGACCCGGCCATTCATCCGCGGACCGCTGTGGGCATTACGGCGGATGGAAAGCTGCTGCTGTTTACCGTCGATGGGCGAGAGCCGGGGCACAGCCTCGGACTCAAGTTCAACGAGATGGCGGATATTTTGATTCGTTGGGGAGCGCGCGACGCGATCAGTCTCGACGGGGGCGGCTCCACGACGCTCGTGATGGACGACCCGACCACTTCGGCCAACGATCCACAGGTCATGAATATGCCATGCGACTTATTTCCGAATAAGCAGCATGGCAAAGAGCGGGCGGTCGGGAATAGTCTCGCAGTTTTTGCGCGGAAGCGATCGGAGCCGGCGAGAAATACGCTGGTTGGACATAAGGCGGGGGCGGGGGCAGAGGCAGCGAGCCAGAATACCGAAGTTAACTCGTGCTCTTGCGGGCAACAGTCGGCGAGTTGTTGCCGATCGACGCGGCGGAGTGTGTTGCGTTCACGGTCGCGATTGAAATGTTCGGCGGGGGCCAGCGGCAGCGTAACCTCGAGCGGAGCTGTGGAGCTTTCGCGGCGCTAGTCCAGGCCGTAGGCACCGGCGGGTGGAATTTCGATGCCCGTTTTGCTGGTAGTGTGCAGGTTTGGCAGGAACCGGGGCTCGAGCAGGAAGTGGATGCCGACACTGCCCTTGGATTCATCAACGCTTGCGCCCAACGTGGCGATGAGCGATTCACCGATGCGGGTGAAATTGACGCTCTGGCCGATGTTGCCGGTGGGGCCGAAGTCGATGCTCGAGCTGGCGGAACCGATCCATTTTTCGGTCATGCGATAGTTGACCGTGAGATTAAGGACATCGGCCACGAACGTTCCGCCGGCGGTGCGGAAACCGAGGTAGGCATTGCCACGAGCGGGGCGGTTGAGCAAGACGCCGATCGAAGCGGTCTTGAGACCGTCGCCGAACGTATCGGCGTAACCATCGGAGAGGATCGAAAAGCGATCGCCGAGGTGCCAGCGCAGGTCGTAGTCGAGCATACCAAGCGCGGCGCCGGCGTTGTCGCGGTTTGCGTCGGGAAAGTAGGTGGCGTTGGAGTCGAATGTGAGCCAATCGATGATGTGCTCTTCGCCCGGTGCGCCGCGCTTGGTTTGCAGACGGTGATGCATGCCGAATCGCACGGCGGCCAACTGGTCGGCGATTTCGTCGGAGGGCGAGGTAACCCAATCCTGCAGGCCATACCGAAGCGCGTAGAAGCGCGGATCGAACTTGGGGTCGATGATCGATGGGCCGCCAACAACCGGCATGTAGTACAGGCCGGCGAGCTGACCGCCGAACGGCGAGAAGAACAGCCTGCGGCGGAAGTCTTCGATCGAGTCATCGTCCAGTTCGTCGTAAAGCGGGAAGCGGTTGAGGTCCTGCGTCGAGCCGGAGATGGTGGCTTGCACATCGAACACGACTTTGTGGGCAAGGCCATTGAGGTTGAATAGTGCGTCGCGGATGGCGGGGTCGGCGTACCAGAACGGGATGCTGGCCCGCACGCCGGCGGTGCCGAAGGCCCGCTGGAATCGGTCGCCGTTTAGGTCGGCGCCCCAATCGCCCAGCTCGCCGAGCGCGAATGGCACGACTTTGAAGGGAGCGGCGTCGATCGGCCAATCGATCTCTTGCCGCGTGATCAGCCGCTCACCCGCGCCCGAGATAGGATTCCCGGCGGCATCTTCCTCCCAGGGCAGCCGTTCGAATTGGGATGCGAGGATCGAATTCGAGGGAGTGGTGACAATGCCGATATCGGCATACGCGGCGGATGAGTGTTCGTACCACGTGAGGTTGTCGTCGAGGAGCGGTTCGCCGAGCCAGTAGTGATCAAGGCGGGGCAACCACTGCGTTTGCGTGAAGAAGTCGTTGATGCGGGCGTTGGCCTCGATCGAGATCGATTGGTTGTCGTAGGTGTGCTTGAGCCGCACGCCAGTGAGTTGGTCCTTGTTATTGTCCCACTCGTTTTCGTAGTACTCTTCGAGGAACGTGCGGTCGCTGAGCCAACCGACTTCGGCTTGTACGGTCCAGTCGTCGAGCAGTCCGCCGACGAGGTGCTGGCGGTGGTCCCAGAAGACGCGATTGCGGAAGGACTCTTCGGGGACGATGTTGCGGCGGTCGCGGCCCAGGTTGTCGACGCCATGGTCGCTGATGAACCAGGCGTCGAATCGACCGGTGGTGGGGCCATCGAGTGTGAAGAATTCGTCGCGGGCGTATTCGACGCCGGTGCCGTAGCCGAGTCCGCGCAGACTGAGGTAATCGAGGCTAAGGTCCCACTTCACGCCGGGGATGCGGTCGATGCCCGTGAGCTGGAAGGCATCGAGATCGAATAGCGCCTGGTAGCCGAAGATCGAATCGTGGCGAATATGGACGTTGTTGACGTAATAAGTTGGCTTTTCCAAGTCGGTCGAGAGCGTGGGCCAATAGAAGACCGGTACGCCGCCGATGTACAAGTAGTCGTTCGTGCCGCGAACGAGCCGCTGATGGCCGACGATCGGCTGGCCGTTGGGATCGAGCGCGGCGCGCCGGTGATCGGATCGACGAGGGGCTGCTGGAGATCTTGAAACACGATTTCGTCGGACTCGACGGCGTAGCTGGGTTCTTCGAGACGGCTGGTGGTAAACAGACCTTCTTGGGCAACGAAATGGGCCTGATCGAGCTGGCGGATCGCGGCGGCTTTGAGTCGCACGAGGCCGGCATATTGATTGAGGCCCGATTGAGGCACGGGCGTGAGCAACTCGGCGTTGAGGAGGGTGCCGAGCTGGCGGGGCACGTCGTAGAACATGCGATCGGCGACCACGGTGCGGTCGCCCTGTCGGAAGACGATGTTGCCTTCCATGTAAATCTGCAGCGGCTGGTTGCTTTGCTGCGTGGCGCCGCTGAGGCCGCTGGCGTCGATTCCCCAGATGACGATCCGGTCGGCTTCGATATCGATGTCGCCAAGTGGACCAAGAGTTTGGGGCAGGCTGTCGGAACTCAAGCCCTGCACGATGACGTTGACGCCGCCACTGATAACCGCCACTTTTTCGCCCTGCGGCGTGGTGAGTGCTTCGAAGGTGGGCCCCAGACCTTCGGATCGCGGCCGGACTTTCACGCTGCGGAAGCTGGGCCGCGGGGCAACCGATGGCGCGATTGCGGCGGCAGGTGGGCCGCCAATTGGCTCCGGCGGCGGGACCCGTTGCGGCAGCATGGGGGTAGGCAGGAGCTGCGCGGTTTGCAGCGGTGATTCGGCGGGCGGCAGGCGAGTGACGGGCGGCGCCGGCTGCGCTTGGGCCAGTGCAGGAATGCAACATGCAAATTGTAAAATGCAAATTGCAAAATGAGGGACGGCCCTGCGCAGCGAGAGCGCACAGATTGCGGTGAGGCGCGCGGCGGCGCCTGGGCTTCGATTTCGATATTGATGACGAGATCAGACCGGCATCCTTGCCAGGAAAAGTGCGCACGCTGCGCGCGGCGCGCATCGATCACTCGCGAATTGCAGGTCAGTTACCTCAAACCAAAGCGACGCCTGCAATTAGGAAAAGTCGCGACGAAAAACGCGGCGGATTATAAGTGGACGCTGCGCTAGCGGTCAATTCCGCTTGCGGCTGCTAGCATGAAGCGCAATCTATTGACAGATAAATGGTTGCGCCTCGTATCTCGCGCGAATTCGCTAGGGCGCAAGGCAAAGGCGGACGCCGATGCGAAATGGTCTTCGATTAGCGTGTGCCCTTTGGCGATGTGGCGTCTTTTCGCGGACCTTCTCGCGGCAGGTTTTCCTGGAGCCAGGTACGCAAGCGTGGAGCGTCGGTGCCGCGCGGCGAGGGCGAGCTGGCAAAGAGAATGCGCCCATCGGCGCCGACGACCACCATGCGGTTGGGCCATCCGGCATAGGCGCGGCCAACGGTGTTGTCGATCGTGTCTACAGCGATCGGCATGCGCAGCTTGAGTGTGCGCCCGCAGGCGGCAGCGGCTTGCGTGCGGCCTTTGAGCGTCGTGTGTTGGGGAATCTTCACAAGCGCGGGTCGCTGCTGCGCGTCTGTTAGCGATAATACCGAATCGGGATGGGCCTCGCGAATATAAATGAACAAGAATTCAGCCCGGTCGCGAAAATCGCGATACACGTCGTCGATGCCTTCGAGCTGCCCACGAAACGGCGGGCAGGTGACGCTGCCGAAGATCAGCACGACCGGCTTGTTTGCGCGAAGCTGTTTAAGCGAGATCGTTTTATCCGATGCGGCCGCCTTGGTGGCTTTGCCACTTGGCCGCGTATTGCGCTTGCTGCGCTGCGCTATGGCCTTCGCGTCCTCCGTCCCGCTCGCCAACGGCAACGTGAACTCAGGCGCAGGCTGGCCAACCTGCAATTCATCGCGCCACCGCTCGCTCATATCGGGCGGTGTAATTACCTCGCCGGGATTTGTCCCCGCGCGCCTACCACGGCGGTGCGCTCCACGATCCAGCTCTTGGCCCGTGGCGCATTCAAAAGCAGTAACCCAAACCAACAGCATCAACAACCAGGCACTTGCAGTGCGCATTGCAGGACACCTTGCGCAGTTGCGTGGGAACCGAACATCTTACTCAACCCGGAGCGTCGACGACTGTTTCGGGCGTTTGCGGCAAAGCAACCATTCAATTTTGAGCGACCTTCCGCAGGCCGAAGTAGGGGTTCATTGATTCAACGAGTACATCAACACATTCAGCCCAATGCGGGCGGCGTCTTGTTGGGTGTAGCCGCGGCAGCCGATGCCTTGGTGGCTTTCCAGGCGCAGCTAATGTCGAAAGGTGAAAAGACGACGGCCCAGCGGCCATCGAATTCGATGCCTTCGAGCTGCGGCTCGACTTGGCGCACGTGCGCGGCGAGGGGTTGTCGGCCATCGGCGGCGGTTTGCGGATCGCGGAGAGAGACCTGGCGGATGTCGTAGCCGCCGTAGGCGGTGGTAAAGAGGAGGTCCTTTGCATGAATGCGCTGGAGCGAGTGGCCGGGAGTTGAGGCGCCGATTTCACGCCGGAAGGCGGTGGCGAATGGCTTGGAGGCGCAGATTGCGTCGGCCAGCAGAGTGCCGCCGCGCTGGAGGTATTCGCGAAGACGCAGGCGTTCGGCGTCGGTGAGGTGGAAATCTTGGCGGCCGTGCATGAAGACCATTTGGTAGCGGAACAGGCTGGGGTCGGAGATGTTGATCAGTTGTGGCGCGGCGCGGACTTGAAGTTTCAATTCGCCTTGAGAGGCGGTGCGTAAAAGATTCAATAGTGCGCCCGGCGCATCGTTGCAGCCGCCGCCATGGCGGAGCTTGGCGACTTCGATGACGCCGCGAGATCCGCCGGCTAAGGTGGACTCGCCGCTAGGGGTCGTGCCGAAGCTTTGCTCTTTGCCTTTTGGTTCGCGATTCGTGGCGTAGGTGAGCAGGTTGACACCAATCGCCAGCGCATCGGCAATGTGCTGCTTGACTTCGGGCGGATAGCGGTTCCATAGGCCGGGGCGGGCCAATTCCCAGTAGCAGGACAGATCGTCTTGACAGTAGACGACGCAGGTGCGGCAACCGTATTCGACGCCCAACAGCCGGCCCGCATAGGGCGAATCGGGCCTCACGATATCCTGCATTCGCCAAATGGGGTGACCGGGCGCGACGGGTTGCAATTTGTACTCGGGTTCGGGAAAGACGGCCGTCATCAATTGGCGAAAGGCGGTGTCGAACCGGCTGGAATCGCGGCAACAGGCTTCGGCAAGGATGAAGCCGCCGCGATCGACGTAATCGCGCAGCTTTTGGGCTTGGGGCAGCAGATTGGGCGCCTGGCTGCCGCTGATATAAAGTACGGGCGCCTGGAGCAAATCTTCGACGGTGGCGGTGGCCGGGTCCATCACTTGCCAGGTGAGCCCGAAACCCCAAGCTTCTTCGGTGTATTCGGTAAGATGAGCGGCGTCGCGGCGGTGTTGGTTCCAGCCATCTCCGTCGCCGTAGTTGAGCTTGCCGAGTACGACGGGGCGGCGGCCTTTGGACAAGAACAACAGGGCCATCGCGGTGCTGATGCGCGGCTCTCGTTCGGCGTACCAGTTTCCTTTCCAATAATGCGAGAGCGAATCTTGCTCGGCAACTAAAAGCTCGGCGCCCTCGCGATACCAATCATGTTTGCCGATGAAGCGGCGGGCGGTAAGGCGGCCGGCCCGTTCTAAGCCGTAGAGATAATAGTACAGGCACGACTGGCCGCCTCCCTCCGGTCGCGGATTGCGATTGACCGAAAATCGCTGACCGAGCCAATCGACGGCGCGATCGAGCTCGTCGTTACTTTCGTGCGGACGGCAGCAAACGACGTGGCCGTTCTCAACGGCGGCGTCGCCCGACCCCAAAGCGGCGGAGGATACAGCCAGACCGCCGATGCCGGCGCAGGTCATGCTGCCGGTGCCGGCGTCGCCCGGTACGTAGCCCCAGGAGCCGTCGTCGTTCTGCGTGGATCGCCAGTACTTTGCCGCCAGCTCCCAGGTATCGCGGCTGACTTCGACGCCGACGCGCTGGGCATCGAACAGGGCCAGCAGGGCGAATTGCGAATTGCTATTGTCGCCGCCGGGTCCCGGGTAGGACCAAGCGCCCTTTCGCGGGCCGTCCTTAATCTGATGCGCTTCGAGCCATTGGACGTTGCGTCGAATGAGCAGAGTATCCTTCTTCGGCTCAGCGGTGCAGAGAACCATGGTTTGGAGCGAAACGGTGTAAGTTTTGTCGAGCTGGAGTCCGCGAAGATAATCAACCGCCTTTCCAACTGCCGGATCGTCGAGGGGGACGCCGGAATTCAAAAGCGCGAGCGTGCAGAGCGCGGTAACGCCACCATCGTAGCCGAGGAATTCCCCCCAATTTCCGCGCGGCGACTGCTCGCGTTTGAGATAAGCGACGCCGCGATCAATCGCGGCCAACACTTGGGCCGCATCGATCGCCCGCTCCTTTGGTCTTTGCGGCTGCTGCGCCAGCGCGACGGCAGGCGCTACAACCGCTACAACCGCCCCGGCCGCAACGCGGGTAAGCGCTTGGAGAAAAGTCATCTCGCATCCTTCGCGCAGGGTGAGGCATGGCATCTGTAAGTAGTTTACGATTCAAATGTTGCAGAGGCAACGCGATTCGCGCGGTTGGATTGTCCCGCGCGGTGGCGACCGATAGAATGCGCGGTACGGAACGGGGCGGAATCGGTTGTATTACGCACACCGACGACTGTCGTCGGCTGGGGAACGGATAGAATTGCCGGCCGGTCATCATCAACGAACAACCGATAAAGTCGCATGTCCACTTCGACCACCCCTCCCACGAAAACGCGCAACCTGGGCGACGTGCTGCAGGAGTTTCGCCAGCACCGGCAGCTCATGCAGCGCGAGCTGCAAAAGATCATCGTCGGCCAGGATGCGGTCATCGAGCAGATATTCGCGGCCATCTTCACCCGCGGACACTGCTTACTGGTCGGCGTGCCGGGGCTGGCGAAGACGCTCATCGTGAGCACGCTCGCGCAGATCCTCGATCTGCAATTTAAGCGGATCCAATTTACGCCCGACTTGATGCCTTCGGACATCACGGGCACGAGCGTGTTGGAAGAAGATGCCGAGGGGCGGCGGTCGTTCCGATTTGTCGAGGGGCCGATTTTCACCAACATCTTGCTGGCCGATGAAATCAATCGCACGCCGCCGAAAACGCAGGCGGCCTTGTTGCAGGCGATGCAGGAGCGCGAGGTTACGGCCGGCCAATCGACGTACTCGCTGCCGAATCCGTTCTTCACCATCGCAACACAAAACCCGATCGAGCAGGAAGGCACGTATCCGCTTCCCGAGGCGCAGCTCGACCGGTTCATGTTCAACATCAAGGTGGATTACCCCTCCGCCAAGGAAGAGGAACAGATTCTGGCGGCTACCACGCGGCACGACCGGCCGGAAGTCACCAAGGTGCTTTCCGAGCGGGCAATCCTGAACTTGCAGAAACTGGTCGGGTCCGTGGCGGTGAGCGAGCATATTATTAAGTATGCGGCCGCGCTGGTTCGGGCGACGCGGCCCAAGGATCCTTCGGCGCCGAAATGGGTACAGGAGCTGGTCGATTGGGGCGCGGGACCGCGGGCCGGGCAGTTCCTGATTCACGGCGGCAAGGCGCTCGCGGCCATGGACGGACGATTTAGCGTCGCCATTGATGATGTTCAGAAAGTTGCGGTGCCCGTGCTTCGCCACCGGATTAGCACAAACTTCCAAGCGCAAGCCGAAGGAATGACGACGGAAGATCTGGTCGCGCGCCTACTCAGAGAAATTCCGCAGCCGGAGATTCCGAAGTTCTCTGCATAGATGCTGGATGTTAGATGCTGGATGCTGGATATTTTGGATGATCGGTTAGCGATAATGGGTGAGAATAGTATAACGGCTCGATACCCTCGGTCGAAAACTCAACAATTTTCTTCAATCCGTAGAAGCCGGACATCGGACATGATGCGAAATCGAGCATCCAGCATCCAACATCTAGTATCCAACATCCGTGTCCACCGTTGAAAAATACCTGAAGCCGGAGGTGATTCGGCAGATTTCGCGGTTGGACTTGCGGGCGCAGTTCATCGTGAAGGGGTTTTTGCACGGCCTGCACGCCAGCCCGTTTCACGGGTTCTCGGTCGAGTTCAGCGAGCACCGCAAGTACACGCCGGGCGACGATCCGAAGGACCTCGATTGGCTGGTGTATGCCAAGACCGACAAGTATTACGTCAAGAAGTTCGAAGCGGAGACCAACATCACCGGCTACCTGGCGATGGATCTCAGCGAATCGATGGCGTACACGTATCGGCAGGAGCTGACGAAGCTGGATTACGCGATTAGCCTGGCGGCGGCGCTGGCGTATTTGATGATCCATCAAAACGACCCCGTGGGCGTGGTCACCTTTGCGGAGCGGATCACGAATCATTTGGCGCCGAAGAGCAAGCGGCAGCAGATCGGCAATATTTTATCTTTGTTGGCCCGGCTTCGGCCGGCCGGGAAAACGGATGTCGGCCGCAGCCTGGCCCAGTTGGCGGCGATGCTCAAGCACGCCAGCCTGGTAATGGTATTCAGCGATTTGTTGGCGGATTCGGAACCGATTATTAGCGCGCTGCGCGAGCTGCGGCACGGTGGAAACGATGTGATTCTGTTTCACGTCCTGGATGAAGCGGAGGTGGCGTTTCCGTTTTCCGGTTTGGTGGAACTGGAGGAGCCGGAAACCAATGCGCGGCTGGAAGTGGATGCAGACAGTTACCGCCGCGACTACTTGCAGGAGATCGAAGAGTTTCGCGACTCATACCGCCGCGAGTGCTTCCAAAGCGGTATCGATTACGTGCCGCTGGATACGAGCATGCCGTTCGATCGGGCGCTGACGGAATACCTAATCATGCGGCGGTCGCGGGGATAGTATTGACTACAGAGGCACAGAGGACAGAAAGAAGAATCAGTCACTTTTTCATTGCACATTTGTCATTGGCCATTCCTGAAATGACAAATCGCAAATGACAGATTTGCACTGGCCGATCTTTCTTCTCCATGCGCTCTGTGTCTCTGTGGTCAATCCTTCCGAGACACTTTGCGATGGGTTTTGTAACACCAGCTTTGATTGGCGGCGCGGCGCTTGTTGCGGTGCCGATCGTGCTGCACCTCATCATGCGGCGCGAGGCGCAGCGGTTGAAGTTTCCCGCGCTGCGATTTGTCGAGCAGCGGCGCTCCCTCAATCAGCACCGGTTGCGGCTGCGGCAGATATTGCTGCTGGCGTTGCGATGCGCGATCATCGCATTGCTGGCATTCGCATTGGCGCGGCCGACGCTGCACGGGTCGGGGGCGGCCGGCAAACAAGGCGCGCCCCTTGCCACGGCGCTCGTGTTCGATAATTCGCTGCGGCTGCAGTATCAGCAAGACGACAAAACGCGATTGCAGAAGGCCAAAGAACTGGCCGGGTGGCTCATCAATCAACTGCCGGCCGAGAATCCGGTGACGGTGGTGGACCGCGCGGGGCGGCAACGAGGGCAGGATTTGGATCGCGACGCCGCGGAGCTGCGAATCGAGCGGTTGGAACTCAGCGCGGTCGTGCGTCCGTTTAGCGAAGCACTGAACGACGCGACGCGTTGGCTGGATGCTAAGAAGGATTATCGCGGCGAAATCTACGTTTTCACGGACATGGCGGCGGAAGCCTGGCCGCAAGAAATGCTCACCCAGTTTGCGAAGTCGCTCGACAACTTGCCGGGTGCGAATGTCTATCTCATCGATGTCGGCGTGCCGGAGCCGAAGAATCTCGGGCTGGGCGGTTTGAAGCTCTCGAGCGATCGCGTGGCGCCGGGCGGGTTGCTGCAATTGAATACCGAGCTGCTGGCGACCGGCAGCGCGAACATAGCGCATGAAACGACCATCGAATTGTTTGTCGGCGATGGGGCGAACAAGCCGGAGAAACGAGGGCAACAGGTTGTGTCGCCAAATGGCGAGCGGCCAACGCCCGTTGAGTTCTCGCTTGCCGGATTGACATTAGGCACGCACCAGGGATTCGTGCGGATCGTGGGGCGAGATGGGCTGGCCTGCGACGACGTTCGTTACTTCACCGTCGAGGTGCGTCCGCCCAGCAAGATTCTGCTGCTGGCGGAAAGGCCCGATGACGCGCTATTCGTGCGCGAAGCGCTTTCGCCAACCGCTGCCGCGGGTTTGGCGCAATCGAAATTCGCGTGCCAGGTTGGCACGTTCGACGAGTTGAAAGATTTGCCGCTTGCCGACTTCGCGGCGGTGTGCCTGTTGGACCCGCCGCCGCTGCCCGACGCGGCGTGGCAATCGCTGGAGAATTTCGCGGAAGGCGGGGGCGGGGTGGGCGTATTTCTGGGCCGGCACGCCCGCCGCGAGGAAATGAATGGCAGCGAGGCACAAAAGTTATTACCGGGCAAACTGCGCTGGCAATCGCGCGAGCCCACATTTTTGCGGCCGATTGCGGTCGAGCACCCGGCGCTGCACGAGCTGGGTGAGCTGGCCGCCACGGCGCCGTGGTCTGAGTTTCCCGTGTTCAAATATTGGGATCTGGAGGACGGCGCGAAGGGGGCGCAAGTGGTAGCGACATTTGCCAACGGCAAACCCGCGTTGGTCGAGCGGCAGGTCGGCGCGGGCTCGGTAATCGTGATGACGACGTCGGTTTCGGACCGTGCCAACGATGATCCTTGGAACTTACTGCCCACCGGGCCCGATCCTTGGCCATTCATCGCGCTGACGAATGGAATCGTGCAAGACCTGGCCGGGGCGGGTAAGACTCCGCTCAATTACCTGGCGGGGCAAACGATCGTGCTGCCGCTAAATTTGGAGGAGCAGGTTTCGAGCTACGTCCTTCAACTGCCGGATGGAAGCGCGGTTCGGCAATCGCTGACGCCAGGGCAGCGCAATCTGTCGATCGCGGCGACAGACGCAGTGGGCAATTATCGAGTGCGCGCCGGCGGCCAGCAGGAGCGGCTGGATCGTGGCTTCAGCATAAACGTGCCCGCCGAGATATGCCGTCTGGACCGCGTGGCGGCGGCGGACGCGATCAAAGCGCTGGGGAGCGAGCGGGCGCGAGTGGCGCAAAACCGCAAAGAAATTGAACTGCGCGTGGGCCTGGGGCGTATCGGGCGCGAACTTTTCCCCGCGTTGATTCTGGCCGTCGCGCTTGTCATGGCCGCCGAGCAGTGGCTGGCCAATCGATTTTATTCGGCGTCGTCCGCCGCGGGCAATCGGCTATCGGGGAGAACAACTGGGATGGGCATTAGCAGCCGGGCGGGCGATGCCGGCGCTGCGACTGAGCGCCAATCGGAAATCGGAAATCCAAGGTCGACAAAAGAACCCGTAGGCTCGGCGGATGCACGGCGATGATGGAAATTCGTTTACAACCGGTTGTCAGTTTGCCGCTCGTCGTGGCAGTGACGGCGGTGCTTGTCGGATTGTTATGGGTTCGTCCGCGGCACGTGCGGCTGGCGCGGCGACAGTGGGCGGCGCTCGTCGGATTGAGGCTGGTCGTTGTGCTGTTGATGCTGTTTGCGCTGTTGCGCCCGTCGTTTGTGTATCTAAGGGTTGAGCCGGTCGCGGCGTCGCTGGTTGTGCTGGTGGACGGCTCCCGAAGCATGCAGGTTGCCGATTCGCTGGGCGACAAGCCACGCTGGGATTCGGTGAGGCGCCTGCTCGGTTCGGCGGCGAACGACATCGACAAGCTGAATAAAAAGCTCAAGGTGGCAGCTTACGAGTTCGATAGCCAGACTCGCAAGCTTTCCGTTCAGAACGGCAAAATTGGCCTGGCGGCTGCGCCGACAGGAGATGAATCGGCCATTGGGGCCGCGATGAACGATGCGCTGGAGCGCGAGACGAACAAGCGCGTGCTGGCGACGCTCCTGTTGAGCGACGGTGCGCAGCGGGCACTGCGCCGCGCGACGTGCCGCCACAAGTGGCCGCCCGGCGGCTGGCGGCTGAGAATATCCCCCTGTACACATTCACGTTCGGCAAATCGGGCGGCCGCGAGCGGGCCGATCTCGCCATCAACGATCTTGTGACGAACGAGACAGTTTTCACCTCGACACCGACGGAAGTGCGCGGGCAGCTAACGGCCAACGGGTATTCGAATCAACACGTGAAGGTTCATTTGTTGTGGGAAACCACCGCGGGAATGGAGGTAGTCGATACGGCCGAGGTCGATACGGGCGTGGAAGGCGCCACGGTGCCGCTGGCCCTGCACTACACGCCGCGAACGCCGGGCGAATACAAAGTGACGCTGCTTGTGGCGCCGCGCGAGGGTGAGCTGGTGACGACGAACAACGAAGTGAGCACATTTGTGACCGTGCGGGCCGGCGGGATCAAGGTGCTGTACCTGGTGGGGACGACGCGAATCGGCGGCGGACCGGGACCGGAACAGCGGTTTGTGAGGGCTGCGCTCGCGCGTTCGCCGGATATCGTCGTCGAGCGACGGCTCGTCAATTACGACCCGCCGGGGGCGGATATGGTAGACGCCATTGGACGCAAAGGAACGTCGGAGTCGGGAGGTCCGGGCACAACGGGCACGGCATCGGCGCCGGATGTGGTGATTCTCGATGATGTGGATGTTCAGGGGCTGAGCCGCGCAAGCTGGCAGGCGATTGCGGAACGCGTGCGGAAAGGGATGGGCCTCATCATGCTGGGCGGATATCACAGCTTTGGGCCGGGCGGTTTTCGCGACTCGCCGCTGGCCGATGTGCTGCCTGTGGATATCGGACCGGCGCAGCGGCAAGGTTTTGGCGAACCCGTGCGCGAGGATGTTCAACTGCGCGGCCCGCTGCGCATGCGCCCCGCAGCACCGCTGGGTGTGCGGCATCCCATCATGCAGTTGGAGGGTGTAAGGGCCAGAGGTCAGGAGCCGGGGATTCTTTGGGAACAGTTGCCGCCGCTCGATGGCGCCAACCGTATCGCACGCAACGAGCTGAAGCCCAACGCGCAGGTGCTGGCCGAGGCGGATGATGCCCAGCATCATCCGCTGTTGGTGGCCGGGCAATCGGGCGATGGCCGCGTGCTGGCGTTTGCGGGCGATTCGACTTGGCATTGGCAGATGAGCGGTTTCGGCGAAGCGCATCGGCGATTCTGGCGGCAGTGTGTGCTGTGGCTCGCCAAGAAGGATGAGCAGACCGCGGGCCGTGTGTGGATTCGGTTGGCCGGGCGACGCGTGGTGCGCGAGGGGCGCGTGGAGTTCAATATCGGCGCCGAAAACGCACAGGGTGAGCCGAATCGCTCGGCGCAATTCGATGTCGCGGTGCAAACGCCTGGCGGCAACGCGGAGCCCGTGCGTGCCACGAAAACCGGCGCCGATTGGTCGGCAACGTTTCGCCAAACGGCGAAGCCGGGCGATTATCGCATCACCGTCAAAGCACGAGACGGCAATACGGAGCTTGGCACGGCCGAAGCACGTTTTCTGGTTCCCAATCAGGATTTGGAACTCGACCGCCCGGCCGCGGAGCCCGGCCTGATGGCGCAATTAGCGGAGACAACCAAACCGGCCGGCGGGACGGCGCTTGCGCCGGAAGAGTTGCCGGACCTACTGAAGCGCCTGGCCGAAAAGCCGCCGGAACTGAAGCAGGAGGTGATCGCGAAAGTCACCTACTGGGACACCTGGCCGTTCTTTTTGATCTTCGTCGGCCTGTTGGGCACCGAATGGTTTTTGCGGAAGCGGTGGGGGTTGGTGTGATCAGAATGAAATTCTTGGTCTGAGAATTCATTTCTGATCCGACAGTTCGGGCCTGATTCGTTGGGGAATATTTTTCGCCAGCTTGTCGGCTTCCTCCGGATCATATCGCCTGATTTCGTCCAATATAAATTCGCGCCTCCGCTTCATCGTACCGGCGCTCGATTCCGACAGCGGACTTTGTGCTAAATCCAGAAGTCTTTTCAGGCGTGCGACATGCCGCGACGCCGCTGTTCGGCGCGAGATCCAGAACGCCGATTCTTCGACCTCATGCAAGTGACGGACGAGATCCACCCGCTTCATGTCGTCGCCAATTCGAATGGTTCACGGACAACATTCTGACCAGCCAACGACTTCTCAGCCAACTCGCGATTAGCTTCCAGGACAAGAGCCACAGCTTCTTGAAGATTTTCGCGCGCTTCGTCCAAGGTCGCGCCTTGCGTATTCGCGCCCGGCAGCTCCTCGACAAATGCGATGTACCCCTCGGGCACTTGCATGTAAATAGCTGTGAGGCTCATTATGTTTTCTCCGTGCCAGGATAACCAATAGCTTCTCGATTATACATCGACCCAACAGCCAGTCGACGGGAGTTTTCCGGCAGTCCTTTCATTCAATTATTCAACACCGACCACGTCCAATGGCGGTCGGAAGTCATTTGGACGGAGCCTGAATCGAAGCCGAATTTGGCGACGAGGTCGCGGACTTCTTGGACGGTGAGCGCGGCGCGGAGTGACTCGGCGAAGAGCTTGCGCTGGTGAAGCGACGCATTGCCGGCATAGGTCTCGACTAGATGCTGCAACTGTGTTTCATTGGTTGGCCGGGCCAGGTCGCGGTGAAACAAAAAGCCGCCGCGGCTGGTGACGCGGATGGCTTCGGAGAGGACGGTTTGCGGTTCGGCGACGTGATGGACGATGCTGTTGCTAATGACGATGGGAAACGAGCCGGATGCGAACGGCAATTGCTTGGCGTCGGCAAGGATCAGGCAAATGCGGTCGAATAACCGAGCCGCGGCGACGTTTTTGCGGGCGACGTCCAGCATCGTTTCGGCGGCGTCGATGGCGGTGATGTGAACGTCGTGGGCGCGGCGGGCCAGCTCGATGGGGATTTGGGCGGTGCCGGCGCCGAGGTCGAGAATGCTAATTTGATCCGTAGGACGGACATTCCTGTCCGTCCCTCGCGGCTGGTCGGACAGGATTGTCCGACCTACATTCGAATGCGACCAGCCCGCGATGGCGTTCAATAAATCCGTGACGAATTGGGCATTGACCGCCGCATGGTCCATCGCGTCATATTCGCGCGCGTCCTCGGCGGTATCCATGAGCTCGGGTTCCAGGACGCGCGGGAGCATGGCAAGCAAAGAATAACCAGTGACCAAATCCCAACGACCAACCAACAAAACGGCCCGTTGGTCATTGGTGCTGGGCGATACATTCTTTCAAGGATTGATTACAATTTTTCCCGCGAGCGCGCCGCTTTTGCCCACTGTGCTTTCTTCTTGGAGGCGGTGGGCGGCGGCGGTTTGGTCGAGGGGCAGAGTGCGATCAATGCGGGGTTTGATTTTTCCGGCGGCGAGCCAACGGTTCATGTCGTCGGCCGCGGGTCGTTGCTCCTCGGCGGTGGCGTTTAATACGGCAAAGCCCAAGACGCTGCAGTCCTTCGTGTAAAACGGCCCGACCGGAAAAGGGGGCCGCGCGTCGCGACCGGCCATGAGGATCATTCGGCCGCGGAACGCCAGGAGCGAAATTGCCTGATCGAAATTCGGCTCGCGCAGGGTTTCCCACCAAACATTGATGCCATCTGGAGCGAATTCTTTCACGCGGTCCGATACGTTTTCTTGCTTGTAGTTGACGGCGGCGTCGGCGCCCAATTCGCGACAGAGCTTTACCTTTTCGTCGCTGCCGGCGGTGGTGATCACACGGGCGCCCAACGCTTTGGCCATTTGCACGACCATCGACCCGACGCCACCGGTGCCACCATTGACGAACAGCGTTTCTCCGCTTTGCAGCGCGGCTTGGCGCACCAGTCCCAAATGCGCAGTGAGACCGACCAGCGCGCACGCGGCGGCCGCTTCATCGCTGACACCTTCGAGAATCGGATAGAGCCAAGCTTCATCCACAGCGGCGTACTCGGCAAATGTGCCCTGCCGCCCGTGCCGGCCTTGGTTTGATCCCCACACGCGGTCGCCGACCTTGTAGCGCTTGGCAGTGGGGCCAGTTTTTTCAATGATGCCGGCCAGGTCGCAGCCGACGACAAACGGGAGCGGGAGGTCCATCTTGACGGCGCCGCTGCGAATATAGGTATCGATTGGATTGAGCGCCGCGGCCTTCACGCGCACGAGCACTTGGCTGCCGGCAGGCTCGGGGGTTGGCAAGTCGCCAACAATGATATTTTCAGGCGGACCGGGCGCGTTGATATATGCAGCCTTCATTGCGTCACCTGTCTGATTTGAATCCGATCATGGTCGAGGTTTCGTTCTACCCGATGCTCCAACGGGTGCAATGGAGCGGCGATACGTCGCGGATTATAATACCGCAATGCCGCAGTCACGGACCAGCACTGGTATTTTTGTGATCATCGTGCTCGCGGTGGTGGGATACATACTGGTCACGCTGCCACCGCGACTCATCGAGCAGTACTATCACGCGGTGGAGATCAGCCCGGCGATTGGGTACGTCTACGTGGCGGTGGTGGGCATTGGCAGCTTGCTCATCGGCGGGCTTTTGCTGGCGATTCTGCTCCATGTGTGGCGAAACACACGGCAGAAATCGGCGGAGCGCGAGCGGCGGCAATTGAGCCCCAGCCAGATGTCGGCGGGCGCGCAAACGCAGGAATTCGCCGATAACCTGGCCGCCAGTCGCCAGTTTGCCAGCGAAGGGCGTTTGGCGCCGGAGCTGCAGGCGGAAATCACGGCGGAAGTGGAACAGCTCGAAGCGAAGCGCGAGTCGCAGGAGCTCGAGATCGTGGCGTTTGGGACGATTTCGAGCGGCAAGTCTTCGCTGCTCAACGCGTTGGCCGGTCGGCCGGTGTTTCGCACCAATGTTGTGGGTGGTACGACTGCGGCGCGGAGCGAGATTCCCTGGCCCGCCGGAGACAAAGTTGTGCTCATCGATACACCCGGCCTGGCAGAGGTTCGCGGCGAAGCGCGCTGCCGACTCGGCGGCGGCTGCGAAGAACGCCGATCTTGTTTTGTTCGTTGTCGACGGACCGCTGAAGGCGTATGAATTGGAATTACTGGAAGCACTGGCGTCCATGGAGAAACGCATCGTCGTCTGCCTCAACAAAGCGGATTGGTACGAGCCTGCGCAACGCGACGAGCTGTTGCGGCAGCTTGGCGAGCAGGTAACGCCGGCGGTCGGTGCGGCGGATGTCGTTGCCGTGCGCAGCCGACCCGCTAAGCGCCGCCGCGTGCATGTGCTTTCCGATGGCAGCGAGCAGGAGGAGGAGATTCCGGTGGAGCCGGACGTCGGTCCGCTCGCTCGGCGGATGATGTCGATTGTCCAGCGCGACGGCCGCGAGCTGCTGCTGGCGAATTTGCTGTTGCAGTCGCGCGGCATGGTCGATGAGGCCAAGGAGCGGGTGCTAGCGACGCTGGACGAGCGGGCGGACGAAGTCATCAACAAATACATGTGGGCGGCCGGCGGGGCTGCGGCGATCAATCCGTTTCCGCTGTTGGATTTGGCGGGCGGCAGCGCGATTACCGTGAAGATGGTGCTCGACCTGGCGGCCGTGTACGGGCAGCGGATCGATGCGGATACGATCGTCACGCTGCTCGCTCAACTGGGGAAAAACTTGATCGCCATGGTTGGTGCGTCGGCGGCGGCGCCTGCGTTGGCGGCGGCAATCGGATCGGTGTTGAAAACCGTGCCAGGCGTCGGCACGATCACGGGCGGCATCATCCAGGGATTGGTGCAGGCGCTGGTGACGCGCTGGATCGGGCGGGTGTTTTGCGAATACTTCCGGCGAGAAATGCAACCGCCGCCGGGCGGAGTGGCCGAAATTGCCCGGCGCCAATGGGCGGAAGTGACGCGGCCGGAGCAACTGAAGAAGTTGATCCAGATAGGGCGGCAACGGCTGACGCAGCACAAGGAGTGAGTTCAGGCATTTTGAGCCTATCCCAGAACCGCCAACCGAGAGGGTGGACAGGCACATCTTGCTCCGAAGACTCCGCACGGCCATCGCGGCGATGGCGCCTGGCCGCGCCGTGGTTCAATTTGATGGTTCATCGATGGATACAACCTTAAATTCCTCGACGGTTGTGGGTCTCGATAGCGACTATGAAGCCGCGATGCACTCGGTACGGCGCGCGATCGAGGATTTTCGCGGCTGCAGCCCGGAGGAACGCGCTAGTTTGGCGCGCGATTTGGATCAGTTGCAGGCGATGGCGGAGAAGCTGGCTGCCGGAAAAGTTGAGATCGTCGTCTTTGGCGAAATCAGCACCGGCAAAAGTGCGCTCATCAATGCGCTGGTGGGCAAGGCGGTGGCGGATGTAAATGTTCGCGGCGGTTGGACCAAGGATGTGTGGAATGTCGATTGGAACGGCGCCGGTTATTGCGTTCCCGGTTTTGGCAATTCGCAAGTGGTGCTCGTCGATACGCCGGGGCTCAACGAAGTTGACGGCGCCCAGCGAGCGGCAATGGCGCACGATGCCGCCTCTCGGGCCGATTTGGTACTGTTCGTTACCGATTCAGACTTGAATGAAGTCGAGTATTCGGCGCTCGTCGAACTGGCTGCCAGTCACAAGCCGATTCTGTTGGTGCTGAATAAGGCGGACCTGTACACGCCGCAGGAACAGGCGGAGCTGATGTCGGTGTTTCGCGGATCGCGGCTGGCGGGAGTCGTTGATCCGGAGAATATCGTTGCCGCGAAGGCCGATCCACGGCAAGTGGAATACTATGTCGAGTCGGCCGACGGCCGCACGCGGCAGGAGTGGCGTAAGCCGGAACCGGATGTGGCCGCGCTGCGCGAGCGGATTCTGGAGGTGCTGGCAGTGGAAGGCAAAGCGCTGGTCGCGCTCAACGCCGCGATGTATGCGGCCGACAAGAGCGACCGGATGGGCGCGCTGCGCGTCCGGATGCGCAACGAAAAGGCCACTGCCACGATCTGGAGCTTCGCTGTGATGAAGGCGCTGGGGGTGGCGCTCAATCCCTATCCGGTAGCCGACGTATTGGGCGGAACGGTGTGCGATGTAAGCATGGTCGCGACGCTCGGCCGGATTTATGGCATTTCGATCACGACCGCCAATGCCCGCGAGTTGGTCACGTCGATTTTGCAAGCCGCGGGGCTGGTGATGGGCGTTGAATGGCTAGTCCACGCGGCTGCGACGTTGTTCAAGGGACTGACGCTGGGCTTCGGCACGGTGGCGACAGCCGTGCCGCAAGGGGCCGCGGCCGGTTGGGGTTCGTACATCGTCGGCGAGGCGGCGCGATATTATTTCGAGCACGGCGCCAGCTGGGGACCGCAGGGGCCGAAGCGAGTCGTTTCGCGAATCTTGGAAAACACTGACAAGCGATCGGTTCTGCTGCGCCTCAAAGAGGAGATCAAGAAGAAGCTTTCGCTGAATCGGTACGCTGGGAAGTAAAGCAAGACAGGGCGAGGGGGGAGACACGGAGACAGCTACGCTCGTCAACGTAGTCGTCCTGTCTCATTGGCCTGCTGTCGCCTTGCCTGCGCTGTGGTCGGCCAGAATGCGGCAGCGGCGGCTGTAGCGGCGAAAATTCCGGCGGCGATCCACAGACCCCGGCGCACGACGTGGCGATGCGCGATTTGCTGCTCAATTTCGACTCGGTTTGCGGCCTCGAATACCGGGAAGCCTCTTTCGGCGAGCGGCCGGTAGTACTCGATCCACCAGAGCCAGGATTCCGCGGGTGTCATCGTAGAAAGCCGGTGCTCAATATCGCGATGATACATCGCGGGGTCGAACGTGGGCACCGAAGGCTGGCTGGCCCAACTCCAGATGCCCGCGGCGGCGAGCACAGCGGCCACAATCAGGCTGGCTGTCATCACGCCTTGGCGCACACCCCAACGCGGGGCCGGCCGATGTTCTTCGACGACAACAGGCGGCAAATGCCGGAGTTTTCGCAAGGGAGGCACATCGAGCTGGGCACCGCACGAGCAGGTAATTCGACCGCCCGCCTGACCAATTTCGACCGGCACTTTGTTTCCGCAATCGCAATCGAGGAGATATCTAGTCATCGGCGTCAGCGGGGCGAAATAGCGTAACCCTTTGTCGTCAAAGAGGATGAGGCCCGCCAGCCGCATCCCGGAAACCAGGCCTTTCACGGCGTTCAGTACACGATGTCGGCGTGCTATCGAATATGCCCATGTTACGGATTTTTTTCGTCGTGCCTATGGACTGGTTTGTAGGGCCGCTTAGAATTGAGAGGCTAAACCTCCCGGCAAGGGCAGGCATTCACAGTGTCCATGGACGCGGCGCCGTGGGAGGCGCACGAAACGATTGCGCGTCGGGCGTCAACGCTCTGCAAGGGATCAGTGGTTCCCGCGTGAATCGACGAGGGCCGGACGATATGCTGCCAGTCCGCTGCCGAGACTCGATGGATGAATCCCGCTTTCGTTTCCGGCCCGCAACTGACCGCGGCGTCGTCGCGATTATTGCTCATAGGAGAAGATCACGAACGACCTCGTGCGGACGCACCAACGTAGATAACCCAAAGAAGTTTCGCATCGCTTCATTATAAGACGTAACGATCAGGCAAGAGTGTTTGTTGGATGTCAATGTTTGTCTCGGTGTAATTTTTTACCAAATGCCGCGGCGCTCAGGACATCGAAGCGGACAGTGTTAGAATTAGTTGTCATTCGCCTGGCTGGAGATTGATTTAAAGGGGGAGGTCTGCGCTGGGGAAGCTATAGCCGTCGATCGAAGTTTCGCCGGATTGTCCGCGTATTTTGCGGGGGGCCTTACCTACCAAGGCGCCTGCACCGGTTTCCGGCGGCCAAACGCCGATCGACTTTTGCGATTCCTTTTCGCACGTTCCTTGTTTGTCTCATTGGCCCTTCAATTTGGTAGGAGTGTAAATCTTGTACGATTCTCTACTGGATCATGATCTTGAGGATGAAACAACGGTTGTCAGCGAAGTCGCGACGGATATAGACGACAAGCCTTTGGACGATGAGGACGAGACGGACAGCCTCGCCGAAAACGAGGAGAATGACGCGTCGGACGCCGATGGCCAAGACCTGGAGGCGGAAAGTCTTTTAGACGCCAGCGAAGGCGAGTCGTGGTCGGACGATCCGGTACGGATGTATCTGACGCAGATGGGTGAGATCCCGCTGCTCACGCGCAAAGAAGAGATTCGCCTGGCGCAAGATCGAGATCACGCGCGCGGCGTTCCGTCGTAAATTGCTTTGTTGCGATTACGTGATTCGCAGCGCCGTGAAGGTGTTGCACCGCGTTCACCGAGGCGAGCTGCCCTTCGACCGCACGGTGCAAGTTTCTGTGACCGATCGGCTGGAAAAGGATCAAATCCTCGGCCGGCTGCCGCAAAACCTGGCAACGCTCGATCGTCTGTTGGAACGCAACGCCGAAGACTATCGTCTGGCCACGAGCAAATCGCACAAACCGAACGAACGGCGGGCGGCGTGGAAGCGGCTCAGCCGGCGGCGGTGCCGGGCCGTGCTGCTGGTTGAGGAGTTGGGCCTGCGCACGCAACGGATCGAACCGATGATCGGCCAGCTCGAGCAGTTCAGCGCGGATCGACCAGTTACGAAACCAGATCGAGCAGATGAAGCGGGACAAGAAATCGCTTGCCGAACGCAAGCCGCATCTGATCGAAAACCGCAACATTCTGCGAGCGCTGCAGGAGACGCCCTCCAGCCTGCGAAACCGGATTATGGACCTCAAGAAAGTCTACAGCGAGTATCAGCGGGCCAAGCGCGGCCTTTCGGAAGGCAATCTGCGGCTGGTGGTGTCGATCGCCAAAAAGTACCGCAACCGCGGGCTGTCGTTCTTGGACCTGATTCAGGAAGGCAACGCCGGCCTGATGCGGGCGGTCGACAAGTTCGAGTATCGCCGCGGGTTCAAGTTCTGCACGTACGCGACCTGGTGGATTCGCCAGGCGATCACCCGCGCGGTGGCCGATCAGAGCCGCACGATTCGCATCCCGGTCCACATGGTCGAAACCATGAGCCGCGTGCGGAACGTTTCGCGGCAACTGCTGCAACGGCTGGGTCGCGAGCCCTCGATTGAAGAGACCGCTCGTGCGGCCGATTGCACGATTGAAGAAGCCCGCCGCGTGCTCGCCATGAGCCGCTACCCGATCAGCCTGGACCGGCCGGTGGGCAACAGCGAGGACAGCCACTTTGGCGACCTCTTGCCGGACTCGGGCGCGGAGAGCCCGGCAATCGGCGCGGCCCACGAAATGCTCCGCGGCCAGATATCGAAAGTTTTGAAGACGCTCAGCTATCGCGAGCGCGAGATCATCAAGCTCCGCTACGGTCTGGGCGACGGCTACAGCTACACGCTGGAAGAAGTGGGCCACATTTTCAAGGTGACACGCGAGCGCATCCGGCAGATCGAGGCCAAAGCCGTCCGCAAGCTGCAGCAACCCAGCCGCAGCGGCGAGCTGATTGGGTTCTTGGATTAAATGATTGGCTGTTGAAATGCCAACGTATGATTTCCAACTCGTTCTTGGGAACGTGGACGTAATGACCGATGAAATCGCCGACTCGCTTTTCGAAGCTGGTTGTGATGACGGCACGCCGTTCAGCAGCCAGGGTGTGGCGGCGATAGGCTTCTCGCGCGAGGCAAACAGCCTGGAGGAGGCCATCCGATCGGCGATTGCCAGCGTCAACAAAGCCGGCTTCCTGGTTTCCCAGGCCCTGCCGGCGGACGAACGCGTGTACGAGAAGATCAATCAGGAGCTAAGCGCTTCTGATTGACAACGAATCAAGGCAACTCGTTTGCCGTCTACCAGCGACCGGGGCGTTCCCGCACGCCTCGGTTTTTTTGTGCGGATTGGTACAGGCCTTTCAATCCAGGTCTGGTGAATCAATCGCGTGGATACGATAATCTTTTGAACAGCCGCGCCATGGATGCTCCTAAACGATGAACACTTCTAATTCATCAGTGGATCTTGAAGATTTTCTGCCTGTCGAGTTTGCGGCCCTCGACGATCCACAAACTGCATTGCCGGCACTTGCCAAGCAAGAATCAGCGATGGAGCGCATCGCCGAAGCAGTCAGGCGAGTTCCCACTACCCATCAATTGCTACATGGCGACGCGCGACAAATGGAATTGGAGCCCGAGTCCGTCCACTTGGTTGTTACGTCACCGCCTTATTGGACATTGAAGCGCTATGAGGAGGTTGAAGGGCAACTAGGCCACTATGAAGACTACGAAGGGTTTTTAGTGCAGCTAGATCGCGTGTGGCAACGTTGCTTCGACGCGATAGTACCCGGAGGACGACTGGTGTGCGTCGTTGGAGATGTTTGCCTATCTCGACGGAAGAACAACGGACGTCATACGGTCGTACCACTCCATGCGTCCATACAGGAACATTGTCGAACGCTCGGTTTCGATAATCTTGCACCCATTATTTGGCACAAGATTGCAAATGCGGCGTACGAAGCGGCTGGGAATGGGTCATCATTCTTAGGTAAGCCGTACGAACCAAACTCAGTAATAAAGAATGACATTGAGTTTATCTTGATGCAAAGAAGGCCGGGCGGTTATCGCAGTCCAACAACGGCAACGCGAATATTAAGCTTAATCGCAGATGAAGATCACAAGGAATGGTTTCAGCAAATTTGGACCGGTATAACGGGTGCTTCGACTCGGTTTCATCCTGCACCCTATCCAGTGGAGCTTGCAGCGCGTTTAATTCGCATGTTCAGTTTCGTCGGCGATACCGTGCTCGATCCTTTTCTTGGAACCGGTTCAACCACCCTCGCCGCTATGCAGTACGGCCGCAACAGCATTGGATATGAGATCGATAGTGGATATCTTAGTCGCTGCAGCAAGCGTATTCTTAATGCGCGAGGGTTGTTTGACAACGCGAGGGTGAGCGTCGATGGGTGATCTCGACAGCCGAGTTGGCGAAGCAATCAAACTTTTTTGGAAGACTCGAAATAGACAATCAAAAAGGCAAGGCTCGAAGACGGGAAAGAAAGACGCAGGACTACGCGCTGCAGTGACAGGCGGCAAGCATTTAGATGGGTTCAGTGATATTTGTCGAAGCCTATTTACTGAGGCTGGTGTCCCGGAAGCTCATGTGTACTGGCAGCGCAAGAGAGATTTGCCTGGTTACTATCGAGCTGAAAAGAATTGGGATTTGATTGTTGTAGCAGATGGTCGTCTGCTCGCTGTAATTGAGTTTAAGGCCCAAGTTGGACCGTCGTTCGGTAACAACTTTAACAATCGCTCAGAAGAAGCGATCGGAACTGCGTCGGACCTCTGGGCTGCGTACCGAGAAGGAGCATTTAAGCCATCTGCACGTCCGTGGCTTGGCTACGTATTTCTACTTGAAGACTGCCCGAGGTCGCGATCATCGGTAAAAGTCGTTGAGTCACATTTTACAGTTTTTCGGGAGTTCCAAGGCGCTCTTATGCAAAGCGCTACGAAATTCTTTTGACAAAACTGCTCCGCGAACGTCTTTATGATGGCGCAAGTTTGCTGCTTACGGACAAAACGGAGGGCAAAAAGGGGAAATTCCATTGTCCGTCGACTGAATTGAGCTTTAAGACATTTGCGGCTGGCTTATCGGCCCATGCAAATGCATATGCGAAAACGCATTAAGAAAATCAGCGCCTCACAGGAAACCGGGGCGTTCCCGCACGCCTCGGTTTTTTATTTTTTTGGCTCTTGACGTTACCTTTTAGTTACGTTACTATTTCTACACTTATTGGGGCCGTGAATTCGCCGCGGTTTCGCAGTACCTTTCCCGATTGGAGTTAACCATGACCATTCAAGCGATTGAGGACCTGACCTTTGACATAGCCCAGGAAATCGAAATCAAGGCCGCTCCGGGGGACACCTTTCGCAGCATGCTCGCTCAGCTTGAGCAAATGCGGCCGAACCCGGAGGCCGACTCGATGCATCTGGTCCTCGAGCAATGGCCGGGCGGCCGATGGTTTCGCGACCTCGGCAACAGCCAGGGGCATTTGTGGGGCTTCGTGCAAGTCATCAAGCCGCCGACACTGCTAGAAATCACCGGACCGATGTTCATGTCGTACCCCGCAGCAGGCCATCTGCAGTTTCGTCTTGCGCCAATTGCCGGCGGCACTCTGGTCACACTTCGCCACCGCGCCCTCGGCATGATCGACGATCAGCATCGCCAGGGCGCCAAGGATGGCTGGAAAAGAATTCTCGAACAGATCAAACAAGACGCCGAAAAGTAACGAATGTCGCACGACCTCGACCAGATCTGGAAAGCGCTCGCCGATGCGACTCGCCGGACGATACTTGATTATCTTCGCTCGGGTCCGAAGCCGACGACCGCGATCGTCGAGCAATTTCCCGAGCTGTCCCGCTTTGCCGTGATGAAGCATCTCGACGTGCTGCGGCAAGCGGCGCTCGTGGTCACGCGCGAAGAGGGGCGGCAGCGGATCAACTCGCTCAACGCGGTGCCGATCCGGATGATCTACGAGCGGTGGGTGAGCAACTACGAAGGCCTGTGGGCCAATACGCTTTTGCGAGTAAAAGAGGCCGCCGAGCGAAGTGTCGCAGTACCCTCCCCTGCCCGTGCGGCTAAGAATTCAAAAGGAAAGCCGAAGCGGCGGACGCGATCGAAAGCTTAAGTATCAAAGCATTTCAACAATAAGGAGCATGACCATGACCAATCACCAAGTTGTTTCGCACGACGAGTGGACCGAGGCCCGTAAGACGCTGCTGACCGAGGAGAAGGCGATGACTCGGCAGCAGGACGAGCTAAGCCGCAAGCAGCGCGCGTTGCCGTGGGAGAAAGTCGAAGAGAAGTACATATTCGATACGCCACAGGGGAAGAAAACGCTGGCGCAATTGTTCGACGGTCGCAGCCAACTGGTTGTTTACCATTTCATGCTTGGGCCCAACTGGGAAGAGGGCTGCCCCAGCTGCTCGTATCTCGCGGACCATTTTGACGGCATCCCGCCACACATCAACCAACGCGATGCGACATTCATGGTGGTGTCGCACGCTCCGCTGGCGAAGATTCAGGAATTCAAGCAGCGGATGGGATGGCGGTTTCCGTGGGTGTCGTCCTACGGCACCAATTTCAATCACGACTATCAGGTTTCCTTTACGAAAGAAGACCGGGTCGACGGCAAGGTGTATTACAACTATGTCATGCAAGAGTTCCCCAGCGACGAGGCGCCGGGACTCAGCATTTTCTATCGCGACGCGGCTGGGAATGTGTTTCACACGTATTCAACGTATGGCCGAGGACTCGATCAATTAGTCGGCACGTACACGCTGCTCGATTTGGTGCCAAAGGGGCGGGACGAGGGCGGGCTCCAAAATACGATGTCGTGGGTGAAGCATCACGACAAGTACGTCGACAACCGGCCCGTCGAGCTGCGAACTCAATTCGCAAAGGTGGAAGAGTCACATGCGTCCTGCAAAACGGAAGAGGCGCAAGCATGAACAACAGTTGTAGCTGTGCGAATTTGCGTAGCGCGACGTCGCATCGACCGTGGGCACGCGCCGCAGGGCGAGCTGTGAGTTGGATCGTACCTGGTGCTGTGCTGGCCGCGATGCCAAAGTGCCCGCTCTGCCTGGCGGCCTACGTGGCGCTGTTTACTGGCTGCGGTATTTCGCTGGCTGCGGCCAGCTTTGCCTGGTGGTTCGTGGCGGCCGCTTGCGTTGTCGCTTTGGTGTATCTATCGATGACAGCGGTTCGCGGATTGCTTCACCGATAGTTTGTTTTAAACGCCGCCTGTATTACTGAGCACCGCGGCGTTTTTACACGCCGCGGTAGTTTTGTTTATACTCGGCGTTCATGGTGAAAGTCGTCGCATCAATCGTCGTCGCGTTATCATGGGGAACTATCGCGTGCTCGGCGCCGGCCAAGCGCGCCGATGGGTACCACGGCATCTGGTACTCGAACCAGTCGACTGGCGATGAGTATCGGTACAAATACAGCGGCGGATTCGCCACCTATCCACAGCAGCACACGCCGATTGCGATTTATTCGGCGGCGGCGAACAAGACATTTTTCGTTTATGGCGGATCGACGGGCAAGCCGAAGGAACTGGCCGCGATGGTTTCGTACTTCGATCACGCTACGGGCCAGGTGCCGCGGCCGCGGATCGTGCTTATCAAGAAAATCGGATGATGCTCATGAGAACCCGACGCTGCAGATTGATGATGCCGGGCATTTGTGGGTCTTCTGCAGCACACACGGGCCGGCCAACCATTCGTACATCTTTCGCAGCGTAGCACCCTATTCCATCGACGAATTCGAGCAAATCGTGCAGACGAACTTCTCGTACAGCCAACCATGGTTCATTCCGGGTAAAGGTTTTTTATTTTTGCACACGCGGTACCAGAATGGTCGGCGGCGGTTGCACTGGATGACCAGCGCCGATGGGCGCGAGTGGTCGCCCCCTGGTTTGCTTGCCGGCGTCGCGCGGGGACATTACCAGATCAGCAATCGATACGGCGAGCGCGTTGCGACGGCGTTCAATTACCATCCGACGAATGGCGGCCTCAACGCGCGCACGAACTTGTACTATCTGGAAACAGCCGATATGGGGGCGAGCTGGCGCACGGCCGCGGGGAAAGTCATCGAAACCCCGATCATCGAGAAGAGTAACGACGCGTTGGTGTTCGATTACGAGAAAGAACACAAGCTCGTGTACTTGAAGGACATCAACTTCGACGCGGCCGGCCATCCGGTGATTCTGTACCTTACGAGCGGCGGTTATGCGCCGGGCCCTGCATCGGGTCCGCGCGAGTGGTTCACGGCCCATTGGACGGGCGACGCCTGGCGGCGGCGGGCCTTCACGACGACCGATCACAACTACGACTATGGTTCGCTCTACATTGAAGATGGCCTTTGGCGAATCATCGCGCCGACCGAACCTGGCCCGCAACCGTACGGCGCCGGTGGCGAAATGGTGATGTGGACCAGCCGCGACGATGGCCGAACGTGGACGAAGGTCAAGCAGCTCACGCACGACAGCAAGCTCAACCACACCTATCCGCGTCGGCCCGTGGACGCGCAGCCGCAATTCTATGCGCTGTGGGCGGATGGAAATCCGCTCCTGCGGAGTGAGTCGCATCTCTACTTCACCGATCGCCACGGCAGCCACGTGTGGCGACTGCCGCCGCACATGGATGGCGAATTTGCGGAGCCCGCCGTGGCTTGGTAGTGCGGCTTGCCAATCTCGGGACGGTTGCGACGAATTGATATATTGAAGCACGAACTTGGCGATATTCTGACAGTGGGGCGGAACTCCATGGCACAGTCCCGCAAAAATGCACCGTTACGCCCGGGTTTCTTCTTCTTGTTCGGCCTGCCGTTCGCGGCGGTGGGCGTGCTGGCGGCATGGTGGTCGTGGCACGCGGCGGCCGAGGCCGACGCGATGCGATCGTGGGTCGAGGTACCGGCGATAATCAAGCACGCAGAGCTGAAGATGAACTTCCCGCAGCATCACGGTGGGCGGCACGAGGGGAACCGTGGCCCCACCTTCCAGGCGATCGCTGTGTACGAATATGATTTCGGCGGTCGGCACTTTACGGGCGACCGAGTGAGCGTAGGCGGCGGCAGCGATAATGCAGGCAGCTTCCAGCGCACCGCATACCGCGAGCTACAGCAGCATTTCTTACAAAAGAAGGTATTTCGCTGCTTCGTCAATCCAGAGCGCCCCAGCGAGGCGGTATTGTATCGCCAGTTGCGGTGGGAAATGGCCGCTTTCTACACGCTGTTTGCGACCGTGTTCGGCGTCGTCGGGTTTGGGGCGATGACCGGGCGCTGATTTCGGCGTGGCGGCGGCCCCGCATTCGCGCCGCCGAAGCCGTGGCAGACGCGCCGTGGTTGGCCCGTTCCGATTGGGCTGCGGGAAGGATTCGAGCGAAAGGCGGCACCGCGGTCGCCGTGCCGGTTCTGGCTGTGCTGGTTGTGTGGTGGGCAATCGCCTCGCTGCCACTGATGAGGAAGCTTCCGGAGATTTTCGAGTCGGCCAGCAGCACGTGGGCGGTCATCACATTGATCTTTCCCGCGATGGGCACAGCGCTGCTGCTGGCGTTCATGTATCAGGTCATTCGCGGGCTCAAATTCGGCCAGTCGGTGCTCGAGTTGGAGTCAATCCCCGGCGTGGTTGGTGGACAATTGGCGGGCGGTGTTCACATACCGAGAAGGGTCTGCCCGGCCGGGGGTTTCCAGCTCAGCCTGAGCTGCATCGAAGACGGGGATGCCGAACGGCCGCTATGGCGCAAGGAGCGGCGCGTGACGGTACCCACACGAGATCAGAGAGACGGGGGAATCATCGTGCCGGTGCGGTTCGCAATTCCTTATGAGGCCGAGGAAACAGTGCGGGACGCTTCGGGGCGCGAAATCCAGTGGCGACTGGATGTCTTGGCGGAGATGCCGGGCGTGGACTATAAGGCGCGGTTCGAGGTGCCGGTGTTTAAGACGCCCCACAGCCGACCCGATTTTAAGCTCGATGAGCGGCTAGCGGCGAAATCGGAGGCGGGTCCGCGACGTGACGCGCTGTTGCGCGAAGCGGGCATTCTGAAGGAGCCGCTGCCCGGCGCCGGCGTGCGGCTGGTGTTCACCGCTGGCCGGCATTACGACGCCGCCCTCTCGTTCACCGTGATCACACTAATGTGGAGCGGAGCGATTTGGCTGATGCTGCGGGCCGGATCGTGGGTTGTGATGCCAATTCTATTCGGTCTGATCGACCTGTTGCTGATTTGGCTAACGGCCGGGTTGTGGCTTTACCGCAGCGTCGTGGAAGCCCGACCAGATGGTTTGATGCTCCAAGGGGGCTTTTTCGGCATCGGTCGAAAAAACTTTATTCGCGCCGACGAGGTAAAAGAAATCACGACCAGCAATGCGATGTCGGTGAACAACATCGTGTGGTACAACATCGCTGCCGTGCTAGGCGATGAGAAGGAGCGGACGATCGCCCGATCGATCGAGGGGAAGCTCGGGCAGCAAGCCGTGATTGCGGAGTTGAATTCGGCATTGAGACGGAAAGACGAACAGGCTGCGGAGAACGCGTAAATTGCAGTTTCTCCACTGCAATGCAGAATTATATTGAGCGGCGCTTTACAACCGTGATTGGCCGCGTTACACTGTCCGGCGGTAAACGTGCGTTGGTGGTCGGCGGCCTCATTTCTGGCTGCCGACAAACAGGGAACCCGGTGCGAATCCGGGACGGCCCCGCCGCTGTAACCGAGAAAACGCGAAGCATTCTGATTGTGCCATTGCCTGGTGATCAGCACCGGCCTTCACGGCCGGTGCTAAAAAAGCGCCTACGGTGAGAAGGCAGCCTCGCGCGTCGCTCGGAAGTCAGAAGACCTACCAACGCCTGGCATGTGGATGGCCGCGAGGGACGGCCGCCGCGAGCGGGTTTCATTTTGATTGCGGTTTCGCGCTGCATCGCCGCCGCTGGGTGGTGGCGCTAAACCGCAAGCGGTGTGCCATGCGTCCGCATTTGGATATTCGCGCGTCGGCGCTTCGCTGGCATGACGCTCGTCGAGCTGTTGGTCGTGATGGCGACCATCGGCGTTCTGGTGGGGCTATTGCTGCCGGCGGTACAGGCGGCGCGCGAGGCGGCGCGGCGGGCAATGTGCCAAAACCACTTGCGTCAGATTGGCATCGCCCTGCACGCCTATCACGATACACACGGTCATTTCCCGGTGGGTTGCATCGATAAGCGGGTGCCGAAGACGAATCCGAATGGCCGGCAATTGGCTTGGTCTGCCCAGCTGTTGCCGCATCTGGAAGAAACGTCGCTGTGGGGACAGGTCGACTTTGGCTCGCCGTACGACAGCGCCGCGAACGCGAGCGCGGCGGCGACCGTGGTCGGCGTCTATCTTTGCCCCAGCACGACGCGATTGGCACGGGGCCGCGACGGCACAATCGTCAGCAACCCACTCGCGATGAACGGCACCGGTTATCACGGCGCGGCCACCGATTACGGCGGTGTCTACGGCGCGGCGCAGGTGTCTCCCAGCCCCAACGGCGTATTCCTGTACGATCGTCCGGTCAAAATTTCTGAAATCACCGATGGCACGTCCCACACGTTGGCCGTGGCAGAAGATACCGGCCGCGGGTGGATGCAGGATGGCGAGTGGCTCAACGGCGAGAACATCTACGATGTGAACAATCCCGTCAACACGCAGCAACACAACGAGATCTGGAGCGACCACCAGGGCGGCGCGATGGTGCTGTGGTGCGACGGCGGCGCTACGCTATTGGCCGAAACAATCGAGTTGCCCGTATTGCAAGCTATTTGCACGCGGGCCGGAAACGATGCGACGAACGATGTGAGGTAACGACGCAGCAATACGAGGGAAGTTTCACGCAGAGGCGCAGAGAGCGCGGAGAGGTTTCACCACGACAATTCCTCCGTGTCCCCGGCGCCTCTGCGTGAGATCCAAACAGGAGTCATTTATGAATGCATGGAAACATTGTATGTGCGGTTGCGGATGGGCTCTTCTGTTAGCGAATGCGGTCTCGGCTACGCCGCCGGGATTTGTGAAAACCATGATTCCGCTGGACGGGGCGGTGGCCGGGTTGGCGTATGACGCGAGCGGCACGCTTTACGCCTTGGAAGGAGCCGACGCCAATCAAAACGAGGCTACGCTACGCATCATCCAGCCAGATTGCGACTTTGGTTCGAGCTTCCCCGTGACGGGTTTGAATCCGGACAACTTCTTCGTTGGCAGCATGACGTTCGACCCTATCGGCAACCGGGTGCTGATCACCGACAACACGTTCATCGACGCGAACGACCCCGGCCGAGTTTACGCCGTTAGCACGCTCGGAGTGCAGCAGACGATCGCCACGGGAATTGCCAATGTCGCGGGGATTGCCGTCCGCGGCACGGGCGAGATTTTTGTTTCGACCGCAGAGGGAAGCGGCAACGGCGCGATGTTGCAAATCGACCGTGCTTCCGGCAACTTGTCCACAGTTCCCATCGCCCTGGATTACGGTGCCGGCCTGGAATTCGACGGCGATGACCTGATCGTGCAAAACGCCGATAACTCGTTTGCCGGCAGCCTGCAGCGGCTGCCCATGACTTCCACCGACGGCGGCGGTCTCATCATTGGCGCTCCCCAACCACTACTCGGCGGCATGGTGTCGACGGCGGCCGTAATTCACGCCGGCGACGAATTCTACACAACCGGCTTCGGCGGTCTGTACCGCGTTGCGGGCGAACACTTATCGGAAACCGTGTTCGATCCCAACGAGGGAGACTTCGCCACCGCCCTCGCCTTCTACCCTGGTTCGCAACCGTTTGAAATGTTCTCCGGACCTGGCGGGGGGAAGCTGGTCTATTCGGCCCACTATGGCGACACGTTCATCACGGTCCTCACTCCGGCCGAACCGGGTGACTACAACGGCGACGGGCACGTGAATGCCATTGATTACGCCGCGTGGCGCGGCGCGTTCGGCACGAGCGATCCCTCGGCCGACGGCAACCGCGACGGGCTGGTCGACGAGGCCGACTACGTGGTCTGGCGGAAACATGTTCAACCGCCCAGCGAAAGTGCGATCGCGCGGGTGGGCGGCCTGATGGTGCCGGAGACGGCGACGATTTCCATGGCAGCGATGATTGCCGCCGCGCTGGCGGTCACTTGGCGTCGGCGGACGCAGTGGTCGATGGCGTGAGTGGAAGAATCGGTCCCCATGCCAGCCAGGCTGAAAGCACAACGCCTTGGATCATTAGACTTGTGCCCACAAAGAACGTCTGATTGAGGTCAGTGATCGGCCAGTAGACTGCGGCAGACAACATGGCGAATCCGAGCACGGCGGCCAGCCGGAGTATCCAATGCCACGAAAGTGACCAAATGACAACCGCAACGATGGCGAGCGCGACCGGGATCAACGACTCGACAATGAACTGCCCAGAAGTGTGGCGAGAGGCCGCCGCGAGCAGTGCAACCACCGTCGTCACGATTAGCAAATGAGTTAACGAGAATTGCCACACTTGTGCGCCACCGCTACGCCGTCGCCAAAATGTAGTGCGCTGCAGCAACCACAGTGCGCCGAGGAGCACGGCGGCGCACAGGCCGTAATAGCCCGAGAAGACGATGAACTTCTCGCTGAAACTCGTCGGATCATTGCTGAAAGTGGCGGTCGACAAGGCGGCACAAACCACCGCCAGCAGCGGCACGATAAGTTTCCAAGAAATTGTCGCGCCATGCAGTGCCGACCAAATGCAAGCGACGCTCAGTTGGCTGAAAATAAGCGCGAAGAACGCCGCCGCCGTGGAGGGCAGCGCCGGAAAGGGGTCCGAACGCATTCGAGCAAATACCACGGCATCGACGCAGAGCGTCGCCGCCAAAAGTAGCCAGAAGATGAGTAGCGGGCGTTGTTTCATGTGATAGCGGCGTTGCGTGTCGAGCGGCCAATTGTCAGAATAGTTGGTTCGCGGACTCATGGCGAGTTCAGCTGTGCCGGTCTGTTTACGCCGAAGGCGTTGCACTCCAAACCCCAGCGGCGCCGCTGTGGCGGCGCACGCTAAGTAAACGAGCGGCTTCCCTGAAAGGGTTCCACAACCACGCCGTCTGCAGGGTTCATTGTGAAACCCTTTCAGTTATTCTGTTAGAATTGTGATCCGTTAATCCAGGGTGCGCCGCTGCCGCGGCGGCTCCTGGGCTGTGGTGTCGAACGCCTTCGGCGTTAGGAAACGAAGCCCGTGACGAGTACGACGCTCATCGAAAAATGTTGCCTGATCGCCAACCCGGCGGCGGGGAATCCGACGCATTATTTGATTGAGCAGGCGTTTGGGACCAAGGACCTCGATTGGCGGTTCATGACGTTCGAAGTCGAGCCGGTGCGGCTCGGCGATGCGATGCGCGGCATCCGGGCGCTTGGTTTTCATGGCGTCAAAATCGGCGAGCCGTTTCACGAGCCGGTCATCGAATATCTCGACGATCTCACCGAATCGGCGAAACGGTGCGGATCGGTCAATTGTGTTACGGCCGCGGACAATCGTCTGGTGGGCGACAATACGGAGGGCGCCGCGCTGGTGGAATTGTTGCAGCAGCAAATGAATCCGGCCGGGCAGCGAGCGGTTATTGTCGGCGCGGGCCGGCTGGCACGTGCATTTGCAATCGCGCTGGCGGACGCGGGGATATCGGCCATTACGGTGGCCAGCCGCAAAGATGCGGCCGGCCAGCAACTGGTTGAATTGATTCAACGGCAAACGGCGGCCTCGGCGACATTCGTTCCGCTCGGCGGCAACTCGGTCGCGATTGAGCCCGACACGGCGGTGCTCGTGAACGCTACGTCGCTCGGCGCGGCCAAACCTGAGGCGAAATTACCGCTGGACGTCGAGTCGATTGGGCCGAAACTGGTCGTGGCGGACGTGGCGTACAACGCCTCGCGAACCTGGCTGACGCGGCAGGCCGCCGAGCGCGGCTGCCGGATCATCGACGGGTTGGCAATCTACGTCCAGCAAACGGCGCTGGCGCCTGCGCTTGGACCGGCATCGCGCCGGATACGATCGCGATGCGCGAAGCGGCGGAGGAGTTTTTGGGCATTTGAATCTGGGAGAATTCACTACAGACGACACCGGGGGGGGCACAGAGTCGCACAATTCCGATTTGTCCTCGCAAATCGGCTGTGGTGAATCAATCTGGCTCGTTGCGCGATACGCATGGCAGGCGGATGGTTTATCACAGGTACGGGAACCGGCGTCGGAAAGACGTATACAGGCGCGTTGGTTGCTCGGAACTTGCGCGCGGCGGGCAGGCGTGTTGGCGTTTATAAGCCTGTGGCCAGCGGTTGTGAAATGTGCGGCAGCGAATTGGTTTCGCCGGATGCAATTGCATTGTGGGACGCAGCCGGGCGTCCCGGAACGCTGCAACGAGTTTGTCCGCAAATGTTCGCGGCACCACTGGCGCCGCATTTGGCGGCACGTGCGGAAGGGCGGCGGGTCGATCGGCAGCTTCTACGTTATGGAATCGAATTCTGGCGCGAGACGTGCGACATCGTCATCGTGGAAGGCGCGGGTGGGCTGATGTCGCCGATCAGCGATGATGATTACAACGCCGATCTCGCGGCCGAGTTCGGCTACCCGTTGTTGGTCGTGGCCGCCAATGCGCTGGGCACGATCAACGCGACGCTGCAAACACTGATAGCGGCGGGGAGCGGGCAGCAAGGGGCGGGGAATCGGAGTGGCACCCGACTTCATGTGGCTGGCGTGGTGCTCAACTCGCCAAATTTGCCCGCCGGCGATCCGAGCGTCGAGAGCAATGCGGATGAACTCGCGCGGCGATGCGTGGCACCGCTGTTGGCAACCGTGGATTATGGCGGCGGGTTTGACCGCGAGGTGGATTGGTGGGCACTGGCGGGAAGCACAGCGAGAGGAGCACAGAGCGGAGAGTAGTGCCGCACTCTACAGGGCTGCTCGCGATTCATGCAGTTGCAATTACTTCGGCAATCGTGGGGCGATTTTCCGCCATGGAAGTGTCGATGGCGAGTTTCATCGTCGCGAGCCAACGTCCATCGCTTCCCGCCGTAATGAACCAATGGGGATGCACAACGACCGATTGATGCACGAGCTCGAAGCCGGCCTCCGATTGACTGACGGTTTCAATCGGAAACGTCCAAACGTGCATGGGCTTGTCGCAGTGCAATTCGATATCGATGCCCAGCCACGCGTCGGACAGGCCCAGGCTGTCGACATCGGCCAGCTCGAGCCGCGTGCCCAATTGGCCAAGCTGGTTGCGGTGCGCGTCGTGGAAGTAGCGATCGTCGCAGCCGGCCGGGAGACCGGCAAAGTTGAACTCGACGCCGAAGTGAACCGGCTCGCCGGGCGGAAGCCCTTCCAATAGATATGCGATTTGGAGCGTTTGGCCGCCGGCATCGAGCGTGAGGCCCTTGGTGAGTTGGATCGGCCGTTCGCCCAAGTGTCCCTTGCGCGTGAGCTGCAGTTGCATGCGTTTGGGATTCCGCCGCAGCCGGGCTTCGTAGGCGCCTGTGACAAAGTCGCCTAATTCTTCGGCCTCGCCGGCAACAACCGCCGCCGCGGAGACATTGGCCGGATAGAAATGGTCGATCAGGCTCTTTCGCCGGTAGCGATCAAATTGGAGTCTCTGGTCGAGATCCTTTTGTTTGAACACGACGCGATCGTGAATGCTGGCCACATCTGACACTGCACCCGATTCGCCGGCACGAACGGCGTCGTGATAAGCCTCTTCGCGGCGAGTCAGTGTGGCCAGCAAGTTGTGACAGACGGGGCGGACGTCGAGCTCATACAAATGGCCGCCGTGTGAGGGGGCCACCAGCGCCAGGAGCCGATTGCTGGCAAGCCGCACTTCTGGCCGGGCGTCGAAGTTATAGTCGTCTGTGGTCAGCTCGACCCAGGCCTGGTCGCCATTGGCGAGGCCGCGGTGTTGGGCGGCATCGAGCAGGTTGTCGGCGGAAATCAAATGCTGATAAACGGCGTGTCGCAAATGCGGCAAATAGGCCCCGCCAAACGCACCGTGCCAATAGGCGCAGTTACACTGACCGCGGTAAAGTTCGGCGCGAGCTTGATCGACGAGCGACTGGTCGCCGAAGCGAGCGGTCCGCGGGTTGCCGTTGCCGCCGGGACGCCGCTCGCCGTTGCCATTGCTGGCAGGGTCGCGGTTGGCGGCTGTCGAGGTCATCTGTTGCAAGCGGCGGCTGACCATTTGCATGCGGGCGTACATTTCGTTGGTTTCAGGGTACTTCACCTTGAAGTTGCGCCAGTAGCCGCCGCGCACAAACGGCGCCACTTCCGCCCAGCGCCCTTCTTGCTCCCAGCGGTGCTTGAGATGCACAAAATCCTTGAGCCGCGGTGTCGGCAGCGCCCACTCGGTCATTTCGCGGTAACTGCCCTCGGGAATGTAAATCTTGCCGAGCGGCGGCACCTGGTCGAGCGCCTCGGTCGGCGTCACAACGCTCAGCCAGCTTCGATTCTCGATCAGGGCGTCGAAAAAGCGCCGCAGCCAACCGTGCTCATAAACGTGCTCCTTGGTGCCGGGCCACACGCCGAACTTTTCGCCGTCGTCGCCAAACACGACGACCGCGCCGGGCTGGCGTTCGGCGATTGGCAGCAAATGGGCGATGGTCTCCTCCGGCTCGCGGAATGGAATGGTATAGCGAAGCCGCTCGCTGCCAGGAAAGACTGCGAGCAACCGGGCATCATCTTCAGTAAGGTAATACCCATGCAGGTCATCTTCGCCGAGACCGGCGTTCTTGAAATGGAAGTCGTCCAGTATCGTGTACCGCACGCCGGCGTCCACCAGGGCGCTGGTGAGAGATTGCTCCCAAACGCGTTCGGGTATCCACATTCCACCGATGCGGGCGCCGAAGCGCGCGGCAAGCCACTCCGAGTAGCGACGGATTTGCCCGACTCGGTCGCGAGGTGGAATCATCGTCAGGATCGGCTCGTAGAATGCGCCACCAACGATTTCCATGCGGTCCGCTGCCACCAGCGCGGCCAGGCGATCCAAGTATTCGGGATGGCGCGCGGCGAGCCACTCCATCAAGGAGCCGCTGACGTGCAGCCCGATGGGCAGGTTGACGTAATCTTCGAAAACGTCGAGAAAGGCGCGGTAGCTGTCCTGATACGCGGATTCAAAGACGCCGTCGAAATTGCCGATCGGCTGGTGGTTGTGCAGGACGATGACCAGTCGAAGGTTGGCGTTCATGGGAACCATCCTGCCGTTTTTGTAGGCGGCGGCGATGGAATAGACTGCGGCGGCTCGGTTCGTAAACTATTCGAATCAATCGATGGTACTGCAAGGGCACGTAATGCGTCTATGCGGACCTTGCGATGCTATCGAAACAAGTGGGTTCATGCGACTCGGGCAAAATGGTGAAAGGCGAATCGGACGGCATCCAATGGACCGAATCGTCAAAAATTCGGCCCGAGACTCGACAATTCATTCGGCCCGGAGTTGCGCGGCAGCGCGCTCCGGCGCAAGGGGGTTGATATGGATTCCGGTAGCAAGCTCCAGGCCGGCAAAGGCGTTCGTCCGCGGCAATAGCTCCATCCGCCAGTGGGACCAATCGTCGCAGCCGTCCAGCCAGGGAGCCGTCCGCAACATTAAATTGTACGCGGCAGCGGGTACGACCGATTCCAGCCGTTCGATCAGGGAATGCAGCACGCTGGCTAGCCGATTCAACTCGCCGGAGGCGGCCAGCTCGAACGATGGCTCGTGATCGGTCGGCATCAGCCAAACTTCGTGCTGCTGCCAACTGGCAAAGGGGCAGAATGCGATGAAGCCGTCGCGGGCGAAAACCACGCGATTGGCGGCCGCTTGCTCGTCGGCCAAGAGACAACAGTATGGACAGAGCCGCGGTTGCGAATAAGCTGCCGATGCACGCGCACTTTCCGCTTCGACCGCGGCAGGAACAAACGGCAGCGCGATTATTTGGCTGTGCAAATGGGCGATCGACGCACCGGCACGAGGACCTTGGTTCTTGAATAGCAGGCAGTAACGGAATCGAGCCGTTTCTCGCCAATAGCGCAAGCGTGCGGAATAGGCTTCTAGGACATTTCGCAGCTCCTCGACTGAAAGTGCGGACATCCGATCAATGTGCTTCGCGCTTTCAATAATAACTTCGTGCGCTCCAAAGGCGGATAGTGCTTGCTGGGAATCGCTGAGCGGTGTGCCTATTTGTGCGACGGCAGACGGTAGGTCCGCGACCACGGCCGGGTACATGTTGGGTACGATGCGAATCTGCCAGCGGCCATGCCGGTCAAGTTTTTCGTAAACGGCCGGCGGCGTGCGGGATTCGTTGCCGGCACAAAACAGGCAAGGCGACGGAGAACGAGCGACAACTTCAGGTCCGCCCGTTGAAGCTGGCTGGCCGACGAAATCGTTGGGTCGCAAAGCGCGATTCTCGGCGACAAAGACCGAACGGCCGATTAACGAATCGGTGCGTAACTCGGGTACGGGCTGATCCATTGAGCACGTGGGGTAGGCATCGGCCAGCGCAAGTTCGCGTATTAGGGTGGGCGACGTCCGCCCGACCATGCATTTAGGCAATGCCGTAGGCAGGCGTCGCCGCTCGGCGAGCTATCGTGCGCTTGTACAGACTGTCGTATTCGCGGGCGCTGTGGTTCCACGACCAATCCTGTCGCATGCCGTTGCGAATGAGTTGTTCCCAGACGGGCCGATTCGCGTAGGTCTGGCAGGCTCGCTCCAGCGTATCGGCCAACGACGCCGTCGTATACGTGTCGAAGCTGAAACCGTTCGCCGTGCCGGCGGCGAGCGATTCGTCGCTGAGATTCGTGATCGTATCGGCCAGTCCGCCGGTGGCGTGGACGACCGGTACGGTGCCGTACTTTAAGCTGTAAAGCTGGTTCAGACCGCAGGGCTCATAACGGCTGGGCATCAAGAAAATGTCGGCGCCGGCTTCGATGCGATGCGCCAGCTCATCGGAAAAGCCAAGCCGCACCGCGAGCTTTTCAGGATATTGCCCGGCCAGCCCGGAGAACAACTGATGATAGTGCGGCTCGCCGTTGCCGAGGATCACCCACTGCGTTGCCGAATTGGGGGCCCATTGTGGAATGAGCTGGGCGACCAGATCAAAACCTTTTTGGTCGGCCAGGCGGCCGATCATCGCGACGACGGGCTGATCGGCGACTTGTGGCAAGCCCAATTCGCGCTGCAGGTCTGCTTTGCAGGCCCGCTTTCCGCCGGCAAAGTTTTTTGCCCCGTAATTGTTGCCGCCCAAATAACGATCCGTTTCCGGGTTCCATTGGCGGTAATCCACGCCGTTGATGATGCCGTATAAATCGGCGTGGCGATGCTGCAGAATTCCTTCCAATCCGCATCCCAGCGGCGGGAGCTGAATCTCCTCTGCATAGCGCGGACTGACCGTGCTCAGCGCGTCGGCAAACGCCAGGCCGGTCTTCAGAAAGCTGAGATTTCCGTAGAACTCCATTTGCCGCCAATTAAAGTACTTCCAATCGATGCCCGTAAGCTCCATGTCCCAATGCCAGAAGTTGCCCTGGTAAGCGATGTTGTGGACAGTCATCAGGCTGCGAATCGAATCGTAGAGTGGAACGCCGCACAGCTCGGTTTTCAAATACGCGGGGATGAGGCCGGACGTCCAATCGTGGCAATGGACGAGTTCCGTGCGTAAGTCGAGCAGTTGGATGGCATCCAATGCGGCGCGGCAGAAGAACACAAACCGCTCGCAGTTGTCTTTGTAATCGTGGCCGTTCTCGCGGTAGAGCTCGGGCCGGTCGTAATACTGCGGCTGATGCACGAGATAAACGGGCACCTTGCCCCCGGGCAGCGTGCTGCGCAGAAACGTACCGGAGACGGTCTTGCGGCCAATGGACACCCCGAATTCAATACCGGTCGGTTCGACCGGCCGTCCGGAGTTAAGCGCTTGCCGAAAGGCAGGCATCACGATGACCGGCTGGTGGCCGAGGTTGGCGAGCTCGAGGGGCAAGCTGCCGCAGACATCGCCGAGTCCGCCCGTCTTGCAGAATGGCACCGCCTCGGTCGTGGCAAACAGGATTCTCACAGGCGAATTCCGGGCGTTCCTGATCGGGCGGGTCGCCGCGAGGCGTCCCGAACGAGCCTAGCATATCCACTCAGATCGGTACAGTTTAGCGCCAGAGTTGACTCGATCCATCGGCTCCCGCGCAAATGACAGAGCCGACGCCGTCAGCAAAAAACGCACGAGCCGCCCACTATGCGAGTCTCGGAGAGACTCGCCCACATCATGTGGCCGCGTCTCTCCTGTGGCCGCGTCTCTCCGAGACGCGGATGGAATCGCGGACCGTAAGCCACAGCATTGGCAGCACTTAAAACGCGGCAGACCATAAACTGCCTATGCGAGTCTCGGAGAGACTCGCCCACATTCTGTGGCCGCGTCTCTCCGAGACGCGGATGGATTCACCGATCGTTGCAATTACCAAGTTCCTTCGAATAATACCGAAAGCTGCCTTCCGCCAGTCGAGCCCGTCGTGGGTTTTCGGCAATATACTGCCGAAGATATTCGAACTGCTCTTCGCTCCGCACGAGGTGATCGAACTGCTCGACCTGCCAGAACTCGCCGCGGCGCCCCAATGCTTGTTGTATTTGACGGCCCGTGTACCGCTTCCAACCTTCGCATTGAGCTACCAGCAAATCCTCTTCGCGGAATGCCACGAGAACATGGACGTGGTTCGGCATCACGATGGCGTCGGTCAAGATGTATCGATCGCCGTCGAAGTGCTTCAACGAACTGAGCACGATGTGCGACAGTTCCGGTCGTGCGAGAACGCACTCGCCAAAACCATGATCGAGCTCCTCTTCCGCAATGCGGAACAAGGACCAGTGTGCTCGGCCGCGAACGCTCGGAGGGAGTTTTTCCAAAGCGGCTCGCCAATTTCCGCAATCTGGCAGCCCAACTTGCCGCAGTGCTTCCGCTCGCCGACGTGTGATGCGCTGCTCCGCGGCCGCAGGAAGCGAATCGCCGGTCCGCCAGGTGATGAACGAAACGGTGCCGGCCTGAGCCCAATGCGGCAGCGTTTTCCATGCAACCGTGTAGGACTGCTTGCGATCGAAGAATTGTAGTTCTTCCATGCTGCACGAATATATCAGAAAGGTGGTCACGTTTCCCCTGTGGCCAAGTCTCTGGTGAGACTTGGATGGAATCGCGGACCGTATGCCACAGCATTGGCAGCAATTAAGACGCTGCAGACCCTAAACTGCCCATGCCAGTCTCGGAGAGACTGGCCCACATGTGGCCGCGTCTCTCCGAGACGCGGATGGGAGTGTCAGCTTAGACTTCAGACAGAACCATCAAGTCTCGGAGAGGCTCGACCATGTTTTCGGCCGTGGCGCGGTTTCTCCGAAACCGCGATTCACCCGAGTTTCGGAGAAACTCGGCCACAACGTGGTGCCGTCTCTCCGAGACGGCAATGAAACGCGGGCGGCCGCTAAGAGGGTTGGACCGGCTCGAGGACGACGCAGGACGTATAACTCGCTGCCACGCCGTCGAGCACGCCTGGGCCGCGAAGCGTCGTGGTCATATTCACGGCGACGCCGTCCTTCAACTCAGCAGTGGTCACGTCGATGTCAACCACAGCGGTTCCGCCGGGGCCGCCGTTGAGCGAGACTAATGTTGTCGCGGAGAGGAGCAGCGTGAGTGTTAGAAGATGCTCCACCTCGCCATTGCCAAGCTGTTCAACAAGCGTGATTTCCAATGTGACGGCGTCCGGTGTCGAGCCGCTCCACAGCGCGGGGTCGAATATGAATCGCACATAGTCAATGCTTGAGTCGTTGACCGCATAGACCGCCCCAACTGGCTCGCCGCAATCGGCGGGTGCGTAACTTCGATTTGTTCCTGGCCCGAATTGAAGTCGGTCAGCATATCGTTGTTCGACGGCGTTTGGCTGGCCGCGAAGAACAGGTCGCGGTCCGCGCCGCCCGCGAGCGTATCGACGACCTGGTCTTCGAGCACGTTCTCGTTGGCCACGAGGATATCCCGCACGGCATCCACACCGTTGTTGTAGTTGTTATGGGCGTTCCACGCCGCGAGCGCCACGTCCAATGCCGAGAGGGCGACGGTCGGCTCGCCGCCGATGACAATATCATTGTCCGAGCCGCCGTCGAGCGTATCGCCATCGCGGCCACCCACGACGAGGTCCCGCCCGTCGCCACCGGCCAGCGTGTCGCCGCCACGCCCGCCCAGGATGAGATCGGCCGTGCTGCCGCCCGTTACGTTGTCGTTGCCGCTACCGGCCTCGACGATCGCCTGAACATTCAGGCCGGCCAGGTTAATCGTGTCGTCTGCGGCGATGCCGCGAATATATATGCCGCGGAACGGCAGGCCGGTTGCAAGGACCTGAAGGTCAATCATCGCGGACGTGATATCGACGGTGGTGTCGGCGCCGGCCGAATTCTGGTAGTGGATGTGGACATCCTGAGGCGTAGCGAGTGAAGAGACGGTGATCGTGTCGCTCAGATCGGAGCCGACGATTTCCAAGACGAGCTGCGTGCCGCTCGCCGATGCGAATGTGGCAAAGCCGATATTCGCGCGCGGCGGACCGTTGTAGCCGAAACTTGCCCGCCAGACATTGTGATCGGCCTCGTCAACGGTCCCGTTGCCGCTGCCGTCCGCGCCGGAGTAGGGATCCACCGCGCTGCCGACCGCTTTGCGCCACATGACGTAATCGGCCGCATCGACTTGTTGGTCGAGGTTGTAATCGCCGCCCACCGGCTGATACAGCGCGGCCAACACACGGCGTTCTTCGAGCGGCTCGAGGCGCAGGCAGCGGCGATAGGCCAATCGATACATCGATCGTGCTCAATGGGCGTTCCGGGGGGGTCGAGCCATAGTATAGCATCGTGGCAGAATAAGGCGAAAAGACGAGCGGGTCTCGGAGAGACACGTGTGGCCAAGTCTCTGGTGAGACTTGGATGGAATCACCGGCATTAAGCCATAGAAATGGCAGCACTTAAAGCCGCTGTAGAATCTTTACTGCCCATGCGAGTCTCGGAGAGACTCGCCCACGTGTGGCCGCGTCTCTCCGAGACGCGGATTTGCCGCCGCACGGCACCTATCCTGGCCAGATCGGCCACAGTCGGCCGTTGCAATGCTCAATGCGCGCCAACCGCATGTTGTAAACCGCTTCAATCGTTTCGCGCGTTACGACTTTTGCCGTCGGACCGGTCGAATGGATGCGGCCATCCGACAAGATAAGCGTGTTTTCGAAGCCGGGAACGATCTCTTCGATGTGATGCGTGACGAGCACGACGGCGGGCGTATCGGGCTGCCCCAATCGCTCGTTCAGCCAGGCCAGGAATCGCTCGCGAACACCCGGATCCATGCCGGCGCAAGGCTCATCGAGCACCAGGAACAAGGGCTGCGCCATGCGGGCACGAGCGATCAGCACTTGCTGACGCTCGCCCTGCGACAACACGCCGAACGACTTGCCGGCCAGCGTTTCGCAGCCCAATTGTTCGAGTTCCGCTTGGGCCTCGACAAAGTCGGCCGCCGTGGGCCCGAATTCGGGCAACCGCTTCAATCCGAATTGAGCCAACCGGCCTGAAACGACGGTCTCTAAGCCGGTATCCGATGGCGGGATATCGGCGATCATCGCGGACGAAATCCAGCCGATGCTCCGCCGCAGCTCGCTGAGGTCGAGAAGCTCTTCCCCCAACCGCAACACGCGGCCACTCGTTGGCCACAGATAACCACAGGCAATTCGCAGCAGCGTCGTCTTGCCGGAGCCGTTCGGCCCAAGCACGGCCCAATGCTGGCCGCGGTCGATGCGCCAATTGATGTCGCTGAGAATGTCGGCCCGCTGCTGGCGGTAACCGACGCCTTCGAACCTGAATAATTCCGACATTCGATGCGCCGTTAAGCCGTCACCACCGCGGCAATCGCCTCGCACAGCGGGCCGATGTTCTGCTCCGTGATCCCGGCGACGTTGATTCGGCCGGAACCGACGATATAAATGGCGTACTTCTGCTTCAGCGCTTCGACTTGCGGCGGCGTTAAGCCGGAAAAGGAAAACATGCCGTGCTGGCGGGTGATGAACGAGTAGTCGCCGGGCACGCCTTTGGCTTTAAGCGTTTTCACCAACAGCTCGCGCATGCCGTTGATGCGGTCGCGCATTTGGGCGACTTCGTTTTCCCACACCTTGCGGAGCTCGGCGTCGTCGAGCACGGTGGTGACTAGTTCGGCCCCGTGCGCGGGCGGGTTCGAGTAGTTTGCCCGGATGCACGTTTTCACCTGGCTCTGCATGGTGTCGGCAGCCGGTTTGTTTTTGGCGACGATGGTCAGCGCGCCGACTCGCTCGCAGTACAGGCCGAAGTTTTTGGAGAAGGAGCTGCAGATGATTAGCTCGGCCGGCCCGCCAACAAAGGCGGCAGACTGCCGGCATCCGCGTCGAGACCGTCGGCGAAGCCCTGGTAGGCGAAGTCGATGAGCGGTAACAAACCACGTTCATAGATCACCTCGGCCAACTTGGTCCATTGCTCTGGCGTAGGATCGATGCCGGTGGGGTTGTGGCAGCAGCCGTGAAGCATGATAACGTCGCCGGCTGGCATTTGGCGGATTGCGGCCAGCAGCTCGTCCCATGCCATGCTGTTCGTTTTGGCGTCGAAGTACGGGAAGCTTTTGGTTGGCACGCCAGCGGCGGCAAAAATCTGCGGGTGATTCGGCCAGGTTGGCTGTGTGAGCCAAACGGTCGCCTTGGGCAGTTGCTTATGGATTAAATCGGCGGCGACGCGTAGGGCGCCGGTGCCGCCGGGGGTGTGCGAGGTCGCGGCTTGGCCGGTGGCCACCACTTGATGCCCCTGGCCGAACATTAGCCGTTGGACGGCGGCGGCATAGGTTCGCGAGCCGTCGATTGGCAAGTACGACATCGACTTCTGCCGCTCCAGCACGAGCTGGCCGGCGCGCCGCACCGATTCGAGAATCGGCGTTTTGCCGGTCGCGTCTTGATAGACGCCGACGCTGAGGTTGATCTTCTTTGGATTCGGATCTTCGCGAAACGCCTCAGTAAGACCAAGAATTGCATCTCGCGGGGCTGGTTGGATTTGTTCGAACATCGCTCGCTTGCCATTTGTTCCGAGTGAAGTGGCGGGCCCAGTGCAGTCCTCTCGCTCGGCGAAAAGATACCTACACTCACGTTGTGCCACAATTGCGCAACTTGACGCTTGCGGCGCACCCGTGGGACAATCATAAGCGTCGTTCAGTTCGCTTCCTAGAGGTAGGCTGCCCCGCTGCACATGTCCTCACCGCCCATCGGCATCTGGTTTATCGGGGCGCGGGGTGGTGTCGCGGCCACCGCGACACTTGGGCTCATCGCCCTGCAAAAGACGCTTACCAACACGGTCGGGTTGGTGAGCGGCCTGCCGCAATTCGAAGGCGTGGAATTCGCCGCGTGGAACAATTTCGTGGTCGGCGGTCACGAGATCCGCGAAGGATCGCTCCATGACGCCTTGCAAAGGCTGCGAGCGGACAGCCGCGTGCTGGATTCGGCCCTGCTGGACGCTTGCCAGGATGAAATGGCGGCTATCGATGCCCGAGTTCGGCCCGGCAGCCTGGCAAACTGCGGCGATACGATTGGTAGCCTGGCCGGCCCGGCTGCGCACGAATTCGCCAATGAGTTGGCGCACGACGCGATAAAACGCCTGCAGCACGACCTGTGCGTTTTTCAGCAGCAAGCCGGAACCGACCGCGTGGTGGTGGTTAACGTGGCCTCGACCGAGCCCGTGAGCGAAAAGGAAACACTGCCCGAGCGATGGGATGATCTCTCCAAGCGTATCGACGATAAGTCCTGCAGCTCATTGCCCGCCAGCTCGCTGTATGCCATTGCCGCATTGGATTTGGGGATACCGTACATCAATTTCACACCGTCGCAGGGCGCCACGCCGACGGCAATCCGGGAGTTGGCCGAGGTGCGAGGTACGTGCCATGCCGGCCAGGACGGCAAAACGGGCGAAACGCTGCTCAAAAGCGTGTTGGCCCCCATGTTTGCCGCCCGCCATCTCGAGGTGTTGAGCTGGGTTGGCCACAATATTTTCGGCAACATGGACGGGCTCGTTCTGGATGATCCGGCAAACAAGGCGGCCAAGATCAAAAGCAAGGACCAGCTCGTGGGGAACATCCTGGGCTATGACCCGCAAACGCTGGTAACGATAGAGTACATTCGCAGCCTGGGCGACTGGAAGACGGCGTGGGACCACATCCATTTTCGCGGATTTTTGGGAACGCCGATGACTCTGCAATTTATTTGGCAGGGGTGCGATTCGCTACTGGCGGCGCCGCTCGTTTTGGATTTAATCCGATTCGTGGAAGTTTCGCACCGGCAAGGCGAAGTGGGCATCTTGAGCCACTTGGCAAGTTTCTTCAAGCGGCCGCTGGGTGTCGTGGAACACGGTTTTTCCCGGCAGTTTTCGCTACTTTGCGATTGGGGGGCGCGGCAATCGCAGCGGGCGCCGGATCGGCAAAGAGCGCCGCAATGAATCGGTGACGGGTCCCGGTTTAGATGTCGCGCGGGACCATCCGCGTCGATCGCTGACATCCGAAATGGAGCAACGGCCGCTATCAATTTTTGTCGATTCGACTTGACGGATGTGCCCTCGACTTGGTTCAATGCGCGCAACAGTTGCTGAGTGAAGGGGCCAAGAGCCCGCACGATTTGAAAACAACCTGCAGATTGCCACATTGCGGCACGGGCGCGAAAACACGCACGGTCAACATAGTGGAGGAGAATGGCCGCCCGCATTAATCGCTCGCGAGCGGCCCTCAATCGATCTTTCGTTCTGAGAATGTCTCTCCCCGAATGTCGGCGCCCGGCGGGGGATAGACCAACTAGAAGTAATGCGGGCGCTACAACGGAAGGAGCCAATCGAAATGGCAAAGAAACGAAAGGCCGCGAAGAAAACGGCTAAGAAGTCGACGAAGAAGCGGCCGGCAAAGAAGAAGGCCGCGAAGAAATCGCCGAAGAAGCGATCCACCAAGGCTCGCGGCGCGAAAAAGGCCAAGCGCTCTGCCAAGAAGCGCTCAACCAAGCGACAAGCGGCTGCCGCACCGGCGGCGGCGCCAACGCCGACCCCCTGGGGTCTGTAAGTGCGCCAGCAGGCCGATGTTCTCGGTCGGGCCGCGCGCTTGTAACAACGATAGTGACCGGTTGGCCGCCGGCATGTGGAAAGCGCGGCCAGCCGGTTAGTTTTTTTGAGGAACAGGGTGGCGAGGTCGCGCTCGTCGTGCGATTCTGGCGGCGGTGGTTTGTGAATGACTTGTCGCGCGTGCCAACCGGCCGATATTCTTCATTCCTGACATTCGCCCCCCCTTCCCTATCGCTAAAGTTCCTTGACATCGCACTCGACCGACCAGAAAGATACTTCGACGCCCGCTTTGGCGACTGATTTTCGCCGTTTGGGGCTCTCCGAACAGATGCTCGCCTCGCTAGCGCGGGCGACGTATGTCGAACCGACACCGGTACAGGCGGGAATCATTCCGCGTGCGCTCGAGGGCGGCGACGTTTTGGGCCAGGCTAGGACCGGCACGGGAAAAACGGCAGCCTTCGCAATTCCAATTATCGAGCGGGTCAAACACGGCGGTAAAAACATTTCTCCACGCGCGCTGGTATTGGTGCCGACGCGGGAGCTGGCCGTCCAAGTCCGCGACGAGTTCGAAAAGCTCGCGCATGGCCGGCGCCTGGCCTGCGTGCCAATTTACGGCGGAAAGCCAATTCGCGGCCAGATTGCCAAGCTGCAGCGCGGCGTGGATGTAGTCATCGGCACGCCGGGCCGCGTCATCGACCTGATCGGGCGCGGCGCTCTCGACTTACGCTCGATCCAAATTGCGGTGTTGGATGAAGCAGACCGGATGCTGGATATCGGCTTTCGGCCGGATATTGAAAAGATCCTCCGCCGCTGCCCCAAGGAACGCCAAACCTTGTTGCTCAGCGCGACGGTTGCCCCGCCGGTGGAACGGCTGGCGCGAACGTACATGCGCGATCCGGAAGTCATGGATTTTTCGCCGAAGACCAAGGGTGTGGCGACAATCGATCAATTCTATTTCACGGTCGATCAGGAGCAGAAGTTCGAGCTATTGGTTCGCTTGCTAAAGCGCGACCGGCCAGAACAAGCGATAGTTTTTTGCCGCACGAAGCGGGGCACGGAGCGGATCCTTCGGCGGCTTTTAAAACATTTCCCTGGGGCCGATATGATGCACGGCGACATGGTGCAAGGCGCTCGCGACCGCGTAATGAAAGCATTTCGCGCGGGTGAGGTGCGGATTCTGGTGGCCACCGATGTCGTGGGCCGCGGCATCGACGTAACGCGCATTTCGCACATCATCAACTACGATATTCCGCAGTCGTCGGATGACTACGTGCATCGCGTGGGCCGCACCGGCCGCATGGGCCGCGAGGGCGTGGCGTATACGTTTGTTACGACAGAGGAAGGCGCCGAGCTGACGCGAATCGAGATGCTCATCAACCGGCAGCTCAAGCGGGACGAAATCGAAGGGTTCAACGCCGTGGCCACGGTGGCGCCCGTGCGAGATGCTGACGCCGCGCCCGCAGGAATGCCCGTTAGCGGCGGCGACGAACCGATCGAGTCACAAGAGCCACAGCCGCCCCGCCCCACGCCACCCGGCCGCCGGCCGCCGAAACGCCATCGACGGGCACTATAGGTGTTATTTCATTCCGCTTTTTGCCGCACCCAGGCGATCGAGCGCGGCGTCTCTGGGAACGCGAATCGACTGGCAGGCACATTACCGGGGCGTTGATCTGGTGCCCCTATGTCAACGGTCGGGAGCCGCGCCTTAAACCAGGTCGGCCGGCCCTCGCGCGGGATGATGAAGATCTCCTCATCGCCGATCATTTTCGTGATGCCGCTCGGTCCGGCGGCCCGGCCGCCGAGGAAGATGACGGAGCATGCGATTGCCTGACTGTCGGGACGCCAGGCGAGATTCAACGCGGCGTGCGACCTCATCTGCGCGTCGATGTCTTTGGCGAAATTGATTTCACGTTCTTTTCCAGTTGCCAAGTCATGGAACACCAGGCTGCCGAGCTTGCCGTAAGCGATCGAAGTGGCGTCCGGACTCCAGGCATAGTCGGAGTAAAGCCAAGCGTGCTGAACGATGGCTTTCGAATCCGCACCGTCGCGGATAACGAGGTCCTGAAACCTCAACTTGCCCTGGCGCTCGTGGGGCACGAGATAGGCAAGCCGACCGTCGGGTGCGAGCTTCGGCTTTTCGGCGCCTTCCGCTTGCTTGGTGAGCTGCTCGACATTCGCTCCCTCCGCATCCATCGCATATACCTGCCAAACGCCGGTGCGATTCGAAGCGAAGATGATCCGTTTTCCATCCGGCATCCAACTCGGCGAATTGTTCTGCGACTCGCCTTTGGTCAGCCGGCGGGCGTTCGAGCCGTCGGCATCGGCCACGAAGATCTCGGAATTCCACCGCGGCTTATTGTCGTCGGGCACGTCGGCGTAAACGATCCGCTTCCGGTCGGGGGAAAGGATGCCGCGAGGCGCGACATGAGGCACTTCGGTCCAGCCGCTGCCGTCCGGCCGCACGCGATAGGTTTTGGCGGCGGCCGTCACCTGGATCCACCACTCTTGACCATTGTCCTGTTTCCGACCGCCGGGTTTGCTGCGCGGCAGCGCGGCGAGAATCGCGTGTTTCAATTGCGGAGCGATCGCGCTGCCGTACGAGAAATTGATCGAATAATAATGCTCATGGTCCCCGGCCGGCGGCCGGTCGACGTACGTCGGGTAGTACGGCCCATTAAGCACCTGCGGTAGTGCGAGCGGCCCACCGTACTGGCCGTTCTCGATCGAGACCACCAGCAGGAAGCCTTTGATATTCGGCCCCTCTTGCTGGTCGGTGGCGGGCATCACTTCGCCCGTACTGGCGATGCGGTGCACCGTAAACTCCATGGTGCCATGTTTTGCTGTGAAGGCCTGGTCCGTGGGCTCGAACTTCGCGTCTGGGCAATGCTCTCGTACGACGGCGGTGAGCTTCGTTACAAGTTCGCCGGGCGGCGGCGCCGCGGACGACAGGCGTGCCCCTGCCGCAAATATGCATCCAGCAATCAATAATGGTTGCGCTACTTGCGGCCATTGACGAATAATTGAAACCGGCATCATCGCAGCCGCCTTGGCTTGGAGGGTCGTAGGGTACGATGCCCGATGACCGCTGATGTTCACCATCATTTTAGCGGTTGGGCGTGCGGCCCGAACGTAACGAGTGTGTAACGAGCGAGAGTGCGCGGCCGACGGTCGCGGCTCGATGGAATTTCGTTTGCAGAAAGCGGGAGACGGCGTAAAAAACGCGCCGTACTTGACAAACCGTAAATATGGTTTTATGGTTGAGGCATGAAAACGACCGTCGAAATTCCCGATTTGATGTATCGCCAACTCAAGGCCCGGGCGGCCCTTCACGGACAGTCGGTTAAAGACTTCCTGGTTGCAGCTTTGCGGGCCCAACTGGCGACAGACAAAAGTAAATCCAATTCCAAAGGCAAACAGAAGTCTGGCTGGGAAGCAGTATTCGGCGCGGCCGACCCGAAGGAAGTTGCCGAGTTTCAGCGTATTATTGATGAAGAGTTTTCGAGGATCGACCCGGAGGGATGGTCGTGATTCTCGATACGAACGCGGTTTCCTCGCTGCTGGCAGGAGGGAGCCAGCATTTAAACGCGATTCTTAAGTCGTCGCGTCGACATCACCTTCCTCTAGCGGTGGTCGCAGAATACCAATACGGTTTGCTGGCAATGCGTCGGCCCCGCCGGTTTCAATCGCTCCTGCGACGCCTTGAAGCAGATTCGATTATCCTTTATCCCGATCGTACGACGGCGGATAACTACGCGGCCATCCGATACGAACTAAAGCTGCGCGGCCGGCCAATTCCGGAAAACGACATTTGGATCGCGGCCCTGGCCCGCCAGCACTCGCTGGACATCGTGAGCCAGGACTCGCACTTTGATCACGTGCCAAGCGTCCGCCGCATCGGCTGGTAGGAGTTCATGCCGCGCCATCTGAGCGAATGGTGCCGTTTAATCCAAAGGCACAAGGGTTCTCGCTTTCAATCGACGCCGGTAAACTCCGTTTGCAGAAAATGGGCGGTTGCATCCCATTTTGCGGCGGCCGCCGGCCAATCGACATCCATCGCTTTGACTTGGGCCGGCGTTTTGACGCGCGGCGATGCTTCCACACCCGGCCGAAGCGGAATCTGGGCACTGGGTCCCTGCGCCAAGCGGCGCTCGACGTCTGCCGACAAAAGGTAATCGAGCAGCTTCTCTGCCTCTTTTGGATGCGGACAGTCTTTGATGAGGGCGAGCGTGTTCGGAATGAAAAGCGTCCCAATTTCATTCGGGCGCTGATCCGGGTAGGCAATTGCAACAGGCAGACCTTTCTCAACCTCGGCCACGGCGTCGTCGGTATCGGTCAAGCCGAATGCGAGCGAGCCGCCGCCGACTGCTTCGGCCACCTGCCGATTGCCGGACATGATGCGGGCATTGCGCTTGACGCCGCGAAAGAAGTCCTCGGCCTCGGCATCGCCCCATTTCGCGAACAAGCAGGCTGCATGCGTGGCCGTTGTACCGAACAGCGGTTTGGCGATGCCGCATCGGTCGTACCATTGTGGGTCGGTAAGATCGCGGATCGATTTCGGCCGACGCTCTTCAGAAACTTGATTCGTGTTAATGATCAGCACGCGGGCTCGGGCAGCGAGGCCGTACCACGTGCCGTTGGGCGAATGCGCCGAGGGCGGATAGCCGGCCGCGGCGGGCGAAGCATAGTGCCGCAATAACCCCGCGTTTTCCAGCCGATAGGTATTGATGATTTCATTGTTCCAGAACAAATCGCAGCGGGGCCTTTGGCGCTCGGCCAGAATGGCCTGCGTCAGCCCCACGGTTTTGGTCGACTCCGCGTCGTATTTCGCTTTGACGACGATGCCTGTTTCGCGCGTGAAATCGGCGAATATCGGCTGCGAAAACTCCTGATCCAGCGCTGTGTAGACGACCACCTCCGGCGACTGGTCCTGGCGGCAGCCAAGTAGACCCGCCACGAGCGGGAACGCAAGCAAAGCGTATAGAATTGCTCGGGGAAATGTCGTCATGACACGCATCGGTTCTCAGCTCGCCGAACACTGCTTGAAGATTACGTTGCTGGCGGATAGGACCCTTGCTAAATTCAAGCGCCCCGCACGTCGCGCGTGCCAACCGGATTATAATGGCTTTCCGGAGCGTGTCGCCCCATGAAGCTTATCCTGCTCGGAACCGGCGGCTATTTCCCCACGAGTCGGCGCCACACGGCCTGCTTGATGTTGCCGGAAATTGGCGTCGTGCTCGACGCCGGCACCGGGATGTGCGGAATCGGCCGGTATCTGCAGACGGATTGTCTCGATATTTTTCTGACGCACGCTCACCTCGACCACGTGGCCGGGCTGACCTACCTGGTGAATCTAGTGCCGGTCGACGTTCTCGCACGCTCGACGTTGCATGGTGCGACGACGAAGTTGGTTGCAGTCCGCGAACACTTGTTCGCCGAGGCGATTTTTCCGGTCGCCCCGCCGTTCCGCTTCGCTCCGCTGGTTGGTAAGTGGCCGTTGCCGGGCGGCGGCAAGCTCGATTATTTCCCGCTACAGCATCCCGGCGGCTCGCTCGGGTATCGACTCGAATGGCCCGGGCATTCGATGGCTTACGTCACCGACACGACGGCCGCTGTTGATGCCGACTATGTTCGTAGTATCCGCGGAGTCGATTTGTTAGTGCATGAATCGTATTTCGCAGAGGACAGCGACAACCTAGCGGCGACCACCGGACACAGCTCGCTGCTTGCCGCGGCTGAAGTTGCCGCCGCCGCGAATGTGGGTCGGCTCGTTATCGTTCACGTTGATCCACTGATCCAGAACGACAGCACCTTCGATTTAGAGTCTGCCAGGCGAATTTTCGCGAAGACCCAGATAGGCGCCGATGGAGCAGAACTGCAATTCTGACGGGCGGACCCCAGTCAGGGCCCTCTCGAAATACTGGCTCCGCGAGATTGTCCACATTGACTCCTGCCTTTTGCAAAAAACTCTGGAATTTTTGAAATCAGTCATTGGCCCTTTATTGGATAGCCAAATCTGTATTATTTGTCGATAAAGTCTTATAATTGGGGGAAATCGCCGGGTTCTGAGGGCCATGGCTACTGCCGCATCAAGGGCCGTACAGCGGTTGACTACGTCGTCTGGATAGCAAGAATGCGATAGTGCACTTACCCCCCTTAGCGTGGGGAAACTGACCTTCCATCCTGCTCTGCAACTTGGCTGATTTTTCCAGGAGGGTGAACCAACTATTCATGGAGCAATAAAACATGGCCCGCAAAGCAATTTCCAACGACCGATACCGCCTTGTCGGTACTTACGAACGGCTTCGTAAGAATCTGGTCGATCGACCGGACGATGGGCGTCTCGATAAGGCGCTTTCCTATTGGGTTCTGCCGACGGATCGGCGCCTTCCGATTGCATTTCTCGACCGCCCGCTGCGCGAGCTCTTATCGCAGCCATTCGACGATTTAATGGCGACCCCCGGCGTCGGTCACAAAAAGATTCTGGGTTTTTTCGACCTTTTGAAGCGGGCGGCCAAAGCCTCAGCGCCGGATGCGCCATTCGGCCTGAGCCACCAAGAGTCGTCGCGGAAACAAAAGCCGACGCCCACCGGCGGCTTCGATGCTTCGATCGTGTCGGAGTCTCTATGGACTCAGTGGTGCGAAACGGTCCATCGGTACGATCTGGGAGTAGAAAAGCTCGGTCGCCTGGCGCCATCGTTGCAAGGCTTACCAACGGTGATCTGGCATTCGCGTTTGGAAGAATACGCCGATCGTTCGCTGGCGGAAATCCGTGCCCTCAAGACTCACGGTGAAAAGCGGCTGCACGCCATTCTGGAGGTGTTCTGCACGGTCCACGAGGCGCTGGCCACCGCAACGCTGCAGGAAAACATCGAACTTGTTTTGGTACCGCGGTTCATCAAGCCGATCACGCGCTGGTTAATGGAAACCGTTAGTCGGCCCGATCTTCCGCCGGTGGATGAGCTCCACCAACATATCGTCAAGCCGATGGTGCACCAAATTAAAATCGACTTGGGCGATCAGGTAGCCGGCCTGGCCGCGACGCGATTGTGCCTGGATGAAAACGCACCAAGCGTCAAGCAGCAAGCCGAAACGATCGGCGTCACGCGAGCCCGGGTTTACCAACTTCTCGAAGACTGCGCCAAGGTGATGGAAGTTCGCTGGCCGGAAGGCCGCTGGCTGTTTGCCCCGCTGGCGACCCGGTTCGGCACGTCCGATCCCGAAACGATCGGTCTGGTGCACGGCGTCATCGATCTGTTCTTCCCGCCAGAACGACCGGCAATGTCAACCGAAGAAAGCGGCGAAGAGCTGTCCGTGCATTAGAGTCAACGGCCATTCCATCGTTCGCGTTTAACCAAGCATCATCAGCCCGGCAAATATTGCCAAGGGTGCTGGCGCCGCGAGAGTTCCCACAATCAGGGAACCAATCCCAGTTTTTTGGCGAGCGGCTGCGATGCACTGGGATGCGCCAATGCCGCCTATCACGATGCTGGCCACGATATCGACGATCGCGTAGACAATCAGCGCGTAACCAAGCCGATTCCCAAACCAGTAAATGAGTGCCAACCCGGCTGGCGGCATCCAGCAGATGGCAAGAAAAGCAAATCGCGGATTCCGAGCGGTTGAAAGCACTGGAAATAGAATCGCCAGGCCGGTAAGAAACAGCACGGTGTAAACGGTCGCCGTCATCATGGCAATGATCCACCGTTTTCGACCATGCGTGCTGAATTCATTGGCAATCATACCGATTCGACAACAAGCGCATGTTTCGGCTTCGGCACTCGTTTTCCAAGCTTTTGTAAACTCTCCAAGTGCAAATCTACCGCTTCACATGCGTTGGCAAATGCTTTTGCCAACGTGTCGCCGCTTGTAATGATCTCAGGAAAATCGGCAAAATCAACGACGTACACGGGCTCTTGGGGTCGGTAGCGGATCGTAAACACATAGCCGCGGTATTCGTGATGTGTGGCAATCATTGATCCAGAATCTCCAACAGTTTCTTAGTATCCGATGGGCTACACGTCTTCCGACGGCCATGTGGCACCACAATCGTAATCAAACGACCATCCAGGTGGTGATACGTGCGATGACTTCCGCGCTGATTGAAAAGCACAAATCCTTCGTTTCGCAGCAATGCATCCACTTCGCTGAAGCGGACATTGAGCGGCGAGTTTCGCATTTTCTCAATCAGCTTTTCGCGCCGCGCCATTCGATTCCTTTAAGTATATCCCATAGGCCGAAATCGGCCATGGAAGGGCTAACGATCTGAAATCGGCCGCGAATACAATTCTTTCGCTGCCGCTTTGATCCGTGGCTCGTCCATTTTTATCACTTCGCGGTCGTAGGTCATCAGGCCGTTGACTTCGCCCTCGACATCGGTGGTTTGTGTGTAAACCGCCGCCGAGAGGCCGCGTTCGATCAATGGACGCAGGTTGGTTAGCAGCGAAATGTAGGCCTCGGTTAATTTTTGCGGCGTGTCGTACGTGACGTATCCCCAATTCTTTTCCTGCTGCCACGTGTGGCCGCGGGCCGGCATCCCCAAGCCGCCAAATTCGCCGAGCACGGCGGCCCGCTTCTCCCCCGGCTTGGGCATGCCGGGCCCAGGGTACTTGTGCATGTCCGAGACGTCGCCCACGCCGCGATCGGACCAACCGCTCGCCGCATCCACCAGTCGCGTCGGATCGAGTCGGTGCGTGAAATCGACGATTCGAGCCGTGTCGAACTGGCCCCAGCCCTCGTTAAACGGCACCCACATGACGATCGACGGATGATTGAACCGCGATCGGATGATGGCCGACCATTCGCGTTCGTACTGCACGGCCGATTCGGCGCTCCGCTTGATATCGGAATCGCTCGGGCGGATGAACTTGTCGCCGCTCGGCATGTCCTGCCACACCAACAGGCCCAGCTTGTCGCACCAGTAATACCAGCGGTCCGGCTCAACTTTGACGTGCTTCCGCGCCATGTTCATGCCCAGCCGCTTGGTCATTTCAATATCGTACTTGAGCGCTTCGTCCGTGGGCGCCGTGTACAACCCATCGGGCCACCAGCCCTGGTCGAGCGGACCGTATTGGAAGAGCACCTTGTTGTTGAGCCACAGCCGGTTGATGCCGTCGGCGTCTTTTTTAACTTCGATCTTGCGCATGCCGAAATAGCCATCGACCCGATCGACGACTTGACCGGCTTCGAGCAATTCAAGCGTCAGATCGTACAGAAAAGGATTGTCGGACGACCAACGTTTGGCCTTGGGAATTGCGATCGCGACCATGTCGGCCCGATTCGCGATGGCGCTGGTAACTTCCGTTTGACCGTCGAGTATTCGTATCCGCACGACTCCGGGCGAGGACAGGTTTAGCGTGATCTTAACCTGGGGATTATCCTGGTTGGCGGTCACTTGAAACGATCGAATGTGATGCTTCGGCACGGGCTCGAGCCAAACCGTTTGCCAGATCCCGGTCACCGCCGTGTAAAAAATCCCATGCGGCTTGAGCACCTGTTTACCCCGCGGCTGCGTGCCGGTATCTGTCGGATCGGCCACGGCAATAGTCAAATCGTTATCTCCGTGGCGGAGCGCATCGGTAATATCGAACGTGAACGGATCATATCCGCCCGTGTGCTCGCCGACTTTGTTGTCGTTGACCCAAACCGTACATTTCCAATCGACCGCGCCAAAGTTGAGTAGTAGTCGCTGTCCATTGGCCAACTTTGGCGGCGAAATCGTTCGCCGATACCACAGCCGTTCATTCGGCTTCACCTCCCTCTTGACGCCGCTGAGCGCCGATTGCACGGCAAACGGCACGAGGATTTCGCCATCCCACTGCGAGGGTTCGCTCTCGCTCGCCGGCCGAATGGCGTATTGCCACAGGCCGTTGAGATTCGTCCATTTCTCGCGCACCATCTGCGGCCGCGGATATTCCGGCCACACGTTTGCTGGCGATACAACGTGGGTCCAGCGGGTCTTCAATGGCCCGTCCGCCGGCTGCCAGGCCCAGGCGTGACTTGCGGCGAAACTCGCCGCGATGAGCATGACGCCGCACCACAAATTTCGACCATTCATCGCAGTCCTCCCGCAATCGATTCGGTTGGCGGTCATTGTAGACTTGCATCACGCCTGTTTCCATGCGTCTGATGTCGGCACCTCGCGGAGCGGGAGGACTACACTCCCCGGCTTGACAAGGAGTATGCGTGTAGTATACGGTTGTACAATATTGGCCCGTGCGGTACCCGTTGTTTCGAACGTTGGCGAGCTAAGCGTGGCTTCCACATCAAGCATCAATGGCCATGCCGCAACTGTGGCCGGCAATCTCCGCCGCATCATGGCTCGCGACGACCTTACGTTCGACCAGGTGGTAGCGGCGACCGAGCTCGATGAGCGCACGTTGCGCAGCCTGGCCCGCGGCGCCTCCCATCCACATGCCCGCACGCTGCACAAGCTGGCCCACGGTTTGGGCGTCGAGATTGACGAACTATTTCAACCAATAGGCCGCGCGCCGTCGCGGCAATTCGATCGGGCCACCAACACGCTCGTGGAAAGCTGTGTGGCGGGCCATGCGGAATTTTTTCACAACTGGTCGGACGGCGACTTCGACGAGCTGTACAGCCGCTTCGGCACCGGCGGGCAATTGACCGAAGAGGGAATACTGGCCGCGGCCCGGGCAACAAATGCCAAACGCGACCTTTGGCGGCAAGTCAGCGTCATTCTGGAGAGCGGGGAAGCCGAACTGCTTTCGCGATTCGTCAATGTGCTCTATGGCCGCGTCACGTCGGCAGCCCAACCAGGCGAAGCAGGCCCGGTGCGGTAGCGCGCGTCCGGCTTACATTTCAAAGGGCCGGCAAACCACGGCGATCGTGTTGCTCAGCGTCTGACGCTCAAAAAACAAGACGCGGTATGTCAGGCTTCCCGCATCGGTAAGCACATCTCCAATCTGCAACGACGTCATTGCCAGTAGCGCCCCATCAAGATGGAAGACGACGTCGCTGAATTCAAGCTCGACATAGCGTTCCACGTTGCGCTGGCCCGACTGCGTGAGCGGACGCCGCAGGGCGGGCACGTTTTCAACCGCCGGCTCGCTGACCGGCGTATAGGACACCAGCTCCTGGCCGTCGAATATCGAAAAGTCGGTTGTTGGTGTGGGCATGGCTGTAGGTCAGGCTTCAGCCTGACTCGCTCGCGGTTTCTTGTCAGGCTAAAGCCTGACATACATGGAATCACGTTATCCCTTGTGAGCGGACTTCAAACGGGTCGTAATCGGCCAGCTTTTGGTCGCACCAATCAACCGTCCTCTGAAGAGAATCGGCATACTCTTGCCAGTGGACCCGCTGGCCGTCGATCCAATACGTCGGCTTGGGGTTTGCCCGGATGGAGTCGAGCTGCGTAAGCGTCTGGCTGCGAATCGACTGGATTTGTTGTATGTCGGTCATGTTGATTGGCCCTTAATCGAAATGAGACAACGGTCGTGTCGCCGGATATTCGTGTCACCCAATACCGCACTTCGTAATGCTTTCCAGGCACGGGCAACCCGTCGTCGAAATCGCTGAATCGAATTCTGTGGAAAAAGTTGTAGCCGATCTCGTCGATGGTCCATAACCCATTCGTTGCGAGCGATTCGCAAATAACTTCACCGACATTCATCGCGATGCGGCGGCGGCCGGCCAACCGTTTCCGAACGCCTCGCCGATTTGGATGGAAGCGATAAGTGGCGTACGAAATCGAGGCGACCTCGATCGGACTCAAAGGCGAGCGGTCGCGATCGAGGAAGCGTGCCATCAAAACGACCTCGCCTGATCGGAAGTGCTTCGCGCAACTTTCGCTGACTTGGTTCATTTGTTGAAACCGTCTTCGACCAAGAGCCGAGAGCCAGAATTCTTCGCCTTCCGGCTCTCGACTCTTGCCTGTTGACTGTTCGCTCTCGACAGGATCAGCCCGTGTTCTTCACGACATACCGTGGATTGAGCACCGCGGCGGCCCCGCGCTCGCTCGCTTTGAACCGCAGCACGATGTCGTTATTGAACTCGGCCTCGCTGCCGATTGGAGCCTGGGTCACGGTGATAGGCCAGTTCTCCATGTAGGCGAACGCCCGGCGGAAATCGCCCACGAACCAATACTTCTTGGCCGTCGCCGCGGCGATGCCGGCAGCAATGATCCGCCGGTAAGCGAGCCGGCTGTCGAACACTCGGTAGCCGCTGAGCGGGTTCGCCGCCACCGTAGCCGTCGTCGAACCGGCCGCCGTAAACGTCAACTCCGCGGCCGAGAACACGCGATGCGCCGCATGGCGATATGCCGGCATCACCAGAACAGTCGTGCCGCGCACCAGCACCGGTTCGCCCGTGCTCGGATCCAGTATGTCGGCGAACAGCTGCTCGGCCTTATCTACGTTCGTCCAATCGACCAGCTCGTTGGTGGCCAACGAATTGATCCACGGTGTGCTGGTTTGATAAGTGTTGTACGTCGTCCCCTTCCATTTGTAATTGTTGGTCACACCGATCGCGAGATCGATGAGTCGCTTTTCTTTGTTGAGGCCGAGCACTTCGCCGACCTCCGCGGCGCGCGTCAGCACAAGGTGCGTGCGGTCAAAGAAGATCGCCTCCTTGGTCACGGGCACGATGAAACCGCGCTTGGTCGTCGAGGGCGTTTCGATGTAATCCTCGCCGAACCCGAGATGTGGATAGGGCATGCCGGGTCCGACTTCGTCGATCGTGTCGGTCACGCGGGAGATGCCGGGGATTTTCTCGCCGTCGAGCCGGGTGGGAATCGTATCGACGAGCTTCGAGACCACGAACGCCTCCTGGGTGTAGGCCTCCATGATCTTCGAATAGATCACCTGGCCGGCGATGTTGAGGAATGCCGTCACATCGACGCCGTCGTTCGATTCCAGCACGCCGACGCCGCCGGCACTGCGCGGGTCGAGCAGCCGTACCCATTCGCGGCCATCGGGCACCAATGCCTCGGCCAGGTCGCGGACGCTGAAGTCTTCCGGCTTTAAATGGCCCTCGCGGAGCGCTTCCGAAAGGTGCGTGACAGTCTGGTCTGCGCCGTCCAGCTCGTAACGGCGTTTCAGTTCGCGATACTTGAGAGTCATAGGTACGTATTCCTGTTCGTTTTGTGAATATGAACGTAGGACGGACTTCAGTCCGTCAACTGACCAAAACGGACTAAAGTCCGTGCCGCATTACAACACCGCTTGCGCGCCGCCTTTGAGCATCGAGCTGACGATATCGACCAGCACGCGGGTCCCGGCCGGGTTTAGTCGCTTTGCACAGCGACCGATCGCTGAGTCGGCGGTTGTGACTTTGGCCACGGTGCCGTTGAGCAGCGCAGTGCCGGCCACGTTCTCATCCGCGCCAATCAAGTCGCCAACTTCCAGCGTCGTGCTTACGCAGTCGAATTCGAACACGCCAGTCGTTGCCACGCGGATCGGTTGAGTATCGCCATCGCGAGAGGCTTGCATTGCCACGCCGGCAAAGTTGTCGTGAAACAACTGCTGATTCGAGCCTTTCGTCCCCTGGTCGGCCTGGTTGGCCGCGGGTCTGACATCGTCCGTTACGAGGTACAGCAAATCGCCGATCTCGATGACGGTCGTCGAATCTACCGGAAGCATCACGGGACACGTATCGCCGTAACGCCAACGCATTGTGTTTGACATATGTGAGGTCTCCTTATCGAGTGGGCTGAAGTCGTGAGACTTCAGATCAAGGGGTCGAAAAAACGCTGAATTCCCACGAATTCCGCTACGGCGGACGTCTAGTTTGTGCGGAGGGCGGCGGCGAATTCGGCGGCGGATTGCACGCGGCTGCCGTTTACGGCAAAGGCCAGCGCGAATTGATCGCGCGAACGCGGCCGGCTACCTTTCGTTCGCTTGACGCCGTGCCAACGGCTGGCCGAGCGCACCAGTTCCGCGCGCGCTTCGATCAGCCGGCGAACCTCCTCGTCGTCGATCGTGTGCATCAACTGCTCGATAAACTGCGAGCTAACCAGCCACGAATCGCCGGTGCCGTCCTTCGTCGGCAACGGCAGATCATGCTCCTGGAGCAACTGCGCAATGCGCTCGCGCCGCCGCCTTGCCTGCTCTTCCGCAATCATTTCGTCCAGCCGAGTGCGGACTTGTTCCAACTGCGACTCATAGGCGCGCTCCAGCTCGCACACGAGGTCGGGGCGATGCTCTCGAAGCTGCTCAAGCGTCAGCGTGGCGACCGGCGGCCCGCCTGTTACGACATTGTCAGTCGCATGTTCAAAGAGGCCATCGGTAGTGGCGGGGTCCGCCACCAGGTCGATGCTTTGAACCTTGGTGATGGCCTCGACGACCGTTTCGTCACCATGACGCTTGGTGCGGGCGAGCACGTTGTGCGACATGCCGACGTTTTGCGGCGCGTGCTCGGCGTCCCACACAAGCTGCTCCGAGAGCGCGTGCTTCGGATTGAAATGCAGGTCGCCGAACAAGCCCTCGCCGGTGCGGAACTCGACGCCGCGCACGACGCCCAAACGGTCCTGATAATCGCGCGGCGAAAGCGGGTGCCCCTTCGGGTGATTGATGTTGACCTTGGCGCCTTCGTAAAGGCCGACGGCGCCGATGAGCGCATCCTCGCGGTAGCGGCGACTGTTCCGCGAGCTGAGGCCGAGCAGTTTCACGCCGCGAATCACGCCGGCGGCCCGATCGACGCGCAGCCGTGAGTTGCGCGAATCGACGTATTCCTGTAAAAGTTCGGACATGCGGTTTCCTCCGGAATGTGGTAAGCAGGTGACTAATTGAGCAGGCGACGCTTGATCGCCTGCCCAGTTACTCACCCACTCACTGAGTCACCTCGAATTCCCAACAAAAAAGCCCATCGGAAGGCGCAGTTGCCTTCAGATGGGCTCGACCCGATATTCGGTCCGCAATGCGGATGCGAACTCGGTGCGATACCTGCAAATATTTCTCAGTTGTCAGTCTTCAGTTTTTCGACTGACGACTCACTTAATCATCCTCTCCATCGCCACCCGAATGTGCTGAATCACGCCATCCTGCACGCTCAGCGTGATTCCCGCCTCGCCGTAAAAACCGCGCTGCGAGGAATCGGCCAGCAGCTTGGCAAGCGCGGCTTCCACCTGCTCGATCTTTTTGCCTTGTGTGATCGTCTGTACACGTGCGTGAATCATGGCGTCACTATAGCAGGTGTACAAAAAAATACTATCCGCAATTTTTGGCCACCCATGAAAAAGGATTCGGGAGATCAGCCGCAGGGCGCTAGCCCCCGGTTCGTTCGGTCATCGCGTCACCTAAATTAACCGCGGGCTAGCGCCCGGCGGCTGATACGGCGGTTGGCATTTCATCTGCTCATCAGCCGCGACGCGCTAGCGTCCGGTTATTCCGCCGGCCATTTCCAACCCCAAACAAAACCGCGGGCTAGCGCCCGGCGGCTGATCTGCCGGAACGCGCTAGCGGCCGGTTGGTTTGGCACGCCGTCACGGACTGAAGTCCGTCGCACGAATAGCAGGAGCGTGCCGGCGAGGAGGAGGGTCGCCGGTTCGGGCACGGATGCGTTTTCGGGCAGCGCCGCGCCGGAACCGGCTAGGCTCTGGCCGAAGTGGGCCCGCCACAGGTCGTATTCGGCCGGGCCGCCCGCGTTCTTGCGCCACACGATGTAATCGGCCGCATCGACCGTGTGGTCGCCGTTGAAGTCGCCCGGCTGCGGCACGACCAGCGCGTCGCTGAGGCCGTAGAGCCGGGCGGAATTGTTGCCGCCCATTGTGGACGCGGCCATCCAAGCACCTATTGCCGATGTTGAGTTCCCAAAAAGACCAGAGCCATTTGGATTAAGCCAGTTGCCACAAGTATGACTTCCGTCCCGACCGCCACTGGCAAACGTCCCCGTCCACACCCGCGTCCCCTCCGCTACGCTGTTGCCGAGTACGTCGTACCGCACGGCATGGTCAATCGTGCCGTCCCACAGGTCGGCCGCATCCTGGGCGATCAGCTCGTTGGCCATGTTGTAGATCGGCCCGCTGATCGTGAGCCGGTCCTTGGCGTTGGTCACACCGTCGCTCAAGATGGCGTGGAACAGAATTTGTTCGCCATCCCAATCGGGAATCTGACCGGCAAAGTACGCCTCAAGAGTCACATTGTAGTCGCCACCCGCAAGGCCACCGATGCCCGTAACTGGCGGATACGTGGAGGAAGTAGTAACCGGGTAGTCAAAGGCTGTCACCCACAACCGGTGGTAAACCGTGCCCGGCGCGAGCCCCGGCGGCGGCGCCTGCGGATCGACGATGGTCGAGGCCCGCGCGGAGAGGGCAACCGAGCACGCCAAGAGAAAAACGGTGAGGCGCATTGGCGCATTATAATCGAGGCCGCGGAAAAAAGTAGCACGGACTTTAGTCCGTGAGTACCTGGGAATGACGGGCTGAAATCCGTGCTACGACGGCTTGAACCAGTCGTCTATCCACGCGGCGCTTTCCCAAAATCAGCCGCGGGGCGCTAGCCCCCGGTTTGTTCTGTTGTGACCTCGTTCATTTTAACCGCGGGCTATGCCCGGCGGCTGATGTGGCGGTTGGCGTTTCATCTGCTCATCAGCCGGAACGCGCTAGCGTCCGGTTCGTTCCGTTGTGACCTCGTTCATTTTAACCGTGGGCTAGCGCCCGGCGGCTGATGTGGCGGTTGGCGTTCTACTCATCAGCCGGAACGCGCTAGCGTCCGGTTGTTTTTCTTCTTTGAGCACAAGCTGGTGGAACTTGCTACGCTGCAAAATACACACTGGCGGAGCCAGTGGCACCCACCACCTCGCTCCTTCTGATTTGCCCGTACATAGCCGACTACGGCACTATCGTCACGGTCCCAAACTGGCGGAAGTGCGCGTCGAAGGAAAACGCTCGTTGGATACCAAGCCGCTGCATCACGACGAGGCTCGTGCAGTCGGTAAAGCTCCATCCTTTATCCGCGAAACGGAAGAAGGCATCGGTTGCTTTCTCGATATCGTCCGGCGTGACTCGAACAACGTCGCAGTGCCCCGCGCGAAGCTGCTCTAGCCAATCGGCGGCCCGATCCATGTGCCCACGATTGCGAAAGAGTGTAAGCAGCTCGTCATAGATGTAATCTGTCGTGACGAACGGCTCGGTGTTGGAGGTAATGAACGCCTTGGCCGCAGGATGGTCGGTGTCGCTCGGCACGCTGGCCGCGAACCACGCGCCGGTGTCGACGAATAGCGCCACTCAACCCCCGTAAATGATCCGATCGTGATCGCGATTGCTCAGCCCGTCTCCGGCCGGCCCCTCGGGCAGCGATTCCATGCGATTCAGATAGTCGAGCCAGGCTTTCTTGGACTTCTCATCAAGGGGACCAGCGTTCGACGTGCCGGCCAACTCCAGTTGCAGTTCGACCCGCGTACCGTCAGCCAGCCCGACCGGTACCAGCGGACGGAAAACGCCGGCGTCGAAAATAGCAGAAATCGTGCGACTCATATCTCAAATTCTACGTCGCGGCGGGCTTCAGCGTCCAGCGATGTTGTGCGGGTTGAATCTTTCTTCCGACGCGACGGATCGGTCGCCAACAGCGCGAATCCGCCCGCTGCCGCTGCCAAGGCGATCGAACCCGGCTCCGGCACAGCCGTCGCGGCTGCGCCGCCCGCGGCCGCGCCACCCGCGGCGATCGCCTCGTCAAAGTGGCTCCGCCACAGACTAAAGTCGGCCGCCGAACCCTGGTTCTTGCGCCAGACGACGTAGTCGGTCGCGTCGATGTGCTGGTCGTGATTGAAGTCGGCCACCACCGGGCCTACGCCCGCCAGTTCGAAGTACTGGTCGGCCGCGAAGTGGAACGTGTCGAGCGCCGCGGCCGCCGCCGGGCCGCTGACGTGCGCACTCACCAGTGCGTTGAGCGCGGCATAGCCGTCGGGCGTCAGACTGAAAGCCTGACCTACATCATAGGTCCACAGCGTATCGACGCCGCCTGCTTCCGAGTGGATCGCCATTGCCGTGAGCACGTCGTTGTCGAACTGGGCGTACACCAGGCCGCCGTCAAGCGCGGCCGGGTCGCTCTCCGCGATCAGCGGGTCGGTCGACATCTGGCGCATCGACAGGATTTCGCTGTGCGTGCCGTCGCGCACGACGTAGCTCGCGCCGATCCGGTCGGCCGCTTCGCTCACGCCGTAGCGGAAGAAATCCGCGCCGTCGTGGACGTCGAGGGTGACGCTGTAGCTGCTGGTGCCGATGGTTTCGGTGACGTCACCAACCGCGTCCTGGTGGTTGTACATCCAGCCGACAGCCAGCGTCACCGCATTGGTCTGGGCCACGCCGTTAAGCTGGGTCATGCCGGGGGGCAGCTCGCCAGGGGCAGGCGGCGACAATTCCGTAGCGCCCGGCGGCACCATGCCGTTCGGCATGGCAATGGGGGCAAGGTTGGTCTGCGGTGGGGCGACGTAGCCGACCTCCTCGCCGGGCCCGGGCGGATGATAGTTTGCGCCGGCGATGACGATCGCCAGCATCCGTCGCTCTTCCAGCCGTTCGACCGACAAGCGTCTGTTCTGCATGCGAACACCCCTCACACCTCGTTGGCCGCTCGACGAGCCTCGTCTCATGCTATCCGCCCGCCATGAAAACCGCAACTTTTTCGGCCGGGCCGCCCAATAATCAGCCATCCAAATCAGCCGCGACGCGCTAGCGTCCGGTTCGTTCCGCGGCACGTGGTCCCAAAAAACCGCGGGCTAGCGCCCGGCGGCTGATGTGGCGGTTGGCGTTTCATCTGCTCATCAGCCGGAACGCGCTAGCGTCCGGTTCGTTCCGTTGTGACCTCGTTCATTTTAACCGTGGGCTAGCGCCCGGCGGCTGATTTTTTAGCTTGGCGGCTCATTTTTCCGCGCCGGGCGGCTGATACTCGTACTCCATTCGGTCCTGCGCATCTCGCACGTACAAACACACGGTTTCCAGATCGTCCTCGCTGTTGATGCACCGCCAATCGCCGCCGACCGTCCAAACGGTCCGGTCGCGAAACTGATTCCAGCGTTCGCGCAGGCCGCGCGTGCAATTGGCTTTCAATTGATCTCGAACCGTCTTGCCGGAATATCCGTCGGCCGTGACGACGACATGCACATGGCTCGCGCGGGCATTGACTGCCCACAAATGCCATCTGCGGTGACGGCAGTGCCGCTCACATTCGGCTTCGACGACTCGACGCTCGTCGGGCGACAGCAGCATCAGGTCGTACTTCAAGCGTCTTCGACGCCAGTCGGCGAGTCGCAGCTGCGGGGGTTGATACCCGTTACGGCGGCGGCGCCAGCCGCTGTCGTCACCCTGAAGATGCGATCCGTACACGGTCCAGGTGATGAAAAACGCCAGCGGATCGTCCGGTGCCGTCGTCATAGCAGGTAAGCCTATCACAAATCAGCCGCCGGTGCTAGCCCCCGGTTCGTTCTGGCACGACATCATCAAAACCGCGGGCTAGCGCCCGGCGGCTGATGTGGCGGTTGGCGGCTCATTTTTCCGTGCCCGGCGGCTGATCGGTCGCTACCCGCTAATTTTTGCGTTCGCAGGCGTGCACCGCCAGGTTTTTCTGCTCCTGGTCGTAGTCCAAGCCCAGGTGCTGGCTCCAGGTTTGCGGCGAGAGTACGCCGTGGTTGAAAGCGATGCGATCGATTTGCGCCTGCTGCAACTGGTCGCGGACATGGAGCGACGGCGGCGTGATTTGCAGGTGAATGATGTCGTGAACACCAGCCGGCAGCTTGCCGGCGGCCACGGCGTTATCGATCACGCGCCGCATTACGGCCCGATCCTGCTCGATCATGCCGGCCTGCAGCCGCTCGAACATTTTTACGGCCGGTCCTTCGGCGACCAGCGTCGAGGCATAGTTCGCGTTCGAGGCGTCGGAGGTGAACATGAACTCGGGCATCACCAGCCGGGCCGCGATGGCGCGCAACTCGGCTTGCAGCACGGCAACGAAGGTCGATGCATCGAGTCCACGGGCCGGAAAGTCGTATTCCATGCCGGCCGGGGCGTCGAGAATGGTACCTGGGCCGTACTGGGAGAAATACCGCGTGCGGCCGGTACTGCCGCTTGTCGCGTTGGCGTCGGCATTATCGGCAACGAATTGCTCGATGCCGCTGCGACTCGCGCCGCGATGTTTACGAATGAGCGCGATGGCCGATTGAATTTCGGCCACGATGCTCATATTTCGCAGCAGCCGCTCGGCGCGACGAAGATTCTTGCGGACGGGCAGGTACAGGGGCAGACCGCGTTTCACGTTGAAATCAACATTGGCCCGGCGGTGCTGCACATCGCCTGCATCAACCAACTCACCATCGACGTAAAATCCCGCGACGCTTTCCACGTCGTCCGACTCGGTGCGGACGCCGAAACTTGTGGAGGGGTCGCCGGCGAGTGCGGGCGGCGTAAACACCTGGTCTGGCTCGATGAATCGAATGCGCGTCGTGCCGCCGGAGTCGACGAAAAATCTCAAGAACGCTTCACCGTCGCGATCGATACGGCGGACGATTTCCTGCTGGCGCAGGTGCCAGCGATTTTCCTGCGCGAACCCGTCGAGCAGCTTTTGAACTTGCATGGGCAGTTCGGCCGGTGCCTCCATGCCTTTGCAGACGGCGGCCCGGTAGCTGTGGCCGGCGCCAACGATGTAGCTGATGCGATTCTCGTGGCCATTGATGGCAAATTCGTTCGTCGTTGCCAGGGAGCGGCATTGCGATCGCCATTCGGCCAGCATCTGCTCGTTGATCGGTCCTGCGCCACACGGCGACGCGCTGCCAGCCGTGCCGACCGGCAGCCACCAGCCGCCATCCGAATCGGCATAGGCTTCGCGTGGATCGACCAGGTCGTCCCACAGTGCGTCGAAGACTTCGAGCAGGCGATGTTCGATCGAAGTGTTATTTGCATACATTATGAATCTCCTTTGTCGTCGCGTGGTGTTGTCGTCTGAGCGCCGGCGGCCGCGCCGGGTCGTCTGACACATGGCTGGCGTTCAGCAAAATAAGTTCGGACCGGCAGCCGGCGCTAAATTGCTTACGGTTTTTATCCCACGGGTAAACGGTGTCCCAATCCATCGTCGCTGTTTCGGCCGTGCCACACGTCTTCGGCCAGGCGCAGGGCCATTTCGAGGGCGTCGGGGCCGTCATCGTGCGCGCCGGTTGGAAAATCGCGTAATTGATCCACGAGCAGTCGCGTCGACGGCGAGCTGGCCAAAAACCGCAGTCGGTGCTGCGACAAGTACGGTCCAAGCCGACGAATTCGCACGAGTTTGCCGGCCTGATTGTGAATCGCCGCCGGAACGATGTGGCTGATGCCCTGCCGGGCGAACTCGGCGGCAAATTCGCCGCACAGTAGCTCCTGAAATTGATTGGCCTCAACACCGAACGCGGTCGGCCGAAAGCGCGAGCACAGCGCGATGCCATCGGCCACCATTTGAGGCGTCGGTCGCCGGGCCAAATCGGCTTCGACAAACACGACGCCGGCTCGATCGATGCCAAGCATTGCATAGGCCGAGTAATCGCCGCGGCGGGCATCGCGGCCCTTGCTGGGATCCAGCGCGATCGTGCGGATCGTAAGGTCCATCGGCCAGGCACCGAACCAGATGTGTTCTCCGAAATAGGACTCGGGCCACTCGCACAGCTCCGGGTTTACCGGCGAGCCCTGTTTCTCGCGCTCGAAAGCCGTATGGCCGATCTCGACCCGCAACTGCATCAGCGTGTAGATATCTTCGACCGCCGGCCATAAGACGGCGGCGTTCGCGTCCATTTCGGCACGGTGCTCGTCGTAAAAGGTTCGGGCAGCGCGACGCGCATGGGGATTTTCGGCGTCGCAGTACACTGCTTCCCAGTCATTCCAGATCTCAAAGTTTGAAGGCCAGGACAGGATCGCCGGGAAATTGCGGGAAATCCAGCCGGCGGTTCGGTGCAGCTCCAGGGCCAACGCTTCGCGGTGCAGTGCGGTGGCCAGGTTTACCACATTGGTTTGGTGCGTGCCGGCGTTGAGCAGCGTTCCATGAAACCACTGGCGCGAGGCATCGCGTTGGGTGGGCGAGGAGATGTGTGAATCGTTCTGCAAATCGTCGCAAACGATGAGCGAGGGCCGGTCGGCTCGGCGGCGCCGGCCACGGATTCGCTGGCCGGTACCGTACGAATCAATTACGACGCCGTTGGCAAGCTCGATCGAGTTGGCGCGCCAATGGCGCCCCTGCCCCGCGGCGTTTGGATAACATTGCTTCAGCAGCGCGTTATCGACCAGTTCGCACTTTACGTTATCGAGGTGCGTTTGTGCCTGCTGCTTGGTATCGGAAACGATCCAGATGTAACGTTCCCAATTCTCGAGCGCCGCACGAAGTAGGTAGCACAGCGTGGCGACGGTCGACTTGGCGCTGCCGCGCGGGCCAATTAAGTTGATTTTCGAACCGCGCAGGAAGTGGAGCGAATCGAGCTGCGCTCCGAGCCATTCGTGCATCGTGGAAGGCGGATGAACGAAATGCGCCGCGAGGAACGCTCGGCCCCAGGCGAGCGTTGAATGGGGCCTCTGGGCGACGGGCGTCGATCGCGAACGTAGCGCCACATGATTGCGAATGGATTTCATAAGTTGATCCATTTTGGTCGGCGGCACGGTGCGCGTATCGAACTCGAAGGGTTTGCGATCCATAGCTGGCCCGATGACTAAGGAACTCTAACAAAACCGCCAGGGACTGGCTCAATTTGCGCAGTCCGCGGAGCAAATTGTGCCTGTCCCTCTCTCCGAGTCGGTTTTGTTAGAGTTCCTAAAAGTCTTCTGGCGCGGCAAGCAGATTCAGCGAATCGTCAGGCGCGGTTGTTTCCGAACCTTCCGACGGCAATTCGCTCGCTGCAGGAGCGGTACCTGCCACAGCAGCGTGAACCATCTCGTCCAGCGCACCGATCACCTGGTCGAGCCGAGCGATAACTCGTCGGCGGTCGTCGTCGTCGCGAATTTCGTCGCCCAAAATGCCGGCAAGCGTCTCGACGAATGCTTTTAACTGGCGCTCCGTCACTTGGCCTGCGCCGCGTGGCCCGAATCGTTCCGGCGCATGTCGCTCCAGCCACCAGACCGATGCTCGCCAATTCTTGGCATCTTTCGCGGCCTGCTGGATGGTGCGCATGTGGCCCAGTTCGGCGCCCGCTTCCGTCCGGCAAACGTGTTGCGCAAATGCCGGATCGTGCAGCATCGTGCGGCCGAAATCGGCGAGTGAACAACCGACGAAATTGGCCGCGGTTTCTCTGTCGCAGCCGACGGATAAGATTCCGCAAACCTGCCCCTTTTGTTCGTCGGTAAGAGTCGCCTGTTCGTCGTTGCATGTCATTGCGGATTGGTTGTTAGCTGCCGGGTGTCGGGCGTCAGGTATGGGAGTTAGCGTCGGCCGCCGGGCCAAATTTACTGTCACTCACCGTCGGCATCGAGTTTTGCGAGAGGACATCCGGTGTAGCCGTCGGCGCGAATGCGACATCTCCGACGTATTCAAACGAAACGACGGCCCGACCGGCGGCATTGCGATATGCGGGGAACTTCGAGTTTGCGCGTTGGCTCGAGCCGCCCGATTTCTTCACATTTACCGCTTTCCAAAGGGGCGATCGGCAACAATGCCGAATAAGCGCCGGATGGCTGCTGGTGACATTGATGCGGTGCCCTTCGGCACGATGCAGTGCGGCCACCGCGGCAACGGCGCGCATCCCGATACCGATTCCTTGGTAATCAGGCAATGTGACAATGCGCGTGAACCGGCGATGGTTTTTCTTCGTGATTACCGGCACTGTGGCACAGAAATTCACGGGGAGACCTTCCCATGTGGTCAAATAGCAGCGTGCGCCAACGGGAAGCGACCCGCTCAAATAGTGATGTCGCTTAAACAATTGCCAAGCAGCCAGCTTGCAGCGATAGATTTCCAATTCGATCCGCGGTCGCCGAAGACGCCTCCGTTGCAGTTCGCACGTCGCCATGTCCAAAATCCAATCGGGCTCCAGCCAGGCGGCGACGTCGTAATGGCAAGTCACCGCCACAAAGCGGCAAGGCAGGTGCCCGCGGCGGATGCCCTTGGCGATTGCGGCCGAACAGACTTTGGCAACGTTGCGATCGACGACGCTGGTGAATTCATCGAAGACAATGAGGGGCTGCGGGAGGCAGGAGGCGGGAGGCAGGGAATCGTCCCGGCGTACCGCATCCTGCATCGTGCATCGTTTCTCCGTAAAGCCGATTGCCAAAGCCCGAGCAAGGTCACATCGAAACCGCTCGCCGTTACTCAGAACCTGATACGGCTTGACCCAGGATGGCGGCGAACCGAAACCGACGGCCGTAAACAGGTCAACGACGTGCCGCACCGATAGTTTGCCGAAGCAATCGACGACCGCGCGATCGGTCGGCCAGTGTTCGCCGCGGTACAACTGGGCCGTAAAAGCGCGGCGTGCGATGGTGCTTTTGCCGCTGCCCGATGGGCCTACCACGAGGCCGATCTGCCATTCCTCGCTGGCATCTGGAATATCAACCTCGAATCGCTCCGAGGCTTTCTTGGCGAGCGGAACATCGAACATGCCGGCCACTTGCTGAACGCGGAAGGAATCGTGGACCGGGCAACTAACTACAACGTCAATACACGGCATCGATAGCCCTCCGCTCGCATTCTTTCGAAAACCGCTTGCTGATCGTTCTCATCGCGACACTCGACAACCACTTGGTAGCTTTCGGGAACAATTACGGCCGGTCGATCCGGCGGCGCCGGCGCGGCGGACGCGGCAGTCTCGCCGGAGTTATTGGCGATTGAATCGAGCAACGATCGGACTGCCGTGTTTTCAGTGTGCACGTCTGTGAGCAAGCTCAACAGGCTTTCTTCCGACACGGTCGCCATACTTGCCAGCGGATCATGCGTCAGCAGGATCTTGTCGGCTTCGCTTTCATCGACGTCGAGGACGAGTACCGGCACGACGGCATCGGGCGTCGTCTCGGCCCGCAAGTGTCCGTCGATGAGCATCAGCGTTCCGTCGTCGAGCTCGCGGGCCAGTAGTGCGTCGGCGTATCCGACTTCGGCCAGAAGTCCACGTAAGGCATCTTGTTGCAGTTGCGGGTGCGTTCGCCAATTGCGCGGGTTTGGCCGGAGGTCGGCGGCACGTACGCGGCGAAGTTCCTTGATGCGATCGCGAATTTGCATGATTGGTCCGTTGATCGTGGTCCGTTACTCGGCGCCGGGGCAATTTCAATTACGTTTTGAGCACTTCCCGGATCGTCGCCTGTAATTCCTTGATGTCGGCACGGATTTCGGCTCGCAGAACGTGATGGGCCTGCTCGAGCGACATTAGGCGGGCGCGGAATTCGGCCAAGTCGGTCGCGCGGGCATAAACGCGGCCGTTCGCGAGCTCGGCGCCTCGCACGCCATCGCGCCGCGACATCAGCTTGAAAATGCCTACCGAGAGCGTGCACAGCGTTCCCAACAACACGGTTGCTACTGGCCAGTCCATAGGAGTAAGTGCCGGTGTCAGGTGTCAGGTGTCAGGTGTCAGGTGTCAGGTGTCAGATACGGAGATCCGTCAGAATCGGGGGGCGGACACCCGACACCCGACATCTAATTCATCACGGTCCAGGCGCCGCCGGAATAATTGGCGCTGTTGCGTTCGCTGTTCCATTGCTCGTAACCGTTCCGCCGTCGATCGTCGAATCGGTTCGCGTGGCGGAGTAGTAAAGCGTGAGATTGGTCGGCCAGGGCTTCATATCGGGTAGCTGGGTAACGGGCAGCCCTTCGGCCAGCACATCCAACTGATCTTCGGTGAACACTCGATCGAAGCGGGGGACCGTATCGACCATTTCGGTCTGGGTAAAAAAGCTGGCGGGGTTGTAGGCGGCGAAGTCGGCGTCGGTGAGTATGAACCCATCGGCGGCGGCGATTGCCCGCGTTTTACCGAATAGCTCGATTGCCATATTGATATAAACGCGCTTGATGTACTGGCCCACTTGCCCGGCGAAGTTGGTGGAGATTTCCAGACTTTTGCGGTTTTCGGTGTGCTGCATCGCTTCGGCAAGTGACATGAGGATCATCTCGGCCCAGCGGCGCATGAATTGGTTTCGCACCAAGTAAAACGGCACCGGAAAGACGCGAAACACTTCGCCCGCCGGCCGGGCATGCGCCACTTCCATGTTGTTTTCGCCCGGCGGCACGGCCCGCCCGGCCAAGATGTTTCCGGCGCGGACGAACAGCTTATGGATGCGCTTGATCGTGTTGATCGACGGCGGGATGCGCAAATCGGCATCCTCGTGATGCATGATGTGAAACAAGTTGCGGCCGACGAGATAGGTCCAGTCCAAGATTTGTGGGTTGAGGCTGCCGATATCGTCGGACCAATTCGGCACGGCATAGCCCGCCTTGCCGAACTCGCCCACGTTGTACCACAGCACGGCATCGGTGTTGGTGATTGGCATGATAGTGCTCCTTAAAAGATGTCAGGTGATAGGTGTCAGGCCAAGGCATCAGAAGTGATTGGTACCGGAAACCTGACAACCTGCACCTATTTTGCTGCGAGATATTGCTTGATCAGTGAATCTTGCGCTTGCAGGACTTCGGTGGCGCCCGGGTATTTGCGTGCGACGTGCTCGCTGGCCCATTGGTGCGCTTTGGCAAATGAGTCTTTCTCGACGGACACGTAATGCGTTTCGGGAACCGTGCGCTGCGGAGGAGGCGGGCTATCGACGGCGACGGGACGCGGGTCTGGAATCGTTCGTTGCGAGTCGCCATCCGAAATTCCCATGCTGGATTCCAATCGCCGCAGCCTGGATCTGATCCGTCGGCCGAGCAATCCGCCGACTACGATGACGGCGGCGGCAACGGGTCCGCTCAAACCCAACGCACCAACGGCAAATTTGCCAATCGACACGCCTTCGAGCACGCCGGCGCGGTTGCCCGTTAGCCGTTCGACGTGTTGCCGGACCGATTCGATGACGCCATGAAACGTTTCAAATTGTGCAACCAGACTTTTCAATTTGCTTTCGACTTCGGCCCGCGGTGCAAGTCGGTCGGTGATTTTTGACGCGTCGTCGATCCGCAAGTAGCGATTCAAGTCGCCCGATTGTAGATAGTTGCCTTTGTCTTGTTTCTTTGCGTCGAGTGCGCGGAGTCGAGTGTCGAGTTCGTTCGTCCAGGCCTGCGAGTCGAACTGGGGACTCGGGGCTTGGGATCGAGGAGCGGCGGGGGCGGACCCGCCCGTTGGCTTTCGTACAGCGAACAATTTGCCTCGAACCCGTTGCAGAAACTCACAGACAGGCCGGCCACAGGTGGCGTAGGTCTGGCCGTCGCGTTGACCCCAGACGACACCGACCACCTGGCCGCGTGCGTCGAGCACGCCGCCGCCGCTATCGCCGGGCCGAACGGCGCCGGCGATGGTTGTCGATGGATACGTCGCACCTTCCGCAGTGGGATGCCCGGTTATGTCGCCACGAACCGTGCGGAATACACCGTTGGGACCGAAGCCACAGGCCGTCAGCATTCCGGCCGGATCATCGTCTGCCACGGGTAGTGGCTCGACATCGGGGCGGCGGATATCAATGGCCGCCAGCTCGTTTGCTCGATCCAGATCGACGAGGTTCGCGGCAAATTGCCCGCCGCCTGGAAACGACACGATGATGTGCGACTTCGAAGTATCGAACAGATGGGCGCAAGTGAGAACCAGTCCGACTTTCAGGTCGCGAGCCACCAGCGTGCCGCTGCCCATGGTGCCGTCGGCCACACGGATTCGGCAATGGGGCGCTGAATCGACAGCCGGCGAATCCGACGCCACACGCCGCGACGGATCTGTGTGCGGCTGACAAAACGATCCTTGCCGCATGCATATCTGCTGGCCCGTGAACGGGTCGATGTAGCATTGCGCTCGCGCGGCTGCGTCTGCGATGACGAACGACAAAATCAGGAAGATTTGAACACGAGCAAACAAAGTTAACAGAGACCTTTGTTCTCTCGCTTGCCTCTTGTTCAAAACGAATTGCTTGGATGTGTTTTTCATATATTTTGCGTCCCGCGACCAACGGTCGCGGCTCTCTAGGGAACAAGCGTGAATGCGTATTCGTAGAACGGGCTTCGTGCCAGGTCGGCCGGTTCGGTCAATCGGTCGGCGAGGTGCGGCACCGGATCAACTCCGCCGCCGATGCGGTCGGTCATCGCGCAGGCCTGGCTGCAAAACGGTGGCCGGCGATCGATCGCGTCATCTTCAACTGCTGCCCGGACTGCCATTCGAATGAACGGCAGGTGGAGCATGGCGGCGGCCAGCACGGCGGCATAACCGTAGTCGCAGCCGGCCAGGCGCCGCATCATCGTGGTGGAGCGCGTTCGATCGTACTCCGGCCACCGATTTGCCGGGTTCGTGCGATAGACATCAATCCGGCCCGCAAACTTTTTCACCTGACTTTCGAGCGTCACGGCTCGGCCGCCATGCCACTCGCGCACTTCAACGCAGAACAAGTCGCCTTCCCACCAGGCGGCTTTGCCTGCGTGCGAATGCGTGCCTCGGCCGGCAATCGAGATCGGGTTGCGGCGGCGGAAGAGGAGCAGATCACCGTCGGAAATGCGATGACGGGCTTCAGCGAGCGGCAGGAATCGCGCGTGGTCAAGTTGGGCTTTCATGTCGATTTCGGCCGGTTGACGTGCGGGTCGGGAGACCCGGCGCAACGTGCAAAGTCTTCAATTAGCCCCCGGTCATGGACCGGGGGCTAAGTTGTGAGGCAATAAAAAAGCCCGAGGGCGGACGTAATCGTCCGACATCGGGCTCTTGGGATAGTCGCCGCTGCGACCTCCGCTGGATACCGTTCAACGTTGGAAAGAGCCTAGCACAAGTGGTGGCACAATTTCAACAAAAAAGTTTTCACAACAATAAGAGCCTGTCTCAGAACCGTCGGGGACTGGCCGGGCACCATCGCCGCGATGGTCGTGCGGAGGCTCCGGAGCACAATGTGCCTGCCCCCCCTCTCGGTCGACGGTTCCGGGATTGGCGCTACGAGTGGCACAACGTGGGAGAATTCACGTCACGTGCGCAAATCCGCATCGAAGAAGGCGACGAATGGCGATAATCAGCGACGGAATTACCGAGCGCGGTCAGGCGCGCCGCATCTTGCTGGTTGTCGGAAGAGGGAACCGTTTGCTCGGAATGGTCGGCAATGTATTGCGGCGGTTGCGTCGAGCTGCGCGATGCGGGCTCGTTGGCAGAGTACATCGGGCCTTGCGCGGGACAAGCGAGCGGCGCAAGTTGCCGGTGGATCTCTGAATGGCGCGGTTGCCAGACCGCACCGGTGGCATCGTCCACAATCAGGCCCGGCACGCCGCCGATGACGATATTACCGAGAACCCAAGGATTCACCGTGGAGCGAATGGGCACTTCGGCCGGCATGTATCCGGGCGCTTCGATGGTGGCAGTGTATCGGGCCGGCAGGAAAAATCGACGATTGCGCTTCAAGGAGACCACGCCAGGTGTCGTGAGCGAGGCAACCGTGCGCCCGTCGTTATCGCGGACGACAACATGGGCATTGGATGGAAAGCTATCGATGGCGACTTCCGCGTGTCGGCCGCTGACAATCGATGCGCAGCCGGTAAGCAGCGAGCACGCGGCAAGACCGATAATCCGCGACATGCCGATGGTCGTTTTCATAGCATGTCGGACCATGGATGAGAAGGTGCAGCAGGAGGATGAGCAGCGCACGAGACAAGTGCGCGGAAGATAGCATGTCGGCCGCGCCGAGCCAGATCAGTTGTATCGCAGTCAGGTGGCGGCGACCGCTTCGCGCCTGGGGCGATAGCGTTGGCACGATTGCGCGACGTTTTTATGCACAAAATCAGCAGGTGCGGCGCGCTGACCGCATCGGACTACCTTGTGACAACCGCACGGGTCTGTTACAGTGATAGCTTCCAACGCGGGGTGTGGCTCAGCCTGGTAGAGCGCTTGGTTCGGGACCAAGAGGTCGCAAGTTCGAATCTTGTCACCCCGACTTGATTGGACGAAAAGCCCTTTGACGAGAACGTCGAAGGGCTTTCTCATTGTGGGCACTAGAGTTGTGTCGACGAGTTCGCAGTTCAAACACACGATTTCGAGGATTCGACGTTTTACGTCGTAGTCGGCACTAAGCCACTTACTGCGAAGGACTTGCGAAAGTTCAAACACTTTCGATGCTAAGTCGGCATTTTCGTCATGCGACCGGTCCAGCACGTCGCATTGCAACTTGATAGACGCGAGCCGATCACGAATCTCGGTTCCCTTGCGAGCGAAGGTCGCTTCATCAATCTCCCCGGCAAGTCGCAGATTCAGCAAGCGATCTTGCTGTTCGACAAGCATCGTCTCTTGCCTTTGAAGTTCGCTTCGTTGGGCCAGATTTCTCTTCTAAACTCAAATCCCGCCGTTGGTTGCGAAAGCAACTGGCGACGGGATTTGAACTTTTCAGTCGCCAGGCCTTTTCCATACTGATAGTTGCTTCGGCGTGTCGCACCAGAGCTAGTTGCGTTCCCGCTCAATCGACCAATGTCACGCCCACCTTGTGCACCTGGGCGCGGCGGCGCTGCCAATCGTCGAGGTCGCCGCTTGACCGAGCAACGCGATCGAGAGACGCCGGGGATAAACGGTTGAGGCGCCGTCGCGAAATGCACTGAAGGTTGCTAAACCTTGGGCCGGCCACCGCTGACGCGATGGTGCCGCCCACGAGTACCATCAAGCTCGGTTTCGACGTTTGATGGCACTTTGATCGACGAGATGAGTTTTCAGATGTTAGCATCCGAAGATTCGTCATCTACGAGACTTACGGCGAAGAGTGCCGCCAAACGAACCATTTTCGGAAACTTTAACTGCTTAGCAGGCGACAGTGATCGGGGCTGAAAATTGAGCGCTTCCGTAATTCCTTGTCCGCTGCGGGTGTGCGAATATGCACATAACAGGCAACGGTCGGATGTGAAACCCATTGGCATCGACGAAAGGGCCGGAACAGAATCCATCGGTCGCGTAATTCTACGAGAAATATTTGCCTTTGGGCTGTACGTTAGGTGTAAATTGGTAATTGTGCGAGCGTACGGCGACGCAGCCTTTTCGAGCACCTTCGATGGGGGCAGGCATGTTCATTTGGCGGAGAGTTCACGCGGCCAAGCGGTCGCGGGTGGCAGATGGATTTCGTCGCTTGGGGGTCGAGCCGCTGGAGCAGCGGCTGTTACTGGCCGGCGACACGTATCTTGTCAACTTTCAACCGGCCGTGAGCCCTGTGCCGAACCGATACCTCAAAGACGCCGGTGAGGTGTTCGGCAGCCGCGGCGGCGACCTATCTTACGGTTGGTCGATCGATCACACCGACGTTGCACTCGAACGAAATCTCCAGGCCGATCAGCGACTCGACACACTGGTGCAATTTCACCAGAACCAGAAGTGGGAGTTCGCCCTAGCTAACGGGAATTACTCAGTCGCTGTATCGATCGGCGACCCGCAGTTTGGTAGTACGCACACGGTCAACGTCGAAGGGGTGAACTATTGGACTGCAGTCTGGCTCACTGCCAACAGCTTCTTGACTGTCACGCACCAAGTCATAGTCTCAGACGGCCGTTTGTCGATCGATCAAGGCCTGGCTGGCGAACTGGCGACACGTATCAACTATGTCCAAATCGTGGGATTGCCTTCAGGTCCCAATTCGTGCCGGCCGCGCCGACGATCACCGAGCCGAGCGTCGATGGCCAACAGGTGCATCCTGCCGACGTTCATATGGAATCCGTCGGATACTCCGACGTCGACGGCAATTTACATAAATCTACCGACTGGGAGATTTGGACCGTCGGGCCTGGTGCCGAACCGGTTTGGCAGACTCTCGGGATCGAGGGGGTCGAACGGCTTCACACCCACTTGGGCGACGGAAACTTCATCAACTCCCACGCCGGTCGCACCGACTTGATTTCGGACGCCATCCTGAATTTTAACTTCAACACTTATTCATTGATCTTGCCCGGCGTGACGGCCGGCGACCACTTGACGATTGTGGCCGAGATGATCGACGCCCGCGGCGGCGGCGGATCCGATCTCTCGGGAATGGTCGACGCGTTCAGTTTGTATTCGCCCATAGACCAAAACCTGATTAATGATGGCGGATTTGAGGCGGCTAGTGCCGGCACTCAGACGAGCAACAGCAATTGGGTAATGACGGCGCAATCCGATGGGGTGGAACCAGGTCGCAATTTCAAGCTGCTACGTGGGCTGCCAGCAGCGGGAACAAAGGGGTCTGGTTCAAAGGGTTTCGCGGCAGTCCCGGCAATCCGGTCGACGCTCAAGTCTCGCAAGTGGTGACCACGACGATATCCGGCGACTATCGACTCAATTTCGATGCGAAAGTCGAAGCCAATTTTGCTTCCGTCATCGGAGGCTTTCGCGTGACAATCACCTCCGATGGAACTGGCGGCTCGCAAACAATTGATCTCTTGAATGCGTTCGGACGCGAGTACGAGCTCCGGGCACGTTTCCGCGATGATGCCGGTTCGGTCAGCAGTTATGCGACACGTCGGTTTACTGTCGGGGCCGCGTCGACCATCTTTCCGATGCAGATCCAAGACGTGGCTGGGGTTCCCAGCCCTTCCTGGACGAAATCGTCCGGCGGGACCGTTTCCTTGCCGCCGGCAAGCCCAAACCAATCGCAGCTGCGACTCGAATCGCAGAGTGGTCAACTCCTGTGGTCTCTCACCGGTGGCGTGACGTCGAACCCACCGGCCCTTGCTGACCACGCCGATGTGCGAGTCGTGATCGTTGCCGGCACGAATGGGCTTACACTGGAAACCTCCGTTATTACGTTTCGCGACGACGACAATCTCCAACGGAAGATATATTTGCCCGCTTTCAATTTGGCTGCCAATCAGCGATTGGATCTGTGGGTGGCTGTCGATGGATCGACTTTTTACGGCACGGCGGCACAGTCCGCGCCCGACTTCTCCAATCCCGCGCTGCGCGGCCGACCTATCGTTTGTGGCACTGCAGCCTGGATTTGAGATCGACGTGGTCGCCACGGGATTGCGATTGCCCACCAATATCGCCTTTGTGCCGAATCCCGGCCCGGATGCCGATGATCCGCTGTTTTTTGTCACCGAACTCTACGGCTCGATTCAGGTCGTCCGACGGGACGGTACACGCCAGACGTTTGCGACTGGCCTGTTGGACTACAATCCGCAGGGTCCGTTTGGGGGACGGGCGAGCAGGGTCTGACCGGCATCGCGGTGCAGCGCGACACGGTCAATCCTGAAATCTATCATCTCTACGTGAGCATGCTCTGGGACAACGGGGCGCCGCCGGGACAGAGCTTCCATTATCCCAAGGTCGAGCGGATCGACAGCGCGCGGGTGGATTGACCATGGCGTCGCGCACGGTGCTGTTGAACATACAACCGGAGACGCAAGGTCAATCCCACCAGATTTCGAATGTCACGATCGGGCCGGACAACAAGCTCTACGTTCATTTAGGCGACGGCTTCAATTTTGCCGCCGCTCAGAATCTCGACCAGTATCGCGGAAAGATACTCCGCATGAACCTCGACGGTACCGCGCCGACTGACAATCCGTTTTACAATGCCGCCAACGGCATTAATGCCCGTGACTATGTGTATGCCTATGGTTTCCGCAATCCGTTCGGAGGCGGTTGGCGGGCCGCAGACGGCAAGCATTACGAAGTGGAAAATGGTCCCAGCGTCGATCGGCTTGCTCAGGTTAATCCCGGCGTCAACTATGGTTGGAACAATACAGATGCGTCGATGATGATCAACGCGATCTACAATTGGCCCACGGCCCACGCGCCCGTGAATCTAGCTTTCATTGAGTCGCCGACGTTTGGCGGCAGCCAGTTCCCGGCCAGCAAGCTGGATCATTTGTTTGTTAGTGAGTCTGGTCCAACCTACGCCGCGGGAGCCCAGGCCAACGGCAAACGCATTGTGGAGTTTGTGCTCGACGCCAACGGCAATCGCGTGAGTGGGCCGAATACGCTCGTCCAGTATTCGGGTACGGGCCGCGGCACCGTAGTGGGGCTGGCGGCCGGTCCGGATGGCCTCTACTTCACCGACTTCTATGAAGATTCGGGTGCCAATGGGCCGACTGCTGCCGGCGCATGCATACTTCGTGTGCGATATGTGAATCCACTTGCCGGCGACTTCAACATCGATAGCGCCGTGGATAACAACGACTATCTATTGTGGAGAGTCAATTTTGGCTCGAATCTCTTGTTAGGCGCGGACGGCAATACCAATGGCGTCGTCGACGCAGCCGACTATGTCGTGTGGCGCAAAAATCTCGGGGCGGGAACGTCGCCCGGCACCGGCACTTCAGCCACCGCGCAAGTGAATTCGGCAGGAGCGGCAAAAGTCGCAAGTGTCGGCCAAACCGCCGCCACTTCTGCGTCGACCGAAGGCGTATCGTTCGCAGCCTCGACAATCCCCCACAAAAGCGACTTCAACTCCGCATTTTTGCTGCCCCGGTTTATCCGATACGGGCATGCTCCCAGTGCGAAACGATTCCAATCGAGCTTAACGCCCAAGCATCGCCCGGCCGACTCTCTCCAGTTACTTAACGCTACAGAGTTTAGCTTCGAGCTGTTGGAAGAACCGACAGTTTCGTCTCGCGCACAATACATAGCCGCGGGACTGGACGAAGAATTCTCTTTTGCTGACTCGCTCTCCAAAACCGATGCTTGGTGCGACCGGCTGAGCATAGAGGCGGCGCTTGCCGACATGTTCGAAGACTGAGAACTACGTCGTCATTGTTCGCTGACGCCGTGCTACGCATATCTTCGGCAGTTGAGTAACAATCCGTGAGCCAACGAATTGCCCAACAAATCTGCGGCACCGCGTTGAAGACGGCGAATAATCCCAACGACTTCTCGGGCGTTCGTACTCTGGATGTTCGCCGAAACATTCGCGGGAATTGTCCGCCAAAACGCAACAAGCATCGTCAGGTGCAAAATGAATCAAGATTCAACCCTGTTCGTCCAGATCGTAAAATACTCTGCGATTACCATCAGTGGCTTGATGGTGGCAGGAATAGCTACTTAGATGTTTCTGGCTCGCGGAACAGGCGAAGACATAACAGGTATTGTAGCGCCGGCATTGCTGAGCATGGTTGCTTCGAGCGTAGTTGCAATCGTTGTGTCTTTTCGTACCGGAAAGGGCTCTCAGCGATGAAACAGCAGTGGCACTCGGTGGATCAGATAATTGGCAGGCTGCGGCGGTGTACAATTGTGATACAATAAGCTATCAGCCGTCTCGACGGGCACGATGTTGTTGATGGCGCGCCGCCGGATTCCTTCATGAGCAGCAGAAACAGAATGAAACTTCGCCGCTTGATGATGATTGCAATGGCAATTGCGGCAGCGACATCGAGTGCGCTGGCGACCGATCTGCATTTCGATTACGTGCCGCTGAACAATCAGAACCAGCCGGGGGCCAATCCGCATTTCGGTTTGGCGCAGTTCAACGCGCTCAATTACCCGAGCATCAACGGCAACTACATGGCGGTGACCGGCACGTTGACCGCCACACAGATGGCGCAAGCCGGCAACACGCCGGTCATCTGGTACGATTCGTTTAACAAGAACGAATACCCCGCCAACACCGCAGCGCAAGAGGCGAGCAATATCGACAGCTACGCCAGCAACCATAACAACGGCGTGCGTCCCGGATGGGTCGTCCTCAACGAACTCTCTTCGCAGATGCGCGATACGACCTCGAACGGAGATTTATATCGGCAATGGGCGGTCGATGTGATGTCGCTCCTGCACAACACGTACCACTACGACATCGTTCTGCTTAACCAAAAAGGCACGCTCAGCTCGAGCCTGGATGGCCCGTACAAATCGACCTGGCAGTCGCTGGCCAGCAACGCCTACATCGGCATCGAGGAGTACCTCGGCGCCCGATCAATCATCAACGGCCACCCCGATTACACCTCGCGCTTCAACTTCGCCAAGAACGCCTATCAAAGCAGCAAGAACAGCTACATCAATGTCGGGGGGATCAGCGCCGATCGCCTCGTGCTGACCGAGCATTTCGGGAACACCAGCGGCGACAACGTCTGGTATGGCCGACATGATCTCATGCCCGCATCCGATTGGGATGCGGCGATTCAGGTGCGTCAGGACGCGATCTACGCCGTCGGCTTTGCCGGGTTCCTCGCCTATTCCTGGGGCGGCAATGCCATGGGAATCACCGAGGCCGAGCAAATCCAACACGAACTCTATTACCGCACCCGGCTGGTGCTGCCTGGACAGCAGCCGCAGTGGCTGCCGGATGCTGCGTACACCATTGGCGATGCCGCGACGCCAGTCCCGCTGAGTTGGAATCAGCCACTCAATTGGCTCGGCTCCGGCGTGGTCAACGGTATGCCCAATAGTGTTCCCAATTCGCCCGGCGCGGTCGCGAATTTCTTCCGGACGAACACGGCGGCTCGGACCATCACGCTGGACGGCAACAAGACGATCGGGACACTCTCGTTCGACAGCCCCAACAGCTACACGATAAGCCCAGGGACGGGCGGCAGCCTGACCTTCAATAACTCGGGCAGCGCGGCCACCTTGACTTCTAACCAAGGCAGCCACACGATCGGCGTCGGTATGCAGCTCACAAGCAGTCTCACCGCAGCCATCAATACAGGTACGTTCACCATTAGCGGCGCGTTATCCGGTACCGGCGGCCTTACGAAAAGCGGTTCTGGTACGCTCGCGCTCACGGCAGTTAATTCTTACACCGGCAGCACCAACGTGCAGGCGGGAACATTGAGAATCACGAACGGCTATCTAGCTGATACATCGAACGTGTTCCTTTCGACCGGTGGAACGCTCGATTTGCAATTCTCTGGCAGCCCGGACACGATTCAATCGCTACTCATCAGTGGCGCGATGCAAGTGATTGGTCTGTGGGGCGCGGTCGGAAACCAGATCGCCAACTACCATACGTCGCTAATCACGGGCACGGGCGTGCTGCAGATCACGGCAGGACCAGTGGTTGGCGATTACAACAACGACGGCAAGGTTGACACTTCCGACTATGTCACATGGCGCCGCCAGGTCGGAGCTGCTGCAATCACGAATCGCGATCCAAACAACACCGGCATGGTCGGCCAAGCGGATTATAATTCGTGGCGCTCCCACTTCGGCCAAACCGCCGGAAGCGGTTCAGGCGCCATGGCAAATGCCGCCATTCCCGAGCCGGCAACGCCGGTGCTGCTGTTGTTTGCGGCGGCCTGCTGGTGTCTGCGGCGAGGGCGGACCGCATAGCAGTTCCAGCAACTTATCGACGCGCGACATACACCAACAACCCACGGGAATTGGCGCCAGGCTCTCAGGACACGCATTTTCAATGCCGGGTACAATCAACTCGGCGGCATCGCCTGGATTCCCGCCTTCGCGGGAATGACACTTCATTTGTGCGCAGTTCTCAATAATTTTCTGGTTAATTTTGGCTGGCTATACGCACTGGTTGCTGCATTTGTGATTGCTTCGGATACCGTAGTCATTGCAGTCGGACGTTGTGAATTATGATGAAAACACACATCTTTGATTCGCATCGGTTAACACTTCAATGGTCGCGTCTCTACTTCTCTGCGCGGGGGCTTGTCACGAGGAGATCGGTAATGTGGTCTTGGAGTCTCGCCATTCTTACGACCATCATTTCCTCTGAGGTTTCAGCCGCGCAGCCCCTCCCGACGTCGCAGAACGTCCGCGTCGCCGTGGAACGGAGCTTGCCTTACATCGAAAAGGTCGGGACTGCCTGGATGCGGGAGCGAAAATGCAATTCCTGCCACAACGTCACCTTCCTTGTCTGGAGCCACAACGAGGCGGCTGCCCGTGGATTTGATGTCGATCGAACGAAGCTAGCGGAATGGACGAAATGGTCGTTGGCCGATGCGCTGTCGGATCGGTACTGGTTCAAACTGCGGCCCCGGGCAATGGCGTCCCTCAAGGCCGATGGCCTTCCCGAAGCGCTGCTCGCCAAGCTAAAGCCTTTGGAGGGGAAGACCTATCTCACGCAACAGGACTATCTGCATGCGGTGGAAGAGGCCGTTGGCCGCGAAAACCTCGAAGCAAACAAAGACCGCCTCCTCAAGCAAGCCTCTCTTCCGAACAACGGCGGCGGGCCGGACACTCTCAGTCAACTCCTCCTGGGGCAGCCCCTGTCGAGTAAGGACAAGAGTGAGCAAGAATCTTACACTGCGATCCGTTCCCTATTGCTCGAATGGCAAGAGCCGGACGGCTCTTGGCAGGCGCAGGGACAGTTGCCGGGCCTGAAGTGGGCGGGGGAAACGGAGATGCACGAAGCCACGACCATGTGGAGCCTCCTGGCCGTCAGCGCGGGTAACCCGACCGAGGAAGCGCTGGTTCGCAGCAAGGAACGGGCCCTGGAATCGTTGAAGAAAGCCACGCCGGGAGCGACAATACAAACGATCGTCCTACACCTCATCATCGCTCACAGGTTCGGCGAACCGGCCCGCAGAGAAGCGTTACAAACGGAACTGCTCCGCCGGCTGAACGCCGACGGTGGGTGGGGCTGGGTGAAGGAAAACAAAATTAGCGATGCCTTTGCCACAGGCCAGGCCCTGTACGCCCTGGGCCTTTTGGGCCGTGACGGGAATGACCCGGTAGTGCGTCGATCTTGGGAGTTTCTGTTGCGGACCCAGAACGAGGACGGCAGCTGGCAGGTCCCGCAAGACGCCGTCAATGTCCGTCGGCGGAGTTTGAATGTTTACAACTATTGGGGGACGGCTTGGGCGACGATCGGTATGCTTCAGACGCTGCCGGCGGACCATTCGCAATAAACCGGCCGGGTCGAACGGAAAAAGGGGTCAGAACTATTATTGCCTAAAATAGTTCTGACCCCTTTTTTATTCCGGCCTCTCGCCGAGCGCGCTTAGATCCTTAACGACCCGCGAAACCCCCTCGCGCCGTAGTAAGACTGCGCACCATTGTGATACACGAAGACCTGGTCGTAGCGGCGATCGCAAAAGAGGGCGCCGCCAAGTTTTCTGATATCTGACGGTGTTCTTATCCAGCTCGACGTCTTCGTGTCGAACTCGCCGAGTTTCTGCAGCTCGCGATATTGTTCTTCCGTTAATAGCTCAATTCCCATAGCGGCTGCCATGTCGATCGCGTTGTCTTTTGCATCCGGTCTTCCCTTGATGTTCGCCTTCTGCCCTTCGCGGTCGTAACTAACGCTTCTGCGGCCTTTGGGGCTTTCCGCTGAACAATCATAGAAAATATATTCGCCCGTCTTTTTGTCATGGCCAACGATGTCCGGTTCACCGCCCGTCACTTCCATTTCGTTGAGTGAGCACAGTTTTTCAGTCTTAGCCTCCAGCTTTGCCTCTACTTTCGCCCACGCAAGACCTTTATGACGGTTCATGTTCTTCTCAAAACGGGCTTTCAATGCTCGGAGTAGTTCTTCACGTTGTTGTGGTGACAACGCTTTCTTGAGCTTGCGAATAGTCATCGTATTCATCTCACCGAAGCTTGATCGTCCATTCCAATCCATTGCCGATCGGCAACAGAACGCTCTGCGCATCGGGTCGAGCGCGGAGTCGATCGACAAATTCGGAAAGTTCATCGGGGTGTGTCAGGATATTGTCGGTCAACACGGCGCCGCCGACGCGGAGTTTCGGCCACACAATTTCCAGATAGGCCTGGGAGCTTGGCTTGTCGGCATCGATGAACACGAGATCGAGCGCGTTTGGCATCTGCCTGAGGATATCGCGTGCGTTGCCAAGGTAGTTCGTCACTCGTTGGCTCACGCCGGCTGCAGCAAATGTCGATCGGGAAGCCGTGAACTTCTTCTCACTGAAATCAATCGTATGGAGATGGCCGCCAGTGATATCCAGCGCGGCTGCCCACCAAAGGCCGCTGAAACCGTAGCTGGTACCGATCTCGACCACGATTTGCGCATTGTGAGCGAGAGCAATCGCCACCAACAACTCGCCTTCATCGCGCGGCACCTGCAGAGCATCGTCTCGGGCTTCAGCAAGCCGTTCTAGTTCATCGATCTGGGAAGCAAGACGCGCTGTCATTGGGATCATGGCTGTTGCTTCTCGAGACCGGGAGTTTGTTCACCGCTTTTCAAAACCAGCGCGAAGATCTTTCTCGTTTTCCCGATGTCGCACGCGATTGTCAACGGGCCAGCAGCACGACGCGAGAGCGCCAAAATCGGGCGCGTTGGCTAGGCGACCTTCTTATTTCCGGCGTCGTCGTTCAAGCCGCTGCCAGCATTCGGCAGCATTCGGACTTCCAGCGGCGCGGTGGTATCGAGGTGGACCTCACGCTGGGGGAAGGCAATGATGATGCCCGCCTCGCGGAAATACTGGTCGATAATGAACCGCAGATCGCTCTCGATGCGACGACGGTCAGCCAGCGTCCGAATGCCGATCCAGAAGTGAAGCTCGAACGTCAGCGAGTTGTCGGCGAAATCGGCGAACCAGACAAATGACTCCGGCTTCTTCAACACCAAACCGTGTTCGTCGGCGGCTCGTTTTAGCCAGCGGGCGGCGTCGCGCGTTGGCGAACCATAAGCTATTCCAACTCGGACGGAACACCGCACCGTGGTATCAGACAGCGTCCAATTGACGACGTTGCCCTCCAGGAAGGAGCTATTCGGAACGATGATCTCCAAGTTCGTTCCCGTGCGAATCCGCGTACTTCGCATGCCAATATGTTCGACGGTGCCATACAGGCTTCCGACTTCGATCATGTCTCCAACCCGGATCGGCCGCTCGATCAGGAGAATCACGCCGCTGATGAAGTTGTTCAGAATGTTCTGGCTACCGAAGCCGACGCCGATGGCGACCGCCCCGCCCATGAATGTGAACACGGTCAAAGGCACGTTAATCATGTGCAAGGCCATGAGCACGGTCGTCACGACGAGCGCGTAGAAGGCGAGTGACTCCACGGCGACCGCGGCGCCATCGTGGATGCCGGCCCGCGGCAAAACTCGTCGAGCGAAGACTTTGGTGATGCGGCGGGAGAGGAACACGCCGCAGAACAGCAGCAATATTCCCGTGCAAACCTTGCCCACGGTCACCGATTGGTCATCGAAGCTGGTCAGTTCATAGTTCCAAATCGCGGCGACGCTGTGCCAGCCGGCCATCAACCAATCGGCCAATGAGCGGCGCTCGGTCTTCGCGCGAATCTCGTCGAGCAACCTGGTGTGTAGCTTGATGTGTGTTTCCAGCCGAATGAGATTTGTGCTATGCGACTCAATGAGTTGTTGATACAGAGCGATCTCTTTTCCAATCCAACGAGCCAGTTCGGGATCTTGATCCTTCGTCTGTTGCAAACGTTTCTCCAAGTCGGCAAGCTCTTTGCGAGTTTCTCCAGCTTGTAATTCCTCCAGCCGCCGCTCCAGACCGAGCTGCTCCAAATTTTTTTCGCAATCCTTCTTCCAGGCCATCAGGTCGACGTGCTCGTTTTGTGCGGAGGCGAGTTCAAAACGCCGGCGCCATGCTTGACGTAGAGGCCCGAGCTGCTCGAGTTGCTTTTGTGTCAGGGTCGTTCGCCGCATTTGGCAATCACGAGCCAGTTTCCGGGCCCGCTCTTCTTCGCGTAACGCCGGAGTACTTTGGGCAGCCGTATCCAGTTTTTCGCGGGTGTCGGTCCACTGGTGGTCAAAGTAATCTAAACTCAACTCCGCGGCGTGCAGCTCCTGCTTCAGATCCGTCTCCTGCTTTTCGATGTCAACCAACACGGTGTGCAAGTCGTCCTCAGAGAAGACCACATCCTTTTCCATCGATGCGAGCGTTTCCTGCAACAGAGTCAGCTGGATAGAGTGCAACTGCTGCATGGATTTGGCGTTGGCTAACTCGGCCTGGCGCAAGGAAACCGTCTGCTTGGCCACGTTGGCTTCAAGTTCGGCAACCTTCAGTTGATTGGCCGATTCGCCGGCCTTTGCCGGATTGCCGATCTTTTCGGCGGCCTCCTTCGTGCGCCGCCGCTCGGCTTCCCGCTGGTCATAGGTCGCCTTAGCGCGATTCAGGCTGTCGGTCGCCGCGGTCAATGCAGCCTCAATCGTGTTGGCGCGGCTCTGCTGAGTTAACAAGTTATCGCGCAGGCTGTCTAAAAGAAGAAACGAGTACGGCCGTTTTTCGAGGGAGCCATCGCGCCGCAGACTCGACAGTTTTTGCTCCGCTTCAACTTTGTTGGTCTCCGTCTCTTTGCGCAGCTCTTCGGCCGATTGCTGCTGTGCATATAGCATGTCGAGCTGCTTGAGCAATTCGACCTCATGCGAAAGCTGCTCGGAGGGCTTTGGTTCGACCGCCGCGTCCCCTTTGACCGAATCTAACACTCGCTGCGCGGCGACAATACGCTGCGCTACATCCAGCCGTTTGGTTCGCAGATCCTCAGGTCGATCGCCGGCGGGAGCCGGAGGCGTCCGCGTCTCGATAGGTCCACCGACACCAGGCAGCCTTGGCGGCTGAGCAGCAACGACCGAAAGTCGCAGCACCAGGAACGCGAGCGGAGCAAACAGGGGCCATCGCAGACGAGGTAGAGTACGGAACACAGATTGACTCTCCAGAGTTGATGCGGCGGCAAACGCCTGAGACACGGTCGAGTCGCCGAAATCCGAGACGTTCAGGTAAAGCGTTACGCTAACTAAACGACTCGATTCGCGTTCCCAAACGGCTTGCCGACCCAGCCATCGCGGGGCTTTGCGCAAAGCGGATCAGATCCACCGCGCCCCTGGCAGGTATCGCCAAAACCCACTATGGGCCAGGGATAATAGGAAGACAGCATTCCTCGGTCAACGTCTAGCGTCATGCGGCGGGGTTGCGAGAACTGGGGGCGGCCACTTCGCGGCGAAAACGCTACCCCTGCACTGTCGCCCCGATTTATAGCAACTTCAAGTCGAGTCGCGTTTTAGGTCCGCTGGTGCCGCGCGACGAATCTCAAAAAAAAGACCCGCCAAGAGCCCGCACTAGCGTTGACTTTGGGCCGCATCTGGGTTCTAACATGGGCGTGATCCGAACGACCACAGCCCCCGGCTGACAGTTGTTATTGCTGTTCCCCACGATGCCGCGGGCTCCCGCCTACTCCGAGGCGACGTGCGCATGCAGGCGTCTGCCACTTTCCGCCGATTGTTGTTCGCTGGCATTCTCGCCCAGGCCGCGAATGTTCTGGCGGACGGCGAACCGCTGCACGTCGAGATCGACAAGCTGCTGGTCCCGGTCGCCGGTGTTACGCCGGGAGTTGCATCGGACGCTGAATTCTTGCGCCGGGCATCACTCGATTTGATCGGGATGCCGCCCACATCTGACGAGGCTCGCGCATTCCTTGGCGATGCATCGCGCGACAAGCGCACCCGGCTCATCGATCGATTAATCGCATCTCCGCATTACGCGCGGCGTCTGGCGACAACGCTGGATTTAATGCTCATGGAACGGCGGCCAAATACGAATGTCTCCGTCGATGAGTGGCAAGCCTGGCTGCTGAAATCCGTGCGCGAAAACAAGCCGTGGAACGTTCTCGCGAAAGAGATTATCCAGGCCGACGGCGCCGACCCCGCGACGCGGCCCGCCGCGCGATTCGCCTTGGACCGCGCCTCGGATCCCAACGTGCTAACTCGCGATATCGGCCGCATTTTCTTTGGACGCGACATGCAATGTGCGCAGTGTCACGACCATCCGCTTGTGAACGACTACTTGCAATCCGACTATCAGGGCCTGTTCGCTTTCTTACAGCCGACGTACCCGATCGTTCGCAATGAGGGAGGAAAACAAACGACACTCGAGGCCGAGCGGGCCGGCGGGCAAGTGTCGTTTCAATCGGTGTTCCTTCATGTACCGCGCCGCACGGTTGCGCGTGTTCCGGACGGGGTGATGATCGATGAGCCGTTCTACCTGCCGGGCGAGGAATATGCAGTGGCGCCGGGCGAGAATGTAAAGTCCGTCCCCAAATTCAGCTACCGCGCTAAGCTGGCGGAGCTGGCTACAAACGGCACGAACGAAGCCTTTAATCGAAACATTGCCAATCGTCTCTGGGCGCTTATGTTCGGCCGCGGCCTCGTTCATCCGCCGGATATGCAGAATCCAGAAAATCCGCCATCGAACCCCGAGCTGTTGCAACTGCTGGCCAGACAAATCGTGGCAATGAAATTCAATATGCGCGAATTCTTGCGCGAGATCGCACTCAGCAATGCGTATCAACGCTCGTTCGATCCGCCGCCCAATCTGCTTTCGCTGGCGGACAAGGCGGCAAAGGAAGCGGCCCGCCTGCTGGCAATGCGAGGGCCGATGGCCAAGGCTTCCGAAGCATCGACCGATGCGTTCGCGAATGCTGCGGACGCCTGGGAAAAATTAGAAGGCGCAACGCTGCCCGTGGCTGGCGAACTGGATAAGGCGAAAAACCAATATGCGGATGCCAAGAAGAAAGCCGATGATGCAGCCAAGGCGGCGGCGGCGGCAACTTCTCAGTTGCAGGCGAAGAAAGCGGTAGCGACACCCGTGCAGCAGGCGGCAACTGCCGCACAGGAAGCAGTCAAAGCGCTTCCTGCAGACAAAGAATTGGTCGAAGCGGCCAAGAAATTCGTGACCCGAGCCGAGCAACTTAAGGCTGAGACCGCAGCGCTGACAAAGACGGCGGGGGACAAAACGGCAGCCGTTGCGCCGATGACCGAGGCTTGGAACAAATCCAAACCGCCGGTCGATGCGGCGCGGAAAAAGGTGATGCCACTCACGGCGAAGCTCAAAGAAAACGAAAAAGTCATGCTGGCCGCTCGCGAAAAAGCGGAGAGGGACGCGGAAGCCCTGGCCGGGCTCGATCGCCGGCTGGTAACGGCCCAGAAAGTTGCGAAATTGCCGGAGTTGAATCAAGCCATTGTGGCGGCAACCAAGGTCATGCCCGCGCGAGGCGGCGGTGGTGGCTGCCCAGAAGTTCTTCGACGAGTTTACTGCGACGGCCACCGACCGGGAAAAGAACGCCAAGGTCATGGCGGATTCCGCCGCTGCCGCCGCGAAAGCATGGGACACCATTCACACCCAGTTCGGCAAACGCTCGGAGGCGACGGCATCGATCGTGGCAGCCTACAAAGCGGCCGACGTTGCGCGGCAGAAACTGCCCGACAATGCCGCGCTGGTAGATGTCGCGGCCAAACTTCAAGAGTGCGTGAATCAGTCGCAGGCTCAACAGAACGAATTGCAGAAAAAACTGGAAGCGGCAACGGCTGCGCATAAAAAGGCGGACGAAGCGTTCGTCGCGGCGCAGGAATCGTTGGCCCCCACACTGGCGGAGCGTGCCCGCCGCGAGCAGGCAGTAACGGCCGCAAAGGGTGCGCTTGCCGCGGCCAAGGCAGACGTCGCGGCCAAGCAATCGCAGCTTGCCACGGTCACGTCTGAGCTCAACGATCGCTGGGCGAATGATTTCACGATCGCGTCGCTCAAACCGCTGACGCCCGAACAATTGTGCTGGACTGTGTTCAGGGTTACCGGCGTGTACGATCGCTATTGGCGGGCCGAGGTCGCGGAACTGGACAAGACCAAGCCGCTCACGGAAGCGCAAAAAAAGGATCCCAAGCAAACGGAAGCCCGCGAAATCGAGTTGGAGCAACGCACCTACGACAAACTGAAAGGCAACATCGGCACATTTGTGGCGTTCTATGGCGCCGCGGCCGGTCAGCCGCAGGGCGACTTTTTCGCGACTGCAGACCAAGCCTTGTTCGCGGCGAATGGCGGATCGATGAATAGCTGGGTCGCACCCGCAGCCGGTAATGTGACCGATCGCATCATCAAGCAGAATGACCCGCGCGTCGCCGCCGACGAGCTTTATCTGAGCTTATTCACTCGGTTGCCGACCGAAGTTGAGCGTACCGACGTGGTGAAGTACCTGAAAGGCCGCGACAAGGACAAAGGAGCAGCGGCCCAGGAACTTATTTGGGCACTGCTGAATTCCGCCGAGTTTCGATTCAACCACTAACCGACAAAGGGATCATCGCGATGGACGCCAAATATGCCTGCAAGTCCCCGGAGCATACGATCGCCCGACGACAGTTTTTGGGCACGATGGCCGCATTCGGCACCGGCGCATGCGCCGGCGGCCTCGGTGTGTTCTCGAACCCGGCCATTGCCGCACAGTTGCGGTCGGACCAAAAGCGAATCGTCGTATTTAACATGGCGGGCGGTTTGAGCCAGCTCGAGAGCTGGGACCCGAAGCCCGGTACGGCCACGGGCGGCCCTTTCCGCGCGATTCCGACTTCGGTACCGGGCATTCACATCTCCGAATTGCTGCCCGATACGGCCAAACAAATGCACCATCTGTGCCTGGTGCGCGGCGTCAACACGAGTGAAGACGATCACGGCAAGGGGCAGTATTTGATGCTCACGGGACGACGTCAGACCCCGGCCAGCGATTATCCGCAGATCGGCGCCGTGGCGGCCAAGGCGCTCATGCCGGCCGACAGTTCGCTGCCCGGTTACATTCTGATTACGCCCGGCGGCGGCGGCGGGCGCGGCAACGATTCGGCGTATCTCGGCCCCAAGTATTCCAGCATCCAATTAGGAAACGGCAAGCCGCCCCAGAACACCGTGCGGCCAGCTACGGTTTCCAGCAGCTCCGAATCGGCCCGGCAGGATTTTCGCCGTCACATCAACGAGCAATTCCTCAATCGCCGCCGCACGGCCGTGACCGAGGCATTCACGTATTCGTTCGAACAAGCACAACAACTTATGCAGCAGCGCGAAGTGTTCGACGTTTCCAAGGAACCGGCGAAAGACGCCGAGCGCTACGGAAAATATGATTTCGGCCGCCATTGTTTGCTCGCTCGGCGGCTTCTGGAGAAGGGCATCACGTTCGTGCAGTTGTCGCACGCCAATTACGATACGCACAACGAGAATTTCAACTTCCATATCGAGCAGCTCGGCGAGTTCGATCGGCCGTTCGCTTGTTTCGTTAACGATCTGGCCGAACGCGGCATGCTCGATAGCACGCTGATCGTCGTGCTTTCCGAATTCGGCCGCACACCCGGCATCAACCAGCATCTTGGGCGCGATCATTGGTCCAAAGCCTGGTCGGTGTGCCTGGGCGGCTGCCGCATTCCGCGCGGTAGCGCGTATGGCAAGACAAACGCCGACGGAACCGCAGTGGTAGACGGGCAGGTCGATCACGGAGCGTTGTTCCACACTTATTTGGAAGCCGCGGGGGTCGATTCCACGGGAACGTTCGTCATTGACGGACGCAAGATGCCGATCGCCGATCCGGCCGCGTCCGCCGTCTCAGAATTGCTTACCTAGCGAGTGTTTCCATGTCGGTTCCACCGGGATTAGATCCGAAGCAGGCCTACGTCGTTTCGCAGTGGCCTTACGATCGGCCGCTGAACGCGTGCCGCTTCGATTCCACCGGGCACTACGTTTTTTGCGGCGCGGAAGACGCCAACGTCCAGCGCTACAATCTGGCCGACGGTGCTCGCACAAATTTCGCCGGCGGACACAATACATGGGTGCAGGCCATCGGCTTTTCGAAAAATGGAGCCCAGGTCTTTAGCGGTGGCTGTGACGGCAAGCTCACGTGGTGGGAGGCCGCGGCGAAAGCGCCGAAGCCCATCCGTTCGATTGAAGCTCATAAAGGTTGGATTCGTTCGATCGACGTCAGCCCGGATGGCGCGCTGATTGCCACGGGCGGCAACGATAACGCAGTACGGCTCTGGAACGCTGCCGATGGCAAGCTCGTCCGCGAACTGGCCGGACACGAGCGCCATGTGTACAGCGTATTGTTTCATCCGCAGGGGCAGTTCGTGCTAAGCGGCGACCTGATGGGCGTCTTGAAACAATGGGAAGTTCCCAGCGGCAAGCTGATTCGCACGTTCGACGCCAAGCCACTGCACACGTACGAGGGCGGGCAGCAAGTTGATTACGGCGGCGTGCGCGCGCTGGCCATTAGCCCCGACGGCAAGTGGCTGGCTGCCGGAGGGCTTTACAAGGCGAGTAATCCGCTCGGCGCCGTAAACGAACCGCTGGTGCTGCTGTTCGATTGGGCGACGCAAAAGGTGCAAAAGCAGCAGGTCGCGGAAGGCATCGCGGGCGGCGTTGTTTGGCGATTGCGCTGGCTTGGCGATGGTTCACTGATGGGAGTCAGCGGAGGCGTCACCGGTGGCTTTCTGCTCTTTTGGAAGACAGACGCGGACAAGGCATTTCACCGCTTTCAGCTTCCGGCACTCGCCCGCGACATGGATCTGCACTCAGATGGCCTGACGGTTGCAACGGCCCACGCCGATAAGCAAGTGCGTATCACGCGGTTGGCGGCCAAGCCCACCTGAGAACCCTCAAAACGTCGGGCGATGGCCGGGACAGTTTACTGACGCAGATCGGCGATCGAACTGTACCGCTACTCTGCGCCTGGCATTTGCCAGCAGGTCTTGTAGTTTGCTACTAAGATTTGGCGAGTCCGTCGACAGAAACGGAAACCGCGCCTTTTTCGGCATCATAAGCCAACACTCGGTTGTTCCAGCCGCACCAGCTCGATCAATTGAATATTGTCCGGGCTGAAGTGAATGAGGCCTGTCGCTTCTGGCTGCGTCAGATTGTAGATGCTGCTCTCCATGACGATTCGCGCGCCCGTGTCATCGACATACGTCCAAGCTGCCCGCTGCGTTTGTCGATCGACCATGCCTTCTATCGGAAACGTTGCGCCGGTCAGTTGGTTGAAGATCGTGCCGCCGATGACTCCATCCCGTGTAACGGCCAATTGAATCAACACGTTGTTATCGGCCACACCGTCGCGGGCCACGACAAACACGCCCAGCGGCAGCCACTCAATCTGCGCCGCTTGCTGCGGAGTCCAGACCGGTACCCGTTGTGCAATCAACAAGGTACGCCGATAGTACGCAGGGGCGGGCTCGAACCACACGCCGTTTACATAGATTACTCCGTCATAACAATTGATGTACTCGCCGGGACCATAGTCCCAGTAGCAAGGTTCGGCCCAACCAAACGTGATCCAAGTCGTAAGCCGCGGCGCTGGGCACCAACTCCACCAGAAGAATGGATGATGGTGGTGATCGGCAAAGCCATCCCAATGGTCCCACCGCCCGCCGTGCTCTCGGTGGTTTTTCCACCAGCCATCGCGGAACGGGAGAGTCTCGCGGTCGCCGTGACTCTTCCAATGGTCGCGGATTTCGTGGGCAGCGAGAAAGCGCTCGCCGTCTTTCCAGCGGCCCGACCAGTCGCGGTGATCGGCGGCTGAGCCGCGTTCGCCGCCCAATGCATTCTTGCGCCAGCCCTGGTAGGTGCGATCGATCAGTGCTCGGTCTAGCTTGCGATCGTTGCCAGCGCGTTTGCCACCTTGGATGATTGCGTTGCCGGCGTGTTGAATACCGTTGCCGCCCCGTGACGTGGCCGCAGCGCCCTTCTGTAAGCGGTCGCTTGGGGCGCCATTCGGGCCGCCAAATCGTTTGGTCCAAGCCTGGTCTCCAGCTTTTTTAGAATCGTTGATTTGATCGCGCAGATTGAATTGCCCGATGCCACCGCGCGCATTGCTGCCGACGTTCGCAGTGCCGGGGTTACGGCCAAATCTGCGGTTTGGAGCATCGTCGCCCACGCCTCCCGCCTGCTCCACCGCATTATCTCGCCGGAGTTGCAAAAAATCACGTAGCTTGTCGTTCGTGAGGCGCGTCGTTGTATCGCGAGAGCGAACTTGGTCTCCTGGCGATTGCCCGCTTGCGCGGGAGTCAGCTTTCCCCGTCCGTGACCCGTCGATTGGTAGCTGCGAGGTTGCTGTCTGGCGTTGCGATCGACTGAATCCACCCGAGAACGGATTGGAATTGTCGCTGCGGGCGGGGGCATTAGCATCTGATGGGCCAGTTGTCGTTTCGCTGCGCCGAGCGTCTTTCAAGGAACCACTGAACTGCGGTGAATTATTTAGGTCGTTGCGTAAACGTCCCGAATTACGGTCCACCGAACCATCGCGCGACGCGATTCCGGGAAACGACCAGCGAAAGTTCGAACGTGTACTGTCCGAATCGCCGCCGTTTGACAGGTTGCCTTGCACCGAACGGCCGGTTGACTCGCTGCCAAACGATCGGAGTATCGATGGACCACTATCTGAGGAACGGCCTACCGACGATCGACCATCGAATACGCGGCCGCTGAATGAGTTGCTACTGCTGCCGGCGCCAATGGATCGCGACGAGTTGCCGGAAGACGGCACGTGCATCGATTGCAGATCCTGGGAGCTGATGGATCGCGATGAACTGCCACTGTTCGACGACGATGACCGGCCGGCGGATCCTCCGCGCGACCACGCACTGCCGCCGCTTGATGAACGGGCGCTGGAGCGATCTCTGCGGTCGTCCGAGTCTCGGCCATCGGCCATGGCGATGCTACCGCCGAAAACAACTATTATTAGAAAGCCCACAGCGGCCACTCGATTGAAAACACTCGCGCAATACATTTGGGGGATGCCTTTCCGTTGTCGGGCGGCCAATGAAGTTGCCGCGGGATGCTCTCCGATTCGCCTCGATCGACGCAAATCGGCCGCTTCGGACGTTGCTCGTCGCCTGGGAACCGTTAACCGGCACGCCGTATGCCACGGTGCTGGCAGGCGCGGATTGCACTTGAATTTCCGGCAATTCGGATCACGCGGTCCGGCCGCACGACAAGAAAAGTGTCATCATTCTGTGGACAACGTGTCGCGTCGAGGACATCTGGCTCCACGACCAGGATTGGCGCCCCTAATCGGCACACGCAGGCACAAGTTCTGACTCGTGCAAGTAACTTGCGTCTACTGGGTAGTTGCGCCAACGGATCGAATAGTACTTCTCGAACCAGGCTTGAATATCGGTCTCGACGTCGCGGTCATATTCGGGCGCCACGTGAAGCGTCTTGCCGATGAAGGGGTCGCGGATCTCGCCATTTTCGATCATCACTCGCCCCGACTTAATCACCATTCGCGGCAATTCGAACATGGTCTCTTTGTTTTCGTGCGGCGTGTAGATGGTAACATCCGCGTCTGCGCCCGGGCCCAGGTGGCCTTTATGCCGGAGGCCGAGGATTTTGGCTGGACCGGCTCGCGTAATAATCGCGATCTCATTGAGCGTGTACTCACGATTCAATTCGGCCAGGGTCGAACGCTCGGCAATCTTCGGAGGACATTTTTTAAGCACGTCTTGTCGATATGTGCGGTCCATTAAAAGTCGAATGATTTGCGGGTAAGCGAGAAAAGACCCGCCGTTGGGATGATCGGTGCTCATCACCACGCGCCACGGATCTTGCACAAGCAGGTACCACTCCAGCCCGATGGCCCATTGCAGCGAGTGCACTAACGATTTGTTTCGGTATTTGATGGGCGTGATCCCGCAGCCGGATTCCATTTCGGTATCGCTGCTGAACCACTTGCCCTTGAAGATATTCGAGAGGTAATACCCGAGCGGGCCGTCCCCCGTCATGCTGGTCGTTTCGCCGAACATCACCTGGCCGACGTCGATCGTCACGTTTTGGTGCGCGTTGACATATTCGGCCAGCGGCACGGTCTTGCTGTTAAACGTGTTTTCGTCGCCATCGCCGCCGCCGTAACTGTGGAATTGGATGTGCGTGATGTGGGCTCGATGGCCATCCACAGCTTTCATCGTTTCCAACGTGGTTTGCCAATTGCCCGGAATGCCGAGATTATTGCAGTGGATGTGCACAGAGTGCGGCAGGCGAAGCTCGGCCGCAGCGTGGGCGACGCCGCCAATAATCTGCCGCGGTGTCACGCCGAAGTGATCCACCGGCTGGTCGAGGGTATGGACGTTGCCGGCCTGATGGCTCTTCCACACTTCCACACCGCCCGGATTCACCAGCTTGGGAGCAAAACCCTTGGTGGCACCGAGCAGCCAGGCGATGAACGCCTTCAGCTTCTGCGGCTCGTTTTGTTGAATCGAGCGCATAACATAGTGGTTATTGCCCATCAGGACGTAAAACCCCTTGTCGATGCAAGGCGTGTCCTCGAATTCCTCGTGCGCGTGTCGGGCGCCCAGGGGTGGAATGGCGGCGTCGAATGCGGTGGTGTAACCCATACCGGCGTACTTGTAGCCGGTAGCGAACGTGCTGGGCACGCTGCCCATGGTGCCACTGTGCGTGTTGGCGGTGCGGTGGAGTACGTTTGACTTGCGTTTCTCCTCGGGCCGCATCTTGCGGGCGACATTCACCTTCGGCCCGGCGATGTGGCAGTGCATGTCGATGCCGCCGGGCATCACCACGAGGCCGCGGGCATCAATCTCGCGCGTGGGGCGGACGGCTGGATCAGCGGGCGCTGCGACGATCTTGCCATCCGCGATCCAAAGATCGCGCACCTCGCCAGCGACGCCGTTTGCCGGATCGTACACGGCGCCGCCAGAGATTTTGATGAAGTCGGGCATTGAATTGCGTAGGTCGAGTCTGCGAGACCCACGCTACTTCTTCACGAAATTCTACGCGCTAATTCCAAGTCGGGATTTCACCCGCTGTTCAATGTTCGTGAGGACGTCGAAATCGCTGGGATGCGGCGAGGGGAACGCGGGGCGGAGCGGGATCGGCACATCGTCCATTCGGTAGACTGTGCCGCCCGTGTTGATGCCGTAGGTAGCGACGGTAAAGGCAATGGTCGCCGCGCGCGTGGTGGGTGTTTCCTTGGTGTCGAGCGTGATGAGCGGGATCTTTGCCATGTGCTCGCGGGCAGGCTGCGAGAAGTTGGCCATTGGGTCGCAGGCGATCATCATCGCGCAATCGGCTTCGCCGCGCGCAACGTGTCGGCGGTCGTGTATTCGCCGGGGTTGAAGCGCGGGTAGCCGCGGGCGTGGTTGACGCCAAATTGATAACCGGTTCGCCAGGCGACGACGTTGTCCGCGCCGGTGACATTGCCGTGGCCGCGGTTGGGCTTGGCCACGAAACGCGTGTAGGCGTTCATATCACGAGTTAGGGCAAGGAGCGCCTCGCTGTTGCAATGCTTGCCGCGGGTCATCGTGAGGCCCATGCCGAAGAAAATCACGCCAAACTTGGCTGCCTTCATGCGTGCCATCAAGTCCTGCCAAACGCTCAGCTCGACGCCGGTTTGTTTCAAAACGTTCTGTGCATCAAGGTCGACGCCCTTGGCCAGCGCGCGCAGAGTCCACAGCGCTTCGAAATCCTGGCGAGGCTTGATCTGGATGAAGATGTCGGCCGCTTTGGCGCTCTTGGTCCTCCGCACATCGACGATCACGCACGTCCGATCTTTGCGACCATTGGGCAGAAACATCCCCTTTGGCATGAGGCTATATTTCGTGAAGTGCCGGGGGTGGCTTTCGGCCGGGTTGGAACCCCAGAACATGATGAGGTCGCCGCGGTTGGCCACTTCGCCGAGCGAACAGGTCACTTCGCCGACGCCCTGAAACGCCATGCCCGAGGGGCCGTGGCACACGCTGGTCGTCGTATCGATCGTGCCGCTGATCCAATCGACGATACTCACCGCCACACGCTGGGCTTCGCACGGCGAATCGCTGAGTCCATACACGATCGGATATTTCGCCGACGTGAGCAACTCGGCGGCTAGCTCGTAACCTTCTTCGAGCGTTGCCGGACGGCCCTTGATGAGGCAGCTTGGCCGGTCGTCGATGTGATGGTTGAGAAACCACGCCTTCCCCAACACGCAGGCCCGCTTGGCCTCGGTGATGTGATTGTCTTTCACCGTAAGATCGATATCGTCGCACACGCACCCGCAGAACGTACACGTGGCGTCTTGGACGATTTTCAGGGCGCCGCCCTGCGCGATGTCTGCACTAATCAACGTGGTTGCCATGCCTACATGATGCTCATAACTGGACGGCTCATAACTGGACGATTATCAGGTCCATTATAACGCGCCAATGGGTGATCGACGAGCGAGTTACGTGTCTGAGCGGGTTTCAGAACCCTCCGTTACGAACAATCGCGCCGGTGAAAACCACCAAGAAACCGACGAGCCAACCATATCTCAGGCACGGATCGAACAATCGCCACCAAAGCGGCGAGAGATACGCGTTGCGCCCCCAAGCTAATCGAAAAAATACCGCAACAACAAACGATCCCGGAAAAATCGCTAAGCCAAGCCACATGAGGGCGATTCCTGCAATCTCGTGTGCTTGCATATACTTCTCTCACCGCCGTACTTTCGGTCATGTGCTCTGCCTTTCGAGCAGGATCCTTACGAGCCAGTCATTACCGATCATCCAATTGCTGATGAACAGTTTTCGCCGGCTAGCGTCCTTAAGCTTGTAACCGTTACTCACAATCTTCGTAACTACAGTCGTTTGAGTATCCAATCGCCAGCGGATGCCTAACAAATGGCTGATGATAGATTGCTCGGTAACTTCAATCCATTGAAACGTCCAGAGCAGCAAGCCAAGCCCACACGGAGTCATTATCATAATGCCAATCGCACTTGGCACAAACGGGATGACCCATCCAGTGAACGTGGGGATTGCCCACGCAGAGAACCCAATGACGGCTATGGCAGCGCCGACTGGGCGTAGAAAGCTTGGCCAACTCAGAATAAATGGTTCGCTGTCAGAACTCATGTTGGATGTCAGGCAGAGCCTGATTTAATGATCACTTCCAACTGCACATCCAACCCCTTGCTCGTCGGCATGCCGGAGCCGCCGGCATCGCCCGCCGTCAGGCGACCGGGGGCCGCGAAAAACTATTTCAGCAATGCGACGAAGCCAGCCTGCTCGAAGTGCTGATCACCGGTCAATGATTCGGATACATTTTCTCGCTGCATGACCGCGAACGAAATGCAATCCGTCAGCGACCATTCTTTGTCAAGCCGATGGCGAAAAAGGCCAATGCCTTGATCGAACAGTTGCTCGCCACACGGTATGATCGTTACATCTTTTCGCAATCGCAGCCGATCGTAAAACTGAACGAATCTTTCCCTCGCGCGCGCGTCGTTCAACCCGTCCGCAACTTCGGTCAGGACCCAAGCTGTGGTCAGCAATTGCCCGCTGAATTGTTCGGTAAACGCGATGGCTTTGGCGTGCGCTTCGTCGGCGGGACTCAATAGCGCGATGAAATAAAACGTGTCGGCGAAGACGGTCCTCATCGCTTGGGCCGTCCATGAATGTAGTGATCGTGCTGCGCTGCCATATCGCTCGGTAATCCTTCAATCGTGCCGGCAAACTCCAGCAGAACGTCTCGCAGCGATTCCTTCTCGCCGTTGGCCAGCACTGCCACCTCCACGATTGCGCCCTCCGGCGGTGTTTGAGGACCATCGAATACAACGACGCCACTTTGGACTCGGCCGCGAAATGTCATTTCAGTTCTCTTCCTGTTGAATGCGGAGTCCATCCTAAAGATTATACCACGGCCAATTCGCGATGAGCAGCATCGTCAACCGCTACTGTGACGGGCTGATCACTTCCAACTCGACATCGATCCCTTTGCTCGTCGGCATACCTGACCCGTGCGTGTCGCCGCCCATCAGTCGGCTCGAAATGTCGCCGTAGGCGATGAACAGGATGCCTTCGGGCAGCTCGTCTTTTTTGGCTGGCGTCACGGCCACTTCGACCTGTTGTCCGTGTTCGCTGGTCAGCCGCACACGGTCGCCTTTGGTTAGGCCGAGCCGTTCCATGTCGCCGGGGGCGACTTGCAGCGTGTTGATCTCGGTCTGATATTTTGGTTGAAATTTTCCCTCGCTGATGCCGCAACCTTGGTCACTCGTTCGGCCGGGGATGAGGATGAAGGTTTCGGGCATACGTCCGTGGTCCATTGGGAGGCGAAGGACGCATCCATCATACGCCGAAGGGGTTTCACACCAAAGCCCAGGGTCGCGCGTAGCGCACCCTGGGAAGCCGGTGAAACATACTATCACGCAAACCCTGAAGGGGTTTCGCACGTTTGCGTTGTGAGCGCTGGGATGTGTAACGCTTACAGCGTAACTGCTCCCTATTGCAGTCCACTCACCCAGGGTGCGCCGCTAGCGAGGCAACCCTGGGCTTTGGAGTTGAACACCTTCGGTGTTACTTCAGCCAGCCCTCCGGCGTCCAGCCGCGGGCGGTGTTGTAGGCTTCAACCAATGAGTTCAGCCGGTCGGGTGAGAGTTGGGCGCGGGCGTCGTCGGGGAGCGGCTGATGGAGGATTCGGTCTGGAAGTGTGTCTTCGGCCGGCGTCCATCCGGCCCGGATGTTGAAGCGCTTCTTGGCCGTGATGATGCGTGCGGCCGTGTCACGCAGCTCGACGGCAGACACATCCCAGCCGGTGACCAGGCGCAGCATCTCCGCAGCGTCGGTGTAGAAATCGGTGAAGACGCCGCGGAGGAATTTGCAGAGGATTAGTGAATCCATCAGGGCGGCTTTGTTTTCGGTTTCGATCGCCAGCGGCACCGCTTCCACACCCACGTTGCGGCGATCGACGGCTTCGGAAAAATCGACTTCGTAGGCGCCCGAACGATTGTGATCGGCGCCGCGTGTTCCGACTGCGAACCCCAGGGCCATCGTTTGCAGTCCGCGCGGGTCGTACCCGGGAATTTCGAGCCCTTTTACTTGCGGTGCGAAGGCGACCGAATCGTGCCCAACCGCGAGCGCCATGCGACGGCTTCCTTCCGCTAACAACTGTCCGATGCCCTCGCCGCTCGCGATCAACTCCAACGCTCGGAGGAGTGCACCGCCATCACCAAAGCGAAGCCACGGCAGGTCGATGTAGCCGCGCTCGGCGCACTCCATGGCAAATGCGATCGTGCCACCGGCGCTGATCGTGTCGAGCCCGATCTCGTCGCACAACTTGCAGGCCGCAAGCACGACCTCTGCGTCATCGATGCTGCACAAGGGGCCGAGCGCGAACAGGTTTTCGTATTCGAGCCGCACTTTGCCCTGGCCATTTTGCATGCTGTAAAGATGTTCGCAACCGATCGTGCAAGCGGCGCATGAGGATCGGGTCCTCTCGCGGGCCACACTGAGCTGTTCGGGCGAAATCGCCTCTGCGCCGGCGAAAGTGCCGTGCTGAAAGTTGCGCGTCGGCAGCACGTTCAACCGATTGAACGCAAGGAGATTAGTTGCGGTGCCTAATTCCCGGTATTTCGCCGTGGCAGGACCGAACGACTTTTCGGAGAGCCGTTTGGCATAGTCAACGAGCTCTTTCGAGTGTGCCCACTCCATGCGTCGCGAACCGCGAACCGCAATGGCTTTGATATTCTTGGCGCCCAGTACCGCCCCGCTGCCGCCGCGACCAGCGTGTCGGCCATCGTGTGAGATGGTGGCGAAGCGGACCAGCCGCTCGCCGGCCGGGCCGATCGTGGCGACCTGATGGTCCGCACCAAGCCGCTTGCGCAGCGACTCTTGCGCTTGGTGATTTGGAAGGCCCCAGAGTTCACCGGCAGGCTCAACCGTAACGCGATCGTCATCGACCACCAGGATCGACGGCTCGTGCGCCTTGCCGGTGATCACGATCGCATCGTGGCCGGTCTTCTTGCCGGCAAGCGCAAATCCGCTGCTTGCCAATGAGTCGTTGATCCGCTGCGTGAGCGGGCTTTTGCTCACCACTGCAAACTTGGCGGAAGTCGTGAGCGGGCTGCCGACCAGCGGACTGAAGACGAATGCCAGAACGGCCGACTCAGAAAACGGATCGACGTCGGCCGCACCCTCACCGAGCAGAATATCCACACCCATTCCGCTGCCGCCCAGGCTACTACGCAACCGGGTCTCATCGAGCTCGATGCGCGTCGACGAACCACCCGTCACGTCGATACGCAGGTAGCAGCCGTGATAGCCTGGAACGCGGTGTCTCACCATGCAACACCTTTCATCCGCCCGCATCGAGCGAAAGCAACAGCACGGTATCGCCATCGCGGAGCGGCGTTTCAGGGGAGGTGACGAAGCGCTCCGCAGAAAGATTGACAATGAAGCCTGGGCGGAGCGATCGCCCCTCAATACATATATCCGCTAGTGGCGGAAATTTTTGGGCCAGGTCGGCCAGAACATCGCCCAAATTTCCGCCAACCGCAGAGGTCCGCGCAATTCCGGCGCGAGCGCGTGGAATTCCGAAAAGTTCGACCGCGACCTGCATTTGAATCCACCGAATCGACCCCTGGAGCAGAATCTCACTGTATATGATGATAGTCGTGCGATCGAGGTGGGGCAATTTGCATCCGTCGCTGACGTGGCGCTCGACGAGCACGCTTGGGAAAATGAGGCCAACATGCCGCAGACTTATTCGGATGTCGCCTGCACGGTCTGCGGCTGTGTGTGCGACGATCTGCGGCTGACCTTTGCTGGCGATCGCCTCACGCACGCCGAGGGGGCGTGCCGACTTGCCGAACCGTGGTTCGCTGCGCTGTCGGATGCATCGAATCGACCGCCGGCCAGTATCGCGGGCAAACCGGCACCGCTCACACGAGCCGTGGAGCGAGCGGCCGAAATCCTGCGCGGTAGCCGCGCGCCGCTTATATGGGGACTCTCTCGAAGTAGCACCGCGGGACAAAGGGCGGCGGTGCTGCTGGCAGAACAGATCGGCGCGACCATCGACACCACGGCCTCCGTATGCCATGGCCCATCGATCATGGCAATACAGCAGGTGGGCGAATCCACTTGTTCCCTGGGGGAAGTCCGCAATCGAGCTGACCTTGTGATCTTCTGGGGCGCCGATCCGGTTCAAAGCCATCCTCGGCATTTTGAACGCTACAGTGCCGACGCGAAGGGCCTATTCGTTCCGCGAGGCCGCGCCGATCGCCATCTGATTGTGATCGATTCAGAAGACACGGAAACCAGTCGGCTGGCCGACACATTTATTAAAGTTCCTCGCGATGCGGATTTCGAAGTCATATGGGCGATTCGGCAACTTCTGCGCGGAATCGAGCTCCCCGCAGCATTCGATGCCGGCGTTTCACACCCGGAATTGCAGCGTCTTGCCAAAAAAATGGTCAGTTGCCGGTACGGCGCCGTTTTCTTCGGACTGGGGCTCGCACAACACGGAATTGGTCACGCGAACGTCGAAGCGCTGCTGCGACTGGTGAAGGACCTCAACGGCTTCACGCGCTTCACGGCCCGCCGGCTGCGCATTCCAGGCGACGTTGCCGGCGCCGATGCGGTCCTTTGCTGGTTGACGGGGTTCCCATTTGCGGTGAACTTCGCACGCCGGTTTCCACGCTACAATCCGGACGAATATTCGGCGAATGAGCTATTGGAACGGGGCGAAGTGGATGCATGCCTGCTTGTCGGTACTGAGTCTTGCCGTGAGCTATCGCATCGATCGCAGCAAGCGTTGCTGCACATGCCCGCGATCGCCCTTGACTATCCCCATGTCACATCACCATTGAAGGCCACGGTCGAATTCACCACCGCTGTTTACGGGATCCACGCAACGGGCACCGCCTACCGGATGGATGAAGTTCCGATTCCGCTCCGCAAGCTCGTCCCATCGAACTACCTGTCGGACGAGGAAGTTCTTCGCGCTGTCTCCGCTCAGCTTTATTGATTCCATCGCAGCAACGCCGTCGGTTAGTGAACCAACGAAGCTGTGATAGAATGAAATCTATGCCAACGTTCGAATCGAAACACCCAAATGCCGACGTCCGCATGCGCGGATTCGCGACGCGAACAACAGTTGTGGATGCGTTGAGTTGGGTCGACGCGGCGACGCCCGGTCTTCGCGACCTGGCAATTGAAGATGTTTCGTTGATGCACGCCTGCGGCCGCGTGTTGGCGCGTGATATCGTCAGCCGCGTAAACGTTCCCGGCTTTGCGCGTGCCATGATGGATGGCTTGGCCGTGGTCGCCGAGGATACGCTCGGCGCCACGACGTACAATCCATTGCCATTGACAGTTGTTGGTTTGTGCTTGCCTTCACAGCCATTTCAAGGCAAGGTTACTTCGGGCAGCGCTGTACGGATCATGACCGGCGCGCCGCTGCCTGCCGGTGCAGATGCGGTTCTGCCCATCGAGAACGCCCAGGCCGACGGCCCGCGCGCGTTAGCCATGGGCGAAGTTTCGCCGGGCAAGCACGTGGGGCAACTGGGCGAAGATGTTCGAACTGGCGATGTGGTCGAACGCGCGGGGCGAATGCTGCGGCCACAGGATATCGGCATGCTGTCGGCGTTGGGCTTTAGCAGCGCGCCCGTTATCCGCCGGCCAAGCGTGCGGATTCTCATCACCGGGAACGAACTACTGCCGATGGGCACGCCACCCAGCGGTTTTCAAATTACCGATGCCAATGGGCCGATGCTTGCCGCATTGGTGACGCGCGATGGCGGCGCACCGATCACTGGTCCCATTGTGCCGGATGACCGCGACGCAATTCTGGCTGCCCTGCGAGATGAGGCGGATATCGTTCTGGTCTCCGGCGGCTCCAGCGTCGGCCAGGAAGATCATGTCCCCACGCTGTTGTCCGAACAAGGTGAATTGGCCGTTCACGGCATCGCCATGCGCCCGAGCAGTCCGACTGGCATGGGACGGCTCGACGGTCGGCTGGTATTTCTGCTGCCGGGGAATCCCGTGTCGTGCCTTTGCGCGTATGATTTCTTCGCCGGCCGGACGATTCGCGCTTTGGGCGGTCGCTGCCGGGACTGGCCCTATCGCCGCGAGACGGCGCGGCTCTCGCGCAAGCTGGTTTCGGTCGTCGGCCGCGTCGATTACGCGCGGGTTCACGTTCGTGACGACCGTGCCGAGCCTGTCGCGATCAGCGGCGCCTCGGTTCTCAGTTCCGTAACCCGCGCAGACGGTTTTGTGATTGTTCCCGCGGACAGCGAAGGATTTCCGGAAGGAGCCGAGGTGGAAGTCTTTTTGTATTAACACGACTGAATGAGCTACCAAGAGCAGTTTCTCAACGTGATCGACCGCGATGAAGCCGAGGCGCGGTTTCGCGCAGCGCTAAACCTTAAGCCGCTCGGCGCGGAGCAAGTAGCATTGGAAGATGCGCTTGGTCGCGTTCTTGCAGCCGACGTTGTGGCCCGGGTGGATGTTCCCTCGTTCGACCGCTCGAACTTTGATGGATTTGCGGTACGGGCGGCCGATACTTTTGGCGCCAACGAGTTGGCGCCTCGCACGGTGACGCTGGTCGCAGAGGCTCTCGACGCGGGTATCCTCGCGCACTCGGAAGTGCAGCCGGGACAGGCCGTCGCGATCGCGACGGGCGGGATGCTGCCGCGCGGAGCCGACGCGATTGTAATGATCGAGCACGCCGATCTGCGGGACGCCCCTCCCCAGAGCGGAGAGGCGAACTTGGTGATCCGCAAGGCCGTGACGCCGGGGTTCGGCGTCGCATTCGCCGGCACGGACATTGCGACAGGCGAGATCGTATTGAGAATCGGAACGCTGCTCACCAGCCGCGAGACCGGCGTCTTGGCTGCCATCGGGGAGGATCGAATAACCGTTTGGCGGCAGCCGCGTGTGGCCATCATCTCGACCGGCAATGAACTCATCGCGCCCGGCGAGCGCATGCAACCACCGCACGTGTTCGATTCCAACGCGCAGATACTAGCCGACTCGGTGCGCGAGCTCGGCGGGCTGCCGCGCTCGTGGGGCATCGTTCCAGATGACGGCGAAGCACTTCGCCAGAAGTTACGCGCCGCGTTGGCCGAATGCGATGTCGTGCTGCTTTCCGGGGGCACGAGCAAGGGGCAAGGAGACGTGTGCTATCGCGTTGTTGCCGAGCTACATGATCCGGGCATCGTAGCGCATGGCGTCGCGTTAAAGCCTGGCAAGCCGATCTGCCTTGCGGTCAGCGGCGGTAAACCAATTGTCATCCTGCCCGGGTTCCCGACTTCGGCAATCTTTACATTTCACGAATTCGTCGCACCGGTGATTTGCCTACTTGGTGGGCGACGCCCGGAGTTGCAGGAACTCGTCTCCGCGCGAATGGCGGTGAAAACGAATTCCGAGATCGGCCGAACCGAATACTTGCTAGTAAACTTGGTTCGATCGGAACTGGAGTTGGTTGCTTATCCGATGGGAAAAGGCTCGGGTTCGGTGACGACATTCAGCCGGGCCGACGGCTTTGTCACAATCGATCGGCACACAGAAATCATGGAAGCCGGCCAATCGGTAGAGGTCCGCCCAATTGGGCGCAGCCTGCAGATCGCCGATCTCGTCGTGATCGGCAGCCATTGCGTAGGGCTGGATTACCTGCTTTCAGCTCTGCAACAAAGGGGCGTCACTTCGAAGCTGATCAACGTTGGCAGCTCCGCCGGCCTGGAGGCAGTGCGTCGCGGCGAGTGCGATCTGGCCGGCATTCACTTGCTCGATCCCGAAACGGGCGAATACAACCGGCCGTTTTTGACCGACGAAATGGTGCTGCTAGAGGGTTACGGACGCTGCCAAGGCATTGTCTATCGCCGCGGTGATCAGCGGTTTGATGGGCATAGCATCGACAAGTTATTGCCGACTTTGGCCAACGACAACGATTGCGTGATGGTCAATCGCAATCAAGGCAGCGGCACGCGCATTTTGATCGATCGCCTGTTAGCTGGCGCACGCCCGCGTGGTTATGCGGTTCAAGCCAGCAATCACAACGCGGTGGCAGCAGCCGTGGCGCAGGGCCGCGCCGACTGGGGATTGGCAATCGAGTCGGTAGCCCGCGCCAACGATTTAGGATTTCTCCCTTACAAGGACGAGCGTTACGACTTTGTCATCCCCAAGGCACGCCGGGAACGAGCGGCGGTGAGATCGTTTGCGGAATTACTCGCGAATCCATCCATGCGTGAGCGTTTAACCAGATTCGGATTTCGATTGCCTTCAATTTAACACTGGAGATGCTGTGATAATCTTTATCGTGGAAGACGAGGCACATTTGCACCGAATTCATTAAAACCGAGCGGGGTTTGTCATCAATGCCCGGCGGCGACCGACTCCGGAATATCGTATCAAATCCCCTGACAAATTCGAGGCCGAATACGCCCCGGTCGTCGCGGCGTAAACTAACGCTCCGCCACTGTCCGAAAGTCCTGTGCTATCGCAACCCTCTGCTGGCCATGTTCCGTAGGTAAATCTCACCCGTGCCCTCGGCAACCAGGTCGCCAATGTACACATCCACTTCGGCCGGCAAAAGCGAATCACCCGCCCGTAGCCCTTTATCGCGCAATTCGCGTAGCACGGCAATCAGCGTATCGGGAGGGCCCGTGCGATCGAACCGAAAGCTCGGCAAGACTTTTGGCGGTACGGTTCCCAACATGGCGATCGTGCCGCCGTGCATGCCGGCCCCGGCGCGAATGCCGGAATCGCCGAGCACGAGTATCGTTCCATCCGTCATGTTGAAGCCGATCATGTCGCCCGCTTCGCCGCCGATCGCGATCACGCCGTTTTGCATCGACAGGCCGATTTCATTGCCGGCGTTGCCATCGACGATAATCTTCCCGCCTCTCATTCCCTGGGCAGAGCCTCGGTAGGCGGCGCCGACCAGGTGGCCCGCACTGCCTTGCACGTGAATCAGGCCCGCGCGCATTTCGCAGCCGACCCATCCGCCGGCGTCGCCCTCGACGCGAATTTGGCCGCCGCGCATTTCGCTGCCAATATGCCGTCCACCCGGTCCGTGGATGTATATCTTGCCCGTCCGCATGTGCGCGCCGATCCAATGAACGCCCGATAGGTCGCCTTCGAAGTCGAACCGCTTGTCTCCGGCGTCGCCGGAGACTGAGAACATTTCAGCCAATGGAATCTTGCGGTTGCCGTGAAAGATTTCGAATCGTTCGATCTCGGTCAGCGATTTGTCGAATGCCCAGCCGGGCGTAAGGCCCTCGACTTCGACGGGCACCGACGTTTCTCCGCGATAAGTCAAGGTGATCGACATAACAGCGACGAATATGCAGGGATAATATGACGTCGATTCTATTTCCTTTCGTGCGCAGTCGCTACCCGCTCCCGTTGCTAACGGATTGCGTTATAAAGAACGAATGCAAAAAGGCGCTATCATCTTGTGCGGCGGCAAATCGAGCCGTATGGGCCGGGACAAGGCGACGTTGCCGTTTGGTCCGGAGCTGATGCTAACGCGCGTCGTGCGATTAATCGGCGAGGTGGTCGCGCCGTCGAATATCGCAGTGGTTGCCGGCCCGAACCAGTCCTTGCCGGCATTGCCAGATGAAGTCACTACGGCCCGCGATGTTCACGAATTTCGCGGTCCGCTGCAAGGATTGGCGACGGGGCTTCTCGCGCTCGGCGATCGTTGCGATGCCATTTATGCCACTGCGTGCGATGTTCCGCTGTTGGTTCCCGCGTTTGTCGATCGGGTGTTTGAGTTGCTGGCCGATTTCGACATCGCCGTGCCATTCGATGGGCGACATCATCACCCGCTGGCAGCCGTTTACCGACCGCGCGTGCTTCCGACAATTCGATCGCTGTTGGAGGCGGACCGCATGCGGCCGAGATTCTTGTTCGATTTGGTGCGCACGCGCGAGCTTCCGGTCGACGAATTCCGCGAGGTTGATCCACAACTGGCAACGCTGGAGAATCTAAATCACCAACAAGACTACCTTGCGGCCTTGGCTACCGCCGGGTTTTCGATTTAGGGGAAGATCCAAGCTCGTGGATGAGGGCCGTGCAAATCTGGCGAGCTGGCGCGCCGCATGTTATAAAAAGTTGGTTGACAATCTGCTTGAAGCCATTCGGGAGTTAATTACATGAAACTGCCGTCCGCACTTTCGACTGCCGTTCTTTGCCTTGCTGTTTATGCTTTGCCCGTCTTCGGGGAAGCGGCCCCGGTGCGGAAGTCATCCGGCTTCAAAGGCCCGCTTGGCCTGCAACTTTACAGCCTGCGCGATCAATTCGCCAAGGACGTGCCCGCAACGCTCGACAAAGTGAAAGACTTCGGCTTCGAGTACGTCGAGTTGGCGGGCACGTACGGTCTCTCACCAGAAAAGTTTAGGGCCGAGCTCGACTCACGCGGCCTCAAGGCGGTAAGCGCCCATTACCCGTATGAAAAGTTTCGCGACAATGTGGAAGGCGTTGCGCGAGATACAAAGACCATTGGTGCGAAATATGCCGGCTGCGCCTGGATCAGTCATAGCGGCGACTTCAGTGAAAAAGACTGCCGCGAAACGGCAGCAGTTTTCAACAAGGCCGGTGAAGCGCTCGCACGTCACGGTATCAAATTTTTTTACCATACTCATGGCTACGAATTTCAACCGTATGGATCAGGCACGCTTTTCGACTTACTCATGGCTGAAACCAAGCCGGAGTTTGTAACGTATGAAATGGACGTCTTTTGGGTCGTTCATGGCGGCCAGAATCCGGTAAGTCTATTCGAGCGGTACGGCAACCGGTTCGCGCTCGTACACCTCAAAGACATGAAAGTCGGCACGCCGATCGGGTTGCTCACCGGCAGTTCGGATGTTTCGAATGACGTCGCGCTTGGCCAAGGTCGAATCAACTACCGGCGGGTTCTCCCGGCCGCCGCCAAGGCAGGCGTCAAGTGGTACTTCATCGAGGATGAATCGCCTACCAGCGAGAAGCAAATTCCGCAAAGCATGCGCTATCTCAAAGAGGTAAAATGGTGAACCCGCGAGAGGCGAGCCGTTGCGCAGCGACCGCTTATTGCGTCCTCGCAGCAGTGGCCGTGTACTTGAGGTCGTCCAGATAGATTTTCACCATTTGTCCGCCGCTCGTTGCAGTAAACAATCCGAAGCGATCGAATTTGGCGCCTTGTGCCTTGATTTCCTTTTTTAAGGGAAGCGTTACCGAATCTTCGTCCAATGTCACGTGAATCGCCCCGTTTCCGCCGTCGGCAGTTGGATCGTAAATGAGCGACCAGTTTTGGACTTTGCCTTGCGAGAGCAGCGGCCCCGCACGGGACTGGGCTTTGACGCCGTTGGCGGTTGTCAAGGCAGGCTGAAAGTAGTGACCAACGCGCGTCGGTCCGCCAACGTGTACGCCAAGAAAGTGACCCGCTTCGACGGGCGGCTCATCCTTGCTCGCGCCATTGAACCAACCGAGAAACATATCCGCATCGGGCGCACCTACCATCAGTATAACCTTGCCTCTGGCCTCGAGCCGGTCTTCGAGCGAGAGCGGGCCAACGTGGTCGGCGTAATAGGCGTACTTACCGCCTCGCCAGAAAGTGCCGCCGACTTCGCCAGGGTTACCCCCCGCATACGATGAGTTGCTGAAACCGAAATTGTGCGCGCCGCCGACGTCCTTTGCCTGGTAGCTGGCGCGGTTGCCAACGGCATCCCAACTCGGGTCCCGCGAAAAGTCCTGCGATCTCCCCGCGTATTCGAGATCATCGAAGTAAATCGCGGCGCTGCCACCCGGCTTCATCATGTTCATCAGGCCAAAGTGATCGAACGCCGTACCGTGCTGCTTGAATCCTTGTGGCAAATCGACCACAAACGTCGTCGCATCGGGAAAGTGGCTGCGGATCTCCCGCATTTGCATTTCCGGCGCGTCATCGCTCTCGAGCGCGCCAGGCTTCGGCGCGTCGCCGTGAAACGTGAACGTCATACGGCCATTGCCCTCGCCGCCTTGGGGGTCGTAGTCCAGTGTCCACTTATATCGTGTGCCATTGTTGCGGATCGGCGTGGGACGATATTTGCCGGGAATAAATGGCGTAATGAACGTACCGCACGACTCGTTCTTGGCAGTTATGAGTCGCACAGCGAGCCGGGCACCCCTCTGTTCGCAATCGATATTCAAGCCCAACGAACCGATCGGCCGTCCACTTGCACCCGGTTGTTCGGCGCAAAGAAGCCAAAGAAGATACCGGCGCCCGCCGCGCTCCTGGTCAAGGCGAACGTCCCGGCCGCGCTCAGCTTGTCGTGCAGCGTCAAAGGGCCGATTCTATCAGCGTAATACGCAGGCTCAGAAGCCCGCGTCACCTGGCCGCCCATTTCACCGGCCGATTTGCCCGCGAAGTTTGTTCTGCCGTAGCCAAAGGATTGTGTAATCGTCGGGTAACGTTCGGGCGTGATCCGATTGTTATGCCCTTCCCAGCCGGGATCGCGATCGAACGACTCCGTCTTCAAGACCGCTTTCGGCGCACTCTGCGCCAGGGCAACGGCCGAGCAAACGAATGGAATCGCCAGCGCAGCAACAGCTTTCCGAAGACAGGCCGGTCTCTTCCGGATGAAGCTCAGATGGTTGAACATGCAAAGACCTCGCAAACGTTCGCAAGTGCGGCCGCTGTCATTCTACTTCGGGAGTTTTAACGTGGAACTCCCGCCGCGAACAAAGCCACGCCGCGATTATCGTACAGATGACACTCGCTATCGCCATTATCAAGATGCAGGTTGTGAGCTGCGGATGTTCCGCGAGATGGGGGTCGGTTCTAGTATCCAAATTCCAAGCCGTCGCCGCGACATCGGTTTTAGCGCCGCGCGGCCAAACAACTAAAAAACCTAACGTCCGATAGGCAAGCAACCGTGTGTAATATATCACCGTCGCCATCCGTAGGCTCAATGGAAAACTCGCCAGCGCGCCTTCTACTATGATGGTGTACAGAATGCCCACGATTAGAATTCGCTTTGTCAATATGCCCATTAAGCCAAACAGGCTGCAATACGCAACGCCGGCCAACGAAAGAATCGCGCTCGCCCTTAGACAGCGAAAGAACACGTCGGTCAGCTCGGCGCCGCTGCCGGCATACACGGCACTGTAAGTGAGGGCTGTCAGCAAGACCACAAGCACGACCGTTGTCGTCCACGTGGCCATCATCTTTACCGCGTAGATCATCCACTTCGGCATCGGACGAGTGAGCAGATAGGTAATCGTTTGCTCTTCCTGTTCATCCTGGATGATGCCCGAGGCATACAGCAGTGCCGCAAGCGGTAAGAGCGCCTGCGGAATCAAAATCCAGGAGAGCAGGAACTCGAGGAACAAGCTTGGTACTTGGGAGCGAGTCATCCGGATGAGTATTGCCAGACCGGCGGGGAGCAGGAACAACATAGCCAGTGCGATCCACCGTTTGCCGTGTAGATGTTGGCGCAGCGTCAACACGTACAAGGTCGCGCATGAAACGATCCGCGACGCCCGGGGAGTTGCGCCCTGGCGCAGTCCGCCGCCGCGGTGCCCTGTGTTTGCAGACGGCGCCTGAACGATCGTCATGGATTCACCAAATACTTAAAAACGGCTTCCAAATTATCATCGTCTGAATATACCGATTGAATCGCCAGGCCGTCTTCGAGCGAAATTCCCGGTAGCCGCCCGTAAAACGCGTCCGGAGACCGGGTTTCCACCAGCAGCGCCCTTTCATTGGGCAATACCCGCACGCCTTCGACGTCGTCCCACGCGAACATTCGCGCGGCGAGGCGTCGATATTCATCGCAAACCAGCTTGATGTGATGTGGATGTTTGTCGATCAAGTCGCGAATCTCTCGTACGTGCCCGTGGGCTACGAGCCGGCCACGATTCAACAGAACAATGTTCGGCGTGAGTGACTGAACTTCATGCAGTACATGGCTCGAGACGAGAACGCTCTTGCCTTGGCGTCCCAATCGTTCAATAACCTGCATTAAATCGCGCCGCGCCACGGGATCGGTCCCGGTGAGCGGCTCGTCGAGAAATAGCACATCTGGGTCGTGCACCAGTGCCTGCGCGAGTTTGATTCGTTGCCGCATTCCCTTCGAGTAACCGCGGATCGCCCGGCCCTGGTGGGGCGTCATACCGACTTCTTCAATCGTTCGCTCGGCGGCGGTGCGGGCTTCGCCGCGCCGCAAACCGCTCAACTTGGCGCACGTGAATACAAAGTCCCAGCCCGTCATCCATTCGTAGAACGCATCCTGTTCCGGGCACAGACCTATCGAACGGTTAAGCGAGGCGTTATTCCATACGGGTTGCCCAAGCACGCGAACCGTGCCCTGGCTGGCACGCAGTTGACCCGTTGCCAATTGCAATAGTGTGGACTTGCCAGCCCCGTTCGGTCCCAGGAGGCCAGTTACACCGGTGCCAAATTGGACCGTTAGCTTGTTGACTCCGATGACATTGCCGTACCACTTTGAAACATCGTGGAATGCAACGACGGGTGTCACCGGAGCCGGTCCAGCGGCTTGATCGAAAGGTTGAGAATGCATACCGAAATTCCAAAGATTGCCACCAAGACGGCGGCCGACCAATACCACGGATATTGTGTGGCAAACAACTGGATCAAAAACGGCCCGCGTTGGCCTTCCGGGCGCAGTTGACTCAGCTTCTCCCAGGCACTGCGGGTACCAAGCAGGTGATCGCCGACGCGTGAGAGGTTCGCCGTGTAGGATACGAGCGGTCGCCAATCGGTCTTCGCTGCCGCTAACTGTTCCGTGAGGACGTCGTCGCGCATCCACGCGAACCGCCCCCGGCCGGCCTGATGCATCTGTTCCTGGCGCTCGACCGATACCAGGATGCCAGCCACGGTGCTCGTGACAAACCAGATGCCGACCCACAAAAGTGCCACGTATCGCGAGTTTCGCGACAACGACGAAAGAGCCAGAATCAACGTGCCGGCCGAAAGTGCGATCACCAGGCCGTAGCCGATGCTCGCGAGCAGAATGCGAAACGTATCGCGCACGATTGTGAGATCGAGACTGAACAAGAGTCCCAAGACGTACGCCACGATAGATGGCACGATAATAATCATTCCCAGTAGCGCCACGATAATGCCCAGCTTGCCGAACAAATAATCGATTCGGCGCAACGGCCGCGACAAGTAAAGAGGCAGCGCGTTATAGCGCAGATCCTGGCTGATCAGGTTTGGGCCCGCCAGCAGGATGAGAATCATCGAAAACCTCAGCTCGGTGAGGAGAAAATAACTGTAGCAGAGCGTCCAGATCTCCTGGCGATACGCGCGCGGCCCGGCGAGGATGGGCTGGTCGAGGAATGTCAGCAGTGGCCTGATCGAGTCGATCAACGCGGATTGCCGCTCGAGTAATCCCCACAGGCAAAGCACGAATGCCAGCACCACTGCCGGCAGCCAGGCGGCTATCAGGAACAGCCGGATCCACCTGCCTTGCAGCGCATTCCGGACGCCGCGGCGCGTGATCGCCAACCACCGCCAGGTGAGGCCCGAGAGGTGTCCCGACCAATGTTGATAACCCTGATCGAAGATCGGCATTACGATTGCTCCACGGCATTTAAGAACACCTCTTCGAGCGTACTCCGCTGGGCGCGCAAATAGCGGATCTGCTCGTGGCCCGCGGCGGCCGTTTCCCACAGCAATTGCTGCGATCGCCCGGCCGGAATTCGCACGCGAAGCACGTCGTCCTGCAACTCGCTCGTACAACCGAGCGCCGCAAGCCGCTCGGCGAATGCGGCCATGTCTGATTTTAGCCGGACGTCGAATGCCTGCTCATGAAGTTGCTTGAGCTGCTCGATCTCCCCCTGTGCCAGCAATTTGCCGCTGCCCAGCACGACCACATAATTGCACACCGCTTCCACGTCGGGCAGCAAATGGCTGGAAAACAGCAAGCTCATGCCTTTGTTGTGGGCGAGATCGCGCGCCAGCTCGAGCACTTCCTGCCGCCCAGCGGGATCCATGCCGTTGGTAGGCTCATCGAGAATCAACAGTTGCGGGTCGTGCACAATCGCGGACGCCAGCTTCAGGCGCTGCTTCATGCCGGTCGAATAGGATTCGACTTTTCGATAGCGGGCCTCGCCGAGCCCGACGTAGTCGAGCACCTCGTGGGCCCGCTGCAGCGCATCTGTCGAGTTCATACCCACAAGGTTGCCCGCGTAGGCAACAAATTCGACGCCGACGACGTGTGGAAACAGGCACTCGTCTTCGGGCGCGAAGCCCACTTCTCGCCGAATATCGAGCTGCCGCCGGCGAAAATCCATGCCCAGCACTTCGCCTGCTCCGCGATCGATCCGGATCAAGCCGAGCAGCGTTCGGATCATCGTTGTCTTGCCTGAACCGTTCGGCCCAAGCAGTCCGATAGCACCCGTCGGCACGCGCATAGAAAGATTATCGAGCGCACGAATGGGGCCGTAACTCTTCGTAACGCCCGTAAACTCAAACAATATCGGAACCATGGTCCAGCCAGTGTAACCGCGGCGAGCGTTTCTTCCAAGAATGGCGTATCATAGTTCACGTCATCGGTACGAGATCGGTTACGGGTTGGATAGATAGATGCCCATGTCGCCCGACATTTCCGGGTTGCAGCTCCCGCTTATGGTCTACGATGGCGAGTGCGCGTTTTGCCGTGCCCGGATCGAACGATGGCACGAGGCGACTGGCGATCAAATCCACTACGTGCCGCTCCAGGAGGCACGAAGCGAGCTTTCCGAAATCGGCGATCGAGAACTTCGGAGTGCGATTCACTTTATCGACGCAGGCGGCACGGTCTCTCGTGGTGCAGAAGCCGTCTTCCGGGCAATGGCCTATTGCGGGCGCAAGCATGGCTGCTGTGGCTTTATACGGCGCTGCCGCCGTTCGCGGCTGCCGCCGAGCTCGTCTATCGCATGATCGCGGCGAACCGCACACCGATCACGATCACCTACCGGCTATGGCACGGAGGCGAATTGAAGCCGTCGACTTATCACATCTCCAGTGCATTATTTCTACGGCTGCTGGGTGTGGTATACCTGATCGCCTTCGTATCGCTATGGACCCAAATCGACGGGCTCATCGGCGACCACGGAATACTACCGGTCAAGGACTTTCTCAACGCGGCACAAGGGTACTTCTCTCAACAGGTCCCGCCTGCTTCGCCAGTCTGGAATCTTCCGACCCTTGCATGGATCAATCCGCACGATGGTTTTCTTCATTTCCTATGCGCAGCAGGAACGATTGTCTCCGTCCTGTTGATTATCGGCGTGCTGCCGATTCCTGCGCTGATCCTGCTCTGGCTGTGTTACCTATCGCTAGTTCACGCGGGGCAAGTGTTCATGAGCTTTCAATGGGACATCCTGTTGCTGGAAACTGGCTTTCTCGCGATGTTTGTGGCGCCATTTGTAATAAGATCGAGGTTTCTCAAAGATCGGCATCCGCCTCGACTCGCCATCTGGCTGATCTGGTGGCTCCTCTTCCGACTGATGTTCGAATCTGGCGCCGTAAAGCTGACTTGGAATAACTGGCAACTGGGGCCGAACGGCGCACCCGTTGCCAATACGTGGAAGTCGCTCACCGCGCTCAATTATCACTACTGGACGCAGCCGCTTCCGATCTGGACGAGCTGGTACGCCGACAAACTACCGCCATGGTTTCAGAAGCTATCGGTCGTCTTCGTGTTCGTCGTAGAGCTGGTGCTGCCATGGCTGATATTCGGGCCGCGCCGGCTGCGATACGTCGCGTTCGGCGGCATCAGCTTGCTGATGCTGCTCATCGCAATTACCGGGAACTACAACTTTTTTAATCTGCTGGCGCTGGTGCTTGCGCTCACGCTGCTCGATGACCATGTCTGGCCGCGATTTTTGCGAAATCGGATATCCGGAACCGACTGGCCAATGCTGGCCTCCCCGACGCGCTGGAGATCATTTCTACTCGTGCCGTTTGCAGGCGTGGCGATACTGTTTGGCGCCCTGCAGGTCAAGGAAGCCGCCCTGCCGTCTCAGTTGCCGCGCCCTCTACTCGAGTCGGAGCTGAACATCGGCCAGTTCTTTCTGGTGAACGGCTACGGGCTCTTTCGCCAAATGACGCAGACGCGACCCGAGATCATTATCGAGGGTAGCGACAACGGCTCCGAATGGAAGCCCTATGAGTTTCGCTGGAAGCCGGGAGACCCGTCTCGCCGGCCGCGATTCAATATGCCACATCAGCCGCGGCTCGATTGGCAAATGTGGTTTGAGGCGCTGCGTTTGGAACAGGTGTACAAAGTCGCGGGCACCATCGATCCTCGCTACATGAGTCCTTGGTTTCAGTCGTTTCTGACGCGATTGCTCGAGGCCGAACCAGCGGTGGTCGGTTTATTGGAGACGAATCCGTTCTCGCGAGCCCCCCCGAAATTCATCCGCATAGTCCTCTACCAGTATCGCTTTACCGATAGGGCGGAGCGACGAAATACGGGAAACTGGTGGCATCGCCAACGCGTTTGGGTTGGACCGGGTTGGTCGCTGAATCAGTGATGTGGAACGCGCTGATAGCGTCTGGAGCGGCTATTTTGTGTCCGGCGAGGCGACAAGGCTATTGGCCTTGGGTATCGGCAGACCCGGGCGGTTTCGCACGTGCAACATCACCGGCCAGCTCGTCTGGTTGCCCTGTTCTGCTGCGCGGAGATGGAATAAGCGTGACTGCTCGGGAACCCATTTGCGAGCCGTAAGGAAGAAGTTGCGTTCGGTTTCGCCCTTTAGCAGCGTCATGCCGTTGAGGCCGATGTTATCGACATACACCCCGTGGGGCAGGTTCCGGCCGGCGAATTCGGTGCCAAACTTTACCTCGCCGTCGAAGCCCTTGCGCTCAACCTTCACCACGGCGGCAATCGTTTCGCCCGGAGCGATGACCAGTTCGGCCGGTCTCGGACCCGAAACGGATGCGGGCGGTGCGGGCTGGCCAGCATGCGATGCCGGGAACACGCGGACAAGAAGCTTCGGCCCCGGAGCCAATTTGATTTCGCCAAAGTCAATCGGCTTCTTCTTGATTCTTTTGCCGTTCACGACTGCCGAAGCGATGAGCCTCAGGTGTTTTGCATTGTCGGGTGCGACCGCATCGGCGTCGGCGGTAAGGGTGCCGTACGCGGTCGTCTGACCGGCCTCGATAGTTAGCGGCGACGAGACATGAAAACCCGGCGGCAAGCCCGCAAAGTCGATGCGAATTTCGCCATCGAATTCATCTTTACGCGTGGCACTAACAGAGAATTCCTTCCCGCTGCCGGCATTGATCGTCCCATCCTTGGCGGCCAGTTTGACTTGAAAATCCGGATGCGGAGGCCGCACGATCAGTTGGTATTTATAATCGTCGCCGCCAAGACCGCGAACATCGGAGACGCGAACCACGTAATCGCCGTCGGCCGGCGCGGTGAACGCAATCCGAGAGTCGCTACCGAGCTTGCGGTATCCATCGTCGTCGTTTTCGTAATACAGAGTGTACTGCGGCAGCCCGTTGGGAACGAGGGCCTGGCCGGGTCGATGCGGCTCGACAATGTAACATGGCTCGTTCAACGCGTGCGTTATGGCGGTCGAACCGAAATACGTGAAACGATCGCCGCTAAAGCCGGGGTAAACGAGGAAACCCGAGTCGGGGCCGCGCGGATTCATCCACAGCTTCATGACTTCGCCATTGGCGTAAACATATTCGTTGAACTCCATATCGGCCGCGTCGTGCAGCCGAAAATCGTTGCGATCGGTCGAATTGTGCCCGCGGAATGTGAAATAGGAGCTGCGTACGGCTTGCAGCACGACGCGCGGAACGGGTTTGCCGCCGGCGTCGAGGATCTCCAGCTTTGAGTCGAGCGGCGACATGTTACGGGCGGCGTTGATTTCGAGCACGATCTGCTCGTCCTTGGTTGCGTGGAAGCGGAACAGATCGACATCGGATTCCGCGTCTTTCGAAGCGGCGCCAATCACGCCGCTGATAACTGAGTTGGTCGAGATCCGATTGGCCGCGGCCGGCGAATTGTTTGGTTCTTGCTCCGTCAGCTCGGCTCGCTTCGATCTGACCTCCGTCGAAGTCAGTGCTGCATGGGTCAAACGATTGCGATCATCGGTCGGAAGTTTATTGCCGATCTTGGGGAGGGCGTACCGTTGCCAGGAGCCGCTGATGCGCGAGACGTAGAATCCGCCGCCGCCCGGCTCAAATGCCAGGCCCGTGACGACATCCGGCTGCTGTTCATAGCGGTGAACGGGCGTGAGCGCGGCGACATCCCACAGCACAAGCTCACAGGCATCCGAAGCCGTTACGAGCTTTGAGCCATCGGGGGAAAAGGCCAGCTTAACGATCGAACTTTCGTGGGCGGTGCCGGAAAATCTTAACGGATTGATTTGAGGACTCTTGCGCGACAGAAGCTGCCACAATCGTAGCTGCCTGTCGGCGCCGCCGGCCACGACCGAATTGCCGTCCGGGCTGATGGCGACTGCGCACTGTTCTCCCTCGGGCTGGCCCAACGTGTCGAGCCGCTCGCCCGTCTTGACGCTCCAGATCTTTACCGTCGCATCTGCACTGGCGCTGGCCAGGACCGTGCCGTCGGGCGAAAACGCCAGCTCGAAAACGGCGCCGTTGTGACCGGACAAAGTTCTGACGAGCTTTCCGCTTGCGGAATCCCAGAGATTGATTTGCCGATCGTAGCTGCACGTGGCCAGCAGGCGTCCATCCGGGCTAAGGCGTGCGTCGTAGAGCGCGTCGCGATGTGCTTTGATTTGCGACAGGATCGCGCCATCGGTGGCTTTGCAGATCGTAGCGGCGCCGTACAACCCGGGGAGCCCCGAAGCCGCGACAAACAGCGCGCCATCGCGCGAATACGAAATGCTATTCACCTTGCCGGGAAGGGCTTTGGTTTCTGTGAGCACCTTTCGCGTGATCGGATCGACCAGCTCGACATGACGGTATCGACCGAGGGCCAGTCGCTTGCCATCGGGCGCCAGGGCCAGGCTCGTAATGTATGGCTGGATGCCAGGTGCTGGCGCGATTTTGGGCGTCAGCAGTTCCGGGTATTTCGACTCCTTTCCGCTCGGTCCTTTCGCGCCGGCATCGATCCACGCGCGAAGTACGCCGATTTCTGCGTCCGTCGGGTGCGGATTATCCTTTGGCGGCATCGATGGCTGGACCTCGCCCGTCAGCATCCGGATCATAAGACTGGCATCAGACCGATTCGGCACGATAACCGCGCCCTTTTCGCCGCCCTTTTGCAGCTTGGCAAATGAATCCAGCGACAGGTCGCCTTCCAAATCCGTATCGTTGTGGCAGCCAGCACAGTACTTGGCGAAAATTGGCGCGACGTCCTTGGAAAAATCTGGCGTTCTGGGTTCGGCCGCCGCGCATTGGACAGCGGCGAGCGGTGTCCCGATCACACAGATGAGAAAAATCGTTGATCGCACGAAAGGATGTCGGCTAGTGGTTAAACAAAAATTCGCGGCTGCTCAGGACGGCCCAATACACGTCCTCCAGAACGGCCCGCCGCTCGCTCGCCGGTGCGTCGTTCATGGTGGCTAGTAAGGGCGCCAATTCACGATCGGTCGGGTATCGTGAGAGCGCGGAAAGATACAGGTCTTCGACAATCCGATAGTTCGGCAACCCGCTCGTCAGCAGCGATTCGATTTTCCCATCTTTTGCGGCCAGCTTCTGGCGAATCGTATCGCCGTTGGAAATGTGCAGTGCCTGCACCAGGCTTGGCTCGTTCGATCGCTCACACTGGCACGTGATGACGCGCTGATTTCGGCCGAATGTGCGGAGAAACCTGGAAACGACTGCCGAATCGTAAAGTTGCAGCGCCCGCGTCCCCTTGGTATAGAAACCAGTTTTTACGAAGTCCGAGCCCGGATATTCTATCTCAGTGAACTCCGACGGCACCACGGTCACTTGCGAGATGGCATCGAGCGACACCTCGGCCATGAGCCGCCGCGGAAAGTAATGGGAATAGTTGCGGGTGTCGTCGAGGCTTGCGCCGACGGGAATGCTGCTGCGCTGATAGGCCGCCGACTGCAAGATCTCGCGCATCAGCACCTTCAGATCGTAGTGGTGATCGACGAGGAATTTGGCGGCCGCGCTAAGCAGCTCTTCATTGCTCGCCGGATTGGAAAGTCGCAGATCATCGACGGGATCGACCAGCCCGACCCCGAAAAAGTTACCCCAAATGCGATTGGTGATTTCTCGCGCGAAATACGGGTTTTCCGGCGCGGTGAGCCAATCGGCGAGGTATTCGCGGCGATCCGCCGTGTTATTAGTCGCCAGCGGCGCGGCATCGAGCGGCGCCGGCGGCTGGGGAACGCCCTTCGATGGCTGGACGAGATCGCCATGGTCGGCAACGAACAGCGTCCGCGCCCCGTCGCCGGTACGTGCCTCGCTGCCCCAGCCTTTGGCACGCACCCGCGCAAACAAATTGGCCATGGCGTAGTACTGGTCGTTAGTCCATTTCTCGAGCGGATGGTTGTGACACTTGGCGCATCCGATCGAAAGCCCCAAGAACGCCTGGCTGATGTTCTCCGTCATCGACTCGGCATCCTGGTGCAACGCGTAAAAATTGGTTGCGCCATTTTTGAGGCTACTGCCGCGGGCGACGACGATCTCGCGGGCGAACTGGTCCCACGGCGTGTTTTCCTGAACGCGCTGGCGAATCCAGCCGTAAAACGCCTTGACCGCTTCCGGCCGCAACACCGCGCCATTGACGAGCAGCAAGTCAGACCACTGATACGCCCAATAGTCGACAAATTCCGGCCGGGATAGCAGCGAATCGATGAGCCGGTTGCGCTTTTCAGGCGCGGTGTCTTTGAGAAACGAGCGAACCTCATCGGCCGTGGGAAGTTTGCCGATGGTATCTAAGAATGCTCGCCGGATGAATGTGGCATCATCTGCCGGAGGCGATGGGGGTAATCGAAGCAATTGCAGTTGCTTGAGGACCAGCTCATCAAGGAAGTTCTTACGCGGTGCTTTCGCAAAAACGGTGTCCGGTACCTTTGAGTCGTATGGGGAGGTGATGCGAACGTTGGCAATCTTGCTGGAATACCAGACCGTGACCGCGCCGCCACCGTGTCCGACGACCTTGATCCGGCCGCCGTCGTCTACCGTTGCCACGGCTTCATTGGTGGCCGCGAATTTCGACCATGGAGTAACGTCGCGAGCACTCCCATCGTTGTATTTGGCGCGGACGACGACGCGCTGCTGCTCGCCCAACGCCAGCGTCACTTCCGCTGGAAAGACCTCCAGACCCACGATGAGCGGATCATCATCGCGCGGCGGAGGGGCGCCGGCGGCAATCCATTGCGAGAGGATTTTGTAGGCTGGAGAATCCACCGCGAAACGCAGGCCGCCTTTGTGCGGCACGGTCATCGTCGGCTTAAGCAGAATCAGGCTCCGGCCGGGGTCGGTCGGCTCGATTCGCCGGCCGCGATCGCCGCGCGTAATCGTGCGGTAATCGGCCGCGGCGTCGTAACCGCGCAACGACAACTTGAAACCATTTTTGCCGTGCAGCGCTCCGTGGCACGCGCCCATGCTGCAACCCATTTTGGCAAGAACCGGCTGCACCTCGTTGCGAAAGCTGCGGGCCGCATCGCGCTTCATGCCGGCGGCAATCACCGTGGCACTTGTTTCGCGGCCGTCAACCGTCGCGGTTATCGTGACTTGGCCGTTGCTCACCGGGTGGACAACTCCCTGCTCGTCGACCGTGGCGACAGCCGGATTGTTGGACGCGAACTTTGCCGCGGCAGTCCGCTCGCCGGTAAAGCGCTCGTTGTCAACGCGTTCCACCAATAAACGCTGGCCGGTGCCCGGTCCCATCAATACAGACTTGGCAGGTATCAGCGCATACGATGGACTGTCTGCGGCCTTTGCAACAGAACAAAGCGCGATCGCGACGATCACGATGCCGCGTTGTGTCCACTTGCTCAGGCTTGATGGCTTCATTGAATCGAAATTAAAACAGTTCCTGGATTTCGCGGTGCCCGGTATCGACCAGCGGGAAAGGCCGACCAGATGGTCCCGGAAGTGTCCTTTCCAGGTTCAGTCCGAGGCTGTGGAAGATGGTGGCCACAATGTCGGCCGGCTCGACGGGCCGCTCAGCCGGGACCGCGCCGATTGGGTCGCTGCTGCCGACAACGCGCCCGCCTTGTACGCCGCCGCCGGCAAAATAGCAGGTAAAACACTGCGGCCAATGGTCCCGTCCGCCGGCCGGGTTCACTCGCGGCGTACGGCCGAACTCCGCCAAATTGCAGACGAGCGTGGCATCGAGCATGCCCCGCTGATCGAGATCTTCGATCAGCGCGCTGTAGGCCTGGTCGTACATCGGCGCGACGATATTCTTCATGCCTTCAATCGAAGTGAAAGGCTTGGTGCCGTGGATATCCCAAGTGATTTCGTTGAACACCGTAAGAAACGTATTGATCGTGACGAATCGGACGCCCGCCTCAACGAGCCGGCGGGCCAACAAGCAGCACTGGCCGAAGCGATTCATTCCGTAGCGTTCGCGAACCGCGGGTTGCTCTTTGGAGAGATCGAAGGCTTCGCGGGCTTGCTTGCTCGTCATCAAGCGGAAGGCGGCGTGAAAATTCTCGTTCATCAGCTTCGCGTTTTCGCTGCCTTCGAAATCCTTCACGGCCGAATCGACGATCTCGCGCAGCTTCTGCCGCCGAGCAAGACGGGCGGCGTCGTATTCCACCGGCGGCAACAGGTCGGGCACTTTGAAATTCGGTTGCGAAGGGTCGGCCATCAATGAAAACGGGTCGTAGGCCTTACCCAAAAAACCGCCAGCTTGGCCGTTGGGCAGATTACCTCCGCCGCGGCCCATCGTCTGCGGCAACACGACGAACGCGGGCAAGTCGGTCTTTCGTCCAAGCAGATAGCTGACGACCGCACCCGCATGCGGCGTGTTCACGCCGCCGGAAAAAATGCGGCCGGTTTGCATCACTTGCCAGCCGGCGTCGTGGACCGCCGCGCCGTTGTGATGGCAAGAACGCACTAGCGAGAATCGGTTCGCCACCTTGGCATGCCGCGGGAAGATCTCCGAAATCTGCATTGCCGGCGAAGCCGTTGATATTGGCTTGAACGGGCCGCGAATCTCGGCCGGCGCGTCGGGCTTCATATCGAATGTATCGAGCTGGCTGGGTGCGCCGAGATTGAAAATCATGATGGCCGAGCGTTCGTCGCGGCCGATTATTCGCCCGGCGGCCTTGGCCGCGAAGAAATCCGCCAACGAAAAGCCAATCGCCCCCAGCACGCCGACCTTCAGAAAGTCGCGCCGCGTGGTTCCGTTGCAGGTCGTCGCGGCCCCGCGGCCAAGAATGTCCAACATGACGAACGCCTCCAAATCGGCGATGCACTGCACGCATCGGTGCAATGGCCCGATCTACCATATTGAGCAACGAGCGGGCTTCTATTCTAATCAATTGGCGGGCCGATTGCATCAGGCTTATATTTGCGACTGGGACTCTCCGTCAACTCGCTGCGCGAGAATTGGAACCATTATCCGCGGCACCCTGGCAGAGTTCGCGGGTTTAATCCGGCAGCGACAGCGTATTTATAGGCTATTGTTTCGTTTGATTTCGAAGCACCACGCAAAAGGGGAACAACCATGTACCGAATTGCAACCATTTTTGTGGCCCTATTAGCGGGCGTGTGGGGAGCGATGTACGCAGTCGCCGCGGCCCCTCGGCCGAACATCATTCTCATATTTTCCGACGATGTCGGGCTGGGAGACATTCATTTCACCGGCGGGCATTTCAGCACCCCGAACATTGACAAGCTGGCGGCCGGCGGCACTCAGTTCACGTATTGCTACGCGACGCCTTTGTGCGGTCCTTCGCGCTGCGAAACGCTCACCGGGCGATATCCGTTCCGCACCGGCCTCAACAGCAACCAAAGCCATATGGCGGTCAGCCCTAAGAGCGAAGTGATGATTCCGACGGTATTGAAGAAGGCCGGCTACGTGACCGGCAGCGACGGCAAGTGGGGACAGATTCAACTCGGACCGCACGAGTGGGGTTTCGATGAGTATTTTGTATTCCCCGGCAGCGGCCGCTATTGGAGCACGCAGAATATCAAGTACACAGACAATGGCGAGACGCACGAGTTGAAAGAAGGCGAATACATTCCTGACCTGATGTACAGTTGGGCGGTCAAGTTCATCGACAAGCACAAAGATCAACCGTTCTTTCTGTACTACCCAATGTCGCTCATTCACGGCCCCATCTTGCACACTCCGGACAGCAAGAAGGACGCGGATAAGGATGAGTTATACGCCGACAACATCGAATACATGGATAAGCTCGTCGGCAAGTTGATGAAGGAACTCGATCGGCAGCACCTGCGCGAGAATACGGTCGTGATTTTTACTGGCGATAATGGCACGGCCCGATTCGGCGTCAATATAGCTACCGTCGATGGCAAGCGCATTAGTGGTCAAAAGGGAACGATGCTGGAAGGCGGCAGCCGCGTGCCATTGGCCGTGAACTGGCCGGGCCACACTCCCGCGGGCAAAGTGAACAACGATCTGACCGATTTTAGCGATTTCTTCGCCACGTTCGCCGAGCTGGCCGGCGCGGAGTTGCCGGAAGGCGTCACGCTCGACAGCCACAGTTTCGCCCCGCAAATCGAGGGCAAAAAAGGCTCGCCACGCGATTGGGTCTATGTGGAGCTCAACGGCAAATCGTACGTACGCGATGCAAAGTACAAGCTGACGCGCGGCGGCGAGCTGTTCGATCTTTCCGAAGCGCCCTTCAAGGAGATCCCAATCGCAAGCGATTCGACCGATAAGGACGCGGCGGCAGCCCGGAAATCGCTGCAGGCAGTTCTCGACGACCACAAAGCGGCGCCCGGACATCCTCTGACCAAAGATCAGAGGCAAAAGAAAAGAGAGCTGAAAAAAAGGCGTGAGAAGCGCGTGCAGGCCGCCGAAAAGAAGCGGCTGGGTTCGTCCTCCCATTGAGAACTGCGCAGTAAATGACACTAGCGGCTCATGCTAGTTGTCATTCCCGCGAAGGCGGGAATGACGCATTCCGATTCCAAGGACCAATGGCCGCGCAGTTCTCAATAAGTCGCTCGCTTCTAGGCGTGCGTCCGACAGCAAGCGGCTGGCTTGGGTCAAAATCGACTTCGCTTGCTCAATTGCTGGCAAGCGGCGTAGTTTTGACCTCAAACTTGTAGTCCCATTCGTCAAAGTACAGGTTGTGGCCGTCGATCTCGACTTCGCCGCGCTGAAAATCGGTCGGCTCGCTGCGGAAGCTGATTTTGGGCGGCTCGAGTGAGCGGCCGTAATCCAGATTCACGATCATGCGGTACGGGTCCATGTGGCCGCAGAAGAAGTCCTGCACGCGCGGATCCTTGTGCTTTTGCACGCCGTACGAGGCATCGGTCGGCACCCAACCCCAGGGCTCCAGGTAAATCTCCGACCAGTCGTGCATATTGTATTCGCCCGGCTTGGTTTCCCAACCCGATTGCCAGCGTGCGGGCACACCGGCCGCGCGGCACAGCGTGGTGAACGACGTGTTCTGCACGCCGCAGTCGCCACGCCTGGCTGACAGGCCCTTCACCGAGAGGCTGGGGATGATGCTGTACTCCTGCTCGGCGCACCAGGGGACGTTTTTCGATACCCAGCGGAAGATGCGCAAGGCTTTTTCCAGCGGATTGGTTTCATCGCCGACGATTTTGGCGGCAAGCTCCTTGATGGACGGCGTGAAGACGATGTGCGGCGGACGCTCGGCCGTGAACTCGCGGTAGACGGCGCTATTGACGTCGTACGGCTTCACTTTTGCCGAATCCAACTTCGGGCAGTATGCGCTCGTGACGAACTCGAAATCGACGACAAATCGCGGCGGTTTTTTCGGGTCGGTGATTTTTTGTTCAAAATATAGCGTGCGCTGCGGTGCATTCGTGCTGGCGATGCGCGTGACGGGTGGATCGCTCCGGATGAGCTTTACGTCTTTCTGCTGCCGGTATTCGTGCGGGAACGGCAGCCATGCCCGCACTACCGCGCCCCGTTTCACGCGCGGATGGTTCGCGTGCACAGACAGCACGTAGGAAACGTGATGTTTCACCGGGTAGACTTCGGGCGAGTCGGATGAGTCGGAAAGTTGAACTAACTTTGCCACAAGCGCCGGCAAATTGAACTTCTTTTCGGGCTTTGCATTCTGCTGCCGGCGTTTGGCCTCGGCGTTGAAGCGGAACAAATTGGAAACGGACCGCTGAAAGTAGCGATTCTGGCCGTCGATCACGCGATACTGCAAATCGCCCGCCTTGCGCCAGCGATCAACATCGGCTTGCGTGGCATTCGGTACGCTTTTCTTGATTTCGCGGAGCACGTCTTTATCCGAGAGCCGGAAATCGTTCCGCGTGCGGCGGAGGATTTCGAGTTGGATTGCTGGCTCGCTCGTGATGGGCGCGGCGGGATCTGCGATCTGCGCTTTGAGCAACTTCTCCGCTTCGGCGAACTCGCCGCGGTCGATAAGCGATTTGATTTTGGAATCCGGGTCGCTCGATTGCTTCGCACCGCTCAGACAGCACAGAAACAATCCAAGCAAAAGAAGATGACCCAATGTAACGTGGATTCGAACGTGCATAGGACCATCCTTCACTTTGGAGTTTCAATATCGTTTTTGAGGGGCAACGAGCTAGCATACGAGACGAAGTACCGATTGAAAAGTAATCCAGGTGAAGCGCTAGCCCGCAGGCGCACCAATCCAGGGTAGGTCGCAGACCCGACTAAACCTGGGCTGAATTACGCAATCGCTGCGGGACCAGGTTTGTGGCCGCTATTGCTCGACGAATTGTCTATTGCAGCCCGACAAGCGTTTCCTCTTTTAGCCGCCGACCGTAACCGCCGTACCGAGGCGGCGGCGTGGTGGGGTCCGGTGACATCGCGCGGAGTTCCTGCGCGACCGGACGGGCACGCTCGTCGAGATAATCTAACGCATTCCATGCGGACATGGAAAGAAAGGCGTTTGCTTCCGGCCGGGCGTAACGAATCAGCACTTTCAACGCCGCGGCCGTATCTGTATCGCTGCCAAACCGGCCGAGTGCCTCGGCCGCGGTGATCCGAACCATCGGCGAATCATCTTTGAGTGCGGCAACTAATCGGTCGTGCGCGGCGGCGACGCCTCGCTTTTCTTGAGTCAGTATCCCAATCGCGCCCCAGTAGCGAACGGCAGCGTCGTTCGAGTCAAGAAGCTTAACGATTCGGGGCAGCTCGGCGGGCTGAAGCGACGTTGCCAGATTTGCGGCCGAGAAAACAGCATCGAAATCATATTTTTCGGCATCGTGGCCCATTTCGTACGGCGACGAGCCCTTCGACCGGGCATGTATTTCCCACTCGGAAAGAAAGCCCACGTCCTTGATTCGCTTTGCCCATCGCTGTTGGGCGTTTCGCATGCGATCGAGCACATTGTGGTACTTTTCGGACTTGGCAAGATTTTTGACTTCATCGGGATCGGATTTCAAATCGTATAGCTCCTCGACGGATTTCGGCTGTTGCCAGAATTGCGACTGGGCGGCGTTGAGTTTTCCTTCTTCATAGAGTTGATACCACACACGAGTTGTCGGCGTTTGGAACATGTAGGCGTTGTGCTGGCCGTGGGGCCGGTGCGGCATGTAGTTGCGCACGTACATGTACTGCTTATCGCGCACGCTGCGCACGAGGTCGTACCGCTCGTCCATCCGCCCCCGGAAACCGTAACTGAACTCGGGCTCGGGCGCTTCGTACTTTCCACAGAACGGGGCGCCTTGCATCCATTCGGGCGGTTTGATGCCGGCCAGGCTGAGCATCGTCGGCGCCAAATCCACAAAACTGATCAGCCGGTCTGCCGTTCCGCCAGATCGATAGTCCTTGGGCGCCAAGTGCTTCCACTTCGGCGGGAAGTACACAATGAACGGCACATTCAAACCGGAGTTACACGCCGAGCGTTTGTTGCGCGGCATGCCGGATCCGTGGTCGCCGAAAAAGAAGACGATCGTATTATCGGATAAACCGGCCTTTTCAATTTTGTCGAGATCGGCGCCCGCCTCGCGGTCCATCATCGTAATGCGATCGTAGTATTGCGCCCAGTCGCGGCGCACTTCGGGCGTATCAGGGTGATAGGCCGGAATTCGCGCCTTGGCGGGATCGTGAATGCGGTTCGATGCGTCAATCGCGTTGCGAATCTGCGACTCGTGCGTAATCGTGTGATTGTAGACGGCAAAGAAGGGCTGACCCTTGCCTCGGTTTTTCCAATCGGCCTTCTTGTTCGACATGTCCCAGACGCGGCCCGGCTTTTCAAGGTTGTAGTCCTCCTTGCTGTTGTTTGTGGCGTAGTATCCCGCGTCGCGCAAAAACTGCGGAAACATGCGAAGGCTCGACGGAAAACGAGCCAGCGAACGCATGTGCTCCGAACCTGTCGATGGCGGATAGACGCCGGAAATGATCGTCGTTCGCGCCGCGCACAGACGGGTGCGTTCGATATCGCGTTCGTATACCGCATACCTTTCGCGGCCAATGCGTCCAGATTCGGCGATATGGAGTAGTCATCGCCATAGCAGCCCAAGTGCGGGCCGATATCTTCGCACGTAATCCACAAGATGTTCGGCAGCTCAGCGGCAGCCAAGTTGGCGAAAAGGAGCAAACCTAAAATCGGCGCAAAAAATTCTCTCATGAGATTATCCGGTGCACGGGCCGTAGCGAGTTGATAGGGTGTAACCAGTCAAACGAAATGATCGTTATCCGCAATTCCATGCGTCGAACTGTTGAAGCACGGACGGTTCCATTATACTTTGATTCTCTTGCGGCAGGCAGAGAGAGCGCAACGGCCGACGGCATCGGTGCCGCTTTTATTTCTAGGAATCCCGTGTACGCACTTCATAGAGGAAGCCAATTGAGCGTCGTCGTAAAACGCCTTGCCGTTCTAATTCTGCTTTTGCCCATGGCGGGACTGGCCGTAGCGGACGGGGCCGCGACCGCCGAACGCCGTCAATCGATCGTGCATTCCTATGGCACGTACGACGGAGACTTGCGGACACGGCAGGGACGGATCGACCAGGCACGGCTGCTCGCGGAGCTCGGCGACCTGCACGCCAACACGTACAATTGGCTGATCGCGCACGCGGCCACCGACTGGGATGATCTGCACACGTTCTTGCCCTTGGCCCGAAAGAAGGGCATCCGTGTTTGGGTCACGCTGCTGCCGCCATCCGAATCGCCGCCGCGGACGAACCACTTTAGTGAGCCGTTTGGCTTGGATTTCGAAAAGTGGGCCGCCGAACTGGCCGACCTCTCCGTCCGCGAGCCGGCGCTGGTTGCCTGGAGCGTCGACGACTTCGCCTACAATCTCAAAACGGCCTTCACATCCGAACGCATGCGGGTCATTATCGCGGCGCAACGCGCAAAAAATCCAAAGTTCGCATTCGTCCCTTGCGTGTACTACAAGCAGGCGACGCGAACATTCGCAAAGAACTATCGCGAGTTTCTCGACGGCATCCTGTTCCCGTATCGCAGCGAATCGACAACCGCCGGCCTCAGCGACGCGACACAGGTCGCCGCGGAAGTCAGAACGCTCAAAGACCGTTTCGGCGCAAATTTCCCGATCATTGTCGATATTTATGCCTCCCGCCACAGCCGGCTCGGCGCCTCGACGCCCGGATACGTCGAGCAAGCGATGAAGCTCGCCTATCCGGTTGCCGATGGCGTCCACATCTACAGGCACCAGGACAAACGCAAGTCGGGCGAGCGCGAAAAGTACGAGGCAATCCAGCGCGTGATGAGCTCGTGGCCCCCGGAATGATTACTTTGCGGGGATATCCACGCTAGCCGCACGCTGAATCATCCAGCTATAGGCGGCATACCGTCCGTTGACGAACCATATCGTTGGATTTGGCGGTGGAGCTTCCAGATATCTGCTCCCGCCGTCCGGCTAGGAGGGAGTCGCAAGTCCCTCGGATCGACATCGCGCGTCTGCGGCTGCATTCCCACAGGATACTACGCCAGAATTTCCGTCACCACCCGCGCCGGCTCCACGCCGATCAGGCGCTGATCGAGACCCTGGAACTTGTAGGAGAACCTCGCCGGGTCGAAGCCCAGCAAGTGCAAGATCGTCGCGTGCAGATTGTGCACATGGACGCGATCCTTCGTGGCGTTGAACCCGAAGTCGTCGCTCTCGCCGAACGTAAAGCCCGGCTTGATACTGCCGCCGGCCAGCCACATCGTGAAGCAGTTCGGATGATGGTCGCGGCCATCGTTGCCGCCACCTTGGACCATCGGCGTGCGGCCGAACTCGCCGCCCCAAACAATTAGCGTCTCGTCCAGCAGGCCGCGCTGCTTGAGGTCTTTCAACAAAGCGGCACATGCCTGGTCGGTGTAGACGCAATTCTCTTTGATATCATGCGTTAAATTCCCATGCTGGTCCCACGCTTCGTGGAAGATTTCCACGAATCGCACGCCGCGCTCCACCAATCGCCTGGCCAACAAGCAGGTCGCTGCGAACGACGGCTTTCCCGGCTCGGCACCGTACATCTTGAGAATGTGATCGGGCTCTTTCGAAATATCGATCGCATCGGGGGCTTGGGCCTGCATGCGGTAGGCCATTTCGAAGGAGCTGATCCGCGTGGCGATCTCGGGGTCGCCGACTTCCGCGAGATGCTGGCGATTGAGCGCATTGACAGCATCGAGCGATTCTCGCTGGAGTGAATCATCGATGCCGCCGGGGTTCGACAAGTACAACACTGGATCGCCGCTCGTGCGGAACGTGACGCCCTGATACACGGTAGGCAGAAAGCCGCTGCCCCAATTCGAGTTGCCGCCGCTGGGGCCTTTTTTGCCGGTGCTGAATACGACGAAGCCCGGCAGGTTCTGCGTTTCGCTGCCCAGACCATACAACGTCCAAGCGCCCAGACTCGGCTTGCCGAACTGCTGCGAGCCCGTGCTCATCAGGATCTGGCCCGGGGCGTGATTGAAAGCGTCGGTGACCATCGATTTAACGATGGCGATATCGTCGACAACCTCCGCCAGATGGGGCAGCAACTCGGAAAGCTCGGCGCCGCATTGGCCGTGTTTGGCAAACTTGAATTTCGGACCGAGGAGCTTCGAGTTCGGATTGATAAATGCAGCCCGGTAGCCTTTAAGCAATTCGGCGGGCGGCAGTGTGCCGTCGAACTTCGCGAGCTGCGGCTTATTATCGAAAAGCTCCAGATGGCTGGGCGCACCGGCCATAAACAAAAAGATGACGTTCTTGGCCCGAGCTTTGATTGGCGGTTGCTTGCTCGCCAGCAGATTGGCCGCCGCCCGAGCCGTGCGGACTCCGGCCAATTGCCCGAGCGCGATGGCCCCCAGTCCGACGCCGCACTCTTTCAGAAACCAGCGCCGGGCAAGTGCTTGTGGAGGGATGTTGCGATAAAGATGATCTTGGCAATTCATGGTTTATTCGAGGCGTTAGTTTTCAGTCATCCGTTTTCAGTGAAAGCCGAGCATTGGCTGACAACTGAATGCTAACGACTGATGACTATGGCTCTCACTCCTTGGTGATCGTCTCGTCCAAGTTTAGTATCACTCTCGCCACGGCAGTCCAAGCAGCCAGGTCGGCGGGCGATGTACCGGCCGGAAGCTGTGCCGACAATTTCTGCTTGGCCTTTTCATCGCTTGCCAGCAGGGACCATGGATCGGCGCCGCTGCCGTGGAATCGCAGTTTCTGGCGGTCGAGAAATTCGTGCAAAACTCTTTGCTCCTGCTCTTTTGGATCCCGCGACAGACATCGCCGCACTGCGTAAGCCAAACGCTGTGCGTCGGTCGTGCCGCCAGCAGCCAAAACCTTGAGGGCCAACGCGCGGGCACATTCGACAAACAATGGCTCATTGAGCGTCGTCAATGCTTGAAGCGGCGTGTTGGACCGAGCTCGCCTGGCACATGCCACTTCGCCAATCGGTGCGTCAAAGTTTTGCAACACCGGATAGGGCACCGAACGAAAGCGGAACGTGTAGAGTGCTCGTCGATATCGATCGGGCCCGGTATCCACGATCCAGGTCTTCGGTCCGTAGCTGGTAGGTGGCTGGAACAAGAACGCGGGGGCCGGCGGAAATACGCTCGGTCCGCCGATCTTGGGATTTAACAGTCCGCTGGCGGACAAGGCGACGTCGCGGACAATTTCGGCGTCCACTCGAAAGCGCGGCCCGCGGGCCAGCAGCCGGTTGGCCGGATCGCGCTCCAGTAGTTGGGGCGTCACCTGGCTCGATTGCCGGTAGGTCGCCGAGTTAACAATCAGGCGGTGGATGTGCTTAAGGCTCCAGTTATGGTCCATGAACTCCGTCGCGAGCCAATCCAATAGCTCCGGATGTGAGGGGAGCTCGCCTTGCGTGCCCAGATCCTCGGCTGTGGCCACGAGCCCTGTGCCGAAATACGCTTGCCAGATGCGATTCACAATCGAGCGAGCGGTCGTGGGCGAGCGACGATCGGCAAGCCAACGTGCGAAGTCCAGGCGCGTGGCAGTTGGTTTCGTCTTGTCACTACGCTCGAGCGGATGCAGGAATGCGGGCACACCCGGCGACACCTCTTCAGCCGGCGCCAGAAAGTTGCCCCGCTCCAGCCGATGCGTTTTACGCGGCGACTTGCGCTCTTGGAGCGCTAGCTGCGTCGTTCCCTGCGGGTGGCTTTGCCACAAGGCCTCGATGCGCCGGTTTTCCTCGTGCCACTCCGGCACGGTCGTTCGCCAATAGCTGAATATGCGCGCCGTTTGCTCGGGCGTTCGCTGGCCAGCCGGCACCGCCAGAACCGCGCGCACATCGGCGGGAAGCGGATCGGCCACGGCGTTCTCCGCCGCCGTAAATGAAAAGCGGAACCGTCCTAAGTTGTTGTTCTGATTGTCGTCGCTGTTCCAACCCCCGTGGTTTTGCACCAACTTGAACCTAAGCCGCACGCCTTTGGCAGCCTCGAGCGGCTTATCGAGCACGAACACGGCCTTTCGGGGCACGTTGCTGCGGCCCGGACCAATGTCGATACCCCACGCCGTATCGTTGTTGCCATCGTTGGCGAATCCGATCGGCCCCGTCACGCGCCGCTGTCCGCTGCGATTGTCGAAGATCTTTTCGAGCTCGCGCTCTGGCGGATTAATGTCGGCTGTCGCTTTGCTGAATTTCAAATCTATCCGCTGCTTCGGGTGATCGAGCGGCGCCGCCTCAACCTGGAATTCAGTAAGGGCGCACGTGCCATAGATCGATCGGCCCGGCCCTCCGTGAGGCAAATTCGCGTCGTTCAACAGCTCCAGCCGGAGCGCTGAGATCTTCGCCGTCTTTACATCCGTTACGAACTCTGTTGTGTGCATCGTGGGCGCGTAGCCGGCCGCCAGTACCGAGTCGTCATCCAGCATATAATACTTTTGGCCGCCCGAATCGACGTGTTTGACATGCACCGCGGTCCAGGCGGATTGCCGTTCGTGTCGGACGCTTTCTTCCCACACCGCCATGCGCTCCGGCCAATCGGGGTTGGCCTCACGCAAACGATCTTCAATTCTATTGATTAGCGATCGCGTGCTTTTCCATTCGTCCCGCTGCTCGCGCGTATAGACGGTGATTTGTGCCTCGTGACAGTTGTTGATGAACGCGAACATTCGGTAATATTCGGTCTGAGTCAGCGGATCGTATTTATGGCTGTGGCACTGCGCGCATTGAATCGTGAGTCCCAAAATGCCTTTGCCAATCGCGTCCATGCGATCGTACATCGCCTCCATGCGGAATTGCTCCGGGTCGACGCCGCCCTCTTCGTTGATCATCGAGTTGCGCAAGAACCCGGTGGCCACCAATTGATCTTGCGTCGGGTGCGGCAGCAGGTCGCCGGCGATTTGATCGACGATGAATTGATCGTACGGCAAATCTTGATTAAGTGCTTTGATCACCCAGTCGCGGTACATCCAGACGAATCGCGGCTTGTCCTTTTCAAAGCCATCCGAATCGGCGTAGCGTGCCGCATCGAGCCAGATACGGCCCCAACGTTCGCCGAAATGGGGCGATGCCAGCAGCCGTTCGATTGCGCGCTGACAGGCCTGTTCGCCGCCGGCATGCTCGACTGCGGCGAGCTCCTCCAGCGTCGGCGGCAGCCCAACTAAGTCGAGCGAAAGACGTCGCAGCAGCTTACCGGGGTTAGCGGGCGGGGAAGGTTCCAGCCCTTCGCGCTCCAGTCGTGCGAGCACAAACGCATCGATCGGGTTGCGAACCCAGGCCTGATTTTTGACCGTTGGTACTCCAGGCCGCCGCGGCGCTACGAAAGCCCAATGCTGCTGATATTTCGCGCCATCCAAGACCCACTTTCGCAGCGTCTCGATTTGTTCAGGCTTGAGGGCCTTGCCCGAATCGGGCGGGGGCATGTGAACATCGGGATCAGCGCTCGTGATCCGGGCGATGAGCTCGCTTTCGGCCGGCTTCACACTGTCGATCACGGCCACGGCGCCGTGAATGTCGCCGGCGCTGGTACGCACGTCAAGCCGCAAATCCGCCTCGCGACTCTTCGCATCCGGACCGTGGCATTGAAAGCAGTTATTGGCAAGGATGGGCCGCACATCGCGGGTAAAATTCAGCGGCGCCGTCGCCGCACCGCTTGTCGCGGTGCATGTCAGCACCGCGGTCCACATCAAGATTGCGGCCACGTGCCGATTGCTTGTGCGGCGGCCTATAGGATTCATTCTCTTCATCCCGCGTTTACGCACTCAATCGGCCTCCACCACCGCCTGGCAAGCAACTTATTGGTTTCTACCTTCGACAAACGTATGGTCCACTTTCGCCAATACGCGGCACTCGACGGCGCGGCCGCGAACTCGCCCGGGCGCGAATTGAAGCATCTGTAGCAAGGGAGGATAAACTCCCCAATGGCCTGCGGAATAGACGCCGCTGCCGCTTGCCTTTACCTGTGTCACCTCGCCCGCCTCATTGACGGTCAGAAAATAAGCAACGCCATCGTTGAAAGTATTGCAATCCTCGTAATCCGACTTGATTGTGTGGGCCAGATTTCGCTCGTGCACTTCGCGGAGAAAATCCGGCACTTTCAATTGCTTTTGAACCTCTGCAAGATTCAATACGCGCGGGTATTCGTCGACTGCGACATGCCCCCACGCCGCGTAAAGCTTTTCATTCGCTTCGGCGCTCAACAAAACTGCTGGCGCAGGTTGATCGAACTTGGGAAACGAGTGCGTGGCGCCCTTTTTGCCTTGAGAGTAGCTCGTAACCGAACGGACTCGCCCGTTATTCCAGTAGACGGTCGATTCTCCTTGCTGCACGCCATATTCATAGAACGAAACGCTCCATAACACGCCAGCGAAATAGGTGGTCTTTTTCCCGTGTGAAACGCCGCCTTTGAGTTCGGTTTCATGCTGCCAATCGTGCGCCAAGAACAGGGAATACTCCCACTGGATATCGTGTCCATCGAAGTAAAAACACCCGCTTCCATCCTTTACCGTTTGTTGTCGATCCTCATCCCAGGCGTTGTGGACAATCGGTTTCTCGCCGGGGCCAAACTCGGCTTGCAACTGCGGTGATCCATCGTCGAAGAATTTTAACCAGGGGCCGCTCTTCTTGTTTTTCACGACCGTCAGTAGCTCGGCGACTCGGCCATTTTCGTGAAACATCCGGACGGGCTCGATAATGTAATTCCCCTTATCCTTGACCAAATGTTTCTGCAGCTTCCCGCTCGGATAGAACCATTCGATGACGGTGTCGTCTCCGCGCTTGGATTGCTTCCGCTTGAGCTGGCCATTGGGCCAAAAGTCGCCGGAGACTTTTCCCGACTTATAAAAGACGACCTTTCGAACGGTGCCGTCGTCAAAAAACTGACGATACGCGCCGTGGGGCTTGCCCTTCTTCACCTCCAGATACTCGCTTACCGCCCCGATGGAGTATTTGTTTTCGACGGCGCCGCTGAATGAGGGATCGAACGGTTCGCCCGACGAATCGGTCGCCAATTCTGAGATCTTTGAACGAAGCCACTTCTCGATCGCTCGATCGCAACGCTGTATGATGCGCTCGAACGCCCGCTCGATCTTCTCGAACTCTTGAATGCTGCCGAACAGCCCCTCCCATGGATTGTCCACGGCAAACGCAGATCGGTGGCGGCGGTAAACGGCGAGCGCTTCCCGAACCAGGTCGGCCGCATTAGACAGAGCGATGGAGTCCAGGAGATCGGCTAGTGCCGCGACTCCTTCATCTCCACGATGGTTGTAGAAGAACTGTGTGAACCCGCCGTTGGGCACATCCATCGACATCTGTCCCCAAGCCCAGATCGCCTCCTGCTCGCGTGACAGTTCTTTGGAAGAATTCTGCTCGGCGTGCGCCGCAATGGCATTGGCTAGCGCCGAGATCAATTCGCCTTCATTGAGGCGGTAAAAATCAACTGCATTCAGGCAGGGCAAATCTGTGTTGCGGCTCATGGAACTTTTGTGATCACACTTTCAGGAAGGTCTTATGCGATTACATCCAATACCGGCTGACCCTTGCCATCCTTGGTCACGTAGAACGGCCGTGCTCCACATCGAACGCTGTTTTCGGGCTGATGCCCATGAGGTGCATGATCGTGGCGTGCAAGTCGGAAATGCTGACTGGGTTTCTTGTGACAAGACAGGGCCGTTCCGCCGCCGTTTCCCCATAGAGAAAACCGCGCTTCACACCGCCGCCGAACATCAGCACCGATGCGGAGCCGGTAAAATGCCGATGCAGCCCGTAATGAATGGGCTTCTCCAGGAAGTCGGTCTTCGCCCGCGACTGGTCTTTGGCTGTGCTGCCCGGCACGCCCTCGATCATCATATCGCGGCTGAATTCACTGGCGAGCACCACCAGCGTACGATCCAACAGGCCGCGGTCTTCCAGATCGAGAACTAGCCTGGCGATCGGCCGGTCGATCTCGGTGTGCATCTGTTCTGTCGTGGCATGGCCGTTCTCGTGCGTGTCCCAATGTACGAACGGGATATATTCTGTTGTCACCTCGACGAACCGCGCTCCGGCTTCAACCAATCGCCGGGCCAGCAAACAGCCGCGGCCGAAGCGGGTATCGCCGTATTGCTCCAAAACATTTTTCTGTTCAAGCGACAAATCGAACGCCTGCTTGTCTTTTGAGCTCAGCAGCCGGTGCGCCGACTCGAGCGAGCGAAGCATCGACTGCTGCTGATAGTCACTCGCGTACCGGCCCTGCGGACTGTTGGCCACCAATTTCTTATATAACCGATAGCGATTCTCAAACCGGCCCGCATCCATGCCTTCCGGCGGCCGCACAGCCAACGAGGCGTCCTCGGGAAACGGCAGATTGAACGGGCCGAACTCGGAGCCGAAAAATCCGCCGGTCGTAAACGATTTCAATTCCTCGGATTCGCCGTTCCCTTCCAGCCGCTGGCCGATGTTGATGAACGGCGGCATCACCGGATTGATCGGCCCCAACACGCGGGCCATCCAGGCGCCGATGTGTGGAGCGGCCACCGTTTGCGGCGGAACGTAACCCGTGTGCCAATGATATTGATGGCGCGAGTGCAAAATGTGCCCCAGATCGGGCAGTACGTGCGAACGAATGAGCGTGGCCCGGTCCATCACGCTCGCAATCTGTTCCAATCCCTGGCAAATCTTGATGTTATCGACCACCGTGTCGATGGCCGGAAACGTGCTCATCACCTTTTCGACCGGCAACCCGATCTCGAACGGCTGGTATCGCTTCGGGTCGAATGTTTCGGGAGCAGCCATGCCGCCGCCCATCCACAACAAAATACAGGCATCGGCCTTCGCCAGCGGATGCTCGATGGCCGCGCCGGTGGAGTTCGCTCGCAGCAACTTCGGTTCATTGGCCATCAGCGCCGCCGCGCCGGCTGCAGCCATGGCGCGAAGAAATTCTCGCCGTGTCGCTCCGTCTTCCACACTTCGTTCTTGCAGGTTTCGATTGTTGTGACCCATGATCGGTACCTCAGCGAACGATTTGAAATTCAGGCAGCATCAGAACGGCCCAAAGCAAGTCCTCGACGCCTTGTTGCGTCGGTGGAGAATTTAAAAGTTGCAGCGCCGTTGCCCGTTCGTCGGAGCTTGGCGGCCGCGATAGGGCAAACTTATAAAGCCAGTCAATAATTGCCCCTGAGTCCCGCCCGTCAAATCGCTTTAGAACGTTCGCGCCGCCGCGGTTCAGTGTTTCTGCCAGCAGCGGACTATTGGACAAATCGAGCGCTTCCAGCGTTGTGAGATTGGCCGGGCGATCGGAAACGACTTGCTCGCGATTCGGCCGGCCAAGCGACCGCATCAATAAGTCGCTCACCACGAGCGAAGCCCGGTACGTTTTGTGAGACATCTTCTCGTTAGCGGTCAAAAACGCCGCCACACTTTTGTGCGGTCGAACGGGGCCTGTATCAGTTATTTCCCAGAGCGCATCGACAAACTGCTCGGCCGTCATGCGTTTGGACAGTGGGCCGGAATAAACGAAGCCCGCCGCCGTCGGCTGCGCTTCAAGAGCCGTGCACTGCGATTGATACGCCTGCGAGCTGACAATCAGCCGAATTGTACTTTTCAAGTCGTAATGGTTATCGGCAAGGTGAATCGCTAGATAATCCAACAGGTCGGCACTCCACGGCTCGGTCTGCATCGCGTCCACCGGATGGACGATGCCGCGGCCCATGAGCCGGTGCCAGAATCGATTGACGATCGTGCGAGTGAGACGGCCGTCTTCGCGGTCGGTCATCAACTCGGCCAGCCGATGCAGGCGCTCCTCGCGCGGCGCCGTAGAATCGATCTGGCCTAGTTCGGGAAACATCCAGGCCGCGCCGGCCGTTTTGCCCAGCGGCTTGTCGCAGCGGTACATTTCCAGAGGGCCGTTCGCGCACACGGCCGCCAGACCATACGTCTGTGCCAGCGTCCAGTGATCGATAAAACTGTCGTGGCACGAGGCGCACTTCATGTTGATGCCTAAAAATACTTGCGACACGTTTTGGGCAAATTGCAACTCGGGTTTCTGACTGGCGTTCACGTTGCCGCGCCACTTGATCCCCAGGATGAAACCTTCCGATTCCTTGGACGGCGCAATCAGCTGGCGGACAAACTCATCGTACGGCATGTTCGTAACCAGCGCGCGATACAGCCAACTACTGATTGGCTTCCGGCCGCCGTCGATATAGCCGGTGCCCGCGTAATCGTTTCGCAATAGGTCGCTCCAGAACGACATCCAGTGTTCGGCGTATGCGTGGTCATCGGCGAGCAGCTCGTCGATTACCTGCTGCCGTTTGGCGCGGTCGTCGCTGGCAACGAACGCCTGCAGCGTATCGGGCCTGGGCAAGAGACCGACAACGTCGAGGTACACGCGGCGCAGGAACGAGGCATCGTCAAGCGGCGCCGGACGCGCCACGCCATGCTTGTGCAAATAGGCGTCCAGCAGGCGGTCGACCGGGTTCTCTCGTCCGGCGACAACGGGCGGCAGGTCCGGGCGCCGCGGCCGCAGCGGTGGTTCATAATCGCGGAGTGCGAACGTGAATCCGGCCTCCCAGGGCAAGCCCGCATCGATCCAATCGCGAAGCGACTTTACATCCGACGCGGAAAGGCGCGGCTTCCCCTTGGGCATCCGCTCGTCTTTGTCGTCCGACGCGACCAATTCAATGAGGTGAGAATCGGCCGCCTTGCCCGGCTCGACCACGCCGGCGGCCAGAATCGACTCGCGGGTGTTGATCGAAAAATCGCCCTCATGCCGCCGGCCGCCGTGGCATTCGACGCAGTGCGATTTGAGAATCGGGATAATACTGTGTGAAAAGTCGAATCTTGCGGCTGGTTCTGCCGCCCGGGCTATTGCGGCAATGTCCCCGACGAGAAATAAAAGGATTGGACCGCAAGCTCCAATCGCGCGATAATGAAGGCCGGAAAACATGCATCGTCCTAATGGGTCGCATCAAATCGTATTATAAATTTCAGGGCGACCCGGCGACAACCAACCCCGTCAAACTTGCTTGCCACGGCGGCAGGCAGGCCCGCCTTAAAAATACGTCCCCAGCGGCTGTAATTTCGCGATGATTCCGCGTGCTGCCATTTTGCTCGGGTGCTTGTGGTGGTGCGCAACTGCGCGAACGGCCAGCGCGGTTACGCGCCCACCGGTTTCGTACGACCGCGACATCCGACCAATTCTTTCGGACAAATGCTACCGGTGTCACGGCCCCGATGCCGAGGCGCGGCAGGCCGATTTGCGGCTCGATACGCGAGAAGGACTTTCCAGCAAGGTTGCCGTCGCCGGCAACCCCGAGAAAAGCGAGCTCGTCACGCGAATTTTCAGCGATGACGACGACGTGCGGATGCCGCCGCCAGAATCCAAGTTAACGCTTACCGCCGACCAGGAGGAGCTGCTACGACGCTGGATTACCGAGGGCGCAAAATTCGCAGAGCATTGGTCCTTTCTACCGCTGCCGGACAAAGTTGATATCCCGGCGGTGCGCGATGAGTCGTGGCCGCGGCAGCCTTGGGATCGGTTCGTGTTGGCTCGTTTGGAAGCGGAAAAGTTGTCGCCGTCATCCGCCGCTGATCCGCTGCGCTTGCTACGGCGCGCGGCGCTCGACTTAACGGGGCTGCCGCCAACGGCCGACGAGTGCCGCGAGTTTGAAAAAACGACATCCGACAAGCTCAACGCCGCGTATGAACGCACGGTTGATCGCTTATTATCCAGCCCCGCGTTCGGCGAACACGTGGCCATCGGTTGGCTCGATGCGGCCCGCTATGCCGATTCGTACGGATATCAATCGGATCAACTCAACACTCAGTGGCCCTACCGCGATTGGGTCGTACGCGCGCTGAACGCCAATTTGCCCTACGATCAGTTTCTTACGTGGCAGCTCGCGGGCGATCTGCTGGATCATCCCACTCGGGATCAAGTCCTGGCGACGGCATTCAACCGCCTGCACCGCCTTACCAACGAAGGTGGGTCGATAGCCGAAGAGTGGCTGGTTGAGAATGCTGCTGACCGCGTACACACATTCGGTACCGCGATCCTGGGATTGACGGTGGAGTGCGCCCGTTGTCACGACCACAAGTACGATCCAATCACCATGCGCGACTACTATTCGCTGTCCGCATTTTTCAACTCGATCGACGAGAACGGGATGTATGACAATGCCGCCAAGGTGCCCTCCCCTTCGCTGCTGCTGCCGACCGAACAGCAGGAGAAGCATCTTGCGACCGCGCGCGGTGAAGTTGCCAACGCCCAAGCCGCCCTCGCTAAGACGATCGAAGCGGGCGGCAATCGCTTTGAGCATTGGCTGGCGGGTTCACACGGCCCAGTCGATGCTGATCTGTCGGGTTATTTCACATTCGATGGCGACCTGACGCGAATTCGCAATGAGGCGCCTGGTGGAAAGAGCCAGGGCAACGCGATGGGGCTGTTAAGCGTCGAGGGCGTCCGCGGGCGCGCGATTCGTTTTGATGGAGACCGCGGGGCCGACCTCCCCGACATTTTCCAAGTCGATCGGTGGGACAATTTCACTCTCGACTTTTGGATGCGCGACACGGCTCGCACCGCAAAACCCGTGGTGGTCCTGCAACGCACGTTCGGCACCGATGTGGGCTACAACGGATTTGATTTGATGCTGCAGGACGGTTTTCTGACGGCGCGCCTCTATCGCGTCTGGCCCGGTAATGGCATCGGCGTGCGGTCTCGAACGCCCATCGCTCGAAACGCGTGGCAGCACGTCGCTGTTACCTATGATGGTTCGAGCACGGCCGCCGGTCTGCAAATCTTTTTGGACGGACAACAAGTCGCGACGGACTTGCTTCGCGACCACATGCAGAAGAAGGCAATGGTGGCCATCTTCGGCCCCGGCCATCTAACGCTTGGCCAGCGGTTTCGCGACCGCGGCTTCAAAGACGGTGAGCTCGACGAGCTGCGCATTTACGATCGCACGCTGACGGCACTGGAAATCGAGAATCTCCACGATGGCACGGCGCTTGCCGCGGCTTTGGCCGACCCCTCGTCGCACCGAGACGAGTTGGAGGCGTTCTACTTTTCGGCGATTGACGACGACGCCCGCAAAGCGGCGCAAACACTTCGCGTAGCCCGCCGGCAGTTTGTGGAAGCGGAGGAGCCGATGCAGGAAATACCGGTGATGGAGGATATGCCCGCGCCGCGGCCAACGTTTATCCTCACGCGCGGGCGGTACAATGCGCCGAAAAACGACGCCAACCTCGTGGGACGGGATACGTTTGCGAAACTTCTCATTCCGTTTCCGAAGGACGCTCCACGCAATCGCTTGGGTTTAGCCCGCTGGTTGACCGATTCCCGCCATCCTCTCACCGCCCGCGTGTTTGTGAATCGGCTCTGGGCGAGATTTTTCGGCCGCGGCCTCGTTTCTACGCCCGAGAATTTTGGGCAACAAGGCGCCCAGCCGACGCATCCGGAGCTGCTCAATTGGCTCGCTCGCGACTTTGTCGACCATGGTTGGGACATCAAACGGCTCTGCCGGATGATCGTTCTTTCGGCCACTTATCGCCAGGATTCCCGCTGTTCGTCCGAATTACGCGATCGCGATCCGGAAAATCAATTGCTGGCCCGCGGGCCTAGCCACCGGTTGTCGGCCGAGCAAATTCGCGATGTCGCGCTCGCAGCTTCCGGTTTGCTCGAACGCAGAATTGGCGGCCCCCCCGTCTCGCCTTATCAACCGGGCGGAGATCTATGGCGCGAGGCCAACTCCATGTCGCCGCCTTACCAGCAATCGACCGGCCGCGATTTGTATCGCCGCTCACTGTATTCCGTGTGGAAGCGAACGACGCCGCTGCCGAACATGGTGGCGTTCGACGCCCCGTCGCGCGAAGTCTGCACCGTGTCCCGCGGACGAACCAACACACCCTTACAGGCGCTCGTGCTGCTCAACGACGTGCAGTTCGTCGAAGCTGCACGTGCGTTGGCTTGTGCCGTGTCGCAATCGCATGCAGAATTGAGCTTGCAGATCGACGAGGCCTTTTTGCGGCTCACGGGCCGGCGCCCCGATGCCGCGGAGGTTGGCTTGTTGACCGATCTCTACCATGAACAAGAAGCGTTGTTTGCGAATAATTCGCAACAGGATCCGAAAGAATTTACGAAACTCGGCGAGTCGCGGCTCGATCCGAAACTAAATTCGGCTCACGTCGCCGCACTCGCCGTCACCTGCCAGGCAATTCTCAACCTCGATGCAACAATTTTCGAAAGATGAGTAGGGTGGGCACAGCCCACCAGCGGACGCTACGGCCAACATTACAAAAAAATGAAAGGGTGTGCAGTGCCCACCCTGCGATCTTCCACGATGTGCGTCTCCCCCGCTACCGAAAACTTGCAACATATTACGCGGCGCCACTTTTTCGGCAGCTCGGCCGCGGGCCTCGGCAGCGTCGCGCTGAGCGCCATGCTGGGCGAGTCGCTATGTGGTTCGGCGCACGCGGCGACGGCCGAGGCTGGTCGGACATCGCGGCTGCAGTTCCCTCCGCGCGTAAAGCGTGTCATTTATCTGTTCCAAGCGGGCGGCCCGGCACAACAAGATCTTTTCGACTATAAGCCGCTGCTCAACGAGCAAAACGGGAAGCAATTGCCAGACTACGTTCGCGGGAGCCAGCGACTCACCGGCATGTCGGCCCAGCAGGCGTCGATTCCCTTGGCCGGCTCGATCTTCAACTTCGCTCGTTACGGCCAATCGGGCGCATGGCTCAGCGAAGCGTTGCCGTATCACCGCCGGATCGTTGACGACGTGTGCTTCGTGAAATCGATGTTCACCGAGGCGATCAATCACGACCCCGCGATTACCTTCTTTCAAACGGGCTCGCAAATTGCCGGCCGGCCTTCAATGGGCGCGTGGCTGTCGTACGGCCTCGGTTCGATGAACGACGATTTGCCGTCTTTCCTGGTACTGGTTTCCGTCAACCAGGCCGATCAGCCGTTGTATTCCCGCCTGTGGGGCAGCGGGTTTTTGGACTCAAAGTATCAGGGCGTACAACTTCGGCCCGGCAAAGACCCCGTTCTTTATTTGAGCAATCCGGATGGCATTTGCCGCTCCGGCCGCGGCGCGATGCTGGAAAAACTGAACGCACTCAATCGTCATCAATTCGACAAAGAACTCGATCCGGAAATCGAATCCCGGATCGCGCAGTACGAAATGGCATTCCGCATGCAGACGAGTGTGCCCGAAGTTACCAATCTTTCCACCGAAGCGGAATCCACATTCGAATTGTACGGGCCGGATAGCCGAACGCCCGGCACGTTCGCGGCCAATTGCCTGCTGGCCCGCCGGCTGGCCGAACGCGGCGTACGATTCATCCAGCTTTATCATCAAGGTTGGGACCACCACAGCGGATTGCCGGCCGGCATACGCCGCCAATGCGCGAAGACCGATCGCGCTTCTGCCGCCCTGGTAATCGACCTGAAGCAGCGCGGAATGTTGGACGACACGCTGGTTGTTTGGGGCGGCGAGTTCGGCCGCACTTCGTACTCGCAGGGCACGCTCACAGCGACCGATTACGGCCGCGATCACCACCCCCGATGTTTCACGATTTGGCTCGCCGGCGGCGGAATAAAGCGAGGCTTCACCTACGGCCGCACCGACGACTACGGTTACAACATCGCCGACGCGGCCGGTCATCCGATTTCACCGACCAAAGATGAGCTCACCCCAGGTGCGGTCCACGTCCACGACCTGCAGGCCACCATCCTGTACTTGCTGGGCGTCGATCACACGCAACTCACGTTCAAATACCAGGGGCGGCACTACCGGCTCACCGACGTGCACGGGCACGTTGTACATGACATTCTCGCGTAACGAGTGAGCCGAATCGTGATGACCGAACTCACACCAACAGCCGGCAACTTGGCGACGACGTCACTCCAAATCCGCCGAGAAGAACTTGCTTCGCCGGTTTCACAGCAACTAATTCGAGCGCTGAACGCCGAATTGGATGCCCGCTATCCTGAGGACGGCGCCAACTTCTTCCGCCTCGACGCCGAGGAGGTGAGCGAAGGCCGCGGCGGCTTCTTTGTAGCGTATCTCGATGGCCGTCCCGTTGGCTGTGGAGCGGTTCGGCGCATCGAACCCCATGTCGCTGAGATAAAGCGGATGTATGTCGCGCCGCATGCCCGAGCATGCGGCGTCGGTCGGACGATTCTAAACGTGCTCGAGACGAAAGCTCGCCAACTCGGCGTCAGTCGCCTGATGCTCGAAACCGGCCCCCGCCAACCCGAAGCAATCGCCCTGTATCAACACGCGGGCTTCGTCGAGATTCCCCTCTTCGGCGAATACATTGGCTCGCAATTCAGCGTCTGCATGGCCAAGGATTTCTAGACCTTGCTGATAGCTTGCTGTCTTCGCGGCGGGTGGCATCAATCGAGTTTGTAATCTCTGCGGCGAATTCTCTAACCTCCCCTGTCGAAAAATGCCGACTGCGCTCAATGCGGTCGCTGTGCGCGCTTCCGCACGCCCAAGGAGGGGCCTGTGCCACGCTCGTATCCAATGTTGTTGATGGCCATCCTGGCCGCCGGCGGTTGGTATTTCACCAAAGGCCCTGGCACCGGGAAATTCGGCGATTTCTTGGCCTCCATTACGCAAACCCAGCATGGTAGCGGCCAAAACGCGCCGTCCGGATATTTCCCCACCACTCCGACGTACCCGTCCTATCCATCACAGCAGCCTGCGGTTCCTATGCAGGCTAATTTCAACGGGCAGCCCGCACCCGCCGTCGCCCCGCCAACGCCCTTGTCCGGCGGCCCCGCCATCCGCATCGCTTCGTTCAATATTCAAGTGTTCGGCGATGCAAAGGCAAAAAAGCCCTACGTTATGGCGACGCTGGCGTCGATCATTCAAAACTTTCATGTCGTCGCCATTCAAGAAGTCCGCACGCAAGACGACTATTTCATCGACAACTTCCTGCGGAACTACGTGAATAAGAACGGCCGAACGTACGACAAGGTAGTCGGGCCCCGTCTCGGACGCACGAACAGCAAAGAACAGTACGCTTTTATCTACGATACGGCCGCGATCGAGGTCAACCCGCGTAGCATCTTCACGGTTAACGACCCCGACGACCTGTTGCACCGCGAGCCGCTGGTGGCGATGTTCCGTGTTCGCGGACCTCCGCCGCAACAAGCCTTTACCTTCGTGCTGGTAGATATTCATACCGACCCGGATGAAACCAAATCGGAACTCAATGCGCTGGGACAGGTATATCTAGCCGTTCGCCGCGCATGCGCCGGCGAGGACGACATCATCGTGCTGGGAGATCTGAACGTCGATGACCAGCACTTGGGCGACCTGGGTCGGGTGGACGGCGTGCGGCCGGTCGTCCGCGGCACGTACACGAACACCCGGCAAACCGCCCAGTACGATAACATGGTCTTCCATCAGCCCTCGACAGCCGAATTTACTGGCCGCTGGGGCGTTTTTAACTTCGAGCAGCAGTACCATCTGACCCTCAACCAGGCCCTGGAAGTCTCCGATCACTTCCCAATCTGGGCCGAGTTCAATGCCTACGAAAGCACCGCGCCCGGCCGCGTGGCTGCCCGCAACGCGGGGCTGCAGGTGCAGTAGAGCCCGCCGTCAGCTTTTCTTCAGCGCTTCATCGATAATGCGCTTCACTTCATCCGATGGATCGAAGTTGGGAGGTGCTGCGGGAATGCCGGCCGCGTCCGCCCGCGACTTGGCGTCGCTCAGTGCCGCGCGTAAATCCTGGTCGCTTACTTGTGGCCGGAACTGCCATTTGCCGTCGGCTTTGCGATCGGCCACGTGCGCCATGACGGCATCGATCGACTTCTCATCGATCTTGCCATCGATCGCGCCGCGGGCGAATCGGTTGAGCGATTGCCGGCCTTGAGTTTTTTCCTCGTCGCTCAGTCCCGATCGGTCGAAGTATTGCTTATCAACTACCGTCACCACCAGCGACGGCATCAGCGGCGATTGAAACAGCTTTTGCATGATTGTCGCCATCTGCTCATTAGATAGTCGTCCCTGAAAAATAGTCTGCTGACGGCGTAGGGGTAATTTTCAGGTGCGAACTGGAGCGAATCAAGCGCGCGGCGGCAGGAGTGTCGTGCGGCGGAGGGCGATTTCAGCGGCCAGCTTGGCGGTGAACCGATGCCAGAGCCAGAAAATCGGCGCAAAAACGAGCCACCGCAGCAGTTTGCGGAGGTTGTACCCGGCGGCACTCAGCAGTGTGTTGATTTTGTCGCCTTCGGGACCGGTCAGATAGTTGCGGTTCATGCGGTTGTCACTTTTCATGTGACCGATCGTCGGCTCAATGGCCGCCCGGCGTTTCAACATTCGGCGTAGCGCCCGCGTCGCTCGTTTGGGAATTGTGCGGACCACGTGCACACTCGACGAGCCTGCGTAGTCGTGGCCTCGATAACCTTGGTCCACCATCACGTCATCGGGTGTGTGGCCTGACAGTCGTTCCACTTGCTTGATCGCACCACTGAGCGTGTGCCCGTCGTACGGATTGCCGTGGAGGGCGTGGGCGCCGACGATCCAGTTGCTCTGGCTCGTGGTCGCCACGCTGGCCTTGCAGCCGAACTCGTAACGCTTGTGCGCTTTGCCCTTGGCGATGCACTCCACTTCGGGGGCATGTACGCTGTAGAGCTTGTTCGTGCTGGTGCGTGTTTGAGCGAGCAAGCGCTCCGCCATGGCGACGAGTTCCCGCAAAGGCTCGTCGACGATGCGGCCTTGAATGGCAGGCGCTTTTCGCTGGATGTCCCGCAGCACGCGGCCCAGGATCGTCTTGAGCTGACGGGTCATCTTCGCCGCACGCTTCATCTGCCGGGCATGAGCATAACGGCCTTGTTTGGCCAGCAGCTTCTTGCCCTTGAAGCGATAGTTCTGACGCACGCAAGGCCCAAGGAATTCGCCCGCCTGACCAGCGCCAGCCGCATCTTGTGATACAGCCGCGCGTCGGTCGGGAAGGCGATCGCCTTCTCCTGGACCGTGGTGTCGACGTTCACCTTCTGAAACTCCGCGGGCCGCACCGCTTTCATCGCCAACGCCGTGTGAATCGTCGCCTCCAACAATTTTTCCAACCGCTCGGCCCCGACCCGCTTCCGCCACTTGCTCAAGCTCGAGGGGTCGATCGGCAACTCGTGCTGCATGTAAGAGAGGCCGCAGAAGAACTGCCAGTACGGGTTCTCGACCCAGCGGGCCACCACCGACTCGTCGCTCTCGTCGTAGGCGTGTTTCAAATACAACATGCCGACCATCAGCCGAGTGTTCACTCCCGGTCGGCCTAGCTCGTCGGCGTAACAAGCGTCGATGGCCGCGTCGAACGCGGACCAGTCGATCCGCTCGGCCAGCACGTACAGCGGGTGCTCGTGGTTCAACAGTTCGCTCAGATGGGCGCCAAACAATTCACACTGCGGAGGGCGGGCTTTCGGATGCATTTTTTGCCAGCTTTCAGGTCCAAGGGAACCAAAACCTGGCGAATTTTAGTGCAACCACACACGCAATGCACCCTCTATTCGTAGCCGCAGAGGAATTCTTCAGGGACGACTAGATATCTGACCCGCGCCAAATGCTTTTGCGACGCGCTCCACCTGCGCTTTGATTTCCACTTTCTCTTGCGGCGGCAGATCCGAGGAATCGACCCCTTGATTGATCGCCTGCGAGCCGACAGTCGCAAACAAACCACGCCAATTCCTCGCGACCCAAATGCCGGCAATCACGCCCAGCACGATCATGATTGCCAATACGCCCAGGCAGCCAATGAGGCACGGGTACCACTTGCTGCGGCCGCGCGGGGGTTCGCCGTATTGGTTTGAAGCCTGATCGTACGGGTTGGCGGAAGTATCGAATCGCGGATCGCTGACCATCGTGCTTTCCTTTTGCCCGTCAGTGTAACCCTCTCGCTCCGCGAAGGGAAACTCAACACGCGGCCTTGGGTCGAGGCCTCGGCCGCACGCCGCGTAACGACTACACTACTGCACCAGAGGGCGGATTCCAAGCCGGCGGTCGCTGGTGTACGATGCACTTTCGGGCAGTTCCGCCGTTTTGCCAGGCAATCTATGACGGTCATCAGCCGCGGTCTTTACGCTTATCTGACGATCCTGACGGGAAATCGCGCCGGCACGAATTTTCCGCTGGACGCCCGCCGCAACAACCTCATTGGCCGCGGCACCGATTGCCACATCTCGCTCGCCGACCCACTTTGCTCGCGCGTCCACGCCACGCTTTCCTCGACGCCCGAGGGGTGGATCATTCGCGACGCCGAAAGCCGCAACGGCACGCTCGTTAACGGGCAAAAAATCGACGAAGCCACCCTCGTCGATGGCAATACCGTCCACGTCGGCTCCGCCGACTTCGAATTTCATGAGTCCGAAGAGCCGCCTACCGCTCAGGGCGACGACTCCCAGCAAAAGCAGACGATCGTCCAGGATTTTCCCATTGCGGTCCAAGAAACGCACGAAGAAGCCCTGGCCGGCCTCCCGAGCAGCGAGCAGGTCAAAGAGTTGATGCTCCTCTACCAGCTCTGCATCAAATTGTTGGGCTGCGGCGACCCGAACCGCGTTATGGAAATCGCGCTCGACCTGTTGCGCAAGCGAACCAGCGCATCCATCGTAGGCTTCCTTTCCGTCAACGACGAAGGAGGCTTGCAGCCAAAACTGGTAATCCCCCGCGACGCGGCCAATCGCGTCACCCTGAATCAATCGCTCACCGAATTGGTGTCGCGGCAAGGGCACGCCGTGTGGGTTGCCAACCAGACATCGAAGGAAGGTGCTCAGGACTTGGGGCATTTTGCCGATGCCGTTTGCGCACCGCTCGTACGCCGCAACGTGGACGGCGAGCGAACGACGCTCGGCGCCATTCACGTCTATCTCGAGGATGGCCGCTTTCGCCAGTCCGATTTCGACTTCATCATCTCCGTCGCCAACATCGTCGCCATCGCGCTCGTGCGTGCTCGTGCCCTGACGACGCTCCGCAGTGATTACCAGCGGCTGGTGGAAAAATCGCCCGGCTACGATGAGTTGATCGGCAACTGTCCGCCGATGCGCGACCTCAAATCGAAAATCAACCGGGTCGCCCGCGCGCCCGGCTGCGTGTTGGTCCGCGGCGAGAGCGGCACCGGCAAGGAGCTCGTCGCCCGCGCGATTCACCGCTCTAGCCAGCGGGCCGATCGCCCCATGGTGTCGGTCAACTGTGCCGCTATCCCCGCAGATCTCATGGAAAGTCAGCTTTTCGGCCACAAGGCCGGTTCGTTCACCGGCGCCGACCGCGACCACACGGGGTTTTTCCAACAAGCCGATTTGGGCACGCTGTTTTTAGACGAGGTCGGCGAGCTCACCGCCGCGGGGCAAGCCAAATTGCTGCGAATTCTGGAAGGACACCCCTTCCTGCCCGTCGGCGCGACCGAGGAAGTGAGCGTCGATGTGCGAGTAATCGCCGCCACGAACCAGAACTTGCAGAAATACGTCCGCGAGAAGCGGTTTCGTGAAGACTTGTACTATCGCCTCGCCGTATTTGAGTTGCACTTACCACCGCTGCGCGACCGCGGCGACGACATCGGTGTGCTGATTGATTTCTTCCTGGACCATTTTCGACGAATGCACGGCCGACCAAATCTCAGCCTAACGGATGCCGCCCACGCCCAGTTGTTGGCTTACCACTGGCCCGGCAACGTCCGCCAACTTCGCAACGTGCTCGACAGCGCCGTCGTATTGGCCGATGATACCTCGATCCGCCCCCACGACCTGGCCCTCCGCGACGCCGGCAGCAGCAGCGAACTGGAAACCCTCCGTATCGACGAATGGGAAAAACGCCTCATCACCGAAGCCCTCAACCGCACCAGCGACAACGTCCCCGAAGCCGCCAAACTCCTCGGCATCGGCCGAGCCACCCTCTACCGAAAAATCGAGCAGTACCACATCGAACGGTAAACACTCCCCACTCGTTCCCACGCTCCGCGTTGGAACGCACTACCTCGCCGCGTCACTAGTCTTAATTAGTTCCAGTTTGGATTGAAACGAATATTCGGCGAGGCAGATCAATGGATAATATTCCCAGCGAAGAGGACTTTGCGCGAGCAAAAAGGCTAGCCCGCGAACGGTTTCGATATCTCAGCGACGTTAGTACTAGCGTTCGAGATCGCTTCAAAGAAATCAGTCCGCTGCACAATATCTATGTCCTGCCACAAATAGACGTCGATTTCCGCGCGTATGTGTTCTTCAAGAAGGACAAAGATATTGAAGATTGTAAAAGGAAGGGAATAATCCAAGAGTTGACAAACTTCCTCTTTGAAGAATTGGAGCGATTCGGACGCGGGAAAAAAGGCGACATTACGGTTGACGTCGAAGTTGATTCCGATGAAAACGTCAAAAACAACTTCGAAGGCAATTACTACCTTCGACTTCATTAACCGCGCGCGCGGTGCGCGCGAGACGCCGCGCCGGTTGAAAATTGGACAATCAGGTAGTTGCGCTGACCCAGAGCGGAGCCATTGATCTCAAAACAAGCCTATAAGTTCGATCCAGCGTCGTGTTTGATCTGGTCTTCGAAGCCGCGTCGATCGGCCGATTCGTTGCAGTATCTGCAAGTCGTCTCTCACCTCGACCAATGCAATTGTTCGGGAGTATACTCGACATGAGAAAAGAACCAGTGCTCAACGAACGCAGGATCGATCTCGCTATCGGCTTCTCCCTCACCGCAGTATGTTATTGCATTACATCGTAGTCGTTCGATTGAACGAAGATAACCACGTCGATACTGACCATTTGAAACTTGGGCCTACCAACGATAGAGATCCATTGCAACTAAACTCCATCGATCGGCAGATTCCGTATCGCTTTGTTTTGTGCCAGGAATGCCATTGTTTCGGCATACTGCGCAACGGCATCAATATGCCTTTTTCTGATCTATCCTCCTAAAGGTTCCGCCCGGCCGCGCTTTAGGCGGGACACGATGTAGCGTGGGTCGCCGTGTTGTCACCGGGAGCCGCCGACGATGCCGTGCTCGCAACGGCGCTGTCCGAGGGCGCGGTGCCCGTGACGTTCGATAAGGACTTCGGTGAGATGGCATTCCACGAAGGGAAAGCGGCCCACAGTGGTGTCATATTATTTCGCCCTCGATTGTATTCGCCGAGCTACGTGGCTCATTTTGTGTTGGCAGTGCTTAGCCACGCCGTCGCATGGGAAGGAAACTTCTCGGTGGCCCAAGAAGGAAAACAGCGCGGTGCCGTTGCCATGAGCAATGGGCTGATCGACCTGCGAGATTACCGGCCGAACCGCAATCGGCCTCAAAATGGATGCCGCACTGGGCTCCAACGATCCCTACCACCAATCGGCCCGCTCCGTCTGGATACTGGCCGGTATTTTCCCGCCGAATGCTTAAAATCGTTGGCTCAAGTTAAAGTGGCCAAAAAACGCTCGTGAGAACCAATGCCGCGCATGTGGAAAAGTGCCGGCGCCAAGGCTAACAGGAAAGATAGGACGGAGAGCAGGCTACCGCGGCGGGGGAAGAATTTTTGGTGCGCCGTATAGCGACCGTGCTCGTGATCTCAAGAAAATGACTCCCGTCTTGCCGTCCCCTTTGCTCTTCCCCAAATTACTCAAATCACTTCCACGAGATACGTCGTCAGCCAGATGTCGATTTGCTGAAAGCGTTCTTTCAGACGCTCCTTATAATCGACGAAGAATTGGCGGCTTTCGGCGCTATCGGGAACGTCAACAAATACGCGGACGTTCAGATCGCGGTGAAGCTTGCCGCGATGTTCCCATTGGCCTTCGATCTGTTGAGTCTCGGCAGAGATCGAGCCGAATTGTTTGCGGAGTCGCGCAGCGTCTGGCCGAGCAGTTTTTGAGGAACCGCGCTGCCGTCGTTGAAGTTAGTTGGCAGCAGGAGTTCGTGGCGCCGGAATTGAATGGGCATAGGTAGGCGGCCCTAGCACGATATAGGGAATCCCTTCAACGGCAAGTGCGGCCAAGGCAGTTTCCGGCACGAGCGTTTCGCCGTTCTCCCAGCTCCTGAATGAGAAACGACCTGCGAGAAACCCGAGCGCAACGGTTTCTGTATCAGAGTCGCTAAAGCGGATGCGGATAAAGCTCATGTTCCAATCTTACCTTGCATCCATGCTCGGAGCAACAGCGTAGATAAGGTGGACGGGAATCATAGATCGATGGTGCGACGATACCGTCCCACCAATTCTGTAAATGCTAGCAGCGTAGGGCTGTTGAGGTCTGAGTGAAAGGAGGCGGGCCAGGCTTGGTTTCCTAGAATTGTTTTTGTTTCAACAAGCAATTAAGGAGACCGAACATGACCCACCAAGCTCATCCTAACGTCGTTCGTGAAGTCGTCCAGGCGCTGGCCGAACATGGCTTTGATGGCATGGCCCGGGCGATGGAACTGCTCATCAATGAGTGCATGAAGATCGAACGCCAGCAAGCGCTCGGCGCGGGCCGTACCAGCGCTCCCAAGGCGCCGCGGTCAGGCCAACGGCTTTAAGCCCAAGCGGCTCAAGACCCGCGTCGGAGAGCTCCGGCTCGCCGTGCCGCAGGTTCGTAATGGAACGTTCTATCCCACCGCGTGGAGCGTGGTTCGCGGAGCGAAAAAGCGCCCGCTTGGCCTTGGCCGAGATGTACGTGCAAGGAGTGTCTACCAGCAAGGTGACGAAGATCACCGAAGAATTGTGCGGCTGCGAGATTTCTTCCAGTGACGTGAGCCGGGCTACGGTGCTGTTGGATGAAGACCTCCAGAAGTGGCGCAGCCGCCCGCTGGGACACTTCAAATACCTAATCCTCGACGCCCGCTACGAGAAGATCCGCCACGGCGGCTCCCTCGTGGATTGTGCCGTATTGACGGCGATTGGCGTCGATCCCGAAGGTCGCCGCAGCGTCTTGGGCGTGAGCGTTTCACTCTCCGAAGCGGAGGTTCATTGGCGGGAGTTCTTCAAGTCGCTGTTGGGGCGGGGGCTCCACGGAGTGGTACTCATCACGAGCGATGCGCATGCCGGCCTGAAAGAAGCTCGCAAGGCCTGCTTCGCCGGTGTACCCTGGCAACGCTGCCGATTCCATCTGATGCGCAATGGCTGGCGCACGTGCCCCGTGAAGAGATGAAACGCGAAGTGCTCGACGATCTCAAGAGCGTGCTCGACTCGGCCGACGAACACATCGCCGCCGAGCAGCTACGCCGTGTCGTGCATAAATACGAGAAGTCGGCGCCGAAGCTCGCCGAGTGGATGGACGCGAACGTGCCCGAGAGCTTCGCGGTGTTTCGCTTGCCGCCCTCGCATCGGCAACGCTTACGCACCACGAATATGGAAGAACGGCTCAATCGCGAGCTCAAACGACGCACTCGCGTCGCCACGCTCTTTCCCAACGAAGCCTCGCTGCTACGATTGGTGACCGCCGTGCTGATGGAAGTCAGCGAAGAATGGGAGACCGGAAAACGTTACGTGACCTTCGAAACCAAGTGAGGCCGCCCAAAGTCACTCAGACACTTTTACAGAAGAAACGGGATGGTATCCATGGAGCAGAATAGCACCCGAAGTGATAGCCAACAATCACTACTTCCGATTCGCCTTTGTCTTAATGCTAGTAGACCAATCTGCCGTAGCCCCCGTTTTTCGCCGTTCTGGTTTCTTCGCGTCTTTTCGTTCGGTGAAGTCAAGAATCAATTGCGACAGAGATGCTTGGCGAGTGCTTCCGTGGGCGTTCGATAGTTGAGTCGTCGTCGTGGACGTTCATTGATTGATCGCTCCACGCATGCCACTTCGCGGTGACTAACCTGCGTGAAGTCGGTGCCTTTAGCAAAGTACTGCCGCAAGAGTCCGTTCGTGTTTTCGTTGGTGCCGCGTTGCCAGGAGGCGTAAGGATCGGCGAAGTAAACATCGACTCCTAGCCCGCGGGTCAGTGTGGGATGTTCTGCAAACTCCTTGCCATTATCGAAAGTGATGCTCCGTCGGAGGCAGGACGGAAGGTCTTGCATGCGCCGCTTGGCCACCCGCATTGTCATGCTCGACTTCATACTGTCGACACGACCAATCCGAGTGTAGCCACTCTTGCGTTCCACCAAGGTCACCAGCGCTCGGTGGCGACCGTGGCCGACCATCGTATCCCCTTCCCAATCACCATAACGGCATCGCCCGTTAATTACCTCCGGGCGGCCATCGATCCGCACGCAATCGGTCAGTTTTCCCCGCTTTTCCGGGGGTCGGCCGCCGCGACGCAGCAGTGCTTTCCACTCCGGTTGCTGGTGCTGAATCCAATCATAAATCGCCTGATCCGACAACCAACGCTGGGGCGTTCGCCGAAAGTCGCGTTTTACCCGTCCAGCGATCTGATCGGGCGACCAATACTGCTCCAGTTTTTGCTGCACGTATTGATGCACGTTCGGATCATCCATTCTGTGCGGCCGCCGACTCGCCAGACGCCGTTCGTCCGCCAGACGTTGAGCCCGCTCGGGTCGGTATCCTCGCTGGCCAGTGTTGCGGCCCAGCGCTTGACAAATGGTGCTGCGGTGCCGTCCCATCAACTCTGCAATCTCCGTGCTCGATTTTCCCTTCTTCTTCAACCGGTATAGGAACCCTCGTTCCTCAAACGTAAGATGATTAGCCATCGCTGGGTCTCCGTGCGAACGTCGCTGCGACACAACAACCGCGACATTCAAACGACCCAGCGATCCTTTCACCAATACCAGTTATCAAATCTGTTGCATTTGAAGTTTGGCATCACCGTTCGATTAACCTGTCTCCATTCCGCAATACCTTGTGCCGGATTTGCTTAGTACGAAGCCATTCATCTACCTGTTGCCGAGAGACTCCAAGCAGATCGGCAACTTGAGCCGGCGTGAGCGCGTCAGCCTTTTTCCATGCGGCCTTCTTTGTTTTGTGCAGCTTTTTGCGATAAGACTTTCGTTTTCTTTATCACGGCCGTTTTTGGTGATGGTTGAGGACAAGTATTGCAGTGTTCGCCCAATTCACGCTGCCTGTTAGAGCGACGCCACACCATTGGCATTGCTTGCCGGTCTTAACCATTAGAGGTCCATTACGCAACCAGAGCGCTAAGTTTCCAATGCCCTTGGGCGCGGTGTGGATAAGTCCGCCGCAGTTCGGACAACTGCCATGCACGCATATTTATGAGGCCCATTACTCCCTCCTGTTTGTTTGATGTGAGGTGGACCCCAAAAACTGGACAGCCTGATAAGGTATAAAATCCCCGCTGTGGGATGGCCTTTCAGGAGGTTCGGTCGATGGCTCGGAAGCGACGAAGTTTGAGCGGCGTTCAAGGCGAAGGTGGCATTGGCGGCGTGCCGTGGGGAGAAGACGACGGCCCAGCTGGCTGCCGAGTACGAAGTGCACGCGGGCCAGATCACGGCCTGGAAGAAGCAGCTCTTGGAAGGAGCGGCGGAGCTGTTCGAGGACGGCCGCAGCAAGCGGGCGGCCGAGGACGCGGCGAACGAAGAGGAACTGTACGAGCAGATCGGCCGGCTGAAGATGGAAGTCGAGTGGTTGAAAAAAAAAGCTGCCGAGCTCACCTGAGGGACTGAGGCGATGCATCGAACCGGAACACCAAGAGCTCTCGATCGTGCGGCAGTGCGCATTGCTGGGGCTGCGCGCACAGCACGTGGTACTACCGGCCGGCGGGCGAATCGGCGGAGAACCTGGCGCTGATGCGGCGGATCGACGAGCAGTATTTGCGGACGCCGTTTTACGGCAGCCGCAAGATGGCCGTAGTGCTGGGCGTCAATCGCAAGCGCGTGCAGCGGTTGATGCGCGTGATGGGCATCGAGGCGATCTATCCGAAGCGGCGGACGACCTGGCCCGGCGCCGGGCACAAGATTTACCCGTATTTACTGCGGAATGTGGAGGTCACGCGGCCCGACCAGGTGTGGGCCAGCGACATCACGTACGTGCCGCTGCGGCACGGGTTTTTGTACCTGGTGGCGGTGATGGACTGGTACAGCCGCTACGTGCTGGGTTGGCGGTTGTCGAACACGCTCACCGGCAGCTTCTGCCTCGAGGCGCTCGACGAGGCGCTGTCACAAGCGAAGCCCGAGATCTTCAACAGCGATCAAGGGAGCCAGTTCACGGCCACGGCCTTCACGTCGCGATTGGAATCGTGCGGCGTGGCGATCAGCATGGATGGCCGCGGCCGGGCGATCGACAACGTGTTCATCGAGCGGCTGTGGCGGAGCGTGAAGTACGAGGAGGTGTACCTGCGCGACTACACGGACGGTTGGCAGGCCGAAGCTCATTGGCCGCGTACTTCCGCTTTTACAACCACGAGCGGATTCATCAGGCGCTGGGCTACCGCACGCCGGGACGTTTATCGCGATCGAGGCTCAAGCGGCGGACAGTCGCCGGACGAAAAACGAATTGAAATCGCGCGCAACAAGTTGATAGCTGGTTAGCACATCAGAAAGTTAAACCGCTGCAGCGGCCGCGCAAGACCTATGAGGGTCTCGCGGGCCGCCAGCCCCACTACCTTATTCAACCCTATTGGCTGTCCAACCAATGGGGTCCACCTCAGAGGTCGCCAAAAACACCGACGGGTGACCACGTAGATACATGGTCTATACTAGCCGGTCATCTGACCCCGGTTAGTAACATTTACTCCTACCAAAAACTGAGAAAAACACAAGACTGCAACAAAATCACTGCTGAATTCGGTTCAGCGGCCATCAGACCAATCGAAAAATACAGAACAACCGAGTAATTACGAAAACGTCTGCAAAAACAAGCACAAAACAAAAATAATTCGACTGTTCAGAATTCACAAGTAAATCACCCATTCCATCAGCCGTCCCACGAATAAACCCGACCGTGTACCGGCATCAGTAGATAAGGAAGTCGAAGAACTAAACGGGACGGGAGTCAATTCGCTATCGTCGCGCAGATACCATCCCGTTTCTTCTGTAAAAGTGTCTGAGTGACTTTGGGCGGCCTCACTTGGTTTCGAAGGTCACGTAACGTTTTCCGGTCTCCCATTCTTCGCTGACTTCCATCAGCACGGCGGTCACCAATCGTAGCAGCGAGGCTTCGTTGGGAAAGAGCGTGGCGACGCGAGTGCGTCGTTTGAGCTCGCGATTGAGCCGTTCTTCCATATTCGTGGTGCGTAAGCGTTGCCGATGCGAGGGCGGCAAGCGAAACACCGCGAAGCTCTCGGGCACGTTCGCGTCCATCCACTCGGCGAGCTTCGGCGCCGACTTCTCGTATTTATGCACGACACGGCGTAGCTGCTCGGCGGCGATGTGTTCGTCGGCCGAGTCGAGCACGCTCTTGAGATCGTCGAGCACTTCGCGTTTCATCTCTTCACGGGGCACGTGCGCGAGCGCATTGCGCATCAGATGGAATCGGCAGCGTTGCCAGGGTACACCGGCGAAGCAGGCCTTGCGAGCTTCTTTCAGGCCGGCATGCGCATCGCTCGTGATGAGTACCACTCCGTGGAGCCCCCGCCCCAACAGCGACTTGAAGAACTCCCGCCAATGAACCTCCGCTTCGGAGAGTGAAACGCTCACGCCCAAGACGCTGCGGCGACCTTCGGGATCGACGCCAATCGCCGTCAATACGGCACAATCCACGAGGGAGCCGCCGTGGCGGATCTTCTCGTAGCGGGCGTCGAGGATTAGGTATTTGAAGTGTCCCAGCGGGCGGCTGCGCCACTTCTGGAGGTCTTCATCCAACAGCGCCGTAGCCCGGCTCACGTCACTGGAAGAAATCTCGCAGCCGCACAATTCTTCGGTGATCTTCGTCACCTTGCTGGTAGACACTCCTTGCACGTACATCTCGGCCAAGGCCAAGCGCAGCGCTTTTTCGCTCCGCGAACCACGCTCCAGCGCGGTGGGATAGAACGTTCCATTACGAACCTGCGGCACGGCGAGCCGGAGCTCTCCGACGCGGGTCTTGAGCCGCTTGGGCTTAAAGCCGTTGGCCTGACCGCGGCGCACTTGGGAGGCGCTGGTACGGCCCCGCGCCGAGCGCTTGCTGGCGTTCGATCTTCATGCACTCATTGATGAGCAGTTCCATCGCCCGGGCCATGCCATCAAAGCCATGTTCGGCCAGCGCCTGGACGACTTCACGAACGACGTTAGGATGAGCTTGGTGGGTCATGTTCTGGTCTCCTTAATTGCTTGTTGAAACAAAAACAATTCTAGGAAACCAAGCCTGGCCCGCCTCCTTTCACTCAGACCTCAACAGCCCTACGCTGCTAGCATTTACAGAATTGGTGGGACGGTATCTTGTTCGCGGCCTGCTATAATGGATTAACGAGGTCAACTGTTGGTGTACGTTTCAAAAAGATCATGACATGCGCTGACACTTAACAAAAATGCCAGTCAGTTATCAGAAACTATCGAGCTTTCGGTCATATGTTTCACGACGTTGCAAGTATTCTACAAGAGACCGAACATAACATGGCCAAAATACTTAATGCTTATAAGCCAGCGCTTGAAGCAATAGTATTACCATTCCAAAGCGATCAAGTATTTGGTCGTTACGATTCATTGAACTCTAATGTGGATCGCGAACACAAACAAAACCGAAAAGCTGCGGCACTAAGGGAGATCGATGAAGTAGGATGGAAGATTGATATCGCGCTGCATGACGTTCGATGTATTTCAGAAGCAGCCTTGGTGACCGCAATAGAAAACGCGGCCGGGATACCATCCCGTTTCTTCTGTAAAAGTGTCTGAGTGACTTTGGGCGGCCTCACTTGGTTTCGAAGGTCACGTAACGTTTTCCGGTCTCCCATTCTTCGCTGACTTCCATCAGCACGGCGGTCACCAATCGTAGCAGCGAGGCTTCGTTGGGAAAGAGCGTGGCGACGCGAGTGCGTCGTTTGAGCTCGCGATTGAGCCGTTCTTCCATATTCGTGGTGCGTAAGCGTTGCCGATGCGAGGGCGGCAAGCGAAACACCGCGAAGCTCTCGGGCACGTTCGCGTCCATCCACTCGGCGAGCTTCGGCGCCGACTTCTCGTATTTATGCACGACACGGCGTAGCTGCTCGGCGGCGATGTGTTCGTCGGCCGAGTCGAGCACGCTCTTGAGATCGTCGAGCACTTCGCGTTTCATCTCTTCACGGGGCACGTGCGCGAGCGCATTGCGCATCAGATGGAATCGGCAGCGTTGCCAGGGTACACCGGCGAAGCAGGCCTTGCGAGCTTCTTTCAGGCCGGCATGCGCATCGCTCGTGATGAGTACCACTCCGTGGAGCCCCCGCCCCAACAGCGACTTGAAGAACTCCCGCCAATGAACCTCCGCTTCGGAGAGTGAAACGCTCACGCCCAAGACGCTGCGGCGACCTTCGGGATCGACGCCAATCGCCGTCAATACGGCACAATCCACGAGGGAGCCGCCGTGGCGGATCTTCTCGTAGCGGGCGTCGAGGATTAGGTATTTGAAGTGTCCCAGCGGGCGGCTGCGCCACTTCTGGAGGTCTTCATCCAACAGCGCCGTAGCCCGGCTCACGTCACTGGAAGAAATCTCGCAGCCGCACAATTCTTCGGTGATCTTCGTCACCTTGCTGGTAGACACTCCTTGCACGTACATCTCGGCCAAGGCCAAGCGCAGCGCTTTTTCGCTCCGCGAACCACGCTCCAGCGCGGTGGGATAGAACGTTCCATTACGAACCTGCGGCACGGCGAGCCGGAGCTCTCCGACGCGGGTCTTGAGCCGCTTGGGCTTAAAGCCGTTGGCCTGACCGCGGCGCGCTTGGGAGCGCTGGTACGGCCCCGCGCCAGCGCTTGCTGGCGTTCGATCTTCATGCACTCATTGATGAGCAGTTCCATCGCCCGGGCCATGCCATCAAAGCCATGTTCGGCCAGCGCCTGGACGACTTCACGAACGACGTTAGGATGAGCTTGGTGGGTCATGTTCTGGTCTCCTTAATTGCTTGTTGAAACAAAAACAATTCTAGGAAACCAAGCCTGGCCCGCCTCCTTTCACTCAGACCTCAACAGCCCTACGCTGCTAGCATTTACAGAATTGGTGGGACGGTATCGCGGCCGGCAACGAGTCATTTAAAGAGAGCGAGACTTACGAACAAACGGAGGCATTGAGCAAGTTGTGTCGCGGATTCATCGACCAGCTTGACGCTAGAGTAAACGACTATAAAGCACAAATCAGTAAGTGATCCTGTCCTGCTCGCGGAACAAAGAGGGGGGACATCACTGATTACCGATTTTGGTCTGCCGCACCGTGCGGAGCATCTATGCATCCGGCTCGCTGAGCTACAAGGTTCATTACTACTACAACGATCAGTGGCAGCTCCTGGAGGAGCGCAAAGAGACGGGCGGCACCGAGAGCTCGAACCCGCTGAGCCAGTATCTCTGGCACCCGTACTACATCGACGCCTTGGCCGTCCGCTGGTGGGACGGCAACGGATAAGAATAAGGGGTCAGAACGATTATCTGGCCGCACCGTGCGCCAGGAGTGGGACAAGTACCGCACGGGCGTCGGCGTACGCGACCGGACACCGACGGCAGCGGAATTGTAGATTACTACTATCTGAACGACGCTGGGTGCCGGGTGCCACTGGCTCCGCCAGTGCCTGCTCTCGCCCTTGGCTTACATCCTAGACCGCAAGAGTCTCGCGCGGGAAGGAACAGGGGTCCGTTGCGACGACCAATCGGCGCATCACATCGTCGGCAATTGCATCCCCGAAGGAGATAGTTCCGCGTTGATGAGCGCCACGATTGACGTTGCGGGCGTTTCCACGCGCACCACTCGATACGGCGTTTTCCTGACGTCCGCAATGGCCGATCGGATCGCCGACTGAAGGTCCGTCGCCTGCCGATCAAACTCGATGAAGGGAGTGCCGTCTTTTGCGAGACAGACCAGCCCATCGTCGCAGCCGGCTTCGTACAAGGCGTTCATGGCTTCGTCCGTAAGCTCGGAGATACCCGACAATACAAGTGTGAAGTCAAAGGTGCTCAACGACTTGGTCATGCGGTTGGACCTCGCGCCAAATGGGGACAATCGTCGACACGTTTGCGAATCCGCCGGGCGTGATGCTCTGGATTCCGCGGCGTCGACCAGACCGACATTTGAGGACAATCGCCTGGACACCGCAGAATCCCCAGGCATGGCCATGCGACTTGATCAACGTCCATCCTCTCTTCAGCGCAATTTGAACAGCCGCATGGATGTGCTTGTTCGGATGCCGCATCGGGCAATTATACGATCAATTCTCAATCTCTTCCAATAGTTGCATCCGTGAGCACAGAGATGAATTTAAGGGGGCGGGAGTCATTTTCGGCTCCTCGCGCCGAGTGCCACTGGCTCCGCGGGTGCTCTTCCCGCATCATCTCGAACCACCATCGCACCTGGCCACACACCAGCTTGCACTCCACCCAGGCGGCCCCGTGCCAGTGCCTTCTCCCGCCCTTGGCTTGCAGCCGGACCCTCAAGCATCTGGCGTCAAGCACCAATTCGTGGCCGCCCTCCATCAACAACAATTCCGCCTACTGGCCAAAAATAGCATCTGGTATCTCCGTGCGAAAGTGCTAACCTGGGCCATTGAAATGTCCGCTCGTGCCGTAGCTGCCGTTGCGCTCGCCGGTGATTGCCGTTCCACAGGGCGGCGTTCGCGTCCCTGAACGGGACCACACGCCGAACCTTGGACGGCGACACTGGCCTCCCCGGGGAATCGCAGCAAACGCGGTCGAGCGGGTGGTTCGGAGATTTGTGCTGGCTGCCTCTGCGCCGTATCTGTCGTGGAACGGGCCGCACGCCCCCACGATCTCCCCACCAGAGGCGCCTTCATTTCTTTTTAAAAGCCTGCGTCGTCAGGAATAAGTCATTTGTACTTCGATGAGAAACGGAGCACCATTTGAGCTGAATCTCCAACTCGCAAACTAACGACTAACGACTACCAGTTACAATGTCCTGCCTCAGACGGAACAGGAATTTCCGTTCGCGGGCGTTAGCATAACGCGAAGCGAAGGAGGATTCCATGAACTCAGCGCAGAACGGATCGAACTCACGGAAGCGTAGGAATTTCTCGCCGCAGCGCCACTTCCCATCCGGCACATCCGCACGCCGCAACGTCAGACGCCCAACCGCAGCCAGTTGCGCCAATTACTCCTACTCCGATAAACGATCAGCAACAACAGTACCGAACAGGAATGCTCCCGTCCCCTTTACTTGCCTAGCTGACCGCGGTACTCGAACGCCAATGGCGCCACAGCACAACTCCGATGCAAAATGCTCCCAAGGCGTACGCGATGACGGCGGCCCATACGAAAGCCTCGTACCCTCTTTTGTCTAATTGGACTAATGTCAGCGACGACGTAATGCAAAAAAAGATTAGGAACAGAACGCTGAACCCTAGCACGAACGAGTGATCCACTTCGCGAAGCCTGGGTTTGGTCTCTAGCCAGTGCTCCCAACCCATGAGATTCTCGATGCGCGGCTCGACAATTTCGCGCAAGTACCTGCCCGCGCGGGCGATGTTATTTTGCTCGGAAATAAACGAAAGCATCAATCCTAAGAGCAGAAAGGGGATGGCGGCGTTGGCGAATGCATTGGGATACTCCGCCGCCAGGTAGCCAGCCGCCATTACCAACGCAATACCGATAATCAATAGCCAAAAGATGCGGGCTTTGGATTCGCGAATCTCATCGCGCAGCGAAAGGTATTCCTGTTTCATGAACTCGTCGGTGGCCATAGTTTAGTCTCCTTGAATGTGGTAGAACGCGCACTCCAGTTCACAGTCTATCGGTTCCAATCAGAGCGGTCATCTGGCCAGCCTGGCACTTGGTACTCGGCAGGCCCCATGGGCTATCTTTCGAACGGTGGATTGTTGGCAGTCCCGCGCGTCGCTGAGTTTTCCCCAGCCGGCATCGTAAAGCGGCAAGCTCCAGGCCGTACGCGGCGTGCCCTATCGCGGCTCGGGCAAACAAGGCCGGAACTTTCCCGGCCGCTCGGTTGCGCAAGCGTGCCGAAGGGTGGCCAAGAATTGCACCTTCAAATCCGCCCTTCCATCTGCTAGGTTGCTGGCCGTTCGTGTACAACGGAATATGTCATTCGCCCCGCGCGACGGCCACCCGAGTCGATGAACAATTGCTTCCCAAAATGTCAGCCGCGCGCGCTCCAAAATTCGCGCAATCCCCGGGGTCTACGAATTTTGCATCAAAAAATCGACTTCGCGCGCAGCGTCCAAAAACCATGACTCGCTCCACTCACATCCCAGGCTCCACCGCCCGCGCCTTCGCGTCTCCCCGTGCGACCGTTCGGATCGCGGTGGCGATTGGGCTGGTTATCGCAACCAGTGCGCTCGCCGGCAACTGGGACCGTTTCCGCGGCCCCAACGGTGCCGGCCAAAGCGATGATGCCGGCATCCCGACCAGGTGGGAACCCGCCAATTTCCTGTGGAAACGACCACTGCCGGGCGTCGGCCACAGTTCGCCCGTGATTTGGGGAACGCGCCTGTTCATCACGTCGGCCGATCCGAAAACCGGCGAGCAGATTGTTTCGGCGTTCGACGCCCTCAGCGGTACGCCGCTTTGGGAAAAGAGATTCGATGCCGGCCAGTACCACATGAACAGCCTTAATAGCTACGCATCCAGCACGCCCGCCGTCGATGCCAACCAAATCTATCTGCTGTGGCTGAAAGGTGACCGCGTCATCCTCACCGCAATCGCGCATGACGGCAACGACCTCTGGCGACGTGACATCGGTCCTTTCGCGGAAGTTCACGGCTTCGGTAAGTCGCCCATTGTCGTCGATGATCTTGTTTACGTTGCGAACGATAACCAAGCCGAGAGTTCCGTCGTTGCGGTCGATAGCAAAAGCGGCCGGGTGCGCTGGCAGGTGCCGCGCGAGGCCGGTATCACGGCCTTCGCGACTCCCTGTGTGCTCGATCCATCTGCCAAAGAGAAAAATCTGCTTGCCGTGAGCACCGCTTCCGGACTGACTGCCATCCGGGCAACCACGGGCCAGGTTGCGTGGCAAGGCCTGAAAGATGAGCTGACGGAGCGCTGTGTCAGTTCGCCGATCGTTGCGGGAGGGATGGTGCTCGTATCTTGCGGCCAAGGCGGAAACGGCAAATTGTTGATTGCGGTCCGGCCCGGCGATCGCGAACATCCTCCGCAGGAGGTTTACCGGTTGGAGCAGAGCATTCCCAACGTGCCGACGCCCGTTGTGGCCGGCGACCTGCTGTTCCTCTGGCACGATCGCGGCATTGTATCCTGTTACGACCTGGCGACTGGCCATCAGAATTGGCGCCAGCGCGTCGGCGGCGACTACCATAGCTCGCCCCTAAGAATTGGCGACCGGATTTTTGGCGTTTCGAGAAATGGCGAAGTCGTTGTGCTAGCGGCCGACCGCCAATTTCAGATACTGGCCCGCAACGCGCTCGACGAACCATGCCACGCGACACCCGCCGTGGCCAATAGCCGACTATATCTGAGAACCGAATCTTCATTGATTTGCGTGGGTGAGCCGAACCGCAAGGATTAGGCACACAGACAGGGACACCAAAATACAAAGGCAACAAATGCTGATCTCCTTGTCTTCCCTGCTCCTTGTCTCCTTTTCTTCGAACCACGTATGACGGCCACAACTTCCCAACAGCGACAGCGCATTCAACAGCTCGACCGGGCCGAACTCTCGCAGTTGCAATTGGGAAAGCTCAATCGCTTGCTTGCCGAGGTGCTGGCCCATAACGCGTTTTACCAGCGCAAATTGTCCGGTTGTCCGAAGCAACTAGCTACCCTCGAACAGTTGGCCGAGTTGCCACAAACGACCAAAGAAGAACTCCAGCCGCAAGCGGGCGACGAGCCATTCGCCGCCAACCGTACGTATCCAATCGACCGCTACGTTCGCTGCCATCAGACGTCGGGCACCCGCGGTCGGCCGCTCGTCGTGCTCGACACGGCCGACGACTGGCGATGGTGGATCGAAGCCTGGCAATACGTGCTCGATGCGGCCCAGATCACACCCGGCGATCGCGTGCTGCTGGCCTTTTCATTCGGACCCTTCGTAGGCTTTTGGAGCGCCTTCGATGCCCTTAACGCACGCGGATGCCTCGTCATTCCCGGCGGGGGGCTCAGCAGTTTAGCTCGCATCGAGCTGATCCATCTGGCCGGGGCGACGGCTGTTTGCTGTACGCCCACGTACGCCATGCGGCTCGCCGAAGTCGCCGCCGAAAACAATATCAATCTTGGTGGGCTTTCCGTTGAGAAAGTCATCGTAGCCGGCGAGCCGGGCGGCAGCGTGGATGCGACGAGACGACGTATCGAGTCGGCGTGGAACGCCCGCGTGTTCGACCATGGCGGGGCCACGGAGGTCGGACCGTGGGGATTCGCCGACGCCAATGGCCGCGGCATCTACGTCAACGAATCCGATTTTCTCGCCGAGTTCGTTTCGGTCGAAACCGGTCATCCGGCGAAGGAAGGCGAACTGGCCCAATTAATTCTCACCACTCTCGGCCGCAGTGGCGCCCCCGTCATCCGCTATTGGACAGGCGACCTGGTTCGGCCCATTTGGTCTGGGGGCGGTGAGAATCGCTTCGTGCTTCTCGAAGGCGGCATCCTGGGCCGCGCCGACGACATGTTGATCATCCGCGGCATGAATATCTATTCCACCGCGATTGAGCAAATCCTGCGCAGCTTCCCCGAAGTCGTCGAATATCGAATCACTGCACGCAAGCACGGCGCTATGGACGAACTCGTGATCGAAGTTGAGGATCGTTTGCAGCAACCCGCGCGAATTGCCGAAGAGCTGCGATTGAAGCTAGGGCTAAAAATCGAGGTCCGCTGTGTTTCGGCTATGTCGCTGCCCAGGTTTGAAGCAAAAGGGCGTCGATTTATTGATGAGCGCCTGGGCGTATAATTACCACCAGACGAGCAAACTAAGAGACGACGAGAAGAGATTATTTGATGTTTCTGTTTGTCTCCCGCCTTTGCCGGCCTCCTTGTCTCGCATTCGTGTGATATGATTCCCCAGCCGACAAAACTTGAACTACCAGGGGGCACCCGCCTTCGCATCACCTGGAGCGATGCTCAAGTCCGGGAATACTCTTTCCGCGAATTGCGTGAAAATTGCCCTTGTGCCACCTGCCGTGAACAACGCAATGCGCCGCCGGCATCGCCTTTGCAGCTTCCAATAATTTCGGCGGCCCAGGCCCGCCCGCTGACCATCGCGGCGATGAAGCCGGTCGGCAACTATGCCTATTCGATCGATTTCAGCGACGGTCATAGCACGGGCATCTACACGCTAGAGTCGCTACGTGGTATGGGACAAGAGCTGCCCACACATTAGCGACGAATGTCGTCCCCGGCGGCAGGCACATGGAATGGCTTCAATCGCTAACGGAATGGTTAACGGCGAATCGTGCCATTTTGTGGTGGCTATTTGCCGGCTCGCTGGTGTTGTTTTTGCTAACGCCGATCTGCGTCGTGTGGCTCATTGTGCGGCTGCCGCCAGATTATTTCGTGAAAAAGCGTCATCGCCCGCTCGCGTCGTGGGACCAGCGTCCTGTGTTGCGGCTGCTGATTCTCGTGGCGAAAAACCTGCTCGGCATTGTGCTGCTAATCGCCGGCCTGGTCATGCTGCTGGCGCCGGGGCAAGGCGTGCTGACAATCATCGGCGCGTTGATTCTCATTGACTTCCCCGGGAAATTTCGGCTGGAGCGCTGGCTTGTCACACGCCAAAGCGTGTGGCGCTCGATCAACTGGCTGCGCAAACGCGCCGGCCGCGCCGCTCTCCAGCGCCCCGCATAAGCCGCGCTTCGAAAGGCACCTGGGGTAGGCGCCTGTGTCCGTCCGCCGTTTTGTTTATTTGCTGGCGCCAGGAATGGCCGGAAGCCCGGGGATGCCGGCGCTCGGGGGAGCACTATCCTTCTTGCCATCTTTCCCTGTTGTGGACGCCGCCTTCGGCTTTTCCTTCTTCTTGATAACTTTGTCGCGGCTCAGGCGGATCTTGCGAAACACATCGTCGTTGACAACGAAGTACCAATCGCCGAAACGTTGATTCAATTCCTTGACGTTCTCATCGCCCTTCTTTAACAGTGCCTGGTACTCGTCCAACTTGCGCTGATTCTCTTGTTCGATTCGTTTTCGATCGGCGATGATTTTTTCCAGCTGCTTGTCTTGCCCAGGTGCGGTCTTCGCGGCGGCATCGTCCTTCTTCGCCGACGCATCGTCCTTGTTCGCGGCCGCGTCACTTTTCTTCGCGGCAGCATTGTCCTTCTTCGCAGCTGTTTCGTCTTTCTTCGCTGCATCCCCTTTATTGGCATTATCGGCCGGCGGTTTGGCGTCGCCTTCCTTAGCCTTGGCCGCGTCGGGTTTATTGGCGGGTGGCTGCGGTTCGGCCGGCTTTTGCTCGGTTTTGGGTGCCGCGCCTTCCGCCGGCTTGGCAGATGCGGCCGGTTGATCCGCCTTGGCCTCGGTCTTCGCCGGCAGGTCCGGCAACTTCTGCAGTTCCGGTTGCTTGACCGCGCTCTTGTCGAATCGCGCCATGACAAACATGTAGCGATGGACGTCGCTCTTATCGGCCTTCTTGTCCGCGGCCCCCGTTTTCGCATCCTTATTTTGAGCTTTTTCTTCCTTGTCGCGGCCACCTCCGGCGACATTCGTCAGGCTGCCGAAACGCAGCACATATTCCGTTCCATTCTTCATGGTCGCAATGGCTTCGCCATCGCTCGATAAGATTTCTTGCTGTCCGCCTTCCTCCGTCATGGCCGGAGTGAAACCCTTCGACATCAGGTCCTTCAGCGCTTCGCGATTGTTCATAAAGTCTTTCCCGGCCTTCAAATCGTTGCTCAAACCTTTCGGCTTGCGCTCCACGTCGACGATTTTCAAATCGCCGAGCGCATTCTTCAGGCCATTCAGCGCTTCCTCGTTTAGCTCCTCGTCTGGAGCCGGCTTAAAATCGACATACTCGCCGTGCGCACCCTTCTTCGGATCGAACTCGCGGAGCTTGGCGGCACTCCATTTGGCGTCGCTATCGTTGTAATTGAATGTCATTTCCGCTCGCGGATCCCACGTGGGCTGAATGCTGAACTGGCCGTCCTGCGTCACCACGGGTACCAGCTCTGCCGAATAGTCCTTGATCTGAACCTGCTGCAATTCCCATGCGTTCAGCTTCAGCAAGTCTTTCTCGATCCAATCCTCGAAATTTGTCGAGAGTTTGGCAGGATCGATTTCAATAACGTACACAACGTCCTGCCCCGCTTTGCGGGCGTACCGCTGGCCTTCGGCATCTCGCACTGCCTTGCCAATGATCAAATCGGCAAGCGGCGTGTTTTGAGCGTCCCACATCGTGACGCGCGTCCCGATTCCCTTCTGGCCGGGTTCAATCTTGTCCGACAAAGGATCGATCACACCGTACTGCTCGTGATCGCCCGCATTCTCGCTCGCTACGTGCAAGACTTTGCGTCCCATGAGGGACGTGGCGGCTTCGGCCATTTGCTTGGCCGCGTCCGCCGGGTAACCGTCCTTCGACGGTATCGACCACAAGCCGTTCTCTTCGGCGACCTCGAATTCGTGGCGCACGGCTGTGTCCTCATCGATCCTGACGATCCGCAGCCGCTTAGCCTTGTCCGGCGAATCAAATGCGGTCGTCAGATTGACGCCAACGAGCGAGTCCTCGTCCAATTTCGCAGAGGTAGGCGCGGTCCACAGCCCTAGCGCCACGGCTAACAGCCCGACAACCACAAACGTAATCGTTTTTGCGTTTTCACTCATCGCTCAAAAACTCCGCCGACTTCACAATTGTTGTTAAGCTCACCTCGCCGTCGCCTGATCATGTGCGGCGGCCTTTTCGTGCGCACGGCCGAAGCGTAGCCGCCGGGTATCGACGCCTTCCTGCTCCGCCTTGCGACGATGGAAGAACACGAAGAACGCCAGCAGCACGGGCGGTATCGGCGGAAGCAAGACCGCCAAAAGCTTGAATTGGTCCTGCACGCCGCGAATTTTGGCTGCAAACTCTCGCTCGCTCTGCTTCACATCCGCGTTTCGCTTTTTCTCGAAACGAGCAATTTGGACATCGCGCGTTCGTGCGAGATAGATTTTCTCCTCTTCAATCTTCTGCCTCAACGCGCGACGGTCTAAGTCTTTGCGGTTCTCCAAATCGGCAATCTTCTTGTTATAGTCTTGCTGCGCAGCTTCAATCTGCTGGCGACGTCGTTGTAGAACTTCGTTTGATCGTCGAGTGCTTCCTTACGCTGGTCCTCCGTCGCTTCCTCGACCTTTGTGAGCGTGCGATGCGATCGAGTTCGCTTACGCAGTTCAATGAAGCGGTCGTCTTTGGCCAGCGAGTCGATGATGTTCAGCGCGAATGGGATATTTTGGAATTTGAAGTCGACCTGGTTGGGATCATCCGGATCGCTCCCGGCTTCGCGAATTTGGAAAATCTGCGGATTGAGAATCCAATCGATATCGGCCACCAAGACGACGTTGATTTTGGTTTTTTTCGGCTCTTTCCCTGCCAAAGAATCATCCTCTGCCTCCTTCGATTTCTTTCCGTCTTTACCAGCCGGCGCACCTGCTTTGGCGTCCTTGGCGGCTTTTGGTTCTTTGCCCGATAAATACAGATCCGACGTCACATTTCCGGTTACGTGGGCAGCAATGATGTATGGCTCGTGCGTTGTCGTGCGGCCCGCGCCGCGGAAGCGCCGGAGCGCAGCGACATTTCAACGTCCTGATAATTAATCGTGCCCGTGTTGGTGCCGGTGACCGCCAATTTTTGAAAATCAAGCTTCGATCCGTCGGCGGGGCGGAACGAGCCCGGCCAGAGAAATAATACCTGCCGCATGCCAGATGAAATTGGATCGTCCGGATCGAACGGGTGTGGCGTGCCATGCGCGGCCAGCCCTTCATCGACAAATATGAACTCGCGAAGCAAGATGTCGCCCATCTTCGGCTCCGGGTTAAAGTTCTGCCAGATAATTTCGTCGCCATACATTTCGACGCCTAATAGCTTCCACAATTGAGAAATGTCGCCTTTTGGTTCGGGAGGTCCGCCGCCGCCGAACATGCCCATCATGCCTCCCGGCGGCCGCTTCGGCTGAGCCGTGCCGACAACCTCGCCACCGGGCGGAAAGGGGAACGGATCCTCAAAAACGGCAGTCGGCTGCCCCGCTTTTACGGCAGCCACAAAGTTGCCCATCGCCTCTGGCGATAGCGACGAGGGTTGCACCGCCAGCAACACGTCGTACCGATCCTTAATCGGCTTCGAAGCATCGACTTCCACCACGTCGTATTGTTTCTTTAGCTCCGTTATGAGTTTCGACTCCTCGGTCGGTCCTTGCATCGAAAAGCCGCCCATTAGCGGGGCATCGGTCTTGAGCACCCCTACTTTTTTGCGCTTCTGCTGCGCGACGGTACAAATCGACCGCACTAACTCATACTCAACTGGAATGCCCTTATCGATAAACGGAATCACCACGCGATCCAAACCGGAGGTAAACGCGGCGCCTAGATAGATCTCTTCTTTCTTGTGGGCTCCCCGGTCGAGGGTATAGACCTCGCGCGGCTCAATTCCATAGGCCTTTTCGGCGTTGCTGGCTTCCTCGCTGAAATTCTCAACTTCGTGCACGTCCACCACAATCTTCCCGCCACTTAGCGAGCTCAATTCGCTGAGCGTCGAAAGGAAGCTGACCTTGTGGCCGGCGTATTCGGCAGGCACCTGCGGGCTGACATAGGCGTCGATCTTGATCGGCTTGACGTCCTTATTGCCGCGCATGTCCCGAACAAGTTGAATGGTGCGAGGCGAAAGCGAATTGAGATTCTCGCTCGTAATGTCGGCGCGCAGGCCGTTGTGGTGCGAAAGAAACAGGTTGACGCCCACGGCCAGTGCCACCAGGCCGAGCGCGCGGGCCGCGTAATGCGCCCATATCGATTCGTCTTCTTCGCGACCGCTCCAATGCCGCCGGCCAATGAGCACCATGCTGATGTACAGCATGACGACCGCAATCATCACGAAGTAACTGATTCCGCTCAAGCTAACAACGCCGCGCTCAAAATCGCGGAACTGCTCTACTGCGCTCCAACGTTTGATGGCCTGCGCGAACTGTTGATTCTTGATGATCCAATCGGCCACCCCGAACATCGCCAGGGGCGCATTGAAGATCATACCCAGAATGAAGCCGACGGTGAGGTTGCTAGTCAAAAACGACGCCACCATGCCGATTGCCAGCATCGCCAGACCGATGAACCAGTAGCCAATATAGTTGCCGATGAATAGACCCGTGTCCGGTGTCCCCAGTCCGTACATGAACACGAGATAGATCGAAAACATCGAGAACAACAGCGCGACGGTATAAATGGCCACACCGGCCAGATATTTTCCCAAGACGACGTCCGTGTCGCTCGCCGGCAGGGTGAGCAGCAGCTCGTCGGTGTGCAGCCGCCGCTCCTCGGCCCAAATGCTCATCGTGATGGCCGGAATATACACGAGCAAAATAAATGGCAGCCATCTATTGAGCTGGTCCAGGTTCGCCAGGTTATTGCTGAAGAAATCGGGCGGCCAGAATGCCGCCAGCGCACTCAGCATCACGAATACGCAGATAAAAACGTATCCGGTCGGATTGGAAAAATAACTGACGAAGTCGCGGCGAAAGATCGCCTTTAGTACGTTCCAGTTCATCGCGAAATGCTTCCGATGTTCGAACTATGTTCAGCGCCGGCAGCCGCGCCGACTTGAATTTAAATGGTTGACATCCGCTCCGCCCTCATCAGTCCGCGGCCGACAAACGTTGGAATCTCTTGTCGAGGTTCTTCTCGTCGGCGGCCAGCTCTGCAGGCGTGCCGTCGAATACCAGCCGGCCTTCATTGATAAAAATCACCCGGTTGCACATTGCTTCCACTTCCTGAAGGATGTGCGTCGAGAGCAAAATCGTTTTCGTTTCTCCCAGCCGGCGGATCGTGTCGCGGACTTCGCGGATTTGATTCGGATCGAGACCGGCCGTGGGTTCGTCGAGAATCAATACATCGGGCTCGTGCAACAACACCTGGGCCATGCCCACGCGCTGCCGAAAGCCCTTCGATAACTTCCCAATCGGTTTGCCGATCACGCTGCCCAATTGGCAAAGATCCACGACCGCCGTTATCCGCTCGTCAATTTGCTCGCGCGACATACCGCGGGCATTGCCAAAGAATCTCAGCAAACTTCGCGGCGTCATATCGGGATAGAGCGGGCCGTTCTCTGGCAGGTAACCCAATCGATTGGCGCCTTCGAGGCGCTGCGTCGCCATGTTGAACCCGGCAATCCGTGCGCTGCCTAGGGACGGAGCCACATAGCCCGTCAAAAGCTTCATGGTCGTGCTCTTGCCGGCCCCGTTCGGCCCGAGAAAGGCGGCCACTTCGCCGCGCGTGATGGTAAATGTCACGTCGCGACAGGCCGCGAAATCGCCATAGAACTTCGACAAATTGTCGGCCTCGATCATGGCCGCGCGATCGGAGCCGTCCCGCCCCGGCTGCGGAGCTTTTCCATGGGAGGTCGGCGTCTTGGTAGCGACTGGTGTCATAATTGTGCGATGGTTCTTGGAACCGTTAAACGTGTACCGTTGCTGGAAGCACTTTTTTCACCAGGCAAGGTGGTGGGATAAGCCTGATGTCGGCACGGCCCGGCGACTGGCGCGCCGACCGCCAAAGGCAGAAAC
>CAWEDY010000036.1:0-20175 GCA_963807935.1 uncultured Planctomycetota bacterium
GCGGAGAGGGGGACAGGCATATTTTGCTCCGAAGACTCCGCACGACCATCGCGGCGATGGTGCCCGGCCAGTCCCCAACGGTTCTGGGATAGGCTAAGTCAAACTGGGGTGATACACCATTCGCCACAGCACGACCATCGTGAACAAATTGAACAGGGCGTGAGCGACGATGCAGGGAACAATCCGGTGCGTGCGCTGGTAATACGTAACCCAGGACGAGGCCCAGAAGAAATATTGGCACAGGCTCTGGGCCGTAGCCGAAGTGGGCGAGGCCGAACATCGATGCACTGATCAAGATCGGGAACGAACCATACGGCAGCCCGCCTACGCTTCGCCGCGGTGGATCGACTTGGACTGACGAGTGACGAATGACGAATGGCGAATCATTCGACCCAGCGGCGTCCACCTCGGCCATTCGTGCTTCGTTCGCCATTAATTCTTCGGAAGTTTCTGCGCCAACCCAGCCGTTCGTCCTCCCACTTTTCCAGCCAGCCTTGCAGCAACAGCCGAAATGTAATTTCCTCGCAAATCGGCGCGATCACAACGGCGGTTACGCCAGCCAGCAGCAAGACGACCGTATTCGGCGCGATCGACATCACAACTTTTACCAAAGGGTGCCCGGACGGCTCCTCCTGCTGATAGAGCAAATTCGTCAGCAAAATTTGCACGAGATGCACCGGTGCCAGTGCAACCAGGCAGGCGAGGGTGCCGACATAGCCATCGCGCGTAAATTCCTGGCGGCTGGCCGGCAATCCCAGATCACGAGCGTTCGCATTAGAAAGAAAGGCGATCACACACAAGAATCCGCCGACGACCGCTACCTGCGAAAGGGATCCGATGATCAGCCGCTCGGCCAGCTCCGTCCCCGTGGCTTTCTCCTCGGGATTTTGAATCGCATCGCGGCTCCATAGCGGCGCAAAGGCAGTCGCCAGGTACAACGCCGCAAGCACGACGGCGGCGGCATTCCACGGCGCCAGCGCCGCGGCTCAAACCGCAGCAGCGGCCTGCCCCCGCGCGGATAAGAGATACAAGCCGGCCAAAATGCTGAGAAGCATGACGCCGTCGGCGAAGGCAATCAGCAAAGGGTCTTTCGGAAGCTGCGGCATAAGTAGGGTCGGATTCGCCCGCCAGAGTAAATCGCGTGTCTGCCGAATTCCTTCACGTCCGCAACAAATCGAGCGCCCGTCGAACGTACACCCAGCCCGAATAGATGGTCATTCCGACCGCCGCCCAGACCAACAGCCGCAACGACCATGTGGACCAAGCCGAGGGTTCAACTCCCCACTGCATCAGGTTCCCGTCGAAATGGTAATACCACAACCGCCACAAGCTCAGGGCGACAGCGCCGCATTGCAACACCATCTTCCACTTGCCGGACCACTTTGCGGAAAAGTCCGTGCCATGCTCTTCGAAGAAACTTCGCAACAAAGTGACCAGCAATTCCCGCGCTACGACAATCACTGCCATCCATCCCCGAATTTCGGACGCCGACGAATTCAGCCAGTTTTCGAACTGCACCGGCGGCACCGCCGCCAGAAACGTGAACGTACCGCAAATGATGATCTTGTCGGCGAACGGATCGAGGATGCGGCCAAGCTGAGTGATCTGACCGTATCGCCGGGCATAAAATCCGTCGATCCAGTCGGTGCCGGCCGCAAAGGCGAACAGAATCAATGCGGGCAAATACCATTCGACCGCCAGGAATACAAAACAGAAAACCGCCAGCACGAGCCTCGCAATCGTCAGCACGTTGGGCACGTTCCAGACGACATTCAATATGGGCGGGCGAGCGGATGCAGCGGATTGAGTTGCGTCGTGATCATCCATGGAGTTTCAATCCTTGTGAGAGGAGGAGACTTACGCCGGGCTGCGCCTGAGGCTCGGCGGGAGTCTCGCCCTCCCGAACTTATCGCGGCTTGCCAACGGCCGCCGCCACCAGATCGTACCCGCTGCGGGCGACGATCTCGCACGGCACGAGCGCTCCGATCGATAACCGCTCGCCGGAAACATAAGCCACGCCGTCCACATCGGCGCATCGGCGTACGAGCGGCCAATCCAGGCATTTCGTTCATCCGGCACAGCGGACTCAATGAACACATCGAGCCGGCGGCCGATCTGCGCGTTGTTCCATTGGAAGGCAACTTTCTGCTGAGCTTCCATCAAGCGATCACGCCGTTCATTCTTCAATTCTTCCGGCAAGTGCTCCGGCAATCGAGCGGCCGGCGTATCGGGCTCAAAGGAATACGTAAACACGCCGAGCCGCTCGAACTGTTGTTCGGTGACAAACGCCAACAGTTCCTCGAATTCGGCGTCCGTTTCGCCAGGGAAACCCGTGATGAATGTCGTTCGCAGCACAAGATCCGGTATTCGCGTGCGCAGCTTGGCGAGCAGCTCGAGGGTTTGCTCGCGATTCACCCGCCGTTGCATGCGCCGCAACATGCGATCGTTGATGTGTTGCAGCGGCATATCGAGGTAGGGCACGATTCGTTTTGATTGTGCGATCGTATCAATTAGCTCGTCCGACACGTACATCGGATAGAAGTACATCAGCCGAATCCAATCCAATCCCTCGACGTGCTCGAGCTCGCGAAGCAATTCGGCCAGGCGCGGGCGGCCGTACAGGTCCATGCCGTAATAGGTGGTGTCCTGGGCCACGATGACCAGTTCGCGGACGCCGTCGGCCGCCAACTCACGGGCTTCAGCGATCACTTCTTCCATGGGCTTCGTGTAGTGCTTGCCGCGCATCCGTGGGATGGCACAAAAGGTACACAAGCGGTCGCAGCCCTCGGAGATTTTCAGGAACGCAAAGTGCCGCGGCGTGATGCGCAAGCGAGCCGTGTCTGGAAGGGGATGTGTCGGCGCCGGGCGGAAAATCGTGCGTTGTTCGGTGAGTCCGCCCAGCAGCCGATCGGCGACTTTGGTAACTTCCTCGCGGCCGAAGACCCCAACTAGGTGATCGATCTCGGGCCGCGACTCGAGCAGGGCGCCTCGCTGCCGCTCGGCCAGGCACCCGGAGACGATTACGCCGCGCAATTTGCCGCGCCGTTTGAGATCGAGCATTTCGTCGATCGCGGCGAACGATTCCTGCCGGGCGGATTCGATGAAGCCGCACGTATTGACGACGGCGAAGTCGGCCCCGCGCGGGTCATCTACCAGTTGGTAGCCATCCAACTGCAAAAGCCCGAGCATCCGCTCGCTATCAACCAGATTCTTGGGACAGCCGAGGCTGACGAAAGCATAGCGACCCTTGGTGGCGCCGTGCGCACATTCGGTGGTAAAAGTGTCCAACACGTTGAGGCACGTCGATTTGAGATGGGCGTTGATCGAGCGAATCGACGCACAACGGATAGTGCGCCACGCGACCGCGAGCCCCTAATTCTAGCGGCCGGACGGCGACGGGCCAATCGCCGAGTTATTTCGCTGCCGGAAACGTTGCTTTTGGCGCCGCAACCTGTACATTAGTATATGTACAGAGCCCTTCCCTCCTCTTTGCGCGATTCGGCACCATGTTGTCTGAAATTCCCGATGACGAATTCACTGCCGCCCTCGACGCCTGTGCGGCAGAAGTGCTATGGGAGGCTGGCGTGGAAGCGCCGCCAGTCGATGCGTGGTTCGTCGCGGAAGAACTCGGGCTGGTCGTGGCTCGGGATTATGCCATGCCTTATCGAGGTCGCTTTGCGCGTCTCGCGGATTGTCGCGGCGATGGCGGCGGCCAGGGCACAATCGTCGTCGGTGTGGCCGAACGGCCGGAGCGCGAGCAATGGACCCTTGCGCACGAAATTGGTGAGAGCATTGCTTACCGGGTGTTCGGGCGACTTGGCGTTTCCTTCGACGAAGCGCTGCCAACTGCCCGCGAGCTGGTCGCCAATCGTTTGGCAAGTGCGCTGCTATTGCCGCGGCGCTGGTTCGCTGCCGATGGCCGCGACCTCGACTGGGATTTGGTGGAGTTGAAAGATCGCTACAACACTGCGAGCCACGAACTCATTGCGCGGCGGATGCTAGAGATGCGGCCGCCAATCGTGATTACAGTTTGCGACTTGGGCCGCGTTCATTGGCGGCGCAGTAGTGTCGCCGCACATCCTCCCGAGCTGCTCCCAGAAGAACGCGCCATCTGGCGCGAGGCACATCAAACTGGCTTGCCGGCTTTCGAAACGCTGGACGGCGAAAGCGGGCTGGAATCGGTCCGCTGCTGGCCTGTACACGAGCCGGGCTGGAAAAGGGAGATCATCCGCAGCGAAATCGCGGAGTTCTAATAATAACCGGAACGTATTGAAGTCTCGATCGAGCTGCTATGCCGCGCACGTCTGCTGCGGCAATTCAGTAATTGTTTCAAGCGTCGTAACCAAATCCGCATTGAGTCCGGGCTTGCCGAGGACGGCTGCAGCGCCGGCTTCCAACGCCCAATCCACCCGGTCGCGTCGCGGAAAGTCGAGAAGCACCATCACGGGCGCGGAGTGGTGAGCCATTTGGGCGCAAAACATCGCCAGGTCGGCGGCTTCGCGAACGTCCAACTGGGCGCCGTCCCAAACGCCAGCCACTGCGCCGCGGATGAACGGTCGCGGCCGACCGGGCGGCTGCCAGGCAGTGCAATAGCCGGCTTGGTTGAAGACGTCGGACAGGGCATGGGCGGCGTCGCGGTGGGGCGTTCGTAGAATGATCAATCCGTGCCGGGCGCGGGGACTACCCGGCTCGCAGGAACTCAATTCAGAGTTTCCGGGGCGAGCCCAATCGGGGCAGCGGCCGGCGGTGCGCAGCACCATCTGCCGCTGCCACCAGGCGGGGAACTCGTACCAATACAGTCGTTGGACGCCGGGCCACGGTCGGCCGGTGCGCGTTTCGCCTTCGCACCAACTGCCCAGCAGGGCGACAATGCCGGCCAGAGGCGCGACGCGGCGCAACGATTCGAGTTCGCGGTCGCCAACTGTGCCCGGCCGACTTTGAGCGACGACGACCAATTCGGGCGGCACCTCGCCGGCTCTCACCGGTCGTGAACCGGCTCGAATCAACTCGATGGCAGTGCGGAAGTCCGGGTGGTCTACGGCACCGACCAGTTGCACGCTCGGAATGTTCGTTGGTGGCAGCAAATCAGCACTTATGCTTCGCGTATCGTTGCTTCCTGTTCTTCGATCAGCCGATGAAGCGCAACCGGGCTTGCCGCTGCCCTCATCGCGACCAAGAAATCCCGATCGTTGATGACGCGGCTTAGCCGCGCCAAGATTCGCAAATGTTCGTGATCGCTCGTCGAGCAGATGAGAAAGAAAATGTTGGTAAGCTGGCCGCCACTGCCGAAGGGAACTCCATTGGGCGAAATGCCGAGCGCGATGACGGCTTCGGCGAGAATGGCCGGCATCGGCCGCCGTGGGTGCAGAAGGGCGACGCCGTTATCGAGGGCGGTGGAATGCATTTCCTCGCGAGCCCGCACGGCCTCGGCCATCTTTGCCGAGTCCCAAAGCAGATGCGTACGGGCAGCAAGTTCCGCCATGGTTACGATCACACTTCCGCGCGTGCGGGCCCTGAGTGGAATCTCAATTGCCTCTGGCTTTAGCAAGTCGGCAATACGTACTCGCTCGATGTCGGACGTCGTTGCAGCGCGATCGAGTGCGCCCTCCATTTGCACGAGCGCTTCATCATCCGAAAGACCGATGCGATCTTCGAGCCAATGATGGATTTCGGCCGCGGAGAATCGCCATTCACCAGCGACGCGCCGGCCCGGCAGCTTGCCACGCTCTGCCAGCTTCACTACTGCCTCCGGCATCATGTGCAGGTAGTTGGCCAAACGGTCGATGTCGAAGTCGTCTTGTGCCATGACTGCATTGTACGCGGAGTTTGCGGTAAGTAGCTAAATCGCAAGCGGTGGCGAGACGGCAACGGGGCGCATATACGCCAAATTGCTATCTGCGGAAAGGCTGACTTGCTCGACTCCCGCGAAACTCGCCTTGACGCCGTGGCTTTAATTCACAACTATTCCGTGGCATTGTCGGCAAGCGGTCGGTGCGGAGCGCCGGCCTGCCGATCAATGCGTTTACGAAACATGCCAAGCACGTCGCAGGCAAGGAGGCCTCGCGTGATGCAAATGTCGCCGGTTACGCGTCGTGGTGTGTCGCTCCGCGAGCTCATTGCGCACGATCTTCGCGGCGTGCGTCCGCCCGATATCATTGCCACGAGCTGCACGAGCGATTTGCGGCAAGTTCGCCCCGGCGACGTGTACGTCGCGATCACCGGATCGGAAGTCGATGGTCACGACGACGCAGTAGCCGCAGCCGGTCGCGGCGCCGCCGCGATTGTCTGCGAGCGGCCACTTCCGGTATTCGATGTGCCCCAATGCATCGTCGCGGATAGTCGCATTGTTTACGGGCAGCTTTGCCAGGCGTTGGTTGGCAATCCGGCGCGGCAAATGAAGGTGATCGGCATCACCGGCACGCACGGCAAGACTACAGTTGCCCGGCTGTTGACGGCGATCTTTCGTGCGGCCGGCCAAACGGTTGGTACGCTCGATTCGTTCGGCTATAGGGACGCTTTCGAAGACCGCCCGCCGCTCAACGCGATAGTCTCACCGCCGGTTCTGGCCCGGTCGCTGGCCGAAATGGCGGCCAGCGGTGCATCGCACGCCATCATTGAGATTTCGAGCCGCGAGTTGGCCCAGCACGTTTTGGCCGGCGTGGCACTCGATGCGGTCTGCATTACACAAATCGGCAAGACTCATCTCGATTGGCATGGCTCGCTGGAAAACTACCGCCAGGCAACACGTCGCATTTTCGATTACGTGGACCCAGATGCCGTCGCCATTCTCAACGCAGACGATCCGACTTCGGTCGACATCTTGAACGAGCTCGCGCGTCCGGTGCTCACATTCGGATTGCGAAAAGCGTCGGAGATTACGGCGCACGTCATCGAACAGCAGATCAATGAGCAGACGATTGTGCTTTCGGCCGGCGACGACTCGGTGGGCGTGCGGACGGAGATCGTCGGCGACCATCACGTCTACAACTGCCTGGCGGCTGCTACTACTGCCCTTGCTTATGGCGTGGAATTAACGGCGATCGCCCGCGGACTGGAGGCGGTAGATCGCCTACCGGGCCGGATGGAGCGCGTGATGTGCGGGCAGAATTTCGCGGTCCTGGTTGACGCCGCGAATTCGCCCGAGGCGCTGCGGCACTGTCTTCGGGCAGCGCGGCATGCGACAACGGGCCGGCTGATTTGCGTGTTCGGCGCGGGCAACGATTGCGACGAAACTGAATTACCGGCAATTGGCCGAGTCATCGGCTCGATGGCCGATCTGGCCGTGGTCACGAATGCCTGTCCGGCGGAAGAAGGCCGGCACCGCACGTGCATGGAGCTGCGGAGCGGCTTTGCCGACGTGCGTAAGGCGCGGGTAATCCTCGATCGCCAACAGGCGATCGGTTGGGCATTGGAACAAGCCCAGGCGGGCGACACGGTCGTGATCGCCGGCATGGGTGAGCAGCCGCACACGCCGTTGGATCCCGGTAACGCGCTGGCCAACGATAGTGAGATTGTTCGCGAGGTTTTGCACGGAGCAATTGCGACAGTGCCGCAGCGACTGGCGGCGTGAGCATGAACATTAGTGGGCGATGCCCACCGTACTTTTCAAAAACGTATTCGTCGGATGATCGATTTACGCTGAGGCTTCATCGTCGGTGGCGCGAAATTGCGGGATTTCGCGCAACCACCCTCCCTGGGTTGGAGCATAAGGCTTGCCGTGCAATGCGGTTTCTGGGTCAACCGCGCGCGGCGAGTGCTTCACGATGAAGCTTACGTCTGAGCACCGGGGCGGCGCACTGCGCCGCTCCGGTGTCTCAGCGGATTTTGCCCATGTTCCGTCATCCGTTGTTCGTCGCGTGAAACAGCGGACGGCGGACAACGAACGCATCATGCCTCACCCACCGCACATCGTGTTCGCAGGGGGCAGCAAGCCCGGCCATTTGTACCCTGGGCTGGCCGTCGCTGCTCACCTTATGGAGCGGATCCCAGATGCGACTGCGACGTTTGTCGGCGGCGGGCGCGTGGTGGATCACCACCTGATTCGGACGGCCGGATTTGGTTACGCGCGCGTTCCGTCACAACCAGAGCCGCAGAATGCACTGCACGCGGTGCGGTTTGTCACCGACAACGTCGCCGGTTACTGGGCCGCGCGGTGGTATCTCAAGGAAAAACACGTGTCGGCCGTGGTGGGGCTGGGAGGTGCCTCCAGCGCCGCGACCGTGAAGGCGGCCATCTCGCGCGGAATCCCGACGGTGCTGCTGGAGCAAAACGTCGTTCCGGGCCGCGTCACCCGTTGGTTGGCTCGTTCCGCTGCCACGGTGTGCGCTGGCTTCGACGAGACGCGATCCTATTTTCCTTCTGCGGTGCCGCTGTCGGTCACGGGTAATCCGGCACGGCCGGCGTTTGAACAACTCTATCGGCAACAGCCCTGCGCCGAAAGGCAACCTGGCGAAAAGCGGCTGATCGTTATTGGCGGCGCCGGCGGCGCGCGTTCGATCAACGAACATATGCCGCAAGCGCTCGCTCGGCTGCGCGAGCAACTCGCAGGTTGGCAAATTCTGCATCAGTCTGGCGAAGGGCAACTTCAGGAAACCGACTCGCGTTATCGCGCGGCAGGCGTCGATGCGCTGGTGGTAGCGTATATCGACGAAATCGCGCCAATCATGTTCGCCTCCGATTTAGTCGTTTGCCGCTCTGGCGGCACGACGCTAGCCGAACTGGCATTGGCGGGCGTGCCGGCGATCCTGGTGCCCTACCCGTCCGTCATGCAGTTTCATCAGCCGAATGCCGAGGCGTTTGCGGCGGCCGGCGCGGCCAAACTAATCGATGAGACGGAAATTATGTGTCCGCTCGCAGAATCGCTGATCGAACAGCTTAAACCGCTGGTGAGCGACGATTCTCGCCGGGCGAAAATGGCCGCGAACATGCGTCGCATGGCGCGTCCTGAGCGCGGCGGCCGATGTGACGCAATTGGTGTGCGAGGCAATGTCCCCGATGTCGGCCCGCATAGCCGCATAGGATTGCCAATTCGTAAGCGTCGTCTTATCGTGGGGTAAGTCAGCCCAACTGCTGCGCTGGAGATACTTTCATGCCTCAAGTCATCGCCGCTCCAAAACTAATTGTCGCTGCGGGAAATAAACCGAAGCAGATCGAGGAATTCATCGGATTGGCAAACTCGGGCGATCGGGCAATGAGCGTCGCCCGCATGCAATCGCCGGCCGGCTGGACCGAGCCTGGGCAGCGCCCCGAGTTTCGTGAGATTAGCATTGTTTTGAGCGGCCGACTGCGAGTCGAGCACGAAGGCGGCATGTTCGATGTCAGCGCGAGGCAAGCGGTTGTCTGCGAGCCGGGTGAATGGGTCAGATACAGCACGCCGGATGGCGCCGAATATATCGCGGTCTGTTTGCCGGCGTTTTCGCCGAACACGGTCCACCGCGACAATGAATCCTCGTAGTTCGTCGCGTGCCAGTTTCGCGCACTTAAGCGTATCCGGCAGTTGGGCGTCACACTGCATCGCCGGCGCGGATTTGAACGTAGCTCTCATAGCGCCGGGCATCGATCCAGCCGTCGGCGACCGCGTCCTTTACCGCGCAGTCGTCCTCATGGGTATGCGTGCAATCGGGAAAGCGGCATCGGCTTACGTAGGGCCGCAGATCGCGAAAGAAACCGGCGACCTCTTCGGGGATGACGTCCCAAAGTTGAAACTGGCGGATGCCCGGCGTGTCGACGACATAACCGCCAAACCCTAACGGAATAAGTTCGGCGGTCGTCGTCGTGTGCCGGCCTTTTTGCGTTTCTTCGCTCACTGTTTGCACCCGCAATTGCAAACCAGGCTCGACTGCATTCAAAAGCGATGACTTACCGACGCCGCTCTGGCCCGTCACCACACTTTCTTCGCCGGCCAGGCACTCGCGCAGCCGATCGACCCCGGTCCCAGAGACGGCCGAAACTAGCAGAGTCTCATAACCCAGTTGCGCATATACGCCTACCAGCGGCATGAAGTCGGCCGGTTCGACGAGATCGATTTTGTTGATGCAGATCAGCGGGCGGATGCCGCCCTTCTCTGCCGTGATGAGGAAGCGGTCGATCAGATTCGGCTTCAATCGCGGCTCGGCCGCGCTCATGACAATCACGAGTTGGTCGACGTTGGCAACGAGTACGTGCTGCCGGCCACGGCTCGTCCGACTCACCAAGCCGCGCCGCGGCTCGACTCGCTCGATAATCCCTTCGCTCGCACGTTCTGGACGAAACCAAACAATGTCGCCAGCGGCAACAACGTGCCGTTGATCGGTCGCCAGGGTCTTCAAGACCCGCCGGATCGCACACTCAAAAATCGCTCCGCGCTCATCGCGCACGATACTCAACAAACCTTGCACGCGCAACACGCGGCCTAGCCGGCAAACCGTCCGATCGACCTCCGGCAGCACGTGCGTTCCCGCATCGTCCTCAACGATTTCTGCGCCGGCAACCGTTCGCTTGCGAGAGATGTCGCCTTTGCCGCTAACGCGTTCGCCTCGCGGGGCATCAACGGGTGAGTTCGAACCGGCCAGCTCGCTGCTAAAGTCCTTCTCGCGGGTCCGAGACTGCCGATTCTTGCAAAAATCGGTGCGAACCTTGCCTTTTTTTTTCGACATAACAGAAGCGAAAAGATTGAAGCAACAGCCGCTTCGCAGCGTATTCCCTGCTCCCAGGAATTTACACCGGTTCATCCGGCAGCTCGATTTGACCGGCCTGCATGTTGGTTGGGTCGTAACGGCCGCGGCTGTCCGCAGCGCCGCCGCGTTCGCGTCCGAAGTCGCGGTGATTCAGCCCGGCGCGCGACAAGAGCGACTCGCGCATGACCTCCTGCGAAAGATTGTTGGCGGGCGGCGGGCCAACCGCTCCGAGCTCCACGGGATCGTATTCCACCCGGTACTTGTGCTTGGCGACCGATAGGACATCGCCCGGGTCGATTCGCCGCTGCTCCTGAATGCGCACTTCGTTGATCTTGATTCCGTTGCGGCTTTGCAAGTCGCGAACGTACCAATAGCCGCCTTCGTTCATCAACTGACAATGGTGCGCCGAGACGTTGGCAAATCGCAACACGATATCGCAACTTTCACGCCGCCCAATTAGCAACTGCTTTTTGCGCTTCGGGTCGGGCAGCGGAATCGGATCGCCGCCGCCAAGAGGAATAAGAACTCCGTGCATGATATTGCTCCCTTGCACCTGGCAGAATGAGGGATTTATGATGCGTGCAATAGGATCCCCGACATAGACTTTCAGGCCGATACCGTAACTCTACGTGTCTACCCAATTGGCGTCAACCAAACCACTTACGACGGGCGAGCAAGCGGCCGGCAACCAACGAGCTACGGATCCACAGCCCGCATGGCAGGCCGCGGGGCTGCCTTATTATTCCTGTAACTTCTTCCTCCGGCAGCGGTTTGGCCGGCGGGTTCAAAAAGTGAGCATCGATGCTGGCTTTACGTGCCCCAATGTCGATGGCACGGTGGCCACCGGGGGCTGCACGTTCTGCGACAACCGCAGCTTCAGCCCCAGTCGCCGGCTGCCGCGCACCAGCATCCGCGGACAGATCGACCAAAGCATTGCGCGAATGCGGCTTCGCTATCGCAAGTGTCGCGACTTCCTGGCGTACTTCCAGCCCGCAACCAACACGTACGCACCGGTCGAGCGCCTGCGGGCGGTTTACGACGACGCGATGTCACATCCGCAAATTGTCGGCCTGGTGATTGGCACGCGGCCCGACTGCGTGCCGGATGATGTACTGGACTTGTTGACGAACCTCGCACGGCGAACCTATCTGTCTGTGGAGTTCGGCATGCAAACGATGCACAACCGCTCGCTCGATTGGATGAATCGCGGCCATTATCACGAGGCCGTGGTCGATGCCGTTGCTCGAAGCCGCGGCCGCGGTTTCGAAATCGGCGCACACGTGATTCTCGGCTTGCCCGGCGAATCGCACGCCGACATGATGGCGACCGCTCGGGAACTTGGCCGGCTCGGCGTTGATGCCGTCAAGATTCACAATTTGTATTGCGTGAAGAACACGCCGCTGGCCGACCAGGTGGCGAGCGGCGAAGTGCGGCTCATGGAGCGGGCCGATTACGTCCGCACGCTCGTCGACTTCATCGAGCTTCTGCCGCCGACCATGATCGTCGACCGCATCAGTGGCGACGCCCCGCCGGACTACTTCGTCGGACCATCTTGGTGCCTCGGCAAACCTGCGGTGCGGACCGCTGTGCTGGCAGAGTTTGCACGGCGTGGATCACGGCAAGGCGAACTATTTGTCGAATGATGTGATATCGGCGCTCTGCGGCACGTCGAACTTAGCAACTCACTTTTTGGCCGGTCGATAGTCGATTGTAAGCGAGCCCAGAAACCGTTCTTCATCCTCAGAATTGGGCTCAGATCCAGGAGGATATGCAACTTGTATTTGATAGCTCCGATTGCCTATGAGAAACTCTCGCGAGTGAAGAGTAACCTTGCCCGAGACCACGATCACTTTCTCGCGTCCTTCAATCTCTCCTAAGCGGATTCGATCATTGCGAACGAGCTTACCTCCAAGAAACTTCGGGGTTTCCTTCGCCACGGAATCATATCGCTCCTCTTCCGAATACGCAATTGCCGCTCGTGGATCGTATTCGGCGATAGCAATCGTGTAACGAACCGGACCGATATCACTTTCCCAGGTTTCAAGCGGCGCAATACCAAATGGCGTATTTACAGATGATTCTTGCGCATCGAACGGTACTGGCAATGATGCGGAGAATCCCCAGTTTGCCGACGTAACGCTTTTCCATGTCGGCCGATCGTGAACGGCGCCTAAGGTCAGGGCGACTTGATTGCATGAAATAGTAGATTCCAGCAATGGCGAGCATCGCTATCCACGCTCCAATAACAATGCTCACTCCCAAAATTAAACATCTTTTCAGTCGCATCTCGACCTCACAAATGCGAGCCGCCATTCGGGTGCCGAACGCGCAGGAAGTGTGTCCGCTTGTTCATCGGCAGCGCGAGCAACCGGCGGATTTGGTCGACGAGGGCCCGCTCGCTCTCCTTCTTGAGCGCCGCCTCTCGTGCCCGCTTAGTCTTTGGCTTTTTCTTGTTCATCGAGCGTCTTCTGCAAGATTTCCAGAACCGCTTTGTCTCGGTCGCGGCCGGTGGCACGCTTGCTCTTAATGATATCGGCCAGACATGCGACCTTCAGCGAATGTTCACCGAATTGCACCGATGTCGAACGAGACCGCAGGCTTTCGAACGATTTGATGCCGTGCAAACGCGACATGAAACCGAGTTGTATTCCCTGTTCGTCGTTCGTCACTCGAAACAAGTCCGACACTGGATAGTACGGCTTCAATACAACGGCACGCAAGCTCGCCGCGACCGCCTTAAGCTTTTTCAGATTCAAAGGTGTTTTGCGGAACATGAAATCGATGTCGAGTGTCGTCACTGGCGCACCGTGCAGTGCAGCCGCGGCATTACCCACCATGACGGCTTCGAGGCGGTGCTCGGCGAATACTTTCGCGATCCGGTTTAGAAGCGGTTCAGCATTCATGGTTGGAGCTGCGACAGCGGTTAGTGCCTCCCACTATACCATTCAATCCAATTTGAGCAGACTGCTGCGACAACCCTAGCGGGGCTGCGACGACGCATCTGGCAAGGACGGTTTCATCGACCGACCGGGTAACGCCCGCCGGATTGAAGCAGCGCTGCCCCGGCTCGGACTCTTTCTTTTTTCGGATGCCGGCCCGTTTCTAACCTGGAGAAACCCCGGCGTAATTCTGGGGTGAGGGCGGCTTTTTATTGTCTCGTGGGAACATCGCACGAATTCCCTTGTTTGGCAAATCTGGCCAATTAGCATGGATCAATTAGGTCGATGGGGTTGTTACGACCGCCCATCCGACCACTGACTTCCTGCTTGCTGTCCCTGCATTCGATTGCGTCTGGCCACGGAGCATAACGACGATGTTTCATCCTTCCGGAGTTTGTACCCGTACGGCTGCGTGTTGGCTAATCCTGGTATTGGCCGTCGGCTGGGGAGTGACGAATGAGGCTCTCGCCAAATCGAAACCCAAGTTCTTTAAGCCACCAAAAGCATCTGCCGTACAACTCGATCCAAAGGGAATTTATCCGCTGGGCCAACAATTTGGGTTCGGCTTCTATTCGATTTCCGGCAATAGCAAAGCGGATCCGCGCTTGTCGAACATGGCTCGTGTAGCGCAGAACGGTTTCACGCTTGCAGGCCCGTATTACGGCGACAACTGGAGCGATTTCAGCCCGATCTACTCGGCGGCGAATGAAAATCTGAAGTTCATCTTTCAGATTCGCCCACCTGCCTCTCTGTCAGGCGTCTCGATCGGCGACCGCCCCACAGCTTTAGCGAGTCTGTCGGATGCCGAAATCGCTGCCAGTGTTCGAGAGCAAGTGGCCGCCGTCTTGAGCGATCCGATAGCTCGCGACACCGTCGCGCGGTGGTCGCTCGGCGTGGAAGAGGTCCGGTATTGGTATGCACCGGAACTGCGTTATCTGAAGATCGCCAGCGAAACGGTTCGCGCGGTGGAGAAGCAGTTTAACGCGCCGCACGAACCGTTCTCTATGTATGAACCAGAAAACCGCGACGCGGCGGCGCTGAAAAAAACGGGCAAGTACCAGGATATCGTCAGCAAGGGAACGTACCTCACCAGCTATGCGCGGGGCCCTGAGCGGGAGGGCCACGCGATCTGGAGTTACTCGCAGATCGTTTCAGCGGCGAAATCTCTCAAGACTCTGCCGCAGGCCGTCCTGCAACTCTCGCAAGACTTTACGGATCCGAAGACTGGCAACAATGCTGAGGAAATCCGGCGCGTGATACGGAACGATGCCTATCTCGGACTCGTCATGGGAATCAAAAGCTTTGATGTCTGGTCCATGTACGAGAACCGGCCCAACCTTACTACTCATAATGAGCAGTTTCAAGCGTACGCGTCGGTGGCCCAGGACCTGACGGGTGATCTTGACCTGCAAAAGGTCTTTCTGTTTGGAGAAGCACGGAGCGACTTGAAGATCAAAACGACGTCGAGCCTCAAGCAATTCCAATACGTGGACGATTCCGGTAAGAAATACAAGTACGACACGCTGCACACGTTCGATGCCGAAGTCGGGTCGGATCGCTATCTGTTTCTGGTCAACTCGACAGAACAGCCGATGGACGTAAGCATCGGCGGGCTGCCGTCGAGCTTCCTGATGGACGATCTGTTCGCCGGCACGACGACGGACGTGCATCAAACGAGCATCACGCAGCACTTGGACGTGCTAGGGGTGACAGCGCTAAGGTTTCGCGACCCATCTCTTGCGACGCTCGGTTCTGCAAGCAGCAGACTTGGTATCCAGAACATTCCGGAACCGGCCACGGTAACTTTGGCGCTAGTGGCCGGAGGTTGCGTGTGGAATCCCGTCCGTCGGCGCAGGAATCGCCGGCGCGCTTACTTATCTGTTTCCCTCACGACGATCGTCCATCGCTAGCAGCGGCCCTGCATTGATGTAGGTGTCGCGGCGGGTGGGTGTGCCTATCGCCATACTGTTCAAGAGCTTTCAGCCACTACGTTCATTCGGCCGAACGGCTATAATTATTTTTCCCCAAAGAGGGCCGGGTGGTCGCCGGTTTGGTTCGCAGAATCAGGCCGGAGGAAAGTCCGGGCACCGTAGGACAGGGTGGTGGATAACATCCACCGGCCGCAAGGCTAGGGAAAGTGCAACAGAAAGCAAACCGCCCGCCTTGGCGGGTAAGGGTGAAACGGTGCGGTAAGAGCGCACCAGCAGGCGGGGCGACTCGTCTGGCTTGGCAAACCCCACCCGGTGCAAGGCCAAACAGGAAGCATGAGCTGGTCCGGCTCGTTACGACTTCCGGGTAGGCCGCACGAGACGGCGGGCAACCGCCGTCCTAGAGGAATGATCACCGGCGATGCATCGCTTACAGAACCCGGCTTACAGGCCCTCTTTGGGGTTTTATAAGCAGGTGCCGCGAGCCGACCGGCGCTTTCTAATCGGTCCGGCTCGGCGGGACGCGCAGCAATGAAAACGCCCCGGCACGGGGCCGGGGCGATTGCGTTGCAGGCTTACGACAATGAAACTGGCCAGGCTGGCTTAAAAACCAGACGCCGACCGGAACACCGGCTGGTTACTGACCATTGGGCTGTTGTGGCTAGTGTGACCGGTGTGACCGCTATGCCCAGCGTGTCCGACGCCGATTCCTGCTGCCGGTGGCTGCGGCGCCGGCTTGTTGGTGCGGGGAGGCCCGCCGGCGCTGCGCTCCGTCGGGATCAAGTCTTGCTCGATGACCTGAAGTAGCTTCGAAATGCACAGCTTGTTCATGCTGGTCCGAAGGTCGTGTGCCTCGGTTCGCAAGTATTCGTGCATGCTCTTCGGCAGCCGAACGGTGATAACCCGGGTAGGTTCGCTTTCCGTGTCGGTGGAGTTTTTCTGCTCGCGGAGTTTCACCAGCCATTTCTGGATCTGGTCGAACTCCTGGCTCTTTTCGAAAGCCGTCAGGTCTTCCAGCCGCGTGAACTGACGTCGGACGATGCCGTCGACGCCGAGGATCTCGCGGAAAAACGTTACCCAGTCCGGCTCCGATTCGAAGAGCTGGCGGGCGGATTGCTCGATTTGTTGGTACTTTTCCGTTGATTGGGTAAGCACGGCTATTGTCTCCTTCCAGGTCGTGCGGAACTACCGGTGGCCAAGCGGCCCACGTTCGGGGTCGTTATTTAGTGGCATTCTAAAAACGCGGCAAGTGCAATCATGCATGTCGTTGCAATGCTTGCACTTACGCTAGCAGCTAGCGAATGCCTATGTTGCAGCAGTGACTGCACAGAAAGCAGGCTGGTGCGTTGTGCCTAAGTTCTAGGCAGACTACCTTGTCCCGATTGTGCCAATGTCCAATAGAAGAGGCGGAGCGCAAGTCTCAGATTTGGACTCCACTACGCGGAATGCGCCGAAAAACGCCTGGAGGCAGCGGGAGGCACATGGAACTTTTTCTGGCGGGCTGAGTGGCTGGGACAGGCGACATTTGTCGGAAATTAATCGGTTAAGCCAGGGCTCACTGTTGGCACCCTATGCTTTAACGATTCAGAATCGGCTGTATGCATTGTCTGGGAGAGCGGCGCGGCGACCGTACTCCATCGTGGAATAAACCTCGGGACCCGCCGGCGGTAGCTCGCATATTGGTCGCCGAAATGATCCATCAAATTTCGTTCTTCAAACACAGTTGCCAGAGCCATGTAGCCGGTCAGCGCACCTGCAAACAGCAGATGGCCGACGGTCATCGTGGGCGTCGCCCAAAACGCGATCGTCCAACCGACGTAGAGCGGGTGCCGCACGTGGTTGTAGAGCGATGGCGTTCGAAACGGCAACGACTCGTAGTCGCGGCCGCGTAGGTGCAGCCAGACCTGCCGCGTGCCGAACAGATCAAAGTGGCTTATTATGAGGCTCGCCGCCGGCACGAGCAGCCAACCGATCGCACACAAGCCCCACAACAGACCGCGGAGCGTCGGATGCTCTGCATCCCACACAACCTGGTCGATGCCGCGCCATTGCCACATCAGCACGAAGCTCACAACACATGAAACCAATACATACGTGCTGCGCTCGATCGGTTCCGGTATAATGCGGGTCCACACTCGCTTGAACGCCGGCCGGGCCATGACCGAGTGTTGGACGCCGAATAGCACCAGCAGCAGAACATCGATTGCGAACGCCGTTGCGAGTGGTTCGCTCGACGGGGAATCGATCGATTTGGCAACGAGGAAATTGCCCACGAACCCCGCCATATAGGCAAAGACTGCAAAAAAGAGCAAGTGACAGACGGCACCATACACAAAAAACAGCCAGCGTCGCATGGGGGAGCCTCCGATGATCGAGTCATAATTCCATGGCACGAGCCGCGACATCGCGTTCGCTCAGTGATAGGCATTATCGGGCTACGGAGGAGTGAGCCAAGTTGACTCGTGGTAAACCGTCGGTTGACTTGTGGTAAACCTGCTCGCGAAATACCTAAAACAATGAAACTAGACACGCGACAGCGCCTGATTGACTCGTCCGTTCGTCGCTTCTACCGCGATGGTTTTCGCAACGTAGGAATCGATCAGATTCTATCGGACGTGGGAATCAGCAAGACGGCGTTTTACAAGCATTTCGAGAGCAAGGAAGACCTCATGCTGGCGGCGCTGGAAGAACAAAACCGCGGGCTTCAGGAAACCTTTCGTCGCATGACTTGCGAACGCGGCGGCCCCACTCCATTGGGTCAGCTGCGGGCGCTGCTCGACGTCGTCGAGCACCTTGTCGAATCGGACGACTTTCAAGGTTGCATTTTTGTCAATGTCGCCATGGAGTTTCCACTCCCGCATGAGCCGGCCCACATTGCTGCGGCGAAAAGCAAACAAGCCATCGAGGATATGGTATACAGCTTGGCCGTCGAAGCAGGCGCTCGGGAGCCGCGCTCGCTTGCAAAAGAGTTATGTCTGATCATGGAGGGCGCGTACGTAACTCGGCAAGTCACAGGAAACAAGCAGACAGTTGAAATCGCTCGCCGTGTTGCGCACATGGTGATCGCATCCGCTTGCCCACAGGAATCCGTCGATTGCATGGCGTGATCCATCAGGAGTTTTCTGCCGAATAGGGGCGATGATGCAACTCGCGGAAGAGAAGGCAAAATGCCCGTCGATTACACATCGAAGGGCTTCTGCATCGCTGAAGTGGAGGCGGACGAACGCCAATGCAACTTTTTCTGGCAGGGTTAAGAGGCTGGGATGAGATAATGCGGCGGAAATTGACTGAATCGACGAAACCCGTCGATGCGACGCACAGGGTCGCCGGGGGACCGAAGTGACGGCCGATGGCTGCGGTGTAAAGGCCGGGGTTGATGCCGGCGAAGAGGACGATGAGATTTTGGCGATGCGATCCGGGACGAGCTTGTTGTGCGCGGCGCGGACCTGAACCTTGGTGGGTTTCCACGGGGTGGGCAATATCCGATTCATAGCGCGGCCTCCTTCGACCGCATTTTGCAGGCAGTCAGAAGGCTGCGCCTAGAAGCAACGTGGATGCAGAGGGAATGGAACAGAAAGAAAGCAAGCCGCCCAGCTGGTCGTCTTCTTCCTACAAAGCGGAGAGCCTATTCCGAACATTTTCCAGCAGGCGTTGGGTCAATTTGACTCCTTCGGGCTCGCCAGGCGTTTCGCCTTCCCATTCGATGCCGACGTAGCCGTGGTAGCCGGCGTTGAGGACGATTTTCATCATTTTCAGGTAGTCGATTTCGGCCTCCTGGCCCTGCGCATTGAAGACGTGGCTCTTCGCACTGACACCCTTGGCGTAAGGCATCATTTCAGCGACACCCTGATACCGGTCATACTGCTCGGTCGGACTGATCTTGAAGTTGCCGAAGTCGGGCAGCGTGCCGCAGTTTTTGAGGCCGACATCTTTAATTACTCCGGCGAGCCACTTTCCGTTTGACGAGATGCCACCGTGGTTCTCGACAATGACGTTTATTTCGTGCTTGGCGCCGAACGCACTCAACCGGCGCAGCCCGTCGACGGCGCGGTTATGCTGCTCCTGTGGGTCTCCCGACGAGCGGGCGTTCACCCGGATGGAATGGCAACCGAGAAACTTGGCCGCCTCGACCCACTTGTAATGGTTTTCAACGGCTCGGGTACGTTTGGCGTCGTCGGGGTCGCCGAGATCCCCTTCATGGTCGCACATGATGAGCCCACTGCGGACGCCGTGATCTCTACATCGCTGCTTCAGGTCCTTCAAGTAGCCGAGATCCTTCGCTTTGTCCATGAAGAAAACATTGACGTATTCAACGCAGTCGATGTTGAAATCTTGCCGGGCAATTTTGGGGAAATCGAGGTTGTCCATTTTGCCGGCGCGAAGTGCGCGGTGAAACGACCATTCGGCGAGTGAGATTTTGAACAAGGGCAAACTCACCTCACCATCAACGGGGGTCGCGCGGGTTGCTGTACCCAAACCGAACGCGGCGCCGGCCGCGGCAGTAGTGCGCAGGAACGTTCGTCGATCGAGTGAGCTGCGCATGGCGGAAATCTCTCAAGATTGCGATACGAGAGCAAGGTCAATTGCCGATCGAATGCGACTACGGTGAGCCCGCATTATGGAGGAACGATCATTGCGAGGCAACCAATTTGA
>CAWEDY010000037.1:0-119513 GCA_963807935.1 uncultured Planctomycetota bacterium
GCGATCGGCCAGCCATGCGATGATCCCTTGCCTCACTTCGGCGCACGGTGCGGGGCGCACGCAGCGAACAATCCGCCAAGGATCATCACTAGCGTTGTCGGTTCGGGGATTGACTGGACGCTGGCGCCGCTCCCCAAGGCAGCGGCCTTCCGCCAAAGCACATAGTCACCGGCGTCGACGGCGCCATTCGAGCTTCCATCGGCGTTATTACCTTGAGCCACAAACATGCCAAAATTGGCCCGCCATTTGGCATAGTCCGATGGACCAATGGAGTTGTCTCCATCGTAGTCGCCGGCAAGCGTCTCCAGCGACGGCGTGTAATCGATACCGGCAATCGGTTCGAGCCCGGATGCGATCGGCTCGTCGGGCGTTGTGTCGTTATCGGGATCAATGATGTTTCCGCTTAAATCGTATCGCCACAGCGCGCCGCGATTATCGGGCGGATTGGTCGAGCCCAAAACGGAAACCACGATATTCCCGTCCGGGTCGAACGTAATATCGGACGGGAAGTTGGTGTCAGGCGGAGCCACCGGTGGGTTGATGGACGCGAAAAAGCTCGGCACCCCCGCATCGCTGACACGGGCGACGTAGTTTCCCAGCATATCAACCACCAACACGTCGCCGCTGGCCTGTGTTAGCATCGCCACGGGAGCATAGAAAGGACAGCCAGCTACCGAGCAAGTATCAGTGAAGCCCCACGTCGACTGCTCTCCATCATGAACGCGAACGATGTGGGCGTGTTGTCCTTCGGCCTGTGCGAAGCCATCGCCGACGAGCAAGTCCCCGTTCGCGGCGAAGGCGAGACCTTGAGCACTGGTCAGCCCCGTTGCCGCGTAACCAAGGAATTGACCAAAATTAGCTCCGGCATGAGCATCGTACTCGCGAACGTTTTCGCCAAAGAATTCTGAGACATATAAATTGCCGTTGGGTCCGAACGCCAACTGTGCGGGTGGCAAACCCGAGGCAAAGGTGCCGAGCGGCGCACCGGTCTGACCGTCAAAGTACAAAATGCTGCCCGTCCCATAGCTACTGACATAGATGTTGCCATCCGGTCCCACGGCTATTCCTGTCGGGAAGAATATGCCGGCGCTGGCCGGAATATCGTTGGCCAGCTTGTTTCCCAGCTCATCGAAGCGAAACACCTTGTTGTAATTGTCCTCGGTCCCGGGGGCGGGCGAACCGTTTGCCGGCGTACTTAATCCCCACAGGTCGGCCCGGCAGGGCAGCGCGAATTGGCCGAAAAGCAGTTCCAGTCCAAGGATCCAGCAAAAGCGGGCAGATACGCGGTAGAAACAATTCATCTGGTGGCATTCTCAAGTGAGGTGACGCAATTCGTGCCGAAAACTGACAATCGGGCCGACATTTGGGATCTTGCCGGTCCTTGGCACGGGAAGGTAGGTTTGAATGCGTGTGCGATGCCCATCAGTGTAATGGAGTGGCAGGCCAAGCGTAAACTAGTTGGGCGATACGGCTTTAGCCGTATCGTGCGGACTGACAGCGGCAAGTCGCGTAAATAGCGCGGCCGAATCGGTCGATGCTTCGCACCAAAATGCCTAATTGTTAGGCAATGCGGGGCGAATGTGCGGTGGTCTGGGGCGAGTCGCCGGGATGGCGGGATCGACGTATGTCCAATACTATCAATACCGTTGGTCGAAACATGGCGAATGCACGACGCCATTTTCAGCTTGCCGCGCGCACGTATTGCTGCCCTCGCGCGGATTTGCACTTTTCACAGCGGTGTCGCGCACCCAGGGCAGTTTCGAAGGCGGGTTGTTGAATGCGCTACACCTGAATCGTTATTCGGTAGTTGATAAATCGCCCGATTGCGTCGTTGTCGGCGAAGGTCGGACGCTGACGGCTTCCTAAGGGGCCACGGGAAGCTTCTCGGAAGTTCGCGTGCCATTCTTGGCAGTTGCCGAACCGTTCAGATACTTGTCGAACCACGCGATAAGCGCTTTGGCCGCTTGCGTGGCCTGTTCGCCGCCGAAACCGTGGCCGGCGCCTTTCACAACCAATAGGTCACAGGGGACTTTTTCCTTCTTGAACGCGGCCAGAATTCGCTCGCTGTTGTCGAGCTTTACCAGACTATCTTTGTCGCCGTGAATCAAAAGTGTAGGCGGATCGTCGGCTGAAACGTGCAATAGAGGCGAGATCGATTCCGCCAGTTTCGGGTCGAAATCGAGCGCGGGAAAACGATCGGTCATTTTCCCGACCCATTCCCGCAAATCGACGGGCGGAAAATAGGCCACGACCGCTTCCACGCGGTCGCTCGTGCGGTCGATTTCATCTTTTGCCTGCTTGTCGCCGTTATCAGATGCCGTACCCAGTATCAACGACAAGTGGCCGCCCGCGCTGCCGCCGCAAACGCCTATCCGGTTCGGGTCGATGCCATACTTCGCAGCGTTGAGCCGGATGAATCGCACGGCTCGGCGAACATCGGCAACGGCCTCGGGCACCTTAAACTGCGGCGCACTGCCGTGCCGCACGATGAACAGCGTATAACCGTGATCCACAAGCTCACCGAAGTGCTTGAATCCCTCTGGCCCCTTCGGCTCAACAAAGCTTTCGGGCGGCACCCAAAACGAAAACCAGCCGCCGCTCACCATGAAGAGAATACCGGCGCCGTTGGACTGTTTGGGCCGAATGACATCGAAGGTTAGCGCCATTCCCGCCTTGTGGCCGTAGACCACGTCGGGCGTGATTTTGTAAGCCTGCTCAGCGAGCGCGGACGTTGCGCGGGCGGTGAAAGCGCCGATGACGCACGCCATCAGGACAATGGGCAATCGCTTCACGATAAGAGCCTCCGGGTGAAGCCACCGATTCTATGGCATTTACTTGAAGAGTGGTAGTTGCGGCTCGCCCGGCGGCGGCGTGGTGCCCAGATGTTGATACGCCTGCGCGGTCAACTTACGCCCACGAGGTGTCCGGACCACAAGCTCCGAGCGGAGTAGAAACGGCTCAACTTCATCGACAAGCGTATCCAGGGCGGCGTTCATGGTGTGGGCAATAGCTTCGACTCCGGCCGGCCCGCCGTGAAACACCCGGGCAACGGTTGCCAGGTACTTGCGGTCCTGAGCGTCGAGGCCCAATTCATCGATCTCAAGTTTTTTGAGAGCTGCCTCGGCCACCGCAAGCGTGATATGGCCTTCCGCCTTGCTAGTCGAATAGTCGCGAACCCAGCGGAGTCGATTGTTGGCGACCCGCGGCGTGCCGCGACTGCAGCGGGCGATTTTTTCCGCGGCCGGGTCTTCGATCTCGACGCGCAGCTTGGCGGCATTGCGACGGACAATCTCCGTCAGTTCCTCGATGCTGTAAAATTCCATGTGCTCGCGGATTTGAAATCGATCCCGTAGCGGCGCCGAGAGCAGGCCGCTCCGCGTGGTGGCGCCAATTAGGGTGAACGGCCGCAATTTCATGTTCACTGTCCGAGCCCCGGCCCCTTCGCCGAGCGTGATATCGACGCGAAAATCCTCCATCGCCGGGTACATGAACTCTTCGACCGCTTTCGGCAGGCGGTGGATTTCGTCGATGAACAGGATTGAGCCCTCTTCCGCATTTGTGAGATACGGCAGGAGGTCCTTAGGTGCGGCGAGCGCTGCACCACTGGCGATTTGCAAGCCGACGTTTAGGTCGCGTGGTATGCACGTGGCAAACGTGGTCTTGCCCAATCCGGGCGGCCCATCGAGCAATATGTGCCCCAGCGGCTCCTTTCGTTTGCGGGCCGCATCGACGGCGATTGCCAGCCGCTCCGCCACTTTCCGCTGGCCCACCATTTCATGCATGTGGCGCGGCCGCAAGGCGAACTCGTCCTCACGAAGGTTCGCCCACGGTTCGGAACCAGCCGGGGTTTGCTGCTCAGGCGGCGGTAAGTCGGCAGCGGTAAAAACGGGTTCACGGGGCATGGCGCGGCGGATATTCCAGGAAGGCGAGCCGGAACCGCGGCTCTGAACGCCCGTCCTGACTGCGCGCCACTATACCAGATGCCCGCGCACCGCGAAAACTCGAAGTAACTCGACGCCAGTGACGATTAAGAAACAAGCTGCCGCTGCCGTCGCCGCAGGCTTGCGGGCACGGCCCGGCTCTTTTCGTCTACGCGATCTAAGAATGCACCCAAGGCGGCATAATAGGCCGCCGGCGGCGTATCGTTGTGTCGCGCGTAGGCGATTTCGTAGAACTGCTTCATCCAGCCCTGCGACGAGTCAAACAGCTTTCGGGCCAGCTTGATCGGAACAACTTCGTCATCCGTCCCATGGCTCTGAAACACGGGCCCCTCAAATTTCTGAATTCGACGGACCGAATTGTACCGATTGCTCATCACCAGCCGCACCGGCAACCAGGGATACATGGCCGCAGCGGCATCCGTCATGCGCGAGAACGTGGCCTCCAGCACGAGCGCCCGCGCGCCCTGCTCGGCTGCGGCCGCCACTGCTACGCCGCCCCCGATCGAACGGCCCATTAAGACGATGTCTTCCAAATCCACGCCTTCGCGTTCGGCTAACCATCGATGGGCTGCCATGCCATCGGCCACGCAACCGCGCTCCGTTGGCTTTCCACGGCTACGACCATAGCCTCGATAATCGTAGACAAAAACCGTCGCTGCCAGATTTGTTTGCAGTCGGAATACGAGATTTGCCTGATCGGCTACGTGTTCGCCATTGCCGTGGGAGTAGACAATCAGCCGGCGAGCTTCAGGGTTCGGAACGTACCACCCATGCAGCTTTGTATTATCTGTCGAACGGAACCACACGTTCTGTGGCCGCAGCCAGCGGGGCCGCCAATCGCCGCGTTCCCGCGACGGCCGGGGATACACCAGCGAACGCTCAATCAATTTGATCAGCATAGGATGGTTGCCCAACGGTATGATGGGATCAAAGGCGAAACGGGAAGGGCAATGCTAGCAACGATTCGAGGACGGCAGGGAATTACTCATTCCTTGTCAACGCGGTTAGCTAGGAAGTTTCTATCGGAACGGAAAGCTGGGGAAACCACAGGATAGCTAGCAGGCCGGACAGGGGGAAGACTCAAAATGTCTCGGATGCTAGGAGGCAGGCGGTAACTGGGGCAGGCGGGTGACGGTGGGGTTTGCGCTTTGTTTACGAGCAACAAACCGACATCGACCAAGGGGCTGGCGGGAGGCTGAAATTCAGCCCTATTTCGGTGCGGCCGCCATAATTCGATATCGACGCCGCACCGTACGAAGACTCATTATAGTAACTGGCGGTCAGCCTGGGCAGTCCCCTCTGGAATTGCGGGCGGCGGATTCGGAACGATTCCTACGATATCGCAAGCCATTACTAGCCTATCAGGGGGGGTGTGATATCCACCTAATGCGACGTCGGCGCCAGATCGGGTTGCTCAACCGTGCGACTTTTCATAAACGGCGTGGAGCAGCGAATCAACGTCCTTGTATTTGCGATTCTTATCCAACGCGTCGTCTAAGAGTCGTCGGGCGTCCGATTCATTGTGGCCCAACACGCGAAGCACATCGAATGCCTCGGCCAGCAGGTCGCGCTCGACATCCGCCGCGGGTGTGGCATCCCGGGCGACAAGGAGCGCGAATTTGGGCACTCTGCGGCGAAGTTTGGCGATGATACGATCTGCCATTGCGGGACCGATGCCAGGAAGTGTTGCCAATCCCTTGGCATCCTGTTCTTCGATCATCGCGGCAACGTCTTGAACGGGCCGGACCATCGCCCGCAACGCCTTTTTGACGCCGACGCCGTCGACTTCGCAGAACATATCGAAAAACTCGCGCTCGATGGGATTCTGAAAACCCACCAAGCGCGGAATGAGGCGGCCCTGCATCGGGTTGCCTTCCAAATACTCGACCGTGTGCAGACTGACCTCACTGCCAATCCGGTCCTGTAAGTTTCGCCGTGCGAATTCAGGAATCAGAACTTCGTATTCGAACGCGCCTACGGCAAGCGTGAGAGTGTCGGCTGCAATGGCAATCGGGGTGCCGGTAATTTTTGTGATCATTTTGAGCCGTGGGATGCGGGGGCGGGGGCAAGGCGACTTCATGTCGGTGCTTCTCGCTGGGGGTATTGTATCTCGGTCAATGTTGTGAGCGAGACCAATCCCCAGCTCCCGGTCCCCGAATGCCCAAGTAGCAATGACAAAGGGCAATCGCCAGCGCATCGGCCACATCGGGTGGCTCTGGCAGCGTGGGCAGGTTCAGCTCGCGACGGATTGCTTCCTGCACCTGCCACTTGGCAGCGTGACCGTTGCCGGTGATTGTCTTTTTGATCTGCGTCGCCGCATAACTCACAACCGGTATGCCGGCTTCGGCGGCGGCCAGCACAATGACGCCCCGCGCATGCCCCATAAGGATTGCCGTCGTTGGTCGTTCGTAGTGCGTGTAGAGCTCCTCGATCGCCAGCACTTCCGGCTTCAACGTGGCAATGACATCGGCCACGCCCGCGTGAATTTCTTGTAAACGTTCGGCCAACGCGGCACTAGCCTTTCCGCGCACGACACCGGCTTCAACCAACCGTGGCTGCTTGGCCACGAAATCCAGCACGCCATAGCCCGTTGTATTGAGGCCAGGATCGATGCCAAGAACTTGCATTTGTGCGCGACTCTCGGGGTTTTCGTCCCGAGTCCTTGACGGTAGGTTGGTTGTCGAAAACGAAACTTCGACATTTACACCGTCATCAAGCTTAAATGGCTCCAAGTGCGTTGGGCAGAAAATCGGGCTTAGTTCGATGACCATTCCGTCCCACCCGCACGGTCTTCGAGCGTGACGCCGGCGGCCGTCAAGCCGTTGCGGATCGCATCGGCGGTGGCGAAATCCTTGGCCGCGCGTGCGTCGGCGCGGAGCTGGATCAACAGTTGCATGATTGCCTCGCATTTAGCCCCCGGCGATTCGCCGGGGGCTAATTGAGCAGCCGTCCACTCCGTACCGCCGGCACGGTCTTCGAGCGCGATGCCGGCCGCAGCAACGCCGTCACGGATTTTATCGGCCACGGCGAAGTTCTTGTTTTTGCGAGCAGCGGCGCGGAGGTCGATCACGAGCGGCATGAGCTTGCGGACCAAATCGTCCGAACCACCGGCCACGGTGACCGGGTGCGAGAACAGACCCAGAATGTTCGCCAATTCTTTGACCGTTTCCATGAGCAGATCGAGCGTAGCCACGGCGGCCGCATGATCTTTGCCGGCACCTCCAAGGTCCTGTTCGTCGCAGTAGCGGTTGGTGATTTTGGCCATCTCGAAAAGTTCGCCAATCGCGCCACCGGTGTTGAAATCATCATCCATCGCGGTCAGAAATCGCTCGCGGCATTTTTCCGCTGCTTCGAGCACGGGCTGCTTGGCCACCGTCAGCGGCATCGCCCCGCGCGTTTTCGGCGCGGTGAGGGCGTAAAACTGGGCACCCGTAATACGTGTGTATCGTTTGAACAGCCGATAAAACGTTTCCAGACCGGCGCCGGCTTCTTCGATCGCCGGTTCGTTGAATAACACGGTGCTACGGTAGTGGGTGCGGAGCAAAAAGAAACGGATTCGTTCTCCGCCTTGGCGTTTGATGAGGTCGGCCAGGCCGCCGGCGCCTTTGGAGCGGCTCATTTTGCCGCTGACGGTGTCGCCCGAAGACACGGCCGCTGAAGCGGCCGCGCCGTCGCCAGCATTTTCACGGTCGCTGCGGCCGCCGAGCTTTCCGCTTGTGGTGCCGGCACAACAAGCCGTTGTGGGCCCAATACAGCACCATCGGTTTTTGGTGGCAACACTCGCTTTGGGCGATTTCGTTTTCGTGATGTGGAAATACCAGGTCGAGACCGCCGCCGTGGATATCGAACGTCTCGCCCAGAAGCTTCTTGCTCATCGCGGAGCATTCGATGTGCCATCCCGGCCGTCCGGCACCCCAGGGACTTTCCCACGAGGGCTCGCCCGGTTTGGCCGCTTTCCACAGGGCGAAATCGGCGACATGCCGCTTCCGCTCGCCGCCGGCGCCGCCCTCGCCTTGCATCGATTCGATCGATCGATTGGATAGCTTGCCATAATCGGCGTCTTTGCCCACGTCGAAATACACGTCGCCGTCCGATTCGTACGCTACACCTTGCTCGACCAGGCACCCGATGAATTGAATGATGTCGGGCATGCATTCGGTTGCCCGCGGAAAGTGGTCGATCTGGTCGACTCCGAGCGCGGCTAGATTGGAGTTGTAATCCGCAATATTTTCTTCGGCGACATCGAACATCGAAATGCCGCGCTCATTGGCCTTCTTGATAAGCTTGTCATCAACATCGGTAATGTTCACCACCCATTCGACATCGTAGCCACAGTAGGTGAGATACCGTTTGATGCAATCGAAAATCACCGGACCAACCATGTGACCGATGTGGGCTTTGTCGTAAACCGTCGGCCCGCACAGATAAATACCCACCTTTCCCGGCCGCACCGTGACGAACGGCTCTTTGTGCCGCGAGAGCGTGTTGTACACACGAAGCGTGGGATGGGCAGAGCCGGCACCTACTTTTGCAGGCATGAATCGAGTTGAAACGCTCATGGCCTTCGACTTCTGATTTCGGAGTTGTTGAATAAATAATAGTTGCAAAGTGGCCCATAAACGCGATGCTAGGCATCGCCGGTCGCTTCCAACAGAGCTACGCAGCGTGCTTCGATTACCTCTTGGCTGCCTACCGGGCCGATTCCTTCAGCAGTCTTGGCTTTGAGGCCGATTTGGAAGGGGCTCATGCCAAGGATACCTGCGATTCGATGGCGGATCGCGTCTTGATGGTCGGCCAATTTTGGACTTTCGGCCAGCACGATGCAATCGATGTTCGCGATGCGGAAACCGGTTTCCCCGATTTTGGCCGCGGCTGCGGCAAGCATCTCGGCCGAATCGCGGCCGCGGTTGGCAGGATCGGTATTGGGAAACATTCGGCCAATATCGGGCAGCGCCGCCGCGCCCAACAGCGCATCGGTAATGGCGTGCAGCAGCACGTCGGCGTCGCTATGACCGACAAGCTGCCGGTCGTGCGGCACGTCGATGCCACCCAAGCGCAGTGGGCCGCCCGGGACCGTACGGTGCGAATCTTCGCCGAATCCAATACGCAAGTTGCTCGTGGCGCGACCTCCCAGCCCGGTTTGGCGGAAGCTAAACTCGTGGCGCGGATTATACCTCTTGGCCGAGCGCGCGACAACGCGGAGCGTAACGCAGCCAAACCGCAAACGCGGCGGTACGACGAGCAACGTCAATTGCTTTCGAGGGCGAACAATTCGATGGTTACGGCGATTGTTTCTTCCGCCGGCTCGCTCAGCCGCACATCGAGTTGTGCACCGTTGTGAAGCACCTGGGATAAAATGACATCCGCCTCTGAATCGTCCGCCACGTTCAATTCGATCCGGGGCAGTAATTCAAACGGCGGACAAAAACCTACGTACAAGGTGGTCTGCCGTTCACCGGGCGTGAAATCGGCCACAAGCGTACCTCGCAGAGCATGTTTTCCTTCCGCCGTACGCACGCGCGTAATCTGTTGTATAACCTGCTCGGAGATTGCGTCGTTCTTACCGGCCGCCAAGTTGCGCATCGCGGGAAAACGGCTTTTGATGCGAATGGCCAAGGGTAACCTTGCGGTAAGCCCAATCGCCAGTAGCCAAACCAGCCAATCCACGGCACGGTTCGCGGGGTACGAACAACCGATGGCAACGAGGCACAGCGCACCCAGCGGCGCCCAGAAATAAAACGGTCGCTTTGCAGCGAGCTCGCGAACGACGACTGCCCACATGCATAAGCCGGCCGCAGTGCCAATTAGCTGTGGAACTGGTAACGGAGCCGTCAGCGAGCCCGTCACGCGACGAATGATCAGGAACGCACCGATCGCCAGCGCAACGAAGATCGACGCAATCCATACCGCCGCACCAGGCCGTCGGTGTGCCCAGGCAGGGAAAAGCAACGTGCGCGATTTGCCATCCATGGCCCGCATCCGATCTCCTATCGAACGGCGGCAGCCGCCGAGATTTCGGCAGCGGCGCTCAACTCTTTCGCTTTGTCCGTTCGCTCCCAGGTGAATTCCGGTTCATTGCGGCCGAAGTGGCCGCCTGCCGCCGTCTTGCGATAGATCGGCCGGCGCAAGTTGAGGTATTTGATAATTCCGGACGGCGTAAGCGGGAAAAGCTCACGCACAAGTTCGCAAATTCGTGCGTCTTCAATCTGGCCGGTGCCATCGGTATCGACGCTCACGCTGACGGGCTCAGAGACGCCGATCGCGTAGGCGAGCTGTACTTCGCAGCGGTCAGCCAGCCGCGCGGCAACAATGTTCTTGGCGACATAGCGTGCCATGTACGCGGCGCTGCGATCGACTTTGGTTGGATCCTTGCCGCTAAACGCTCCGCCGCCATGCCGGCCCCAGCCGCCGTAGGTATCGACGATAATCTTGCGGCCAGTGAGTCCGCAGTCGCCGTGTGGACCGCCCGTGATGAACTGGCCGGTCGGATTGATATGGTAAATGAGCTTGCCGTTGACAAGATCGGCGGGCAGCACCGGCTCGACGATCTCCTGGATTATGAAGCGCTCGATGTCAGCCTTTTTAACGTCGGGAGCATGCTGTGTAGAAACGACCACCGTATCGATCCGCACGGGGGTGGCGCCATCGAATTCGACGGTGACCTGGCTTTTGGCATCCGGCCGAAGCCAATCGACCGTTCGTTTGAAGCGAGCGTCGGTCAAGCGATTGATGATTTTGTGCGCAAGAGAAATCGGCAGCGGCATCAATTCGTCGGTGTCGTTGCAGGCGTAACCGAACATCAGTCCTTGATCGCCGGCACCCACGTCCTTGCCTTTTGCGGAATCTTCGTTGACGCCCATCGCAATATCGGGACTCTGCTCGCCAATGGCCACCAAAACCGCGCAATGATCGGCACTGATCCCCATGGAGGCATCGGTATAGCCGACATTATGGATGACCTCGCGAACCACCTTCTGCATATCGACGTACGCTTTCGTGGTGATTTCGCCGGCAATTACCGCCAGGCCGGTCGTGACCATGGTTTCGCAGGCCACCCGGCTCATTGGGTCTTTGCCAATTAGAGCGTCGAGCACACCATCGGAGATCTGGTCGGCCAGCTTGTCTGGGTGACCCATACTGACCGATTCGCTGGTAAAAAGATGCCTGCCGGATGACACGGGCGCGCTCCTAAACGGGGCTTGGAGTTTGGTTGGAATTCGATGTCGGCCCAGACGCTTCATCGACGCTGTGCCGAAAGTCGCTGAAACGCTCATTATAAATGCAAGTTGGCAGGCTGGGCAACGGCTGGATTTATACCCCTAGTCGTACAGTTTGGTACAGGCATCTTGCACTGCAAGTCGCAATTTCCTCTGGCGGCGCGAGCAGACCACGGTTTTCAGGTGATTGTTCGTTCGCTTCGGGTGCGGCGCATCGGCAAAGGACCAAATCGACGCACAATGTTTAGAATGTAACGATGGCACGCTGGCCCCGTCACGTCTGGACATCGATTTTCACGTACGCCACAGTATTCATACTGTTTCCGCTCCTGTGCCTGCTGGCATACGCTTGGGTAAAAGGCTGGATTTTTTGATGCACGAGAGGCCGAGCCGCGAAGTATTAGCCACAAAGTTGAGGCCGTTCGGTCAGGAGCATTTGCTGCGCTTTTGGGATGAGCTGGATGAGGCCGGCCGGCGGAACCTCGCGTCTCAAATTGGGTCGGTCGATCTGGAACAAATTACGCAGCTAACCCGGCAAGGAGCGGGAGCACTAGATTGGTCGGCATTAGCGCGGCGGGCGGACCCGCCGCCGGCAATCCGCCTGGTGGATCGCACTGCGCCCAAGAAGACGGTTCGCGGCGCGCTTCAGCGTACTGTTTTTCACGAGATGCGGGCCAACGAACTTGCCGCGGGCAAGATTGGTGTCCTGCTGGTCGCGGGAGGGCAGGGGAGCCGTCTCGGTTTCGATCATCCCAAAGGACTGTATCCAATCGGGCCGGTATCGGGCGCGTCGCTCTTGCAAATCCATTTCGAGAAAGTGCTCGCTACATCGCGCCGCTACGGCGCTTCCGTCCCAATGTACATGATGACGAGCCCGGTCACTCACGATGAACAGGCGGAGTTCTTGGACCAACACAAACGCTTCGGGCTGGCAGCCGACGATGTCGTTCTATTCCCTCAGGGAACGATGCCGGCTGTCGACGCCAACACGGGCAAGCTGCTGCTGGCCGAAAAGGATTCATTGTTCTTGAGCCCCGACGGCCACGGCGGCACCGTGGCGGCGCTGGCCGCCAGCGGTGCGATCGAACACATGCGCCGGCGCGGTATCGAGCACCTGTTCTACCTGCAAGTGGACAATCCCCTCACGCCCATCGCCGACCCGGAATTTGTTGGACATCATGTATTTACCGGTTCCGAGTTCACTTCCATGGCCATCGCCAAGCAAACGCCGCACGACCGGCTGGGCATTTTTGCGGTCATCGACGGGCGGATGCAGGTAATCGAATACAGCGACCTTCCCGACGACGTGGCCGAAAAACGCGCGGCCGATGGCTCGCTCGAGTTCTGGGCCGGCAGCATCGCGGTACACATGCTGAGCGTTGCTTTTCTCGAGCGGGCCCGCACGCTCCAAAAGGCGCTGCCGTTCCATATCGCGCGGAAGAAGGTGCCGTACCTTGACGACGCCGGACGATTGGTCGAGCCGACCGAACCGAACGCGCTGAAGTTCGAGCGGTTCATCTTCGACCTGTTGCCGCATGCCAGGAATCCTCTTGTCGTGGAATATGCCGAGGCCGACGTTTTCGCCCCGCTCAAGAACGCGCCGGGAGCCGATCGAGACACGCCGGAATACGTGAAGCGATTCATGATCGCCCAGCACCGCAAGTGGCTGGAGGCGGCCGGCACGCATGTGGCCGATGGTGTGCCGGTCGAAATCAGTCCGCTGTGGGCGCTCGATGCGACATCCGTCGCCAAGAATACGCGCCGGCCAAGTTCGGTCGATGCGCCCACTTACCTGTCGAATCATTAGGAGGCAACCACAACGACACCACGGGCACGTCGACCGCGGGATTTAATCCTTGATCGTGCTCGTCGCGCCGTTGCAGTTAAATACCATGCATTATGAAGTAGAACAAAAGCATCGCGTCGACAGCAGCGATGCCGATGGACTGGAGAATCGCTTGGCGGGTTACGGCGCGATGCTGGGTGAGCCGGTCGATCAAACCGATCAGTATTTTGCCCACCCGGCGCGGGACTTCGCACATACGGATGAAGCCTTACGCATCCGCACCGAAGGTGAAAAGAGTTTCGTAACCTACAAAGGCCCCAAGATCGATACGACGACCAAGACGAGGCAGGAGATCGAGCTGCCACTCGACCCATCAGATGCCGATGGGACAAAGTTCGGCGAGTTGTTGCAAGTGCTTGGCTTCTCGCCGGTGGCAACGGTCCTCAAAACCCGCCGACCGTTTACGGTCCACTATAAAGGTCGCGACGTAAAAGGAGCGCTCGATTTAGTGGACACGCTTGGAGTTTTTGTTGAACTTGAGTTGATGGCCGACGAATCTGAGGTTGAAGACGCCAAACGAGTCATCGCCGAATTGGCCGACCGGATGAATTTGGGTGCCAGCGTCCGCCGCAGCTATCTCGAATTGCTGCTCGATCGTCCGCGGATGCGCCCGACAAAATGAGCTTTTCCCAGCTTGTGCATTTTGCCATACTCTGCGGCCCCGTCAGTCAGGCTTTAGCCTGACACTCCATCGACGTTCGTCAGCCTGAAGGCTGATCTACTGCGGAGCTTCGCAATGAAAATCTTTTTCTCCGTCGGCGAACCAAGCGGCGATTTGCACGGCGCCAATCTCATCCATGAGCTGCGGCGCAGGCAACCAGATTGCGAGTTTGTCGGCTACGGTGGGCCGAGGATGGCAGCGGCTGGCTGCCTGCTGCACGAGGACCTCACGAAGCTGGCCGTGATGTGGTTTGCCCGTGTGCTGTTGAACATCCATAAGTTTTGGAATCTGGCCAGCCGGGCCGATCGCTACTTTCGCCATTGTCGGCCGGACGCCGTCGTGCTCATCGATTACCCCGGCTTCAATTGGTGGATTGCCCGGCGGGCCAAAGCGCACGGCATCCCCGTTTTTTACTACGGTGTCCCTCAGCTTTGGGCGTGGGCCGGCTGGCGCGTCGGGAAGATGCGGCGGTTTGTGGACCACGTGCTGTGCAAATTGCCTTTTGAGGAGGCCTGGTACCGCGACCGCGGCTGCAACGCAACGTTCGTGGGACATCCGTATTTCGACCAACTTCGGGCCGAGCGCCTCGATGCGACGTTCATCGAGCGGCTACAATCCACGACCGGCCCGTTGGTCGCCATTCTGCCGGGCTCGCGCACCCAGGAGGTGAAGAGCAACTTTGGGTATTTTCTGAAGGCCGCAAAGATCGTTCACGCGCGCGTGCCGGCCGCGCGGTTCGCCGTCGCGGCGTTCAAGCCAAGCCAGGCCGACCTGGTGCATGGCGCTATCGTGGGCACCAACCTGCCAATTGAAGTTCATGTGGGCCGAACCGCTGAAATCATTCACGCCGCAGACTGTACGATGGCCGTCTCCGGGTCGGTATCTTTGGAGCTGCTCTATCATACGAAGCCAACAGTGATCCTGTATTCCATTTCGCGTCTTGCGTTCGTTGTACAAGCGTTTTTTCGCAAGGTCCGCTACATCACGCTGGTAAATTTGTTGACCGCCACCGATTTATTTCCCAAACGCGTGGCGACGTACGATCCGGCCGATCCGATCGACACCGCCGTACTGATGCCGGAGTATCTCACGTGCGAAGACAAATCGGAGCAGGTGGCCTTCCATGTGATCGAATGGCTCACCAATTCGGCTAAACGTGCCGAGCGTGTTGCCCAGTTGGCTGCCTTGAAGGATCGCGTAGGCCACGGCGGTGCATCGCGACGGGCAGCCGATTACGTGATGGATGCCTTGGAGGGTCGCCGCCGCCCGGCGTTGCGGACCCATTTTCCGTTTACCCGGCCGAAAGAAGAGGCAGCCCGTGGGGCCGCCTAACAAAATCCGGCTTCTCCGCAGCTTTCGGATTGCCGATTGCTGACAGCGGATTGAATAATGCCAAATCGGCGATTCGACCTGGGTGACACACCCCGAGGCTCTGGGAAAGGGCCTGTATTACCTTTATCCATCACGCCCTTCTCGGACTCAGGGGCGTGCCACACGGAACTTTCGGCATGCTCATTGGTGAACCACCCCCGACCCAGGCCGACTTGCATTTTCGGCTGCTGGGATTTCCCGTGCGGATTCATCCCTTTTTTTGGGTCGCGACACTGCTACTGGGAATGGGTGGCGGACCCGCAGATCCAGTCAATACGCTCGTATGGATTGCCGTGGTGTTCGTTTCGATCCTGGTTCACGAAATGGGCCATGCGACATTACAACGCGCTTATGGCGGCCATCCGTGGATCACTCTTTACGGTTTCGGCGGATTGGCGTCCTGCAACGACTGCGACCGCTCGCCTTGGCGGCAGATCATCATCTCATTGGCTGGGCCGTTGGCCGGCTTTTTGCTGGCTGGATTCGTGGTTTCTGTTTTGGTCGCGCTTGGCCGTTTCAGGGGATTCGAGCTGGGTTGGGCGCCTGTCCAATGGGTGTGGTTTGATCCGCAGTACTTCATTCAGAACGGAAAGCTGGCGTTGGCGGATTCGGTCGTTTGGGACCTGCTTCAAGTGAATATATTGTGGGGGATTATCAACCTATTGCCTATCTATCCGCTGGATGGCGGGCACATTGCGCGCGAGCTGTTCACGCTACAAAATCCGCGATCCGGCATCGTTCAGTCGCTACAACTGTCTGCGGGAGCCGCGATCCTCATCGCGGTGTATGCATTGACCAAGCACTTGTATTTCACGTGCGCGATGTTCGGTTTTCTGGCTTATGGCAGCTTTCAGACTCTGCAGCTGTATCGGAATCATCGGCGGTAACATCATGCGCTAAATGGCAAGTGCGAGGCATCGGTTTGACGGTAACGACACCAAGGCGGCGCGTCATTCTACTGGGCGCGAGCAATCTGACCCGGTCCTTCCCCACCGTGATCGCGACTGTGCGCCAAACATGGTCCGATCCGGTCGAAATTATGGTCGCAATGGGGCACGGGCGCTCCTATGGCCAGGATTCTTGCTTTCTGGGGAGAAAAATTTCTGGAATTTTTCCCTGCGCACTTTGGCAGGATTTACAAAACCGCCCGACGCTTCCTACCGCCGCGCTAATAACCGATGTCGGAAACGACATTCTGTATGGAATCGCGCCCGATCGGCTGCTCGATTGGGTCGGTCAGTGCCTTGATTTGCTCGCGCAAGCGGCGCGGACACGATCATCACGCAAATGCCGGTCGGCAGCATCGAAGGACTAAGTGAGCGGCGATTTCAATTCTTCCGACGATTATTTTTTCCGCGCAGCAAGCTCACGTTGGTCGACGCTGTGAAACTCGCGCACGAAGTCAATCAGCGGCTCATTGCACTCGGCCTGACGCGAAAAATATCGGTAATTCCAGTCTCGACGTCGTGGTACGGCCTCGACCCGATTCATCTCAAGCGGCGCATCAAACGACACGCGTGGAGCGCCTTGCTGGCGAAATGGAGCGCGACGGGCGCGCCGATCGCAATCACTCCATCATCGTTGTGGGAGGCAGCATATCTGGCCGGCTTGGCGCCATGGGAACGATCGGTGTTGGGAATTCGGTGCCGTGCCGCGCAACCGAACGGCCGATTGATTGATGGCACAACGATCTCGCTCTATTGAACTCCGGTGCGAGCAGATGAAAGATCGTTTCGATAGCGCTGAAACGCTGTTTGATGATCGCGGATTACGTTGCAGCGCGGCAATTTTTTTTGCGCGGAGCAAAATTTTTGTAAAAACGTGTTGCACAATTCCAACAAATTTGTACAACTACGAACAAGTGACATCGGTTTTCGCGCATTCCAAATGGCAACGAGTCGATTCCAGGACGTTTGATTTGTTTGCAATGCGGAGTGCGAGTTACCGGAGCTACCGCGGAATGGTAGCTAGTTTTCATGGGTGACGAGCGGCTGTGAGTTTCAAATGGTGTGTTAGCCGGGAAGTCACCTGAACCCTTTTATGGAGGAGTAGCTGTGGCCAAGAAGAAACGTGCCGCGAAGAAGAAGTCGGCAAAGAAGACTGCCAAGAAGAAGGGCCGACGGAAGAAGGCCGCGAAGGGCACAAAGAAGAAGGCCCGTCGCAAGGCCAAACGGAAGACCAAGCAGCGCCATGTAACTTGGTAGCTTCTCGTCTCGGCGTGCGATGAACCGTAACGGTGCATTGGCCGCCGCGTGACCTAACGGGAAAGAGCCGTCGGGATTTGCCCGGCGGCTCTAATTTTTTGCGCGGTTGAAGTGATGCGAGACGGCAAACGTCCGCCTGGGACTGAGGAACTCTAACAAAACCGCCGGAGACTGGCTCAATTTGCGCAGTCCGCGGAGCAAATTGTGCCTGTCCCCCTCTTCCGACGGCCCGGAGCCTCGCCCTGCCACAGAAGGCGTGAAATGCCTTGTATTTCGCCGAAAAGCCGTTAGAGCACTGTCAACGTCGGGAGCGGCGGCTCGGCCTTGTGCGAGGTGCTGATCTGCCGCACCAGTCGCTGGCAAATGTCGCGGAAGAAGCTGGCTGTTGTTTCATCGGCAAAGTTGCCGGCTGTGTCGCCGGCATCTCCGCGCTCGCGGATACCGATGTTGATCGGCACCTCGCCCAGAAACGGAACATCGAGCTCCGCCGCGCGGCGCCGTGCTCCACCCGAGCCGAAGATATTGTATCGTCGTCCGCAATCCGGGCAGATGAAGTAGCTCATATTCTCGACCATGCCCAACATGGGAATATGCACTTTACGGAACATGGCGATGGCCTTCACGGCGTCGAGCAACGCTACATCTTGTGGTGTGCAAACGACGACGGCCCCTGTAAGTGGCAACAGTTGCGAAAGTGTGAGTGCGATGTCGCCCGTTCCTGGTGGCATGTCGATGATCAAATAATCCAGCAGGCCCCAATCCGTATCGCGCAGAAACTGGGTGATTGCCCCATGCAGCATTGGCCCGCGCCACACCACCGCCTCGCCTGGCGGCACGAGAAAGCCCATGCTCATCACCCGCATACCGTCCTTCATGATCGGCTGGAGGCGATTGCTTTCCAAATGGGGCCGCTCGTTTACTCCAAGCAGGTGCGGAATGCTGGGTCCGTATACGTCAGCATCCATCAGGCCGACGGCCGCGCCGCCATTGTTCAAGCCATAGGCAAGCGACGCGGCAATCGTGCTCTTACCGACACCGCCTTTGCCGGAACCGACGGCGATTACGCTTTTAGCCGCAAGGCCGATTTCGCCAATTCTTTCGGGCGGCCGCGAGTGCTCGACAACGCGAACGCGGATTTCCGCCCCCGGCGGCAGGTGGTCCCGCAAGAGCCGCTCGGCTTCCAGGCGAGTTTCGTCCCATAACAGGCTCGACCAGGACGTGAGGCCCAATGTGACCTCGGCACGTTGACCCACGATGGCGATATCGTGGATTTGCTCTAGTTGCGCCAAGCTTCGGCCCGTTTCCGGGTCCGGCAACTCGTGCAGCGCCAACTCGACCATGTCGCGCGTCATCGCTGGGCCAGACATAAGAATAAAACCTCTTCCATTCCTTGATGCGGGTAATGTCTCAGGCTAACGTGCGTCTCGGGTCTTGCCAAGGAAAGATGCAGGGAATCAGCGTTGCCCACCGGCATCTTTACGGTTGCCAAGGAAGGATTGACCAGGCCCAATCTGCAATATCCTGGCTTTCGGCCGACCGAGCGGCGGCTCGAGTGGCAACAGCCTCCAAGCATTCCCGGAGAGCCAACAAGCCGCGCAAATGGCGGGGCGATTCGACGACCTCCGCCGCCCCCGCTTCCCAAAGCAAGTCAATGATCTGCTGCTTATCAGAGTCGAGAATTGCCGCGGAATCCTGATTCGCCTGCCAAAGGTTGTCATCCAGCAGTGCTGCGAATCGACCGAAACGTGCGAATGGCTCGTCGGCCAGAACTTCTAACACTTCTGCCAGATTCGTACGCCGTACCTCGATAAGTCCCAAACCGTTGCGATGCTCATCCATGAGCGCCGTAAGCTCTGCCAGACTTTGCACTTCATAGAGGCGCGGCGCGTATTGGGCGACTGGTAGCCGCGCGAACGCCATGCGCAACGCTGCGGCCCAACGGCCAGATACTTCGCATACTATCCAAATTTCAGCAGTTCGCATTGCGGCAAGGCAATCAATCGGTCAGGTCGCCCTCGATAAACTTGGGCTGTTCCAATTGCGGTTCGCGGGAAACTTCACCGGCCAGCCCAAGTTGCACGAGCCGGCGGTACAATCGCGGGCGCGTCACGCCCAACAAGCCAGCCGCTTCACTTTTGTTTCCACCCGCCTGGGCTAAGGCGCGGTAGATGGCTTCCTTCTCGATAGCAGTCAGCAATTGATCGAGCACGATCCGTTCGGGCTGCGGGCGTATGCGCGCCGCAGCATGGGACGCGTGATGAATAATCGCCGGCAAATCGGCTGGCGAAACTTCGTGCGAAGTGCACGCGCGGTGTGCCGCCACAATGATTTGGTGCAACTGAACCAAATCGCCGGGCCAATTGTAAAGCGACAGCATGTCGAGTGTCTCGGATCGAAGCGATCCAATTTGCTTTTCATTTCCGCGATTGCACGCTTCGAGGAAATATTGCGCATGTAACGGTAGATCCTCTAAACGTTCGGCTAACGGCGGAATACGGATCGTGACAACCGAAATGGAATCGAACAGAGCCGGGTCGATTGTAGACGGCATCGGGCCCACCGCCTCCGGCTTAGCCGGATACCGGATACGTGGGCTGTTGTCTGGACCACGGGCATCCTTGTCGATGCCGGAGAATTCAGCTTCTGCCACGGCACGGTGGAAGAGGCCGCTACATGTCGCCACGATTCGAGCGTGGAGCACCTTCTGACGGATTGCCGCGAGTAAAAGTGACTGGTGCGACGCCGACATGTGGTCAAGATGCTCCAGCAAGAGCGTTGGGAGTTTCGTCGATTCGCCACCGGGCACTCGTAGACTTTCGATGGCGCGTCGCAGGAGATTCTCAGTTAGGATTTCGCAATCAATGGGTACGAGCTTGGTTCCGGCATCGTTTGCCGTGCAGTAATGGATGGTTCGGGCAACATGCCCGCATCCGGACCCGCGTGGTCCGCATATCAATGTGTTCGCGCCGCTCGCGACGGCGGCAGACACTTGGGCACGGACCTTCTGGATCGCTGGGCTGTTGCCGAGCAACGACTCGAGCGTGTAGCGACTGGTTTGAGTTCGGCGGAACCGCCGTATCGTGCGGTGAATTTCATCAGAAGTTGGCTCTCCGGATAATTCTATAGCGAGTTCCTGCGTCGACATGTCGGCAGCAGCAAGTAGTACCAAGACCGCATAGCGCTGTTTTGGCGGGTGTTCTTGATTGCGATTGGCTTTGGCAGGGAGCGATCTGTCCAGCGGTATGAATTCCGCCTGTCGATGGAGCAAGTGGCTTCCGCGAGCTATGCAGGAAAGCGTCCCCGAGCAAGGCTCGCCGGCCAGGGCTCGTGGCGGCGGGCATAAATCGGCCAGCGGAGCCCCGTTCCGGTCTCCGTCATCCTCAGCGCTCGGCTCAGAATGATATTCGACCAGCCGACCCAGTATGCGGCCGCGATCAAGATCCAGCCACTTTGTCAAAGCTGGATTGCAGTAGACGATTCGGCGCTCGGCATCGATTGCGTAGATTGGCCGGTTACTGGTGTCGAACAGCTTATTCAGCGAATCGATCGTGGCGATTTTTCGAGCCATGCATCGGAACCCAATTGATTTCCCCGTCACCTTTAGCGTGCATCATTGCGTTAAGATCTGCAAGATGGCGTTGAGCGCGTGCGGCATTGGGCTGGTCACTATAGCGATCGGTCCATGACTGAGACCGCCTTTTGACGGCAGGCGACGAACGATTTGGTGGCCGTTACAATCAGTTGCTATGCCGCTCGATCCAGTCGAATTACTTCAGAAATTGATTGAGATACCGAGCATCAATCCGATGGGCCGCGATATGCGCGGACCGCAACTTGGTGAGGGGCGGCTCACGGACTTCTTGCAGTTGCAGTGCGAGAGACTCGGATTGCCATGGCTGCGGCAGCGGGTTCATCCGGGCCGCGATAACCTGTTGGCACTCTGGCCCGGCAACCCGCCGGTGGAGGAGGGCGGCGAATTTCTGCTCTGGGATGTCCACCAGGATACGGTCGCCGCCGACCGCATGACGATCGATCCGTTTGCGGCCGACCAGCGCGACGGCAAGATCTTTGGTCGCGGAGCATGCGACGACAAAGGCCCAATGGCCGCTATGCTGGCCGCTATTTCGCGCCTGGCCGAACCCTCCGTAGACCCGTCCCCTCAAGGGCGAGGAGCTGGATTCAGTCCGACCATCGTAATTGCATTCACCGTCAACGAAGAATGTGGTTTCACCGGTGTGAGATCGCTGTGTGATTTATGGAATTGCGCTGGGGTATCGGCGGCCGACATAGTTGGCGGAAACATTTCGCCCACAAAAATGTTTCCGCGCCCGGCCGATGCCGCGATCGTCGCCGAGCCGACGAGTCTGGATGTCGTCGTCGCCCATCAAGGAGTGGTACGTTGGCGGTGTCACACAATCGGCCGGGCGGCCCACACGTCGCGGCCAGATGCCGGGATCAATGCCATTTACGCCATGGCGGAAATTGTTCAGGCGGTCGAACGATATCATGCGGAGCTTCAGAAAAAGGCGCCCATTCACTCGCTTTGCGGCAGGCCAAGTGTCTGCGTGAGCACGATGCACGGCGGCGTAGGGGTCAATACCGTGCCCGAACGTGCCACAATCGAAGTCGATCGTCGATTAGCACCGGAGGAACGGCCCGAAAGTGCGTACGACGACCTCGTGCGTCATGTAGCCGAGCATACCAGTGAAATCCATTGCCGCGTCGAGCACGATCCGCCGTTCATGCAGAGTAGCGGGCTAAGCGAGAAGCGAAACCAACGCTTGGCACTTGGAATGGCCCGAGTCGTGCACGAGCTTGGTCGCCGTAGCGAATTGGTCGGTGTGCCATATGCTACCGATGCAGCCGCGATCGCAAGCGCGGGGCTACCGGCAATCGTCTTCGGACCCGGTTCGATCAGCCAGGCCCACACGGCCGATGAGTTCATTACGGTCGACCAATTGTGCGCGGCGACTGATATTTTCTATCGCATCGCCCACGACGGCCTGCGTAAATAAGTGTCAGCGGCGCAAAAACGAAACCGCGGCGCTGGCTGCAAGCCCGGCGCCGCGGTTCGTTTGGCCTCATCCTCAGACGCGCGCCGATGAGCGTCCCCCCAGACGATGACGCGCAGACCGCCGCGGCGGATGTCCGCGGCGACGATCAGTCCTTAACCACCGGCCGGTGGCTAGTAGATGTCGAGGATGAAGTGGGCCCCTCGGTAATATGGTCGTGGGGTCGGATATTCGTTGAACCAATGGCGGTTGTAGACCGGAATGCGCATCTCGGGCGGATAACGATAGTACAAACTGTCGGCGCTACGGTAATATTCGTTCCCCCAAAAATTTTGGGGATAGTACACGTATGGGTAATGATAGAACCGGTCCCAATCGAGCGTGTTGTATGTGTGGCCCCAAGCGCGACCATAAGCCTGCTGAGCCTGGGCTTCGCGGGCCGACGAGAATATCGCGAGCAGCACGAGAGCGCTCAACGCAAAATAGATCCGGCGGATCATGGTGTCCCCCCCTGAGCCGAGTGCATTCGAACTGCAGGCATCTTCTGGCCCGTTCGAAGCGCCGGCGTCCGTAGTAGCATCGACCGCCGTCACAAACCGGATTGAGAGAAAATCCGCCATAACCGGCACAACGTGATGCGTCCGGGCTGATAGCGTGCGAAACTTTGCGGGTTAGGTGAAGAGATCGCGGCCAAGTTGGCCCGGATTGCAATCGCAGCCTACTTGGATCGAGTATATTCCTACTCGGGCGTTTTCCCGTCCACCAGCTCGCGTTCCCATTGGTCCATGAGCGGCCAATCGACGGCACATGTGCCGAAATCGGCCATGTGAAGATAGGTCTCCAGCCGGGCGATCGTGCGGTCGATCAGGCGATCGTCCTTGCGGAACACGGGCCCGTGGCTGGGCAACAGCCACTCGACGTCGCTGGCACGAATGCGCTGCAGCGATTTAATAAACTCCGGGATACTGCTGCCGTGATGGGCGTCGATCGCCCCCACGCAGCCGTCGCGGAACAGGTTGTCACCCGAGAACAACAGCTTCCCGAGCCGGAACGATAGTTGGCCGCTGGTGTGGCCGGGCGTGTGCCAGACCTCAAGGTCCAATTTGCCGACGCGAATTCGGTCGCCATCTTCCACCAGGTTTTCTACCTTCACTATCGGCATATCCAAGTGAATATTTTGGGCGGCGATCTCAGCGTACGTCATCAGCTTGTCGCCCGTTTCGAGCGGTTTGGCGGCCAGCGGGTGGCAGGTGACCGTCGTCTTGAGAACTTGCTTCGCCTTGGCGAAGCCCTGAATGTGATCCACGTCGGCGTGCGACGCGATGAGCGTCACACACTTCGAGAACGGAAAGTCAAGCTGGCGAATAATCTCCAGACATTCGTCAACGGCGTCCTCGTAACCGATATCGATCAGCGTCCAATTGTTATCGTCGTCGTAGATCAGATAGACGCTGCAACTAATCCGCCGCCGGGCCTCGTGGTTCAGCTCGATAACGTGCGGGAACAGAGGCTGACGCTTCAAAATGGCCATGCGAATCCCTTAGTACGAACGAATCGAGCAATCGCCGATGATAGAGTTCTGTTGCCTCGTCCGCAACCAGCGGACCAAGGGGCTGCGCCCCGGTAAGGGTGACGGGAGAGAGCACGACTATCGTACCGAGCAGCGCCAATTGGACGCGAATCGCACAAGATTTACTCCTGCTGATTCTGAGTTTCAACAGCGGCCGCCAATCCGGCCCGGTAGTCCGGATAAGTTAGCGTCACCCGCAATTCGGCTAACATTCGATCATTGCAAATTCGGCGATTTGCCTCGGCCCGCGCCGCTCGAGGCGAGTTCGCATCCGGTTCGGCAAACTGTGGCGGCGGCGCTCCAATTTGTCGCGCCATCTCACTGTAGTATTCGCCGCGATCGACAGGTTGACCGTCGCTGACGCAGTAGACTCGCGGCCCGTCGTTGAACGGACTCAAGTGGTCAGCAGCGACCACAGCTTCGGCCGCGTCGTCAACATGAATCAGGTTAAGCCAGCCGCTCGAAGGCACAGGGATTGGCTTGCCAGCACGCAATTCGTTTATGAACGGCACCCGTCCCGGTCCGTAGATGCCCGCCAACCGCAAAATGACACTCCGAGCGCCCAAGGGATGGTGGGTGAGAAGCTGCTCGGCTGCGAGCGAAGCCCGGCCACCATCACGCTGCGGATGGGGCGGCGTGGTTTCATCGACCCAGGCTCCGTCCGCTGGACCGTAAACACCGGTCGAGCTGACGTAAATGAAGCGAACCGTATCGGAAGTCAGCGCCGCGACCACGTTTCGGACGCCGCCGAAGTAGACGTCATGAATCGAGTTTTGACCGACGTGGTCAAATCCGACAGCGAACAGCACACTCTCGGCAACCGGTAATTGGCCGAGAGTTTCTGGCCGGGTCACATCGGCAATGATGACATTAAAACTTTGCAGCCGAAAATCCTCGGCGCGGCGTACGCTACGCGTCACGCAGATTACGTCACGTCCGGCGTCGCGCCATCGCCGCGCGACCCGCTGGCCCAAATAACCGCAGCCAAAGATGAGCCTTGCCATTTTACGAGGCGACTTAACAAGGAACCCGATATTAATCGATCGACTTCAAGCGGTCCTGTCCGCGTGCGTCCGATTCGAGATAGGCCGTGAGCATGATTTGCGCAGCGAGTTGATCGCGCCTGGCTTGGCGCTGCTTCTTTGTCAACTTTGCGGCGTTCAGAACCTCGTCCGCTTCTGCGGTCGTAAAACGTTCATCGAAAAACTCAAGCGGCACTCCAGTCAATTCGTGCAACCATGCTCCAAAGGCTCGGGTCTCAGTGGATTTTTGGCTTTCACCGCCGTGCAGATGTACCGGTAAGCCGACGACAAACCGCCCGACCAGTTCGTCGCTGGCTAATTTTACAAAATAATCCGCGTCGAGTGCGGCGGTTCTGCGAGTGTAGTTTTCGTAGGGGCTGGCGATACCCACCTCCGAATCGGCCAGGGCGATGCCAATTCGAACTGTGCCGTAATCGATCCCGGCAATTCGCACGTTGCCCGAGGACATCAGAGTTAAATTCCCCATTTCGAACTAATCGAACAGCCAAAAAAATGGCCAAGATAGAACAAGTCTTTGCATCCGCTTGGCGAGCTCCGCGTGCTTGGCGGTTTCATTCAGGCCTTTACGTCTCAGCCAACTGCCGCGATCGGCTGGCGGCTTTGCTCACTCTCGAAGTAGCCGTGCCGGAGGAACTGGTTGGCGTGTTCATGAACTCGCCGGTCATTCATAAAGAAGCTGTGCAGTACGGGAAGCAAGCGAAAATCGCGGGCACCGGGTAGCCGCGTGCTCTCCACCGTGATGACGCCGTCATCATCACCTGGAATGAGCGGATTGAAACCACGGCCATCGCTTTTGCCGCCGGCCAGCACACCAAATTCGAACGGCGGCGTGGCGAGTTTGGGCTCCAATTCTTTCCAACCGCTGGCAAGCTCCTCGGCGGCGGGCCCCGCCACAAATTGGGCCAGAGTTCCGCGAACGAGCATCGTCGCAAGCTGTGGCTGACGGTTCGGCGGCGCGAGCATCACCATTCGGCCAAACGTCTGGCCCTGGGGAAGGGAACGCTGCGCGTCGGCGAAGACTTTGAGCCAGTACCGCACCACCAAATTGCCAAGGCTGTGAGCGATGAAATTGATCTCGGTGATTCCTTCTAAACTGCGGACCACGCTATCGAGGGAGTGGGCATGTGTCTCGACGCTGCCCCGCGTGGTCGGATACCCCACGCAGAACACGTTATACCCGCCCAACTGTGTGATTGCCCCGCCCAGCGACGCCATGCAGGACCGCGTACGAAACAACCCGTGGAGGATGACAACTGCCTTGCCCTCCATCGCCGGCAGCTTATCGCGGGTGCGGATTTCATCCATCTTGTCGCGACACGCTTCGTACGTGCCGGATGCGTGGCGGCGATTCGATCCATCCAGCAGCCGATAATGGCCAGTTAGCGCATTGCATTGGATGCGCCAATCGTGAAAGAACCACACATCGGACCAGAATTGCATGCCGCCGGCGGTTTTGCTCATCAAATTCATCAAACCAGTAACCAGCTTTTCGTTGGCATCCGCGTTGGCGTCTTGCGGGGGATCGGCGAACAACGATCTCGCGCCAAGCACCGTCGCGAACATTGTGGCACAAAAGTGTCGCCGATTCATGATGGTAACCGGGGTCTTGGACCCTGGCCCGCGTTTCGCCTTCTGCAGTGACTTCCTCACAGGGGGCGGTTACAGTGATTACAAATAATCCGACCAGCCGAGTTCTTCCAATCGCTTCACAACTTTGCGGATTTGTTCCTCGCTATGTTTGTCGGCAACCAGCGTCGCGTTCGGTGTATGGACTACGATAACATCGGTAAGGCCTAGCGTAACAATCAGGTGATCGTCGTCGGATCGAATGATTGAGCCTGTAGTGTTAAACCCCACGTGCTTCCCGACAATTGTGTTACGGTTCTCATCGCAGGCGCTCAGGCGTGCCAATGATTGCCAACCGCCCAGGTCATCCCATTCAAACGATGCTTCAATAACGGCGACATCCGTCGCATGCTCCATGACCGCGTAGTCGATGGAAATCGGCTTGATCGCTGCGAACTCGCGCTCGAAAACGGCATCTCTCTGGCTGGAACTCCAGTTCGTGACGATCTCATCCAAATGGTCAAGCATCTCTGGCTGCCGTTTGCGGAGCGCGTCGAGGATCGTCTCGGCGCGCCACACGAATATTCCGCTATTCCAATAGTATTCGCCCGACTCGCGGTATTTCTTGGCCGTAGCGGCGTCGGGTTTCTCTTTGAACTTCTGCACCCGATACGCCGGTGCGAGCCGCGTCGTCCCCGACCCCGATTCAATCCGTTCCCCTCGATGAATGTAGCCAAAGATCTCCGCCGCGTACGTCGGCTTGATTCCAAACGTCACAATTCGCCCGGGCGACGCATCCACCAATACCGCTGCCTGCCGCACCGCCGCTTGGAATGCATCGGCTGGCCGGATCACATGATCGGCCGGCATCACCACCATCGTCGCCTCGGGCTCAGAACGACTAATCAACAGCGCCGCCAACCCGATGCATGGCGCCGTATCGCGCTTGCAGGGCTCGCCGACAATTGCCGCCGCAGGCAACTCCGGCAATTGCTGGCGCACCGTGCTCAGCAGCCGCTTGCTCGTCACAACCAGTTGCCGTTGCTGTGGCACTAAATCGCCCAACCGATCGACAGTTTGCCGCAACATGGTCTGCTCACCGATGAGCCGCAGCAATTGCTTCGGCGCATCGTTACGACTCGCAGGCCAAAACCGCGTTCCCGTCCCACCGGCCATAATCACCGCGTGAAGCATGAAAGTGGAGAATGGGGGCTAGGGATTGGAGGGTAGGAGTTTACTCGCACTGCTAACATGGTTCAACGACGGCGATGGCGCTTTCAACTGCCGGATTCATTTCATCTCGTTGTCCGCTGAGCATACCCAACAAGTTGCGCCGGCGCAGGCCGGATCGTCGGTTTCAAGTACCGTAGCACCAACTGCGATTCGGCCGATCCCGGCGGAGAGCACGTCCGGCAAGTTATCTCTTGTAATGCCACCAATCGCGAACGTTGGCAGCCGGATTTCTCCGGCGAGCTCTCGCAAATATTCCACTCCGGCGAACTTGTCAAAATCCTTCGTGCGCGACGGAAACGTCGGACCGGCGCCCAAATAATTGGCTCCGTCCAGCACCGCCGCTCGCGCTTGCTCAATATTATGCGTCGAGACGCCAATCAGCATCCGCGTTCCCACGATCGTGCGAGCGTCTTTCAATGTGAGGTCTTCCTGACCGACATGAACGCCATCGGCCTCAACGGCAGCAGCCACATCAGCCCGGTCGTTGATGACGCATAGTGTCCGGTTGCCTTTGGTTAATCGAGCCAGATCCCGTGCCCGGCCGACCAGCTCACGGTCGTCAAGACTTTTGTCGCGGAGTTGAATCATGCCAACGCCGGCCTCAACGAGACTGCCAACCAACCGCTCAAACCCAGTTGCCGATTCGCGTCCATCGACCAGCACACACAGCCGTACGCCTTCGAGTCGGTCTCGGCTCGATCGACCTACATCGATCGCCTTTTCGAGCGTGTACAGCCGGTACCGCAGCGATTCTACCTGGCTGCCAAAGTCGGCATGCACCACCTTGCCGAATTCTTCCAGGCTCCGCAGCGATTGCTCGGCTCGTTTGAGGCTGGCAGCGCACACGTCCCAGGCATTACCTCGCTGGCCCTCCCCGCTCGTGAAAAGAGTGGTGCCGACATCCCGTCGCGCATCCCGTGCGGCATGCCGATCGGCCGACGGGATCGTCGCCGTAGCGGCTGCCAGATCGTGCCGGAGCGACTTAGCCTGGCGAGTCAAAAACGGATCGTCGAGCACAAACCGCACGTAGTCTTCGGCCACCCGCAAGCCCTCTCCAGCGCGGTTAAACGAAGCGTCGAGGATTCGAAGTGTGGTGGTCATTTATACATTCTACCGATTCTTCAGTATCAAGTGGCGCCAATTCATCCACTCTTCCTATCAGGCGCCAAATACTCATCGATATTGTCCCGTCCTGTGAATAGATCATACCGTTTAAAGGTCATATTCGCGCTGACAGAACGACGATGAAATACCACTTGCCGCTTTTGCCCTAACTTCTGCCGTAACGGGCGAGTTGTCTGCTGACAGGCGGACCGATTGCAGGGTCATTCCAGTCTCAAGCAAAAACCGCGGTCCTAGCTGGAATGGACCCAACTCCGTTGAACCACCACTTGCATATACAATCTCGAAGTGATCGATGTTGTCGACCTTCATGACGACATTGCCGCTATAAATGCGCGATTTATCCCGTGCGTACAGCCCATCCAGGATACGGAACGTCGCTGGGTCCGCGTTCGGAATCGCATGTCCCATCACGTATACATGACGCGCATCTTTTCCATAGTCCACGTCAAGGCCCAATACCTTGAACGTTGCTGCGTCAGCGCCGGCAACATCGTGGTCGTAGTAAGTCACGCGGTCGGCAAGGACCTTGTAGCTTGTCTTCCGCGACTTTTTCCATTCATCCTTATCAGGGAAGATACCGGACTTAAGCCCGCGAGCTTTTTCGATCTGCTGTAAGCGATCCATCGCCGCCGTGTAATCGGCTCTGGTTACCTTTACCGGAGCAGCCTTGGGCTGCCCACTCTGAGGCGCCGTTCCAAATTCTTCCACGTCGCGGAGATTGTAATCCTGCACCGTTTTGAAAGCCTTGTAGTAATCATCATCGTGTAAGAGTTGATTGAGTGACTGCAGATGTGGAACGACAGCTTCTTTCGCTTCTTTTACGGCGGCTTCAATTCTCGGTCCACTCAAAGCCGCTTTGTATTCCCAGCCAGGCTCGTAACCTGCCTCAAATTTGGGCGTCCAATTCGCCAATCTTGCGACGACCCGTGCAAAAGCGTCTCGATCTCGCATGATGGCCGGATTGATAATCGGCCCAATAGTGGCCTTCGTTGCGCCTAACAACGTAGCTGGGCTGTTCCCACCGGTGCCGATCGGTTCGTAGACCTGCATGTCGACCGCAGCCCGAATCTGCCCTGCGTAGTAAAGAAACGCTACATCTTTGGTGCGAATTGCCTTTCCGGCCGCCATTAGTAGCGAAACGGAATCGTAATGTTCCGAGTTTTCAATCTAAATCGCCGACACGTTGCGAAGGCGCCGCGAGCCGACGTACATTCCCAGACTCGCAATTCGCGTCTCGGAGAGCCACGGCCAGGTGCACCTGCCCTGGAGCCAGACCAGAATAACGACGAATTTGACTCCACGCATACAATTAGAGCGGATCGACGGACGGCCGCTCCGCGGCGTCTGTTGACCGATTACACCGGAGACGCACATGTACGAACGATTTACCGATCGAGCCCGGAAAGTGATGCAGCTCGCCAATCAGGAGGCGCAGCGCTTCAACCACGAATACATCGGCACGGAGCACGTGCTGTTGGGCCTCATCAAGGAAGGCAGTGGCGTGGCTGCCAACGTTCTGAAGAACCTGGACGTCGACCTGCGGAAGATTCGCCTCGAGGTCGAGAAGCTCGTCCAGAGCGGCCCCGACATGGTCACGATGGGCAAGTTGCCGCAAACTCCGCGCGCCAAGAAGGTCATCGAATACTCGATGGAAGAGGCCCGAAACCTGAATCACAACTACGTGGGCACCGAACATATTTTGCTCGGCCTACTGCGCGAACAAGAGGGCGTTGCGGCACAGGTGCTCATGAACCTGGGCCTTAAGTTGGAGGAAGTTCGCGAGGAAGTGCTTAACCTGCTCGGCCACGGGATTGAAGGGGCTGAGGGCGAACGAGGCGGTCGCGGTGGCGTAGGCGAAGAAGGCGGCGAGGGACGCAAGAGCCGCAGCAAGACGCCAGCGCTCGATAGCTTCGGCCGGGATCTCACCGAGCTTGCCCGCCAGAAGAAGCTCGACCCAGTGATCGGCCGCGAGACGGAGATCGAGCGAGCCATCCAAATACTCAGCCGCCGCACGAAGAACAATCCAGTGCTGCTGGGTGAAGCGGGTGTGGGCAAAACGGCCATTGTCGAAGGCTTTGCGCAGCGCGTTGTTGAAGGCGACGTACCCGAATTGCTCTTAGACCGCCGGATCGTCGTGCTCGACCTTGCCATGATGGTGGCCGGCACCAAATACCGCGGCCAGTTCGAAGAGCGGATTAAGGCCGTAATGAATGAAGTTCGCCGAGCTAAGAATACGATCCTATTCATCGATGAGCTGCATACCTTGGTGGGAGCAGGCGGGGCAGAGGGCGCGATCGATGCGTCGAATGTGCTCAAGCCGGCTCTGGCCCGCGGGGAAATCCAGTGCATTGGGGCCACCACGCTCGATGAATACCGCAAGTACATCGAGAAGGACTCGGCCCTGGCTCGCCGATTCCAGGAAGTTCTCATTGATCCCACGACGCCCGCGGATACGGTCCAGATTCTTCGCGGCCTGCGCGATCGGTACGAGGAGCACCACCGTGTGCAAATCACCGACGACGCGATTCAAGCGGCCGTGGACCTTTCGGATCGATACATCACAGGCCGCTGCCTGCCGGACAAGGCGATCGATGTCATTGACGAAGCGGGGGCGCGGGTGCGGCTCAAAAGCATGTCCAAGCCGCCCAATCTGAAGGAGATCGATGACGAGGTCGAAGGGCTGAATCGCCAGAAGGAAGAGGCGGTTGCGAACCAGGACTTCGAGCAGGCCGCCCGCTTGCGCGATCAGGCCGACAAACTCAAGAAGAAGAAGCAAAACATTACCAAGGAGTGGCGCGAGAAATCGCGCGAGAACGGCGGAGTGGTGGACGAGGACGTCATTGCCGAGGTCGTTTCGAAGATGACCGGTATCCCGCTCACGCGGATGACCACCGAAGATTCCTTGCGATTGATGCAAATGGAAGAAGAGCTGCACAAGCGCGTCATCAGTCAGGACGAAGCAATCAAGGCGGTTGCCCGTGCTGTTCGCCGCAGCCGCAGCGGTCTACAAGATCCAAAGCGGCCGACCGGTACGTTCGTCTTTGCCGGACCGACAGGCGTCGGCAAGACGCTATTGGCAAAGGCACTGGCCGAGTTCATGTTCGGCGACGCAGAAGCTCTGGTGCAGATCGATATGAGCGAGTACATGGAGAAGCACAACGTCAGCCGGCTGATCGGCGCTCCGCCGGGATACGTCGGCTACGAGGAAGGCGGCCAACTCACCGAGCAAATTCGGCGTCGGCCGTATGCGGTTGTGCTGCTCGACGAGATCGAGAAGGCCCACCCGGAAGTCTTCAACATGTTGCTCCAAGTGATGGAAGAGGGCCGGCTGACCGACAGCTTTGGCCGCAATATCGATTTCCGCAACACGATCCTCATCATGACGACCAACGCGGGGGCCGAGGCCATCAAGAACGAAGCGGCGTTTGGTTTCACCAAGCCCGATCAAGATGCCAGTTACGAAAGCATGAAGAATCGCGTTACGGAGGAGATCGAAAAGGTCTTTCGGCCGGAGTTCATCAACCGCGTAAATGATATTATCGTCTTCCGTCATCTCAACGACGACGACATGAAACACGTGGTTGAACTGGAGCTAGCCAAGGTTCGCGATCGGCTCAAGGAAAAAGGCCTCACGATCGAGCTCACGGACGATGCCAAAGAATTCCTCGTCAAGAAAGGCTCGAACACCGACTACGGTGCCCGGCCACTGCGGCGAGCGATCGAGACGTATGTTGAAGACCCACTGGCAGAGGAGCTACTCAAGGGCGAATTTACCGGCAAGGACGTCATCCAGATCGAGGTCAAGAAAGTCGGCGACAAGAAGCAACTCGTCTTCGAAGGCCGCTCGACCAAGGAGCAACCGGAACCGGAGCCGGTCGGCGCCGCCGCCGCAAGTGAAGGTGCCGAAAAGTCAGGGGAAGGCGGCGAATCGTAATCGCCGATTACGCCTTCCATTGCAGAACCCATTTAGCCCCGAGTCATTGACCCGGGGCTTTTTCGACGAATTTGACTCCACGCATACAATTAGAGCGGATCGACGGACGGCCGCTCCGCGGCATCGGTTGACCGATTACACTGGAGACGCACATGTACGAACGATTTACCGATCGAGCCCGGAAAGTGATGCAGCTCGCCAATCAGGAGGCGCAGTGCTTCAACCACGAATACATCGGCACGGAGCACGTGCTGTTGGGCCTCATCAAGGAAGGCAGCGGCGTGGCTGCCAACGTTCTGAAGAACCTGGACGTCGATCTGCGGAAGATTCGCCTCGAGGTCGAGAAGCTCGTCCAGAGCGGCCCCGACATGGTCACGATGGGCAAGCTGCCGCAAACTCCGCGGGCCAAGAAGGTCATCGAATACTCGATGGAAGAGGCCCGAAACCTGAATCACAACTACGTGGGCACCGAACACATTCTGCTCGGCCTGCTGCGCGAGCAAGAGGGCGTTGCGGCACAGGTGCTCATGAACCTGGGCCTTAAGTTGGAGGAAGTTCGCGAGGAAGTGCTTAACCTGCTCGGCCACGGGATTGAAGGGGCTGAGGGCGAACGAGGCGGTCGCGGTGGCGTAGGCGAAGAAGGCGGCGAGGGACGCAAGAGCCGCAGCAAGACGCCGGCGCTCGATAGCTTCGGCCGGGATCTCACCGAGCTTGCCCGCCAGAAGAAGCTCGACCCAGTGATCGGCCGCGAGAACGGAGATCGAGCGAGCCATCCAAATACTCAGCCGCCGCACGAAGAACAATCCAGTGCTGCTGGGTGAAGCGGGTGTGGGCAAAACGGCCATTGTCGAAGGCTTTGCGCAGCGCGTTGTTGAAGGCGACGTACCCGAATTGCTCTTAGACCGCCGGATCGTCGTGCTCGACCTTGCCATGATGGTGGCCGGCACCAAATACCGCGGCCAGTTCGAAGAGCGGATTAAGGCCGTAATGAATGAAGTTCGCCGAGCTAAGAATACGATCCTATTCATCGATGAGCTGCATACCTTGGTGGGAGCAGGCGGGGCAGAGGGCGCGATCGATGCGTCGAATGTGCTCAAGCCGGCTCTGGCCCGCGGGGAAATCCAGTGCATTGGGGCCACCACGCTCGATGAATACCGCAAGTACATCGAGAAGGACTCGGCCCTGGCTCGCCGATTCCAGGAAGTTCTCATTGATCCCACGACGCCCGCGGATACGGTCCAGATTCTTCGCGGCCTGCGCGATCGGTACGAGGAGCACCACCGTGTGCAAATCACCGACGACGCGATTCAAGCGGCCGTGGACCTTTCGGATCGATACATCACAGGCCGCTGCCTGCCGGACAAGGCGATCGATGTCATTGACGAAGCGGGGGCGCGGGTGCGGCTCAAAAGCATGTCCAAGCCGCCCAATCTGAAGGAGATCGATGACGAGGTCGAAGGGCTGAATCGCCAGAAGGAAGAGGCGGTTGCGAACCAGGACTTCGAGCAGGCCGCCCGCTTGCGCGATCAGGCCGACAAACTCAAGAAGAAGAAGCAAAACATTACCAAGGAGTGGCGCGAGAAATCGCGCGAGAACGGCGGAGTGGTGGACGAGGACGTCATTGCCGAGGTCGTTTCGAAGATGACCGGTATCCCGCTCACGCGGATGACCACCGAAGATTCCTTGCGATTGATGCAAATGGAAGAAGAGCTGCACAAGCGCGTCATCAGTCAGGACGAAGCAATCAAGGCGGTTGCCCGTGCTGTTCGCCGCAGCCGCAGCGGTCTACAAGATCCAAAGCGGCCGACCGGTACGTTCGTCTTTGCCGGACCGACAGGCGTCGGCAAGACGCTATTGGCAAAGGCACTGGCCGAGTTCATGTTCGGCGACGCAGAAGCTCTGGTGCAGATCGATATGAGCGAGTACATGGAGAAGCACAACGTCAGCCGGCTGATCGGCGCGCCGCCGGGATACGTCGGCTACGAGGAAGGCGGCCAACTCACCGAGCAAATTCGGCGTCGGCCGTATGCGGTTGTGCTGCTCGACGAGATCGAGAAGGCCCACCCGGAAGTCTTCAACATGTTGCTCCAAGTGATGGAAGAGGGCCGGCTGACCGACAGCTTTGGCCGCAATATCGATTTCCGCAACACGATCCTCATCATGACGACCAACGCGGGGGCCGAGGCCATCAAGAACGAAGCGGCGTTTGGTTTCACCAAGCCCGATCAAGATGCCAGTTACGAAAGCATGAAAAATCGCGTTACGGAGGAGATCGAAAAGGTCTTTCGGCCGGAGTTCATCAACCGCGTAAATGATATTATCGTCTTCCGTCATCTCAACGACGACGACATGAAACACGTGGTTGAACTGGAGCTAGCCAAGGTTCGCGATCGGCTCAAGGAAAAAGGCCTCACGATCGAGCTCACGGACGATGCCAAAGAATTCCTCGTCAAGAAAGGCTCGAACACCGACTACGGTGCCCGGCCACTGCGGCGAGCGATCGAGACGTATGTTGAAGACCCACTGGCAGAGGAGCTACTCAAGGGCGAATTTACCGGCAAGGACGTCATCCAGATCGAGGTCAAGAAAGTCGGCGACAAGAAGCAACTCGTCTTCGAAGGCCGCTCGACCAAGGAGCAACCGGAACCGGAGCCCGTCGGCGCCGCCGCCGCAAGTGAAGGTGCCGAAAAGTCAGGGGAAGGCGGCGAATCGTAATCGCCGATTACGCCTTCCATTGCAGAACCCATTTAGCCCCGAGTCATTGACCCGGGGCTTTTTCGTTGGTTCTTTCCCCCCAGCACTCCCGCTGAATGATTAGTCGGCAGGTGCTACTCGCCGCTCAACGGCTTGAATGTGGCCTTGGCCTTAATTTCATTAATTTACGCGAATTTCACCATCGGTAATGCACCTGCTCTCGGAAGTACTTGTCGTACACCCGCCGCACCGCGTCCATCGCATTGCTCGATAGCGGCGGTAAATCGGCCGCTGCACAATTCTCTTCCGCCTGTTTCGGCCGCTTCGCGCCGGGAATCGCGCACGTGACCGCGTCGTGCATGAGAATCCATCGCAGCGCAAACTGCGTCATCGTCCAGTCCGGCGGGCACACGGCTCGCAGCTCCTCGATCGCCTTCACGCCGGTTTCGTATTCAACGCCCGAAAACGTCTCGCCCACGTCGAACGCTTCGCCGTGGCGATTGAAATTGCGATGGTCGGTGGATTCGAACGTTGAGTCGGGCCGCAGCTTGCCCGTGAGCAAGCCGGACGCCAGCGGCACGCGGGCCAAAAGCCCGACTCGGCGCCGCTTTGCCTCGCCAAAGAATAATTCCGCCGGCCGATGCCGAAACATGTTGAAGATGATCTGCACGCTCTGCAGGTTCGGATAATTGATCGCCTTCAATCCTTCCTCGGGCGATTTTACGCTCACGCCATAATATCGGAGCTTACCGGCCACCACCAAATCGTCGAGCGCGCCGAAAACCTCGGGGCGGTAATACACTTCGTTGGGCGGGCAATGCAGCTGCAATAGATCGATCGCGTCTGTGGCGAGGGTCTTGAGGCTTCGTTCAACAAACGCCGTAAGATTCTCTCGGTTATAACCGTCGGCCGTGTGGGGGCTGAGCCGCCGACCAGCCTTTGTGGCCACATAAATCTCTTCACTGCGCGTGCGGCGAAGTTCACCGACTAGTCGCTCGCTTCGGCCATCGCCATACACATCCGCCGTATCGACGAAATTGACACCCAGATCGACGGCCCGATTGAGCGCGGCGAGCGACTCGTTGTCGTCAACAGATCCCCACGCACCGCCAATCGCCCAGCGCCGAAGCTAATTGCCGAAACTTGCCAGCCGGTGCGTCCGAGCTCGCGGTATTGCATGCCAACTCCGGCGGCGATCGAAAATGAACGAGCGCGGTTCGAGCCCACCCGACCTACCAATCAGCGCGTGGCCGCGCGCTCGGACTCGAACCAATCTACCGACACATCGGCTGGTGGGCAAACAAAAAAACGAGCAGTACCCTTTCGGACACGCTCGTTTTCTTCAGCAACGATTGACCTCGATCGTCAGAACCCACGCAGCAGAAAGACAATGAGTAAAATGATTAAAATCAGCCCCAATCCGCCGCTGGGATAATAACCCCAACCACGGCTGTAAGGCCAAGTCGGCAAAGCGCCGAGTAACAACAGAATCAAAATGATCAGCAGAATTGTTGGCATAGGTTACTCAACTTTCGAAACGTTGTTTGGTCGGCGGGTCGCCAGCGCGGTTGTGCAAAGGCCGCCCACGCGCGACGTTATTTATGGGTCGTTTCAACTTCGACGTTGCCATTGTCGAGATTTCGATCGACTTTGACGTCTCCGGCGGGCGTGCGAACATCCAAAACCCGCTCCTTCCTTTCACAGCCTGTTATGGCAAGTGCTCCCAGCAATGTTACGAATACTACAAGTCCGGACGCAAAACGGTTAGTAAATTCTGATTTCAACATGCCGTTGGCTTTCAAAGGAAGAACTCAGCCAGTGCTCGCAGCGCACGGGCGACGAGCAGCATGCGTTGCGATTAGTGCACTGGTATACCGTGGTGCCCAGCCAAAAATGGCCGCGGCGATTGTTAATTTGGAGAAGCAAACCACGTGCCAAATTGTCGGGTTGCGATTCGCGCCCGATACGGCATTTTGGAAAGAATATGCCGTCAAACCGCGGGAAATAATGCCTACCGTGGGCAAGCGGGAGATACACAGTGGTCGCTGTGCGATCAGCCGCCAGTCGATTCGATAGCGGCCATCGCCTCGTCGGGAATGTTGAAGTTTGCGGCGACGCTTTGGACGTCGTCGTGATCGTCGAGGGCATCCATCAGTTTCAATACACTGCGTGCCGCAGCGGCATCCAGATCGACAGTGTCCTTGGGTATCCGCGCGATCTGCCGGACTTCGGTTGTCAGGCCAGCCTTATCGATCGCGTCGCTAACAGTCGTGAAAACGTCCGGATCGCATGTGACTTCAAAGGTGCTATTCTCACGACGAACGTCGTCGGCGCCGGCCTCCAGCGCAAGCTCCATAAGTGACTCTTCATCGATCTGTTCAGTGGGAATCGAAAGCAGCCCTTTACGGTCGAACATCCAGGCAACGCAGCCGGTTGCGCCCAGTTTACCGCCGGCAATTTCGAAGATTTTGCGAACCTCGCCGGCGGTGCGATTACGATTGTCGGTAAGAATATCGCATAGCACAGCAACTCCGCCCGGGCCGTAACCTTCGTAGAGGACCTCTTCGAAATTCACGCCTTCCATCTCTCCCGTGCCTTTTTTGATGGCGCGGTCGATCGTATCCTTGGGCATGTTGCCCGCTTTGGCATCGATGATCGCGTAGCGAAGTCGCAGGTTTTGATTCGGGTCGCCGCCGCCCATCTTTGCTGCAACGATGATCGCCTTGGAGAGCTTGCTCCAAAGCTTGCCACGCTTGTTGTCAATCAGCGCTTTTTTGTGCTTGATGCCAGCCCAGTGCGAATGTCCAGCCATAGGGTTCAAGGTTCAAAGGTTCAGGGTTCAGATTTAGCTCGTTCCCTGAAATCAGAACACTCTTATCGTGGTTTACGTTTTGTTAGTCGCCGAGTCGTCGGTTTCTTCGTTCCTTTTTTTGTCGTCTTCTTCGTGAGTTTTATCGGTTTCTTGGCGGGGGCCGGCCGTTTCATTGTCTGCTTTGTTGTCTTCTTCGTTTCCGATGATTTGGCCGGCAATGGTTTGGGGGTTGCCGTCTTGCGCTTAGTTTCTGCGGCAGAGGCCTTCTTTTCGCGTGCGCTCATCTCGGCTGGTTTGGCCATTTCCGGCTCGGGATGCCTAGTCGTGCGCTTCGGTAATCGGTCTTTGCAGCCTGGGTCGATTTCCAACATCAGTTTGCGCGCCGCCGGGCCGTAGGGGTTGCGCCCGACCTCGACTCCCAATTGGTGCAGCAGCGAGGCAACCTCGGCGCCCTTGCTCTTACTGACCGCCCGCTCCAGCCCTGGCACAACGCTCTTGGCGAATTCGTCGTGGGAAATGACTCCCACGGTGTGCAAGGCGATAAGCGCCCCGCGATTCAGTGGAATGGAATGACCGCCAAGCGCATTCTGGGTGACGAATGCGACTGCGAACGGGGTTGTACCATTGTACTTCTGCAAATGCTTGGCCGCCTGACCGATATTCTGCTTCTTCAATGATTCGATATCGAATTCGTACACCGACTCAAACACGCTGTGAAGCGTTTGCTTGAGCCGCGCCGCAGAGGTGGGTGGGTTTACTAGTAGTTTGAGCGCATCCGTAAGCTCGCGGATCGTGCTGACACGGACCTCGTTCCAACCGAAATAATCCTGCTTTAAGGTGTTGAAAACTTGCTCAGCCGCTTCCTGTGGCGAGTCCTCTAACAGGCACGCGAAAAGCAGGTGTTCCAACACCGATCGATCCTTCGGCGGCGCCACGGTCTTATAATGCTTTCGCAACACTTTGAGCGTACGCGCGATAAGGGCGGAACGGTTTGGTGTGGCCATTGATTCCTGATGGGATTCGGGGCAGGGATAGGGGGGAGGGGGTGGATATCACCCCACCAAAAGATAATTGTCGTGGAAGGCGATATCCAGCCTGCTAGTCTTCTATCGAGGTTTCGGCGGCCTCTGACTCGTCGATCGCATTCTCTGGCGACGTATTGGTGTCCGGCAGCAGTTCACGCAACATCTGGCTAATTGCTAAGGATTTTTTAACGCCTTCATCGAGCTCAAATTGCAAGCGCGGTGTGTAACGTGTGTCGATGCGGTCTGAAATTTTGCCTTGCAAGTAGCCTGCCGAACTTCGCAGCCCATGCAGGCACAGCCGCTGTTGCGATTCGTCTCCCATGATCGAGACATGTACTTTTGCCTGTCGCATATCGGGCGATACTTCGACATAGGTCACGGTCACGCCTTCGACCCGTGGATCGCGCAGATCGGTAAGGATGGCCATGCTGACCACTTCTCGAATCGCTTCGGCAGCTTTCAGAACACGTCGGGAGGACATAGGGGGTTCGGGGTTGGGGGGTTCAGATTTCAGGAATTAAACGGCGAAAATGCTTTGCCGAATTCCAAAACCTGAAACCTTAGGCGTCAAACTTTCGCTGGACCTCTTCCACTTTGTATATTTCGAACAGGTCGCCTTCCTTCACATCGTTGAATCCGGCCAGTTTAATACCGCATTCATACCCTTCGCGAACTTCCTTGGCATCGTCCTTTTCGCGGCGCAGCGTGTCCAGGGGATAGTCGCCGATGATGGTGCTGTCGCGGATGACGCGGGCCCGGCTGTTGCGTTCGACCACGCCCGATAGAACGCGGCACCCGGCCACAGTCCCCACGCGGCTGATCTTGAAGACTTGTTGCACTAATACGCGCCCGAGCTCAACTTCGCGCTCTTCTGGTTTGAGCATGCCCTCGAGTGCCAGCTTCAAATCGTCTGTGATTTTGTAAATCACATCGTAGCGGCGAATCTGCACGCCGGTCTTTTCGGCAAGGCTGCGCGCCTTTTCATCTGGTACAACGTTGAAGGCAATGATGACAGCGTCCGAGGCGTGTGCAAGTGTCACATCGGCCTCCGTTACCCCGCCGACGCTTTTTTGCAGAAGCTTGATCCTTACCTCGGGATGCTCGAGCTTGGAAAGCTCTTTTTCGATGGCCTCGATCGAGCCGCGAACATCTGCTCGCAAGATAATATTGAGCGTTTGGGCTTCGCCCGTAGCATCCAGCCGATCAAAAAGATTTTCGAGCGTGACGTGGCGGAAGCCCCCGGCGCCAGCGCCAGCGTACGCTCTTCGTCGGCGCGGGCATGTGCGATCTCGCGGGCCCTGGCAATATCGTCGAGCACATAAAACCGGCTGCCGGCGCTGGGCGCCATGTCGAGTCCCGTGATGTTGACCGGAATACTCGGCCCCGCTTCATAAACGCGACGGGTATCATCCAGCGTATCGTACATGGCCTTCACTCGGCCGTGCGCTTGACCACACACTAGAATGTCGCCGACGTGCAGCGTACCGGTTTGTACAAGCAGCTTGGCCACAATTCCGCGATCCGCCTCCTGCTTGGCTTCCAGGCACGTGCCCACGGCTGCGCGGTGAGGATTGGCTTTGTATTCGTGGAGCTCAGCAACCGTCAGCAGCGTTTCCAGCAACTGGTCAATTCCCGTACCTTTCGTCGCGCTTGTCTTGACGACTTCTACATCGCCGCCCCACTCGCTGGGCAATAGCTCGTTGGCGGAAAGGCCCTGGTAGACCCGCTCGATATTAATTCCCGGCAAATCGACCTTGTTCAGAGCGACGACAATGGGCACTTCGGCCGCCCGCGCGTGGCTGATCGCTTCCTCAGTTTGCGGCATCACGCCGTCATCTGCGGCGACGACCAGCACGGCAATATCCGTGACGTTTGCGCCGCGAGCCCGCATCTCAGTAAATGCTTCGTGGCCAGGCGTATCTACGAACGAAATGCGGCGGCCATCCTTCTGAATTGAGTACGCCCGAATGTGCTGCGTGATGCCGCCGCTTTCGCCACTCACCACGTCGATGCCGATGATCCGATCCAACAACGATGTTTTGCCGTGGTCAACGTGGCCGAGAAACGTAATTACAGGAGGTCGTTCGACCAGGTTCTCTGGGCCTTCCTCGTGCAATTGAAGATCGACAAGCAACTGATCTTCCAGACTGACAGCCTGTTTGAACTCCACATTGATGCCAAGCTCGGCGGCCACGAGCTCCGTCATCTCCGCGTCCATGACGGCATTGATAGTCACCATGACGCCTTCGTTCATTACGATTCGTTGGATTTCACTGGCCGGCACGCCAGCCGCCTCGGATAGTTCCCGTACCGTACAGGGCAATTGAATGCTGACCTTCTCTTTGCGCGGCGCCGCTGTGCTCGAGCCGGTGGGGATAGAGCGTCGCTGTCTGCGAAGTGACCGATGCGGCCGGTCCTCCGCATCGGTGACAGTTGCGTTGCGGCGCCGTGCAAGTTGGCGCTGTTCGCGACCACCGAGCATCGGACGCTGCTCTTCTTCGCCCGCGGTGACGGTTTCCTTGCCTCGGCGGCTTCGTCCCCGACCTCGGCGTTCTTCTTCCTCTGTTGCAGGAAGTGGGGCCAGAGCGCCAGGGGCTCGCGGGCCTTTCACACCGCGCTGCTTCTTCTCCTCTTCCAATGTGCGTTCATGGCGACGCAGATGCGCCGCCAATGGCTTGGTGCCCTGTTTACCCGCACCCAGAATATCGGCCGGCAAACGCAGGTCGGGCTTCTGGGCGGGGGGTTCATTGGCGGACGGCTGCGCACTCGGCTGACGCGTTTTGGGCATCGGGGCGAGCTTGACTGCCGGGCGTGCTCGCTCGCCAGCTGCGGCGCCATCGAGCTTTTTACGGTCACCGACCTTCGACTCCCGGCCGACCACAGGAACTTTGCCAGACGCGGTGCCGGGGCCGATGTACTTCTCGCGGCCCATCGCGCCCGCCAAGGGGCCCGGCCGGCGAGAAGTATCCTCGTCAACGGCTGTTTCGACAGCGGTCGCAGTCGCGGCGAGCGTGCCTTCGACCGGCGCCAGCCCTTCTCCGGATTCGACCGGCTTGGCTCGCGCGGGGCCGGACGCTTTAGGCGTTACGATTACAGGCAATTTGCCGACCCGCGCAGGTTCGGTCGGCCGCTGCGGCGCTGCGGGCGCCGCTTTGGTGGCCTTCGCCTTGGCAGCACCGCCACCATTGAGGAACTGTTTTACCTTTTCGACTTCGTCTTCAGTCAGGCTCGCTAGCGCAGACCCTTTGCCAGGGACGCCGGCCTTCGTGCAGATATCGACCAGTTCCTTGCTGTCAACTTTCAGCTCTTTCGCTAATGCGTAGATGCGTACCGCCAAGACTTATCTCCGTTTTCATGTTCCCGCCGGTTACGTGTGGCCAGCCATTTCCTAAGACAATGACGATCTACCAGCTCTGCCGTCTTGTTTGGAAAGGCCGACCCACGCCGGCAAGCAACTAAATTGATTACCCACCCATGATGCATTTCTCCTGTATTGCACGGGAAAAAATTACGTTTTGCTTTCTGTTCGTTCCTGGGGTGAATCGGCCACGGAATTCTCGTCACCCGCGCCATGGCCGTCCGACTCGCCCAGATCCTCGCTATCGGCCATTCCGTTCTTGATGTCCTCGGCTTCGGATGCCTCCCTATCCATTGACTGCTCGGCGGCACCTTCTTCCTCGGTCGCGACAGCGGAATCGACCGCGTCGGATTCGCCTTTAGCTTCGTCCACGGGAGCCAGCTTCATTCCGGCTTCGGCCGCCATTTCCGCGAGTCGCTCTTGTTCGCGTTTCTGCCGGCGGGCTTCGGCGGCCACGGCCTCGGCCTGCTCGGCTCGGCCTTCCGCTTGCTCGATAATCACACTGGCTTCTTCCTCGCTAAGTCCGCCCATTGCCATGAGCGCATCCGGCTCGATGATCGACAGGTCGTCGTAGCTTAAAAAGCCTTCTTCTACGAGCCTGTTGGCTAACTCTTCATCCACACCGGTTAGCGAGCTAAATCCGACCACAGCCCGTTCGATCGCTTGTGCCAATTCCTCCTGAGTCATGATCTCGATATCCCAGCCGGATAGCTTGCTCGCCAGCCGCACATTTTGTCCGCGCCGTCCAATTGCCAGCGACAATTGATCCTCGCGCACGAGCACAATCCCGCGGCCTAGCATTTTGCACAGGATGACTTGCTCGACCTCGGCAGGCTGCAGAGCGTTGGGAATCAGCACTTCGAGATTCTCGTCCCAGCGGACGATGTCGATTCGCTCGCCTGCCAACTCGTCAACAATGTTCTTGATGCGGTTGCCGCGTACGCCAACACAAGCACCGACACAATCGACCCGCGGATCGCTGCTGGAAACGGCCACCTTCGAGCGGTATCCCGGCTCGCGGGCCATCGCCCGGATTTGAATAACGCCGTCGGCAATCTCGGGAATCTCTTGTTCGAACAGCCGCTGAACCAATTGCGGCCGGGCGCGGCTCAGGATCACTTTCACGCGACTGCCGCTTTTGCGCACCTCGAACACAGTCGTCCGCACGCGCTCGTTTACGTGGTGCGTCTCGCCCGGAATTTGTTCGCCGCGCGGCAGGATGGCTTCGACATTCGTCAGTTGCACCGTTGCCGCTCCACCTTCGTACCGCTGGATGACACCACTGACCATGTGGCCGATCAGTTCGGTATACTCATCGTGAAGGGCGTCGCGCTCCGCCTCGCGAATCTTCTGGATCATCACCTGCTTGGCAGTTTGCGCACCGATGCGGCCGACAGTTTCTTCCGAATCCAGCTCGCGTCCTTCGTAGGTTGCGTGTATAGAGCCATCTTCGCGGTCGATGTTCACCACGATATCGGCTTCTTCGCCGTAGTGCTTCTTCGCAGCCGATACGAGCGCAGCTTCGATCCCCTCAAACACGATCTCTTTGTCGATATTCTTATCGCGATGGATCGCGTCGACGATTCGCAAAACTTCCTGGGGATTCATGGCAACCTTTCCGCCGCGTATTCGCCCGCCGCGAGGGCAACCGAGTTTTTCAAATTGTTCGAATTTTGTGAGAACCGCGTGCAGCTTGGCGCATTGCACATGGAGATATTGTCTCCCCACGTCCTGCCGGAGCAGGGCGGCGACGCACTTACCGAAGCGAAACTCCTTGCGCCAGTGCAACTTAAAGCATCTGGCGAATCCTTAAGAATATCCCTGAGCAATGCTAGTGTCAAGCGGCGAATGGATGCCGGCTGCCGATGGAAACCATGCTTTTCGCCGATTATTCTGAGTGCGGCCAGCCCACCATATGAAGACACATGCGAACGGAAAAGCAATGACGCGATTTGTCGCTTGAGCGGCAACTAGCAAGCGCTCGCGGCGGCGCGATGGCGATTCCGCCACCGGATTGCGCCGATTAAAAGACCGCAGCCCAACAGTAACCAAGACGCGGGCTCTGGAATAGCGGCCGCTCTCAATTGGCCGTTTGTCAGAATGCTGTGGCCAAAGTTCTTGCGCCAAATGCCATAATCGGCATCGTCGATGAGCTGGTTGCCGGACCCATCCGCCGCTAGGTCGGTGGTGGAACCGAACGTCTTACGCCAGAGGATGTAATCGGCGGCGTCCACATGGTCGTCGTGGTCGTAGTCGCCGGGGAGGAACGCTGCCGCGTTGATCGCCAACGCGGCATCAGCAAGCTGCTGCGGATCATCGATTCCATTGTTGAAAATCACCAGCATCGGATCGGAGGACACGTAGTTGGGCGACGTCAATCGGGCAAAGAACCCGTAGGCGCCAATCGCCGCCGGCGGACTGTCGCCCAGCAAATATCGGAGAAAGTGCACGTGCTGTCCCAGGTCCTCTGGATCGGGATTGGCGACTTTCAGCGGCACCGGTACCGGCATGCCCGTTTGCGGCACATTAACCTGACCAAATTCAGAAGCGACGACGAGCGATTCATCATTTGGGTCGACTTGAACCTTGTTAGCTGCGGTGTCCCAGTGCCAAAGCAGTCGCTCTTGGAGCGGGCTGGCGTCTTTAACCGGCCGAGGAATGATATCCAAAAATAGTCCGCTGCCGGGATCCATTCCGGAAATATCGAATCCCGGCAGGCTGGTGAGCGCAACATTGCCAAAGCCTGGTACGAATGTGTGGTCCAGTTGTCCATCTTCGTCGGCATTAAGAAAAACCATGGGCGCGTAACCGTCGGGATCGACAGTACCATCGGCCAACGTCAATTTGTTGTCCACCACATCAACGCCGATCGGAATGCCGTGCCCCAGCACATGATGTACGCATAGCAACACTCCTCCCATCGCCACAGCGGCTAAAGTCGTTCTCATTTCGCTCCTCGTGTCGCAGTGTTGTTCATTCCGGTTGTGCAAAGTCGTAAAGTGCATCGATCCAGTCGTCGATTTGCGCGGCGGGTAGCACTTCGACATGGCCGTCCGCATACAGATAATTTGCCGTATCAAGGTGACGATTGGGCTGAATGTCTCGCTCAATGTTCCATCTTACGAGCCCTAGTTGTTGGTTGACGGCCGAAAACCATTCGGAGGCGTGTACATGCTCGTTGCCGAAAGCCGTCGACCGCTGGTCCGATCCTTCGAAAACGACCATTGTCTTCGACGACGCCTGCAACTTGTTGAGGTTGCGGATGCCATTTTTGACCTTTGCCGAAATGTAATCGTTGATTACGTAACTGGTCGATTCAGCATCCAACCGCTCAGCGGCCTTGGGGTCCTCGGGACAGATGCGAATGGCATCGACGCTTTCCAAGTGCGGTTTCAATGTATAGACCCACGACGAGGCGGCGTATTTTTTGTCGTCTACGAACTGCGGAAAGTCACCATGGTGCAAGTCGCAATACTGCAATACGGCTAGTCCGATTTGCCGCATATTGTTTTTGCAGGATGCAGCGCGTGCCGCAGCGCGCGCAACCTGAACGGCTGGCAAGAGTAGCGCAACAAGCACGCCGATGATCGCGATGACCACCAGCAGCTCAACGAGCGTCATAGCTTGTCGTCTACTTTGCATGGGGTATTACGCAAGATTGCGCCGGGAAATCGGGCGCGCCATCAGGAAAGTGATAACGCCGAACATCGCGAGGATGCCTGCGGCCGGCTCCGGAATTGGCAGGTATTGCACCAACGCGGGATCGACTTCGAGACTTGACACCGCGGTAGCAATGTCCGTCGGCGTCGCGTTCTTGTAGAGCACGAATGAGAAGACGTCTGTGGGATCAAGGCCGGCTTGCGTGCTGGCTATCTGCAATCTTAAGAGGTAGATGCCGTCGTTGGGCTCGACCAGCGCGCTCGTGCCGTTCCCCAGGACGCGAAAACGCATGCTGCTGTGCGAATCTGCATTGTAGGTTGCGCTGATGTCGGAAAAAACTAGTCCCTGAAACGGAGCACTGTCGGTCGTAAACGCTGTGTCCGCGGGGCCGGTGGCATCGCCGCGGAACGCGCCAATCTCTTCAGGTCCGGGATTGTCGGCAAACGTCGAGCCGTTCCAGCGCTTCAATGAATCGGCAAAGTTGACATTAAAATGTTGGCCAGCGTCGAACGTATGTCCGTACCCATAAGCCAAACCCGGACCAAATTGATACTCGGTCACGCCCAATATGGGATCAATGGCGCTATTGGGGAGGACCGACCAGTACGATGTCGAAGGGCTGCCGGTAACCGGTTGCAGAATTGGAATCACGTATACCAATTTCTGCGCGGTGAGCGAATTGGCGTATGGACCATCCAAGATTATCTGTCGTGTAACGATTTTGTTGTTGTCATTAGTGACCTGAATTTGCGGACCGTGAGCACTGGCCGTCGAAACGACCAACGCCAAACAAGCGCCGAGCACAAATATGCGCGCATGCATAATCAATCTCCCGATGCAACTCGAACGTAGATAGAATCTCTCGCAGATGCGAGGGAGCAAGAACTGGAACGTGGCGAATACTACGTCCGCTGGGGAGGAGGGATTGCAGGCAAGTCGGCAACGCGATCAGCGTGTTCAGATAAAGTTGGCCCTAGCCGCTCGACAAGTGCAAGCTCGTTCGACAACCCGTAGGTCGGCACGATGAGCGTCGGCACCGCAGCCAGCCAAATCGACGACTTACCCTGGCACTCGAGCGATCGCCAACCCAGGACTCGACCGGCAGCATTTCTGCTGAGTCGCTGGCCATGCTGATTGGTGCAGCAAGCATGGGCACGGGTCGATTCGCACGCGGCCACGTTCTGCCGGCAACAGTTTGGCCGAGCAGCTATCGCGTGGTGGGCATAACATGAAATTGCTGGACAACAACGTTGTCCATTTGATCGCTCTCCCAACCAGGCCACATCGAGGCCGGCCTGGCGCGCCATGGCAATGGCAAACTCCGGCGGGCGAACATCATGTTCGCGTGCCCAATCGAACCGTTGGGCCAGCGTGTGGCAACAGCACGACCGCCAGCATTGCTCAGCCGACGCACATCCGCAGCCACAGCCGGCGCACGGATACAATTCGCCGCTCGTCCGCGGCGAATTTCCGGCGGGCAACGGCACTCCGGCCGCCGTCAAAACATACGACACTATTAACGTCGCGCTCGCCAAGCGCTGGCAAGGTGAGCGTCGAGTTGCGCGGCGGGGCAGATGCATGATGCACCGGGGGTCGGCGGGGTATCCCGATCCCCAGCCTAATCGCCGGCGTGCGCCCGGTCAATGATTGCCTTGTCTCCAGGGTTCTTCGGCGGATAACAAATCCACCACCACGTCAGACCGCCGAGGGCCAATATCGAGAGAATCGCGCCAACATAGAATGTCGTTGCGGGCCCCCGCAACTCCCACAATTCACCGGCCAGCACGCTCGCCGATATCGCGGCGATACCACTAACGAAATAGAACACACCGAACGCCGATCCGCGCAGCTCGGATGGCGCCGTGTCGGCCACCAACGCGGACAACAAACCCTGCGTCAGTCCCAGGTGCAGGCCCCATATTGCGATGCCTAGCAGAACAATGTTCAAGCTTGTAGCCGCGGCCAATAACACGTCGGCCACGATCAGAATTGCCAGGCCGATCATTAGAAGACCCACGCGGCCAATTCTGTCGGACAACCGGCCGGCAGGATACGCAGTTGCCACATACGTGAAATTCATCACGGCCAGCGCGAGTGGAGTCCAGTTCAACGAAAGGCCCATGTCGAACGCGCGAACGACAAGGAAAGCCTCGCTAAAGCGCGCCAAAGTGAAGATTGCGCCAATGGCCACGACTATCCAGAGCTGATGTCCCAACGCATGCATGTCGCGCCATGTTGGCAGTAGGGCCTTTGGACGCTCTTTGACATGCCGAGCGGGCTCCTCCAGCCCAACGATGAGTGCCATCACTGCGGCAATCGCGGGCAGTGCCGCAATCCAGAAAACAGCTCGCACATTCCCCGCCAACATGAGCATCAGACCAATGGCAGCGAGCGGTCCCAGCAGAGCGCCCGCAGTATCCAATGCTTGTCTCAGCCCATACGCGGCCCCCCGGACTTCCGGGGAGGTGACATCTGCGACTAACGCATCGCGCGGTGCTCCGCGGATGCCCTTGCCGATCCGATCGGCGAAGCGCGCAAAGAGGATCCAGCCACTTGATGTTGCCAATGGAAACAACGGCTTGGAAAGTGCCGCCAGGCCGTATCCGAATACCACGAGCGGCTTACGACGCCCGAACCGGTCGCTAAGGATCCCCGAAAACACTTTGGCGATCGAGGCCGTCCCTTCGGCGACGCCTTCGATCAACCCCAATGTGACCGTGCTCGCGCCAAGCAACGAGACGAGAAACACCGGCAAAAGCGAATGGATCATCTCCGATGACAAATCCATGCACAGGCTCACCAGCCCCAGCAACCAAACGACTGGCGGAATGCCCGCGGATTTCATTGTGGATACGTTCTGTGGCACAGCATTCTTTCAGATAGTAAACCGTCTTGACTTTCGACTCGTTTTAGCCAAGGATAAGTAGACAAACAAACGCAATTCGTGGGATGGAGTCCCCCGTAACCGCCCTTTGGGCTGATGACTCCTACCGGCGGCGCGTGCCGCGCGGTAGGGGCGCTCCAGATGCGAGAAGCCTTGCCGCACGGCAAGGCTTTTTTTCTATGCCGAGAGGTTCTAGATGCTCAAGCTTCTGTCGATCGCGGTGGGGGGCGCGTTCGGTTCGCTGCTGCGATATTTCTTTCAAGGTTGGGTCCAGCGCTCGACCGGCGACTGGGCCGAACGGCTCGCCGGCGCAACCTTTCCCGTCGGCACTTTGGCAGTGAACGCCGTGGCCTGTTTGGCACTCGGATTTCTCAGTGGCTTATTCGCCGGTCCACATTTGATTCGGGAAGAGTATCGAATCGGGCTCACGATCGGCGTCTTGGGCGGTTTTTCCACGTTTTCTACCTTTGGTTTCGAATCGTTCAATCTGGCCAACGACGGCGAGTTCGGCCTCGCTTTGCTCAACATGCTGTTGAGTTGCGGAATTGGCTTCGCCACCGTCTGGATCGGCTATCGCGTCGCAGAACGTTGGTTCGGAGTCTAAACCATGAAAATCCCTCAAGATGGTTTCCTATTGCGCATCTTTATCGGCGAGAGCGACCACTGGCACGGCAAACCGCTCTACGAAGCCATCGTCATGAAGGCCAGGGAGTTGCACATTGCCGGCGCCACGGTGATACGCGGCCCCATGGGTTTCGGCGCGAACAGTCGGATGCACACCACCAAGATCCTCCGCCTCTCGGAAGACCTGCCGATGATCATCGAAATCGTCGATGCGAAAGAAAAGATCGACGAATTAATGCCCCACATCGACGAAATGGTGCAAGAAGGGCTCGTGACGCTGGAGCGCGTCCAGGTCATCAAATATCGAGCCAACGATGGCGGAAGCGCCCAGCAGTAGCCGCAACCGGGCAAGGGCTACGTGCTTGGTCTTTGCTTGCGCTGCGGCTCCGACGCAGCGGTGGACCTACCACGGCTTCAGTTTCCAGCCAAGAATGAACCCAATGCCGAAGCACCATAGTGCCGCCGTTTCGGGGTTCTCGCGCGCGTAATCGCTTATATACTCGATGAGGTCATGTCCAATTTCAGTTGGTTCGTGGTCGCGGATTTCCGCTCGCTTTCGTAGTTCCGAAGTCTTGCTTGCGGTTTGAGTGCTGGCCATGCAGGTTCTCCTTAAGTCCTTTGTATTCACCTAGTGACGAGACAAATAGCGACGGCGTTTGCTCAATGTTTCACGACCGCGTGTGTTTGCCGCTGACTGCGCAGGCTCGATTTGATCCATGCGATATTGCGCCTCAGCTCTTCGCGCGAACGCTGAATGGTGCTGAGTCCAGCCTTGAACCGCAGCCAACCCGCCACCAGGGCGCTTCCGCTCAACGCGATGCCAATGAGTGCGGCTATTGCAAATCCCGCGGCGTGCGACCAACCGAGTTGTTCGATAAAAAGGTGCGCAATCGCAAACAGCAACACCGGGATCGAGCCAAGTAGCAAACACAGCCCGATTGCGGCGAATACTAGCGACGTCCGCGTTTTATGGGTGGTGTTCTTGATGTCGATCGCAAAGAGTTGGGCCTGAAGCTCTGCGAGCTCGATGGCGTCGTGCGTCAATTCCGAGAAGCTCGCGGAGACGTTGGGTTCTTGATTACGAACTCGACCGTTGGTATTCATTTTCGCTTCACTAACCATCCCAGGGCCAAACCAAAAGCGGCAGCCGCGGCAATAGCCACCTTGGGATGTTCCACAAAAATTGTTTCCAAGCTATCTTCCCACGATTTGGCCTTGTCGCTCCATGAGGCGGTCGGGCCGCTTTCCACGGCTTCAGGTTCCGATCTCGGCCATACCGACTCCAGCCGATTGATAGGGTTGTGCATATAGCTACCGCTTCGCCTTCGCTGGTTTTACGAGCGGCGCTGGGGCCGGCTCGGTCGTCTCGTTCGATTTATTGAACGTCGTGGTGGCTACACGGTGCGCGACATAGTTCAGACTGGCCCGGCCAGCCCATGTTAAGCCCATTACGATTAGTGTTTTCAACAATCCTTGCGACTCCGTGGCCGCTTTGGACGTATCGACTCGCACCTGTTTCTTCCGCACCATCTCGGCGAGTGCTTCCGCATCGGGGTAGATAACCTGTTTCTTTTTAGGAACCAGCATGAATCCGAGAGCTGCCGCTCCGGCAACCGTTGCCCAGGGAAATCGTCGCACGTAAAATGACAGACTCGTCATGGCGCGAGCGCTACGGCCGACATCGCGCACATCGCTCATTAATTCGCGCCGCAACTCGGCCATCCGCAAGCGAATCGCATCGGCAGGATCATTTAAGGTCACAGTTGCTCGTTCTCCAATACAACTCATCCGCGGCGACTTCGACGCCAAGGATTCGTAAAGCGGCTATCCGCACGTTTTAATGGCCGAAATGTTCGGCGACTGCGGCGGGGATCATGCCTTCGATGCGATCCAACATGCGTCGCCCAAGTCCTTCTGCCATCAAGCGGTCTTTCCAGCCTTTAGGTTGTCGATGAGGCGCGGCCATCGCGCTGCCAATAAATACACCGACGCCCAATCCTGCAACAAGGGCAACCAGCACGGCGCTACCCTCGTGGTCGCGGGTAAGCTGCCGAAGCTGCGACGCTCCCCGCCTCACATAGCTGGAAGCGTGCTCGGCTACGTCCCCCATCGAGCCGTAGTCGCGATTCGATTCAGCCCTTCGTAAGCGTTGGGAGACTTGATGTCTCCCATCCGCTCTACTTCCTCGATCCGATACTTCATTCGCTGCCATGGAACGCTCCTGCGTCTACAGTGATCTACAACAACCGCGCAATTCGCCATCACGCTAGTCGCGCGAGCCGGCTACGAGGCCTACCAACAACCCCACTACTAGTCCGGTTCCAAATGCCACGGCAACAGATTCGGCAGGCCGGCGGCGGAACATCTGCTGCGCCTCTTCGTATCCTTCACGGGTCCGTTCGCGGATTTGATCCGCTGCGCCCCGAAGCGTTTCGCCCGCTTGATCCACATACTGACGCGCCATGTCGCTGGCCTGAGAAAAGGCGCCGCCGGCCTGGTCGCTGAACTCATTAAGCGCGCGCTCGATCTGCTGCCGCGCCTCACCCGTTTTTTGCTGTATCAACCCAACCAACTGATCGAAGTTTCCTTCAACCTCGCTCAGCTCGTCGTCGGTGAGTTGACCCCACCGCTGCTTGACCTTGCCCTTAAATTGGTTCCAATTACCCACCACCTTTTCCTGCGTAGCCATAATGTTGCTCCGAGCGATTAAGTTTGCACTCTAACGATCCGCGGCCGAACAAATGCCATAAAGATGAGGGGGCGATTTCAGTTAATCATCCCCTCGGCGCCAAAACACATGGCGCCCTCTTCACGACTCGGCCGCAAAACTGATCGGCTTATGGGCAAAGATGACCGCAAATTGAGTGCCGATGCGACAAACTGTCGATTTGTCGCGGTTAGTGATTTTCTACACAGCCGCTGATCGGTCAACAGAGGCTCACATTGAACGATAAGCAACCGAACCGGTAAGATTGGCGTCTGTTGGAGCCGCCGCGTCGGTGTTATGGCGCCAGGGCTAATCGGCGATTTCCAGGCAGAGTACAGCGGCCTGGCCTTGAGGCGTCACGCTCAAGTTTAAAAAGTTGCGGCCAGCGGATACGCCTTCGTCCGTAGCTATCTCTAGCCGACATGCTGGATCGGGCACTTGATAATTGAGCACGCGCGGCAGCCGTCTTTCTCGCAGTGCCAGGATACTCGCAATCAATTCCACCACGGCGCTGCCCGCGCCGAGATTGCCGAAATAGCTTTTGAGCGCGGTAACGGGAACTTCATCGGCTCGCGCCCGAAAGACTTCCCGGATTGCGCGGGCTTCGTCGGCGTCGCGTTCGGTCGTGCTCAGGCCGTGTGCGTTGATGTGGCCGACATCGGTCGGCGTTCGGCCTGCGTCGTGCAATGCGGCGTTCATCGCGCGTTGGAGTGCAATGTCGCACTTCCCTTGGAGCTTCGAATCCGACACATTCGCGCTGCCAAGCCCCAACACCTCGGCATAGATCGTGGCACCGCGCGCCTTGGCTAAAGAATGCTCTTCCAGCACGATCATGCCCGCCCCTTCGCCGGCCACCATGCCGGTGCGACTCTTGTCGAACGGCCGGCTGGCCTTGGCCGGGTCGCAATTCTCGGCGGCCATCTGCTCGGTCTGCAAAGCATGAATAGCCTGCATCGGTAGAATGCGGGTTCCCGTTGCGCCGGCCACCATCAGATTCGCGTGGCCGCGCTGAATCGTTCGAAACGCCTCGCCGATCGCCAGGTTGCCGGCGGCCTCGCGCATGGTAAGCGAATTGTTCGGCCCACGAAGGTCGTTGTAGATGGCGATATGGCTGGCAGGCATGTTCGGCAGATACTTGAGCATCCACAGCGGCGCCATGTCACCCAGGCCGTCCTTGCCCCACCGCGCAAATTGAAACTCGCCGTCGGGCGCACAAGTCTGCATGCCGGCGGCGTAGTCCTCCGGCATTGTGAGCATGTAGTCGCTGCCCAATACAACGCCGGACATCTCGGGGTCCAAAGGCTTCTCCGCGAAACCGGCATCGGCGATCGCTAGCTGCGCTGCCGCGACCGCCATTCGCGTTTCGCGGCACATGACCTTAAGGCCCTTCTTAATTGCCTTTTTGCGCTCTTTTTCGAGCGGACCGAAGTCCTCGATTTCGCCAGTGAACTCGCGCGCTTCGGCCGCATATTTCAGCGGCTGCCTATCCGCCGGCAAAAGCGACGTGGTCGCCACGCCGCTCTTGCCTGCCATAAGCGCACTCCACAGCGCAGCCGGCGTATTGCCCAGTGGCGAGATTAGTCCAAGCCCGGTGACGACAACCCGGCGTTTGTTTGGTGAAGCGGGACTCATCGGTGCAAACAGCATAGCACAGGCGGAGAATCTAATCAGCAGCGATCATAGACAGAGTGGACGATGCAGGGGTGCAGGGGGGCAGGGACAGAAGTGCAGTCCTAACCCCGATTCCCGCAAGCTGCATCTTCTTTCTCAATACCGTCCCTGGAAGGACTGCTGCGGCAGAGTGGCCGCCCGCGCCGTCGTGGGCTCGGGCGACGGTGCGACAATGCCGGCGCTTTCCACGAATAGCAATGCATCGGCACGCGGCGGACTCTTCAGAATCGGGACCGCATCTGTCACCGCGTCGGTGATGGGGTTATCCTTGGTCGGTCCCGGTGTGGCCACCACTCCCATGCTCAACAGCAATACTTTGTCGGTCGGCCAGCGGAATCGCTCATGGAGATTCGACGACGTCATCTGTGGTACGTCGATTTGCACGTGCTGATTCGGCGCCACCGTAGTCGGTAGATCGAGCTTGACCGGCAGCATTTTTTCCACTTGGTTGAGCCGCAGCTTCACGACCGCATCCGCCGACGCCAGATCGAGCGACAGCAGCGGGCTGAACTCCAGCGAAAAACCTTCTTCGATGGTGCCCATTTCAGGCTGATATCCGGGCCACGCGGTTTGCGTTGCCACCGCGCCGCGAATGTAACTTCGCGGCCGCATCGTCGAGATAACGATCGACTGCCCGTTGTTCACAAGCTGCTGCGATGAGTTGTATTCCCGGAAGTCGGTCCGCCGACTCAATTCGGACACCAGTAGCCGCGCGTTTTCCTTCGCCAGCAGCCAACCCTGCACGCCGGGTGATTGCACGGGGATCGGCGTCATCATCGGCAGCGCTTTCGCGCGCCAATTCGGATTGTGGACGGTTGCGACTCGGAGAGTAAATCCATACGCACTCGCCGCCGAATTAACAAAGCGGTCCACAATATCGGCGACGACAGCTTGCATCTCCGGCGTGTGATACACACGTAGCACTTCGCGATTGGCGCTCAGCAGGCCGACTGGGTCGCTGTGCCAGGCCTCGTAGCCCGTCTCGCGCAAGATCCAATCGACGATCGCCTGCTCCGGCCGGGCTGTAGTGGTTACGCGCAGCGTGTAGGGGCGGATATCGTACTCGCGCCACACTTGGCCATGATCTTGCGGCAATGCTCCACTTCCTTTGGTGACGCGTGCCCTCGTGATTCCCGGATTGACGGGCGCCAGCCCACCGCCAACCGGAGTGATCTCGCCCGCACCGGGTGCGCTCGTTCGTGTGGCAGCACCGGCCGTCGGTTGATTGTTGGCCGCGGCAGCGAATGGACTTTTGTGCTGGTCCTGGGCGCCGTTGTAGCGCTCGCCGGCGGAGGCCGTTGCTTTCCAGCCGCCTCCATTTTGCGCAGGCAGCGGCGCGGTAATCGTCGCGGACAGGACGGCAGCGATTAGAAAATTACATTTGCGAGGCAGCGACACCATTTGTCAGCCTCCTTGCTGAGCGCGTGTTTCGACAAGCTAAGGCGGCGGAGTATAAGATTGCTGCCGCCTGCCCACAAGGCGAATGGCTACAAGTGCTAGCTTGCAACGCTGCCCGAACGTAGAGTTGCAAGAACTTCCAACCCGCGCTCGATGACCGCATCGCTGGCGGCATAAGAAATGCGAAAGTGTGTATCGCGGCCACTAAAGATGCCGCCGGGAATAACGAGAAGCTCGTTATCAATTGCACGGCCAACAAACTCACTGCCTGATTCTCTCTCGCCTCTGGCTTTGCCAATGTGCTGAGGCACTTCTGGAAATACATAAAACGCGCCGCCGGGTCGCGTCACACTGTAACCGGCCTCTCTAAGGCCGCTCACAACTCGGTCACGCTTCCGGCGATAGGCGGCAATATGCCGACTCATATCCACATCGAGTGCCGCAATCGCCGCCCATTGGAGCGGGTGCGGCGCAGACAAACGTATATTGCTGCAGCATCGTCATTTTGTCGATGATAGCCGCCGGTCCGTGCATGAACCCTAGCCGCCAGCCCGTCACACCGTAGGTTTTGCTGAAGCCATCGGCGACGATCGATTGGTCGTTCCACTTCACAGGACTGGTCATCGGCCCGTCGTAGCAAAACTCGCGGTAGATTTCGTCGCTTACCAGCGCGATGTTGAGTTTCGCCGCAAGTTCGGCCAGACCGCGCACTTCAGCCTCGTTTGCCAAAGCGCCCGTCGGATTCGCCGGACTGTTCAGCAAAATCATTTTCGTGCGCGGCGTGATCGCCGCGGCTACCCGATCCGGGTCAATGCGAAAATCCGGATATGTGTCGATCGTCACACAGCGTCCGCCCACCATTTCCACCAGCGCCGGGTACATCACGAAGTATGGATCGAACACAATGACTTCGTCGCCCGGATTCACTATCGCCAGCACAGCCAAAACCAGCGCACCACTGGTGCCGGAAGTCACTAGTACGCGGCGATCCGTTTGATGGTAGCGCTCGTCCACTCGCGATTGCAGCCGCTCGCGAAGTTCGGCGATGCCTTGCGTCACGCTGTAGCCGTTCTTGTCACCGCGAATCGCCGCGATTGCCGCTTCCTTGATCGCATCCGGCACAGGAAAATCAGGCTGGCCAATCGAAAGATTGATTGGCTCGGCCATCTTCGCCGCCAGGTCGAATACCTTGCGAATGCCCGAGCTATCAAACTTTGCAGTGCGATCAGCAAGCCAGGGATGCGTGGGCATAGGCGTAGGACGGACGATGCTGTCCGATAAAAACAACGGCGCGCCGGCCGATTGTGTCAACGAGACCAGCCGACGGACACGATTGTCCGTCCTTCAGCGGTCTTACGCAACTTGTGATTCTGGCTGCGTGACTCTCAGCTCGGTCTCGACCGACAACGGGAACGAAGTAATCGCGTCATTCGCAGCGGCCGGTTCGGGTGCCGATTGGGCTTGAGGCGCACCCGATTGAACAAGTGCAACCATCGAAAGCACGCCGATAATTGCGATCATCTGCATTGGCCCGATTGCCTCCTTGTCCACGCTGCCCCACAGCAGCGCGAGCACCGGCACCACATACGTCGTCATGCCCGCGAAGAGTGGGCCTTTTTGAAGGACCATCCAAATGAAGGCCATCGTCGAAATGCCGCTGCCGATCACGCCCAACAACAGCAGGTATACGACTGCGACCGGCGTGACGGTCGCGCCAGCGCGTGCCGCAATGTGTAACGAGATCAAAGCGCGCGGCGATAACTGCAACGGTATCAATGCCAAGCCTGCCGTTACCAACAGCATCGTGGTCAGCGGCGCAGCCGGCACGTGCGGCAATCGCCACTTGATGAACGTGTTGCTCAGCGCCGACGACAGCGGAATGATCAGCGTCAAAGCGAGCAGCCCGGGTGACATCCCCCGACTTACACCTTCTTCAACCAGCATGAAGATGCATGCCAGACCGCCGAGCACGCCAAACAATTCTCGGCCAGTCGGTAAAATACCCAGCATGGGAACCGACACCAAAATAGTGAGCAGCGGAATTGCCGCAACCATCGTCCCGAAGAAGCTGTGCCCAAAACCCTGGGATAGAACGTACGCCTGAATCACTTGCGGCGGTGCCGTGAACACGAGTGCCGAAAAAATCAGATTCCACAGATCGCGTCGTTCCAATCGGTAATCGCCGCGCCGCAACCACCAGCAGAAACCCACTACCGCTGCCCCACTGAACATCCGCCAGATGGCGATTTCCACGGGTCCCATGACATGCGTCACCCGTTCCAGCAAAATGAACGATGTGCCCCAAACCGCGCAACAAAAAATAAACGCAAGGTGCGCCACGGCGGGGGAGGGGGCAAAGGTGTTCTGTCTAATGGGAGGACGGCGAGATTGCAGCCGAAAGTGTCGCCTCAGCGGATAGCATTCGCCGCAATCGAGATCATACTCATCCAAGACGGTCGATTTCGGTTTTGGTTCGCGGCGGGAATTTTAGCAGCGGGAGCATTCCCACGGCAGGGCAGATTTCAGCGAAACCTCAGCCAGATCGACGCATCAGCCCGCGGGCTTCGTGCGATTCCGTGGCCCCACAACCGCCCTATTTCTTCTTTAGGTGGGCATCGAGGAAGGCCACCATGGCAGCATCCGCCTTGGCCGCAGCCTCTCCTTTGAAGCCATGTCCCGAGCCTTCCATCGGTAGAAGCTCCGCCTCAACTCCCGCGGCTTTCAGCCGATCCACAATCCACTGTGCCTGCTCGAAGGCCACGTAGTTATCTTTGGTGCCGTGGACGCATAGCGTGGGCGCCGCGTTGGGCGTCACCCAATAGAGAGGACTCGCCTTAATGTGCTGCTCACGCGCCTGCTCCAAATTCCCGCCGAGAAACAACGGCAAGACTTCCGCCGCATCCACGCTCTTCCCATACGACCTGGTGAAGTCGCTGGGGCCATAGAAATTGACGACGCATGCTACCCGGCTAGACTGGTTAGCGTTGCCGCCGTGGCCTTCGAACTGCTTCTGGTCCGCCGTCACACCTAGAAACTGTGCCAGATGTCCGCCCGCTGATCCGCCGGTTGCGCCGATGCGGTCGGGATCGAGATGATACTTCGCCGAGTTAGCACGCAGCCAGCGAACGGCGGCCTTTACATCGTAAACCGCTGCCGGAAACCGATACTTCGGCGCCAGGCGATACGTGACTGTCGCTGCAACGTACCCGTTCTGTGCCAGCTTTTTGATGAGGCCATCGTATCCCTGCCGCGTACCCGCGCGAAAACCGCCGCCATGAATGCAGATTACGCCCGGATAGGGCCCGGAACCACTCGGCCGTGCCATGTCGAGTTGCAAGTGCTGGTTGTCCGGGTTCGAATACTCAATGCCTTTCTCGACGACGATCTCATTCTGCGCCCGAACTGGTCTCCCCGCCATCAGTGCCGTGGCGGTCAGCGCGGTGGCCATGATCGAAGTCCGTCTCGTAGGTCTCATCCTCATTGCCTCGATCGCTCGGAACGCTCTACTCGGGCCCGCAACACCCTTTCAATTGCCCTAAAAGCTTAGCGGTGCGCGATTCCCGGTATGCTGGGAGCGCGCAGCTCCAGTACCAGCGTGTCGCATCGGGGAAGGGAAGCATCAGCCCACGATCGGCATCCGAATGGCTGGCGGACACATTGACGCCCGGGCTCGGCTACGCGCAGCGGGGGTTTGATACTTCAACCCTTCGCCGCCTTGTAGCGATTCTCGACGGCCTTCCAATCGATCACGTTCCACCAAGCTGCCAAATAATCGGGCCGGCGATTCTGGTACAACAAGTAGTAGGCGTGCTCCCACACATCGACGCCCAGGATCGGCGTTTTGCCCGTCATGTAGGTATTGTCCTGGTTTGGTGAACTTTCGACCGCGAGCTTGCCCGATTTCTCGACGCTTAGCCAGGCCCAGCCACTGCCGAAGCGAGTGGCCCCAGCTTTCGTGAACTGTTCCTTGAATTTGTCGAAGCCACCCAGTTCGCTATCGATCGCTTTTGCCAGATCGCCGCCAGGCTTGCCGCCGCCGTGTGGGCCCATGATCGTCCAGAACATGGAATGGTTCGCGTGGCCGCCACCGTTATTACGCACAGCGGTGCGAATATCTTCCGGAATCTTGTCAATGTTTCGGCACAAGTCCTCAACGCTTTGCTGAGGAATGTTTTTTCCCTCCAATGCCGCGTTGAGGTTGGTCACGTAGGAATTGTGATGCTTGTCGTGATGAATTTCCATCGTGCGGGCGTCGATATGCGGTTCCAGCGCATTGGTTGGATATGGCAATGGCGGTAATGTGTAGGCCATGTTCGCGTCTCCTATTATATTTTTAGTGCTGGTGGTATGCTTATCAGCAAGATACCGCCAGTGAGACGGCCTGACAATTGGCCGAAGTCAGACCAGGTTGCTCGAAAGCAGCCCGCAATGAGCAATCGCCGGGAAACGAGCGAGCTCGATTTTCGCGCGAAAAGCACTGAGTATGAAAACGCGGTGAAGACCAGGCGAAATCGGCGAGACACTTTATCGGCGAGTTGAATCCGCACGGAAAAATGGCGGCGGTCCAACTAGTGCTCCGTCAAATCCAAGTTTTCGGATTAGCCGCCGGGCTAGCCCGCGGTTGAAGCGGAAAAACCGCGGGCTAGCCCGGCGGCTGATGCGCCAAGCCCGAACTTTTGGTTTTGGCAGAGCACTAGTCGCCAATTGGGCCCATTTCAACGCTTTGCAATAGACGCGCAAGGTGCTCGCGGTGGCGATCAAGTACGTCGAGTTGAGAGGTGATGTCGGCGACAAGTTCCCGCGTCACCGAGCGCCGATTGTTTGAACCGGCCCGTTTGGAATCCGCCTGGGCCCTATTGCCGCGAGAAGTAAGCGGCTCATCGGCCCGCGCCGCTCCCGGGTCGATGCGCGAATACTCGGCAAATGCTTCATCCAGAACTGCCGAGATACGCGACTCGCTCGCCGACTGTATTGCACCATTTATCGCCTGTGTAAAGCGCGCGGTATGACGGTTTCCCCGTGAAACGCGTAGTGCACCGAATTCAGTCGGATCGCGCCGCATATTTCTCTCTGCGCAACACCCAGCTTGATCATTCCGCGTCAGAAGCCGCGGTTGCTGCGGCAGGTGCCGCCGCTTTGCCGTCGTCTTCCCGAGCCATCAAATACGATTTCAAGCTGCCTAAGAGCCGCCGGGCCTTCTCGATCGTTGCTTCGCGGCGCCGATCACGGTCGCGGCGAGGACGAATCGTGACTTCCATTCGCGTTTCTAAGTATGTCCCTGCAGCAAAGCCCTGGGTGTTGGACCGCTCGGTATGTTGTTGAGAAAGCTTCAGATGGATCAAGAACATCACGGGCCGGTCTGTCGAGCGTCGATTGACACTGGCCCGGCTGTCCGTAATGGCCAGTTGCAGTTCGTTTTCGTTTGTTTTGACGATCTTAGCTTCCTGGTCGGCGATGAAGCCGCGTAGCTTTTGTACTGCGACCTCGATCGGTACGGCCGAGACGAGCACGGCCTCGACGAGCGCGCCGCCGCGCCATGTTTGGAACGGCCACCAGCTTCGCTTCACCCTTTCTTCCATCATTCCGTCCCCTAATTGAACAACTTGATTTCGTCCCTGGTCCTTGGCCTGAAGTAGCGCTCGATCGGCACGTCGCAACATAGTTTCTGGAGTGTCGCCGGTTTGCAGCTCCGTTACGCCAAAGCTGGCCGTAAATGATTCATTCCCCAGGCAGCCGTGCTTCACTTCCGACAATGCCTGGCGTATCGCCTCGGCCTTGCGGGCAGCAGCAGCGTTTGTGCAGTCGGCACACAAGATCGCGAATTCTTCACCGCCATAACGGGCCACGAGATCGCCCGATCGGCACATAGATTTCAACAGCGATGCAAACGTGATGATCGCCATATCGCCAGCCTGATGCCCGTGCGTATCGTTAATCGCCTTGAAGTGATCCAGGTCGCTCATGATCAGGCTGCAAGGCAGGTTCGACTCCTGATGGGCGGCGACGAAATTGTTCAGCATCCGGTCGAATTCGGCCCGATTCGCCACTTGAGTCATCGGGTCCTTGGCGACCTGAGCGTGTAGCGCCTGGCACTTTTCTTCCAGCGATGTTTCCGAGGAAACGTCGTGCAACAGCACCGTCGCGCCGTGGATTGCCCCATCGTTGCTGCGGACGGGAATTGCGTGCAGATCGACGGCGACATGCCGTCCCTGCCGTCCCATGATGCTGACCCGGCCAAGCCACTGGACGCCCGTGGCAATTGCGTGGGCGACCGGGCAATCTTCCTTGGGAATCCGCTGCTCGCGGCCGTTGCACATGTCCATTAAGTTCGGCAGCAAGGTCCGCCCACAGGCTGCCGCGCCGCTGACGCCTGTTAGCCGCTCGACGCCCGTGTTCCATAGCAGAATCGTGGACTGGCTGTCGACAAACACAACGCCGTCGTGCATGTTGTCGATCAACTTTTTCTCGAACAGCGACGGCGTGGGGTCTGCCAATGGTTCCGGCCGCTCGTAGGTCACCACGTTCCACGGCACCGCATGGCCCTCTTTCGGCAGTCGGTGCAGCCAGCGCCGCGCCAGCTTTTCGGTGAGCAAATTCTGGTCCTGCGAAAAAAGCTCCTGGAACTGTCTGACCAAGTCCGGATCGAATTGGTTTCCCGCGCACTCGAACAACTCGGCCAAAGCTCGCTCGCGCGAACGGGCCGGCCGATACAACTGGTCGGTCGTCATCGAGTCGAACGCATCGACAATCGACAGCATTCGCGAAGCCAGCGGCAGCTCGTCGCCTTGGCGATCTTGTGGCCGCCCGTTGCTGTTGTACCACGCTCGGCTGTAGTGAACGATTTCAATGAGCGGCTGAGGAGCGCCGCAGCTTGCCAGGACCTCGGTGGTGAGTGTCGCGTGGCGTGACATCAATGCGACTTCTTCCGGCGTTAGCCTGCCTGGCTTTAACAGGACTTTATCGGGCACGCCGATTTTTCCCACGTCGTGCAGGAGTGCGGCGACTTCCAGCAGGTCGCGAGTTTCCTCATCCAACTGGATGGTGGCTGCCCACGAGCTGCAACCCAAAGCGACGCGCAGCGAGTGCGACGCCGTCGGCGGATGTTTCGCCCGCAATGCAGAATGCAGCCCGCTGGCCATGCCTAGCCGGGCCTGAACCAGTTTGCCCTCGTGCGCGCTGGCTCGCTTTTCAGCCAGTGACTGCCCGCTTTCCGCCGCCGCTTCGTCCAACGAATTCAGCAATACAGAAATTTCGGAAACGTGCCGCGCGCTACCGACGGGTGGTGGGATGACCGCTGGCGGATAGCCCCCGTCGGGCATATTGATGAACGACGTTGATTCGGCTAACTCGGGCATCGGTCACTATTGCATCCTGAGGACTGACAGTCGGTGCGCCACGGCGGCGGCCCATCCATACGCGCGACACGATCGGCTGAGCGCGGAACGGATACCCTTGCAACCGTAGGTTATGCTAGTTACCGCGGCAAAGCGTCGCTCAGCCGTTTCCAGGTGTTTTTCACCAACTTTTTCACCCCACCAGCCATTGGTGTCGTTGCGCCTCTTATAATGCCTCTCCCTAGCCCGTTAAAGGCAAAGCCGCTAGCTTTCGTCGATCTGCACAATCGACCTAGCCGGCACAACCGGTCGCTCGGGCACCCTGTGTCAGTTGCCAGCATAGAAATGCCGAAGTGGATTATGCACCTAGCACCGGATATATCATTTGGCGCTGAAATGTCGGGCATGGATGCTGCGCATTTCAGATTTAAACGTCCCCGTTTCCTTATCAGGCCGCGACGCCGAATTGCGCCGGCGAACTGCGACTCCTGATGTACACGGAAGTACCATGGTAAATTTTCCAGGCCGCAATGATCGACGGCGTCGTGTACTCAAGGAAGAAGTCCTTTCTACCTCGAATGCTCACGCCGCTTTACGCTGTCAGGCCGATTCGGGCGCGGCCAATCGCGCCCCGCGATACAGCGACGCCGCGGACGTCGAGAATCATCCGCAGGTCACGGACTTTGTGCCGCGCCGATATAGCACTATCGCGCTGTTGGTGCTCGTTGGAGTCGCATCGACCGCGTCGACAGCCGCGATCCATTACTTCGTCTTGCCAATTGCAACGTCGCTGGGAATGAGAAGTACCGCGTTTGACTTGGCAGCACGGGGTAACTTGCAGTCCTGGCTGGCAGCCGTGGTTTTGCTCTGCGCCAGTAGCTTCTGCGTTATGACGTACTCCATTCGCCGCCACCGGATCGATGACTTCCGGGGTCGGTACCGGGTTTGGTTGGGTGCCGCGCTGGCGTGCCTCATACTCAGCGCCAACAGTGTCGCCGGGCTTCACCAGGTACTAGCAGATGTACTCACTCGTTTAACTGGCTGGACGGCGCTACGCGACGGCGCCGTTTGGTGGCTCCTCGCGGCCGGTTTGCCGATGGGGTGGATCTTTGTACGTGTATTGTTAGACACGAGCGAATGCCGCGTCGGCGAGGTATTGTTTGTTGGCGCAATTATCGGCTACGCGGTGAGCGCAGTCAGCTTTCTCGGATACGGACCGATGATCGGACCGCGTGGTGCCGCCCTTCTCACCGCGACGCCGTTGCTATTAGGCCACTGGTTGGTGTTCTCTGCCGTTGTTGCCTACGCACGCTTTGTGGTTCTCGATGCACAAGGACTTGCGACGGCGCGTCGCAGCGTTAAAGTCAAACGAACGCAGAACGCGCCGCCTGCCAAACAGAGTTCCAAACAAATCGCCCGATCCGCCCCCGCGACCGAACCAACACTCTCGGCCGTAGAACTCGCGAGATCGATCGCGCAGTCGGCCAAACGGCCTGCGGACACCAACCAATGGGTAGACGGCCGTCGGCCCGAGCGCGTTCGCTACGATGACGATGAGGATGATGATGATTCGGCGGACGGCGACCGCAAGCTCAGCAAATCGGAGCGCAAGCGGCTGAGAAAACTGAAGGCGCAAACGCGCGCAGCATAGAGTTTCCCGTACGCTCCACGAGTAGAAATCCTCTCGGGCATCGCGAGGGCTACATTTGGCCGTATAGGGCTGGATGTCGAATGCTGAATGCTGGATATTGGATGTCCGCCATCTAACGTCTATCATTCAAGGACGACCATCGATACCCATGCCAGTTCGCACTCGTTTTGCGCCCAGTCCGACGGGCTATCTTCACATTGGGGGCGTGCGCACGGCGCTCTTCAATTGGCTGTTCGCCAAAGGGCAGGGAGGGCAGTTCATTCTGCGCATCGATGACACCGATGCACAGCGAAATGTGGACGAGGCCCTGGCGCCGATCCTACACGGGCTGAAATGGGTAGGGCTGAATTGGGACGAAGGGCCCGACGTTGGCGGTCCTTACGCGCCGTACTATCAATCGCGGCGCCTGGAAAAGTACCAGGAGGCCGTCAAGAATTTGCTGGACGTAGGTGCCGCGTATCGCGATTACGCGAAACCTGAAGAACTGCAAGCCGAGCGCGACGCTGCCCAGGTGGCCGGACTGCCATTTGTCTACAGCCGCCGCTGGCGGGCCGAAACTGATTCCGACGCTCGCCGTTTCGAATCGGAAGGCCGCCAAGGCGTTGTCCGGCTGCTGATGCCACGCGAAGGCCAGTTCGTGCTCAATGATCTCATTCGCGGTGAAGTTCGCATCGAATGGGCCAGCGAGCAGGACCACGTTATCCAACGAACAGATGGCACGTGTCTGTATCACCTGGCGACCGTTGTTGACGACCACCATATGCAGATTTCGCACGTGATACGCGCGGAGGAACACTTGTCCAATACGCCGCGACAAGTGTTCATCTTTGAGAAGTTGGGATACAAATTGCCGCAATTTGCTCACTTGCCGTATGTTGCCGAGCCCGGGAGTAAAACCAAACTCAGTAAGCGCAAGCTCGACAAGTACCTAAAGAACAAAGACTTCGCACAACTGATGGATCACGGCCAGACAATCGCGCGGCGGATGAATCTGGCCGCGAGCGCGGAGACGTTCAATCCGGTGATCGTCGATTTTTACGAACAAGTCGGTTTCCTGCCGGGAGCGTTGCTCAATTATTTGCTCCTATTGGGCTGGTCGCTCGATGACAAAACAGAGGAATTCACGCGCGAGGAAATGCTTCGCCATTTTTCGTTGGATCGAGTCAATAAGGGCCCCGCTAGTTTGGACCCCGAGAAGCTAATGGCATTCCAGGGGCGGGCGATGCAGCGGCTACCGATTAAACAGCGAGTTGCCAAGGCGTTGCCATTTCTGCAACGGGCAAAACTTGTAGCAGAACCGCCGCCTTGCGATCTCGCGCCCTACGTTACGCGCATCATCGAAGCGGCTGGAGATCGCCTGAAAGTGGCAGGCGACATCCTCGACCTTAGCGATTTCTTTGTGGCCGACGACGAGTTGCAGTTTGACGAATCGGCCCTCGACAAACGATTGCGAAAACCGGCGGCAGCTCGCGAGCTACTGGCAAAATTTCGAGACATGCTGGTGGAAGCCGAGCCCTTCACGGCGGAAGGGCTCGAAAAACTCACCCACGAATTTGTCGGTGCGAACGGTATAAAAATTGGCGACATCGTGCATGCCGTTCGCGTTGCCGTCACCGGCAAGGCGGTGGGCTTCGGGTTGTTCGAGACCCTCGCGATTCTAGGCCGAGAGCGGTGCCTGGCTCGAATCCATCGCGCCCTTGAAAAGGCATCCGAAGAGCGTACATTAAACTCTCGGACAGACTGAGGCACAGCGCACGCATTATTTCGAATTCCTGCTTTTCGTTCGCGTCTTCCGTCATGTCCCTCGGCTCGGCCAAACTTGCCCGGCGGGAACAAGCCATTGAGGCGACGCGTAGGCGCTGCGCCGCCTCGAAATCGAGACGCACCGCATCAAGGCCGAGCTAGCCCGTCTGGAGGCCGAATACGAGGACGATGTCGCCGATCGGTTGGTACGCAGATTTCGTCGCCGTGCACCGGCGGGAGACCCGGAGCGCGCCGGCGGCGCCCACGATGGGTCAACAGGCAGTGGGCAGGAGTGCATCCGCTTTTCTGGGCCAGAGAACGTGCCCGCGCAAGCCGTGCTGCCTTTCTCGCCATCGGCGACGACTTCTCGCCGCGTGCGGAAAGCTAGTGCCAACGATGAGCAATCTGACGGTGTCGCGATCGCGACTGCGGCGGTTATTGCTCCGCCGATCATTGCAGCCGAGTCGAATGTTCCATTGGAAATATCGTCGCCCGGCCGTCACGGCGGCGCTGCTGTTTATCGCAAGACTGCGTCACCGCTGGTGTTCAGCCTGGCAATTCACGCAATCGCGATAGTGTTGTGCCTGTCGGTTACTTTCGCCACGATCGTGCAGCCGAGAATACCGCTTTTTGCCAGTCCGACCGTTACCGATGAGGCCGTGCCGGAGCGACTCAGTGAAATCGAAATCAAGCCCACGAAGTTCGACGACACTGAACTTCAGAACACCATATTGCAAAACGATGAGTTCAACATTGCTGACAACCTTCTACGCGACACGGAGCTCGCGCAGCTTGGCGTCGGAACGAAACCGCTCGGCGACATTGGACAGCTCGATGCGCTTCCGAGCGACTTGGGGGCGTTGATGGCTGGTGCTGGTTCGCCGGGCCGCGGCAAGCCCGGCGGCGACTTGGGCGCGGCCACGTTTTTCGGCGCTCGCTCCAAAGGCGATCGTTTTGCGTTCGTTATTGATAACTCCAGCAGCATGAAGGGCGGTCGCCTCGAGATGGCAACTGCCGAATTGTTGAAGACAGTCGACGGCCTCTTACCGCGGCAAAGTTTCTACGTAATTTTCGTCAGCGACCAAACATATCCGATGTTCTATCCGCAACGCGAGCCGGAGATGATACCGGCAAATCCGGCGAATAAGAGGCGATTGGCGGAATGGCTGCCAAAGGCAATCCTGGCATCCGGTAAGAATCGCGAACTGATTAAGGCCATGGATATGGCGGCCGCACTGCGACCGAACGCGGTTTACTTGCTCTGGGACGGCGACCTGCGCTACAGCGAGAAAGTGCGGATGGACGTGATGACTCATCTCACGCAGCCCAATCAGTGGAACTTCACGGTTCACACGCTCGGCATGGGTATTACATCGCTCGATAGCGAACAGAACCTGGCGCAATCGCCAAGGCGCACGGCGGGATCTATCGTCGGATCGACGTACCAGCCTCCCGCGCGATAATGGTGGTAGGGAATTAATAAGAAGGGGGGAGTCTCGTGGCTCGACCCACCCAAGGCGCTAAGCAACACCAACCCCATGCCCCACGATCATCCGCACGCCGATGAACATACAAGTGATCGTCGCATTGTGTTTGCCTTGGCGCTTAATTTACTGCTCGCAGTTGTCGAGGCGGTTGCTGGTTTATTGGCTGGCAGCCTGGCATTGCTCGCCGATGCGCTGCACAACTTGAGCGACTGCGGATCGTTCATCATAGCGCTCGTGGCGCGCCGCATTGGCCGGCTACCTTCTGACGAACGACGGACCTTTGGTTACCGCCGTGCCGAAATTATCGGCGCATTAATCAATCTCACCATTCTCATTCTGACTAGCTGTTACCTCATTTATGAAGCAGTCGTCCGACTATTCGATTCCGTGCCGGTTACCGGCTGGATCGTCGTCGTTGCTGCCGCGATAGCGCTCGTCGTAAATCTTGCCACGGCCGCACTTCTTCATGCGATGTCGCGCCGTAATCTGAATGCGCATGCAGCCTTTCTGCACAACTTGGGAGATTCCTTATCTTCGTTTGGCGTCATCCTGGCGGGGCTGATGATTTTGTGGTTTAAGACTCTTTGGGTCGATTCGGTGATTACGTTGGTTGTCGCCGCGTATATTCTGTGGCAAAGCCTTCCGGATATGCGCCGCTCGATTCACATTCTGATGGAGGGCGCACCGGCCGACGTTGATGCCGCCGCACTCATTGCCGAATTGCAGTCGGTGGAAGGCGTGGCGGAGATCCACCATCTACACCTTTGGGAGCTAGATGAGGTCAATCGCGCCCTTGAAGCTCATGTAGTCGTTGAACCAGCGCAGCTAGATCGCTGGACCGCGATCAAACAGGAAATCAAGCTGCGTTTGGGTGAGCGGTTCGACATCCATCATTCGACGCTTGAATTCGAAGCCCACGACGAAGCGGCTTGCCAGCCGTGTCCGCCGCGTCGGCCGCATCACTGCTAGCGGTTCGGCTACATGGTGATCCAAGTTGGTGGGGCGATGCCGACCCTACCGTTCAAGTTTGCCGCGTATTCGGGTCGATTCAACGGATGGTACGCAGTTTTCTCTGCATCGCACTTCAAGAGAGCGAGACCGACGTATTCGCAGCATGTATACACAGGCGCCGTTATGGCAGGCGAAGAGATGTCGAACAAACTGGATCGGCTGGGCAGCAGTTTGACGAGTGCGATTCTCGGTGCGCTGATTTTATGGGTCGGCCAGACGACGTTTCGCCACGCGGGCATACTGGCCGGCATCGACGAGAAAATTGTCGCCATCAACAAGCAATTCAGTGCCGTAGACCAACGGCAAGAGGGCATGCGCAAATGGCTTGAAAACATGGTCAGCGACATCAAGGACAGCAGCCGATTGCAGTTTACTCAATCCGACGGTGATAAACTGGCCACGCAAGTGAGGCAGGCGGAGCAATTATCGGCTGCCCTGGAGCGGCGCTTTGCTGACCGGATTGCGGCGCTCGACCTGAAGCTCACCGCGCTGGAAACGGAGCATCGGGATTCGAAAGAAGTGGCTGCGTTGAAGATAGAAATCGCCCAACTTCGCGGCGACCTGACGCGAGCGGCGGTTGCGCAAGAGGCGCAGTGTCAATCACCCGATCGATTTGCCCGGGGCAATCCGGTCTTTCTGCCGCCTGTCGATAGCCGGCGATAGATTATCGCAGGCTAGTCCTTCTTCTCGCCTTCCTTGTTGTGGTCGTTGCCTTTGCCGCGTTCCTTTTCGGCGCGCTTCTTCTCGGCTTCGGGGCCTGTTTGATTCGGCTGTTGCTCCGGCCGATTGCCGAGCCACGCCGTGCCGACGGCCTTGTCGAGCGCTTTTTGTAGGGCTTCAGCGGATACGGTGCCATACACTCGATGCACCTGGACCGTGGTCTTGGGTGCCGCCTGCTCATCGAGTTCGTGCACCATTTTCTCGATATCAGAGAAGATCCCCTGCTGAGCCGATACGATCAGCACGCTGGATACATCGTCCGCGCCCAAGGACAACGCTCCGTCGAATCCGAGCTTTATCGACGACGAGCGACTGTCATCATCTCCACCGCCGGACTGCCCGCCATAATTGATCACGGTCACGCGCTCCGCGCTGGCCTTTTTTTCCTTCTGGTCGCCGCGGTCAAACTCTTTATCGCGAGAGCTCAATAAGTCGCGGTACACTTCCTTTATAGCCGTCGCAATCACCGATGGTCGAGAGTATTGGATCTTGATCGCCTTCGTGGTGCGCTTTTCCACAGAATCGCTGCGAGGCGGTTTGTCCAATGCCGAGATCAATTGCTCGATTTCAGCGAGCTGGCTCGGTGAGGCGTTGGCGACAAGGATGCTGTTGCTCGGAGGATCCCAATCGAGCATTAGCTTGCGGCGTTTGGCGAGCCCGATGATGTCCTTATCATTGTTTTTGTTGGGGATCATAAATCCGTACCAATCGCGCGTGTAGCCGCTCGATTCCTTCTCCAAATCCTCTTTGAAGTAGTTCTTCAAGTCGAGATACATATCGATGGCGCTGATATTCTTGATCGGGTAAATCTTGAATCGCTGCTGCGGCGAAAGCTGCTCGATCAATTGCTCCAGCCGATCGAGCTGGGCCGGGTCGCTTGAGCTGAGCATCAAGCGGCCGTCGGGCGTTACGGTTATAGTGACCGGCGCCGGCTTGCCTTGGTCCGGTGATTTTCCCGCGGATGCGGGCGCGGAATTTGACGGCTTGTCCAGCGTGGAAGACGCATTGCTCGATTGCGCGGCGGCGGCTTTCAACTCAACAAAACGAGCCGCGACGCGGTTACTATCAACGCTGGCCGACCGATCTTTAGCGGGTTCTTCCGCCTTTTCAGACTTCGGCTCGTCCTTCTTTTCTTTGTGATCTTCCGATGGTGCTGGTTTCGGCGCCGGCGGCGGATGATTGATTATCAGCTCGCCGCCGCCGCTCGACTTCCAAGCCTCCTGCAACTGCTTCAGCAGCTCGGCCGTCTGCTGGTTGTCGGTAGGCTCAATGAACCGAACCGGACGGGAATCTCGTTGGCCATTGGGACGCTCGCCCAATTCGGTCAGTAATTCGTTCACCCGTTCCAATTCGACGTCCGTCGCCCACAGCAGCAATTGATTGTTTTCAATATCGGCGTCGACACCAAAGCCTTGGATCGTGTCCTTCTTCTTGTCGTTTCTGTCGCCGTAGTCCCAATCATACCAACCATATCGCCGGCGACTGTCGTCCTTCTTTTCATTCTGACCCGCCATCAATTTATAAATCGTCGCGGCCACGAGATCGGCCGGCTTGCGACGAAGTTGGATTACGTGGAACTTCCGCCCGGAACCGTCAAAATCGTGAAGCAAAGCGTCGATCTTCTTATGGTCCGCTTCGGTGGCCATAGCGAAGAGCGTCTTGCTGTTATCGTCGACCTTGAACGTGGCATACGGGCTGAGGCCGCCCATTTCCTCGAGCGTCGAAACTAATTTGTCGGGATCGAGCGACTGCAGCGGGTAGCGTTTAACGACCCGCTGGTTATCGGTCGTTCCGCCAACATCTGCCGCCGTTCCGGTTTCGCCGTAGGGCACATCGAGGTACCTGATCGTTTGCTCGATAATCTTGAGCTGCTCCGGTGGTGCGTTGACCAGCACGCTGTTTCGCTGCCGATTGTAGGCGAGATATACTTTGGGAGCGTCGCTCTTCTGCATCATCTTCGCTGCCGCCGCGGCATGGCCCTGCTGCTGCATCTGCTGCATCATCTGCATCTGCTGCTGCTGCAACTGCGGATTGGTTTGTTCGGGTTTCGCCTTTGGATCAACGCCCACCATCATGTAAAGAATCTCGATGACCTGCTGTGGTCGGGCGTACTTCAAGAAGTATTCCTTGGGCACGATCCGCCCGTCCTGGATCATCCGCTCCGTGTTGAAAAGCTCGCTGACGGTCCGCAGGTTGGCGACCGTATCCATAATGAAGAGTTGCTTCGATGTGACCAGCGGAACCACTTTTGCCGTCGGGCTGAGCAATTGCTTCACATCGTCTTTCGCCTTTTCGACTTCCATGCTCGGCGGAAGCTCGAACGACACCTTCACGAAGTCGTAGGGCTTCATGTCGTACAATTTGTCCTCCTCGACTCGGCGAACCAGGCTGGGCTCGATCTTCTCGATCTTGAAAACGCTGAGCACGTCGTCCGACTTGATCGAGGTAAAGCCACGCGCATGCAGCGCTCGATTAATCCGATCGCGGACCTCGTCGAGTGGGTACGCGCGATCCGTCGTGAGGTTGAGATAGTCGTTAGGCAATTCTTGCCAATCGAGCGAGCATTTCGAGAGACTCGCCAGCCACTGCATCACGTCCGGCCAGGGCTGACCGATGAAATTGAATGGCGGGACGCGGCCCTTTTCGTCCAGCTTGACATCAAACTCACGCGGATCGGGCACGCGCGGCGGTTTTGCCGGTCGCTTGACTGTGGTAGAGGCCTCTTCCTTCTTCTTTTCCTCCCCCTCCTTCTTCTTGTCGTCCGGTTTAGCTCCCTGCGCCGGCTGGGCGCCGGGCGGAGTGCCGGGTGTTGCGCCCGGCGGGGCATGTCGCATCGCGTTCATCTGCTCGGGGGTGAGCGTCATCGGTTTGCCACCCGGTCCGGCGACTGTTATCGTTTGCGCTAGGGCACGATGGGCAGAGGATCCCGCCAGTAGCGCAAACACCAGCGCCGCAAATGTCAGACAGCTTTTTCGACCGCACCGCCCGATCATAGCTAGACTCCGTAAGTATCACGGCCAGCGTTATTTTTTGTCTCAAGGAGACCACGATTATTATATGCGGTCTAATCGCGGACCACAAACTAAGTGCGGCCAGGTCTGACGTTCCCCCAGCCAAGCCCGCCGACTACGCCATTTCGGCTAATATGGCGTCAACAAACTGGCCTGTAGTTGCCCTGCCGCCGAGGTCCTTAGTCCGCACTGCACCGCGGGTATAAACAGCTCGCACCGCGTGCTCGATGCGGTCGGCGGCTGCCTGTTCGTTCAGATAACGGAGCATCAGCACAGCGCTGAGAATGAGCGCCGTGGGATTCGCGATCCCTTTACCCGCGATGTCTGGCGCGGAGCCGTGAACAGCTTCGAACACTGCCACGCCGTCGCCCACATTGGCACTCGGTGCCAGGCCAAGGCCGCCGACCAAACCCGCGGTCAAGTCCGAAACGATGTCTCCGAACAGATTTTCCATCACCATCACGTCGAACGAATGGGGGTTAAGCACCAGCTTCATTGCGGTTGCATCGATGATCGAGTCATCGAAGGCGATGTCCGGAAAAACTTCGGCCACGCGCCGGCAGGTGCGCAAAAAAAGCCCGTCGCTGAGCTTAAGGATGTTTGCCTTATGAACGCAGGTAACTCGCTTGCGTCCCTGGCGGATGGCGGTCTCGAACGCAAACCGCGCGATTCGCTCCGAAGCCAGTTCCGTAACGACGCGCAGGCTTTCCACGACGCCCGGCACAACTTCGTGTTCCAACCCGCTGTAAAGTCCCTCCGTGTTTTCGCGAATGACAATGAGATCGACATCCTGATAACGCGACGGCACGCCCGGCATCGACAGGGCCGGCCGGTAGTTAGCGTAAAGATGCAACCGTTGTCGCAATTCGACATTCACGCTGCGGAAACCGGTGCCGCTTGGCGTGGCAGTCGGACCCTTTAGTGTCGCATCGGCGCTCTGTACGGCCGAAAGCGTTTCCGCTGGCAACGGGCTGCCAATCGCATCGAGCGCCGATTGTCCGGCGAGATGCGTCTGCCAATCGATCTTCAAACCTGTAGTATCGACGATTCGCTGCGCGGCGGCGGCAACTTCCGGGCCAATACCGTCGCCGGGGATTATAACAACGCGATATGCCATGAGCGGTTCCCTTGGACGGGGAAAGGATGGGACCCCAGCGCAAGTAAGGGTTGAATGCCGACGGCCTCTGAAACGCCTTGCTTGAGCGGCGGGCTCCCATCAGGCGATTGAAAACTTGCAATCTGCTATGCGATGATCTCGCGAATCACGTGTCCGTGTTCCATCTCCAAGCGCTTGCGGCCGGGAATTTCCAGCCGACGCGAATCGAGTCCGAGTTGGTGGAGCACGGTGGCATGAATATCTGTGACGTAATGACGGTTTTCCACCGCGGAGAAGCCAAGCTCGTCGGTCGCGCCATGAACGATGCCGCCCTTGATTCCACCGCCGGCCATCCACGCCGAAAAACCAAACGGATGGTGGTCGCGGCCAGTCGCACCTTCGGTGCCGGGCGAACGGCCAAACTCAGTTGCCCAAACGACGAGCGTTTCGTCCAAGAGACCGCGCTGTTTGAGATCATGCAGCAACCCCGCGATCGGCTTATCGACTTGAGCGCAGTTGGCGCTGTGATTCTGAAGTAAAGCGGAATGGGCGTCCCAACCGCCGGCGTTGCCGTTGCCACCGTGAAAGATTTGCACAAAGCGCACCCCGCGTTCCACGAGTCGCCGGGCTGCGAGGCAGTGTTTTGCCACCGGAGCGGTCGTGGCATGATCCAATCCGTACAGCTTTTGTGTGGCGGCCGTTTCCTGCTGGAACTCGAACACTTCGGGAATCGCCCGTTGCATGCGGAAAGCCAGCTCGTAGGATTTGATCCGCGCCATGGCGTCGGAGTCCTCCGGATATTCGGCGACGGCCAGCCGGTCGATTCGCTCAAGCAAATCGAACTCGGCCTGCTGCTCTTCGCGAAAAACGCCAACGACTGGGCGGCCGTAATCGAGTGGATTGGCGGGGTCTGCCACGAGCGGCACGCCATCGTGCTCCGGGCCCAGGTAATTGGCGCGGTACACTTCTCGGCCGCCGCAGCAGTCCGCCGAAGGTGTACCCATTACTACAAACTGCGGCAGATTTTCGTTAAGCGTGCCCAAACCGTAATGCACCCACGAGCCGATCGTCGGAAAGAATCCGTCGAGTCGATTGCGACCGGTGTGAAACTGAAGCTGTGCGCCGTGGTCGATATCGTTGGTCCACATCGAGCGAACGATTGCCAGGTCATCGACGCACCCGCCCACGTGCGGCCACCAATCGCTGATTTCGATGCCGCTCTCGCCGCGCCGGCTGAAGCCGACCTGCAACGGATAAAGTTTTGCGAGAATCTTTCGCTGGTCCGGGACTGCAGTACGAACGTTCGCATCGATGAACTTCTGATCCAGCACACCCCGGTAGGGCGTTTCCGCCATCGATATCCCGGCATATTTGTTGAGCGCAGGCTTCGGATCGAAGGTTTCGACGTGGCTGACGCCGCCAATCATGAACAGCCAAATGACGCTCTTAGCTTTTGGCGCGAAATGCGGGAGCCCGTTCGGTGGCGCCCAACCGGCCCCATCGCTGGCAAAGCCGTCTCGGTGCAACATCGCGCCGAGCGCCAAGCCGGTAAAGCCCATGCCCAGGTCCGCCAGAAATGTACGCCGTGACACTCGGCCGCACGCACAGCTTTGCAATCGATAGGTTGCCATCGTGGTCTTGGCTCCTAATGGATCGTGACAAAGTCGTTGTGATTGTACAGTACGAGCGTGAGATTTTCTCTGGCCCGCTGAACAGGGTCGTTGGAAGCAGCCACGCTGGCTTTTGGGCCGCCGGCGATTGCCGTCAGCCTAGTCGGATTGTGCAATAATTTCGCTTGCGATTTGAGGAACATTCGGCATTCGGTCATTTCGGCACCGGTCGGATCGCGTGTCAGAATCTGCTCATAGGCGAGCCGCACAAACGTTTTGTCAGTGTCCTTGTCATTTTCTTTGGCCGACATTTCGCTAAGCTTGCGCGCCAACAATCGCGATTCGTTGAACGATACATCGCTGTTGGCGAGCGCCAATGCTTGTTGCGGCACAATGCTCTCGCTGCGGCGATAGCACTCATTGACGCTCGCGGCGTCGAATAGTTCGAGAAACTTGTTCTGCTTCTCGTACGCGTGTTGGAAGTAAATACTGCGTCGCGGGGTTGTAGAAGCCAGCGTAAACGCAAAATCGGGGCCACCGCGCGTTAAATCCAGGTTGCCGGCAGTGAAGAAGATGGAGTCTCGGACGAGCTCCGCTTCCAGCCGCCGCGTGTTCATCCGCCAAAAATATCGATTGTCGCGGTCGAGCGCCATGTTGGCAGCGCTCGCGCCTGTGCCGCAGGACGCCATGCGGTACGTGTTCGATGTCACGAGCAATCGATGGATGTACTTCATCTGCCAGCCGTGATCCATCAGCTCGACCGCTAGCCAATCCAACAGTGGTTGATTTCGCGCTTGCGGCGATCGCAATCCGAAATCGAACATATTGTCCACTAGTGGCGCGCCGAAATGACGTAGCCAAATGTGGTTGATGGCCACGCGCGCGGCCAGCGGGTTCTTGCGATCTACCAACCATTTAGCGAAGGCCAATCTGCGGCCCGTGCTCTGATGCGGCAACTGTTCGCCGAGTGGTTTGTACGTTTCGCTCAATTCGGCCAGGGCGGCATGTGCGGTGGCGAGTGCGGTCGTTGCATCGGCGACCTTTTTTTCGGCCTTAGCGATTCCGCCGGCCGTCGCCGCATCGCCAGACTTGAGTGGACCCCTCGCGGCGGCCAGTTCTACGTCGGCAGTCGCCTTTTGTTCTTGCGCCTGGCAGAGCGCCAGCTCGCGCTCAGATTTCGCGGCTGCCAGTGCCAAACGCTTTTTGTCTACACCCGGAGTTAAGCCATACTTGGCTTTTTCCGCCGCGATGCGTGCCGCCAGCGAAGTTTCAGCCGCCCGCGACGTCGCAAGTTGCTTGCCAGCCACTTCCGCTTCTGCAACAAGCCCATAAAGCGATTTCTCATTGCCTTTTTTCTTTGCTGCTGCAACCGCCACCTGCTTGTTCGCAAGCGCCGCCTCAGCTTGCGAAACCTGTCGCGACGCCGTCGCAAGAACCTCGTTGACCGCAAATTCCTGCAGCGCGGGATAGTAAGCCAACACCGGTAAATCGACCGGCTCAATTTTCAGCGGCGCCCCAAATACTTCCGGCACACCGGGCGTGATGACCTGGTCTTTCCTCGGCCGTTTTTCATCGCCGCGCTCGAACAAATAGGTGGGCGCACCCGGCTTCATGTCAAATACGCGCGGCACGCCGTCCTGCGACACATCCGGTTGACCCGGCACGCGCTCAGTCCGCACATAATGTGGCTCGAAGATCGCCCGAAACCGATAGTATTCGACCTGACTGATAGGATCGAACTTGTGATCGTGGCATCGGCAGCAGTTCATCGTGGCGCCCAGAAACGCCTTGGCCGTGTGCTCGATAGTGCCTTCCAGCCAGGAGTTGCGATTGAACTTTTCCCAATTGCGCACCAGAAACCCGGTCGCCCGAAGCGTGTTGGGATCGCTCGGCTCAAGCTCATCGCCGGCCAGCATCTCCATCGCCATTCGGTCATAGCCTTTATCGGCATTTAGCGAATCGACAATCCAATCGCGCCACCGCCAGATGTGCCGCGCACTGTTGCGAATCTCCTCTTTGTAGCCCGACCAGTCGCTGTAGCGCCACACATCCATCCAGTGGCGCGCCCAGCGCTCGCCATATTGCGGGCTGGTGAGCAAACGATCGACAACTTTTTCGTAGGCGCTCGGCGAATCGTTGGCCATGAACGCGACCAGCTCGTCGCGCGTTGGAGGTAGACCCACCAGGTCGAGATACACTCGCCGCAACAGCGTCGCCTTGCCGGCCGCTTCGGCAGGCACCAGCCCGTGCGACTCTTGCCCGGCTGCAATGAACGCATCGACCGGATTGCGAACCCATGCCGCATTACCCACGTGCGGAATGGCAGGCCGCACGAGTGGATGATACGACCAATGGTCTCGCGGGTCCGGAAGCGGTATTTCGGCGGGGGCGCGGGCCCCTTGGTCGATCCACTTCTTAAAAAGCTCGATTTGCTCGGCCGTCAATGCCGCGCCCTCTTTCTCCGGCGGCATACGAGTGCCCGACTCGCCGGTGATCATTGCAATAAGAAGGCTGTCAGCCGAGTTTCCCGGTTCGACCGCCGGTCCCGAATCGCCACCCGCTATGAGTTCGGCCGCCGTATCGACTCTCAATCCCGACTTCTTCCGCAAGGCGCTATGGCAAGCATAACAACGCGCGACGAGGATCGGCTTGATCTGCTTCACATAATCAACGCCCTCACCCGCCACCGCGAGCGTCGGTAGGATCAAGATCGACGCAATGAGAACGATGAACCGTCTCACGCCACGCCTGAAGGTGGGTTAAGTTGGCGGGAGGGGAAACTTCTAGTGGAGCCGACCGGACTTGAACCGGCGACATCTAGCTTGCAAAGCTAGCGCTCTCCCAACTGAGCTACGGCCCCAAAAAAGCCTGCAGCCATCGGCTTCCAGCCGCCAGCGAGAACCTGAAGGCCGGCGCCAAGTGGCAATTCTTTGAGTGGGCGCGCCAAGACTCGAACTTGGGACCTCGGCCTTATCAGAGCCGCGCTCTAACCAACTGAGCTACGCACCGCGCAATGCAAGCAAGCCATTTTAGATTGCGAAGCCCGGTTGTGAAAGGCGTTGGAGTGGCGGCGGGGCTTTGAGTTTCCGGTGATTTGCAGGTCCAGGCAGTCATTCCGCAAATTCCAGGCGGGTGCGCAGAAATGCCTGCCGCACGCTCCGGCTGGCATTCGCTAAAACGCCAATAGTCCGTATAAACTCGCCTCTTGGGCACCAGCCGCTGCGGCCTTCGGGGGAATTGCAATCCCTAATTTGCCATTCTGCGGCTGCTCACGATAAAAGACAATCATTCGACCTGGAGGTTCCGCGTATGGATTCGATAACGGTGTTACGTCTGACGGTCATTTTTTTCGCGACGGTGTTCGCTAGCGAGGCCCATTTATCGGCCGCAGCCGAGGCGCCGACGCCGGCCCAAGCCCTCGCGCTGACCCCGAAACAACCCCTGGTCGAATATGCCACTCCCAACAAAGATGAAGCCGCTCAGTGCACAGTCCGCCTGGAGAGAGAGAATAACGTAACATGCTGGGTCGTTCGAAATCACCAGGGCGAAACTCTACGGCGTTTTTTTGACACCAATAGCGACAACGTCGTCGATATGTGGTGCTACTTTCTTAATGGCCTGGAGGTTTATCGCGACATCGATTCGAATTTCAACGGCTTTGCCGACCAGTATCGCTGGTTCAACACGGCTGGCACCCGCTGGGCAATCGATAAAAACGAAGACGGCCGGATAGATTCATGGCGGGTAATTTCGCCGCACGAAGTCGCGGAGCAAGTGGTTTTCGCTTTGAAGAATCGCGACCAGGCGCGGTTCGAATTGCTGCTGCTCACACCTGCCGAATTGAGCGAGGTGGGCTTTGGCAAAACCCGCGCCGATAGCATCTCGAATAGCATCAAGTCCGCACCGGCTGCCTTTTCCAAAATCAGCGCGGAGCAGAAAATCGTCACGCCGCAGACTCGCTACGTCGATTTCGGCAGTGCGCGCCCGGCCACGATTCCATCGGGTACAGGCGGTTCGACGAAGGACATCACAATTTGCGACAATGCCACGGCTCTGGTGCAAATCGGCGACAAGCACGAGCAAATCTTTTTGGGTACGCTCGTGGCGGTCGGCGATACCTGGAGACTAATCGATGTGCCGGCCGTCGGTTCGGACAACCAGCCGCTGGCTGGCGGATTTCTGGCTCCTTCAAGCTCGCAGACGCCAGGCGGCTCTTCCAGCGACAATCTGCCGAGCGACAAAATGCAAAAGCTGATGGCCGAACTGGAGCGATTGGACAAAGAGGCAGATTCGGCCACGGCCGATCAACTGTCGTCCAACATCGACCAGCGGGTTGCGACATTGCAAAACCTGGCCGAAGTCACCCCCGAAAAAGACCGCGATCAATGGTATCGCCAAATGGCCGACGTCCTAGGCATGGCCATTCAATCCGGCAATTACCCCAAGGGCGTCGAACGTCTGGAACAATTGCAAAAGAGCCTGACAGACTCCAAGGCGGATGAGGATCTCATCGCCCATGCGGTGTTCCAACGCATGTGGGCTCAATTCGCCGTCAGCCAGCACGACCCAGCCGCCGATGCGGCGAAACTTCAGGAAAAGTGGCTGACCGACCTGCAAAATTTTGTCGGCCAATACCCCAAGAGCGCCGATGCTGCCGAAGCCTTGTTCCAATTGGGTATGTATCAGGAATTTATGGGCAAGAGCGAAGATGCCGCCAAATGGTACCAGCAGCTCGTCGCGAATTTTCCGAAGGCCAATCCAGTCGAGAAGGCCAGAGGTGCGCTTCGCCGGCTGAGTTCGTTGGGCAAGCCGATTTCGCTGCGAGGCGGCGACATCCAAGGCGGCACGGTCGATATTTCAACGACGAAGTACCGCGGCAAGGTTGTGCTGATCCATTATTGGGCCACATTGGGTGAGCGATGGAAGGAAGACATGGTCTTGCTGCGCGATTTCTATGCCAAGAAGGGCGGTAGCGACTTCGAGATCATCGGCGTGTGCTTAGACGACGATCCAGCGGCCGCCAAGCAATATCTTGCTGAGAATCGACTGCCCTGGAAGCAGATTTACGAGCCGGGCGGCCTCGACGGTCGATTGGCCAATGAGATGGGTGTTCTGACCCTTCCGTTGATGATTCTTGTGGATCAAAAAGGCGACGTGGCGAACCAGAATGTTCACGTTGCCGAGTTGGATGCGGAACTGGCCAGGCTAACAAAGCCCGGGTCCGATACGGCAAATGCAAAGCGCGAGTCACCAACCTCGCGATGACGCACGGTTGCTACCATGTCCAACGGTGATTTCGCCGGCCGGAGATGCCGTGGCCGGCGTGGGAGACCCGCGCGGCTCTACGCCGCTTTGGGCTGCCGGAGCGCTTCTGGCGATAATGATTGCCGTCAGAAAGTCCTCGAACAAATTTGATCTCCAGCTCGCAAAGCATGTCCGAGTCGTAGCGAAACTCTTGATCTCGATATTGCATGATAGTGCTTCTAGGCGTGGTCGAATTCATCAGCCAACCTCGGTAGTAAAGTAAGAACTGGTCGCTGCCGTCCGGATTTATTGCGCGAATAAGCGCGCCTTTGTCAGTGTCGTTGTCTGCAACCGGCGCGCCAAGCTTGCTTGCGAGAGACCTCGCAGCTCTGCGACCACGGCTGCTTATGGCCAAAAACGCGCACCTGCAGCGAAATTCTTTCGCCGGCGCGCTGTCCAAGGTCGAGTGGGTGCACAAAACCGATGAGACAGTTTCACCAAAATGGTGAGAGGTAGCGTTTGTCAAATCACGCCCGTTGGGACACACCGCCAAGACGCAGTTGGACCGGAGCGGCCGGCGAGCCAGGGGGAAGGGGAGCGGCCGAGGACTGATGTCTGGCGACGCGCGAATGCGAGCATCGCGCCGGCTGGAAGATCTTTCAGCCGAAAGATAAGGGAAATTCTACAGTAGCAGTTCCGAGAAAAGAGCGCGGTCGTGCCGTTCGACCGATCAAGGGAAGTTATGCCAAAGCATTTGTCTGAAGCATTTGGGTATCCAAGCCGTTTATCGCGACATTTGTAGGGGGGCAACTTCCGTGCCATCATTCGGCAGGCCGACGGCCAGAATCGCGAGTGGCGCTAGGGCGAAAAAGTCGCCGCAGGTTGTAGATCTTGCAAAACCGGCAGAGTTCCCTCCAACGATCTAGGTACCCGTCGGTTGGCGCGATAAAATTTCCCAAGCGCATAAGTCATTAATGGACAGTCACTTGGGACGTCCTAGCTGATGTTCCAATTGCGTCTCAATTGAGTTATGGTACGGCACTCGCAAAGCCCGCCAGGAACCCACGACACACGGCACGTTACGTCGGCTGGAGACCCGATTCGCGAAACGTCTCGCTCCCACGGGGAATGATTTCCCGAAGAAAGCTCGCATGGACGCTGCAAAAGCTTGGATTGTCGCTTGGATCGTGCTACACGTAGTCGCACTGGGCACCGCGTATGGAACGCGTGTAGCCGCCGGATCCTGCCTTGAGGGAGTGGTCCAATTCGCTTTCTATGCGGCCATGATGATGATGGGAACGGCGATTTGGGCCTGCCAGCAAACTCACGCCGGGGCGTGGGGCTTGTCCGCCATTACCCTCATTGCAATGGTGCTCACGGCTGTCGTCGATTTCCGCAAGCTGGGTGAAGCGCGCTCCGTCGGCCAACTCTACTAGCTTCCGTTGCCAGCAATACTGGCAAGCTGAAAAATCTGCCAGCAGGCTGGCCCGCAAAGCTTCCCTATTCTGCGGCCCCGCCTCTCAGAGCCCGGCAAAATCGGAAAAAAACTCCCTTTCCGCACGATCGGAAGCCGAAACAACCATCGGGCAACGGCGCCTCGCAGCGTGGAGCATGGTGTCTCTAGGCTGGAATCGCGAATGCTCTCTCACTTGCTCGCGGCGGCTTGTACGACGCGGACCAAGTTCTCGTCTTAGGGGGGAAACCAATGCGCAGAGTTTTATATCTCGCTTTGCTGGCGACTACACTTTTGCCAGCAATCGCCGCGTCTGCCGAAACACCCGCCGAAAAGCAAATGGCAGGCCGGATCGGCAACCAGTTCAAGAAAAGTGGGCAGTTGCATAATTACACAATCGGCGTCAGCTTTCACGACGGCGTCGCCTCCCTGGAAGGCACTGTGACAAGCGCAGAACAGCGCAACGCCGCTATCCACTTGGCACAACAGGTAAAGGGCGTCTCGCGGGTTGAATGCAAACTCGCGATCGCCGGTATGCGGTCTTCCAGCGACTCGCATCCGAGCAACGGCGACGATCGCTATGAATTATCGGCTGCGCTCGACCGGGCGAGCAGGGCAGTGGATGATGGCGATTCCTCTGGCGTTGTGCATGCATACCAGCAAACCAGTGAGTACGAGGCCAAGCCGTCCCAGCGTTCGCCCATGATGATGGGCAATAACGGTCGAAATGCCATGAGATCGCAGCGCAATAACATGCCGCTTCCATGCCGGCCGAACCCCGGCATGATGCCAATCCGTCAGGCGAGTGTTCAGGGTGTTTACCAGGCTGGTGGCCCCTGCGCAGGCGGCAATGGCGGCCCCACGATGGGAGCTGCCGGCGGGGGACCTGGTATGGGACCTATGCCAAGTGGTTTTGTGCCTCAGGGCTCCGGTCGAGGACCGAGTTATGACAACGCATCGATGCCGGGCTATGCTTGGCCAAGCTATGCGTCGTATCCAAATTACGCCGCATTGACGTATCCGCAGCAATACTCGCCAACGGCCTGGCCCTATATCGGTCCGTTCTATCCGTATCCGCAAGTGCCGCTGGCATGGCGAAAGGTTTCGCTGGAATGGGATGATGGCTGGTGGTTCCTCGACTTCAGCTCGCATAATTCGAGCCACTAGGTGACGATCGGGGCGCGCGGCGGCTCGCTGAGGCAATACAACACTCCTGCCCCGGTAGGAGCCTCTGCCACTCTATCGACAAACGAACATTTGCCCCCGTCGCGACGTGATTCGCGCCGGGGGCTTTGCACGCGCGCGTATCTGCGCTAGCATCGGTGGGCGCCTTTTTCCGTCATAACCGGAAAAATCCGCAAGTTCTCTCCAGTCTCACACGATAACTACGGCTAGCGGTCGTAAGGCATGCGCCGAACGCCGTCGGTCCGCGGACAACGTTCCACCCCGGAGCTACTTCCGCATTAGCACATACACTCGTCTGCTGGAAAAGGGACGCGCGATGGCACGGATGAAGACCACCGCCTTGGGCATCTTGCTGGTGACTTGGTCCCTGACCACCACCGGATGTTTTTGGGGATTAACGACTGGGGGCCCGAGTCTCGGCATCCTATCGATTCCCATTCCCGTCAGCCCTTACTTCCAGGATCAAAAGGAAGACAAGTACTGGGAGCATGAGCGCTACGAAAGAGTGCCGATCCTGGGGCCGATAACCTCAGGCGGCCCGCCGGTTGCGCTCGACCCGCCGAGCGATGACGAAGTCATGAGGGCACTTGAAAAGGTGCATCCAGTCGAGGGCGGCATCCCGTGTATGTGGGAACGCAACCGCAACAATGTTCGTGTCGTCAAGCAAAAGATTGCCGACTATGTCGATCCGCCGCGCGTTTACCCGCTCGTTGGTCCGGCGCAGCAGCACCATGCTCACTACAAGTGTACCGTCTATTACGAAGACGTTCGCCGAGTCGGCTGGCCCGTTCCTCACACGCTTCGCGATGAGGAGGCCGAAGAAGTCATTTACATCGATCACAACCATTTGCATATGGTCGGCAATATTGATACGGGCGCCGGTGCGAAGTTCTAACGCTCGTTTGCCGCACGTCGTAGAAGAACGACTGGGAGACAAGGAGAACGGGAGACAGTGAGAGATTCGAAATTCTCCCTGTTTCCCTGCCTCCTTGTCTCGTTCGTTGTGCGAACAAGATTTCATGGTGAACCCTTTCATTGTTTTGGCCTCCGGGCCTTCAGTGGCAGCGATTCCAACGCGCAGCTTATTCGATATGCTGCTCGCAGGTGGGCCGCTCATGATCCCGATTCTGCTGGCATCGTTCGTCATGCTCGTGATCGTCTTTGAGCGGACGTTAAGCTTGCGGCGACGGCGTGTCGTGCCACGACTGTTTGTCGAACGATTCTTATTGCAGCTCCGCGAAAATGCGCTCGACCGCAACGATGCGTTAGAACGCTGCGAGGACGATCCGAGCCACGTCGCGCGCGTATTTGCCGCGGCGGTTCGCAAGTGGGGGAAGGCCGCCGTCGAAGTGGAGCAAGCCGTACTTGATGAAGGCGAACGCGTTGCCAACGTGTTGCACCGCTATCTGCGCGTTCTCAACGGCGTATCCACGGTTTCCCCCTTACTGGGGTTGTTGGGCACTGTCTGGGGAATGATTCAAGCATTTAACGTCATCGCCACCAGCCCGGCAATGGGTCGGGCCGAGTTGCTCGCCGGAGGTATAAGTGTGGCGCTCATCACCACGGCGACCGGGCTGCTCGTAGCCATTCCTTCGTTGATCTTTTACCTTTTTTTTGTCGGCCGCGTGGACAGCCTGATTATGGAGATCGATCGATACGGCCAGGACCTCGTCAGCTTAATTTCGTTCGAGGCGCTGGAAGACCGCAAAACAAATCGCCTCACCATCGCGCGCCGCAAAGCGGCGTAAGAAGAGAACTGAAGAAACTAGGGACTCGGGGCCAGGAACGAAGTTCCTACCGCAATTCCCCAGACCCCCGGCCCATGCCCCTCAAGATCCAACAAGACGAAACGCCAACGCTCAATCTCACATCGATGATCGACGTGCTGTTCCTGCTCATTATCTTTTTCATGGTGGCTACCAAGTTCGATGAAATGGATCGCAATATTGAAGTGGCTGTGCCGGAGGTAGCCCAGGCGGGTGAAAGTGCGCCGCCGCGACAACCAATTGTTGTGAATGTTCTGGCTGACGGTCGGCTCGATTTAGATGGCGTTCAGGTAACCGCCGACGAGCTGACCACGCGACTTGCGGCAGCTCGCACGCCGTTGACCGAGCCCACGGTCGTCATTCATGGCGATGCGAAGTGTCCGTTCCAGCACGTGGCGACAGCGCTCGGCGCATGTCGCCAGGCGGGTGTCTCCGAATTGGGAATCACCGTGCGCATCGCCGGTGTGAACCCGACAAAACGTTGATTCCTGAAGAAGCTCAATTTGGGGCCAATGAATGCGGAAGTTCAATTGGCCGATTGGCGTTGGGGACGTCCCTATAAATTCCTAATTCGGTGGCGCACATCATAGTCGCTCAAATCGCATGTTTGGAGCTCGACTCGCCACGGCCGAAGTTCTCTTTCTTGCGTCGGTGCATCTTGCGTACTGGCTGGCATGGGCCGGGTCGCTCGCTCTAAGTATCGTACTCGTGGTGCTGATGTGGACGCGATGGGGGCAATCGCGACCGCTGCACAAATGCGCCGCGCTGTCTCTCTTAGTCCATTTAATTTTGGCGTTTTTGACGATGACCGTGCGGATCGTCTCCGGCGACGGCGGTGGCGGTGGCGGCGAAGGCGAGCCGATTCGCGTACACATTGTGCAAGACGCAGGCGCCGTCGCCACGGCAGCATCCATTGTGGCCGAAAAAGTGATCGACGTTGCGCCGCCTTTACTCGAATCGCCGAAGAAGGAGAAATCGCCGACTCAAATCGCTGACACTCCATCGCCACCGGCGAAACCTAAGGAACCGCGGCCCGTTGCTGAACAACCTGCGCACGATCCAGTGCAGAATATCGCAGTCGCGCACGCCTCAGAACAGCCGGCGCCCTCGCCGGAAGAGCTTGCAACTGGTACAGCGAAGAACGAGCCAAAGGTCTCTCAACCGCCGAAATCCATTGTCGAAAATAGAACACGGGTTAGTCAGCCGACAGCGGTGGCGCAAAAGCCGCCTGCGGCGAAAACGGCCCAATCCTCAGCGGCCGTTTCCGATTCGTCTATCTCAACGACAACGAGTCCCTACGCATTGCGCAGCGCTTCGGATCGACTCAGCCTCATCGAGGGCCAAGGGGGCAGTGCGCAAACCGAGGCGGCCGTCACTGCCGCTCTCGCATGGCTCGCCACCGCACAATCCCGCGATGGACGCTGGAATGCCAATCAGTTTGGCGCAGGCCATGAACAACTGGTGCTGGGGCAGGATCGCGGTGGTGCAGGGCGTAACGCCGATACGGGCATTTCTGCGCTAGCCCTGCTCGCGTTTCTCGGCGCCGGCCATTCACACTCGGAGGGCGAGTATCGCGAAACAGTACAACGCGGTCTCGATTTTTTACTTCGGTCGCAAGCCGCGGATGGGAGCATGTTCGGCGATGCCACGTTCTACGCTCAAATGTACTGTCACTCGATGGCTACATTCGCGCTCGCAGAAGCCCAAGCCTTGACAGGCGATCGGCGACTTGAACCGGCTGTTACGAAGGCTGTTAATTTCTCGCTGGATGCTCAAAATGCATCCACGGGTGGGTGGCGCTACCGAGCCGGCGATTCCGGCGACACGAGCCAATTGGGCTGGCAGATAATGTCGTTGGCCAGCGCCAAGCGCGCCGGAATCAATCTGCCCGATCAAACGTGGAATCGCGTGGACAGATTTCTTCGCAGTGTACGCCGCGGCAATTACGGCGGCCTTGCGAGCTACCGACCCGATAGCCCGGCAAGTACTTCTATGACCGCCGAAGCGCTTTACTGCCACTTGGTTTTAGAGGAAGCGGGAGGTATGAATCTTCCCGAGCCTGCAGCGACCGAAGCGACGAACCAGTTGCTTGCCACGGTGCCGAGCGCCGATCGCGTCAACCTGTATTATTGGTACTACGCCACGCTGGCACTCCATCATCGTCAGCAGTCGAGCAAAGCCGCGGCCGCGGCGTGGCACACCTGGAACGATGCCGTGACGGCCGCGCTGCTCAATACCCAGGTGGCGCATGGAAGCGACGCTGGAAGCTGGCCGCCCAATACGGTGTGGGGCAGCTATGGCGGCCGCGTGTACACAACCGCCATGTCTGCGATGTGCCTGGAAGTCTACTATCGATATGCCACGGCTCCGGAGGTGCGCGATAATTGGACAGCCGCCCGTTCCGAATCACACCCGGCCGCCAGATAAGCGTACGTCGAGGTTCGGAGGTGCTTTTAGATGTCAACGATTGACACCCGTAGGGCCAGAGGTACCCGGCATGACAGAACGTTTTTTTATTCAAGCAGCTGTGCGCAGTCCGATGTGCGGCATTGGCAGGGCGACAATCGGTGCAGGCAGATACGCGCGCGTCACGAGATGGGCGGTCTGCTCTAGTGCCCGAGCGATCAGGTCATTCCGTTGACCTTCCGCGAGCAGACCCACCGATACCATGCGCCCCACTTCGGCGCAGATCCAAGGCACAGCATGTGACCGAGCATAACCGCGCAATTCGGGCGGACTCATTCGCGCGGCGTCGGTGCTTAACCGCGACAATGTCGCGGCCGCACACTGCTCGGCAACCTCGCGTACGAAAGCATCGCAACTGTTGCTAGTGATGTTCCTATTGAAGCTCAGCATGTAGCACCCGCCGATTCGGCTGAACTTGACCAGGCTTCCCTAATCGCTTAACTTTTAAGCAAGTCGCCGCCCGGCGGCGGTCGAAATGTTTACAACGAGTTTTCCCGATCGTTCAGGCGCCGTAGCCAAGTGGCTAAGGCATCGGATTGCAAATCCGACATCCCCGGTTCGAATCCGGGCGGCGCCTCTCTAGCCGTTGCGCAAGCTGTCCGGCCTAGGACTACGGCGGCGGCATCTTTACTTTTTTCTACGACCGGCGGCAAGCCGATCCGCCGTGCTAGCGTGGACTCGCCTTGCCCGTCTGGTGACCGGCCAGTATTCTTCGCGGCCTCATCTACGCCGCGCCAAATTCTTCGGCGGGCGTTCGTTTGCCAAGGAGAATCGATGGACCGTTCTCGCGCCCGGTATATTGGAACGAATCAAATTCTGGTGTTGCTTCTGGCGGCGGTCATGCTAGTGTCCGCCACGGGTTGTCCTACGCTCTTAGCCACGGGCCTGTACGTTTGGGATGGCGGCAACCTGGCGCCAGCCGAGTGCGACGCGCTTCGCGGCCACCGAGTCGTCGTTCTATGCCGGCCGCCGTCTTCAAACGAGTATCGCAATGCCGGTGCATCTCGCAACATTGCTCAACGCGTTAGCGAACTGCTGGTCAAGAACGTGAAGAATATTGACGTCGTAAATCCGCGAGAGGTCGACAAGTGGGTCGATGAAAGCGATTGGGGAGATTTTCGCGAATTGGCCGAAGCGGTTCACGCCGATACCGTCGTCCACATTGAGCTCGATGATTTCGACCTTTACAAAGGCAAGACGCTTTACCAAGGCCGTGCAGACGTTACGGTGAGCGTTTACGACGTGCGCAACCACAACCGGCTCGTATGGGACCGCCATCTCGGTGAGGTGCTGTATCCTGTCAACAGCGGTATTCCCGCGCAAGACAAGCCTGTGCAACAATTCGAGCGCGAGTTCATCGAGATTGTCGCCGACCGGATCGCCACAAACTTCTACCGGCACGACCCCAACGAGAATTTCGCGATGGACGCAATGGCCAATCGCTGAGTCATCGCTTGCGGTTTCGCTCACAGCGGCGGTGGATCGCGGCGCGGTTTTCGCGGCGGCTCTGTCCGCTCGGGCCGCGGACGCTTTCGGCCAGCTTGTGCCCGGGCAATTCGGCCTGCCACATCTGTGAACGCCTCGCGCCATTCCCAGCCTAACGGATCGCGCAGCTCGCGCGCGGCATCGACGGCCCACGGCGTGCCCTTATGGTCCGATTCCACGCGATGCAGATATTTCCTGGCATCCTCCGCGTCTTTTTCCAGCGCGCTATTGACCGTTACGGAATCCGTTGGCCGCAGCTCCCACGTATCGCTTTGCGGATCCTTGAACTTAAGCCCCTGCTTGGCGACGGCCAGCATCGCGTTGTAACCTTCGGTGCGCACTTTCACCGCCAATGATCGACCAATGGCCAGGTCGAAGCCCGCTTGCCACCGCGGCGTAGTGACCTTGTCGCGGTCCCGTTCACCTTGCCGCAAAATACTTACAAGGGATTCGATCTTCGGCTCGAGCTTGGCCGCACTGCGTTGTGCGATGGAAAGCTCACGGGCAAACTGGGCGTCATCGGTCCGCGGGAACCGCCGCCGTACGTTTTCCATTTCAGTCGTCGCCGATAGCCGCGACGCTTCGACCAACGCCGCGCAGGCTTTGTTCGACTTAAGCATCTCGTAATACTGGCGAGCCGGGACGTACTCCGGCCGGTAATTTCGCATCACGCGCTCATCAAAGAACATCGAAAAGTAGGAAGACATCGCGGCCGTCTCCCACGGTTGAATCGTTTTGCCCGTCTTGCGATTGGGGTGTACCGTGAAATACAGCCCGCCTGTCTCATATGCCAACCGACACAGTCCGAACGGACCGAACCCAGAATCCATTTGCTGCTCGTTCTCGGCCTTGCCGCCAAACAGCAGCATGAGTCGCTCCGGCATGAGTGACTCGGGCCCCTGATGAACGGGTGCCTTTTGAGGCGTTTGATCGTACTTTGGATCGGGGTCGATCCATTTGACGTATGCCGTTTCACGGCCGAACGGCGCAGGCACGCCGATTACGTACACCGGCATTTCGTATTTGCGGCAAACATCGACCGTGGAGTCGAGCGCCTGCAAATCGTCGCCCGCCTCGTCGGTGAATATCACGATCATCACGTTTCGCCGCGGGGTCGCCAGGCGAAAATGGCGATACTTTTCCGCCAGAAAGCCGACCGATTGAAATACGTTTTCTCGACCGCTGTCTTGTGGATCATCCTGAATTCCGCGTACAGCAGATTCGATTTCCGCCACATCGTCGGTTGGTTTCGGCGTAATCAAATGAACCGACGTGCCGAATTCGCTCACCGTCGTTAATAGTGGCTGCTGACCGTGCTGCTTGAATGCCTTGTTTCCCGATTGCTCGATAATGCCAAGCTCTTTGTAAATTCGGTCGAATCGTTTGGCGATCGATTCGCGCTGCGGCTTGAGACTGCCGGACTGGTCGAACAGCCAAACGACCAGTGTTGGCCGTTCATCGAGAGACAACAGAATTTCGTGCGTGATGCGGTCCACCGCGCCCATGGCGCCGGTCGTTCCTACGCTGCCCGACCCCTTGATGATGACATTCTCCGGAAGGTTCGGGCCTTGGAGTATGGTGCGATTGAAGTCGTGTACTTCAATGTTGCCAACCGGCGTCGTCGGCTTGATCTCGTAAGCGATTTGCGATTCCGTTGCTTCAACCGGGGCCGAAGGCCGCGCGGCATCCAGGCCACTCTGGCTGAGCGCTCCCAACTTCTCTTGTGCGTCCGCCGAGAAATGAAACTCTTGCGGCAACATTGTTTCGTCAACTTCGTCCGGCGGCACCGCGGAAAGCATGACCCGCTCCCGGATCGGCAGATATAGAGTTAGCGAGGCCAGTACTACCAGCACCGCCATGTGGACGGTTAAACTGACCGTCCAAGCGGCGAAATCGCGCAATGACGGCAAATCGCCGAACCAAGTCGTCGGCCTCCACCAAATTCGCGTTTTCTCGACGGTCGCCACGTCGCGCTTCCCAAAACGTTCCGGGAGCCTCGCCGCAAAGGCCGGCCCTCTGTCGCTATTCTCGGTGATCTTCTCGATTTCGGCAACTGTGGGGATTCGGTCGCCTTACCTGGGAGGCGTCGCCAACGAGTTTTTGCGGATTGGATCGCAACATTCAATCGCAGTCGGAGACGCCTCTCCCAACCTCGCTTATAATGGAATTGCAATACGAAAGCCTTTCTGACACGGGATAAAGGAGGTTTTTGATGGTTATTCTTCGGATACTTATTTGCCTCCCCTTACTTATTATCTTGCAAGCGCAAATCGGCCGACCGGCTGATGCCCAACCCGCGAGGGGCGGCGGGGAAGTCGTTTCGCTCGCCACCCGAGACGGCGTGCAGCTCAAAATCACGTATTTTCCCAGCGCGGCTCGCAAGGGCACCTCACAGGCCAAGCAGGCGACCCCCGTCGTGTTCCTTCACGATTACAAGAGTTCACGAGCTGTTTTCGCACCACTCGCCCAGAAGCTGCAAGCGCCGGTCGAAGGTCAACGCGATCGGCCAGCATTCGCCGCAGTCACGGTAGACTTGCGCGCTCACGGGGACAGCATCAAGCAAGTTTTTGCCAACGGATCGCAAGTCGATTTGGATGCCGCGAAGCTTAACAAGGACGACCTTTTCGCCATGGCTAGTCTCGATATGGAAGCGGTCCGCAATTTCCTCGTCAGTAAGAACGACGCCGGAGAACTGAATCTTAACAAGTTGTGTCTCATTGGGTCGGGCATGGGCGCGAGCGTGGCCGCGAATTGGGCACTTACCGATTGGGCGGCGCCGCCGCTGGCGGTGGGCAAACAGGGGCAGGACGTAAAGGCCTTAGTTCTAATTTCGCCGCGCTGGTCCTACAACGGTTTGTCCATGCAAGGGCCAATGAAGTTCCGGTCGCTCAAAGAGAATGTGGCTTGGATGCTAATCTATGGAGAAAAGGATACGAAGGTTCAAGCTGATGCCATGCGAATTAAAAGGCAACTCGAACGGTTTCATCCAACAACCAACGAGACGGGGGCCCAACGTCCGAGCGGCTTGGCAGATTTGAACCTGCCGACCAGATTGCAAGGCGATTCGCTGCTGACAAAGGTCGGTCCCTCGGTTGAAGAGAAAATTGTGGAGTTTCTCACTAAGAACGTGGCAGGTATCCAGTACCCCTGGATCAGTCGTCGTAATCGGCTGCCGTAAATCAGCGCCCTTCGCCGACGATCGCATTGGCGTTCATGGTAGTAGGAATATTACTGGACCATCACCGGCCGTGTTAGTTGCGCTCGCGGAATTATCTCCTGCGGTGAAGATGACGGCCGAACCGGCACCAGGTTATCGCGCTCGGCGTCGCGATTGGACCTCATGTTTGACGAATTAGGGCGATTACCAGCGTGATCCCACGACGCCGATGCTACACGCTCTGGAATTTTCAGCTCTGCGCCAATCGGCAATATATCTGGGTTGGAAAGAAGATCGCGGTTAAGTTCGAAGATTTCGCTGCTTCGTTGTGGATCGGCAAGATAACGACTGGCCAATTTGTCCAATGAATCGCCATCCACGATGATGTGAGTTCGCGGCTCTGATCGCTCTTCCGGGGCGGGCCACGGCGGCGGTGCGAACTGGCCAGCAGGGGCAGGACGAATCGTCTGGTCGTACGAGGCTGCAATGGTCGGCGGCGATTGCCCCGCATCTGTGTAACCGGCTTTCATCAAATGCGGCGCAGGCCAATCCTGAGGCGCTGTTTTTGCATCAGCAACTTTGTACGGATCGGTACTATCGGCAGTTACCGGCGGCAGGGGACGCATCGCGTCCGACGAATGGGCGTCTGTTCCGATCGGGCGCGGCGCTTCGTTCCGCAATGTGGCGCGAGGCTCAAAGTTATTGCTGAATGCGGAAGTAACCGGGACATAATCAACCGTCCGCGGCATCCCGGACGCATTAGCCAGATCGTTCGCGACAAGGACCGGTGCAAGCGCGCTACCGAAGGCGGGAGGTTGTAGCGTTGCGGCCAGGACGTTTGAAGCTAGATTATTGGCACTCGCTGCAGCAACTTGGGGGTGCACAGTTGCTGTGTCGGGCAATAGCCGCGCATGACTGGCCCGGTACGAACCATCGATTACCGCGTCCGCCTGCTGAGCCGAAACGGGCACCGGCTGAGTGGCGCGCTGTGCGAATCGAGCATTCGCGGCAGCGAAACAGGTTGGCCCAAAAACTTCGCGACGCCGAAGCCAACGATAACAATCGCTGATGCCAGAAAGATCTTGTGAAACCGAGACACGGACCACCTCAATATCGAGCCGAGCGCTGCGATCACCAGCCCGGTGAAACAACGTCCTGCGTACGACGGGTTCGTCCGTGAACTACCATCCAGACTGCGCGAGAATTGCGCATCCTGTCTTATTCTTCGTCAATGCGGCCGCCGCAGTTCGCGCCGTTCAGTGCCTGCATCGGTTTTTTGGCGTCGATCCTGCTAGAGGCGCACAATAGCAAGATAATTCGCGGCGGGTAAACTTTGCCGGTATTGCCGCAAATAGGATCGGAAACGCAAGCGATCAGCGCGCTGGCTGCATGCCGCGCACGTTTTGCGGCTGCTTTGCCGGTGCGGCGCTGACGCCGCTCAGCCACAAGACCACCGGCGCGGCGATATACACCGAGCTGTAGGTTCCCGTAATGATTCCCACCAGGAATGCAAACGCGAAGCTATGCAGACCTTCGCCGCCAAAGATGTATAGAATCACGACCACGATAAACACCGTGAATACTGTCAGGATCGTACGGCTTAATGTTTGATTCACGCTGTCGTTCACCATCTTTGCGGTGAGGTTCGGCGACTTGCCCTTGATCTCGCGCAAGCGGTCGAACGTCACGATCGTATCGTTCACCGAATAGCCAATGATTGTCAGCAGCGCAGCGACAATCGTCAGATTGATCTGGAAAGAGTCGATCTTCAGCGCCGAGGCCACGGTGGGAATGGCATCTACAATGTAAGCGCTCAGCGCCAACATGCCGATCGTCACCAGGACATCGTGAATTAGCGCAACGCCCGCCGCAATGCCGTACGCTGGCTTCGAGAACCGCAACCACAAGTAAATAACCATTGCCACCAGGCTAACTCCGATTGCTTCCACGGCCTTGATTTGCATGTTTGTTGAGACTCGGCCGCCGATTTTGCTCGCCAAGGGGAAGAGCGCAGTTGACTGCATCGTGGCTTGTAGATGATCCAGCATGGAGTGGGCTGCGTCTTCATTCACCCCGGCAATCTGAACGGTCCATTCCTTGAAGCGCGCGTTACTGCCCTGACGATAATTCGGGTTCGTCAGTTTCGGCTGGATGCCAGAGTGAGCCGTCTGGTTCAGGACGGCCACGATTTGATCGCGCAACGCGTCGTGAGTCACGCCGCCTTCGTCCTCGTATCCAGGTCCGGAGTTAATAAGTAGTTTCGCTTCTACGCCGGTGAATTCGCCTTCTTTTATCGGTTTCAAGTCGCGGTATTCGAATGAATACTTCTTCAGCTTGTTACCAAATTCCTTGCCTATCACGGCTTTGACTGCATCGACCGATTGCTCGCTCGTATCTAACGTGTAGGCGGTTTGGGCGGTGCCGCGCTCCACGACCAGCAAATTCTTGTCCCCCAGATCTGTTTGCGCCAACGCATTGCGGACCTGACCTAGCGACATTGGTTGCTTGAGCGTAAAGGCGACGGAAGACCCGCCGGTGAAATCAATATCCAGCAATTGCGAGCCGCGGAAATATACGGCTACCATTCCGATGGCGATCAAAGCACAAGAAGTCCCAAGGGCGATCCAACGAATGCTCAAAAAATCGAAATTGGGTTTTGAAAAAACGTGCATCATCCGCAGGTGCTTGATCCAACCGCGTCGCTCGGCCACGTCGAAGACCAGCCGGGCAAAAAATATTGCCGTGAACATGCTGGTAAGAATGCCCAGAACCAACGTGACGGCAAAACCCTTGACCTGGTCCGTGCCGATGTAAAACAACACAATGCCGGAAATAATCGTGGTCAAATTCGAATCGACAATTGCACTCATCGCCCGGCCAAATCCGTTACGGATGGCCATCCGCAGCGCGGCGCCGTGCTCCAGCTCTTCGCGGATGCGTTCGTAGATCAGCACGTTTGCATCTACCGACATGCCGACCGTCAGTGCCAGGCCAGCGAGCCCGGGCAACGTGAACGCCGCCTTGATCAGCACCATCAGTGCCAGCACCATCAGCAGGTTTAGTGTCAGCGCCAAACAAGCCACTATGCCGGCAAAGCGATAGTAAATCATCATGAACACGACCACACCAATCAGCGATGCCGTGATCGCCCATTTTCCCTGTTGCACGGTCACCCCACCGAGTGTCGGGCTGATGATTTCTTCGCTGATCGGCGTCTTATTGAGCGCGGCAGGCAAACTACCCGCGTTCAACACTTCCACCGTCACATCGACTTCTTTATCGGTCATCGATCCACCGCTGATCATGCCTTCGCTACTAATGGTGGATTGGATTCGAGGAGCACTGAGCAACGTCTTATCGAGGATGATTCCCAGATGGCGGTAAACATCGGGCGTGGCCGGGTTTGGTTTGTTCTGGCCGGTGAGTTTTTCGAATCGCGAAGCCCCCTGTTGATTGAATGAAAAGTGGACGGCCGGTGCACCGTGATCGTCGACACCCTTCTTTGCTTGAGTAAGGTATTCGCCCGTCACATTAAACGGGTCGATGAGCACGAGCGCTTCGGGCGTGTCGCCCGCCATCCGCTTCACCATATTGTCTTCGTGGTCGACGGCGCCAAACGTTTTCACGTCGTACGGAACCCACGCCGCCACCCTGGTGTCGCCCTGCATCACGTCCTCTTCATTCGGCGGGGTACGCTTCGCCAGCTCGATGATCGCGCGATCCTTCGGTATCGTGGGATCGGCCGTAATGCGGAACTCCAACTGGCCGATCTTGGTAATCTTCTGTTTGACAAATTCCATTTCGTCCTGGCCGACTTGAGGATAGATAATCTCGATTGCGGTCGGACCATAACCGCGGATCGCGATTTCCTTCGTACTGGTCGGATCGATCCGCTTTTTCAATGCGGAGATCAAATCGCTCATTCTAAATTCGCGGGCGCCGCTCTTAATTTGGCCGGAGTTTGCCTGGCTTCCTGCCGGCTGCCGCGCCTGATTGGTAGCGGTGGGTGCTTCGGCAAGTTCGTAAATCAAGGTGATCCCGCCCGCCAAATCGGGACCAAACTTGAACTGGCCGAACAAGCAAATGAGAATCGATCCAGCCAACATGCCAATCACGAGGCTCATTTTCCAGCCATGGTCCGGCATTTTCCAAACCCGGGCGAGGTAATTGCCGGCGATGATTGGCAGGACAAACAAAGCCAGCAAAGTGAGTCCGAGCACCCACGGACTCCATCCGTGCACCTCTTGCTGTGCGCCGGTTTCCTCGATCGCCTTGGTCGCAACCGATGGCGCGGTCTTTCCTGCGGGCATCGACGTTGCCTGGGAGGGCGCGGCTTTGTCGTCGGCATTGGGCGATGCGCTGGAGCGCGAAGTCTTATCGTTGGGCTGAGGAACCTTCACGAGCGGGGCGCTGCCATCGGAGGGAGCCGGTTGGCTGGCCTTGGCAGGCGCGCTCGATTTGGCGGGCGTCTCGACCGCCGGCACTGCCGACTTTGCGGGCGTTTGATTCGCCGCTGCGGTCGAGCTCTTCTCGGTAGCTTTGGCCGCGGATTCGGTCGTCGTCTTGGCGGGCGCGTCTGCTTTTGCAGTTGAGACGGGGGAGGCAGATTCCTCTTTCTGGCTGAATCCGAGTGCAGGGTCCAGAAATGCCACGCCCATCACGACCGCGGACCAAACCCACCAATTCCTGATAAAATATGTTTTGCTGCTTTTCATCTTCCACTCGTTCCGTCCAGCGGCGCTCGTAGCCGTTGAATTTATGAAGCTTTGGTTGCAGTTGCGCCGCTTTCCTGGTCCTCGGCCGTTAAGATGCGAGCGATCGCCGACATGTTGAGCCGCATTTTGGTTCCCGTCGACTCGTCAACGCGGATAGTTACTCGCTGGGCATCGCGCTGCACGTTGGTAACAATGCCGTAAATCCCGCCGATCGTGATAACGCGATCGTTTTCTTTTAGATTTGAGACCTGATCGCGAAGTTCCTGTTCTTTGCGCTTTTGCGGCCGAATCATCATGAAGTAAAACAACGCCATGATGAAGATGAGCGGCAGCATGACCCGGAAAAGAAAATTGGTGTCCTCGGGCGCAGCAGGTGCATCCGCGGCGAGAACGACAGTTTGGAGAATGAACGCGAACAAGTGAGCTTATTATCCAATCAAGGAGCGAGTTAAAGCCCGGCAGACCAAGTCCAATTTCGCGCCAGCGGCCTCGAATTGAACGCGGCAATCATCATAAGGTCAAGCGCCGCAACGGACAAGGGCGATGCGTAGATGTGCCGCGATCAGAGCGGCACCACATAGGAGAATAAATGACGATTGGCGAATGACGAATGGATTTTAGCCAGCCCCAGTGGTCATTCGTCAAGCGAGACCTCGTCAATCTTCTCAGTCTGCCAACGGCGCCGTCGTTCAGTTAGCATCACGGCAAACCGACCCTCCGCAATCGCGCCACGAGCTTCCGCCATGAGCCGCTGGTAATACATAAGATTGTGCATCGATACCAACATTGGCCCCAGCATTTCGCCAGCCTGGAACAAATGACGCAGATAACCTCGGCTGTGCCGACATGCGGGGCAGGGGCACGTCGCTTCGAGCGGCTCGCGATCCGCCGCGTGCTGTTGATTGCGCAGGCGCACCGGCCCAGAGTCGGTAAATGCCAGCGCATTGCGACCACTTCTCGTCGGCATGACGCAATCGAACAAATCGATGCCCCGGCCAATAGCTTCCAGTAAATCAATCGGGCGGCCTACGCCCATGAGGTATCGCGGACGAGCCGGCGGTAGTAACGGGGCCGTCATGTCGATGGTAGCGTACATAGCGGCCGGCGGCTCGCCAACGCTTAGGCCGCCGATCGCGTAACCGAGGAAATCGATCGCCATAAGCTTCTCGGCCGACTCCGCCCTCAGGTCCGCATCGAGTCCGCCTTGGACGATTGCGAACAAGGCTTGATCGGCTCGCGTCGCCGCTGCTTTGCAGCGCTCGGCCCAATGCAAGCTTCGCCGCATGGCATCGGCGACAACTTCGCGCGCGTTGGGCAGCGCAACCACGTGATCGAGCACCATCGCTACGTCGCTGCCAAGCTGCTCCTGGATAGCAACCGCCCGCTCCGGCGTCAGCTCGATTGGCGCACCATCGATATGCGAGCGAAAGCGAACACCGCGATCGTCCACCGTGGCCCGTTCGGCCAGGCTGAAAATCTGATAGCCGCCACTATCGGTAAGGATCGGCCCGTCCCAGCCCATGAACATATGCAACCCGCCGAGAGCTGCGATGGTTTGCGCGCCGGGCGCAGCATTAAATGGTAAGTGTTGGCGAGGATTATTTGGGCGCCGGTTTCGCGGAGCCGGCCCGGATCGACGCCTTTAACCGTCCCCTGAGTGCCGACCGGCATAAACGCCGGTGTCTCAACGACCCCATGTGGCGTAACGAATTGGCCCACTGCGCGGTGGAGCCGGCGTCTACATGATTTATGCGAAACGTGAAGTGTGAGGCCATATTAGCCGCGAGGCGCGCGAAGCGCCCTTTCACCTCAATCGCCGCGCAACTTAAGATTCTGCAGCGTTAGTTTCTCGCGAACTTCGTTGAGGCTCGTGACGCCGAAGTTCTTGCACTCCAGAAGGTCGTCCCCCGTGCGACGCACCAATTCACCGATCGTTGAAAGCCCCAATCGCACCATGCATTTGCGGGCTCGCACTGAGAGGTTCAAATCGGCGATCGGCCGATCCAGCAGCGCACGCTCGTCGGCAGAGAGCAGCTCGGGGTCGTAGGCCGGTTCTTCCTCGCGAATCTGGTCGGCGAACTGCCCCAGCTCCAAACCTTTGGACTGCAACATTTCGCGGATTTCCACCAACGAGGTCTCGCCGAAATTTTTGCTCGCCAGCAGCTCCTGTTCGCTGGTCCGGGTGAGGTCTCCCAGTGTCATGACGCCCATCTTTTGCAGGCAATTACGGCTACGAACCGACAACTCGAAATCGGTGACCGGAATGCCGAGCACCTGGCTCAACCGGTCCTGACGCCGCCGCGCATCCTCGTCGTAGTACATGTCGCGGGCTGCATCGGCGTCTTTTTGGAACAGCCTTGCCCGCGGATGATCCGGAAACACATCGAGTATCCGCCGATAACATTGCCGCGCTTTTTCATAATGCTGCATGTCCTCATACAACACGCCCAGATTTAATAGCGTGCCGACGTGAGTAGGAAACTGCGACGCTGCCCGCTCGTACAAATCGCGCGCGTAACTATCATTGCCATGCCGATCGTTCTCCAACGCCAGCCCAAACAGCGCACCGGCATGGCCGCCATCGGCCGCCACCGCACGCTCCAACAGTGCGACGACTTCGTTGGGATTACCGCCCAGCGCCGATACAGATGCCGCCCGCTGGTACAAATATTCGGCCGTCTGCTCGACGGCGCCCGATAAGCGATTGAGGATATCCATCGACTCCTGAGGCCGGCCGTTGTAGCGCAACGCTTCGGCCTTCGCCAAAGCCACCTGGTCGCGCGAGTAGCCTGCTCGCTCCGCCGCTTCATACGCCGTAAGTGCTTCGGCATAGCGATCGAGGGCGAGATACGCTTTTCCCAAATAAAAGTGGGTCAACGCGCCGCCATCGCTGTGAGCAAGTGTTTCCACGGCGTCGCTGTATCGACCGAGCAAATACAAGCAGACGCCCAACCGAGCCGAAGTCGCCGGGCTGCGATTCGGCTGAGCTTCGAGCTCCGCCGCGGCCTCTCGCAATTCGCGATAGTTGCCGTAGCTCTTTCCAATCGCGGAAACGATCTGCGCAATCTCATTTGGCCCGAAAGCGCTCGGAGAAAGGACTATTTGGTTCACGACGGATTCAGTGCCAATCGACATACCTGCAAACTCCTCATAGATACGATTCGATGTCACACGCAAGAGCCAGCGGTCGGAGTCGAACCGACAACCCCCGCATTACGAATGCGGTGCTCTGCCGATTGAAGCTACGCTGGCAAGTCGAAAACAAGCAGTTTCTCGTGATTCCGCCCCCTATTCGCAATCACATTCGCGCCCATTTTGATACCTGAGGACCTTGAATTCATTAAGATTAACGCCTACTGAATGCGGCCGCGAGTGGGGGCGCACATTGGCTGGTCCGCCTCGTGGCGATGGCGGGCAATTAATTCTACCCGGCAGAAGAAACCAGCGAAACCCCGCCCCGACATTGGACTCGCACACAATCGCGACGGTTGGAACGGAAAAATGCGGCTTACGTTTCCTTCTGCGAATCGCGTGTGACAAAGGACCTCACGATGATCAAACTCGCATTCTTTGGCGCGGCCGGCGAAGTGACCGGTTCGTGCTACGGCTCAGGACTGACCGTGCCCAGGTGATGATCGATATGGGCATGCATCAGGGCGAGAAAGTCGCCGACGAGCACAATCGGCGGCTGCCGCCCCTCGACTTGGCGGAGCTGGATACCGTGGTTCTTACGCACGCTCATCTTGATCATTGCGGAAGACTTCCGCTTCTGGTCAAAAACGGTTACCGGGGGAATATCCAGTGTACTGCTCCAACCGCCGACATCACGGCGATCATTCTTCGCGATTCGGCCCGATTGCAAGCCGAAGACTATGCCCGCTTCATGCGGCACATTCATGGCCACGAAGTACATCGTGAGCCGCTCTATAGCGAAAACGAGGTCGAGCGTACGCTGCCCCGCTTAACGGCGCGAGGCTACGACGAAGTAGAAACGATTGCCGAGGGGATTCGCATCAAGCTCGTCGATGCCGGACACATTCTCGGCGCCGCCAGCGTGCAGATGTTTGTCCAGGACGGGAACCGAGCCGTTACGATCGTCTTCTCCGGTGATGTTGGCCCGGTCGGCGCACCGATACTCCGCGACCCAATCACGCCGACGCCGGCAGATGTAGTTCTCCTCGAATCGACCTACGGCGACCGCAATCACCGGCCGCTCGGCGAAAGCTGCGAAGAGTTGTTGTCAATCCTTCGGAACGCGCAAGCAACCGGAAGTAAAGTGATCATCCCTGCGTTCGCGGTCGGCCGGGCTCAGGACCTCATCTATCACATTGGCGAGTTCATTCGCACGGGTACGCTCAAGAGCATCAAGGTCTACCTCGATAGTCCCATGGCGTTGTCCGTCTCGGATTTGTATTCACGCTACACGAACGTTTACGACGACCGCGCCAAAAACCTGCTCGGCGAACAAATGAATCCACTCAGCTTTCCGGAACTAACATATATCCATACTGTTGATCAGTCCAAAGCACTCAACCACGCAAACGGGGCGATGGTCATCATTGCCGCGAATGGAATGTGTACGGGCGGACGAGTCTTGCATCACCTAGCCCAACATCTTCCCGAAGCTGAAGCGCACGTCGTGATCGTTGGCTACCAGGGACAGGGCACGTTGGGCCGCCGACTGGTAGACGGAGCCAAGGAAGTTTCTATATTCGGCCATCACCTACCTGTCCGGGCGACCGTACATACACTTGGCGGTTTTTCGGCGCATGCGGGCCAAACGGGCCTTCTGAATTGGGCAGCGCCGTTCGAAAATTCCAAGCCGCGCATATTTCTTACGCACGGGGAAGATCGACCTCGATCAGCACTGCGCGACCGGCTGAAGGCAAGATTCAATCTGGATGCCGCCATGCCATATTACGGGGATGAAGTCGTGCTGTAGCTCGTAATCGCCGAGTCGAAGGCGGGAATATTAGCGGCCAGCAGTAGCGAATCAGGTCCAGCTACGAGGAATCGCCCGTAAGCCGGAGAATTCTGACACCCGTGGTGGAACCAAGATTTGCGCGGTGGCGTCGAATAGTCGTTGATGGCCCTGCTTCCACGAAGCGGCTTTTGCACACCCCCTGTCTTTCGCATATTCCCGCGGAATAAGTTTTTCCGGCATTTGCCGTTTCGGCCACTGTCGAACGGCCCGCCCCGCGATAGGATAACACGATTAGAAAGACTCCTCGTCCGGCACCTGAATGGAAAGCTGATTTCGTACGACTTAAAGAGATCGGTCACTTGCAGACCGCTCGTTCTACTGTCGGGTTTATTTTGCGACCGTATCGGACAACCGCTGCTCCGGATACCGGAGCGACCTACGCAATCGTTTTGTTCCGTCGTCACTCTCGTCAGGAGGAGACACCAGTCATGCGTCACGCTGCCCACTATCGGATCGATTGGAAGTTTTGTGCGTTCTGTTCCGTTGCAATTTGGCTGGTCAGTTTTGGACCGGCGATCTCAGCATTTGCCGCCGAAGCGACGGCTACAGATCCGTTCGCTGAAGCAGCGCCGCCGGCTGCCGAACTTGCCGCCAAGGACGCCCATAAGGTTTCCCCGGTGGCGACTCATCGACAGGCTGCGATTATTCAAATCAACGTTGACGGACAACAGAAGGCGAAGGTGTCGTGCTTTTGTCTGACGCCGGATGATCGAATTCTGGCGGGCTGCGCTGGTCCGTCGGGCGAAATTCGCGTATTCGATCGAGAGGGAAAGTATCTCGAAACTTGGTCCGTGCCGATCAAGCCAGATGCGATTTTCGCTCGTGCCGATGGCACGATCTTCCTGTCCGGTGAAGGGCAGGTGGCGAAGCTGTCGCCAAAGGGAACCGTAGAGCTAAAGAAAGCGTCGCCTCATGCCGCGGCGCTCAATGAGCACCCCGAAAAGCTACGTGAGGAAGTAATCGCCCAGGCCAAACAGCAAGTGGAAAGATTTGCCCAGCAAGCAAAACAATTCGATCAGATGGTCGATCGGGCGGATAAGGAAATTGTATCGCTTAAGGATCAAATCGCGGCATTAGATAAGGACGACGATGGCTCTGCGAAGGCCGACGATTCCCCCAAGGAAGGCGATCATCCAGCGGCGGCCAGAAGGACAGCTTCGCCGGTGCGAATTGCCAATAACAAGCAATTGCTGGAGCGACGCATTGCTATGTTTGAGCGGCAGAAGGATCAATACAAGCAGATGAAGACCCAGTTCGCCAACATGTCCGGGGTGGATCAGAGCGGTAAGCTATCCGAAGAGCAGATCGACCAGAGGGTTAAGTCCTCGATGGCGTACAAACTCAAAGCAGCGTCGATCAGTGCCACAAAGAACGACGTGTTCTTGGCAACACCGTCGCCCGCCGGATACGGCTTTGGAATCTGGCGGATGGACGATCAGTTCGCTAATTCGGCTCAAATCGTGACTGGTCTGAGTGGCTGCTGCGGGCAAATGGATGTGAAGGCAAACGACCAAGGCGTATTTGTCGCGGAAAACTCCCGCCATCACGTTGTCCGCTACGACCGCGCTGGTAAGAAGCTCGGCGAGTGGGGCTTCAGTGCTCGAGATGGCCTGGACGGTTTCGGAAGCTGCTGCAATCCGATGAATGTCGCCTTCGGGCCGGGCGATGCCGTGTATACCGCCGAAGATGATACGGGCCGCATCAAGCGTTATTCCCCGGAGGGTAAGCTTTTGGGGTTGGTGGGTTTGGTCGAGCTCAAGCCGGGATGCAAGAATGTGTCGATTGCCGTTAGTAGCGACGGCAGCCGAGTGTACATGCTCGATATCAACCGTAACCATCTCGTGCGCATGGACGCGCGCCCGGCGGATGAAGTCGCCAAGGAGGCGGCGAACACTCCCAAAATAACTCCCAGGTCCTCGGACCAGCCTGCCAGCGGGTTTGGCCAGGTCATAAGAGCGATCTTTTCGTCCGGCGATTAGTCTAGCGGCAAGTTCTCCTGGCGACCGTTGTGATTGCCCATTGGAATCACAATTCTCCAACAGACCGAGGTGATATTATGCGTGCTTTATTGGCGAGTTTATTGTGTTTGATGTTGTGGCTTCCCGCGTTCGCTGAGGATGCGAAAAAATCTGCCCCCGCGGATAACGCCCTTTCGCTGGTCGTGATGGACCCGCTGGCCGAGCCACTTTCGTGCCCCTGCGTCCAAGGATACGCGCAGCGCAAGTACGAAAAGCTTGCCGAATACCTTGCGGCCCAGTTAGGTCGGCCAGTGCATGTAACGTTTGCCGAATCGTTCGAGCAGGCCCTGGCGAAGAAAGATTGTAAGGTCATCGATATCGCCATCGGCAAAGACTCGGTCGTTCGTTACGACGGCGCCGCAAAGAAAATCAAGGTCACGCCGGTGGCGCGGTTGACCGGGCAGGATGGAATCGCGACGCAAACTGGTTTGATTGTCGTGCGATCGTCGGATCCGGCCCGGCGCCTGGAGGATTTGCACGGCTACCGGATCCTATTCGGTCCTCGGGACTGCGATGAAAAGTTCGCCGCCGCGAGGCGCTCGCTGTCGAACGCAGGAGTCGAGGCGCCGCCCGTCGAAGCTTCGGAAACCATGCAAGCCTGTAGCGACGGGGCATGTAAGATTATCGAGTGGGGCGATACGCAGCGAGCAGCCGCCGTTATCTCGAGCTATGCGGCACCGCTATTGGAAGGCTGCGGGACGATCAAAAAGGGTGACTTGCGCGTGATTGGCCAAACCGAACCTGTGCCCTTCATCACGGCGTTCACCACGAACCGCGTAGACAGGGGGCTACAAGACAAGATTCGCCAGGCGCTATTGGATGTCAGCAAAAAGCCCAAGCTCAAGGTAGCGATGGAGACACTTCTTGGCTTCGTGCCCATCGATGAGGAATATCGCGCCCTGCGGAAGGCGTTGGAAACAAAAAGCGGCGCGCCGACCGCACTACCAACCAAAAGAGCTGGCAAGGTTAGGTCGCCGCAGGCGACCGGGGCAGCATCGCCCGATGCGAAGGCCACGTCGAGCTGGCCCGGTTGGCGAGGGCCGACGCGCGACGGGCGGGTTCGATTCCTGCCGCAAACTTTGCCCAAGAAGGCGGCGATAGTCTGGCGAAAGGAATTGCACAGACCCGGCCTTGGCGGTATCGCGGCCACTGAAAAATTTGTCCTGCTCGGCGACCGCGATATCAGCAACACGTTCGATGAGTTCCGCTGCTATGCGGCCGATGATGGCAAGCTGCTGTGGTCCGTGCAATATCCGGCACCGGGCCAGCTCGATTTTGACAACATGCCGCGTGCCACCCCGCTGATTTACGACAATTACGCCTACCTGTTGGGAGCATTCGGGGACCTGACGTGCGTCGAGCTGGAGAGCGGCGAAACCGTGTGGCGAATCAATCTGGTCCAGCAGTTTGATGGCGACCACGAACTGGTGTGGGGGCTGTGTTCGTCGCCATTGGTAGTGGACGGCAAGCTCATCGTTAACCCCGGCGGGCCCGAGGCGTCGGTCGTCGCGCTCGATCCGCGTACGAGTGAAGTCATTTGGCAATCGCCCGGCGCACGGCACGCATATGGTTCGTTCATCGTGGCGACATTGGGCGGCGTGCGGCAATTGGTGGGATACGATCAAACGTCGCTCGGCGGGTGGGACATTGCCACCGGCCACCGGCTGTGGACGCTCAAGCCGCCAAAAGTTGGCGACTTCAACGTCCCCACGCCCGTCGCCGCTGATGGCCGATTACTGGTAACCACCGAGAATAACAAGACACGACTGTACGATTTCGACAAAGCGGGACGGATCGTTCCGCGACCGCTTGCCACCAACGACCAGTTGGCAGCGGAAATCAGCACCCCGATCGTGGTGGGGAACCGCGCATTTTGCGTCTGCGACGACGTGTTTTGTCTCGACTTAGCCAACGGTTTGAAACCGATTTGGATCGGCCAGGACAAGGCGTTCGGCAATTATGCGCCGCTTATCGCATCCGACCACCGCGTACTCGCGGTCGGCGACGGCGGCGAGCTGATACTGATCGATGCCTTGGCCGATGAGTTTCGCATCGTTTCGCGACTCAAGCTGTTTACGGAGCCGCAGTCGAGCCAAGCGCAGCTGCTGAGCCAACCAGCCCTTGTCAACACGCGGCTGTACTTGCGCGGTGATAAAGAATTGGTGTGTGTGGACCTCGCGCCACACAACTGAGCGGCTACCGAAAGCCCGCCTTCTGCTTGGCCCGGTGTATCGGAACCGATTCGCCCATCAATCGCGTTGCCGCTCCCGCCACGTTACAATAGCCGCGACAACCGGAGATGCATCCATGATGATTCGCCCATCGGCTAGCTGCTTGCTCATTTCGCTGATGTTTGTCGCTGGCGTCTTTGCGCAGGTCGATCAACGGCCGCTTCCGGTAAAGGTCGTGCCGGCTTTCCCGCGTCTGGATTGGCCGGCATGGCTTCGCGGCCTGGATGTGGGCCGCCCGCGCGACCCCCGCCCGCTACTTATTATGGGAGCAGGCGATGGCACGAACCGCATTTTCGCCGGCTCCGAATACGGAACCATCCACGTTTGGCCGAACGACTCCAACGCCAGCCAGATGCAGACATTTCTCGATCTCCGCGATCGCGTGCCATACGACGATCGCCAGAACGAAGAGGGATTTCTCGGCCTCGCGTTTCACCCACATTACAAGGAGAACGGCCAGTTCTTCGTCTATTACACCGCCAAGCCGACGCCGGAAAATCCACACCTGTCGATCATCGCTCGTTTTCACGTCTCGCGCGAAGACCCTTACCGCGGCGACCCGAACAGTGAAGAGATCATCATGCGCATCCCGCAGCCATATTCGAACCATAACGGCGGCACGCTCATCTTTGGACCGGATGGTTACCTCTACGTCGGGCTGGGTGACGGCGGCTCGGCCAATGACCCGCAGGGCAACGGCCAAAAATTGACCACGCTGCTAGGTAAGATCCTGCGTATCGACATTGACCACAAAGATGCCGGCCTGGAATATGCCATTCCGAAAGACAACCCGTTTTCCAATCGCGGCCGACAAACGCGCGGCGAAATCTGGGCCTACGGTATTCGCAACGTGTGGCGAATCGCCTTCGACCGGGCCACCGGCGATCTATGGGCTGGCGACGTTGGCCAGGATACGTGGGAAGAAATCGACATTATCCGCCGAGGCGGAAACTATGGGTGGAGCCTTCGCGAGGCGATGCACCCATTCGGTCCCAATGGCAGCCCGCCGCGGCCCGATCTCATCGAGCCAATTTGGGAGTATCACCACAACATTGGCAAGTCGATTACGGGCGGCAACGTGTACCGCGGCAAACATGTGCCCGAACTGTTCGGCGCTTATTTATATGGCGATTACGTTTCCGGCCAAGTCTGGGCGCTATCGTACGACCGCGAGCGGAATCAAGTGATTGCAAACCGAACGATTCAGTCGAAAGGGGCGCCGATCCTTTCGTTCGGTGAAGATGATGAGGGCGAAATTTATTTTCTTACGCAACAAGGTGGCATCTACAAGTTCGCGCGACCATAGCCGGTGGTTGCTTGCCCTGCCGCCTGCCTCGTCAATATAGGCAGAAACGGCGGCGCTTGTTCCGCCAATCGCGTTTCGAGTCGTTCGGTGCAATCGCAATCGCCACAAGCCCACGGCTCCAGGCCATTCTCGTCGCGGCAATTCGTGCGGGCGTGTGCATCTTGGATCTTCACCAGATCGAAGAACTCTTGCCAGTACGGACGCTCTTCTTCTAGCGGCACGTTGCAGTAACAAACCTCGACCCACCGCGCCGTGCCATCGCTGAACAGCCGAGCGTCGCGCATATTGCGTAAATATTCGCCCTCGGCGACTGAGCCTCGCCCCAATGTGCCGCGCTCGATCGCCTCTACGAGTGCCCGCTCCTTGCCCGGCTTCACCCGTCCTCGCACCAAGTATCGCATAGCTTTATTTTCGCGTCCGCGAATGCTCGGACAAGCGGATATGGTGGTATTCTATCTACTGTAATCGGCGGGGATGATACAACGGAGCGTGCTTCCTACCAGCGCAGACCAGTGGCATAGCGAGCGACTGTTACAAATCTGTTATAATTGGCGGCCAACCGCAATTCATCGAGGACCGGCCATGGCTGCCGCCATCGCAACCCAACTCGACACCCCATATCCTCTCGATTCGGCCATTATTCGCCAATTTCGAGACGATGGGTTCATCCGCCTACCCAGCGTACTGCCCACCGAACTTTTGGTCGAATACACGCCCGATATCAATCGCCTGGTAGACGAGGGCAACCGCCTAAAAGACATTCCGCTTGAAAAGCGCACGTTGTATGACAGAGCATTCGTGCAAGTGACGAATTTGTGGACTCGCAGCCAAAGGGCGCGCGACCTGGTGTTCGGCAAGCGATTGGCGCGGATCGCCGCTGACCTGATGGGCACTCGCGGCGTCCGCATGTGGCACGATCAGGCACTCTACAAGGAACCGTCCGGCGGCTTCACACCGTGGCACGTCGATCAACAGTATTGGCCGATGGCCAGTCCGCATTCGATCACAGCCTGGATCCCGCTGCAGCCAGTGCCGATCGAAATGGGGCCGCTGTGCTTTGGCCGTGGCAGCCATCGCAAGCGCATCGGCCGCGATCTGGAAATTGGCGAGGAGAGTGAGCAGCACATCCGCGAAGCAGTGCGCAAAGAAAAAATCGATGAGGTGCAGGAACCTTTCGAGCTGGGCGATGTTAGCTACCACCTCGGCTGGACGCTGCATCGTGCGGGCCCTAACAAGACGGCCGGGCCACGACGCGTCTTGACCATTATCTATATGGACATCGATATGCGTCTGGCAGCTCCCACGAATAAGAATCAACAGCTCGACTGGGAAACCTGGACGCCGAGCACCAAGATCGGCGAGATCATGAACGATCCTATCAACCCGATCCTTTATGAGCGCGACTAGCACGCCTAGCGTTGCAGGGCGCCCGTACGTCTCTCGCGTAATCGCCCGGCGAGGTCTGCGATGCGCGGGTCGCGATCACGAATCGCCGCCTGCCAGGCCTTTTCGACGATCGTAGCATCATTCGATGTCGCCATCAGCGTAACGGCAAATAGCCGAACTTCGGCATCCGAATCTTGGGCCAGCAACAGCAGCCACGCACCCGCGCCGGCACCCGGTTCGGTGAGCACATCGTCCACGAGCCGCATCCGCTCTTCCGCGTCATCCGAGAAAAACTGCCGCACTAGCCGCGTCGTCAACCTCCCAAATCCGCGCCGGGCGAGTTCCCTATCGATCGCCTGAACATCACTAGCATCCGCCGATAGCCAACGCCGTAGTAGATCGCGAGAATCGACGCCGACCAAAGATTCGGTTGGCCCGATATCAGTGCCGGGCGAGGCGGAACCCGCATGTGTCGCAACACGCCTGGGCGAGCCACCATCGGTCGGCAAAATATCGATGGGCATCACCGGCAGAATCCGAAAGATCGGCTGCGACCAATCCGAGCGGCGAGAAGGCTCATGCCGCGATGACACATGATGTGATGTTTCATCATCCGCCCGACCACCGCCGCGACTATCGGCGCCATGGGCCGGCAATTCTGTTTCTTCTGCACCGGTTGTGTCGTCGTCGGAATCCAAAAATGATTCGGTCGAGGCCGGTGGCGTAGGATCGGATGACGCGCTTGCCTCCGCGGGCCGTTTCTCGTGCGCTGGTTCGCTTGCCTGGTTCCCGTTTTCCGGGGCCGGCGTCCCGAATGCGGAAAACTCTCGCTCCAAACTCGCACGCCCCGACTCGTGATCGTCCGTAGCCGCAGGCGGCTGGCCTCGTTCTTTGGCGCTAAGCCGAATTCACCCGCAACTGGTACCGCACTTGGAGTGGTCGCGGAACCGCCAACTGCGGTTAGAATCGCATCACAATGCACGGCCACCATCGGTGTTTTCGGCGGAGGATACTTGTTCGCCAGCCGCATGATCTTTCGGGCCGTGATCGCCAGCCACGCATGGTCCGCGGTGGCGAACTCTTCCCGTTGCTCGGCCAGCATTTTGGCCAGCTCGCTCAATTGGCTGGCAACCGACCCCGCGCGACGGTTCGTTTCGATGTCTCGCTGCCAACGCCTTAGCAGCCGACTGATTGCTACCTGGCCCGCCTCTGCGGTTTCGTGCTCGTCAGAAGCCGCAGCGGCCACGAGTATCGAGACCGGCGGGTCCGGCATGGCCGCCAGCTTGTGAACGGCATCGATCGCCTCATGCGTTTCGCCGTGGGCCACACAATCGGCCAGTTCCGCGATCAGGTCCGATCGTTGCCACGCGGCCAGCTTGGCCACCACCAGAAAGCCGATAGCGACTACAATCGGCAACGAAAGAATTGATATACGACGACGCTTCGTTTGCACTAGCACGCTAAAGCTCCGGCGGCGAATCTTGGCGGTAGGACGAGGAGCGGCATTCTCTCTATACGTGCATCGGCGTCGCAAGAGCAGTAGCAGGACGCGAGGAAGCATGAGGAGACCAATTCCATGCGAGCCGCTATTCCCATCTGCTAGAAAGGAGTTTCTTTTCCTTGCTATCGTCAAGCGCCCTTCTTTTTTTCTCTCGCCGCGGCGCTTGGCTAACCGAAATATTTATCGGACCGACACAGTTTAACCCGCCGCGCGCAGCTTGCTGGCAGCGTGCCGCGCGAATTGTGTGGGAATGGGGGGTATCTATGACGGGGCGGCGACTAGGAAACGGCAGCAGCGCGCCTAAACACATGCGACTTGCTAGCATCAAACTTTGCTGGCGCGCATCTGTATTGCTCGTGGTTATCACCGTGAGCGCGCAGGCAGCGCCACCGAATGCCAACGATGCCACCTCGAGCCGTGCCGCTCGGGAGGAAGCCATCCGTACAATTCCGTGGAAGCTCATGTCACCGGCCAGTCGTCAGACCGCCCAATCGGTGATCAACAATACGAGCATCTACCGCAGGCTACCGACACGCATTATTGACTGCGATCCCGACCTGTTTACTTTCCTGCTTCAGCACCCGGAAATCGTGATCGATGTGTGGCGCGTGATGGGCATCAGCCAGGTTGCACTCCATAAATCGCCTGATGGCAATTACCGCGGCACCGACGGCGCTGGAACCACCGGAACCATCCGCTATTTATTCAGCAACTGGGGTGAAGGCGCTCACGACGTAGCTGTCGTATTTGCCGACGGCGCCTACCAGGGCCCGCCGTTCCCCGCGCCGCTCAAGGCACAATCGATTATGCTCGTTCGCTCGACTGCCGTGCGCGAGGCCAACGGCCGGCATCACATTACGGTGCGGATTGATTCATTTGTGCGCGTCGAGCAGTTGGGCGTCGAAATCATCGCCAAGACGGTGCAACCCTGGATCGCGAAAACCGCCGACCAAAACCTCATTGAAACGCTCACGTTCGTGAGCAATTTCTCGCGCACCGCCGAGAAAAACCCGCAAGGTATGCAGCGCCTTGCCAACCGGCTGGAAACGCTCGACGAGCCAACGCGAAATGAGTTGGTCATGCTTTGCTTCCGCACCGCCGAGCGCTACTCCCAGCGCGACCGAGCAACGCGCACCGGTGCGCTTTTTGCCACCCGCCCAGATCTCGCTATCATTCGCCGTTAGGTGCGATGCGATCGCCGGAGCTTCAGTGCCGCTATCGCTCCACCGGCCAGCATGACCAGCGTGGCTGACGATGGCTCTGGAACAACTGCCGGCGAAAGAGTCAGCCGCATCGACTCGCCGCGGGAATCCTGGCTTCTCAACGCGGCGAGCGACACCATCGAATCAGCAGTGGGTGCCAACAGACTGGACGACGTTCCAACGCTCGCTCCGCCACCAGCCGCGGTAATATCTGATAAAAACATTGTCAGATCATCTTGAAAGGATTGGTAGGTCGGCAAGTTCGTCTGCAACGTAGACTGCTCGGTTGTTAGCGTATCGATCCTGGTGCTGATCCGGTCGGTAACGCGATTGATCCACATTTCGATGCGATCAAGCCGTTCGGGCGATAAGCTGGTGTCTGCCTGATAATTTGCCAACAAATCGTTGTAGTACGTCAGATCATCGTTGGCGAGAGAAATAACATCAGGAATTCGGTCAATTTCGCGTTGGACACCGCTAACAAACAAACTATCCCGGTCGGCAAGGAATTGAGTCTTATTGAGGATGTTGTCGTACTCGGTCGAGCTAAAGAAATCGGTGCTTCCGGCGACGCCGTCATCGTATTTCATCTTTAAAGAGTCGAATTGATTTTCGAACCGAGTCTGGATGCGATCCGAGTTGAAAAACCCGATCCCAAAATCGCCACCGAATCCGCCAAAACCACCAAATCCGCCATGGCGGTCGTCGACCTCGAAACCGCCAAAGCCAAACCACCCAAAATCCCTGAATAACCCAAACCCGCCGCCGCGCTCACGGGCGATTGCGGGAGAAGTCATCAGCAGAATTCCAAAACTGACAATTATCGTTGTCTTCACGTTGTTCCTCATCCACCAAGTTGTCTTGCTAACTGCGCCATAACAGGCCCAATTGTATTGGACCGAAAACCCGCAACTTCGTCACGCCATTTGCTCGGAAGCTCCAAAAAAAGTCCGCTCCAACTACAGCCGTTCAATAGTGCTCAAGCGCATTCGACCCCTTGGCGAAGATCGCGCGCAGCTCGGCGCCGACGAACGTCGCTGGACATCGCTTCGTAGATTATCGTCCCCGTGCATCCGCGATTGGGCGTCCCCTGTGCGGTTAGGGATGGTCGTTGAGCGACCGTCAAACTATCTCTTCCTCGGCTTTAAGTTAAGATCTGACCTATGAGAATCGATTGCGTTGTCCTTTGCCTGTCCGCGGCCTGGCTAATCGTGATCTTCGGCTGCGGCAGTCCGGCGGCGGAACCTACGACGGTTCATTCTCAGCCCGCGCTGGTGTTACGTCCGGGCGACAATCGCGATGACACCCTTCAGGCTGCCCGCGACAAGGAAAAACACGCCCAAGTCCTCGCGCGTCAGGCAGGAATCGGCGCGGCCCTGCGAATCGAAAACGGAAAAGTGCTCGTTACCAAAGTCCTCCCCGACACGCCGGCGGCTCTCAGTCACATGATCAAGCCAAATGACCAGATCGTCGCGATCGCCGAGGCCAACAGGAAACCGGTCGTTGTCAGCGGAGAAAAAGAATTGGCACGTGTTGTCGGTATGATTCGCGGCCCGATGAAGAGCGTTGTACGCCTCACGATTATTCCAGAGGGAAAGGGCGAAACGGACAGCCTGGTCGTCAGTTTGGTGCGCGGCAATATCAAAGAAATCGACCGGTTTGTTGACGGCAGACTGCTTCCACGTGGTGCGAAGGCTCCAAACTTTAAATTCACGCGACTACGCGATTCCCGGATAATCGATACGTCGCAGCTTGCAGGACGTGTTATGGTCGTCGAATTCTGGGCGTCTTGGTGCGGACCGTGCATCAAGGCAGTCAATGAGTTGGAATCGCTTCAAGCGAAATATCCGGAATGGGCGGGGCGAGTCGAGCTACTCGCCGTCAGCGTGGATGAAAACAAGGACGACGCGGCTGCGATCGTCAAAGACACGCTTTGGACAAAAATCTCGATCGGCTGGGCAGGACCTGACGTCTTGCAGGCATATCGTGTCGCTGGGCTCCCGACCGTGTTTGTAATAGATCGGGACGGGACCGTCGCAGCCGCTGGCCACCGGTTGGATATTCCTGCGACCGTTGCTCCATTGCTCAAGAAAAAGTTCGACGAAATAGATCGAGCGATTGAAGTTGCTCCTAGCAGCCCTTGAAGTGGCACTTTGCCAATTCGGCCACCGCTTTGAGATCGGTTTTGCCGCTGCCGAGAACCGGAATCGACTCTACTTCCAAAAAACTATCCGCCGAGGGAATCCATAGATTTGGCACGCCGATTGTGCTGAGACGTTCGCAGATTTCTTTGGGCGACATCGCGAGCGGTAGGTGAACCACCACCAGCCGCTCTCCCTTGCGCTCGTCGGGAACGGATGTGACGACTACGTTCAACTGGCCATTCTCCTCAACGCCCAAAATCTTCTCTATTGCCTCTTCGATGCGAATGTGCGGCACCATCTCGCCGCCGATTTTCGAAAAGCGACTTAACCGGCCCGTGATGTGGATGAATCCATCGGTGTCGATCAATGCAATATCGCCGGTGATATACCAGCCATCGTGCATCACCTTGGCGGTCTCTTCCGGCTGGCCTAGATAGCCCTTCATCACATTTGGTCCCTTTACGAGCAGCATGCCGGCCGTGCCGAGTGGCAAGTCCGCAAATGTTTCCGGGTCGACTGCTTTTACTGAAACGCTAGGAACAGGCCGGCCAACTGAGCCTTCCTTCAAATCGATGGTTGCACTCTTCGATCGGCTCGGTGGCACATTTACCGAGACGAGCGGCGATAGCTCAGTTGTGCCGTAGCCTTCGACCGGCCGGATTCCGAACTTCTTCTCGAATGCATCGCAAAGCGGAATGGGCAGCTTCTCTGCGCCGGCCACGACGACTTCCAGCGAGCTAAGTTCCTCCGGGTCGCATCGCCGCAAGTACGTTCGCAAGAATGTCGGCGTTGCCAATAGCAGCGTCGCGCTGCGCATGCGCGCCAATTTGGCGACGGTGTGCGTATCCAATGGCGAAAAGTGGTACGCCGCCCGAATATCCAGCAGCAGCGGGCCCCACAACGTGATCGTAAACCCAAGCGAATGAAAGAATGGCACGATTCCCAAGACCGAATCGGAGGGACGCGGATGAACCACCTGCTCAATCGCTTCTACATTGGTGGCGATGTTGTGGTGAGTCAGCATCACACCCTTGGGCATGCCCGTCGAGCCGGACGTGAAGATGACGGTTGCCACATCATCGCCGCGAATCCGATGTAGCCCCAGTACGCGGTCTAAAATTGTCGCCGGAACGACAAATGCCCCGAGCACGCCGAACAGCTTATCGCCGCGGAGCGCTTTTCCCCGCAAATCTTCGAGAAAAATGAGCTCCGCATTCAGACTGTCTTTGAATTTTTCCATGGCCGGATTTTCAATAAACTTCCGGCTCGTGAGTATGTGGTGAATGCCTGACCGCTCGATGCACGAATTGAGAACGCTGGGTGTCGCGGTGTAATTCAAATTCACGGTCACCCGGCCGGTCATCGATAACGCCGCGTTGGCAATAACGCTGCCGAGCGAGGGCGGCAGCAAGATTCCGACATAGTGTTCGTGCGGCGAAAGCACGTGTCGCAGCAGCAGCCGACGCATGACCATCGTGGCCGCCAGTAGTTTGCCGCCGGTCAACTCCATCCCAGTAGAATCGGAGAGCTTGCCGCGGAACATCGCTTTGCGGCAATTGCGAATCATCGCGCGGGGCAGGGCGGCGGTGCGCTGCTTGCGGCCCGCAACCGCATCGGCCCCCAGGTCCTGGACGGCCTGTCGCACCTGGTGGATATCCTTCGGGTTATAAATCGGTTTGCCAAACCAAATCGAGACGCGACGCGGACGCGCACTGGGCCACTTCCAAAAAAACTTCCCGCCGCGGAAGCTAAAGATGCTGCCCCACAACTCGTCTAACCACACGGGAATGATCGGCGCGCCGGTGCCGCGCTCAATTTCCAAGACGCCCGGTTTGAATCGCTGCAATTGGCCGGAGCGGCTAATGCCGCCTTCTGGAAAGATGCAAACCAGCTCGCCGGCGCTGAGCGCCTCGCGCGACATTTCGATCGCGCGCCTGGTGGATTTCGGCGACGGCTTAATCGGGATGCCGCCCATTAGCCGCGCGAATCCGTGAGCACGCCAAGTGTCGATCAGCTCTGCGTCAATCAACATTCGAACCTGCCGTGACGAAGTCGCGAACATCAAGAGCCCATCCAGCCACGAGATGTGATTGGGCACGAGAATCGCGCCGCCTTGCTCTGGGATGTTCTCGCGGCCATAAACGTGGATCCGATAAACGGAATGTGTCATGAGCCAGGCGAGGAACTTAATCGTCGCCTGCGGGATCAGTAGGATGATGTAGATAAACACCGGCACGGTGGCTAGGCCGCACAGCAAGAAGATTTGTCGGGACGTAAAAAACGCCTGGCCATCCACGGGCCGGCGCAACAACCAATAACCGAACGAGGCGATGAGCATCCCACCAAACGTAAGAAAATTACTTGCTGCCAGAATCGCGCCGCGATGCTCGGGCGGGCTGCGATCCTGCATGTACGACGCTAAGGGGACGTCGAACAAGCCCGAACTAATACCCAGGAACATCAGGAAGGCACACGCTGCAACGTAGTGCAGCGTGTAGGCGCCGGCCGGACCGACCAGCGTGCCCTCGACGGTATACAGCAAGAACGAAAAAAGGGCCAGCCCGCCGGCCCCAATTGGCAAAATGCCAAGCTCCACTTTTCCACCGGACCACACGCCGGCAAGCACGCTGCCGATCCCGACTCCGACGATCAACGAGCCTAACAAAGCGGTGACTTGCGTCTGTCGGGTGACGTTGCCTTCGAAAGCAAACTGATCGATGTTCAAGTTGGCTAACATTGCCAGCGTCCAGAAAAACATAATACCGAACGCCACGCGCAAGAGGGCCCGGTCATGGCCAAGAATCTTTAGGTCGCGAATCGTTTCCCGGCCCATGTCCCAGGGGAAAGCTCGCTTTGGATTGGCCGGCTTGAGCGGCATGATTAGCAGGCTCGCAATCCAGCCGGCCGCAGCAACACCGATTAACACGAGTGCCGATATCCACAGCCGCTCAACGCCAAACTTCCCCGTCGCCACAACTAGCCAATTTCCGACCGCGGTCCCAACAGCAGCCGCGGTAACCGTCGCCAAGCCAAGCATGCCGTTGGCAGAGGAAATCTTGTTTGGCCGCAACATTTCCGGAATGCTGCCGAGCTTCGCCGGCCCGAACAGCGCCGCTTGCGATCCGATTAACGCCACGACAGCGAACATCATATTAACGTGGCCGTATCGAATGACGACAACCGCGGCCACCATCATGATGATCTCAGCGACTTTGCAACCCACGATGACGTTCCGCTTGCTGAATCGGTCGGCTAAAAAACCGGCCGGAGCGGCCAGGAGTAAATACGGCAGAACCAGGCAGCCCGAACCAATTGCTAGTACGGCACTGATGTGATTCCGATCGACGTACTGCTTGCCAATACCGATAACCAGCCATCGCAAAATGTTGTCGTTCGTGGTGCCGAGAAATTGCGTGAGAACGAGGCCGATAAACGTTACCGATCGCAGGCTCTCGCGCTGTCGCGTGTCGCCATCTGCGCCAAGCGCCTGCCCTCCTGCGGTTAGTGGTTGGACCTGATGCATCGTGGGACTTATGAAGGAATAAGCACCGGCTACTAGGTTGCGCGTGCGACACTGAGAGTTTTCGAGCCGATTCGGTCGGCTGATTGGCCCGCCCAGCAAGTTTGCAAAATGGGTGCGGGTTGCTGGCTTAAATCTAGCGTCGAGCCTTGCCGGAGGCCAACCCAGGGGGCAGTCGAGCGCAGAAATCGACTCGAGAAATCATCAATCTCCGCGGGACGACTACCCCTCGCTCGAAGCGAGAGGACTGCACCAAACTAGTCTAACTTGCCTGCCGGAGGAACTCGTATTGATCGATCAGCCAAGCACGGGCTATTGTGCCACTCTTTGGCTAAACCCTGCTTGTGTTGGATATGCGTTTGTCGTCCTGCTGCACCATCTTGGCCGCACTGGACCGGGTAACTTCGGGGAAAATTGATGTCGCGGTTATCTACTTTTTTGTTGGGAATGGTCGCCGGAGCCGGGCTGCTTCACGGCGCCACAAATTATCATATCGTGCGAGCCGCCGATGGTTTCCACCTCGTTGCCAAGCAGCCCCCGCGCCTCTCGGAAACGTATGTTGATGTTCGCAGTTTCACGATGGCCGATTGGGCCGCTCGACCGCAATTAGCGACCGCCCTAGTTCAGGACAATCAGCAACAACTTCTCGGCAATTCGGCCGACGGAGCACTCCAAAATAAAGTTCACCAATTGCTTCCCGACTTGCCGAAAAGGTAGCTTCGTCGGCCCTGCCGGTCGCCAGAGCGGCGTGCTATTCCCGATACCGCCGTCAACGTTTCCATAATCGATGCGGCCGGCTGGATTACCCGCGCCATTCGACCAACTCTCGCACGGCCGCACGATCCGACTGGCCATTACCAGCGCCATTCCCAACAGTTCGCCGAAGTCGCGGCTAGCGGCGGATCGATGTTACAAGCAAAGTCCGTCAGCGATTCACACGGCCGCCCGTGCGCCGTGGCGCGAACACATTCCCGCGAATCCGCATAGTTATGGACCTGAATCGCAATCAATTCTTCTTTATTGGGTTGGTCGTCCTGCTGCTCGGCCTGCAGGTCCGCTACGTCAGCGCTTACGTGCTGAATCCCGAAGCGACGAAGTTCCTTGCCGAACGAACGAGCCAGGGACCGGCGACTACGGCGATGTTTTCCGCTTTCTCCGGAAGCACCGCGGCCCCACGCAAGACTCTTCAGCCGCCCGAGTGGCTCTCCTGGTGCTTGATCTCGGTGGGCGCGGTGCTTTGTTTGCATTCTCTTGCCATGCCAAAACCCGGCTGATCCCAGCGTTCTCTTTGTAATAGCTGGCCCAGTCTGCGTGCCATAACTTCGCAGTTGGACGGCATCCAGCACGTGCCGGCGATCATCAAGATGCCTGCGTCCAAACCGCGAAACCTTGCAGGCACTTCCTATCGCCGTTATTATCAATAATGTGCGTTCGCTGTTCGATTGAATGTAATTATCGCTCCCACAGGTGCCTAGTCGGTGCGCCCGTTTATACGCAGAAGGAAAGTCGAATCTATGGCCACACCGCGACGGATAAAAGTCAACGAGTCGGGCAATGTTACCGTCGTGACTTTCAACGATTCGAAGATTATCGATGAGGCCGAGATCCAAGAATTCGGACAAGAACTCTACGATCTGGTCGAGCGTGAAGGGCGGAAAAAAATCGTCCTCAATTTCGGCAATGTCGAATTCCTTTCCAGCGCTGCCCTCGGGAAGCTCATTGGCTTCGACAAGCGCGTCAAACAACATGGTGCGGAGCTGGTCCTGTCGAATATCCGTCCCGAGATTTATGAGGTCTTCGCCATAACAAAATTGACTAAGTTGTTTGTGATTAAGGACGACGAGTCCGACGCCCTCGCCGCGATCTAGTTAGCCGATGGGCCAACTTGGCGCGAACATCGAGTGGTTCCATTTTCCTCTTGGTTACTTGTCTTCAATCTGCAAGCTGTCGGCGGAGCGTTGAACGCATGTCGGAACCCTGCTGGAGCTGGACGACACGATTGGAGCTGCCAAGCCGCTCAGGCGCAGCACCTGCCGCACATGCAGGAGATCCTCGACGAGTTGCAAGCGCTGGGTTGGGAAGGTCGCGACTTTTTCGGCGTCGAGATGGCGCTCGAAGAATCGCTCTCCAATGCAATCCGTCACGGCAACTGTATGGATGAGTCGAAGAGCGTACTCGTTGAGTGCAAAGTTAGCCCCGATAGATTCTGGCTGCGAGTGACCGACCAAGGGACCGGATTTAAACCGCAGAGCGTGCCCGACTGCACCGCCGATGAAAACCTGGATTGTCCGGGTGGCCGCGGCTTGGCGCTCATCAAGGCGTATATGACCCGCGTCGAATACAATAACTGCGGAAACTGCGTCACGATGGAAAAAACGCGTGCGAAATAGGTCGTCGCATGACAGCGCTGCCGGCCTTGCGGATCATCCGAATCCTCGCAAGAATAAGCGCACCAATCCCCTGTAGCTCAGTTGGTAGAGCAAGCGGCTGTTAACCGCTGGGTCGTAGGTTCGAGTCCTACCGGGGGAGCT
>CAWEDY010000038.1:0-19285 GCA_963807935.1 uncultured Planctomycetota bacterium
GACGACCTTCCACGCCGGCAAAGGCAGGTGCTGTATCTCGTAACATGCGAGAACATGGCGAACGCGGAGGTCGCCACGATTTTGAAAATCAGCGAGTCTGCGGTGAAAGCCAACCTGTCGCTGGCACGCAAAGAGATGAGGCGAAGACTCAAAGACTTATACGCGGAAGCGTGCGGCCGGCGGAGTCGTAGTGAAACATGAACACGGAGTGCAACAATATTGAGGCATACCTGGCCGGTGACTTGCAGGTTGAGCAAGCCGTGGACTTCGAGGATCATCTGCCGCAATGCGATGCGTGCCGCGAGACGATCGACCAGCAACGGTGGATCGATGGGTTGTTACGTTCGCCGCTTCGCCTGCAAGTTGAACCGACACCGGTCGATTTGATTGTGGCGACGCGCCGGGCCCATTCGCGGCGTCGCCAAAGCGTGCGACTGGCCGCTTGCGGTTTAGCTGCGGCCGTATTGATATGCGTTGCGTTTGGCCGGCTGGAGCTAAACCCGCAAGTGAGTGGACGACCCGGTCGTGGGAAGAGCGCGAGTGAAGTGGGTGGAAAGGCGGCGACGGACGTCGCAGCGCCTACGACGGCTACTTTTGTCGGCGGCGCCGATGTCATCGCGGTGCCGATCGAGTCGCAGCACGCCGACGTGACAATCGTGCGTATTTATCCGACGTACCGGCCGCGAAACGAACGCGAAAGCGTAGCGACTAACCCTAACGATTCGAACTTCAGTTGGCACGATTACTCCAATGGAGGCTAATCATGATGTATGTAATAACGAAGCGGCGCGCATGCTGCATGCTTTCAATTTTGTCGATGCTCGCAGCCGGAAATTGGGCGACAGCGCAGGAGCCAGCCCCAAATGCGGAGCCAACGGTTGCGGACCAGCCCACTGATCGGCCCGGAGTTAATCCTCGATTCGATCTGCCAAATGGGAATGTTGCCAATCGCGGTCTTGGGCCGGTGCCTTCGAAAGCGGATCAGCGACGGGATAGGGACTTCCGCAATGCACAAGCGTTGGTTGGACCCGGCACGCAGCCGCCGCAAGGTGGTCCGGAGGGGGGCAGGCCCACCAACCCCTTGGAAATGTTGCAGCAGCGCATGCGCGAATTGCAACGACAACAGGAGCAGTTGTGCGCGAGTACGAAGCGGCGGCGGCGGCTGGGATGAGAGGTTTCGGCCCCGGGCCGCAACCGCAGTCCGATCCGGAAAAGCAGCAGTTGCGGGAGATGCTCGAGCTGACCCAGGCACAGCTTCGCCAATCGGCCACGCCGCTGCCGGCCGATGCCGTGCTGCGTGCCTTTCCGCTCAAATACGTGCGGCCGGAGGAAGTTGCCCAGGCGCTTCACGGCATCACGGGGGCTCAGGGACCGAAGATCGCCATCGACGAGCGCACCAACACGGTGCTGCTTGCTGGAACCAGCAAGCAAATCGACGTCGCGAAGCAACTTATCGAATCGCTCGATCAGCCCAGTAAGTCGCAGCAGAACAAAGTCGCTGATACGTTACAGTTGCGGATCGCCTGGCTGATTGATGAACTGCCGGAAACGGAAGGCAAAGCACCCAGCGAGCCGGTGATCAGCTCGCCCGTTTTACAGGCCCTTCAAAAGCTTGGGTTCGACGCGCCGCGGGTCGTCTGCCAGCAGCTTACGACGCTGACGATCCAAGACAATCGCCGCGGTGGCTTCCACTTTGAGGTTCCCGTGCTGATCGAAGGGCGGGCGTGGCAGTTTCGAGGTGAGGGGACGGTGACGCCGACGGGCGATGGTCGGTATGCGGTCGAATTCAATACGTTCGTGCAGCAGCCGAATAATCCGCAGACGAGCCAGCTCGGAGGTTCGATCTTTACGCCGCTGGCCCACTACACGGTGATGGGAACAACCACGTTCGTCGAGAGCGGGGGGCCGACGTCGCCGCAACAACAGCAGCACCTTTCGGCATTCGTCATGTATCTTGATCGATCGCCAGACTACCCGGCGAGCAAGGTTTCAAGGGCGGAGGCAAAGGAGAAATAGGTGCCGGGCTAACGCGGAGCGTTCTCGGCGGCGAGAAAGGTAACCAGGTCGCGCAGGTCGTCGACCGAGAGTATCGCTTGCAGGTTTTCCGGCATGATGGACGTGCTGGACGCGCGGCGTTCTTCGATCGAGCTACTCGGCAATGTAAATACTTTGCCGGCCGCATCGACATAATCCTCTTTACCATCGTCGCCCGGCTTGGGCAGCCGCAAGCCGGTATACGTTTTGCCCTCCGCGGTAACGAGGAGCCAGGCCTGGTAGTCGGGCGCGATTTCCTGGCTCGGCTGGAGTATCGAGGTGATCATCTTTTGCGCGATGTGCTGCGGCCGATCTCCGTGAGGTCGGGACCAACCTTACCGCCGCGGCCGCCGTACTCATGACACACGCTGCAACGAGCACCGACCGGACTGAAGAATAAGCGTCGGCCGGCAGCCGCATCACCGGATTTTGCGAGCAATTTCGACCAGCCGGCTAAATCCGAGGACCGCGGCTTTGCTTCGCCTGGGAGACTTCCGCGGCTCAGTCGCAGCGTCCGCTCGGCTTCACGACGAAGGACAGCGTTTTTGCTGTTGAGCAAAGCGGCCAGCGCGGCGCCGCCCAGGTGCTGGTCGGCACATGCGCCCAAACCGACGATCGCTTCGGCACGGACTTCATCCGACTGCCGTTCGTCGCTCGCAACCTCCGCCAACAAGGGAGCACGTTCGGGGTTTGTTTGTTCGGCTAACGTACGCACGGCCTCGAGCCGCAATCGCGGGTCGTCGGCGGCCAAGTACGACCGTAGCCGCACGATGGTAAGGAACTTGTTGTCCGGCTTGAGGAGCGAAAGCGCCAACGCGTGTGCCGCAGGCGAGCGGCGATCGTTTTCAAGTTCTCGCACGAGCAGTTCGTCGGTGATTTCCGTATCGCGGAGGCCTGGCTTATGGTCCAACCAATCGACCGCGCCCAGCACGGCCAGATAATATCGGGAAGCTGGCTGGGGCCATTCGAGCAGCTTGGCTACATCGTCGCGAAGTGCGCTGATCCGTTCGTCGGCGATCCAGCGGACGGCAAACAAGCGGATATCCGGCGAGTTACTTTTCAAAGCCGGCGCAGAATCGCCTCGGGCTGACCGGCCTGGTAGGTTTCGCGCCACCGTTGCGATTCGAGAAGTTCGAGCGTAGCTGACTCAGGCGCTGGGTAATTAGCGCCCGAAATTATCGTTTTTTCCACTGCTTCGATATTGTCGCGCTGTGTGAGCTTCCACGCCGTTCGCGCCTGTACGAAGGGGTCACTCGATGTCACCGATGGAATGGCATCCGATGCCGTTTCTCGCTGCGCCGCCAAGTCGTCTTGCAAAGGTGGCGAAAACGGCTTTTTGATGTCTTCCTTCGGCAACACCAATCGCCAGATGCGGCCGCGGCCATGTACCGGATAGTCGCGGAGCACCCAATCGGCAAAGTAGAGCGAGCCGTCGGGCGCTACGGCCATACCCGTGGGACGAAAGTCGGCGCCGCCTTGCACGATTACTTCGCGCTTCGCCCCGTACGATGCACCGCGCGGAACAAGCTGATAGCGATCGATGCGATGGTCGCCCCAACTGGTGACCCACAAGCTGCCCGCGTGGGGTACGATCGCAGTTGGAGCTTCACCAACGCCAATGACCATCGGCAACGTGCCGGGCAATTCCCCGTTCCAGGCTTGAAGTGGATGCGTACCGGCTCGGCCATATTCGTATCGAAAGCCGTAGTCGCCGCGCTGGACAATATGCAGCATTCGGCACGGCGGACTGGCATCCGGGTCGTTATCGACGGCGAAGATGCGGCCATCCGGCACGACGCACAGGCCAAATGGATTCCAGAACCCGACGGCAACGCGCGCGAGGTCACGACCATCCGGCGTACATTGAAAGACCGTGCCGGCGCCGTCGTGGCCACTTAGCGCTTTCGCATCGGAGCCGATCAACCGATAAGGCATTCCGTGGTTTTCGCCCATGCTTATCAGCAGCGACTCACCGCCCGGTGGCATGGCGATGCCGCTCAGCCCGTTGTGCGGATAGTCGTCCTTGGTATCGAGGCGAAGGATTTCAGTCTGTTTGTCGGCCACACCGTCGTTGTCGGTGTCGCGAAGCAAAACTACGTTGTGCCGGGTTACCAAATAGACGGCCCCATCATCGCGCACGAGCAGATTCATCGCGTGGCGGAAGCCATCGGCAAACGTGCCCCAGCGATCGAGCCGACCGTCCCCATCTGAATCGGCGATCGTCCGGATACGGTCGCTCGGTGGACCTTGATAGGTTTTGGGCCGCTGATGCGTGTGCGACTCGACAACAAGCAGGCGGCCCTTGTGATCGAACGCCACGCCGATGGGCGTTACGATCTGTGGCTCTTGGGCGATCCGTTCGAGCTTGTAGTGATTATCGGCAACCCGCGGTTCGGCCGCTTCGCCGGTACCGACAACAGCAATCCACCCTTGGACGATACATAAGAATGTTAGAAATCTCGCGACCATAGCTGCAATTGCTCAAGCGGGCAGCTTGAAGTTCTAGTCCGTTCCCTGCGCTTTAACAGGTTTGCGATGGAACTTCAGTGTCGCGGTTACTGGATAGTGATCGGATGGCCAATGGCCGTCGTAACTTGTGCGGACGATTTCCGCGGCAACTGGCGTGAACTCATTACTGTGCAGAATGAAGTCGATCCGCGATCCCTTGCGCGTTCCCTTCCAACCATCGAAACTCGCCTCGTTGGGTGATCGCTTCGGATGTAGCTCGCGATAGGTGTCGGCGAGTCTTGGGCCAGTACCCTTGCTCTTGACTATCAATGTCCGGAACGCATCGGTGTCTTCGTTGGAGTTCAGATCTCCCATAACAATGGTGGGCGAGTCGCCGGCAATCTTGTTAAGTCGTTGGCGGACCAGCCCGGCGGATTTTAGACGGGCTTCAGCACTAATGTGGTCCCAGTGCATGTTAAGCAGAACAAATTCTTCGTGTGACTTGTTGTCGGCGAGAAGCACCCACGACGCAATTCGCGGGCAGCCGTCCACGGCTAGCGCAAACGATGTGCCCGGCTGTTCCGGCGTCGCGCTCAACCAGAACGAACCGGAGTCATGCTGCGTGAAGCGGTCTTTTCGATAAAAGATGCCCGAAAATTCGCCGGCCGTTTTGCCGTCATCGCGGCCGATGCCGTAGAAGTCGTATTCGGGCAGAGCCTTCCGTAGGTCGTTAACCTGCAGCTCGCGCGCTTCTTGAACGCCGAGCACGTCGGGCGAATTCTCGCGGATCACGCGGATGACCCGCTCGCGACGCGGGTATTTCGCATCCGCCCAGTTGTTTTCGGGCGCGGCTTCGCTTGCACCAACATGGCTATAACGGACATTGAACGACATGACGCGGAGTTCCACCGCCCCGACAGCGGCGCGGTGCGCAACAAACGAAAAAGCTGCCAAATGCAGCATTCCAATGATGCGATGCTCGCGAACCTTACTGTAAGTCCATCTGAACATTGAAATAACGCTGCGCTAAACCTCAAGTGGTTGGTACCCGGAATGAAGCGGTGACGCGAAAATCAATCCTTGCCGACGTGCTTGACCTTCGGCCAATACTTTTGGAAATCGAAATCGGGGCTGTTGTCCCGATCATGGCACTCGATGCACATTTTCACAACTTTGGCTTTCTCGAATTCCTGGTGTTCCTTGTTGCCTTCGTTTTTGACGATCTTGAGTCGAAGGTCCGCGCGGAGTTGTTCTCTTTCCGTATCGTTGACATCAATGTCGCCGTTTTCAGCGGCGGCGTGGCGACCGGCCGGTCCGTGGCAATTCTCGCACCCGTTTCCGACCAGGTCGGGCGTCTGCTTTAAGCCGAGGTAGCCGGACTCGAACGGAAAAAACCTTTGGGGGGCCCAGCCGGTAACGTGGCAGCTAAGACATTCTGGATCGAAATTCCGCGGCGGATTGAGATGGACCAGCGTATCGGTGGCATGGGCGTGTGGCGTTTTTTCATAGACTTCGCTCGCCTTCGTATGGCAATTCGCGCACGTCTTGCTGCCGACGAACTTGTGGCCCGACGGGTGCGGAACCGGCTTGACGCCGAGCGCCGACCAGCCGCCGTTCTTGACAAGCTGCTCGAGCTCGTGCTGGTAGTCGACCTGCATCTTCTGCATCTCCGGCGCATCGGCAAACCGATGATCTAGCGGCACGCGCTGATAACGGAAGGGCATGCTGCCATCCTTGTATAGTCCGACGACAACGAGATACTCGGCCTTTTGGCCGACTTCGATCAAATGCGCGTGCGTGCCCTCGATCGTCCCCGGCTCTTTGGGCGGTTCCTCTGCGCCGTGAGCGGTCATCACCCAATCGAACTCAGGAAACCGGCGGGCCAGGTCTTTGGTCTCGTCCGGTTCAGCGTGCGCTGAATAGCACCAAGTGGTCGCATTTCTTTTCGCGCAGCTCGCCGAGAATGCGGGGGATCGCTTGATAGGGCTCCAATAGTGTGAAATCGCCAGCTTCCTTTCGCCCGGCAATTTCCTTCTTGCCGAGCACGGTGGTGATGCCGATCCGCATGCCACCGGCCTCGACAATATTGTACAGCTTGGTCAAACCGCTGTTGAAGTCGCCGAGCGCGACGTTTGCCGAGACCAGGGGGTTGGTGGCCTGGTCCATGTTGATCACGATTGGCAACAGATCGATCCGCAGATCGCCGGGACCAAACCCGACGGCCGCGTAGCCCATTTTCACCAGCGCGCGATAGGAGAAATCAACCTTCATCTCCGCCTGGACGCCGGTCCGCGATTCCTGACCACCAAGGTCCATCGGCAGGAGATTCCAGCCCTTGTCGCGTAGCTGCTTGAGAAAGGTAAAACGCCGTTTGAGCCCGCCCTTTTGGTTTTCCAACCCCGCGCAGCCGCAAGGTTCCAGGTAGCCGTTTTGCTCGCCGGAAAACACGAGGGCGACGTCCGGCTTAGGCCAGTCCACGAAAATCGGGCCGTTGAGCACGATCGGATCGATCTTTTGGTGGTCGGGCCGCTGGGGAGAGGTGGCGTTATCGTTCTCCGCCGAGGCCGATTCACCACGCAAGATAAAAGCCACGATTAGAACCGCAATGCCAAGCGATACAATTGCCAGCCACTTTGCTCGCAGGTAATGGTTGAACATTTGGAGTGGGGCAGCGTTTTCAGGTAGCCAAGTGAATTCGTCCGCGGCAGGCTGGAAAGCCTGCCCCACCACCGCTTAGCGTTCGACGGCAAAGCGCACGCTCAGTGATAATTCTTTGATCTTGGGGTGAGTTATGGAGAACACGATACGGCCCGCATCGCCTTGTGCTGTATCGAGATGCACCATCGGGCGCGTGCCGGGCGGGATCTCGATATCGACGGGCACTAGAACGAGCGTGTCTTTGAGCTTCTTGGGCTGACCGATCGTAACCTTCAGCTCCGGGGGGTCCTTGGATTTGACGTCAAACTTAACGGCAGCCGCGTCCGGGCCGCGCACGATGATATTCACCTTGCCGTGCCCGCCCTCGCTGCTCTTGACGCTGCCGATGACCAGCACCCCCTGCTCTTCGTTCCAACCCACGACGCCATGCACGCTGATGTCGCCGACGACCTGGCCCGAGAGGGGAATATCGAGTTTCTCGGCTTCGGGAAGGTTCGTGTGCAGCATCAACCAAGAATTGAACCGCCCAATGGGCAGCCCCGGTTTGGTGGTGAGGGTCACGCGCACGCCACGGCGCGCCAATTTATTCGGCAGCGCCGCTCGATCGACCGGTTCGATTTTCACATCGAACTTGTCGCGAACGGTAGGATCGGAAAACTGGGCATCTGTGACCGTCAACTCATCTTGGAGCATTGCCATAACGTAGACGTGCGCCGATTTGATCTCATCGACTGATAATTTACCGAAAATAAAGTCCGGCGGCTCGACACCGCTAATCGCCAGAATTTGGCCGTCCACCGTCAAATCGATTTGCGATTGCCGCGGATCGTTGGTGAGAATCTTGGCCGATTGGCGGAATGGGCCGCTATCGGCCTTGGCCGCCCATTCGAGCTTCACCGACGTTGATCCGCCGGGCGGGATCGCTGCGTTCGGCACTTCGGAAAGCGTGCACTTGCAGGTGGTGCCTCCGGACCGCAGCTTCAGCGGCGCGGTGCCGACGTTGCGGATTACGAATTCGTGCGACTTCGATGTGCCGCGCTGCATCGTACCAAAATCGTAATGCGGCTGGCCGACTTCGACGCGCGGCGTGTCCTTGTCACCGGCAGCAGAGGCGCCGGACTCAAGCTCATCGGAAACCTTGGAAATCGCATCGCGGTCGGACCGCACCTCGACGTAGGCGACCGCGGCGCCCGCCATGATCCCCACGAGCGCGGCGATCGCGATGGTGCTAATTATTCGCATGACAGTTTCTTTGGCCTTGGCTGCTTACAAGTTTTACGAATCGCCGCGAAGCGCTGTTCGCGTCATTTTACTCCTTCGCCATGTTGGCCGCAATTGAGTTGCCACTCGCGGCACTGGGTGAAGAAGTGGTGGTAGTCGTACCGCCGATAGTCGGGATACGTCCATTCGAGCGGTTGCCACTTCCGCTGACGAAAGACGAGCGTGATCTCGGCAAAAATACCGCGGTTCAAATAGATGCGGTGCGCGTGGTCCTTGGTGGAAGCGAGCACTAGCTTGGCGGGCGTGAGATAACCGGGGTCAAGATTAAGCGGCCGGGGTTCCGCATGCCGCCCCAGCGCAGCGTACTCGGATTCCCAATCGTTCGTTTGGCATTTGATTTCCGCCAGGGCGGAAGCATCGACAAGCCGCTCGAAGGAATAGAACTGCTTCTTGAGGCCGGTGCCCATTGTGGCGGCGTAATAATCGGTTTCGGTGAAGTCAAATGGCGGGCTGGAACACGCGATCGGCCCGTAAGCGTTTGCGCACTGCTGGCTCGCCCACTGAAGCGCTGCGTCATATCGGCTGCTTGCGGCGAGCAAAAGAAGGACAGGGGCTGGCGCGCTGATATGTCCCATCGCGTGTCGAAGTGTTTTGAAGACGATTCGGCGTCGCCGCCGACGCTAGTGGGTCAATACGCCTTCGCGAACACGCCGCGGCGTTTGCTGGGCTGGCCTGTAAAGATGCACTTGCCGGGTTCATCCTCGCCGGCGAGCGGGACACAACGGATGGTGACTTTGAGGGATTTGAGTTTTTCGTCCATTTCGCGCGATTCGACGAAATGGGCGTATGCCAGCCCGCCGTGGATTTCGGGGCGCTCTTCGTTTTTAGGTGTGAAGAATGCTTCGAATTCTTTCAGGCTATCGATTCGCACGGTGGCTTGTTCTCGTAGCTGTCGCGCACGTTGCAGCAGATGATGCTGAACATCGTCGAGCATTTTGGGCAACGTCGCGACGAAGTCGGCGCGTGCCTCTTCGAGCTTGCCGGGCAGGTCGCGGCGGCCGAACGAGATTTTGCCGCTCGCTACGTCGCGTGGACCGATCTCGATGCGGATCGGAACGCCGCGTTTCACCCAATGCCACTTTTTGTCGCCGCCGCGGATGTCGCGGTTGTCGATCCGCACTCGGATCGGCTCGCCGGCGAACGTTCGGCTCGATAGCTCGCGTTCCAATGTTGCGCAGAAGGACATGACGTCGGTTCGTTCATCCTCGCTACGATGGATCGGCAGAATAACGACGTGCGCCGGTGCCAGCTTCGGCGGCAGCACGAGGCCATCATCATCGCCGTGCGTCATGATGAGGCCGCCGACGAGCCGAGTGGAAACGCCCCACGAGGTTGTCCAGGCGTAGACTTCCTGCCCGTTCTCATCCTGAAACTTGATATCTTGCGCGCGGGCGAAATTCTGGCCCAGGAAGTGCGACGTACCGGCCTGTAGCGCTTTGCGGTCTTGCATCAGGGCTTCGATGGCATACGTGTTCACCGCGCCGGGGAAGCGCTCGCCCGCCGTCTTCTCTCCCTTGATGACGGGTACGGCCATGGTGTGCTCGGCGAAATCGGCGTACAGGTCGAGGATGCGCATTGTTTCCTCGCGGGCCTCGGCTTCGGTTGCGTGAACCGTGTGTCCTTCTTGCCATAAGAACTCGGTGGTGCGCAGAAACAGCCGGGTGCGCAATTCCCATCGCACGACGTTGGCCCATTGATTGATGAGGATCGGCAGGTCGCGATACGACTGCACCCAGCGGGCGAACGTGGCGCCGATGATCGTTTCGCTGGTTGGCCGCACGATGAGCGGCTCTTCCAGCTCCGCCGAGGGCGCCGGCCGCAAACCGCCACCGGGCTTCGGCTCGAGCCGGTGATGCGTTACCACGGCGCACTCTTTCGCGAAGCCTTCGACGTGCTGGGCTTCTTTTTCCAGGAAGCTCATCGGAATGAACAGCGGGAAGTAGGCGTTCTCATGGCCGGTGGCCTTAAACATGGCGTCCAGCCGGCGCTGGATGTTCTCCCAAATCGCAAAGCCCCAGGGCTTGATGACCATGCAGCCGCGAACGTCGGAGTTTTCGGCAAGGTCGGCCGCCTTAATGACTTGCTGATACCATTCGGGAAAATTTTCAGCCCGCGTGGGATTGATGGCGGACATTGGTTGTTTGGCCATTGGGAGTTGGGAGTCGAGAGTCGAGGGTCAGAAATGCAATCGCTCGCAGAGCGTTGACATTCTAGATGATTGGACGCTGGTCGAAAATCGCACTCGCCGCAGCCCGCCTCGGTGGGCCGGTTGTGATCGATCGCGTGCAGCCCTAGAATTGCTTGTTAACTAGCCGGCTTTGGTTCTCGAATCTTGACGCTTAGCTCTCGACTCCACATGTCCACCACAACCGACCGACGTTACGTGTGCCAGCTTGGCCACAACGAACAAGTGAGCCAGGTTTTCTTGGCATCCGAGAAGCAGTTGCGGCCCAATCGCAATGGCAACCTGTATCTGCAATTGCAGCTTTCGGACCGTAGCGGAGCGATCGCGGCTCGGCTCTGGAACGCGAGCGAGAGCGATTACCGTGCGTTCGAAAACGGCGACTATGTAAAGGTCGAAGGCAACACGCAACTGTTTCAGGGCAACATGCAGCTTATCGCCAGCACGATCCGCCGCGCCCGGGCGGATGAGGTCGATGAAGCCGACTTCCGCGTGCTGCGGACCGAGGAGATCGATCGCATCGCCATGCGGCTGGCGGAAATCTTGCGGACCATTCAATCGCCCGACCTGCGCAACCTGGCGGAGTGCTTCTTGATGGACGCCGAGTTCATGGCGAAGTTCACCGCTGCCCCGGCCGGAATGAAAAATCATCACGCATACAAGGGCGGCTTGTTAGAGCACGTCGTCGGACTAATGAACCTGGTGCTTGCCGTCGTGCCACACTACCCGCGGTTGGATCAGGATAAGCTCCTTGTCGGCGCCTTCCTGCACGATGCGGCCAAAGTCGATGAGCTGTCGTACGAGCGCGAAGTCTCCTACACCGACGAGGGCCAACTACTGGGGCACATGGTGCTCGCCATGACGATGATCGACGACAAAGTGCGCGAAGCCGAGCGGCTTTCCGGGGAACCATTCCCTAAGCAACTCGTTACGGAAGTCAAACACATGGTAATCAGCCACCACGGCGAGTACGAGTTCGGCAGCCCGAAACTTCCGATGACGCTCGAAGCCGTCGCCCTGCATCACCTCGATAATCTGGACGCCAAGTTGGCCAGCTTCACGCAACTGATGGTCGACTGCCCGAACGTCGAAAGCAACTGGACGCAGTATCACGCGAACTTGGGAAGGAAGTTATATAAAGGCACAAGAGTTGAGGAGGGAGGGGAGAAAGCAAATTAGCGACGGACGGCAACACCGTCTATATCGGAGTTAGGTGCCATTCCCTAATAGAGGCGCGCCGATGAACATCACTTCTCGCTACGCCGACGAACCGACGCGCCTGGAGGCTACGCCTAGAAAAAACATATGACAGAAAAACTTCGCGACACGGTTCTCAGCCTTGTCGCCGATCCCAATTATCAACCTGTAAAACCGGCCGTCATCGCCAAGAAGCTGGGCCTCGCCAACGAGGCTGTTCACGAGCTCAAACAAACCATCAAGCGAATGGTCAAGGCGGGCGAGCTCACTTGGGGGCCGAGCCATCTCGTGCAGCCAGTTAGCAAAGCGCAACGCGAGCGCAGCAAGGAGAAGCTGGCGAACGCCGTCAAAGTGGAAATCGCTGTAGAGCGATCCGCCGAGCGCAAGAAGGACAAGGCCAAGTCGAAGATGCCGCGCGATTTGAAGCATTTCACCGGAACGTTTCGCCGAGCGGCGGGTGGATTCGGCTTTGTGCGGCCGGATGGCACGCTGCGCAGAAGGTCGCGACGCCGATATTTTCGTGCCGGCCGACAAAACAGGAGATGCGGCGAGCGGCGACATCGTCTCCGTACGGCTCGAATCCAAGCGCGGCCGGATGGGCAAACATGAAGGCCGAATTATCGACGTCGTGGAGCGTGCCACGAACCGGTTCGTCGGCGTGTACTTCGAACAGGCCGGCATGGGCATGGTACAGATCGACGGCAAAATTATTGCCAACCCTATTTATGTCGGCGATCCGGGCGCCAAAGGCGTGCGTCCGGACGACAAAGTCCTCATCGAGATGGTTCGCTTCCCGTCGCACGTGCACGACGGTGAAGGCGTGATTGTCGAAGTACTCGGCCCGCGCGGGCAGCCGGGCGTGGACACGATGTCGATCGTTTATGAATTCAACCTTCCGGGCGAATTCGCCGAGGACGCGCTGGAGGAAGCCCGCAAGCGGGCAGAGCACTTCGATGAATCGATCGGCCGCGGCCGGCACGATCTCAGCGCGCTGACGATTGTAACGATCGACCCGGTCGATGCGCGCGACTTCGACGATGCGATCTCGCTGGAGCGGCTCGAGAATGGCCACTGGCTACTAGGCGTGCACATCGCCGACGTCTCGCATTTTGTTGAACCGAAGACTCCGCTCGATCGCGAGGCGCACGACCGGGCAACGAGCGTGTATCTGCCGGATCGCGTGATTCCGATGCTGCCGGAGATCATTTCGAATAATCTGGCAAGCCTGCAGCCGGGCAAAGTCCGTTACGCGCTCTCGGCGATGATGGAGTTCACGGAAGAGGGCGCCCGCGTGGCGACCGACGTTTTCAAAAGCGCCATCAAGAGCCGCCGCCGATTCACCTATGAAGAGGTGGATGAATACCTTGCTGAAAAATGTCTCTCCCGATCAGAGGGAGAGGCCGGAGGCAAGCGGGGAAAAAGGCACGCTCACTCGGGTTCTTTCCCAAAGGGACAGGGAATCGTCGCAACGCTTACGCCGGAGGTAGACTCGCTGCTCACGCGGATGCACGAGCTGGCCATGATCTTCCGCGCGCGGAGATTCCAGCGCAGGGCGCTGGAGCTTTCGATGCCCGAGATGAAAATCGATCTCGATGCCGACGGGCGCGTTACGGGTGCGCACCTTGCGCAAAACACCGAAAGCCATCAGATCATCGAGGAGTTCATGCTAACCGCCAATGAGGCGGTGGCGGAGAAACTGGCAGAAGCGGGGCTTTTGTTTTTGCGCCGCGTGCACGGCAGCCCGGACCCGCGGAAGATGCGCGTGCTAACTGAATTCGTTCGAGAGCTGGGTTATGAGGCCGAGAATCTCGAAAACCGCTTCGAGCTTCAGAAGCTTCTCGACATGGTGAAGGGCGACCCGCGCGAGCACGCGATCAATTACGCGACGCTGCGGTCGATGCAGCGGGCCATCTACAGCCCAGAAGTTGAGGGGCATTACGCGCTGGCCAGTGATTGCTACTGCCACTTCACGTCGCCAATACGCCGCTATCCGGACCTTACGGTGCATCGGCTCATCGAAACGTTCAATCGTGGCCGCAAACCCGAGCAGCGAATGGACCAAATGCTCGCGTTGGGCGATCATTGCAGCGAGCGCGAGCAGCGGGCGGCCGAGGCCGAGCGCGAGCTCAAGAAGTTGAAATTGCTCCACTATATGTCCGACAAAATCGGCCTCGAGCTGGACGGCATCATCACGGGCGTGGAGAACTTTGGCCTGTTCATAACCGGGGTGGAAATACCGGCCGAGGGCTTCGTCCACATCAGCAGCCTCACGGACGATTACTACCGCTACGACCGCGCCGGGCACGTGATCGCCGGCTTTCGATTCGGGAATTCGTACCGCTTGGGCGACACAGTTCGCGTAGCGGTCGCGGCGGTGGACATCGACGCGCGCGAGCTCGATTTTCGCCTGATTGCCCGCACGGGTGGTCCCAAGAAGCGCCGCGTTAAGCGCCCCGGCAAAACGAGCGGCAAACGCGGGACGAAGCCTGGTAAAGCGGCACGCGGCAAAAAGAAGAAAATTCGCCCCGGAAACAATGAACGGCGGCAGAAACGCGGCCGCTGACTACGCACCACGCTGTCGCCCTCGCGAACTATTCGGGTTGAGTGATCTTGGAACGGCTGGGCCTTGGAAACTGTGTCGAGTTGTTCGATTGTCATCGCTCGATCATGTTCCTACTGTGCTTGCTTTGCAGAAGCGATGTGGAACAAATGTTCGTCGCCGCGGATCAACAACCCGCCGCGGATCGGCACCGGCGTGGCGATGATTCGCTCGCCCATATCATTGTGATCGGCCAGCAGCTCGAAACCTTTGTCGCTCACGCGGCCGACGAAAACGACTCCATCCTCTCGCGCACAATACAGCTTGTCGCCAGCCAGCACCGGCGAGCTATAGAACTTATTTCGATTCTGCGGCAGGTCGGCCGACCATAATTCGTCGCCAGACTGCAAATTGAGACAAACGATTCGGCCACGGTCGGTTAGCACATACGCCTTGCCACCGGTAACAATCGGCGTGGGAACGTCTGCGCCGAGTCCGCGCCCGTGCTTCTCCCAGATGCGGCCGGTCTTCGTAATATCGCCAGTGCTACCCAGGCGAACGCCGGCGAGCGATGCGCCCTGCGCGTATGGAACCAGGGCGACGCCATCGCTGATCGCGACCGACGCGATCGTCCGCAAATTCGGCTGCTTGTCTGGGTTGAATCCGCCGCACTCCCACAGCAGCTTCCCCGTAGCGGCGTCGTGGCCGGTCAGATGGTCGGCGCCCCAAGTGACGATCACATTCTGCCCGCCGATGGAAACAACCTGCGGCGTGGAGTAACTTTGGTCGGATTCTACCGGACAATCGTATTGACGCGGCGTGCGCCAAGCGACATCTCCCGTATTCAGATCGCAGGCGACCAGGTACGAATCGCCGTCCTGCATCACAGCGACAATCGCACGGCTATCCGCCAGCACAGGCGACGTGCCCAAATCCCACCACAGCGTATCCTTGCCAAAACGGTCCTGCAGATTGATTTTCCACTGCTCCTTGCCATTGGTGTCCAGGCAGGTCAGCGTGCCGCTCTTGTAGTACGCAACAACGTGATTGCCATCGGTCACCGGCGAGGGATTGCTGCCGCTGCCGTGCGGATTCCTGGCGGGCCGCTCGGAGCCAAACTGTCGATGCCATAGCTCCTTGCCATTCATGTCAAAGCAGACGATGCCGTCGCGGCCGTCGATGCCGCAGGTGACGAAAATACGGTCGTCCCATACGGCCGGCGTTGAAGTGCCGACGCCTGGCAGCTTTGCGGCCCAGGCCACGCCCTCGGTCCTAGAAAACTTAGCCGGATAATTGCCCTCGGCAGCCACGCCGGTGCCCAACGGTCCGCGCCATTGCGGCCAGTTTTCGGCGGCTGGCGATATTGCGCAATGCAACGCGATCAGGAACGTTAAACAGAGAATTGTGTAGCGGTGCATGGATGCTCCCCGGGAGGTAAGCGTGCTGATCTGCCTATCGCCCAAAGTATCCCATGTTCAGGGCTGCGATTCCAGGTTCCCCTGATTGCGCGTCGACATTTGGGGGCGGATGATAGCCCCATGACAGTACGGTGGGAAGCTATTAAAATGCGTTGGCACTTTGACAACTGAACCCTTGATCGGCCGCAGCGATCCCCTGCCGATGACGATGACCACCGAACTGCTCCGCACGCCGCTACACGATTGGCACGTCGCGCACGGCGGGCGAATGGTCGACTTTGCCGGCTGGTCGATGCCCGTGCAATATACGTCTATCGCCGAAGAGCACGACGCGACTCGCACCGCGGTTGGCGTGTTCGATATCTCGCACATGGGCCGGCTCGAAATTGTTGGTCCTAAGGCAGATATATTCCTAGATTCGCTTCTAACTCGCCGTGTCCGCGAAATGCGCCCGCCTCACGTGCGCTATTCGCTCGTGTGCAACAGAGAGGGCGGAATTCTTGATGACGTACTGGTCTACAAGTTCGCCGAAAGTGACGACGCCTTTTGGATGGTCGTCAATGCGGGGAATCGCGATAAAATTGTCGGATGGATGAAGTCAACATTGCCGGCATCTGTTTCAGTATCTGATGGTACTACCGAAACCGCGATGCTTGCCGTCCAGGGGCCCAAATCGATCTCAGCCATCGAGCCGCTCGCCGGTACGGCAATTCCGATCTCTCGTATGCGGTACTACACTTGTTCGACTGGAGAATTCGGCCAGTTCTCCATTCTAATAAGCCGCACCGGTTACACCGGAGAAGACGGCGTCGAAATCATTTGCGACGCAGATGCCGCGCTGCCTATCTGGGAACACATCATAGGTGCAAGCGAAGCCGTTGGCGGCCGCCCCGCCGGCCTCGGCGCCCGCGATACGCTCCGCCTCGAAGCCGCAATGCCGCTTTATGGACACGAACTATCGGAGACAATCAATCCGTTTCAGGCGGGGTTAGGTTTTGCCGTGAATCTGGGCGGGCGGGAGTTTACCGGCCGTGAAGCGCTGGAGCGATTCGCGGCAGACAAATCGCAGCCGGTTCGTATCGGCCTGCAAGTCGATGGCAAGCGATTACCCCGGCAAGGGTGCCCGGTGTTGCACGGAGACGAGATCGTCGGCGAAGTGACGAGCGGCACCTTCTCGCCGACGTTTGGGCGACCGATCGCGATGGCCTACGTCCGGCCAAGCGCGCACGCTGTTGGGACGCGGCTGGCCGTGGATATTCGCGGTACACAAAGCGCTGCGGTGGTGGTGCCATTGCCGTTTTACGAGCGAGGGAAGAAGACTTAGCCACAGACGACACGGAGAAGTCAGATTTGAACGGCGGATAAACGCCGAAAAAAAGAAGGAGAAATCGTGAAACCGGAGAATCTTTTATTCGCCAAGACGCACGAATGGGTCGCCGTGACGGAGGATGCGGGGCAGAAGGTTGCGACCGTAGGACTTTCGGCGTTCGCCGTCGAAGCGCTTACGGATCTCGTTTTCATCGAGCTGCCCAAAGTTGGTCGGCAAGTGAAGGCCGGGGAGTCGTTCTGCGAAGTCGAATCCGTCAAGGCGGTAAGCGATGTGTACGCGCCCGTCACGGGCGAAGTGGTGGCCGCCAACGAGAAGCTGCCCGACAATTTAGAAACCCTCAGCAATGATCCTTACGGCGAAGGCTGGATCGCGCGCATCCGCATTACCGATGAATCGGCGCTCAAAAACCTGATGGATTATGCCGCCTACCAAAAGCAATGTGCGGAGGAATCGCACTAGCAAAAGCAGCAATGACCAAATCCCAATGACCAATCAGATCGATGTTCGGTGGCCGTAGTTGGTCGTTGATGCTTGGTAATTGGTCGTTTTTTTGCCCCAATGCCTTATCTCTATAATACGCCTGAAGACCAATCGGCTATGCTCGCCGCCATCGGCGCCGGCTCGATCGACGAGCTGTTCGCAATGATCCCGCCGGAGATGCGACTTCAGCGGCCGCTGGCCATTCCGCCGGCGCTGTCGGAAATCGAGCTAACGCAGCATATGGCGACGCTGGCTGCGAGGAACGAGCACGCCGGTTCGAAGGTGTGCTTTTTAGGCGGTGGCAGTTACGACCATTTCATTCCGGCTGTTGTCGATGAGATCGCCGGCCGCGGCGAGTTCTACACGTCGTACACGCCTTACCAACCTGAAGTCAGCCAGGGCAATTTGCAGGTCGTGTTCGAATACCAAACATTGATTGCCCGGCTTACCGGCCTCGATGTCTCCAACGCGAGCCTCTACGACGGCGGCAGCGCGGCGGCCGAGGGCGTGCTCATGGCTGTGAGTAGCACGAAGCGCTACGGCAAGGTCGTCACGGCGGCGAGCGTGCATCCTGAATATCGCCAGACGATCGCCACGTATCTGAAAGACCTTGGCGTGGAGTTGGTGACGATCGGCACGCCGCGCGGCGTAGTGCAGCCACAGGAGCTAGCGGCGGCCGTTGACGACGAAACAGCGTGCATTGTGAGTCAACAGCCGAACTTCTTTGGGTGTATTGAGGACGCGGCTTCACTGGCAACCATTGCCCATGATGCCGGTGCGCTTGTGGTCGCGGCGTTCGACCCGATTAGTTTGGGCCTGCTGAAGCGGCCGGGCGATTGGGGGGCCGACATCGCGGCAGCGGAAGGCCACACGCTGGGCACGCCGATGCAATACGGCGGGCCGTATCTGGGGATCATGGCCTGCCGCGAGAATTTGGTCCGCCGCATGCCGGGCCGCATCGCAGGCGAAACGGTCGATCGCCGCGGCAAGCGGTGTTTCGTCCTCACGCTGCAAACCCGCGAACAACATATCCGCCGCGAGAAGGCCACCAGCAACGTCTGCACCAACCAAGGCCTGTTCGCCCTTCGCGCGACGATCTACCTCGCCCTCCTCGGCCCACAGGGCCTTCGCGAAACGGCCAACTTGTGCCTGCAAAAATCGCGGTATGCGATGGATCAAATCTGCAAGAGCGATCGTTTTGAACTGGCGTTCAACGCACCAACCTTCAAAGAATTCGTCATCCGCGACCGGCAAGAGCGCGTGGACGAACTCTTGGCGAGTGCACAGGACGCGGGCTTTCTAGCCGGCGTGCCATTGGGTCGATGGTATCCGGAATTAGCCAATTGCTTTTCCATCGCGATTACCGAAAAACGGACGAAGTCGGAAATCGATTCACTGGCCCGCAAGCTGTGCCAATAGAGATGCGAAATACACGCGATACAAAACTGCTGTTCGAGCTCTCCGAAGTCGGCCGGCACGCGCATCGGCTGCCGGCTTGTGATGTGCCCGAGCGACCGGTGGACGAACTGTTGCCGGCCGGCGCGATCGCCGCTGCGCCCCCTGCCCTGCCGGAATTGAGTGAGCCGGAGGTCGTGCGGCATTTTGTCAACTTGTCGCAGCTCAATATGAGCGTTGATACGCACTTCTATCCGCTTGGCTCATGCACGATGAAGTACAACCCGAAGCGGAATGAGCGGATCGCCCGGATGCCCGGCTTT
>CAWEDY010000039.1:0-42772 GCA_963807935.1 uncultured Planctomycetota bacterium
AATGAGTCCGTCGGCCACGGGCGCCAACAGCCGGACATGCTGCGGCGTGCTAATTCCAAAGCCGATGCAGATCGGCAAATCGGTTTGCGTGCGAAGCCAGCCGACGTTGTCCACGAGTTCGGAGGGTAAGGCGGTACGTTCGCCGGTGATGCCGGCGACGGAGACGTAGTAGAGGAAGCCGGTTGAAGTCTCAGCAATTTGCAGCGCCCGATCGCGTGGGGTGGTGGGCGTGACGAGTTGAATGAGGCTGATGTCGCGCTGGCGGCAAATGGATGATAGTTGGGCCGATTCCTCGATCGGCAGGTCGGGCACGATCAGGCCCGCCAAGCCGCGCTCGCTGATGTCGGCCACGTATTTCTCGAGGCCGTGACGATAGACGATGGCGTAACTGACCATCGTTACGAGGGGCGCATTAACCTTTGGGGCGACTTCGCCGAGCGTTTTCAGAATGTCGGCCAGCTTGATTTTGTGCGCCAGCGCGCGGGTATAGCTGGCTTGAATCACGGGCCCATCTGCGATGGGATCGCTGTAAGGGATGCCCACTTCGCACAGATGTGCGCCGCGGCGAACGACTTCTTTTAGCACGGCCGCAGTGAACCCGAGATCCGGATCACTGGCCGTTACGAAGGGTATGAATGCCTTGTGCTTCGCGCGGCGGAGGTTGGAGAATAATTGGTCGATTGCCGACATTTGATTGCTGCGGTTTAGGGTCGAATATTAAACTTTGCAATTGAAAAATCGCCGTCGAATGTGAATACGTCCGGTATTCCAAGCCGGCGCATAAGTACAAAGGACACGCAGTCGCAGAAACTTACCCTTTGGTCAGCGTATTTTTCGAGGAGAGCAATGGCAGCAACGTCGTCTTGCACTTCCGGCCGCAATATGTGCAGTATGCTGGACGAATACAGTTGCCGAGCGCGTTCGGCTGCGAAGGTATGAGTTGTGCGCCGAGCCAACAGCGTAAAGGTCTCGTTGAGTACTAAGCTGCTGGTAAAACAAGTCGCATTATCGCGAGTCAATTTATCCCAACACTCGGTAGCTTTCGCATGATACTGGTCACGCATTACATACGCGCGAGAAATGCACCTGTGTCGATGAAAATCACTTGTCAGCCTCGTAGAGGTACCGGTCGTGATTTTCGGCCAAGTCAGGCGGGGCGTCTTCAGTATACACTTGCCTATCGGCGAACAGCGGATCGGTTGCGCGAATCTGATTTAGATTCGTGGAGACACACCGACGCACAAACTCATCGAACGACATTCCTCGCTCATGCGCAGCCGCCTCAGCTTTTTCGCGCAGCTCTTCGGGAAAAGGCACCGATATGTTAACCATGGTTTTGTTCCTTGTCGGAACTAACTAGTCCTCTTAATAGTATACTCTGACACCGATTGCGCGCTTAGCGGGAAAACGTCGCCTATTGTATTTGGCTTCTACGTTGCGCTAGTGAATCGTGCGATTTCGGCTGCGTCTTTATCGCCGCGGCCGGAGAGGCAAACGACGACGGCGTGTTCTTTCGGTTTGCTGCGCGCGAGTTCCATGGCTTTGGCGATGGCGTGTGAGCTTTCAAGCGCGGCGAGAATGCCTTCGCTGCGGGCCAGCGCGTCGAACGCCGCGAGCGCGTCGTTGTCGAGGCAATTGGTGTAGGTGACGCGGCCCGTGTCGTGCCAGTAGCTGTGTTCCGGGCCGACGCCGGGGTAGTCGAGACCGGCGGAGATCGAGTGGACGTCGCACGTTTGGCCGTCGTCGTCTTGCATCACGTAGCTGAAGCTGCCGTGCAGAACGCCCGGGCGGCCGTGGCTGAGCGTGGCGGCGTGATCGCCGGGTTTGGCGCTGCGGCCGCCAGCTTCGACGCCGACGAGTGCGACCTTTTCGTGCTCGATGAACGGATAGAACATGCCGGCGGCGTTGCTGCCGCCGCCGACGCACGCGACGACGGTATCGGGGAGGCGGCCAAGTTGTTCTCGCGATTGCTCGATCGTTTCTCGGCCAATGACCGATTGAAAGTCGCGGACGATTCGCGGGAACGGATGTGGGCCGACGACCGAGCCGAGGATGTAATGCGTGGTTTCGACGCTGGCCATCCAGTCGCGCATGGCTTCGTTGATGGCGTCGCGGAGCGTGCGCGAGCCGCTGGAGACCGGCCGCACTTCGGCGCCTAGCAGTTTCATGCTGAAGACGTTCGGCGCCTGGCGGCGGATGTCTTCTTCGCCCATGTAGACGACGCAATCGAGCCCGAAGTGAGCACAGGCGGTGGCGGTCGCGACGCCATGCTGACCGGCGCCGGTTTCGGCGATTACTCGCTTCTTGCCCATTTGCAGCGTGAGCAGGCCCTGACCGATCGTGTTGTTGATCTTGTGCGCACCCGTGTGGTTGAGGTCTTCGCGCTTGAGCCAGATTTGAGCGCCGCCGCACTGCTGGCTCAACCGCTTTGCGTGATACAGCGGCGAGGGTCGGCCGACGTAATGCTTCAAAAGCTGTGAGAGCTCGGTTTGAAATGCGGCATCCTGGCAGGCTTTGTCATACTCGGCAGCCAACTCATCGAGAGCGTGAATGAGGGTTTCCGGCACATAGCGTCCGCCGAATTGGCCAAAGCGGCCAGCCGAATCGGGCACTTGAGTAGTTGCAGAGCTATTTGTCATTACGTTGATTCTCAGCGGCAGATGCGGCAGAATCAAGTGCGTAAGCAGATTGAACGGTCATTAAATCATGCCCGAATTACCAGAAGTTGAAACGATGCGGCGGGGCATATTGGGCATCGTCGGTTCGCGGATTGAGCATGTCGAGCGTGTGGCATGCCGGCGTCGGCCGATCGCGATCGCGCCGCGGATCGATCGGTTTCGTCGGCGGGCGGCAGGGCAATTCATTTCCGATGTTGGCCGAATAGGCAAGCGGATCGTGGTACATCTGGGTTCTCGCGATGCCATCGTGCTGGAGCCGCGGATGACGGGCCTGGTGCTTGTGGCCGAGCCGCCGACCCGCGAGCATTTGCGGTTCCGATGCACGCTGTCGGGCAGCGGCACTCGTGAGTTCTTGTATTGGGACCGCCGCGGGCTGGGAAGTGTTCGCCTGTTTTCAACAGCGGAGTTGGAGGCCGCGTTTGGACCGGCGAAAGTCGGCCCTGATGCCTTAGCCATGACGGCCGATCTGTATCGGGAGCGCCTGGGCGGCAGCGGGCGGGCGGTAAAAGTGGCGTTGCTCGATCAGCGGGCTGTAGCCGGCATTGGCAACTTGTATGCATCAGAGATTCTGCATTTGGCCGGAATTCATCCGTTGCGGTCGTGCGATATGTTAACGCGCGCCCAATGGCAGCGGTTGGCCGGTGCGACTAGGGCGGTCCTCGATATGGCGATTCGCTACGAAGGCTCCACGTTGGGTGACGGTACCTATCGCAATGCGCTGAATGAATCGGGCGGCTTTCAGAACCACCACCGGGTTTACGATCGGGCCGGCAAACCCTGCGTGCGATGCGGTTGCCCGATTGTCCGCACAGTGCAGGCGCAGCGGTCTACGTTTTTCTGCCCGAAGTGCCAGCGGAAAGGTGCGAATATCGGTGTTCGCACAGAACTTTGCATTCGCGGCGACGTTTCGCTCTAATGATGGGTGCGGCTGGGCTAGTCGAGCATTCACCCGCTTGCGAGAAAGGACACAGTCATGGAACCGCGCACGAACGACCCAAACGATATCGTATCGCAATTGGCGCAACCCGAGTGTGCTTGCTGTCAAGAACTGCAAGACGACCGCCGCATGCCTCGGCGGGAGTTCTTAACCGCGGCAGGCAGTGCGGTATTGGGCGCAAGTGCCATCGGTAGCGTGCTGCCGGTGGGCCGTGTTTGGGCGAACGCGAAATCGACAGCCGAGCCGGCCGCCTCTGCGGTGAAATCGCCGGAGTCGTTGGTTAAGGTGCTGTACGATACGCTCTCGCCGAAGCAGCGCGAGACGATTTGTTTCGCTTGGGACTATCAGGATCCGACGCGAGGCCTGCTGCGCACTCGTGTGGCGAACAATTGGGAAATCACGAACCAAACCATCAAAAGCGATTTTTACACGAACGATCAGCGAGCCATCATCCGCGGCATCTTCGAGGGCATCATCAGCCCCGGGTGGCATGCGCGGATCGACAAGCAGCTTGGCGACGACTCGGGCGGATACGGCACTCACAACAGCATCGCCATCTTCGGTCATCCCGGCGCCGATAAATTCGAGTTCGTGATGACCGGCCGGCATATGACGATTCGCTGCGACGGCAACAGCGCCGATCATGTGGCGTTCGGCGGCCCGATCTTCTACGGCCACGCGGCCCAGGGATTCAACGAAAAGGCCACGCACCCTGGCAACGTTTTCTGGCCACAGGCGCAGGCGGCCAACAAGCTTTACGACATGCTCGACAAACATCAACAAGAGCAGGCGCTGTTGCGGCAGGGCTTGCCGAATGAATCGCATGTCGGTTTCCAAGGCAAGACCGGCAAGTTTCAAGGCCTCGCTGTAACGGACCTTTCAAGGGACCAGAAGGAGCACTTGCAAAAGGTTGTGGCGATGCTCATCGAGCCATATCGCCAAAGCGATCGCGACGAGGTAACCAAGTGCCTCAAGTCGCAAGGCGGACTGGACGCCTGCCACCTGGCGTACTACGCGCAAAAGGACATCGGTGACGACGGTGTGTGGGATATCTGGCGGCTGGAGGGGCCGTCGTTCGTGTGGCACTACCGCGGCGCGCCGCATGTGCACGTTTGGGTCAACGTGGCGGATGATCCGAGCGTGAAACTGAATGCGTAAGCGTCGTCCCGGCGTTGCTGTATTGGTGCTCGGTCTCGCCTTAGACGCTTCGCGGATCAACAACGATAATGCCAGGACCGAATTGCGACATTCGCCCAAAGTGCGGCAGGTTGAATGTCAGTAAGTGCGTCACTCGATGAACATGACATACCGCTGTAAGACGAGCATCGTGAACCTGTTTGCCTAAAATGGCCAGCCCCTCCACAAGCGCCTTCCAAGCCGGGTAGATGTCCGGCGATTCTGCGAGCAATGGGAATGCCGCCTCGAATCCAGTTGCCTGCGCCTCTGCGTCGACGGCCGCCAGGCCCAGCCCGTTCATATTGACCGCCCGAGTCGCAACGTTGCGGAACTCGACCAGCACCTGCGGCGTAATGTGCAGCACCTCGCCGCGCCGGTGCAGTTCCAGCACGGCTTGCACAGCAACACCGCGCTGCGCGTCCGCCGAGTTCGCTAGTCGAGCCAGAATGCTCGTATCGATCAGGTAGGCCACTACTCGTAGAGTCCCTCGCTGCTGACGGCCGCGTTAGCAAGCGACACGCCGCAATTCTTCGCCACGCCCAGCAGCCGTCGCTCCCATTCGTCCTGAGGCTGGACGGCCGATATGCTGATCGGTCCTGCCTCAACCGTCAGTTTCACGCGCGCTTTGTCGGGAAGCGACAAAGGCACATTGGGCTTGAGCACCCCGTCTTCATAGATGGCGTCGATTTGCTGGCTCATAGTTAAAGCTTACCAAAGTTTTAAGCGTAAGGCCAGTTCGCCCAAACGGGCCCGGTGAGTACGGGCACGACGAGCGGATCGCGGCGCTTGGCTATCCGCTGCGGCTGGAAAATTGGCGGGGAGAATAAGCAGCGCTCATCGCACCGGAGCGCGGGCATCAGTGTTGCGTTTCGGCAACAGCCGGGCCGCAGGACCGCTCCTGCCGGCCAAACCGGCGCCGCTCCACCCGCGAGTTGTTCGCGCCAGTTGCTGTCGTGCCGGCCGACATCGTCTTCGTGGGCTAAGGTCTTGATAACGGTACGTGCGTGTCGGCAATAGGTGAACTATGTCTGCAGGACTATACAGACTCGTGGGACAATGTATTGGCTACGGCCTGATGTTGTATGCCATGTGGATCGGACTCCGGTGTTTTGGCGATTCTTCTTCGGAGACCATGTTCGCAAGTGACGAACGCATCAATCCATTTTACCACAGAAGGAAATCTACTCCGACAGTGGCAACCGTTGAGCGGGGTGAACGGTGCAATTAAGGCGATTTGAGTATTGCATACTGAATCAAGCGCGGCGGGACGCCAATATCGCAGATGTGGATGGTGCCGGTGTACGGTTTGGCTGCTGGCTGAGTGAAGCCGATTTTCATGGCGGCGAAGGTGCAGGTGTGGTCGGCGCGGACGGTGTGTGCGGAGGGCTGGCCGGTGTCACAGTCGAGACCGCTGGGGAGATCGACGGCGAGGAGTTGCGTATTCGCGGGGCGAGCGTTCAACCAATCGATGGCGACGTCGAAGGGCGGTCGCGGATCGCCGACGGCGCCGGTGCCGAGCATGGCGTCGATGAGCCAAGTTGCATCGTGCGTGAGTTCGTCGAGTTGTTTTTTGATGAGATCCGTATTGGCTGGGGCCGAGGACGCCCCGGCTCGCTTAGAGCTTTCATCGAATACTGGTATCTCGGTCTTTTGAAGAATAGCCAGGTTTGTGGCTGCATCGCCATGGAGCTCGTGCGGCGGGCACAGCAGCAGCACGCGGCAGGCGTGTCCGCGAATTTCGAGATGCCGGGCGATGACGAAGCCGTCGCCGGCGTTGTTGCCTTTTCCGCAGAGGATGACGACGAGCCCATTGATGCCGAGGCGCTCCAGCACATCGACACACCCGCGGCCGACGTTTTCCATCAGGACGAGGCCGGAGATTCCATATTCTTCAATCGCAACGCGATCGATTTCGCGGCATTGGTCGCGGGTGAGGGCAAGCGGCTGCATACCGCGAGGGTATGCCCATTTCGCGTCGCCGACAACGGGGAATGGCGCGGATACAGCGACCGGCCTTAACGCTGAATCCGCGTCTCGGAGAGACGCGGCCACGTGGGCGAGTCTCTCCGAGACTCGCATTTGGCCGAAAAGACGGTGCAGAATCTTTCGTAAGCCGGGATGCTATACTGTGGAGCGACCCAAGCTATCGGCGTGGCCGCCGACGCTAATAGTCGCTTACCATTCGTAAGTTTCGCCGCCGAGGTTGATGCAGACCGGTTCGTCGAGCGCCAGGTACTGCGCTACGTGCTTGCCATAGCGTTCGATCAGGCCGAAGTACTCGGGACTATAGCGCTCGATTTTCTTTGCCGATTTTTCTTGGGCGTCGGTGACGGTTGAATCGACGAGGCGGCCGCCGCGTTGGAAGAATGTTTTTCGGCCGATCTGGCGACAATTGGCGGCGACTTCGCGTTTGTCCTTTTTGGCATCGTAATATTGGACATTGCCGCCGAAGTAGCCCCCGCCGGCGATGCGCATTGCGGCGGGCGCAGGACCGGAAGAGTTGGCCGCGGCCGATGCCTGGCTTGCCGATTGAAAGGCGAGTTTCTCGCGCCGCTGCTCGAACCCGTATTTGCCGGCGATGTCGTCCAGTGACTTGAGAGAACCCGAGGCGCGGTTGAGGTTCTGGGTTATTTCTCGCACGTCGTTGTGTTCGTCGGCGAGAAACGAGGTGTAGGGCGTGATGATGCCGTGTTCGGTCGCGAGGGAGACCAGCTCCTTTACCAATTCGTCGTTGCGGCCTTTGAGGTCGATCTCGTCGATGATGTCGCCCACACGTCGCGTGGCCCAAAGCTTGGCGACGAAGGCGTTGGTGTCGTCGTCGCTTTTTTTCACAAGCTCGGCGGGGAATTCGAACGACCTTTCTTCGTCGCCGATTTTGCCATTAAGCTTCACCTTGGCCTTGCCGGCGGCTCGGTATCGGCCTACGAGCACTAGCTGGTCGCCGGCGAATAAGTCGAATTGGCCTTTTGGGTATAGTCGATTGACGGCCTCTACGCCGCTCGGAGCACTTTCGATATCCACCGACAGTGATACCCCTATCATCACCGGAGCACCGATCTTACGATAAAGCGCGCTAACCGATGCTTCGATATTTTCATTTGGCCGCACGTACTGGCTGAGGCCGAAGTTGGCGCGGGCCAGTTTGTCTAAGAGCCGGCTGTTGACGTCGTAGCCGACTCCGAAGGTGAACACACGAGCTCTCACGGCGTTGGCATCTTCGCTATGTTTGACGATCGCAGCCTCGCCCGTCTCGCCGCTCGTGGGGAGGCCGTCGGTGAGAAATAGGATGTACGTCGGTCGCTTGTTGTCGGCGAGCATGCCGAGGGCGCGCTTGAGGGCGCCGTTGATGTCGGTGCTACCGCCGGCGTAGAGGCCATCGATGAAGCCGGCCGCCGCGGCACGGGTTTTGTCGCTAAACTTCTCCAGTTCTGGACGAAATGTGCTGATTTCGCTGTCGTAGGCGACGATGTTGAACAAGTCGCCTTCGCGCAGGTTGTCGAGCACAAATTTGGCCGCTCCCTTGGCTTGTTCGATCTTTTCGCCGCTCATGCTACCGGACCGATCGACGACGAAGATGACGGTTTTTGGAACGGCCTTCGCGTCGGCAGCTTTGACTTCCGGGCTGGAGAGTAACAAGAAATAGCCATCTTCATTTGCCTTTGGGCGATAACTTACGACGCTTGCGGCAACGCTTTGCTCGCCGGTGTCGAAAAGGAGGCGGAAATCTTCGCCCGGCACAATCTTCTTCGCCTCATACTTGACGAGAGCGTGCTTGTCGTCTGGCCGCTCGATGTTGACCGAATGTGTCGCGGAGTAGACGCTCTTGATGGGCAAACTGCTTTCGATGGCAAGCTGAACGCTCACTTTGTTAACCGGTTCACACGTGTACTTGGCTGTGCTGAGCGGGAAGATGAAGTCGGTGAGGCCGTAGCTCTTGCGCAGCAATTGCGAATAGCGGAGTGTGACGGTGCGTTTGGCGCCCGCGGGGATGGGAAACACATTCGTCTGGAACATACCGGTGCCGACCCATTCCAATAGGGCCGGGTCGCGGTTCTTGCGGACGATTTCCTCGTAGCGCTTCGCGCCTCTTCCTTCGTTAGCAGCTTGGCTTGCGTTTCTTTTCCGTCGATCAGCAGTGTTAGCTGATCAATTGCGCCGTCATAGGGCAGGGGAAACATGAAGCTCACTTCCATCGGCACGCTGCCGGTGTTTTCGAACGATTGCGACACCTGTACGCGCGCTACCTGATCGTTGAGCTTGGCGTTGACCTCGATCGAGTCGATCTTGTAACTCGAGGGCGGCTGCGGAATGGTTCGCGGTGGAATCGGAATAGGACGCGGCAGGCGGATGGCTTGACCAACGCGAACGTCCACTAGTACGCCTTGTGCAAATGCGCCGGTGGAGAAACCGGATAGCGCCATACCAAGGACGGCCAACGGGATGCATCGAATGCGGCTCATAGTCCACTCCTGCTGTAACTGGCCTCTATAAGGCCGGTGCCAGATTTCGGAAGGCGTCACAGACCCCAGCTACAGTTGTTGGACGCCATTGCTATCGAAAAGGTTTCAGAAGGCGTCAAACCGGCTCGCAAACTGTGTATATAGCCTGAATTCCCAGTGGAATCAGGCTTGCGGTTTTTGGTGGTGTAGAGGATCATCTCGCCGCGTGATTGGTCGGGGCCCTCGACGGCCCGGCTCGCCGCAAGGATTGATCGCTGTGAAAAATGTCCAGGTGTAAGGCAAGGCTAGCCGCGGCGTCCCTGCCGCGTCTGCCTCTTCATGGGCGAGTGCCGCGATTCGCGAGCCCTGCGAAATCGGCCGATGTCCATTGCTAAGCAGCACACCGACATCGGCTTTCCACCCGCCCACCGTGAATCAGGACAGCAACTTTTCGGTCCGTGCGCGGCATTAGTCCGGCTCGAATTACCCTTTCATTCGATGAACGCCTGGCAAATTATTCTGGCGCCATTTGTTTTTTTGGCCGGATGCCAACCCTGGTCGGCGGAGCAACGTGCGCCGGCGGCTCCGCCGCTGCCTTATCCAGCGACGGCCGCACCGGCGGTCGCGGTCGGCCCACCGTATCTGCAAGGTTCGCCGATGGTGCAGCCGGGATCGCCGGCCGTACCAATCTATCCGCCGCAATCGCCGGTCGTGCCTCTGCCGAGCCAGACGCCCGGATCGATATTCGGGCCACCCTTGGTGCCGCCTGGCGCGAGTCCGATGATTGGGGCTCCGCCCGGCACTGTGACTACGCCGCAACCCGGTGCGCCGGGAGTGCCGGAAATCGTCGCGGCTCCGGCCAATCCGATCATGGTGCCGGTGGTTGACGAAGAGCTGGCGTGGGACCAGATCACGGATGTGGTAAGCGATTACTTCAAGATCGCTCACGAGCAGCGGGTTCGGCGCAGCGGCGAAGCTTGGATCGAAGGCCGCATCGATACGGCGCCACTAGATGGGGCCACGGTGTTGGAGCCGCACCGGATGGATTCAGTCGGCACATTCAACCGCTGGGAGAGTACGTTTCAATCGATTCGCCGGCGAGCGACTGTGCGCGTCATTCCCGATGCGAACGGCTACCTGGTGGAAGTCATCGTTGAGAAAGAATTGGAAGACCTTCCCAAACCCGAGAAGGCCACGGTGGGGCCGGCCGCGTTTGGAAGCGATTTGTCGCTACCCAGCCGGCGGCTGGAAGAGATTACCCGCACACACTCGTCTCCCCGGTGGATTGCATTAGGGCGCGATCCGGCGCTGGAGCAGCGAATGCTGGCCGACATTCATGCACGGCTGAACGGGATCACTGGGCAACGATCGGTGTTTGCTCAGTGAATTTGCGGCGGTCGAATGCCGTGGTTGGTGCTAGCGTGCCTTCGCGACCATCAGCGATCATCGGACTCGCGCGATTGGCATTTCCTATTGCTTCGCGGCACTCCGTTCAGTAGCGTATGCCGCCCACTACACGGGTAGTAGCTGGCTCTGCAAACTTCGAGCTAGTGACAAAGTGGAGATTATTTTTAGCCAAAGGCAACGTTCGCGAGAGCTACGCATGAGCACAGCGATAGAACCAATTACGGGCAGCGTGTCGCACAAGATTGCGCAGGAGCGCTTCAGCAAGAAATCGTTTGCGGATAAATATCCGTCGGAGTACGGCACGGGCTGGCGCGATCGTCGTGAGAAGGCGTGCATTGAGCAGTGCCTGGAATCGATTCCAACCGGCAGTCGTGTGCTTGACCTACCGTGCGGCACGGGTCGCTTGACACGGCTGCTGGTTTCGCGCGGCTACCGAGTCACCGGGGCCGATGTATCTGAGGCCATGCTCGGACACGCGCGGGAAAAATATCGTGAGTACCAGCGGGAACAAGGCGGCAATTCGCCAGCGGTGCAGTTTGAGATTCGAGACGTTCTTGCGACGGGCTTTAATACCGACCAGTTCGATGGCATAACGTGCATTCGACTGTTCCATCACTTCGACGATGCAGAAACGCGTCGCCGCGGTTTGAAGGAACTAAGACGCATTTGCCGTGGGCCGATCATTGTGACATTTCTCAATTCGTTTGCTCTGGACCGCATCAGCTCGTGGCTAAAAGCGACGGTGCGAAGGCGCAAGCGGGTGTCGCAATTGCCCATTCCATTCAAGACATTCGCCGCTGACGTTAAGGCGGCCGGCCTTAAGATCGATAAGAAGATCGCCGCCCATTGGGGAATCTCCTCGCGCTGGTTCTTGGTGGTAAGTCGGCTCGAGGACTAACGCCATTTGCCGGCGGTTGAGGAAGGAATTGTGTAGTAGGGACGCTCGATGTGCCGTAACATGTTTTGCGGCCGGCACGGCGGAGCGTCCTTCTCCAAATCAGGATCACAACGGTGACCAACCATTCTCGATTTGCATCGGACGAAGTTGAGCAGTTGTTCGCCGCCAACGGGATTTGCGACCTGGATTCAGCTTTCCAAGCAGGCGACGCAGTGGATGGTGAGCACGAACGGCTGGCCACACGTCATCGCTTGAGGCGAGTAGTCAAACTGGTTCTGGACGGTCCGGGTGGCTCAGCGGTCGCGTATATCAAACGGCAATGGGGCCGCGAGCGCTGGCTGCCGCGCCCGACTGATATCCGCCATCGCATTGCTTTGCAATGTTCGCCGATTCACGAATGGCGTGGCTTGCGAATGCTGCAGGCAGCGGGTTTCCATGTCGCAGAGCCGCTGGCGCTGTTTTGGCGTGGCTGGGGGTTTTCTCGCGGCGCGGTCGTGACGCGGGCTGTGCCCCCGGCACATTCGATGGCGGATATGTTGATTAGGGGCGAGCTTCAGCAGATGGAATCGGAGAAACGCGATTCCTTGATCGATGCAGCAGCCAAGGTAGTCGCACGACTGCACCGGCAGCGGATTTCATGGCGCTCCATGAAGGCCAAGCACTTCTACCCCGAAGATCTTGGCGGCGGCCGCTGGCGAATCTGGCTGATTGATTGCGAAGGTGTTTATCGCTGGGCCAGTCGCAGGGACTGCGAGCGAGAATGGCAAACGTATCTGCGCTACTTTACGTCGCACGCGCCAGCTTTGCAGAATTCACTTCTCGCTGCGTACGCCCTTGCTGTAAATGTTTAAGTGTTTTGCACGAATTAAAACAACTGATAATTCTTCGATTTGGAGTCGAAACATGGCATTGGCTGAAGAATTCAAACAGCAAGGCGAGTGGTTATTTCGCTGGCGAAGCTATCTGCCGATCGTACTCATCCCGCTCATCGCGGTGGCCTTCGCCCAGATGGATGTACGTGAAGAGGGCACGTTCCATGAGAGCTGGGAATACTTTTGCCTGGGCCTATCGTTCCTGGGGTTGTTCGTACGTGTGCTGACGGTGGGATTTGTGCCCCGGCACACTTCGGGCCGCAACACCAGGCAGCAAGTTGCCGAGGAGCTCAATACGACCGGCATTTACTCGATCGTGCGGCATCCGCTGTATTTGGGGAACTTCTTAATTGGACTTGGCATTTCGCTCGTGCGGTTTGTGTGGTGGCTACCGGTGATTTACAGCCTTGCATTCTGGCTGTACTACGAACGGATCATGTTTGCCGAGGAGGCATTTCTTCGGCAGAAGTTCGGCGACGTGTATCAACGTTGGGCCGCGGCGACGCCGGCCTTTTGGCCGCGGTTCAGGCAATGGCGCAAGCCCGCGCTGCCGTTTTCGTGGCTCAATGTATTACGCCGGGAATACACCGGCTTGATGGTCGTGATTCTTTGCCACGCGGGGCAGGAATTCTTCGAGCTCTTGATTAAAGAGCACCGAATTGTTTGGGAAGCATTCTGGGCGACGCTGCTGTTTGGCGGCCTGGCGACGTACTTTGTGCTGCGTTGGCTCACTCGAAACTCAACGCTTTTGGACGTGCCGGGAAGATGAACGGCCGAGTCAGCGAGATTGGATCGCGTCGCTTGTCGGAACGCCGAGCCGGGGCAGCGGTAGTGTTGGAGCCGTCTCCACTTTTGCGACGGGCAACTTCAGCGTAAACGCGGTGCCGACGCCTACCGTGCTTTCGACACGGATTCTTCCCTGGTGCGATTCAACAATCTCGCGGCACATAGCCAAACCGACGCCGGTGCCACCTTTGCCGCTGGAGTCGGGCCCTTGTTTGGTCGTGAAGTAGCGGTCGAAAATTCGCGGCAAGACTTCCGGCGGAATACCGCTGCCCGAATCGCGCACGGTGAGATCGACCGTATTGGCGGCCGGATCGGAAGCGATGCGAATGAGGATTCTGCCGCCGCGCGGCATCGCTTGCCGCGCATTGGTCAACAGGTTTAATAGCACTTGTTGAATTTCGTTGCCGGCCACAAGCGCCGGCGGCGCCGGTTCGATTTGCACCTCCACGAGGATGCGATACTTTTGCATTTCCCGCTCCAGCAGCACGAGCGACCCTTCGATCAGTTTGGCCAGGTCGGTTGGAACGCGGTCGTGCCCGCGATTGCGGGCGAGGCCGAGTACGCCATTGGTGATCTTCTCGGCTCGCCCCGCGGCGGCCAGAATTTTCGTCAAGGCTTTATCGCGAGATGCTTCGTCCTTGTTCCGCAGGCCCAGCTTGGCGTAGTTGATGATCGTGGTGAGCACATTGTTGAATTCATGAGTCGTCGTGCTGACGAGGTCGCCGAGTGCGGCCATTCGCCGGGCCTGGCGCAGCTCGGCTTCGAGAAGCTCCAGTTGGCGTTCGAGTGAGACTGGCCGTTCTGACATGGTAGCCGTGAGTTTAATTGGTGTTCTGGATGCCAGCAGCGCGAGCATCGAGGGCCAGGTGCGACTCAGGTCCGCACATCCATTTCAGGTTGTTTAGCGCGGAACCCGCCGGAAAAAAGTACCGACCCCAACTTGTCAGCGTACTTTCGCCGGTCGCCGCAGCGCGGCCCTTTTGCCGAGAGAACCATTCTTAACTCATTGCCGCCAAGATGGTTACGGCCATAGGATGTATCGTCGAATCTGGCTGGCGGACTCCAACCCATGCCGATAGAATCCGCCGTTCGAACAGCGATGGGCTGTTTGCTATTCGCGTTTCTATCCATCGGCTGACAGCTAAGAGTTTACAGCTTGTTGAGGAGCTGCCCGAATGCACACGGTGGAATTGTTGAACGAAGCAGTGGAAGCTGCGCGGGCTGGGGTATGAGGTTCGTCACGACTGGCTGGGCGGCAATGGTGGGGGCCACTGCCTGGTGCGCGGCGCAAGTGGCTGCTCTTGGATGTGGCCCAAACGGCTGAAGAGCAGCTTCATGTTGTAACTGAGGCGCTTCGCGGCGAAAGCGGCGCTCGCCGTATCATACGGTCGCCGGAACTTGTGGGCCGTCTCGATGTTCGCAGCGTGGCGTAACGCCGATGCTCTTGCCGTCGTTCTGCTCGCCAAAGAACGACGAAGTACTTAAGTCCGCCGAGTGTACAGGCCGTGCTGCGCGACAAACATGGCGACGGTTTTGGGCACCAAATTGCCGATCGATTCTCCCGCGGCAACTCGGCGGCGGATTTCGGAACTGCTCACCTCCAGCGCCGGCATCTCAATCGATTGTGGTTGCGTTGCGTCGGTACAAAGCAGCTTGAGATGGGATAGGGCTGGCGCTGTCAGTTCCGCGCGGCGAACCACAAGCGGTGTAGACAGGCGGAAGATCTCGCGCGGTTCCTTCCATTGGCGTACGTCGCGAAGTGCGTCGGCGCCGATCAAAAAGAACAGTTGGGCTTCGGGCAATTCGACGTGAATTTGCCGAAGCGTTTCCACAGTGTAACTAAGTCCACCGCGTTCGATCTCGAGGGTGCAGACTCGCCATGTCGTCTCGTCGCTGGTGGCAAGCCGAAGCATTTCAATCCGTTGGCCATCGGTGGCATGCGGTCCGCGATGCTTCAAGGGCTGAATGGCGGTGGGCGTAAACCAGACCTCGTCGAGCCTGGCCTGCCGCTGGCAGGCACGTGCCAGCGCCAAGTGAGCGTTGTGCACTGGATCAAAACTTCCGCCAAAAATACCAAGGCGCATGGTAGAGCATTGGGGCTAGGGGCTGGGGGACCAGCATGAATTACGCGACAATGGTTGTATCGTAGCTTGATAACTCCGCGTCGTCCCTAGTCCCCCGGCCATGGCTTCCATTCAACAATCGCTGTTCGAAACTCAGCCGCCGCCGTGGGAGATCGACGATGCGGCCGCGGCACTTGTGGCGACCGTAGTTTTGGCCGGTGGACCGGTGGGCGAGTTCGATTACGTGGTTCCGGCGGAAATGGCCAGTGGCGCCAATCCTCTGCGAATGCTCGAAGCGGGCCGGCGCGTGCGGGTACCGCTGGGGCGGAGCAATCGGAGCGTCGTGGGGTACTGCGTGGAAGTGGCGATGAAGCCAGCGGGCGCGCGGAAGCTCAAAGCGGTTGCCGCGGTGCTCGATCACCGGCCATTGCTCTCGCCCGCCATGCTTCGCGTGACGCGATGGATGGCGGACTATTACTTGTGCCCATGGGGCCAGGTTTTGGAGGCAGTTGTGCCGGCGGGCGTTCGGCACGATGCGGGTGGCCGCGATGTCACATTTTTCACGGCTTCACCGAATGCGGCGGAGCGCATCGATCAATTGAAGCTGCCCCCAAAGCAGGCGGAAGCGCTTCGACTGCTGGCCGCGAGCGAGCGCCGCTAACTGCCAAAGAACTTGCCGTGCGGTCTGGTTGCACGGTTGCGCCGGTGAATGCATTACGCAAGAAGGGGCTCCTTGTTGCCACTGTCGAGCGACTTGGGGCCCAGCAGACGGCAGAAGCCAGGCATCCGCGGCAGGCACCGCACGAATTGAATTCGGATCAGGTACAAGCGCTGGCGACGATTCGCAATGCGCTGCATGCAGCCGAGCACTGCACGATTCTCATTCACGGCGTCACTGGCAGCGGCAAAACCGAGGTATACATACAGGCGATTCAAGAGGTCGTTCGCTTCGGCCGGCAAGCCATTCTGTTGGTGCCGGAGATCAGTCTTACGCCGCAAACGGTGGCTCGCTTCCAGGCGCACTTCGATCGTGTGGCAGTCCTACATAGCCATATGAGCGACATCGAGCGTCACGAGCATTGGCGACGGATCGCACGTGGCGACGTTGAGGTGGTGGTCGGTGCCCGCAGCGCGATCTTTGCACCTACGCCGCACCTGGGCTTGATCGTGCTGGATGAAGAGCACGAATCGACATTCAAGCAGGAATCGGCCCCCCGATACCATGCTCGGGACGTGGCCCGGCGAAGAGCGGCGGATCAAAAGGTGCCGCTGGTGCTGGCCAGCGCGACGCCTTCGCTCGAGAGTTGGCACCGGGCGCAGCGGGGCGAATATCAGCTCGTCGAGATGCCACGCCGCGTGCTTAGCCGGCCGCTACCCGCGGTGCGGACGATCGATCTGCGAAACGAGGTGCACAGCAAATACTCGCGCGGCGCAATCAGCCGGCCTCTGCACCGCGCGATGGAGGAAGCCTTGCGCGAGGGGGGGCAAGTCATTTTGCTGCTGAATCGCCGCGGGCATTCGACGCATATTCAGTGCCCGGCTTGTGGCCATTCGGTGCGATGTCCGCAGTGCGATCTGGCGCTGACGTTTCATCGGCAGGATAACTCGGCCATTTGCCATTACTGCGATTATCACGCGGCCGCGCCGGTCGCGTGCCCGGAATGCAATTTCCGGGGGATACGATTCAGCGGGTTGGGCACGCAAAAATTGGAGGCCGAGGTGCGGGCGCGGTTTCCCGATTATGCGTGCGTGCGGATGGATACCGACAGCATGCGCGGCCGCGGAAGCCATGAAGAGGCGCTCTCCGCTTTCCGCGAAGGCCAGCACCGCATCTTGTTAGGCACACAGATGATCGCCAAGGGATTGGATTTTCCGAACGTGACGTTGGTGGGTGTCGTGAATGCGGACACGGCCTTGCACCTGCCGGATTTCCGCGCCGCCGAGCGGACGTTTCAACTCGTGACGCAAGTTGCGGGCCGTACGGGACGCGGGCCGAAGGGTGGGCGCGTGCTGGTGCAGACACTTTCGCCAGATGCGCCGGCGATCGTGGCAGCCGTCGGGCACGACCTGCCGGGGTTCGCCGCCAAAGAATTGCCGCATCGCGAGGCGCTTGGTTATCCACCTTTTGCATCGATGATTCGCATCGTCATTCGCGGCGCCGCCGACCGGTCCGTTCAGGCGTTTTCCGAGGACGTATCGCGCCGGTTGCACGAATGTGCCGCGGACGTAGAATCGGCGGTTCGAATTCTCGGTCCGGCAGCGGCGCCGATGGCAAAGCTCCGCGGCAGCTACCGGTACCAGATCCAATTGCAATCGACCGACGGCGAACTGCTGCGCGACGTGGTCTGCCGCGCAACGGGCGAATTGAAGGCACCCGAGGGCCTGGCCTGGATCGTGGACGTCGATCCGCTGGATATGATGTGAGCTAAATCGCAAGCGTTGTTTGGCGTTCGCGTCGGCGGCAACGCCGAATACAACGGAGATCGCGGTTTGCGGTATCTATTCGGCGTTGCCACCGACGCGAAACTGGGAAGCTCATTGCACTTGGACCGAATTCGCACCCGGCCTTACAATCGAAGGTAACGGGAGAACTCAACCAATTGTGTTTTCATGTCGTACCGGACCATCAAACGTGTGCTCGGTGAAACCAACCTCGAGCGGAAATGCCGCTGGTGGTTCGGGCTATCGCTGATCATTTTGCTGACGCTGAGCTTCACCTGGTATGGGCGGCGGACGGATACGATCGTCAAGGACTTGAATCCGAAGTTTATCGGGCCCGAATTGGTGCGGGCTGGTTGGCTCGAGGTCCATCTCACGCATCTAGCCGACATCGCCCGAATCCAGCGCGGACAGCGGACCGAAGCCGCGACGGGCACAAGCCGATCGAATGATTTTGAGGACAACTTTTACACCGACCTGGTCAACAGCAGCAAAGAGCTGGGACGGAAATTCCAGTGGGATGCGATCCTTCCGGAAATCGGCTTCGAGGGTCCGGTACCGGAAAAGTATCGTCCGCGAGATGCATCCGAGGCAAAGTGGCTGGCGGAGTGGGCCGCGCCGGCTAATTCCGGCGCAGGCGCCACCCGCCGACAAGCAGCCCGAGCAGCCGGCAGGCACTCAATTCCATTCGGGCGAGCGCGGCTATCACCAGCGGTACGTGGATAAAGGTAATGGTCGTCGTTTATATCGATACTATCAACCAATGTACGCGGACCAATCGTGCGCGGATTGCCACCGGTACTTGTTGAGCGGCGGTGGTCCACGACATCTTCATGCGGGCGACTTGATGGCCATGATCCGCGTGACCACCGATTATGGCCCGACGGCCGCCGAGGTGGCAGAAAACCAGGCCATGTTGTGGATCGCGGCGATTGTCGTCGGCTTCGTTTCGATGTTCTCGTTGTGGGCCGTCGTTCGCTACGTGATCGTGAAGCCGGTGACGCATTTGCGCGATGTGGCTAATGCTGTCCGCGCGGGCGATGTGGAAAAGCGGGCCGTCATTCGTACTGGCGACGAGTTCGAGGAGCTGGGCGCCGCCTTCAACCGCATGTTGCGCAACTGTTGAGCCAGCAAAGCGAATTGCGCGAAAGCAAGGGCGAGTTGGATGAGCGGCTCGACGAATTGGCTCAGGCGAACATGCGACTATACGAAATGAATCGCCTGAAGAGCGACTTTTTGGCCACCGTAAGCCACGAGCTGCGGACGCCGCTCAACAGCATTTTGGGCTTCAGCGACGTGCTCAGCAGCGTTCATGCACTGGATGACAAACAGCTTCGATACGTAGGAAATATTCAGAGGTCCGGCCGCATGCTGTTGGAAATGATCAACGATATTTTAGACTTGGCCAAAGTGGAAAGCGGCAAAATGGAGATCCGCCTCAGCGAGTTCAAGATTGGCTCGCTCATAGCCACGCAGTGTGAACTGGCACGGCCGCTGGCCGAAAAGAAGAACATCGACCTGGACTGCGACGCTTCAGCAACGTTGCCACCGTTGCGGCAGGACCAGGCTAAGGTGCAACAAATCCTCAATAACCTCCTTTCCAACGCGATCAAATTCACGCCGGAAGGCGGGCGGATTTTTGTTTCCGCGGAACGCGATGACTTGGGCGACATGCGGCTGAAGGTCTGTGACACCGGTATCGGAATCAGCCCGGACGAGCAGCAGCTTGTGTTCGAGAAATTCCGCCAGGCCTCCAGCGCGCTTCCCGACGGTGACGCGATGACGCGCGAGTATTCCGGCACGGGATTGGGGCTATCGATCGTTCGCGAACTGTGCCGGCTATTGGGCGGAGACGTTTCGTTGGAAAGCGAATTGGGAAAGGGAAGCACCTTTATGGTTCGGCTGCCCTGGCGGCTTGAGGAGTCGCCGCGGCTCGACTCGCAGTTTCGCGAAGACCTGGAAATACTCACACGCACGGCGCGCGTCGCCGAAGGGCTCCCCAAAGGACTTCACACGTTCGAAAGCCAGGGCTCGGGCGTGTGAGGCAATAACTGGCCGGCTCTCAATTTTCTTGCCTCACCACTCGTTACCAAGCGTGCAACTGTTCACCGACGGCGCCTGCAGCGGCAATCCGGGGCCGGGCGGCTGGGCGTTCGTCCTGCGCCACCCGGCGACCGGGAAGGAAATGGAAAGCTCGGGCGGCGAGGCGCTGAGCACCAACAATAAGATGGAGCTTACGGCCGTAGTGCGCGGGCTGCAGGCTCTCAAGCGCCGCAGCCACGTCGAGCTGCTTACCGATAGCGTGTATGTCGGCAAGGGAATCAGCGAGTGGCTGCCCAAATGGAAGGCCAACGGTTGGCGACGCAAAGAGCGCAACAAACTGGTACCCATCGCCAACGAGCCGCTTTGGCGCAAGCTTGACGCCCTGCTGGCAAAACATGAAGTGAAATACACGCGCGTCGCCGGCCACAGCGGCCATGCGGAAAACGACCGCGTCGATGAATTGGCGGTGGCGGCATATCAGCAGTATTTGTAGCAATCGCTGGGGCCAGGCCCTGCTACGTAGACGCGGCATCCTGCCGCGGTATTCCTTCGCGCCGTACAATAACGGCATGAGCGTCGTACCGCGGAGTACCGAGCAGCAAACCCCGGCGCGTCGGCAGCCGACGCCCGCGGAAGTGCTGGCCACGCCGGTGGAGTTTGTTCGCGGCGTTGGACCGCAACGGGCTGAGTTATTAGCGAGGCTGGGCGTTCGCACGGCGGGCGACCTCATCTTTTTCTTCCCGCGCGACTATGAGGATCTCACGGATCGCCGCGAGGTCGGCAGCTTGGATGAGGAGCACATCCAAACCGTGCGCGGTGAGGTGGTCGAGATCGATGCGCGCAGCAGTGGGTTCGGCAAGAGCGTCGTGGGCGTGCTCGTGAAGCAGGGTACGGATTATCTGCGGGCGATTTGGTTCAATCAGCCGTTCATGCGGGAGAAGTTCCGCGAGGGGCAGCACTTACTACTGTCGGCGAAGCCGCGATTTCGCGGCGGGAGGTGGGAGATGCCGCACCCACGCGTGACGTGGCTCGACGGTGCGGAGGACCAGCCGGAGATGCGGCTGCTGCCGCTTTATCCGCTCACCGAAGGCCTGACGCAGTACCAGGTTCGTCGGATGGTGGCGAATGCGTTGGAAAACTTCGGCAACGTACTGGAAGAGGTTTTCTCGGAGTTATTGCTGCGGCAATACGATTTGATGCCGCTCGCCGAGGCGCTGCCGTCGATTCATTCTCCGCAAGACAACGAGCAACTGGATCGTGCGCGGCGGCGATTCGTGTTTCAGGAGCTGTTTATCCTGCAGTTGGCAGTAGTGGCCCGGCGATGGCAGCAGCAGATTGGTTTTCGGGCGCCGCGTTTGGAGGCGAGTGCCGATATCCATGCGCGCATCGAGCGACTGTTTCCGTTCGAGTGGACGGCCGGCCAGCGGGCGGCCATCGGCGAGATTGCCGCCGACCTGGCGAGTGAATCACCTATGAATCGGCTGCTGCAAGGAGACGTAGGCAGCGGCAAGACGGTCATCGCGGTCTACGCGATGTTGGTGTGCGTCGCCCGCGGTTATCAAGCCGCGTTGATGGCGCCGACTGAAATTCTGGCCAGACAACATGCGGAGACGCTGGCGGAGTTATTGAAAGCCAGCCGTGTGCGGTATTTACTGCTGGTGGGCGGACTAACGGCGAAGCAGCGCGAAGCCGCACTGGCGGATATCGCGGAGGGCAACATCGACTTGGTAATTGGAACCCATGCGATCGTGCAGGAGGATGTGCGATTCGCAAAACTGGGACTCGTCATCATCGACGAGCAGCACAAGTTTGGTGTGCGGCAGCGGGCGGCGCTGCGGCAGGGAGAAAAATCGCCGCATTACCTGGTGATGACCGCGACGCCGATTCCGCGAACGATCAGCATGACGCTGTTTGGCGACTTGGACGTGACCACGCTACGCGAAATGCCGCCCGGCCGGCAGGAGGTGCGGACGTACGTCGTTGCGCCGAGCGAGCAGCCGCGGTGGTGGAATTTTGTGCGCGAGAAGCTGCGAGCCGGGCGGCAAGCTTATGTTGTTGCGCCACTGGTGGACGAATCGGAGAATATTGACGCGGCCAGCGTGGCCGAAGCGTTCGAACGGCTAACGAATGGCGAGCTGGCGGCGTTTCGAGTCGGCATTATCCATGGTCGGATGTCGCCAGCCGAGAAAGCGGAGGCGATGAAGAACTTCCGCGCGGGCCACACGCAGGTGATGGTATCGACAAGTGTGATTGAAGTCGGCGTCGATGTGCCGAATGCGTGCATCATGGTGATTGATTCGCCGGAACGATTCGGGTTGGCTCAGTTGCACCAGTTGCGGGGACGCGTGGGCCGTGGAAAACTGGCCGGCTTTTGCGGGTTGCTGGTGAGCGATTCACTCTCGGAGCAGGCCCGAGCGCGTCTCGATTCGTTCGAGGCGACGAGCGACGGTTTCGAGCTGGCCGAAATGGATTTTCAGCTTCGTGGTCCCGGCGATTTATTCGGCACGCAACAGCACGGCCTGCCGCCGCTGCGGATTGCCGATTTGCGGCGCGATCGGGCGATTTTGGAAGAGGCACGTCGGGAAGCGCAGCAATTATTTGCGGCCGACCCCGGGCTCAAACATCCAGATCATGCGAGACTGCGCCGGCAAATGCTCATCCGTTACGGCGACGCGCTGGAGCTGAGCGACGTGGGGTGATCCGCGAAGCCACGCTCCCATTCGCAAAGCTCAGGGCGATCCTGGGCTTCGGAGTGGAACGCCGTCGGCGTTCGCCGATTCGTGCCGCAATTCTTTGGCTTTACGGACCATGTCGAGGAATTCTTTGCGATAGCCGTGGGGGTCTTCGCCGATGCCGCTTTGCGCCAGCTCGAGCACGGCGGCGTAGGTGAGGTTGCCTTTAAATTGCGAGTTCCGCAGCAACAGGCCGAAGCCGGCGACAGCGGCAGCGAATTTCGTGTCGTCGGAGGCGGCAGCGAACGATTTGCCGTTGTCGGTGATGGGCCATTCGAGTTTCTTGCTCGTGTCGCCGTCGGGTGCTTTGTAGCGCATTTTCAGCGTGAGGAGTTCCTTGGTCATAGGAGTCGCTTTGTCAGCAGGATCGGTTGAATTGGTGGCCGGTTTTTGATACTTCAGGTCATCGATGGCGGCGACTTCGACCTTCTTCCCGGCCGGGACGATTTCGTAGAGCGCCGTCACCGTGTGCCCCGCGCCGATTTCTCCAGCATCCTTCTTGTCGTCGTTGAAATCTTCAGTTCGCAGTGCGCGTTTTTCGTAGCCGATCAGCCGGTACCCGGCGACTTTCGCAGGATTGAATTCGACCTGGATCTTCACGTCTTTGGCAATCGTGACGAGCGTGCCGGTCATTTCCTGGACGAGCACGCGGCGGGCCTCGGTGCGATTATCGATGTAGTGATAGTTGCCGTTACCATGGTCACTGATCGCGACCATCATCGCATCGTTGAGGTTTCCGCGGCCGAAACCAAGCGTGGAAAGGAACACGCCGGTGTCCTTGGCTTTCTTTTCGACCAGCCGTTGGAGGTCGGCGGTGCTGGTGACACCGACATTGAAGTCGCCGTCCGTACACAGAATGACGCGGTTCGTGCCGCCCTTGATGAAATTGTCTTCGGCGATTTGGTAGGCGAGCTGAATGCCGGCGCCGCCGGCTGTTGAGCCGCCCGCCTGCAATTTGGCAAGGGCCGCGAGAATCGTGTCCTGTTTGCTGCCTGAGGTGCTGGGCAATACCAGCCCTTCGGTGCCGGCGTAGACGACGATGGCGATGTGATCGTTCTCGCCAAGCTCGCGCGTCAACTGTTCGAGGCCGTAGACGACGAGCGGCAGCTTTGCTGGCTCGTTCATCGAGCCCGAAACGTCCACTAGAAACACGAGGTTCGACTGCGGCCGCTTGTTGCGGTCCATTTCGCGACCCTTGATGCCGATCCGTGCGAGGCGATGCTCGGGTGCCCAAGGGCAGGCGGTAACTTCGACGTGGGCCGCGAATGGCGCATCATCCTCGGATTTCGGCCCCGCGTAATCGTAGTGAAAGTAATTGATGAGTTCTTCGATCCGCACCGCATCGGGCGGCGGGAGCTGGTTCATTTCCAACAGGAATTGGCGGACATTCGTGTACGAGGCCGTGTCGACATCAATCGAGAAAGTGGAAACGGCCGCACCGCCCTCGGCCTTGATAAACGGGTTTTCGACGATCGGCGTGTACTTGTCGCCGGAGAGGCCGGGGCCGGTGCCTTCGGCAGTTAGCGCGCTAAGGTCAACGGACTTTTCTGTTAGTCTCAGAAGCTCCTTTTTTTGTTTCTCTGCCGGCTTTCCTTGTCGTTGAAGCTCGTGAATTTCAGCGAGCAATTGCATTGTGGTTGGCGCAGGCGTCGCGCCCCGTCCGTACTTGTCGCCGGAGAGGCCGGGGCCGGTGCCTTCGGTGGACTTGATCTTGGCAAGCACGTCGTCGCTGATTTCTTTGCCGTCGTGGATGACCACAGGATTATTAATCTCGCGCAGCACATCGTCGCGGCGGTTGTTGGCTCGTGGTGCCGCGGCCGTGGGAGCAACATCGTCGTAAGCATGGAGAGCGTCCACCTGACCGCCTTTGAACCATGCGCGACCGGATATTTGGTTTGGACCGCTGGCATCAAGCCCAAGGGAACCTTCGGCCGGTTGCAATCCGCTCTTGGCGACAGCATCAGCATCCAGCGACGCGTAAAGTTCCTTCGGCCGCCGGACTCCTTCATGACCACTTGCCACCTTAGTTTGAACCTGCGGTGCGTTTTGGGTCGGTAACTTCCCAGCATTCGAATTGGAAGTGGCGCCGTGTGCCTTCCAGTCGTTCAGGCTGTAAAGTTCTGTCCCGACTGTCGAATGAGCCAGACCTTCCATTCTGCCCATGAGGTCAGTCTTCGCAGCGCCCGGATCGATTTTCGATTTCTCGACCGAGTTCAGCCGCCCCCAGAGACTAGTCTCTTTGTTGTCGGCGAGCTGATGATTCATCATTTCGCGGCGGATGAATTTGCTGTTTTGCCATACCTGCTGCGCGACAGGATCACTTGGCGCTAATTCGTTGAGGCGGCGAGCGACGAGTTCTGATTCGGCATACCGCTGCTCGCGCTTGAGGCGGTTGAATTCGTCGACGAGCTCGGCAATCTTGGCGCTCCGTTTCGTTTTTTCACTTTCCGTCACGCCGACAGCAGTTGTGGGTAATGGTTGGTTGCCTTGACTCGCCTGTTGAGGTGTACCTGACGGATCAATTGCGCGAGCTGATTCTCGCGCCGATTGTATTGAGGGCAACCATAGCAACATGGCGCTAAGAAGCAGCATCACGGCAACGGCCAGGCTGGCCCAGAACGCGCGCCGGCCGCGCGTTCTGGGAGCCAGACGGGTGACCGGCGTTTGTCGGACCGTGGCGGCCGAAATCCGGGCCGAAAGATCGGGTGGCACATTGCCGCCGACGAGTTCGCTAAGCGCAACATCGAGCAGACGATCGGCATGGTCGGCAGGCTGAGTGAAATCGTGGGTTTCGTTGGAGGTGTTCATCACAGTAAATTCGGCGTGGCCGCCGACGCTAAGGGGTTTGTTCGGTTTTGATTTTTCGTTCGACACAATCGCGCAGCACTGCGCGGGTGCGCCGCAGGAGCGTCTTCACGCCGTCGGGTTGCATGCCGAGTTGCGATGCAATCGCTTCGCGGCCGGCACGGTCGCGGTAGTGCAAATCGATCGCTCGTCGTGTGCGGCCTTCGAGCTGTTCCAAGCAATCACGAAGCGCGTCCAGGTAGTTGGTGAGGTTGCCGTCAGGCCCGGCCGCGGCGGCCCAGACACTGTCGGCCGCCTCGAGTTCGACCGTGTTGACCTCGCGGTTCTGCTTGCGCCTGAACGCCAGCAGTTGGTTGCGGGCAACCACGCGCAAGTATCCGGCGGTCTGTCGATCACCACGTTCTACGAACTGACCGCGCGCCAAAGCCAGGAATGTCTCTTGCGTAACGTCGTCGGCTTCGGTCGTGTCGGCTCCCAAAAACCGCACGTACCGCCACACACCGGCTTGGTGCCGGTGCACGAGTCTCGCAAGATCGGTCGGCTTTTCCGTCTGCGGCTGATGCTGATCGATGGCCGTCATGCTAGTTCTTGAGCAAGAACGGGGTTAATCGAGGTCAAAGTGCTGATTTATCCGCTAGCCAGCCAATGATCCAGGCACTGCCGGCCTTCGACGTTCAATCAACTTCTTAAGGAATGAACTGGATCGAAAGGGTTCATAATTATCATGAATTCCATGGCGATTATTTGGGGCAACTGCGCTGCTACGGGCCGTCCCAATTGCTTGACAAGCGAGGCGTTGCGGATACATCATTAAATGGCAAGTCCCAACATGGTCGGCCGGGTGTTCGTTTCTCGGAGGAACTACCGTGAGAATCTTCAGGCTGCTGCTATTTAGCACGTGCGTATCCGTAACATCACTGCTCGCGACAAGGGTAGAAGCCTCGGACTTGTACGCGTCGACCGCCAGCGGCGGCGCCGCTGGTGAGCTTTACATCATCGACTCGGCGACGGGCGGCGTTGTTCAGGATGTTGGACCTTTGAACGATACAAATAGCCTTAATTATGGGATGACGGGGCTGGCGTTCGACCCTGTCTCTGGAGTGCTTTACGGATCAACATCGAGCGGTAGTTCTGATCCCGCGACACATAGTCTACTCGTAACGATCGATCCCGCATCCGGTCTCGTCACGGTCAAGGGTCCATACAATCTCGCTGGCGACGCTGCCGGTTCTTCCATGGCCGACATTGCCTTCGATCCGACAACGGACGTTTTGTATGGCATCGGCACGGTGGGAGGTGCTCAACTCTATTCGATCGACACCGCCACCGGTCAGGCGACGCTAGTAGGCAACTCGGGATTTGCCTTTACAAATGGCGGGGGTGTGGCGGTGAGCGATACGGGCACCGTCTTCGGATCGCCACTGCCAACCAATTTTGGAACTTATGATAAGGTGACGGGCGAGTATTCGGATATCACCAACCCAGACAAACCAACAGGTAGAGGCTATGGCGGGCTAGCTTTCGACGGGAGCGTCCTCTACGGACTCAATGTTGCTACACCTCCCGCGGCTCCCCACCTCGTAACGATCGATAGTGTCACGGGCGCGGTCACGGATATAGCGTCGACGGTTATCGCGCTCGACGCCATCGCGTTTCGCCCTGCGACAACTCCTGGCGTGCCCGGCGATTATAACAGCAATGGCGTAGTTGACGCGGCCGATTACGTCCTATGGCGGAAAGGTGACTTGGCCGCAGATGGGACCGGCCCCGGCGGCGTGCCGGACGGCGTCGTCGATGAGCTCGACTATAACTTCTGGCGTGTCCGATTCGGCGAAACTTCCGGCGGCAGTGTCACATCTTCGGCCGTTCCGGAGCCAACCGTCTTGGGAATTATCGCTGCTTGCTTGCTGATCGCACCGTTCCGTCGCCGCACACGCCTGGGCACAGGACCCCACGATTGACCAGTAGTTAGACGCCGGCCACGATTGCGCCGCCCGGTTGCCAACGATTACCAGTTCGATTTACCCGACGATAAAGCGTGTCGCGTTCGACCGGTTCGCGGCCGGCTTCGGTGATAAGGCGGCGGATCGCGTCGACAGTGAGGACTTCGGGCGTGGTGGCGCCGGCATCGTGGTAAATCAGCTCGTGGCGGACGGTGCCGTCGATGTCGTCGGCGCCGTACGATAGGGCCACTTGGGCCGTGCCGATGCCGAGCATGATCCAGTACGCCTTCACATGCGGCACGTTGTCGAGCATTAATCGACTAATGGCCATCACGCGGAGGTCCATCAGGCTGGAAGGCTTCTTGATGTGCGACAAGCCGGTGTTTTCCGGATGGAACGCCAGCGGGATAAACGTTTGGAAGCCGCGAGTTTCGTCCTGCAGCTCGCGCAGGCGGACGAGGTGATCGATGCGGTGATAGGGCCGCTCGATGTGTCCGTAGAGCATCGTGCAGTTGGAGCGCAGGCCTAGCTCGTGGGCCGTGCGATGTATTTCAAACCAGCGGCGAGCATCGGCTTTGTGTTCGCAGATTTGGTTGCGGACTTCGGGGTGAAAGATTTCCGCGCCGCCGCCGGGCAGGCTGCCGAGGCCGGCCTCGATCATATCTTGGAGCACATGCCGGACGGGCTTTTTCGCCAGCCGGCAGAACCAATCGATTTCGACGGGCGTCCAGGCTTTGAGGTGTAGTTTGGGATAGGCGTCGTGCAGCAGGCGAATGATGCCGAGGTACCAATCGTAATTTCGCTGGTGGTGCAGGCCGCCGACGATGTGCATCTCGGTGCAGCCGTTTTCGACAGCTTCAGCTCCGCGGGCAAGGATCTGCTCGCCGCGCATCGCGTACCCTTTCGATTCGCGCAGGTCGGAGCGAAACGCACAGAACACGCAGCGGTACACGCAGACGTTCGTTGGGTTCAGATGCGTATTGATGTTGTAGTAGGCGAAGTTGCCGTTTTTTCGCTCGCGGACGAGGTTGGCCAACTCGCCCAGCTCGGGCAGCGCGATATCGGGTCTCTCCAGTGCGAGGCCATCCTCAAGCGACAGCCGCTCGCCGGCTTCGACCTTTTCGCGGATAGACTTCAGAGATGGTGACGATGTGCGGAGCATACGATTGACAACAAAACTGATGAATCCTCTTCCAGTATCACCCGCGATGTATCAGGAGGTCCAGACTGCCAACAGCAAACAGACCGAGGCTGATAATCGCATTTACGGTGAAAAATGCGGCATTGACGCGGGAAAGATCGTCCGGCCGTACCAGCAAATGCTCGTAAATTAGCAACGCTGCCACGGCGACGACCCCGCACCAATATACCCAGCCAAAGGGCGGGAACACCAACGGCAGGCAGAGTAAAAACACGATGGTCGCCAAGTGACACACGGCCGCCAGCCTCAATGCGCCCGGAATGCCGCACTGTACGGGAATGCTGTGATGACCGGATTTGATGTCGGCGGCGCGATCCTGGCAGGCGTAGATGATATCGAAACCGGCAACCCACGCAAGAACGGCGCCGCCAAGTACAATTGCCGGCAGCAAATCGAGCGGATGGGCGAGCACATTTTCGCCGCGAATCGCGATCCAGGCCGCGACCGGCGAAAGCGCAAGCGAAGCGCCAAGCCAAAAGTGGGCCAGCGCTGTGAAGCGCTTCGCGAAGCTATAACCGGCGAGGAAAGCGAGCAAAGGAACCGAAAGGATCAGCGGCAACCGGTTGGGCAAGAATATGAGCGTGCTGGCGACGAATCCGATGGCGCATACTGCGGCGAATGTCGTTACTTGCGGCACGCTGAGGATACCCGCCGGTAAATGCCGGCCCGAAGTGCGGGGATTGGTCGCATCGATTCGTCGGTCGGCCAAACGATTGAAAGCCATCGCGAAGCTTCGGGCCGTTACCATGCAGAGTAGGATGCCGACGATTTCCTGCCAGCGGATTGCAAAACCGTGCCATGTGTCGATCAAGCGAGATTGGAGAATAATTTGCACGCGGCCAGCAATTGAGTTGAGTATCTGTTGCAGCGTTTCGTTCGTGCCTGGTTCCTTGCTGACAAAAGGGTCGAGGAACTGCAGCCGCCAGGCCATCACTGCCGACAACATCGCGAAGGGCAGCGCGAACAGCGTGTGGCTGAAGCGGATGAGCTCGAGCAAGTGGCGGATAGTTGTAGGCGTGTTGCCAAGCATGGCCTAACCGTGGAACGACTACTGACCAACACCCAACGACCAAAATGAATACTTTGAAAGCCTTTTCTTGGTCATCGTTTCGTGTCCTCACCCCAGCGCCGGGTCAGTGAGTGTTCGACGCCAAGCTGGTCGCAAATGCGGGCGACGATGAAATCCACTAGGTCGTGAATCGAGTTCACTTCATAGTACCAACCCGGCGAAGCGGGCAGAACGACGCCGCCGGCTTGGGTTACGCGGCGCATGTTTTCGATGTGCGCTAGCGAAAGCGGCGTTTCGCGTGGCACGAGCACTAATTTCCGGCGCTCCTTCAAGTGCACTTCCGCGGCCCGCTGAATGAGATTCGATGCGGCGCCGGTCGCTACGGCGCTGAGCGTTGTGCCGCTGCACGGGCAAATTACCATTCCCGCAGAGAGAAACGAGCCGCTGGCCATGGGAGCCATGAAATCTTGGTAATCGAAGTAGTGCAGCTTTCCTGGGGCATTCGATTGGCCGACGCTTTCGTCACTCGCGCAGCGGAAAGGATTGCATTTGAGCAGGCCGGCGGAATCGAGATGCTTGAGATCGATCTTCAGCTTCAATTCGTGCGCTAGAATATCGCGTCCAGATGGACTGATCGATAAGTGTACATCATGGCCGGAGGCGCGAAGCACATCGAGCAAACGCACCGCGTAGATCGCGCCACTTGCGCCGGTGATGCCGATAACAATTGGGTGCTTCATTGCCTGCGTTTATCTGCGTCCACCTGCGGACAAACTTGGTTTTCTACCTACATAAAGTGTAGCCACGCCGAAAGTCAGCGGATAGCGGCGAGCGTCGGTGAGGCCGGCGGAGCGGAGGCGTTCGAGTAGCGCTTCTCCTTGTGGAAACTCGACGACGCTGGCGGGTAAATACTCGTAGGCGCCGGCGGAATTGCGCGCGAAAAGCCGCCCAACGCGGGGCAGGACGTGGCGAAAGTACCAGCCATAAACGCCTTTGAACGGCTGCCAAGTTGGTGTGGAAAACTCCAGCACCGCCACATGGCCGCCAGGGCGCAGGCGCGAGTCATTTCGGCAAGGCCGCGGTTGGTGTCGGCGACGTTTCGCAGGCCAAAGGCGACGCACACGATTTGGAACGCATCGTTGGGAACCGGCAAATCCTGAGCGTCGGCTTCGATGAACGTGATACGCGAGTCGGCGGCGGCACGTGTTGCCTTTTTGCGCCGATCGCCAGCATTTCGTGGCAGAAATCGCCCCCCACGATTGGCGTTTTATGATTTGTCGCACGGTCGTACGCTACGCGCCAGATCACCGGTACCGGTGCACACGTCGAGAATCGGCAGTGAGCCAGAAGGTGGGACCAGCCGCACCGTACGCCAGCGCCAGTAATGGTCGATCCCAAGCGAAAGCAAATGATTCAAGAAATCATATCGCCCAGCAATCTGGCCGAACATGCGGCGAACGCGATCGGATGACTTGTCAACGGGCATGATGCAGATTCTAACCACGGAGTGCACCGAGAGCACGGAGGGGTCCGAGTTTCATCGAAAGAAGGTGGAATGACCGACTGTTATTTGCGCGTTCATAAGTTGCCGCGAGATGTTCGAGAGGATGAACTGGCTGGCAGCTGCGTGGTTGTGATTGATTTGCTGCGGGCGACGTCGACGATTTGCCAGGCGCTTGCGTCGGGTGCGCGCGAGGTGGTGCCGTTTGTGGAGATTGATGACGCGGTGGCGGCGGCCAATGCGGCAGGTCGGGCCGATGTCGTGCTTGGCGGGGAGCGTCGTGGTGGAAAGATTCCGAGTTTTGACGTCGGCAATTCACCGGCCGAGTATACACCGGCAATTGTCGCCGGCAAGCGAGTGTTCATCACCACCACGAACGGCACTCGGGCGATGTACCACGCACGGCGGGCGTCGCGGATTGTTCTCGGTTGTTTCCTGAACCTGTCGGCGGTGGTTGCGTCTATTAAAAATGAGCCGCGGATTGACATCCTGTGTGCGGGGACAGACGGCAGCGAAACCGGCGAGGACATCTTGGCGGCCGGCAGTGTAGTGCAATCTTGGATTCACATGAAAGCCGAATGCGATCCACTTCCGATAGGTGACAATGAGGTAGTGGCCGCAGCAGGCTGGCACATTATTGAAATGAAGGCGAATATCCACGGCCGATCAATTAGCGATGAACTGGCGCTTGCACTCCGAGATACGCATGGCGGCCGAAATCTGATCGGCATCGGACTCGATCAAGATCTTGTGGATTGTGCGCAGATCGACCGCTACAACATCGTGCCGGAGCTCGATGTCGACAATTGGCGAATCACGCCGCGCTGAAGCGTAAAACGCCGCGCTGGACTCTTGCCGACAAACGGCGTTAAAATAATCACCTTCAACGAATCGAATCCAAGGCAAGGTGTGCCACAGAGGACACAGAGTGCACAGAGGAAAGAATGGTCATTGCAAGTCGGTCATTTGAGATTTGTCATTCTGGAAATGACGAGTGACAGACCACAAAGCTGCAATCGCCCCCAAATCCCTCTGTGGTCTCTGTGTCCTCTGTGGCGCATAGCCTTCGAAAAGGTAGGCAGCTCACCATGGATATGGACAAACTTGTAGCGCTATGTCGGCGGCGGGGGTTTTTGTTTCAGTCGAGCGAAATCTACGGCGGGCTGAACGGCTTTTGGGATTACGGCCCGCTGGGCGTCGAACTGAAGCGAAATATCAAAGAGGCCTGGTGGCGCGATATGGTCGCCGGCCACAACGAGCTGGTGAAGCCGGCCGGCGCGCCGTCAACATTCGAAATGGTCGGCCTCGATTGTTCGATCATCATGCACCCGCAGGTGTGGAAGTGCTCGGGGCACTATGATTTGTTTTGCGACATGATGGTGGACTGTAAGGAGTGCAAAGGGCGCTGGCGGGCCGATCATCTGCAATCGGCAGAGTGCCCGCAGAAACCGAGCAAACATCCGGGTGAATTCGAGAAGTGCCGGCTTACCGAGCCGCGCGAATTCAATTTGATGTTTAAAACGATCGTCGGTGCGATGGGCGGCGAAGAGGACGCGGCGTTTCTGCGCCCGGAGACGGCACAGGGCATCTTCGTCAACTTCAAGAATGTGACGGACAGCACTCGGGTCAAAATCCCGTTCGGCATCGCCCAAGTGGGCAAGAGCTTTCGCAACGAGATTACGCCGCGGAATTTTACGTTTCGCTCGCGTGAATTCGAGCAGATGGAAATCGAGTTTTTCTGTCATCCCACCACTTCGCGGAGATGGTACGAATACTGGCGCGATCGCCGAGTGGCGTGGTACAAGAGCTTAGGTTTGGCGAGCGACAGAATCCGCTTGCGCGAACACGAAAGCGAAGAGCTTAGCCATTATTCAGTGGGCACGGCCGATATTGAGTACTCGTTTCCATTCCTGGGCTCAGGCGAGTTCGGCGAATTGGAAGGAATCGCTCATCGCGGCGACTTCGATCTGCGCAGCCATATGGAGGGCAAGCTCGTCAAAAACGCGGCGGGATGCCTGGAAGTCGAGCTCGATGCGGCTGGCCAACCGAGGCATAAGGGCAGCGGTCGCGACCTCACGTATCGCGATGATCTATCAGGCGAGCGGTTCACGCCGCACGTGATCGAGCCCTCGGCCGGAGCCGACCGGGCGGCGCTCGCGTTTCTATGCGAGGCATACCACGAAGACCAAGCGCCCGATGACAAGGGCGACATGCAGACGCGCACGGTGATGAAGTTTCACCCACGAATTGCGCCAGTGAAGGCTGCCGTGTTTCCGCTCGTAAAAAAGGATGGCATGCCGGAAGCGGCCAAAGATATTTATACAGCGCTCAAGCGGCGGTTTGTTGTGTTCTATGACGAGAAGGGGGCAGTAGGCCGCCGCTACCGCCGCCAGGACGAGGCAGGCACACCTTTTTGCATCACGATCGACGGCCAGACTTTGCAAGACGGCACCGTGACAATCCGCGATCGCGACACGCTGGAGCAATGGCGCGTGAAGAGTGCGGACGTGGTGGAAGATATCGCCCAGCGGGTAGAAGGATGACCGAAATTGGCGGCGTCGCAGCTAGCGGCTCTATGGGCAATTACCATGCGCTGCCCACGCGCGAGGCGAGCTGATCGACTTGGCCCTTGAGATTCGCGAGCATCACGTGCGGGCTGGCGCCTCGGACGAGGTCGGCGTAGAAGGCTGGGGCGCCGCCGGAACGCATTGTGGCAAGCGTTTCGGTCGATTGTTGCAATTGGCCGATTCGCGCGTAGACTTCTTGCAATTTCGCGGCCGCGTATCGGCTGCTGCGCCATAGTCGCGAGATTACGAGCACCAGGCCAAAGATCAGCGTGCCCTGGCCGCCTAGCGCAGACCCAGCGCGAAGTTCCAATATAGCATTCGACCGGTCGAAATTGACCAGCCGATGAGGCCGACACCGCATGCTCAGCGCCAGCATGCCGGCGATTACGATCAGCCATGCAACGATCTGGCTTCCTTCCGGTCGGCGATATTGCAGAATCGTGTTGGCGGCGAGCGGCGATGTCATTGCGGCCAGACCGGGCACCGTCGCGTGCTCAAGTTCGCCGAATAAGTCGTGCGGCGGGTCAAAACGCCGACGATCAGACGCGATACGGTTTGGGGAAGTCGCTGTGGTTGGATTCGGCCGCCGCAATTCGCGAACGGCCTTACGAACGCGTTGGCCTGCGGCCCATTCATCGGTGCGAAAGGGCGTCGTGCGGGATGCCGTGGTGGCGGCGAGCTGCGGCTCATCGAGCGCAAGCCCTTCGTCACAGATTCGCGTGGTATGCGTCGAGTATCGTTTTGGCATGGGTTGCTGACAGCGCGAGCAAACGATTCGGCCGCTGGTCGCGTGAGCGACGCCCGGTGTTTCCTGTTGACACGTGCTGCACCACATAAGTTGGTATTCGTGAGGACCATTGCCAGCAGCTAGCTTGGCTGCAGCGCAGAGTATCTGCCAGTTCGCGCTGCGCTTTTGAAATCGGCGCGCACCCGCGCGAAACTGTAACGATTTGGCAGGATTTATCGCTGCTGTCAACGCGGCGGCGCGGCCGGCCGACTGGTCGCTTAAGCGACCAGTCCAAATCAAAGCAACATCGCGTAGCATCGCGCCTATTGCTTACCGGATTCGATGCTCTTGCCCGGTGGATTGGTCGGGACGGCGGGCTCGTACCATTCGAAGCGGAGCCAGGAGACGACGAGCGCCAGCTCCTGCGGACCGAGGCGGTTCGCCTTTGGGTCGTTCGGATGCGGCGCGAACGCTGGCATACGGTCGTTCTTGTCACTATAGAATCGCTCGTCGGATGGGTTGCTAATGAACGCGTTAAGCCATTCGCGCGAAGCGTAGCCAGTGAGGTCGGGCGCATCACCCGCCTCGCCTTGATCGTGGAACTTGTGACAATCGATGCAAGAAAAATCCTTAACGATTGCCTCGCGACCGGCAGCTACGCGCTTGTCCAAGTCGGCCACCATTCCCACGGGCTGACCCGCTTCGGTTGCGAGCACCAGCGTAACATCGTCAATCTTTTGGCGAAACTTGGTAAGCTCATCGCCCTTTAATTCGGTGCTTTGCTTGGCGATGTTGTCGTGTACCCAGGTAACCATGTCACCATCCTTGAGGGCCGTGTTACCGAAGTAGTGTGGGCCGCCGACTTGCTTCGGGTCGAGAATGCCGCGGACCCAAGCGCGGCTGCCGAAGCCCCACAAGTTCGATGCGCTCGGTTTCGCGGCAACTATCAGCTGTGATTCGTCGGCAGAGCTACTTTCCGCCGAGTGGCTGTGGCACGCTGCGCAATGTTGACGAAAGAGCTTCGGCCCCTGCGTTTTCGGGTCGTTTTGAAGCATGGCGAGCGCACCGGTAGGCGGTATGCCGTTGGGCGAACTGGCTAACTCGACTGCGCGCTCCGCCTCGGTTTTCGCGCTGGCGACGGCCGCCAGGTAATGCTGCGATTCGGGAGTTTTGCTGTAATGATCGTCGTACCATGCCAACGATGTCAGTACGCCGGCGCCGATCAAGAGCGCGAACGTCCAGACAACGTTGAACCTGTGGCCTAATTCCCAACGGCCGATAATCGGCATTAGAGCCAACGACAAGAGCACGATGCTCGGCAAAACCACCGCCCCAACCACCGGCGAAAACACGTCCAGATACTTCAATGTTTGAAACAAAAACAAGAAGTAAACTTCCGGCCGGGCGGCCGCGTAGCTTTCGGCCGGATTGGCCGGTGCGCCGAGCTCGGCGCCCAAGTGGTTTGTGATCGGCGTCCCCGGCTCCATGCGCGGATAATTCCATACCACGAGTACCAATACAACGACCGCCACGGCGAGACATGCAACCGCATCCCGCAATAATTGCTCTGGCCAAAAAGTTGTGTCCGGCGCGCGGTTCGGGTCTCGGACGGTCAGGCCGTGGCGGCGGAACAAGAGCACGTGCAGGATCAAAAAAATCGTCAGCAGGGTAGGCAGCACGCCGGCGTGAAGGGCGAAGAAGCGCGTTAACGTCTGATGGCCGTAGTCGTTGCCGCCGATCAACAGTCGCTGCAATGGTTTGCCGATCACCGGAACAAGGGCCATCATGTTGGTGGCGACCTTCGTGGCCCAATATCCTTTCTCGTCCCACGGCAGCAGATAGCCCGTGAGCGCCAGCGCGAGCACGAAATGCGCCAAGATAAGTCCGACCCAGAAATTGATCTCACGCGGCGCTCGGTAGGCGCCATCGACGACTACCTGCGCAAGGTGTACCGCCAGCAAAAGCACCATGAGATGGGCAGTGGAGTGGTGCACGCCTCTCAACAACCAGCCCGCTGTCATCTGGTGCTGAATGTAGTAAACGCTCTCCCAGGCGGTCTGCGCACTTGGGCTGTAGGCCGTCCACAGTACGAGGCCGGTGACGACCTGCACGAAGAAGCAAAAGCTGAGCGTGCTGCCCCACACGTATCGCCAGCGCGGTCCCCCCGGAATGTGCTCGTACAGCGCGGCATGAAGGGCTGTGCGGAAACCGGTTCGGTGATCCAGCCAATCGAAGAAGCGGGTCATCCAATCGGCTTCCTCTCCGCGATGCCCGCCTGAAAGCGCTCGAATTCCACCCAAATTTCCTTGGTGCCAGCGTCACTCGCGATCTTCGTTGGCAACTGATCAAGTCCGCGGCGGCTAGGGCCCGACAGCCTTTGGCCGTCCTTGCTAAACCAGCTCGCATGGCAGGGGCACTTGAATTCGCTCTTGGCCGCGTCGTATTCCACTGCACACCCCAGATGGGGGCAAGTGGCGGAGAACGCCGTGACCTGATTGGCATCCTTGCTGGAACGGGTTAAAAACACGGCCCCAATTCGCTGTGCGGCAGCATGGGTCCAAGCATCGGAAACGTCGGCGGTAACGGTGAACTGGCGCGGCGTTCCATCGGCCGGCAGGGCGTCGAGCGGACAAATGCGCTCAATGCTTCCCGCAACCGATCCATCTCCAGACGCGGCGCCGCGGCCGCGCCGCACTGGATCGGTGATAACTCCCCAGCCGACCGCAAATGGGAATAATGTTGCGATGGCCCCGGCGACGATAGCGGCCGCGCGAACGAAGAAAGAGCGACGTGCCGCGGGTTCAGCATCAGTCGCCGAATGAACGTCGGTTTGCATGCCATCCATGGTAAGAAGTCCGGAGACCAGAGTCGAGAGTCAAGAGCCATTCGCCTGTTCGGCATTCGATTCTTGACACTACAAGCAGCTTCAAAACCTCGCGAGGAGAACCGGACGCTAGCGCGTCTCGGCTAATTCAATCAGCCGCAGGGCACTAGCCCCCGGTTTTGAAATGGCTTCTGGACACTCGGCATTCACTGCATCGCTTCGCACACCGCGGCGAGCACAGCTGGTTCAGCGTCGCGGAGTGGCCCGGGAAAACGCACGCCGGAAGCCGCACGATGGCCTCCGCCGCCGAAGCGGGCCGCAATCTGGTTTACATCCAGCGTCGATCGGCTCCGCAAGCTAACTTTCGTTTCATTGGGCCCGAACTCGAGGAACAAGATCGCGACCTCAACTCCGGCAACACCCAGAAGCCGATTGATGACGTCTTCCGTATCCGTCGGCTCGGCGCCGACAGCCATGAGGTCCGCCTGCGTGATCGCGCTGGAGAGCAGCCGGCCGCCCAGCTCCGATTTCACATTGCTCAGAATGCGCCCTTGCAACAGCAGCCGCGGCAATGAGTTTTGCTCGTAGAGGGCGGCAAAAATCAAATGCGGTTTCGCTCCGGCCGCCACGAGTCGCGTGGTGGCCGAAAGCGTCGCCTCGTTTACTGAAGGGAAGCGAAACCAGCCTGTGTCGGTGGCGATGGCAGCGAACAACGGCGCCGCGATTTGCGGCGTAAGCGCTGCGCCCATCGCGTCGATCGCTTGCAGCACGAGCCTGCCGGTGGATTCCGACGAAGTTTCCTTAAACACCTCGGCGCTCATATCATCCTGACTGACATGATGGTCGATGACGACTTTGCGAACAGTCGTCCGGCGTACGACATCCGACATTGGCCCTAATTGGCTCCAGGCGCTCGTATCGAGCACTGCCAGGACATCGCACGTTAGATCAGCCCGTGTCACATCGCGGTCAAGAACGAGCACATCGTGGTTCGGGTCGATGAACGCGATATGCGGCGGCACCGGGTCGCCATTCACGATCCGAACTGTTTTGCCCAGCGACCGCAGTGCCAGCGCTAACCCTATTTCGCTGCCGATGGCGTCGCAATCCGGCCGCATATGGCTCGTGAGCACGAACGACCGCGATTCGTTTACCAGCTTCGTGAATGGTCGCCAGTCGATGGACATTGAAAAGAGGCGAAAGGTGAGAGGTCGGAGGGCCAGGTATCAGTGTGCGATTTGTTCCACTTGCTCGATATCGCGATTCAATTGTTCAACTAGCGCTGCCGGTGAATCAAACGGCCGAATGTCTCGCAACCGGGCCAGGAAGTCAACCTCCAACGGTTGGCCGTACAGTGGTTCTGTGAGTCCGATCAGATGAACTTCGGCACGAATCATCGTATCACCGAACGTGGGGCTTGGGCCCAGATTGATGGCGGCCGGGTAAGCCAGCGGGCCGGAGTCGGAGACTGCCCGGCTCACGGGCCAAGCTCTGCCGGCATAGACACCTTGGGCCGGCAGCAGCGTGTCGATTGCGCTGATATTCGCCGTGGGGAAGCCGATTTTTGCGCCACGGCCGGCCCCGTGGGTCACCATACCCCGAATCCGGTACGGCGCCGAAAGAAGCTTTGCGGCCTGTTGCACATTGCCATCGCGAATCAAATCGCGAACGCGTGAACTCGAGACGACCTCGCCATCGATTACGACCTGTGGAACAACGTCGAGCGAGATACCGGCGGCTGAGGTTAGCTCGGCAAGGCGGTCGATCGTGCCCTCTCGATTGTGTCCGAAATAAAAGTTCGGACCCTCGACCAGGGCGCGGGCGGCCAATGTGCCGCGCACAATATGCGCTAAGAACTCGGCAGCCGAGAGTTGCAGCAGCGCTTCATCGGTTGGATAGGCGACGATCCAATCGACGCCCTGCGCGGCCAACAATTCGGCTTTTCGCTCGGTCCACGTCAGCGGCGGCGGGCACTGCTCGGGACGCAGCAACCGCACCGGGTGCGGATCGAATGTGAATACAATGGCCGGCCCGCCAACCGCCTCGGCCCGCTCCAACAATCGTTGCACGATGGCCACATGTCCGCGATGCACGCCGTCGAAATTGCCAATCGAGACGGCGCCGCCGCGAGCTGCGGCGGGTAGCGATGCAAGAGTGCGGATGATTTGCATGAGCGCGGTGTGCGGGAAGCAGGGAGTAGGAAATCGGTTTCGCGTCAACTCCGCTTGCGGTTTAGCCGACTACAGCCCGAAACGCCTTTGGCAAATAGTGGATCAAATCGCTGGCGATCAGGGAGACTTGTCCAAGCTGTTCGGTGGCCAGATCGCCGGCCAAGCCGTGTACGTGTGCGCCAAGTCGGGCCGCGTCGAACGGCGCAAGGCCTTGGCAGAGCAGGGCGGTGACGATGCCCGTGAGCACGTCGCCGGTGCCGCCGGTGGCCATGCCGGCGTTGCCGGTGCTATTGATAAAGTAATGGTGGCCGTCGGTGATGACCGTGTTGTGGCCTTTAAGTACGACGATTGTTCGCCCGTTTGCATCACGCCGGGCCAACCGCGCCGCGGCTTCAATTCGATCCGAATGCGCCGGTTGCTCCCCCGTGAGGCGGGCGAACTCACCGGGGTGTGGCGTTAATACGCGAGGTCCGCCCGGATGCGCGAGCGCCTCCGGGCGTTGAGCAAGTGCGAATAATGCATCCGCGTCAACGACCATGGGCGTACTGAGTGCGCCAAATACCCCCTCGACAAACGCGGTTAGCGTATCGGCCCTTCCAAGGCCGGGACCAAGAGCAACAGCGGTCGCTCCCTCGAGCGCCAGGCCGATTAGCTCGTCGGTTGCCGAGCGCATGAATTGTCCGTTCTCGTCCGTAAAGCCTTTCGTCATGTACGAAGGCTCGATCGATGCGACGACATCCTGAATGCAGTTTGGTATGGCGAGCGTCACGAGTCCGGCTCCGCTGCGGAGCGCGGCTCGCCCGGCCAGCGCGATGGCGCCACTCATTCCGCGCGAGCCGCCGATCAATAGGGCCCTGCCGAAGTCGCCTTTGTGGCTGTCAGCGCGGCGGGGCGGAAGCAGCGGCAAGGGCGCGTGGGTGAAGTCTTCGAGCTTCATGAGGTCGGAAAGTCTTTCGATATAAACTGGCGGGGCCGCCGACGCTAATTATGTTGGATTCGATCGGACGGCAATCAAGCCGGCCAAAAAGCCGGCTTTGAAACCGGCGTCGATGTTGACGACGGCGACGTTATTCGCGCAACTGTTGAGCATGGAAAGGAGTGCCGAGACGCCGCCGAAATTCGCGCCGTAACCAACGCTCGTCGGCACCGCGATGACGGGGCACGCCACGTAGCCGCCGACGACGCTGGGAAGTGCTCCTTCCATGCCAGCCACGACGACGATCGCAACGGCGCATTCGAAATCGGCCAGCCGCGCCGGCAGTCGCTGCGGCCCGGCGACGCCAACGTCGTGAATCATCGTTACCTGAACGCCCATCCAATCGAGCGTTTCGCGGGCCTCCTCGGCAACGGGAAGATCGCCGGTACCGGCCGAGATCACCGTGACTTGCGGCCGCGCAGCTCCCCTCCCTTGTTGGGATGGGTTAGGGGATGGTTCAGAGCATTCACTCGCCAGCCGAAACGTCCGCGCGACCGCGTTGTATCGCCCCCGCGGAAACGCGGCCAACAAACCGGTTGCCTGCTGCTCGTCGATTCGTGTCGCCAGTACCGGTTCACCATGCCCAATGAGTGTGGTCACAATCTGGCAGAGTTGCTCGAGGGTTTTTCCCGGACCAAAAACAACTTCGGGAAATCCGCAGCGGCGGCGGCGATCTAGATCGACGGTCGTGGCCGCGGCGGGATCGGGGACGTCCCGGCTCGCTGATAAGTCTGCCGGCGAGTCGGTGCGTCCCCGCGCCCGGCCAATTTGCTGCTCGAAATCAGTCGGCGAAATCTCGCCGGCGATAAGGCGCCGAGCAAACGCGATCAACTCTGGCGGGTCCATGCCTTAAGTCTAGTCGGCCGCCAACCAGCGAGACAGATGCCAATTATCACCAGCCCCAGCGTAGAAGGTTCGGGGACGGCGGTTGCCGACGCGAGGTCGGCGCCGGCTCCACTCGCGGTTTGACCGAAGTGCGATTGCCAGATCGTGTAATCGGCTTGGGTGACATCGCCGTCGCGGTTGCCGTCCCCTTGAGTGTAGGTGGCGCCGCCCATGAGCCCGGAATTCTTTCGCCATACGACGTAGTCGCGGGCATCCACCGTCCCATCGCCGTTGTAGTCGCCGGGCAGTACGACCAGAAAACTTATGGGAATGTTGATCGTACCGACCGGGATCGCTTGATTCGAGCTGGTGACGGTGATCGTGCCAGTGTTCAATCCGATCGACGAAGTGTCGAATCCCACGGAATGCAGGTTGCTTCCGCCGAGGGCAGAATCGTTTTGATTCAAAAACGACCCCGTCACGGAGCCCGCTGTCGTTAGCGAATAATGAAGCACGTCCGCGCCGTTGGAAAACATGACATCGGCCGAATTGCTCACAGTGACGCCGAGATTGAACGTCGACCCCAGGTCGATCGAAGAGGGGATCGTTCCAGCCATGGCTTGCATGACGGCGGGCACCTGATAATCGGCAACGACGGGCAAGTGATCGGTGACCGTGTGCAGCGCACTCAGCACTTGTGCTTTGGTGTAGGAAGTCACGCCGGTTAATGGAACCGTATTATTGGCCGAAGTGATGTCCGTGTTGTATGTCGAGCCGTTGTTGCCGAATGAGTGATAAGAGTTGTTGATATAGCTCAATCCGGCGCCATCGAGGAATTCGCTGGTCACGAGCTGAAAGTCGAAACGATCGTCCATGCCGCTGCCCACGCCGCAGTTGCCGGTCGAGTTCACGCAGGGCGACTGCGTGTGGATTGCCGCGAAGCTTGCGCTATTGTGCCAGGCGCCGACCTGATTGGCCGGGTCGTTAGCCTGGCCGGCGCCGCCCGCCACGAGCCTGCCCCAAGCGGGTTCTCGGGAATCGGAGTAGTAGAAGTTGTGGTCGCCGGCATAAATCGCGTGGGCGCCTTCACCGAGTGCGTCGGAATTCGTGCGAATTGCATCGGCTTCGTTATATCGCTTGTTGGCATTTGTTCCGGGCGGCGAACTATCGAGGCTTGCCTTGTAGTGACTGTTGTAAATGTAAAAATCGGCAGCGCTCGTATAGCCGACCGGCCTGAGCTGATACGCAGGGTCTGTCGATCCTGGCCGGTGGCGCCGAATGCCGTGTCGGCGATCAACTGGACCGTCTCGTTTCGATAGATCAGCGTTTGGGTGCCGGCGCCGTCGCTTATGCCGGTGCGATTACTCATGCTGTAAGTAACGCCCTGGCCCGAATAAGCCGCGTTCAGCAGCGAAAGGATCGACTGCGTAGTGGGCGAGGGATGATTGGCTCCCGTGCCCGTCCCAGGAAGATCTTGTTCTTGAAGCAGCAAGACATCGATCGGTTTGGCAATGCCATCGGTAAGATACGTGCCACCGACCTTGCCATTGTTCCCGGTCTCTTCGCCAATGGCCTTTAGGACCGTGTCGATACGATCGGTGCCGGAACCGATATAGGCCGCGGCCGCTGTGTTGTAGGTGACGATCCGCAACTGTGCCCGCCGGATTGAGCCGCGGCCAGGCAGCAAAGAATACCCAGCGTAAGCGTTGTCGATCGCGCATTGCCGGAGTGCGGAGAGCAGGGTCCGGGGCAA
>CAWEDY010000040.1:0-45215 GCA_963807935.1 uncultured Planctomycetota bacterium
GCCGAGCGATTTAGCGGTTGCGAGCCAGCAGAGTTCGCCGGCGCCCGCGTTGATATCGGCTTCGAAGCTGAAGGCGGCGATTGCGCCTTTGGCGAAGCGGATGCGCGCGGTGCCGTCGCCCATGATTTCGGCGGCAAGGCGTTCGACATCGGGGCTGTGGCCGACCCAGCAGACGTTTTCGTCGTTCTTGGTATGACTGCGCGACCAATCCAACAGCGGCGCGATTTCGGAGCCAGGCTGCAAGGCATCAAGCTCGTCGATCTTGGGTTTGCCGGCGACATGCTTGGCAATAATATCGGCCGTCTGCCGACAGCGCGTATAGGGACTCGTTGCAATTCGATCTGGCTTAAATCCGCGGTCGGCGAGCGTTTTGACGACCTGTGTGAATCGCTCGATTCCTTCGGGCGTGAGCTCGCGGAGCGAATCATCCGGCCAGCGCGGGTCGCCGCGGTCACCGGCCCAGGCGTGTCGTGCGATGTAAAGAAACATAGGATGATTTAAGATTTCAGATTTAAGATTTGAGATAAGGCTGGCTAAATTCCCTACCTGTTTCGCCAGATCATGTGGTCGTCGATGCCGAGTTTGCGTTGGGTGGCGCGGATATCTTTTCGGAAGCGGTGCGAATCTTTGGGGTAGCCGGCGGTGGGTCGAAGGTCCTCGACGCGAGCACACCAGAATTCATTGAACGCCCGCATGGCCAGCTCGCGGAGGTATTTGGCGGTCATCGATGCCAGTGCGGTGGGCAGAAAACGCTCGCCTTGCATGCGGAAGGTCACGCGAATTCTCGATTCGGACGGTCCCCATTCGTAGCGGCTTTCGGCGTGGCTTTCAAACGCCGGCTCGATCCAATGCTCTGAAAAATGGTGCTGCAAAAGTGCCGTGTAGAAATTTCGGCCGCCGTGCTTGTCGCACAGAGCGTAGATGGGGGGCGGGACGCTGGGGTCGTACGCTACCATGTCCATGACTTCGCGCAGCAGGCCGACGGTGACGTGCGAAAGTGCTGCACCCTTTGACCCGTAGCGCTCCACCAAATCGTTGAACTGCGCTGGAAACACCAGCCGCGCGCGGATGAACAGTGGGCGGACACTGGCCGCGGCGCAGGCACGGGTGAATCGCGATCCGAGACGGGCAAGTTCATCAGCGGCCGCGTCGACCGGCAGCGAGCAATCGAAACCATCGGGCCAGCAGACGCTTTTGTGATGTCCGTCTGGGTCGGCGCCACAATAGTACAGGATCGCCGACCAGGTTGAGATCGACTGTCGCATCGAAAGTAGCACCGCGTGCAGGCCGCGCTCCAGTTGCCGCAGGCCGAGGCCGGGTGAGTAAAGCACTTTGGAATCGGCGATGGCAATACGCCGCTCGTTCGCACTTTTGGCGACGATGTTGCGCAGCAGACAGTAGAGATCGATGGGATCGGTAGACGACTTCTTTTTTGTGCGTGTGTGCTTGGGTGACGCGGCCACCGCGACATTCGGCGTGGCCGCCGACGCTAACCGGCGTTCGCGGTACTCTGACACCTCGTCCGCAACGTGCCATACGGTTGCGGCGACGGCGAGCGGTCCGAAATTCGGGCCGTAGCCGGCTTCATCCATGCCGATGAGGATTCCCATGAGCGCAGTATAGCGTTGAGAGTCCTTAGTCGTTAGTGGTTAGTCGTTTGGAGGATCGGTTCAGTTGTTTACGTTTTTGATACCTGACGCCGAATTCCTAACGCCTTAGTGCCTCAAAAAAAATGAAGGGCCCTCTGGAGCTGGGACCGATGCGAAGGCGCACGATGCGAACGCGCAATGGTCCAGCACCAACCGCCCGAGTGCAATCGCTGAGATCCCCGGGGGGCCGGTCTTATCGAGCCGGGGCCTTCAGCGCGTGGTTTCCTGATCGGGGAACACTTTCGCCGCCACGGCATTCGATAGTCGCCGGCGAGCGCAATGGCAGCTGCGCTCGAGCGGTCATTCACCAGGCCACGTTAGCAGATTGCGGGCCGGATTTCAGCAAGAATTTTTGGCCACTTCGGGGATTTGCGACGCGTCGTGAAGTGGCCAATTCTGAGCGCTTGACGACGCTGGTGATGAGCGACAGCAGCGATTGGTCGCCGTTAAAGGCAATAGGTGGTACACTTTTCGCTATCCCACTGGGACAGCATGCTGGCAACTGCTCGCTTGCTCGGCTCCGAGCGGTCGAGCCGATAAATCAACACGTTCGTATCAACTGCGTTCATGCAATTGATCGCGAGACAAATGAGTGCCCGGAGCACAGATATCCACTGCGTCACAGAGCGCATCGAATTCATCGAGCGCCTGCTCGATGTCTGTTTCGTTAGGCTCTTCCTCCCATCCATTTTAGCAGCGGCAAGTTTTTCGCGGACGGCTTGCTGCACGAACGCATCGACGGCGCTGCCGGTGACGCCGGCGGCTTCGATTTCTGCGAGCAGGTTGTCGGGGAGTTGGATTTGAAGCATGGAACATCACCTGTGCCGATTATACCTTGCAAGCTGGCTCGATTAAAGCCAATGGAGGATGTGCGTTTATGGGAATAGCTCCTTTCGCTCGACGGTGAGGGCGTGTTGGAACGCGATGTACTCCCTCGCTTTACGCGGATCAGAGGGACGAATGTCCTCTTCACCGGACGGACTCTGTTGCAGTTTAATTCCAAGCCGATCGCCGAAGTCCTCTACTAGCATGTTGTTGTACGCGGAGTTGTCTAGGATGCGGCTTAGTGCATTGACGGCGGCGATCGAAATTGACTGATTATCGGACTTTGCGAGTTGTAGGAGTTTCTCGGTGGCCGGCTTGGCATTCTTGCCGAGCGTGGCCAGAGCGCGAATGGCTTCGATGCGTTGGTCTTTGCGCTTCGGGTCGTCGAGCACGGCCGACAGCTCTTTTAACAATGTCGTCGCATGATCGTCCTTGGCGAACTGGATAGCGTTGCGGGCATATTTGCGCACTTGCTCGTGTGATGAGAATAAAGCGCTGGTGATCTCCGGCACGTAAACGAACGTCGCGCCGGATTCGGGCGGCCGCTTGGGTTGAAACGTCTTACTGATCGCCGCCATTGCCTCATCCGGATCCTTGCTGAGAATAGAGTCGCGGACGCGGGAGGAGAGTTGTTCATTGGCTGGCACTTTTACCAGTGACGGCAGACTGCCGAGTGCGTACTCGCGAATAGCTGCATCCTTATCGCGGGACAGTTTCACGCGCAGGTCGATGGAATCGCCTTCGATGTTTGCCAGTACATAGGTGAGGAAGAGTTTTTGCTGACGCGTGCCGGATTGGACGACCTTGGTCGCCCAGGGCAGCACGTCGGCCGGCGGGATTTTTTGCGGAACCGGACCCCCTGAGAAGGGCCAATCGCCGCCGAATGCCCGGATGCAGGCGACCTGCAGTGCGTCGCTTCCTTCATCGGCGCCAATCGACGTCCAGTCGTATTGCGCGGCGACGTCGAGTATCGCCTCGGCGGCTTCTTTGCCGTAGCCGTTGGCGCCGAAGGCGGCGAGTGCTTTTACGGCTTCGAGGCGTTTTTCGGTGCTGAGCTCGGTGCGCCAGGCGGTGCGCCACTGGTCGAAGGTTTTGCCGTCGTAGCGGAGGGCGGATTTGGATAATGCTGGACCGGCCGCACCGCGCGCTTCCGACGCCTTGGTCGATTCCATCGAAAGCGCATCGTTTATTTGCTTTTGCAATTCTTCCGCGTCCTGTAGGCCAACGATCCGACGGACCACTTCTCCGTCTCGCACTCGAACTAGCAGGCACGTTGGCACTTTGTCGATGGCCAGGTTTTTCGCCTTGTTGGGCTCTCGCGATACGTCTATTTCGACGAGTTCCACATGTGTCAATTGCTTCACGATTTTTTCAATCGATGATTTCGCGATCAGCGCAGGCCGTGAATCGGGTGAATAAAAGATGTAAATTCGTAATATTGGCGACGGCCGGCCTGGAATGTACTCGCCGGGTCGCGGCGACGTCTCGGCTGCAAACAGCGCTGTCGGCGGCGAAGTTTTCTCTTGCGCTTCGTAGGACGCTGCAGGTGAATTCGATGTGACGGCGGGTGGAATTGCGTGCTGTTCGTAAACCGTTTGCCCATCCGGCCCCCTACGCGCGGTCGTTTCAACGTCGAAATTAGGCACGTGCGGAGTAGGTGGAATTGGAGTCGGCGCGGGCCGGCCGAATTCTTTTGCGGGCGGCGCAGGCTGGGCCGGCGCTAACGCCGTCGTCGGGCGAGCCCAATCGGGGATTTTTGCACTTGGCATCGCGCTTTTCACACGCGGCGGCTGAGGTGGTCGTGTGGGTTCGATCGTAGTGTTGGGAATCGCTTGCGGAGCAATATACGGAGGACTCTGAAGGGGAATGAGTTTCAGCTTGATGTCCGAGAGATTCCGCTTGGCTTTAAGGATCGCTTCGTAATCTCCCCCCACGCCTGCGCGGGCGGCAGTGCTGGCGATCTTGACCGCGTCCTCGGCTTGCTTTTGGGCTTGTTGCAGTTTTGCGATAGCCTCGTCGAGGCGACCTTCTGCGAGGGCAACGTCGCTTTGAGCCAAGGCCAAATCGCAGCCGACTTGTATCACATCAAGAGTCGTTGCACCCTTGCCCGCTTTGAGTCGCTCTTGCGCGAACTTGAGCTGATCTTCGATGGTGTTCACGCGCTCGTGGAGAATCTTGATTTCTTCAGGCGTTGCCGGCTGGGCGGCTGCACCGGTGGGCGATTCCACCGCGACCGGCGGTCGCGGTTTTGTGGTGTAAGTAAATTGTTCACCGTGGGTGGGGGCTTCGTTCTGTCGTTGGAGTTGTTCTAGTTGGCGTTTGGCGTCGTCGAGTTGGCGCTTGGCCTGTTCGAATTGGCGGTTGGCCGAGTCGAGCTCGCGTTTGGCGGCTTCGATGGCATCCGCGCCTTTGGCCGCATCGCGTTTGGCGAGGGCTTCGTCTTTGAGCTTGGCGAAAGCGTCGCGCTTGTCGATCAGCACATGCACGGTTTTCTTGGCGATGTCTATTTCCTGCGGCGATGGTACGGTGTTAAACAGCGGCGGGGTGGGTTGATGTGGCACCGCATTGATGTTGACTGAAACGCGGCCCGTGATGACGACATCGCCGCAGGGGTTTCGCCGGACTTGGTGTATGCTGCACCGCCCTCGACATGGCGCACCACGTAAAACTTGAGCGGATTGAGTTGGCCGAGGTCGCCGCGACTCAGGATTTCCGCCACGGACTTCATGTTGGTTGTGGGCCAGACGCCGAGGCCGACGAGGATGTCGTTGGGCTGGATCACTTCGCCGCCGCCACCGCCACCGCCACCAAATCCGCCACCGCCACCGCCCGAAACGCCGCGCATCCCGGCCGATACTTTCACGCCGCCGTCGTAGCCGAGCGCTTTGACGCGTTTCAGGTCGGCTTCGCCGATCGGTTCCAATTCGAGGCCGAGGCGCTTGTACGCCAGATCGGCCAGCTTTTGTTGTTCGAGCGAAGGAAATTTGCTGGCGCGCTCTTTTGCTGGCCCGCTCGGGAGCGGCGCAGCAATCTCGACGGACTGCAGGCCGCGGTCTGTCGCATAGACGAGTTTTATCACGACGGAATCGCGTCCATTAACATTTGTGACGATCGCCGGGGCGTGCTGTTGGACTCGCTTAAGCGCCCCGTCGAGTTGATCGAAATTCTCGATTTGGATACCGCCGATGCTTTCGAGAAAGAATGGTCTCTGCCTTATTATGGTTTTTAGAGCATCCGTGACGCCTCCGATAACTTTTAGTTTACGCTTGTAGGCGGCTTGCTCTTCCGTAGTCGCCGGCACGACTTTAATTCGCAATTGCCGCCATGTTCGTTTGGAGATTTCGCCTTCCTTTGGCGAAGGAAAAACAATGCCGGCGGGCCAATCATCGGTGGCTGCGTTCCGAGAATCGGCGCTAGTCGCCTCCTTCGTCTCCGTGCTCTCTGTGTTCTCCGTGGTAGAGCGCGAGCCTTCTGATTTTGAATCGGTCGTTCCCTTGCTGACGCTGCGGGCTTCTGTTGGGTCCATTTTGGTTGCTTCGGTGGCCGGTGGTTCGGCCTGGCCGACTTTGGGCAGGTAGAGGATAGCGAGTGTCGCGGCCGTGATGAGGCCGGCGAGTATGAGCGTGAACGATTTGCCGCTGATGAGCATGGGGTCATCATCGAGGCCGAGGATGCGGCGGATGCGCGAGCGCAAGGGGCCGGCGGCCATGGCGGAGCTGGCGGCCGGGTGGAACAGAACGCTGCGCGGCATTTGGGCGGCGAGGGCGACCAGGAGTTCGGCGTAGGCGTGTGGGTGGTTCGTGCGCGCGACGACCAGCGCGTCGCAGCAGGCTTCGCGTTCGCGGCGGACCCAGTTCGAGAGGAGCCAGACGGCCGGGTGGAAGAAGAGGAGCGATTCGATAATGCGCTGCAGCAGGTTGATGAGATTGTCCCAGCGACGGACGTGGGCCAGCTCGTGGAGCAGGACCATTTCGATTTCGTCGGGCGAGTAGCCGGTGAGCGCGGCGGGCGGCAGCAGGATGATCGGGCGGAGGATGCCGATGAGAACGGGCGCGGCGATGCGATCGCAAACGGCAACGGCGACGCGGCGAGTAATTCGAAGCGAAGCGGCAAGCCGCGCAAATGGCTGCGATAGTTCCGTCGGTGATCGGGCGGCTGGCGCGGTGTAGCCGGCGGGTGCCGACTAGACCGGTGGCGGTGATGAGGAAGGTGATTGGTGTGCCGATGAGCCAGAGCCAGGGGAGGTAATGGACGGCGGTTTGTATGGCGGAGATGGCGGGGGCCAAGGAAAGCGGGGCTGGGGGTTGGGGATTGGGGGCTGGGGGAAGGCGCGAGGAGCGAGTGGCGAGGAGCGAGGTTGTGGTGGCGGCGGTTGTTGACATCGCGGGGGCCAGCTGTGATTTGTACGCCGGCGGTTCACTCGCCGGGAGCGATTCGCGATGTAGCTCGACAATCGGCGCAATTGCTGCGGCCGATAATACGGATGTGTTGGCGAGATGCGGTTCGGCGATCGGAAGATAAGTATTCATGGCGAGCCATGTGGCGATGCCGACTGGCAGCACGGTGAGGATCGTGAGACAGGCGAGGGCCGCTATATACCGCACATTCGGCGCGGTGCGGCGAAGAATCAGGCGGGTGAGAAGACCGGTAGCGGCGACGAGCGTGCCGAGCCACAGGAAGTGAACCATCGTCCAGCCGGCAAGGAGCCACGCGTTCCCGCCACTTGCGAAAAGAAAGGCGTTCATTGTGTGATCTCGCTAGGAAAAGTCTCGCGCAAAGGCCCGAAGGCGCGAAGAAGCCACAAACACTAGTTGGTACGTGTGCGTCATCGTCTCACTTTCTTTGGGCCTTAGCGACTTTGCGTGAAACGCGATTGGAATTAATGAGCGTGCGAAGCTCGGCAAGTTCTGCGGGCGAGAGTTGGCCGGCTTCGACGAGGTGTACGGCGAGTCGGCCGGCGGAGCCATCGAAGACGCCATCGACTAGCTTGCCGACCAAGGAGCGTGCGGCGGCATTTTGGGTGACGGCGGCGGACCATTGATGTCCGCGGCGGGCCGGCTTGCGGCGCACCAGCGCCTTATCGAACATTACGCGGAGCATCGTAGCGACGGTGGTGGTGGCCACTTCGCGTTCGCGGCGGAGTGATTCGCAGATTTCGCTGAGCGACGAAGGCCCGCGGTCCCATAGGACTCGCAGAATTTCGAGTTCGCCGTCGGTCGGATGTGGGCTGGGCGGGCGGGCCATGGCTGACTTCCTTGTGACCGGTGGAGCAGAGGTTTCAAGGGTTCGCTTTGATTCTAAAGAATTAGAATGACGTGTCAAGAGCTGTCAGCACAAAATTTCGTGGGCCAACCGAGAGGTGGACCGGCACATTTTGCTCCAAAGACAAAATGAGCCAGTCGCCGACGGTTCTGGGACAGGTTCTGAACGGCGCGCGGTTGGCGGAGCGGGGCGCGATTTATTCGAAGATGAGCAGGCCGAATGGGGCGGGGGAATCTTCGGCAGCGGCCTCGCCGCGAGTTGTGGCGGCGCCCCAAGATTGGTAGCCGGTACGGGGGATCGTGCGGCGTGCGGCGACCGCCCACACGTCGCGCGCGGCAGGCGGCTGATCGACTAGTTCGGCGAGTGGCAGCGCGGCTTCGATCGTCCAGGAAGTTTCGTCGCTGGCCGCGGCTACGTACCATGTTGGGTTCCAAGTGGCATCGCCCCAAAGGGCATCGTGCGTCCAGCCGCGGTGATCGACGGTGAGCTCGAAGGCGGTCGTGTAATCGCGGTCGACATCGAAACGCAGCGAAACGCGATCGTGTTGAGTGAGGTCGGCGTCGCGCGGGCGGGCGGTGTCATCGGTTTGGTAATTGAGGTTCGCGGCCTTGGGGCAGTGGATTGCGATGTAGAGAAATTGGTTGTCGTGGGCGAGTCGGATTTCGGCAGTTTCGCGTCCCTCGGCTGGCCCCTCCGCGGAGGGCGGAGGGGAATTCGAATCGCGAAGCGACAAGCGGTCGGCGGTGTTCCAGAAAGGTTCATCGAGGTAGCCATCGAGGTGCGGAGGCCGGTCGGCGGGTCGGCAGGAGGCAAGTTTTTTTGGGGGCGGATCTGTACCCGGTTTTTCCAGCCACTCCTCGGCCGCGGCGGATTGGCGCCAAGGATCGGATTCGGGTAGTTGCCGCAATGCCAGGAAAAAGCGTTTTGCCGGATTGGCATAACCGAGCTTGCGCTGGGCGGTGACTTCTGCAAAACGGACGGCCGGCTCGGCGTACAGGGCGGGTCGCGCGGTCTTCAGGTAATTTGCCAGTTGGATGGCGCGACGGAGGCGGTCGTCGGGCGATAGGGTGATGTCTGGTGGGGCTCCGGACGCGATCGGCGTGAGCGCGGTTGCTTGTCGGACGCGGTGGTTTTTTTGCGGTGGTGCGTCGCCTTCCCCGCCCGCTAAAGCGGGCTCGCCGGCTGGCGCAGGCCTGCGGAGATTTGTGGAGGCGTGAGTTGCAACGTGATGGGCGATTTCGCTGCTGGAGTAGAACTGCACGAGCCAGGTTAACGCGGGATCGACGAGCGGATGATCGGGCGTGCGGCGCGCGAAAAGGAAATACGTGTCGGCGGCCAGATCAAGCCGGCCCGTTTTGCGGTAGCTTTCGGCGAGTTGCACCAGAAGCTGGCCGGCGTCGTCATCGCTCAGACCATCGAGCAACTGGTCGATCTGAGCGGCCCAGGCGGTGTTGCCCTCGGAGTGATCGAGGAGTTGTTGCAGGTTGCGGCGACGCGTTGCGAGGCGACGCAGGGCGTCGAGGTCTTGCACCGGCAAATCGGGCTGCCGGCGGCGCGCCTCCGAACCGGGAGCGAGGAAGATGCCGCTGAAGATGCCGCGGGCGTTGGACAGATGGGCAGACCCACTTTGACTTGCGGGCTCGGAAGAATTGGAACGGTCCGCCGCTTTCAACAACTTCAACTCATAGATACTGGGAGGCGGCGTGTGGGCCGTGAAGAGCAGGCTTCGGGCAGGCGAGGTGAAATCGGCGCGGGTGGCGCCGAGCCAGGGTGAAAAGCGGGCCGTTTCGAGCGACTCGTCGCCGCGCATGCCGGGCGGCGCGAGTCCGTAGACTTTTTTTACTTGCCACGGTGCGAGGCCGACGACGGATGCAAGCGCCGGGTGCTGCGTGCTATCCGCGGCGGCGATCACGCAACGTGAAACAAGTTGTTCGATTAGCGCGGCAACCGGCGCGGCCGTCGTTTCTTGCGCAACGTGATGCGTGACCACGATGTCCGGCCGCCACATGCGCAATTCGCGTACGAGGTGGCTTTCGAGTTGTTGGAGGGCTCGACCGTCGTTCTCGCGATTCAGCGCGGCGAGGAGATCGTTTGGCGCGAGTGCCAGATCGGCGGGCGGCAGTGGAAATCGCCAGGCGGTGTTTGCCGTCGCGGCGCCGGAGAGGAGTAACGCTTCATGACCGCGAACATTCGCGCCGTAGCTGCCGGTGGCTCCGGTTTCCTCCGCGCTTGTACAGAGGATATCGACGGCGGTGATATAGCCGTCGGCCGCGCCGGAATCGGCCAACAGCTCCAAGGGAACATCGGTTGGATTGGCGAATATGGCGAGCAGCGCGGCGCGCTGTGCCCCGGTGTGTTGCGTTTGCCAGGAACGTCCGCCATCGTGGGTAGCTAAAATGTTGCCGAAGTCGCCGGCGGCCCAGCCATGCTGGGTATCGATAAATCGCATCGCGCGGAGGGGCGCGGTCTGGCCGGTCGCGACCGCCTGCCAGGATTTGCCTTCATCGGACGAGTGGAAAATGCGCGTGCCGGGCGAACCAGCAACCCACACGTTTGGCCCTTCGACGGCGAGAGCGTGAAAGTTGAATTGATCGGCCACGGCTTGGGGCAAATTTCCCAGCGGCGTTTGCCAACTGTGGCCGAGATCGTTGGTCGTCAGCAGCAAACCACCGTCTCCGACGGCCCAGCCACCAACGGGTGCGACGAGTTGCATGGCGCGAAAAGATCGTAGAGACGAGGCGGCAAGCGGCGAAGCAACAACTTTGCGGCGGACGAGTGTGGCGATTTGGCCGGCGGGCCCGGCTACGGCGCCGGCGTCGGGCTCGAGAAAATCGCCGGCCAGCCAATTGCCGGACTGTTCGGCGGGCAGCGGCTGCCAGGTGGCGCCGCCGTCGCGCGTGTCGAATACGCCCGACGGGTAATAGGACGCGCTTTCGCCATAGGCGATCCCGTGTTCGCGATCGAAAAACTTGACGCCGGTAAGCAGCGGCAAGAGCGACTGCGGCAATTCGAGCCAGGTGGCGCCGCCGTCATCGGTGCGCAGCACCACGCCGCGGGTGGCGTCGGAATAGGGTTGGCAGTGGCCACCCACTGCCCAGCCGCGCCGGCCGTCGAGGAAAAAGGCCGCATTGAGCGAGCACGAGATGGGCGAGGGCTGTTGATGCCAGCTGGCGCCGCCGTCGTCGGTGTGCCAGATGACGCCGCGGTCGCCGACGGCCCAGCCCGAAGAAGGGTTGGCAAATGCGACGTGGTTCAGCGCGGCATCGTTGCGGAAAGCGCGGACGATGGGAGTTGGCTGTGCGCTAGCGGGCGCGGTCGCTGTGACGGGTGACGCGGCGAAGGGTTGCGTGGTATCGGCATGCGCGAGGGGCGGCAACGTTATTAGAAGCGGGGTGCAAAAGAGGAGTTGCTTCCAAGCGGATGTTGGAGATTGACAATCCATTGTCGGCGTCCTTCAGGGCCGGGGGCGGCCCGGCTCACTGGTCGTTCGAGAGACATATTCTAATGCGACTCCGCCATGCGACCTAGGCAGTTGCACTTCGCCGGGGGCTGCGATTGGTTTATGGCGGCAATTCCGGATGTGCTAGCAATGCGAATCGCACAACGGGTGAGCTAAACTTGCGCAGTCGCCGCGGCCTTTCACCAATTTGTGCAACAGACAGCCCTTCTTAACTCGCCCCAACCATGAATGAAGTGGCGTCGCAACTGGAGGAAATCGCGTCTCGCGCGATCACGCTTTACAGCCGGCCGACGGTGGCGATGGAGCTTGTGCGGTTGGCGGAGGAGCCACTGGCAGACGCCCGCGCGCTGAAGGAGTGCGTCGCCCAGGACCCGGCGCTCACGTGCAAGGTGCTGCGGGTGGTGAACAGCTCGTTGTATGGGCTCAATCGGCCGGTGGTCGATCTCAATCAAGCGATCCAGTTGATCGGCATCAAGCCGCTGAAACTCTTGGTGCTGGGATTCAATTTGCCGGACGCGCTGTTTGCCGAGGTGGCGGCGCGCGAGCTGCAATGGTATTGGACAAACACACTGACGCGGGCCGTGGCCGCACGGCTGCTAAGCGAGCAGTTGTGGCGCCAGGCGGGCGACGAGGCCTTCATCGCGGGATTGTTACAGGACATCGGCATCCTGGTATTGTTGCGCGAACTGGGTGCGCCGTATGCAAGGTTTTTGACCGGCGTGATCGATGAAAAGTGTCATCTGGCTTCATTGGAACAAGACACGCTGGGATTCGACCACATCCAATTGAGCGCCGCGTTATTGTCGCGATGGCAACTGCCAGGGCGGTTGGTAGATGCGATTGCCGCGCCGAAGAAGATGTCACGGCTTGCGCGGATGTCGCCGCCGGAGGGCGATCTGCCGCAGATTTTGCACCTTGCCGAATTGCTGATGCAGCTCGTCGGACAGCGGCGGCTGGGCATACTGAATGATCTGCTGGAAGCGGGCAAGCTTTATCGCGGCATGACCAAGTCGAAGCTGGCTGCACTCGTCGAGGGGCTTCAGCCGCAAGTCGATCAATTAGCGGAGGTGCTATCGCTGGAGCTAACAGAGGAGCGCGATTACGTTCAAATGCTGGTGGACTGCTCACCGGCAGATGTCGGCCCTCGGCGAGCAGCTTGCGGGCGAATCGGCCTCGGAATCGACAGAGGAGCAGGCGTACGGTCAATTGCTGGCGCATACGAATGAGCTTTCGGATGCCATGCGACAATTCCTCGCCTCCGGAGGCAATCCGGATAACGGCGAGAAGCGATGGGGTGCGCAGCATCGCGGCGCACAGCGACGACGCGCTCCAGCCCGCAAGCGACGTGGTTCAATTCGCGGAATGCAAGGATGCATCGGCGCTGGTGCGAAAGCTGATCGCCGCCGCGAACCGTTGCCGCGGGCGGCGGCAGGAGCTGAGCTTGCTGCTGGCGGAGCCGAACGTGTTCGATATCCATTCGGATCCGCAGGGCGAGGCGGCCTGCGAGCAGGCAAGGCACGCGCTCGGCAACGCGTGCGCGGCGCTGGAAAGCAACAAGGTGACTCCCGTTTCGGTCTCCAACGAACGCACGGCTGTCATACTGTTAGACTGCGAACGGCGCGGCGCGTTGGCGGTGGCGAATCACGCAATCGCCAAGATCGGCAAGAGCGCTCCGCGGGACTGCGGCGATATGGCCACGACGCTGAGCATCGGTGTTGCAACGATGAGCGTGGTGCCGCGGAACTTCGACCCTGATCGGCTAATCGACAGCGCGTCGCGGTGTCTTTCGGCGGCGAGAGTCTGCGGCATCAGCACAGTGAAGAGTATTGAAGTGTGAGGATGCGTGCGCCAGAGAGTTTCTAGCGCGCTGCCTTCTCACGAGCCCGGCAATCCCCTACGCGAGTGCCGTGCATTTTGGTATGATTGCTCATCATGAGCACGTCGAGCCCAGCGGACCCGCTGCCACCGGACCAATCGTCCCCTTCCCCGCCGAATCTGCCGGCCGAATCGGGCAGCGGCTCGCCCGGAGCCACGAACGACAAAGTCCGCAAGCCGGCGGCTATGGCGACGACCGTCGCTCCGCCGCGGGACGTACCGGGTGGACGAGAATGGTCCGCGTTACCGGATTTAGAGGCATCGCACGTGCGGCGGCGACCGCGTCGGCGGTTGACGTTGCCGCTCTTGCTGTTTGTGGCGACGTGCCTGTCGACGTTTTGGGTGGGGGCGGCGAATTGGCGGCCGCAGTTATATTCCATCGCCGAGATGCCCAGCATGATTGCCGCCAATTGGCAGCAAGGGTTGCTGTACATGGGCGCCGTGCTCGCGATTCTGCTCACGCACGAGATGGGACATTTTCTGCAAACGGTGCGCTACCGCATTCCGGCCAGTTACCCGCTGTGCATCCCCGTGCCGTTCAGCCTGATCGGTACGATGGGAGCGGTAATCAGCATGGATGGCATGCGGGCAAACCGCAAGCAGATTTTCGATATTGGAATTGCCGGACCGCTGGCGGGACTGGTCGTGGCGGCGCCGATTTTGTACATCGGCGTAAAAGACCTCAATCTTGCGCTGCCGGCCGCGCCGAATGATATTCAGCTTTACAACCCGGTGATCGTGCGCCAGATGATCGAATGGGTTCATCCGGAATGGGCGGACCGCGCGGCGTGGGTTTCGGTCTCGCAGCTCAACCCGTTCTTTATGGCGGGTTGGGTGGGCATGTTAATTACCGGACTCAACATGCTGCCGGTGAGCCAACTGGATGGCGGCCACACGATTTACGGCTTGTTCGGCCGCGACGCATATAAGATTGCCCGCGCGTTCACCATCATTGCGATCGTGTACGTCGTTCTGAACCTGGAGCAGGCGGCGATTTGGACGCCGATGCTCATCTTAGTGATTCTGCTGGGCATTCATCACCCGCCGACCGCGGACGACAGCGTCGAGCTGGACGACTTCCGCTGGATACTAGGCGTGGCCTCGATGGCGATCCCGGTGCTGTGCTTTCCGCTGCAGGCGCTGAAGCAGTAGGGATGCCAATCAGCCACGCGCTGAAGCGAGCTCGCCGGGCATTGGGGCGCCGGGATTAACAGGCCCTGGCGACGAGTGAACGATAGAATTCCAGCGCAAATCGCGATATATTAAAAGGAGGAGTTGCGATTATGGCCACTGGATTTATTACCGCCGCTGAATTGCAACAGCAGCTTGGCGGAATTCCGCTGGAACGTATCAGGATGGTGCCGCCACCCGGCCTGGCCACGGAAAAGGACCTACTGCGCGTTATCGATTCTGAGGATCGGATTTGCGAACTAATTGACGGCGTACTCGTGGAGAAGACGATGGGATATTACGAGTCCCTGCTGGCCATGGCGCTCGGTTACTATCTCAAGGATTTTCTCAAGCGGCACGACTTAGGAATCGTACTCGGAGAGGCTGGCACGCTGCGAATTCTGGGCGACCAAATCCGCATACCAGACGTCGCATTCTTGAGTTGGCGCCATTTTCCTGAGCGCATGTTGCCCGCCGAGCCGGTACCCGCTCTTGTGCCTGACTTGGCCGTCGAGGTGCTTTCCGCCGGGAATACGAAAAGCGAGATGGAGCGAAAGCTCGACGAGTATTTCGCTGCCGGGGTGAAGCTGGTGTGGTTTGTCGATCCGTCGTCCCAATCCATTACGGTCTATGAAGATCGCCACCAGCAGCACGTACTCTTTATTGGCGATACATTAGTCGGCGGAACCGTGCTTCCTGGCTTTGAACTTCCCGTCGAGGAACTATTTGCACAGGGCACGCGCCAATCACGGAGCCAGCAGTAGCCGGCCCGGCGCCGCGAGGAAGCCTTTGACTTCGTTGGTGAATCGCGCGGCGGCGGCGCCATCGACCAGGCGGTGGTCGTACGTGATCGAAAGCGGCATCATCAGCCGCGCGACGATGGTATCTTCGACCAGTTGCGGGACGGTGCGGCCCCGGCCGACGAGCAGGATCGCCACCTGCGGCGGGTTGATGATCGGCGTGGAGTACGTGCCGCCGACGGAGCCGAGATTGCTGACGCTGAACGTGCCGCCCTTCAACAAGTCCAGGTCGAACTGGCCATCGCGCACGGTGCCGGCCAACTCTTCCAGTTCGGAAGCGATTTGCGAAATGCTTTTGCGGTCGGCGTCTCGCAGCACGGGAACCACCAGGCCGCGCTCGGTATCAACCGCGATTCCGATGTTCACGTACTCCTTGTAGATGATTGTGTTGTTCTCCATATCTACCGAGGCGTTGAGCATCGGGTGGCGTTTGAGCGACGAGGCGACCGCCTTGATTAAGAACGACATCGCGGTGAGCTTGATGCCGCGATCCGCGTAGTCGGCCTTGCTTTGTTCGCGCATGTCCTCCAGCTCGGTGACATCGGCGTCGTCGAAGTTCGTAAGTTGCGGGATCGTGGTGTACGATTGCAACATGTTGCGGCCGATGGTCTGCCGCATGCGCGACATCTTTTCAATCCGCACGCCGCCGAAATCATCGGTATCGGGCGAGCCGGGGGGCGTGATACCGCGCGGCGCGGTGGCGGCAACTTGCTCGTTGGTGTCGCGGACATAGGCGCGCACGTCTTCAGCCGTAACGCGGCCGCCGGCGCCAGTGGGGCGGACACGCCGCAGATCGACGCCCAGTTGGCGAGCGAGACGCCGGACGGCGGGACCGGCTGCGGCCGAAGCGTGGCCGTCGCCCGGAATATCGGTGATCGTTTCGCCGGGCGGCGCGGCCTTTTTCGCTCTGGTCTTGGTGGCAGTCGCGCGAACTTCCGGTTCTTCCTCTTCTGGCTCGGGCCGGCGCAGCCTGGGCCGTTTGGCTGGAGCCTTGGATGGCTTCGGCTCCTCGATTTCCTCGACATCGCCGGTTTCTGCATCCGCTTCGTTGGCGCGGTCTGCGACTTCCTCTGGTTCAGGTTCTTTCGGTTCCGATTTCTTTTTCGCCGCGGGCTGCTTAGCCTTGGGCTTTGCGGTCTTTTCTTCGGCGGCCGCCGCTTCGATTTCCATGATCGGTGCGCCGACTTCGACCGTGTCGCCTTCCTTGACGAGTACCTTGGTGATCTTGCCGGCCTGCGGCGCCGGAACCGGCATCGTCGCCTTATCGGTTTCGACTTCGAGCAGGTCCTGGTCGGCTTTGACGGTGTCACCTTCGCTGACGAAGATGCTTAGCACGTCGCCGGATTCGATGTTCTCACCGAGGTGGGGAAGCTTGATTTGTGTTGGCATATCGATTGAGGATTCAGGATGCGGGATGCCGGTGGGCAGGGACAAGATACCCGCCATCCCGTTGTTTGGGTTAATCGTTTTCTCTCGGTAGTTTCATGACTTCCTCATCTTTTCAAGCATACAGCGCGGATTGTTTTTCGGGGTCGATGCCTAAATCTTTTACGGCGTTGGCGACGCATTGGCCGTCGCACTTGCCTTGTTGTTTGAGTTGATAGAGCGCGGCGATGGCGATGGACTCGGCATCGACTTCGAAGTGGCGGCGGAGTGCGGCGCGGCTTTCGCTGCGGCCCATGCCGTCGGTCCCGAGGGCGTACAGGCCACCAGGGACCCATTGGCTGATTTGCTCGGAATGAGCACGCACATAATCGGAGGCGGAAATAGACGGACCTTCTACGCCTTCCAGCGCTCGCTCGACGTATGAGACTCGCGGCGGCTGCGTGGGATGGAGTAGATTCCAGCGCTTGCATTCTTGAGCATCGCGACGAAGTTCAGTATAGCTGGTGATACTCCACACGTCGCTTGAGATGTTGTACTTCTCGGCGAGGATTTTCTGCGCCCGCAGCGATTGCAGCAAAATCGCGCCGCTGCCGAAAAGCTGGCGCGGTGCGAACCTCCGGCATCGACGGACGACACCTTGTACATGCCGCGGATGATGCCCTCCTCGCAGCCGCCGGGCATCTCAGGCATCTCGTAGTTTTCATTCTGCAGCGTGATGTAATACATTGCCGTTTCGTTGTCTTCGTAGAGCCGCTTGAGACCATCGAAAACAATCACGGCCGTTTCGTAAGCGTATGCCGGGTCGTAGGCGCGCACCGTGGGGAAGGCGATCGCGTTGAGATGGCTGTGACCATCCTGGTGTTGCAGTCCCTCGCCGTTGAGCGTGGTGCGGCCGGCCGTGCCGCCGAGGATGAAGCCTTTTGCGCGGCGTCGGCGCCGGCCCAGATCAGGTCGCCGATGCGCTGGAAGCCAAACATCGAATAGTAAATGAACATGGGAATCATGTTCACGCCATGCGACGAGTAGGCGGTGCCGGCGGCGACGAAGGACGAGATTGAACCAGCCTCGGTGATGCCTTCTTCGAGCAATTGGCCGTCTTTTGCTTCTTTGTAAAACGCGAGCTGGTCGGAATCGACTGGTTCGTAAAGTTGTCCGACGTGCGAATAGATGCCGACCTGCCGGAAGAGGCCCTCCATGCCGAACGTGCGGGATTCATCGGGAACAATGGGCACGATGTATTTGCCAATATGCTTGTCGCGCAGCAGGTCGCTGAGCAGGCGGACGAAGCCCATGGTCGTCGACATTTCCTTGCCGGGGCCTTTGCTTACGAGCTTGGCCATTGTCTTTTCGTGATCGGCCAGCCGGGGCACTTCGAGGGTGATCGGCTCGATCGACCGGGACGGCACGGGGCCGCCGAGTGCCTTGCGTCGATCGCGCAGATATTTCATTTCCGGACTGTCGTCGGGAGGCCGATAGAAAGGCGCTTCGGCCACGCGCTCGTCGGAGATGGGGATACCGAAGCGGGTGCGGAACTCGCGGAGCTCGTCCTCGTTAAGTTTTTTCTGATTGTGGGTGACGTTTCGCCCTTCGCCGCCTTCGCCCAGCCCGTATCCCTTGATCGTCTTGGCGAGGATAACAGTGGGCTTATCTTCGCATTCGATTGCGGCCTTGTAGGCGGCGTAAACTTTTTCTGGATCGTGGCCGCCGCGGCGCATTTTTTGGAGCTTCTCGTCAGAATAGGTTTTCACGAGATCGAGCAGTTCCGGATACTTGCCGAAGAAATCCTGGCGAATGAAATCTCCGCTGGAGACGACGTACTTCTGGTACTCGCCATCGACGACCTCCATCATTCGCTGTTGGAGCAGTCCCGTTTCGTCCTGCTCCAGCAGCGGGTCCCAGTCGCTGCCCCAAATGACTTTGATGACGTTCCAACCTGCGCCGCGGAATGTGCCTTCGAGCTCCTGGATGATTTTGCCGTTGCCGCGCACGGGGCCGTCGAGCCGCTGGAGGTTGCAGTTGATGACGAAGATCAAGTTATCGAGTTGTTCGCGCGAGGCGAGCGTAATGGCGCCGAGCGACTCCGGTTCATCGCATTCGCCATCGCCCATGAAGGCCCAAACGTGTTTGTTGGACAGATCGACAATACCGCGATCGGTCAGGTAACGGTTGAACCGCGCCTGGTAGATGGCCATGATCGGACCCAAGCCCATCGAGACGGTGGGGAATTCCCAGAATTCGGGCATGAGCCAGGGGTGCGGATAGGAGGAGAGGCCGCCGCCGGGTTGCAACTCGCGTCGGAAGTTGATCAGGTTTTGTTCCGTCAGCCGGCCTTCGAGAAACGCGCGGGCATACATGCCGGGCGACGCGTGGCCCTGAAAATAAATCTGGTCGCCTTCGTAGCCGCTTTCGCCGCGGCCGTGCAGGAAGTGGTTGTATGCGACTTCGTACAAATTGGCGGACGAAGCGTACGTCGAGATGTGGCCACCGATACCGGCGAAATCGCGGTTGGCGCGGGTGACCATCGCCATCGCATTCCAGCGGACAAAGCTCTTGATGCGCCGCTCCAGCTCGCGCTTGCCCGGATAGCGGGGCTCCTTAGCGCGCGGAATCGTGTTGACGTACGGCGTCGTGGCGGTAAACGGCAGATCGACGCCATTGCGGTGAGCGGCCTGCTCCAGCGCCGTGAGCAATTGCTGCACGCGCTCGGGGCCTTTGCGCTCCAACACGTAATCGAGCGATTCAAGCCATTCGGCCGTTTCGGCCGGATCGACATCGTTGGGGATCGGCGAGTTCTGTTTGGCGGTTTCGGCTTGAGCCATGTGGCGGTCCTAGATCAATCAATTGCGTCGAATGTAAGGATGCCGGATGTGGGATGTGGGGGTGAGGGAGAAGCCATTCGGCTCCCTGCTCCCTGCATCCCGCCTCCCACATCCTCGATTTGCTTTTCTATCTTCTATTCTATCCCAGAGGCTACTTTCGTTTGGGTCGGTACACTTCTGTCGCGGTGCCGAGGTAGACGTCAGCGGCAAAGGAGAGTGTTTCGCTGAGCGTGGGATGCGGGTGGATGGAATCGGCGACGTCGCGGGCGGTGCAGCCCATTTCGATCGCGACGACGGCTTCGGCGATCAATTCGCCGGCGCCGGCGCCGACAATGCCGCAACCGAGCACGCGGTCGGAGGTTGGGTCGATGACCCAACGCGTCAGACCATCGGTTCGGCCGTTGGCGATGGCGCGGCCACTGGCTTGCCAGGGATATACGGCGGTGGCGACATCGCGGCCGGCCCGCTCGGCTTCGGTCAAGGTCAGGCCGGCCCAGGCGATTTCAGGATCGGTGAACACGACGGCGGGAATGGCCTGCGGCTCGAATGCGGCCGGTCGGCCCGCGAGCACCTCGGCGGCGATTTTGCCCTCGTGCGATGCCTTGTGAGCGAGCATCGGCTCGCCGGCAATGTCGCCGATGGCCAGGATGTGCGGATCGGCCGTCTGCTGCTGTTCGTTGACGACGACAAAACCGCGATCGTTGATTTTTACTTTCGTGTTCTCCAAACCGATACCGCTGGCCACCGGCCGACGGCCGATCGACACCAGCACGCGATCGAAGGCATGCGTGCCAGCGAAATCGGCGCCTTCAGTCCGCACCTCGATTTTGTCGCCGGCATCCTTCAGCTCGACGACTTTCGTGTTCAAGTGGATACCGGCGAATCGCTCGCGGAGTCGTTTTTCGAGTGGCTTCACGAGGTCGCGGTCGGCGCCGGGCAAGAGACCGTCCAACAATTCGACGACCGTTACTTTCGAACCCAACTCGGCGTAAACGGTTCCCATTTCGAGTCCGATGTAGCCGCCGCCGATCACGAGGAGCGACTCGGGCACGTCCGGCAGTGCCAGCGCGGCGGTGGAGTCCATCACGCGTGGCGAATCGATCTTGAACATCTTGGGCAGGGCTGGTACGGAGCCGGTGGCCAGAATGCAATGCTCGAACGTAAGCCGCTCGCTGTCGTACGTGCTTTTATCGCCGCCTTCGAGCTGCAGCGTTTGGGAATCGACGAAAATTCCGCGGGCGTTGATGACGCGAACGTTGCGTCGCTTTGCCAATTGCGCGAGGCCGCCGGTGAGCGTGTCGATGACCTGTTCTTTGCGGGCCCGCATCTTGTCGATGGAGATGCGTGGCTGGGGATAATCAACACCCCAATTGGCCATCTCGGCGGCTTCGCTCATGACTTTGGCGACGTGAAGCAGGGCTTTGGAAGGAATGCAACCGCGCAGCAGACAGGTGCCGCCGAGGCGTGGATCGACCTCGACGATCGCGGTCTCCAGGCCAAGGTCAGCAGCCAGAAAGGCCGCGGCGTACCCTCCTGGCCCGCCGCCGAGAACGACGACTTTCGAGTGAATTGCCATAAACCGGCTGGGGCTAAAGCATTTGGTGGGGAAAAACACCCAAGTTTACCGTCCTGCCGCGGCCCAGCCAATGGGGACCTCTCGGGCCGTGGACGGCGGCTCGTCTATTTCCGTGTTCTTTTTATTTGGTTTTTGAGTTTTTTGTTGATATGCCGCGCCAGCGGAGGCTAAGATACGAATTACAGCTAGGATTATTCCTATCCGCCTTTCGTACGGAGAGACGCTAATGTTCAAACAGCAGTTCTGTTTCAGTCGTCGGGTGCGCTTCTCTGCGCTTGTTGCCAAGAATTTGCTCGCGTTAGGCGCGATATTCGGTTGGACACAAATCTTATCGGCGTCAACCATCATCTACGAGCCGTTCGATTATACGGACGGATCGAATCTGGGCGGCCAAAGCCCCGATGCGGGCACGCACACGTGGGCTCAAGCGGATATCGCGAATGCATCGGTCGACATCACAGCTACTTCTCCCGGCTTGAGTACCCCCGCATACTTGGCTCCCGCCCTAGGGAATAAGGCGACGTATGGCGGTGGCACGACCAGCGATCGCATCAACTTAGACGGCGCCATCACCACTGGCAGTACGTACTATTCGTTTCTCCTGCAGGTGACGGATCTCGGCACACTGCCAACGGCGGCAGCGGGCGGTCTTCCTAGTAACCAAATCCTGGCCGGTTTTAACAATTCGACTGGTACGCAAACCGGTAATCCCACGGCTATCTACTCAACGCTTTGGCTTCATCCGACTACCACTGCGTCGGCTAGTCCCTTCGTGCTCGGCGTCTCCAAAAACTCGGGCACCCTAACCCGTGTCTATGGAACGGACGAGTACGCGGTGAACGACCTGCTTTTTGTTGTCGGACAATTCCAGTTCGGGGCCGACGCAACGCTAAACAATGCCGGTAGCAACATTTGGGTTTACGACTTGACCGCCGGCGATACGGTACCGTTTACGCCCGGCACGCCGACCGCTATTGCGAACAACAGTAGCGTTAGCGGCAGTGCCAGCCTGGCGTCCTTCTTGCTTTATTCAACCCCAGCCGGCACCGGGAATCGGTTCGGTCCAACTGGAGTGAACGTAGATGAGGTGCGGGTTGGTATGGCCTGGAACGACGTCGTTGTTCCCGAGCCGGCGACGTTCGCGCTGATTGGCTTGGGCATGCTGGGTTTGTTTGCGCTGCGGGTGCGCAACGACTAAGATTCGGCGGCGCCTCGTGGAACGTGAATCGTTCCAGTCCGGCAGATAACGATACCTGCAAGGCTCGAGCTCCCGGAGCCTGGAGCAGTCAAACAGCACGCGAGCACATCGGTAGCCGATAGTTTTGCCGCCCTGCTGTTACTGCAGGTTTGGAAATATTCACGCACGTGCGTGAATCAACTCAGCAGGTGCCGCAGCGCCGGTTCGAGTTGCGGATATTCAAACGCGAAGCCTGCGGCGGCGAGCGCGTGCGGTTCGACGCGTGCACTGCAGAGCAGCATTTCATCGGCCATTTCGCCGAAGGCCAATCTGGCGGCGAAGGCGGGCATGGGGCAGAGGGTCGGCCGACGAAGCGTGCGGCCGAGAGTTTTGGTGAACTCGCGGTTAGTGACGGGCGTTGGCGTCACGGCGTTCACGGGGCCGGCAACAGCCGCTGCGGCTAGCGCGAATTGAATGACGCGCACCAAATCGTCGATGGCGATCCAGCTCATGTATTGATCGCCGCTGCCGATCACGCCGCCGAGGCCGAGGCGGAAGGGCGTGAGCATTTTGGCGAGGCCGCCGCCCCGCTGGCTGAGCACGAAGCCGATCCGCAGATTGACAACGCGGATATCGGCATCGCGTGCCGGCACGGTGGCGGCCTCCCACTGTTGGCAAACTTCGCAGAGGAAGCCGTCGCCGGGTGGCGATGATTCATCGAGCGGTTCGTCGCCGCGGTCGCCGTAATAGCCAATTGCCGAGGCGCTGACTAGTACGGCGGGCCTGGACGCCAAACCGGCCAGCGTCTCGCAAAGCAAACTGGTGCCACGGACACGGCTGCTAAGGATTCTATCTTTGAAGGGACGCGTCCAGCGGTGGGCGGCGATGTTCTCGCCGGCCAGGTGGACTACCGCATCGACGATTGCCATTTCGGTGGCGTCGATCATACCGGCGGCCGGGTCCCAGCGGATCTCGTGCTTGCCATCGCGCGGAGGACGCCGCACGATGGGCCGGACCAAGTGCCCATCGGCTTCCAGCGCACGGATGAGGGCGCTGCCAACAAGGCCGCTTGAACCAGTAATGGCGATGATCATATTGGCCTGCGGCGATCGGCTATTGACGGTCGGCCAATTGCTTCTGCCGATAGCCGATGGCCGACAGCTTTAATGTCGTCTCTTCTGATATTCCCGGCTGGCTTCTTCGAGGATGCGGCGTTCGCGGCGGGTGAGGCTGTCGCGGCCGTGGTCTTGAATTTTCTTGAGGATTTCGTCCACCGCCTTTTCGGCGTCCGCGGCCGATTCAGGGTCGTGCACCCGGAGCTTGGGCCGTGGCCGCAGGCGCTTCCACAAAGAACCGCCGGGTAGCAACCGTTCGAGGCGCCAGCCCCATTGAAAGTACAGAAAGCCGAACATGGCGCCGCCCAAGTGAGCAGTGCAGGCAATTGTGCCGGATCGTTGGATGGCGCCAAAGGCGTCCCAGACAACCATGATCACCGCAGCCACCCACATCGGCATGGGGATGATGAACATGAACAGCATGGTGCGATGGGGATAATTCATCGCAAAGAGTATGACGACCGCGGCAATACCACCCGATGCGCCGAGCACCGCGGACGGCATCGGGCTGGGAATTTCGGCGATGCTCCAGACAAGGCCGGCAACCACGATTGCAACGAGATAGAACAGCAGAAACTCGCGTTGGCCGTAGCGAGCTTCTACCTCGCGTCCGAAAAGCCACAGCACGAACATGTTCAGCAGAATGTGCCACATGTCTCCCGGCGAATGGAGAAAGCCATACGTTAGCAGGCGGTAGGCTTGCCAGGGCTCGTGATACCAACCTTTAGGAAGGATCCAGGCCTCGGTCAGCCAGTTGTGGCTTAAAAGCTGCCCGATATAAACGGCGCAGGTGAAGATGATCAAATTCGTGGTCATCGAGCGCGGGCCACCAAGATACAAACCTGGTTGGCGATCGTAATTGTAGCCGCGTTGATAATCTCGATCGTAGAATCCCATGGCGCAGACATTGTACGCCAGAAGGTCAAAGAGGGGCACCGCAATAATGATGAGCGATGGCTTAGCGTCCGCGGCAACGCGGAACAGATTGCAGCGGGTTCGGCGTGGCCGCCGACGATAATTCTAGATCACCCTTCTCTCTCATCAATCATCTGCCCAACGCGAGTGGGCCGGCGGGCCTCGCGGGAGTTGCGGCGCCGCCACCGGGCGGGTGCGGCCGCAGTTGGCGAGCGGCTAACTCGGCGGCCATTTGGCTATTCTTGCGCAAAAGCTGTTCCGTCAGCTCGCGCGCCCGGGCCAATTGCTGTTTGATTTGTGCCAGGTGGCGTTCGATCGCCTCTTTTTCTTTGGTCACGCCGGCCAGGTCGCCGTTTAGTTTCTGCCGCTCGTCTTCGCGAAAGGCCTGCAGCTTTTTGGCCACGTCCTGGGCGGCCGTCAGCCTATCGATGTCTTTTTTCACGGCGTCGATCTGGGCCAGCATAATAATGCGGCGGCGCGCCAACTCATCGAACTCGGAGGCGTAATCGCGGAGCCGGCGCTGATAGACCTTTTTGGTGGCCTTGGCGAGATCGCCCGGAGGCAGGCGTTTGCCGTTTTCATCGTACCCGATCACGCGGGCCGGATCGTCATCGGCGGTGGCCGGCTTGTCGTCGCGGAGGTATTCGTTGACCGATTGCGCGGGCAGCTTTTGCTTGAGCTCTTTATCGCTCATGCCGGCGAAGATTTCGTGGCGGTCCATGGGCATGGTTTCGTAAACGATCCACGGGCCGCGGCTAGAGGCCAAGCGCCGCCGCTCGAACTCGTCCAAGGGCAGTACGGGTTGCAGCATGGCTTGTTGCGGACCGACTTGCGCGACAATGAATTGGCCCAGGTATTGCGGGCCGCGCGGAGCGCCGCCCGCGGCGGGTGGCTGCGGTGGGCCGTCTTCGAACAAGTACACGACTGTTTGCGCTGTCATGCCGGCGGGTACCGGCGCCGGTATGGCAATAGTCACGGCGCCCGTCTGAGCGTTTATCGGCGCGGCCGGCGTGACGTTTTTCCACACGCGGCCCCGGCGGCGCGTGGCAATCAACAATTTACTATCAAGATCGGCAAGGCTTCTGATTACGTCGTTGCCTTGTTCATCCTTGCTAGTTTTCACCGGCGGCTCCTGATTGCTCAATTGACCAACGAGGGTGGCAGCCGATGTTCCATTTTTCAAAGCGTCGTTTTGGGCTGCGACCGTGTCGAGCTGTTCCTGAGTTTTGTTGACTTGAGTTCGCAGGACCGCGTTGATTCGCACAGTCTCGGCCGCGAGCAGAAAGAATCCCAACGTGGCAAGGAAGATGGCCTCGACCACCAGCACGTAGCCCCAGTGCCAGGTGCTGCGCTGAAGAAGGCAATCACGAAGGATGCCAGGACAAGGATAATAAGGACGTACAGAAACATGCCGCACTCCGCCGGATAAGGCGCAGGGAAGAGGCGGGGAATTGCTGGAATAGCTCAAATTTCATAGTAAATGGGGCCGCAGGGCGGGTCAAGCAAAGACGGCGGGAGGGTGGGCTACGGCGTTTGGCGACAAATACACGCCCTAACCGCCCCGCCACGTGCCGTTGCAACCTGCACAACCGCTTCCTGCCAGCGCGCCGGTGCTGCGCGAGCCGGTTTGGTCAGAACCATTCGATTCATCACGTTTTATCAATAGTCGCCGTTGGGCTCGCCGCCTGCGCGGGTGCCGAGCGCGACCCAGACATCAGGATCAATGTCGTTGTTGATGGATTGCACCGAGCCGTCGGCGAACATAATATTCACGCCTTGCGGGTGCATACTGTTGGAGTCTTCGACATGGCCGAGATCGTTGTTCGGCACCCGCGGATTTGCAATCGGCTGGCCAGCGTCATCTCTAGCCGGCCCGGTGTTCGTCAGCACTAGCACGGGCGGACCTTCGTTGTCGAAGGTGGGGATTTTTGGCGGTACAACGGCGCCCACAACGGCGCCAACCCAGGTGGTTTGGGGCGACTGGCGGCTGGCCCGCTCGCTCACCATGATCGTGTGACTCAGCCCGTCGGTGATCTGCTTGATGGCAATTTGGTGATTGCGGAATAAGACGCCGTTGCCTTCGTCGGGATATACGCTCACTTCGTAAGTACCGGCGACGCCGACGTAGTTGCCGAACGCAACCTGGGTAATCGTATTTCCAGACGCATCCTTCACGTCGAAAATGGGCACCTCGACCGAATCCGATGGACAGCGGAAGACCTGCAACGTGACCACTCTTAAATCCTTATTCGGGGCAACATTGGTTTCGATGTTGGCTTTGAAGTCGATTTGCTGAAACAGTGACGACTCCTCCAAATACGGAAGTATGTATGCGCCCCAACCCCAGCCGGGGCCCGTGCCCGGTTCGTTCTTGATCGCGGCGGCCGACGTATATCCGGGCGGAAAGACGCGGCGGGCGCTCTCGTAGTTGTGAAGCGCGAGTCCGATTTGCTTCAAATTGTTCTTGCATTGGGCGCGGCGTGCGGCCTCGCGGGCTGCTTGGATCGCGGGAAGCAACAACGCCACCAGCACGCCGATGATGGCGATCACGACAAGCAGTTCGACAAGTGTAAACGCTCTTCTCTTTGGGATGTGCATTTTGAGCCTCTTAGATGCATGTTGGGCGGCCGCCGTGGACTTTCGGCGCTCGATAAATGGCGCGCAGCCACGATCGGTTCAGTCGCGAAATTAGACGGCGCTCCGGACGTGAAGCGCCAACTGCAGCCGAGCTTTAGGCGACGAGAAGCGGCGGACCGCGAGGCGCTTGTGGGCCGACAGATGCCGGCGCATAGATGGGTTGCGGCAGAGATACGGCCGCAACAACGAGCGGTTGCCAATCGATGGGTGCAGCCATTTCCACTGGCTGGCTGATCGATTGGAATAGAAACTGGCAGATTTCGCAGATGTGCGAGTCGGCGTCACCGTCTGCAGGAATTACGGCCACGGCAGCATGTACGCCGCTGCACGGCGTAATGGTCGTCGTGATGCGGACGTTCGCTGTTAACAGTGACGACATACAGGCCATGATGATGTTGGTGCCCGGCCTCGGGCATGAGCGCGTGCAGGCCCTCGCCGAGCAACGAAATACTGGCGTAAGTGGCCAGCAGGATGCATGTCAGAAGCTTGCGGAGGTTGGAGTGCATGGCAGGTCGCGCGGGTGCGGCGCGGGTCGGACGGTGGGCGACCTGCATTTTAGGCCCGAGGCGGAGGTGGGTGCAACTACAAATCAACTCGCTTCGGCGGCCTGGCGCGGTCGCCTGGCGCCGGTCGCGGCAAGACTTTATTAAGGACTGCGCGGCCATTGGTCCTTGGAATCGGAATGCGTCATTCCCGCGCCGGCGGGAATCCAGAAATTCGGCCCTATCGCTTGGATTCCCGCCTTCGCGGGAATGATACGTAGCATGAGCCTGCTGGTGTCATTTACCGCGCGGTTCAACAGGAAGTTAGAAGCCCAACTGTCCGCAGGCGGCCAAGGCCGCCTACGGACGGAGAATAGATCTATCCCTTTTGTTACGCAACTCGGCTGCGTCGCCTGATTGAGAAGCAACACGCCAGTCCGGTCGCGATTAGCAGGTATGTAGCCGGTTCGGGCACTATCGGCATCCCGATTTGGAATCGAGACATTCCGGTGGACGATCCCGACATTCCCCCGAAAGGACCGCCAGGATGGCCGACAAAATCAATCCGATAGGTGATGTCGAAGAAGCTTTCCACATTCCAGTTCGGACCAACTTGCGTCAGCGTCGTATGGCCCGGGCTCGGCAGGCCAAAATCGGTTCCGGCGGTCAGGCGTAGCAGATCGAAGTCTGGATCGCCGACGCCGACAATTTGCGACTGCATCCGGAATAGATCAGTGTTGTAGCTTTGCACGGGGGCGAAAGCCGTCCGCGGCGCGGCGTGGACTTCGTAGCTCGATCCGGTCACATTGAAGGCAGGATCAAAGAACGACGCAACGCCACCTGGGCCCGGTTGGCCCGGCATCACCAGCACGCGGTTATACGCGGCAAGTGCGCCCGTGCCCTGCATGGTCCACTGCATGAGCGGCCCGCCGCCGGCGGACTTCGTTCCCCGAGTGAGCCGCCCGGCTGCTCAGCCGAGACAGTTGGCGCCAGCCACACCGCGTTGATATTGATCTGCGATGCTGCTGGCAAACCGTTGGAAATAACCATTGGGTTCAAGCTCGGAAACGCGGCCTGAATCGGCATCGGAGCCGTGCCACCGCCGTTGTCGGGAAGGATTACGTTGGCCGCGGAGGCGATGGGCCCCAGAACCAAGGTGAGCAAGAGAGAATGGAGGAAAAGTTTCATGGGAGACTTTCTGAGCGAACAATGTGACTGAGTGAAGTAGGGTGAAGCGATTGTGCCTAAGCGTGGCTCCATGCCGAAACGAACTTCGATGGTCGCAGCGTTTCCCGCAGGCGGCAGGGGGTGCCGCCTGCGGGTCCGCCGATCGATTTGGAATCATACTGACCGCGAACGCCGGCGGTCGAGCAAGGATCAGGCCGAGCGAGCCGCACAGGAGCAGCAAGCACGAAGCTGGTTCGGGCACCGCCCCCGCGTCGCTGGTGAAGTTGTAGGTGACCGGTCCGGGCGGCACGGGGTAGTAGCCCGGATCGCCCAGGTTTGGCGTATACCCAAACAGGCCGTTGGGGCCACTTTCTGGGCCGGTCTCAGGCAAGGTCAGCAGCGGCATCTGCCGCGCTAGGGGTAGTCCGACATCGGCCAGATCCGGCGTCTCGCCAGATTCGGCCGTGTCGGAATAGACCAGCAGCAGCCCTTGCGTCCATCGCAGCAGGTCGGAGTGCATGCCAGTCGCAGTTGGCGGCTCAATGACGTCGATGTCGCCGTTAAACGGAACAACGCCGGGAATGACCGCGGCCAGGTTGTAGGCCAGCGGCATTAAACCGTTGTTGGGATCGAATGGGTCGACGATGTTGCCCAACGATGGCAGTGGCTGGAAACCGGCGGTGGTTTGAATCGTTCCGTTACCGTTTTCGTCGAAGTTGATGGTGAATTGCGCCTGCACAGATTCGGCGCAGATGACCAGCGCGATAACGACAGCAAACAGACGTTGCATTCGAATCTTGAGGTTTCGTGAATACATGACGTTGTCCTTTCGAAACGGGGTGATTGAAGAACCGAGTATCGTTTATTCGTTTAAAAATGGAGATAAACAGCGGAGCGTATTGGCAATGAACAATCATGCCACCGTACCGCGCGTCCGCCGTCGTGTCGCAAACATGCCCGCCAGCCCGATTGCCATCAGCAAACCTGATGTTGGTTCAGGTACGTTCAATGTTGAATACAAACGGAAGGCAAGATCCTTCGACAGCACGTCGATCCCTGGCGGTCCATCGATCGGCCCGAGACCGGCGCCGTTAACGAACACATAGTTTTGTGGAACCATGTTTAGTTGGATGATCTGATTCGGTGGCGGGACTCCGGGAGTAAATCTCAACCTGCCCTGAACCGCGTCATCCTCGAAGTGCCAGACGTCTTGCCCTGCGACGTTGCCTTCGATGAATTCGCCTTGCGACACGTTCGGGGAGACCGGGGCCGCAAGCGCATCTGGAAGCGTATAATCGCGGTTATGCCAGCCCCATTGCGTGACGCCCGGCGGAATTGGCTGCGGGAGCGGCTGCGGCACGTCGACCAGAGCGGCGATCTTCAACCAGTACACCGTGTCTTTCTTCTCGGGAAACGGGACCTTCAGTTCGGCGTTGTATTTGTAAAGGGCTTCATGCAAGACGGGATCTGGGCCGCGCTCCGGCGTTTCGGTGAAGGTGCCGGAACCGGGTGAAAGCGCGCCGGCCGTTACCACTTCGTATTGCAAGACGCTACCGGGTTGACTGAACCCGCCGGGCGGAGCTGGTACGTTGGTTTCGAAAGCGATGAGGAACTTTTGAACGTGTTGTTGCGGGGTTGGCGCGTTATCGTTGAGATAGGAGCCCCACCACGTGATGTGAACGACCGGATCACTTAAGTTGTCGGCAAAGTCATCGGCCATAAACCTACCGTCGTAATTCAGCGGGGGCATAGCGGCATTGCCTACGCCGTAAGCCGTGCTTAACTCATCGTGGCCGTAAACGGTTTGGCCTCCCACCGCCGTGTTGATCATGGGCTCCTGGTCGAACTTCATTATTTCGCCCGACAGCGGATCGGCCTACGATGTTATGGCAAGAAGTAAGCTTGCCATCACAGTGCACATAATACTGAACAGTCGTCTGAGTGATTGGTTCATAAGAACTTCTCCTAGGTTGAGAAAGTAATGCTTGTTATCATGCCAAAAACCCACAAAACCCCCCCCCCCCCCCACCCCCCCCCCAAAAAAAACACCCCAACCCCCACACACCCCCCCCCCCCCCCCAAAAAAAAAAAAACCCCCACCACCCCCCAAAAAAAAAAAAACCAAAAAAAAAAGACCCCCCCCCCCCCCACTTCCCCCCCCCCCCCCCCCCCCCCCAACCCCCCCCCCCCCCCCCCCCCCCCCCCCCCCCCCAAAAAAAAAAAAAAACCCCAAAAAAAAAAAAAAACCCCATGGACTTAACAGGAAACTGACCATTGCTTGCCGCGGCCGCGGCGGTTCACGCCGTTGAACGAGCGGGCTTTGGCGCGGCCGGCCGGCGTGGCACGATCGCGCATTTTGGCGCGGCTGCGAGAGCCATGTGAGCGGACGGGGAAGTCACCACCACGGCGATAGGTGAAGCGCTCGAAGCGTTCGGCGTCCATCGCATTTTCGAATTGCGGTTCGTAGCGGGCGGTTTCATTCATCGAGGCGATCATGAGCGAGCTCCTTGAGTAAATTGAATTGCGTTGGGTCGAATACGAAGTAAGTGGACGGGCACAAAGCGACGGGGCGTGCATCGTGCTACGGCGGATGCAGCTCGGCGGGAGAAACTTGCGCCGGTCGGTCCGCGAATGAGCGGCTCGGCGGCATGGAAGGCAGCGAGATCGGCTTCCACGCTGTTGGGCTGCAGATTCAGTAGCGGCAGCAGCGCATCTTGGACGAGGGCGGTGATATTCTCGGACGTACACAAAAAGGAATGAACGCCGGCTGCCCGGATCTTCGGCTCGACATCGGACCGCAGATGATGAGCGATGGCAATGCGGTACGGCCGCGGCCCGCGATCGCGCAGCCGGGCAATAAGCCGCAGCGCATGCGCGATGTCGTCGCTTTCGTCCAGCCAGAACAACAGGCAATGCGGGGCGCAACGCTCGATTTGCTGCAGCAGCACGCGAACGCTCGGCTGCAGCAATACGGGCCAATTGAAATGCGAGACGAGTTCCTCGAGCAGATCGGTCGTGCGGCGAGCGGGCGTCACGATCAATCCGCGTCGGGCGATTTGCGAAACCATGAGCGGCTCCAATCGTGTTTGGTAATGAACACGTTGGGCTGCTCTAAAGCGAAGCGAATGCCAAATGAGCGCGCGGAAAAAAGAGTTGTCGTAACGTTAATGCGGGACGCGGAGTTGCGCCAATCTGCGGCGACGATGACCCCACGCAGCGCGAAGCGGCACAATTGGTGCGCTTCATTCCATTTTCATTGGCCGACGGGTGTGCAAGCGACGGACTCGCAATGGCTTAAGCGATACGTGGAATACATCGTGCCAGTGGTACGTTTCGTACCAGCGACAAGATCGTGTTGGGGAGCACACCCAGAAGCGCTCCGAGTGGCGTGGCGACAGGCCTTATATTGAGAAGCTCCACGCTTCGCGCATTCACGGCGCGCGACCGCCATTTATCGTCAGCGGGGCCGGATGCGGGCCAGATGCTCCAAACCGTGGATCACGATTTTGCGGCGCAGACGATGGCGCTCGATATCGAGCAGCCGGGCCGTGTCCGATTGGTTGCCGCCGGTCAGTTTGAGGACGCGGGCGATGAGCATTCGTTCGGCGTCGGCCAGACGGGGGATGGCCTCACCGTCGGTCGCCAAGTTGCTTGCAGAGTCTTCGATGAACAGCGTTTCCACCGCGTCGCGAACGTCGCTGGGCAAATGGAGGACATCCATCGTGCGGTCTGCGCAGAACAAGAACGCTCGCTCGATCGCGTTGCGCAATTCGCGAATGTTGCCTGGCCAATCGTAATGAACGAGCGCGTTCTCGGCGGCCGGCGATAAACCTTTGACCGGTTCCTCATAAGCGCCGGCGATGTCCTGTACAAATTGGTGGGCAAGCGGCACAATTTCATCCCGCCTATGGCGGAGCGGTTGGATGGTCAGTCGCACTACGTTGAGGCGAAAATACAGATCCTGCCGGAAGCGGCCTTCGCGAACCATGGCAGAAAGGTCGCGATGGGTCGCGGCGATGATTCGCAGATCGACCGGGATCGGTTCGACGCCGCCGACCGGTACGACGGTCCGCTCCTGGATACAGCGCAGCAGCTTGGCCTGGACGGCCAGCGGCAGCTCGCCAATTTCATCGAGAAACAGCGTGCCGCCATCGGCACACCGCAGGAACCCCAGCGCGGCGGCGACGGCGCCGGTGAACGCGCCCTTCACGTGTCCGAACAATTGAGATTCCATCAGCTCCGTGGAAAACACGGTGCAATCGACGGGCACAAACGACCGGCCCGCACGCGAACTACGGGCGTGAATCTGCCGGGCGGCAATCTCTTTTCCCACGCCCGTCTCGCCTTCGATGAGAACCGTGGCGGAGCGCGGAGCGATCAGCTCGATCTGCGCTTGAAGGGCCGGCCCTTGGGCCGATGCGTCGGCAGCCTGCGATGAATCGCCGGTAGCGTACCAAGGTATAGGGAGGGGCGGGCGGTTTTTACCGCGCTTCGCCGGTTGCGCCGTCATTAGCCCCCCCAATTCTGCGCATTGCGCGAGAAGAGTGGACCTGATTCCGCCCTTGCGCCATCTCCGATGCTGAATGATGAAGATTATGTTAACATACTATACTAATGTCAACAGAAATACGGAAAGGTTCACTCGCTTTTTGGGGAAGTCGAGGGCGGGCGACGCGGTACATTGGGTCAGTCCGAGGGGTCGAAGACGACCCGGCTCGCCGGGGAGAGCGCTCATCGGTCTGTGCCGCTTTAGGTTCGCAATGCTGGCACGATTGCAGCGTGAGCGGCATGCCAGCCGGGGGCAATTCCGGCCAGGATTCCTACGATTGCCGAGATAACGAGGCTTGCCACCGCAACGCTCCCCGAGGGCTGGAAGGCGATGGTCACCGCTTCGGCGCCGACCGAAAGCTGACTCAGTTGCAAGAAGAGCATTGCCGCAGCGACGCCCAGTATTCCACCGAGTACGCTCAGCAGCATGCTCTCGCTGACAACGAGTTGGAACACGCGGCCGCCGGTGAAACCGAGCGTTTGTAGAATGGCGTGTTCCCGAATGCGATCCTGTACAGACATGAGCGTGGTCGTCGTGACAAGGGCGAGCACGAGTCCGACGCAGGCGTATGCCAGATAGCGCGCCAAGCGGATGAGCTGCATCAAATCGCCGAGGCTTTTGGCTTGAAAGACGCCCTTCGGCCGCGTGTCGGTTTCGACGGGGCCACCGCGAAACATGGCATCGATTTGCTGCGCCTTCGCCGTTGGATCGACGCCGGGGGCCAAGAGCACCTCGTGCTGCGTGACCGTCCCGACCTGATCTTCTTTGTTGCGGCGTTGGAGAAAATCCAAGTGCGAGTAAATGTAGTTTTCCTCCGCCGCATCGTGCGAGGTGAAGATGCCGGCCACGTGCACGGTCAGCTCGCCGATGGAGAACTTGTCGCCGGGATGCAGTCCGCGGCGCTTGGCGACGGCGCGTCCCACGACGGCGGCATCTTGATGTTGTTCGAAATCGGTCCAATTGCCGGCGACGAGGTCGAAGTCGCGAGCGGAGCGGAGCTTTTTGGGCGGCACGCCGTAGAAGACGATCACGTCGAGGCTGGCCCGACAATTGTTGGTGAATACTTGAATCGGAATGACTTCCCGTACACCGGCCAGTTGCTGAATTTTGGCTTCGTAGTCTTGCGGCAAATGGCTGGTGAAGGGGCAAAACTTGTTGGCCTGAAACAGGATGAGCGATTGCTTGGCTTGCTGGTTATGCTCCAAACCGTTCATGCCTTGCTGGACCGCGCCGACGAAGCAAAACACGAAGAGCGCCACGGCCGAACCGCTGACGGTGATCATCGTGCGCGAGCGGTGCCGCCAAAGTGTTTTCAGGATGTAGGGGAGGAATTTGATCATTGGGAGATCCTTGGGCGGTCAATACTGTAGGCGGGGTCTGTATCAGCGGCCCGGCGGCCTCAGCGAGGCCGGCTACAGCTAGTTTTCCGTGTTCAAGGCGAAGCCGGCGACGGGCCGTGGCGGCTACTTCGGCGTCGTGCGTGACCATTAGCAGCGTGACGCCTAACTCATCGTTAAGGCGCTGTAGAATCCGCAGAATCTGCTGTGAAGTGTCGTCGTCGAGGTTTCCCGTCGGTTCATCGGCGACGACAATCTTCGGATGCGTGACGATGGCGCGGGCGACGCCGACGCGCTGTTCCTGACCGCCGGAAAGTTGGCGCGGATAGTGATCGGCTCGATCCAACAAGCCCACCGCCTGCAGGGCGATTTTGGTGCGTTTCTGCCGCTCGGCGCGCGACATGGGCAGCAAGAGCAGTGGCAGCTCGACGTTTTCGTACGCGGAGAGAACGGGAATCAAGTTGTGCGTTTGAAAGACGTAGCCGATGTTGGCCGCGCGCCACTTGGCGAGTTTGGTCCGGGAGAGTTTGGTGATTTCGGTACCTGCGACGGATATGGCGCCTTGATCGGGTCGGTCGATGCTGGCGATGAGATTCAGCAGCGTCGATTTTCCGGTGCCGCTGGCGCCCATCAGGGAGACGAATTCGCCGTCGTCGATATCCAGCGAAATCTGGTCGAGGGGCGTAATCGTTTCGCCGCCCTTGTGATAACTCTTGACGACGTTGCGCAATTCAACGAGTGACACGACTATTCTCCTTGCGGTAGCCGGTGGAGTGGCTGCCGCGTTGCGGTGGCGGAAGTTGCGGGCGTGTTGGTCGCCACCAAATTGTTGTCTTCGTTGACGACTCGGATGCGCGCGCCATCCTTTAGAGATTCGTAACCGCGGGAAATGACGCGGCTGGCGACGGACAAGCCTTGCGTCACCTCGACGAGGCCGCCGGCTCCTGCGCCACCGGTGGTAACGGCCGTTTTGTGGGCGACGCCCGCCGATTGGTCGGCGGACCACACGAATGCGCCGGACTCGTCGTGCAACACGAGCTGCTGGGGAACGAACAAGTGCATGGGGGCCGCCGTTTCGGCGACGGCGTTCGGCGGCTTGGGAGCGAGGTGCGTTACGTTGACCAGCATCTCCGGCTTGAACACGGGCACGGGTCTATCGAGCGCCACCTTCACTTCAAGCGTGTTCTTCTGAATGTTGGCTTTCGAGCTGATGAACAGCACCTTGCCGGAAATCGGCTTGGGAAGCGCAGGGTTATCGATCAACACGGGCTGGCCGAGACTCACCTTGGGGATATCTTCAAACCGCACGTCCACGCGAATCTGCAACATATCGGGCCGATAGAGTGTGACGACGGTGCTGCCATCGGCATTGGCGATCGGGCTCAGGCCGCCGATGAGAGTGGAACCGGGATCGGCCACGAGCTGATAGACGCGGCCATCGATAGGCGCGCGGATCGTCATGCGGTCCAGGCGCAGCTTGGCTTCGGCCAGCGCGGTGCGGGCATTGTCCACCTGGGCGGAAGCGGCATGGACTTTCGCGTCGCCTTCGTCCTTGGCTTGCTTCTCATCGGCGAGAAGTTTGAGCCGCGTTGCCAATTGATCGCGATGATCGGAAAGTGCTGACTGCTGCCTGGCGAGCGAGGCGGCACGATTCCGCAGTTCCTCGACGAGCGCTTCGGCCGCGAGTCGATCGCTTCTGGCCTGCTGGATCGAACGTGTCGATACGGCGCCCTCCGAAGCGCGCTTGCCTTGATAATTGGCGACGGCATATTCCAATTGGGCTTCCGCGCGGCGAGTTTCGAACGGCAGATTTTTGATCTCGGTCGTAATCTGAGCGAGCGCGGCCTCTGCTTCGCTCAGCGCGGCTTGCAGGTGGACGGGCTGCTCGAAGCGCGTCGTGGCGGCCGTAAGATCAGCCTGAGCTTGGGCCAGTTCGGCTTGTCGCAGCTTCAAGTTGGCCGCCGCGTGGTCGTAGGCTAGCTTGGCGTCGTCCTGGACCAGCTCGGCAATCGGCTCGCCCTTTTTCACCGGCTGGTCTTCGACGACTAACAGCCGTTCGACGACGCCCGGCGCCAGGGCGGCGACGCGGACCGGCGTGGGCCGCGGCTCGACCCAGCCGGCCGCCTGAAACAGTGGAGTACCTTCGCTCTGCACTGCCGATTGGGTGGCAAATACGGGGACGACCCACACCGGCCGCGGGGGCCAGACTGTATCGCGCAGCGTCCAAACCAACAGCGCGACAAACCCGGCGACCAGCGCACCGGGAATCGCATATCGGCTAAGAACATGCGGGCGCCCCAGGCGTTTCGTGGCGCAGACTCCTCGCGCACGATGGCCAGTTGCTTGATATCGACCTCCGGAGGCAGTTGGTTGATATCGACGTTGGCGCTCATTTTGCCGCCTCTTTCTTGTCCGCGGGCGCAGTTTGCTTGCGGCTCTTGTTGTCGGCAACGTAGAACTTGGAGGCCAGGATCGAAACGTTGCCGGCCTTATCTCGCTGGGCTTTGCCTTGAATGAACACGGTGTCGAGTTCCTTCAGGCCGAGCAACTGGCGGGCATCCTTCTTGATAAGCTTGCCATCGGCGTCCTTGACGAGCACGAGCAGCGTGAACTTGGGCAAATCTGCCTCGCAGCAAAAATCCCAGGGAGTCGGACACGTGTCGCCGGCGCGTTCGTTGCAGGCTTTCATCGAGCGGTCGACGATCGAGAACGCGGCCGCGCCTTTGACCCACGGACTCTTTCGCCCACCGATGCGGCCAACGACGACGACATCTTGTTGATCCTTGGCGTCTTTGCGGATGTCGGCGACGTCGGCGGCCTTCTTAGGCGCTTTTTCGAGCAGATAGGTTTTGTCCGGCGCCGCTTCGTTTGATTCGGCGGCGAGTGTCGTGGTGGCGACGATTGATAGCAGCACGGCGAGTGCGGTTGCGGTTGAGACAAGCGCGGTGTTGAGTTTGTGTCGGATCATGTTTGGCTCCTTTCCAGTGGTAACATTCGTGAAGGTGAATTCGGCGTGGCCGCCGACACGGATGGGTGGGTGATGATTCATATTGATTTCAGGCCGTCGACGATGGGCATTTTCATCGCTCGGATGGCGGGTGGTAGGGCGCCGATGATTCCCACGGCGAGGCCGACGCCGCAGCCGATCAGCACGGCCAGTTCGTCGATTCGCAGCGAGAAGGCGCCCATGGTAAAGCGGATGGCGGCGTTGTTGACGAACAGTAGCGCGATGAGGGTCGCGAACAAGCTCGCCGCCGCGGCGAGTACCGCGCCTTCTTGCACGAGGCTCACGAGCATCGCGCGGCGGGCAAAGCCGATGGTTTGCAGCGTGGCCAGCTCGCGGATGCGTCCGATGGCGGCCCCGTACATCGTGTTGAGGCCGGCAAAGATGCCCGCGCCCGAAACCAAGAGCACGACAAACCAGGCGAGCATTCGCACCGGGCCGTAATCCTTCTGCAGCGTGGCATAATATTCTGCCTCGGGCATCGCTTGCAGCTCCAAATCGAGGCGTTCCAGGCAGAACAATTCGAGATTGGAAATATCGGTTCCGGGCGCAAGCGTTACGGCGACGAGGCTCAGGTCCTCGCGCTTCATGGCCTGCTGCAATTCGTCGAGCCGGCACCAGACCTCCGATTCGAAAGCGGCGCCGCCAGCGGAGAACACGCCGCTGATTCGCCAATCGCGGTCTTCAAAGTGAAGAGTGTTACCGATCGCGAGGTCGGCGTTGCGGGCACCCAGCTTCGTGGCGGCCAGGCGGCCGACTAAAATCTCGCCCGACTTCGGCCACTCGCCCTGCACAAGCTCGACCTTGCGGCGAACGAGTAAGACAGACGGTGTTACGCCCCGTACGAGCCCCAACCGAGTTTGGTCGCTTTTCGCAAGCTTGATCTCGGTACCCAGGTAAAGCTCGGGCGAGACGTACTTCTCTCCGTACCGCTCCTGGATTCCCTCGACGCTGGCCGCAACCAGATCATTCGTGCTCATGGCGATCGATGAATACTCCAGATTTTGGCCCATGCCGAGCGAAAACACGATGGCCGTTTGCGGATCGCCGCTGACGGCGAGCGATTTCTCCAACCCGCGAATAAAGCCCACGACGACGAACACCAATAGCACAACGGTCGTCAGGCCCGCGAACGTCAGCGCAGTGCGCAGCGGCCGGCGAAACAGGTTTCGAATGGCGTAGTCCCAAGGGAGTAGCCGGGGGAAGAACATGGCCGTGCTTTCGCAAACTCAAATCCGTACAGGGCACAAAACATCATCGCCACACGACGAAGCGCGCGCAGCGGCGACGCGGGCGCGTGCCGCGAAGGCGCGGAGGGTGAGACGATCAGCACAGAAGCGTGCTATAGAGGCAGCACAGCGCACGGCCGCGGTTCAGGCCTATGTCGGGCCAGGGTGCTGCGCTGAACCGATTGGATTGAGTATCTTGCAAACAGCTCATTAAGGCCGGCACGCTCTCAGCGACCAGCAACGACCAGGAGGTGTCGAGGCCGGCATTGTACGACACGCCGTTATCCAATACAGCGCCGCCGCAAATGCCTTGGCAACATGTGTTCGATCCTGGCAGCCGAGATGGATTACTGCGCGAATGTTCGCCGGTGGGTTGCGTCTTGGAGTGGCAACAGCTCGCAACTGGTTGTCCGCCCGGCGCGCACAGCGGCGTGGCCCGAGTGACAAAGCAGCGGGCAAGAAAAAACCGAGACGGCGAGTAAAACAGAAAGGGCCGACTTCATTACTTCACGTAAACCGGAACTGTAGCTACTTTAATCCTATCCTATAGACTTGGATCGACCGCGGCAATTCGGCTTTTGTGCCGTTTCATGGTACAACTGGCAAAAAGTGCGGTGCTTTCGCCGCCGCGAGGGGAAATTGCGTCCCGCGGAGCGAGACGCCTACGTTAAACTGCACCACAACGAAGACCCGTTGCCCTGGAGCGGGACGCGGGAGTAGCGACTGGTTCGAGGTGCATGAGGTGAACGCATGAGCGAGCGAGCCTTGCAACGGATGGCGAACGTCAACGGGCAGGTCACACCGGTCGCGGACGCGCGAATTTCGATCCTGGATCGCGGGTTCCTCTATGGCGACTCGGTGTACGAAGTATTTCGCACGTACGACGGCGTGCCGCTTTTCTGCCACGAGCATTTCGATCGAATGGAGAACTCGGCTCGGTTGGTACACATGACCATCTCGCAATCGCGCGAGAAGATTCTGGAAGAGATGAGGCGAACGGCGGCAGCCACCGGCGTGCCGAAGGGCCAGGACATATACGTGCGATGGCATGTGACGCGCGGCAGTGGGGCACTCGACTTGGTGCCGCCGCGCGACCTGGTTAGCAGCTACGTGATCATCGTGAAGGAGGTGCCGCATTGGAATCCGGAATTTTATTCACGCGGCACGCGGTTGGCAGTGACGCATGTTCGCCGCAATCCGATTGAAGCGCTCAGCCCGGACATCAAAAGCGGCAACTATCTCAACAATATTTTGGGCGTCGCCGAAGCAGTGGAGCTTGGAGCCGACGATTGCCTGATGCTGAACCCGAGCGGCCTGGTGACCGAGGCATCGAACAGCAACGTCTTCTTTGTGATCGATGGCCGGCTGGTAACGCCGAGCGTTGAATCCGGCGTGCTGCGCGGCATCACCAAGACGGCAATCAGTCGGCTGGATGCAGTGACCGGCTGCCCGCTTCACGAAACGACGTTGACGACCAGCGATCTGGCCAAGGCGAGCGAATGCTTTGTCACCAGCGCAACGCGCGAAGTGATGCCGGTGGTTGGCATACGATTAGAAAGCGGCGCGTGGCAGCAGTTTCCGCCGGGCGGTGGCGCAGTAACGCGGCGCGTCGCCAAGGCGTACCAGGACCTCATCTTCCGCTATGTGAAAGACCACGCAACTCTGCGGCTCCTGTAGGGAACGAAGTCCTGAAGCGTTGGATGCGTCGTTTCGACGTGGAAGCGGGTGAGCCGGCATCGACGGTAATTCGGCAATATACGCAGTTGGCGCGGTGCAGACATATTTTCAACGAATTTGCCCGCGGCCATGGATTCTGCTTGCGATTTGCAGGGCCGGATGTAGAATCACAGGCCTAATCTAAATTCAGGCTGGGGAATACACGGCGGCCTCGTCGGTTGGCTCTTAGGTCGTGTGGGGGCGCGAGGCTGGCTGGTTTCGCTGAGCCGCGGTTCTTAATTCGGAGGGGGCGGTTCATGCCGCCGCCGGGGACGGTGAAATCTAGAGTACCGCACGTCAATCTTCCCAGCCAGTTTCAGCCAATGATGGGATCACTTCCGATGAAATTGCGAATTGGTACTGCCGTCGTTGTTGTCTGTTTGATGAACTCAAATTCCTGGGCCGACAACTTTATCCCGACCACTGGCTCCCAATTTTGGGACATCGATGGCAATTGGGATAGCAACATGTATCCCAATTCAGCCGGTGCATCGGCGACTTTGCCGTCTCCGACCGATCCCCTCGACCCTTTGACGATTGACTTGGGCGAGGAAATCACGATCGGCACGCTGACGGTTAACAAATCGACGACTGTCGGTCAGACCGTGGACGTTACGCTGACCGGTTCGGTAACGAACAGGTTAGTGTTTGACGGCGGCGGGTCGCTGATCAACGCCGCCAATTCGGGGAGCGGCCTGACGACGATTTCGGCGCCGGTTGTTTTGAACTCGACGTTGACAATCGGACAGGCCGACAACAGTGAGCTGCAACTGACGCAAGAGATTTCCGGCGGCGGCGGATTGAACATCAATCGAGCTGGCACGGGTGGCGGCGTAACCAGAACTGTGGTGTTGGGCGCCGCGAACAGCTACGCGGGCGATACGATACTCACCGGCAGCACGGGCAACAGCAACAAGAACTATATGTTGGTTCGCCTGGACGACGCCGAGTCGATCCCCTCGGGAAGCAACATCCTGATGCACAATGCGGTGATTATCGGGATCAATTATTCGGGTGGTGCCGATGGTGATTTTACCCGAGGCATCGGCACGACTGGAAATACATTTCAGAATGATTCGAGCTCGACAGCCACCGGTTGGGCCGCGTTTGGCGCGGATCGGTCCATTAATATTTTTGGCAATGCGGTTCCGAGCCAAGTGTCCTACGGGTCGGCCGTGGGCGTCGGGCTTAACATCCAAAACAGCCTGGTTCTCGGCCATGCCACGGCCGATAAGACAATCGATTTCCGAAATCCAATAAGTCTCAATGGCGGCGGAAGCAACACCAGCGTCCGCAAGTTCCAAATCAACGACGGCGCGGCAGCGATCGATGCCATCCTCAGCGGTTCGCTCACAACCAACGACACCAATAACAGCAGGACCGACGTTGAATTCGACGGCGACGGCACCGTGAGCCTGACGGCCGCCAACTCTTACCATTCGGAATATGCGCCGGCAAGCCCGGGTCCCGCGCGGACCGGGTCCACCGTCCTTAGCGGCAATGGCCTCGTGGTGAGACTGGATAATGCACAAGCCCTTTCGCCCAACACGAATTTGACGCTCACGAGCAGCGCCATTTTAGGGCTGGGGACTGGCAACGACTCGTTCACGCGGCCGCTTGGCGCCCCCATCGACTTTCTCACCGGGGGGGCGATCGAATTCACGGGCCCTGGTGGGTTCGCCGCTTACGGGGGCAACAAGTCGGTAAATCTCGGCGGCGCCGGGGCAACGGTTACGTGGGGAATTGGAAGCTTCGTGCCCGATACCAAGAATCTCCTGCTGTCCGAAATCAACTCCGATGGCACGCTCGATTTTCAGAATCCGATCGACCTGAACGGCGCGACGCGGATCGTCAACGTTGCGGACGGTACGGCGGCAGTCGACGCCGTCTTAAGCGGCACGCTCAGTGGCAGCGGCGGTGGTCTCCAAAAGAACGGTGACGGCACGCTGCAACTCCCCGTGGCCAACAGTTACACAGGCGCCACGATCGCCAACGGCGGCTCGCTCAGACTCGACGACGCCGGCGCGCTGCCCAGCTCCAGTCCGTTGACCATCAAGAACAGCGGCGTCTTGGGCTTGGGAAATGGGAACGACACGTTTACGCGCAACCTGGGAACAGGCGCGGGGCAGGTGGCTTGGACAGACGGCGCCAGTGGCGGGTTTGCCGCTTACGGCGGCACGAAGGTGGTGCTGCTCAACAACGACAGTGTGAATCCGCTCAGCTGGGGATCGACCCCGGGATTTTTGGTCAACTCGCTTGTGCTTTCAGACAGCGACGCAGATGGAACGCTCGATTTTCAAAACCCGATTGATCTCAACGGATCGGTCCGGACCGTCATCGTGAAAGGCGGCAGCGCCGTCGTCGACGGCAAGCTCAGCGGCGTGATCAGTGGCACGGGGGATAGCGGTATCAATAAATCAAACCCGGGCACGCTGGAACTTAGCGCTGCCAACACTTATGCGGGCACGACAACAATTGGCGCGGGTGTGCTGCTGTTGACAAACGCGTCGTCGATTCCCGGCGGCATCAACGGCGGCAATTCGGCGAACATCAACTTTACAGGAACCAACGCGAACAACATTGCCGTCCTTGGCCTGGGACAGGGCGACTTCACCAGTGGACTGGGGACTGGCGCCGGGCAAGTAGACCTCGGCACGAACGCGGCCTTTGCCGCGTTCTACGCGAACCGCGTCGTCAATCTGGGCGGCGCATCGGCTCAGGTCACTTGGGCGACCGGCAATTTCGTGTCGGGTCTTTTGAGGCTCGGAGACGTGGGTGCGGACGCGACCGTCGATTTCCAAAATCCGATCGATCTGAATGGCGACGCGCGCACTGTTAGCGCTGCAAACGGGACTGCCGCGGTCATGGGTATCCTCAGCGGCGTGATCAGCAGCGCCAGCGGCAGCCTAACGAAAACTGGCAGCGGCACGTTGAAGTTCACCGCCGCCAATACGTACGGTGGTGGCACGACCGTCAGCGCCGGCCGGCTATTGGTGAGTAACACGAGTGGTTCCGGCACGGGAAGCGGCCCGGTCGTGGTGGATGCCGGCACGCTGGGCGGCACCGGCTCGATATCGGGCACCGTAACCGTCAACGCGGGCGGTCACATTGCACCGGGCGAAAGCATCGAATCTCTCGCTATGGGCTCGCTGGTCCTTAACGCGGGGTCGGTTCTCGACATGGAACTTGGTGCTCCGGGATCACCAGGAATCACTAGCGATCTGATCAATGTCCTGAATAGTGGTGGCCTGACGCTCAATGGCGGCTCGGTCGCGTTGACCGACGCGGGCGGCCTGACGGCCGGCACTTACACGCTGATCGACTACGCGGGAACGCTGGGCGGCGATGTCGCGAACCTGGGCACGCCGACCGGGCCGGCCGGCTTTAGCTTCGCGCTTTCCAACAACACCTCCAATACGTCGATCGATCTACAAGTGACCGCCGTCGGGTTGTCGGGCGACTTCAATAACGACGGCAAAGTGGATGCCGCCGATTATGTGAGCTGGCGAAAAAACAACGGCACGAACAACGCTCTGCCGAACGACAATGGCCTGGGTACGCCGATCACCTCGGCCCACTACGATTTGTGGCGCGCCAACTTCGGCAACCCGCCGGGCAGCGGATCCGGCAGCGGTCTTGCGGGCAACCAGGCGGTGCCAGAGCCGGCGACACTTGTACTCATTTGCTTGATCGTTCCGCTTATTGCATCGCGAAAATTTGGTTGGATTCGCGGATAAATATGGGATCAGGGAAGCGTCGTAAGGCGATGAACGTGCGGGGTCAGGAAACCCCTGCACATTTAGCACGTGCCGCGAGCCGCGCTACCCCTCGGCTACACGCTCAGAGAGGTCCGTCTCGGCCGGGCGGACCTACTACGCAACTCGGTTTCACCCTCGTCGAGCTGTTGGTCGTGATTGCGATCATCGGCATCTTGGTAGCGCTGTTACTTCCGGCGATCCAATCGGCGCGCGAGTCAGGGCGCCGCAGCCAGTGTTTGAACCACCTGCGCCAGCTTTCGGTCGCTGCTTTGAACTACGAGCAGGCCAACAAGAAATTTCCACCCGGCCGCCTTAAACCCCGGGCTTGGAGTCAGCTTGTTCGCATGCTGCCGTATTTAGAAGATTCGGGCATCTACGATACGATCGATTTCAGCGAGAAAATAGCAAACCAGGACCTTACGAAGCTGCACCTGCAACTTTTCCGCTGCCCGAGCGATTCGGAAGACCGGCTCCAAGACCTTGGTGACAGCGAGGCTCAGTTCGACTGGGGGCGCAATAATTATCGGGGTAATGGCGGCAATGATCCCGGGCAAATGTACGACCCCAACCCGCTGGGCGGCACGCCCGCGAGTGAATACACGGAACGCAACAACGGGATCTTTATCACCAACAAAGCGGTGAAGATTGCGGAGATCACCGACGGCACGTCGCACACCGCGCTGTTTAGCGAAGCCGTCATTGGCGACGGCGACGATACGCTCGTGGAAGTGCCCGGCGATTGGTTCAAAATATCCGAGGCCAATATGACGGCCGCGCAAGTCTATAGTGCCTGCTTAGCGCTCGATGTCTCGACGATGAACAAATCTAACAAGCAGCTCTCGAAATCGGGCCGCAACTGGGTGCGCGGGAATTACGTCAACACGCGCTACAACCATATCCTGCCGCCCAATGCGCGAAGCTGCGGGCGCACGGACGGAAGTTTGGGCACCGACGCGGTCAACGAGAATGGCGGCGCGACGACCGCCTCCAGCCGGCATCCGGGCGGCGTGAATCTGATGCGGGCCGACGGCAGCGGGCAATTCGTTGCCGATGATGTCGATCTAACGGCCTGGCAGGCGCTAGGTTCTCGCAACGGCGGCGAAGTGATCGGCGGCGATCTTTAATTTGTAGCTGCAAGACATGGTAAATCCGCAGGAGCGCCGGGTTGGCGGCCTCGTTCATTCTGCCGCGCTTGGCAGAACAGCTTCCAACGCCATTTTCCGGGTCTTCTGCCGTGCACGGTCGAGGCGGGCTATAATGTATCGTGATGGAAGCGATCCAGCATATTGAAATGATTCCCAACAAAT
>CAWEDY010000041.1:0-16554 GCA_963807935.1 uncultured Planctomycetota bacterium
CCAGACGATTCTGGTCGACGGCGGCATTTCCGTTGGTGCGGTGCGGGCGATCCCAACGTAGCGTAGCTCAGTGACGGCAACGATTCACGCGGCAAGCCGAACAATTATGGATGCGCGCATTTGCTGTTCGAGTTTAGTAAGTCGTTCGGCCAGTTCTCTATGCTCGCTAAGCAATTGCCGTAGCCGGACGAACGCACGCATGATTTGGATATTTACCTCAATCGCCCGTGAGCTGCGCAGCACGCTGGAAAGCATCGCAACTCCTTGTAAGGCATACGGCCAATAGCGCCGGCCGCCATGGCCACTGGATCTTGAGGTCGCAAATTGCGACCTCAAACCGTCCCATTCCTCCCGGTTAAGCTGGAACATGAAATCGCTAGGAAATCGCGGTTTATTCCGTTTGATCGCTTGCAGCAGGACCTTCGTTTCCACGCCGTAGAACGCCGCTGGTTGTTCGTCGAGAAGCGCCTTCTGTCCGCGGACGATCAAGATCGAGCCGTCGATTTGCTCCGGAGTTGCAACCGGCAGGTCGCTTCTTGATTGAGATTTGCGCTTGGACATAGTCGATTTGACGAATGCCGTCCGCTAAACTCAGCGCTTCGTTGTCACCCGTTCTCCCCGCAGCACCACATCATCAAAATTGCCATTGTCGTCGAACGTGCCGATGCCGATTTGGCCCCAGGTGAATGTCTTGTCGTGTGCCGTCATGGCTGGCGTTCTCATGTCGTCGAAGTAAGCTTCCATCGCGCCATCGGCGACGCGGCGAACAACCTTCACGTTGTGCCAGTCGTCGGTCCAGTGTGTGCCCTTTGACCGCCTTTCAGTGATCATCGTTCGCGGCGCATCATTGACAATGAAGATCTGGCAGGCGTGCGGGTCGGCCTTCGCACCGAAGTGTACGTAATAGAAGTGCGACGGGTCCTGGTAGCCCCACATGATGCACAGGTCGCGATGCGGCCCGGCATTCTTGGCCGTGTTTTGCACGCGGGCTGTCAGCTCGAAATCGGTCACCTTCACCTCTTTCAGCAGAGCGATGCTGAATGGGCTGCGGTACTTCGGCTTATATGTGCTCGGCCCGGTCACGCGAAGAACATGATTCTTCCTGGAGCCCGCCTCGATGACCTTCCATACACTCTTGGAAGCGTCCGGGTCTGTGGTCTGCCAACGGGTCATGCCGTGTTCAAAGCCTTCCTCCACCAGCAACGGCAGCTTGGGCTCGTCGGAAAACACAACCTGGCTGCCGCCCAGCCACCATAAAACGACCAGCCACCGTAGTTGCCTGTGCATATTCTCCAATGCTCCAGGTGGGCATTTGTTGTGGCTCGTCTCCCGACCGAGCCACCCGTTCGACAATAGCTCTCTTCCCGCCGAAAGTTTAGATCTTCGGCCGACACCGGATGTGGCGCCGAAAGATCCGCGCACAACGGGCGCGAGCCGCCGCGCTCAGCCCAGCCGCTTAAGCGAACGTTACTGGCAATTCAGTGGCGAACGACTCGGTCCGTATCATCATAGCGAGCCGCGGTTTAGATAGCCAACTGCCTTCTCTCTATTGCCCAGCTTCCCTTCCGAATTCGCCGCGCGTACTATTCCTGTGTCAACGTTCACGCTTATTCCACTGTCTCGTTTGGAGGGCAAACCATGCATATCCTTGGCTGGATCGTTTTTGGTTTGATCGTGGGCGCGATTGCTCGCTTGTTGATGCCCGGACGGCAGCCGATGGGCTTCATCCTGACCTGCTTGTTGGGCATCGCCGGATCATTCGTCGGCGGGTTCATCGGTTCGTCCTTGAGCCATCAGCCAATGGATGTGCAAAATCCGTCCGGCTGGATTCGCGCGATCCTCGGCGCACTGCTGCTGCTGTTTATATATGGCATGGTGGCCGCCCGCAGACCCAACGTTTAGGACCGCTACGAGCAACAAACAAATGCGTCTCACGCAGAGGCGCAGAGCGCGGAGAGGTTTCTCGCCTATTTCCGCAATCTCTGCGCTTCTGCGTGAGATTTTTGTTTTTTGACGGCGGCTCTCTTGACATCTACGGCAAGAGCAGTAGAATCGCGGTCGTTTCTACTAGAAGACCAGTAGAAAAGCGACGGGGAACTGTACCTATTTTGCTCACAGGTGCCTCGAACCACTTGTTCAACCGGCAAAATGGGGACTGTCCCACTCTTTCAGGAAATCGTACCGCCCATGCCCAATCCCCCGCCGACCGATCGTGAATTGGAAGCCCTGAAAGTTCTCTGGGACCGTGGCGAAGCCACCGTTCGCGACCTGGCCGACGCGATGAACGCGGACGCCGTCGAGCAGGGCGACGACGAATTGGCCTACACGACTGTTCTCAGCCTGCTGCAGGTCATGGAGCAAAAAGGCTTCGTCGCCCACCGCCGCGCGGGGAAGGCCTACGTGTACGTCCCGCGGGCCGAGCGGCAATCGACGGTGCGCCGCATGGCCCGCAGCTTTCTCGAAAAAGTCTTCGACGGCGCCGTCGACGAATATCTGGTCCATGCGTTGGAATCCAAGCAACTCTCAATCGCCGAACTTGACCATCTCGAAGCGATGCTCGCGTCGGCTCGCGAACGATCGAAGAAAGGTCGCCCCAAGGGAGCCCGAAAGTGATGCACGAATGTAGGTCGGGCTTTAGCCTGACGCCTTGGTATGCAAAGGACCTGTCAGGCTAAAGCCTAACCTACAAACGATCCGAATCCTCGCTGCGCTCAGAATGGCAAAAAACATGAGAGGCCGAAAATGACTCATTTTGCCGAATCCTATGCCGTTTGGTTGGCTGACTACTACCTGCTATCCACCATTTTGTTGGCGCTGGCGTTGCTCGCCGTCGCTGTATTGAAACAGCCCGCTCAGCGACTGGCCATTGCGAAATCCTCGCTCGTCGCATTGGTCCTGCTGGCCGTCCTGTGCGCGATTCCCGGTTGGTCGGCTGTGCACTTGCTTACGGCCGAGCGGTCGAAACCAACCGCCGACTTGCCGCAATCGGTTTCTGCAGCACCCGATGCTACGTCAACGCAATCGCCCCGCGTCGAACTACCCCCAACTACTCTCGACAGCGCGAATTCTCTTCCCTCTCCCCCTCTCCCACCGGGAGAGGGCCGGGGTGAGGGTGTCTTTCAACGTTTTCACGTCACTTGGCCAGCCGTGTTCGCAACGATCCATCTGACTGGCGCCACCTGCATCGCCACCTGGCTCGTGTTGGGTTGGATCGCCGCCGTCCGCCTCCGCCGCACCGCCATCCCCGCGCCACCACACATTTCCGCGCTGTTGCACCAATTCAATGAATCAAACCACGAACGACCAAATCGCATGCAACTCCTCACTCACAGCCGCATCGACGTCCCGGTAGCACTTGGTATCTGGCGTCCCGCTATCCTATTGCCGGCGCGCTTCATTGTGAGGCAGAACCGTCGGGGACTGGCTCATTTTGCGGAGTCCGCGGAGCAAAATGTGCCTGTCCCCCTCTCGGTAGGCGGTTCTGGGATAGGCTTTGAGACTCAAGCCGCAGTCCGCAATTCGCAATCCGAAATCGCCTCCATCCTCGCCCACGAATCCACGCACATCGCCAACCACGACCTGCAATGGGTCGCCCTCGCGCGATTCTTGCTCGTCGCCCTCTGGGCCAACCCGCTCTTCTGGCTCACCCGCCGACGCTTGCGCCTCGACCAGGAATCCCTCGCCGACGCCGCAGCCGCCGGGCTCACCACCCGCCAACAATACGCCGAACAACTCATCGCCTGGGCCCGATCCATTTCCAGTGCCACTGCTGGATCGTCCAGCAGTGCCCGCCGCACCGCCCTGCACCTCTCCTCCGCCGTCGGCCTTTGGGAACGCCCATCCCAACTCCGCCAGCGCATCGCCATCCTCCTTAACGACCGCATCACGGTACTCCGCAAGTGCTCGCGCCGCTGGCGAATTGCCGCCGCGCTGACATCAATCGCTGCCGCAATGGCTTTGTCGATGGTGACTCTCCAGCCATCGACTCGCGCCATGAAACGACACCGACCGGTGCGGCAGAATTCGCCGCTGTATCGGCCGATGCTCCAAATGTAGCATCTGACCAACCGCCGCGCCCGCAGCCAAATACCGTGACGGGCCGCGCGGTCGATGAAAAAGGCCAGCCGATAGCCGGTGCCAAAGCGATTTTGTTTCGCGTCAACCGCATCGACTCCTCGCGAAAGTTGCAGGCGAAGACATTAACCGATGGCGAGGGCAAATATCGATTTGAAAATGTGATCGATATTCCCAAAGAGTTTCCGGACGGCAAGCTGTCGCCGCTTAACCCGTTGGACGAGGAATTTGTACAGGTCTACGTGCGTGCGCCCGGGCGAGTCGCGGGGATGGGGATGGAAATGCGGCAGCAAATTGCTCGGGCTGGCCACGTTTTTGTGATGACCTTGAAGCCGGCCGCCACGCTCAGCGGCCGAGTGACCGGACCGGACGGCAAGCCGGTTGGCGGTGCGCTGGTGACGGTCGGCGCCTCTGGATTTACTTCTTGGGAAGGGGTGGCATCAGCCCGGACAAAAGCTGATGGCACGTACGTGATCGACGACGCGCCGCCAAACAGTATGGAGGTGTATCGAAAAAAGGAAGCCGAACGGCGATCGATGGAGTCGCTGCGCAGCAACACATTTCACGCTTCAACCTACGTGGCGCCACCGGTGGTGACGGTCGAACATCCGAATTTTGCGCTCAGCCGTACGCTTTGTGAAAGGATTCCCGGAACGCAAGACGTCAAGCTGGAGCCGGCCGCGATTGTGGAAGGCCGAGTCGTGTTTGGCGGTTCGGGGAAGCCTGCTGCGAGAGCAGTTGTCCACCTGGCAACATCGCGAGCGGTCGATTCCCTTCCGAAGACGTTGGAAGATTCAATGTCGCTGCAGTACGCTGATCTCCGCACAGATGTGGACGGCAAATACCGATTTACCATGCTCCCCGCCGGCCATTTTGACCTTTCCGCGGAGGTGCCGGACTGGGTGAACGTCGGCATCGACGCATTTGCAGCTCCGGCCGGCAAGACCTCGACCGCGCCAAATCTGATTCTGACGAATGGCGGAATCATCAGCATTCGCTTCATCGACGACAAAACGGGCAAGCCGATTGCAATCTCGCCAGAAACGCGGGCGGATATCTCGGCTCAGCCGTTTCCGTTCCCCAAAGGAATCAATCGGCCGGCTTGGAAGCCGAACGCCAGGGCAAATTCTGCCGGTCGTTTTGAACTGCACACGCTGCCGGGGAAGCGAGCGATCGTGGTAAGCGTTGTATACAAGGGGGAAAAGCCAGTATGGGCGGGCATAATCTCGCCCGGCGAATTCAAGCCACCTGTTGTCGACGTTGTCGAAGGGGAAACCGTCGACGTGGATATTCCTGTTGTGAATCATGAAGCGGCGATTACAGGGACCGTACAGTTGGCACCGGCCAATCAAACACGACCGCGACCGAAAACCAAATCGCCTTCGGACCGCAACGCAGATAAGAAAAACGGCGCGAAACAATCGGTTGAAATTCCAGTTATCGTCGCCAAGCACGTCATGCTCCACAACGGCACGATTGTCGAATGGCCCGACTTGGAAACCCTGATCGCCGCGCAGCCGAACCCGAAACTCGTCACGCCGCACTTCTACTTGACCAATGGAGCGATTCCCGGCGCGAGGAGGAAATCCGCGCGAAGATCTGGGACCTTCGCAAGCGCGTGCAGTTGAATGGCCATGGTTGGGGGACGCTCCTGCCGCGCCGGCGCACGTTACGACGCCATCCGCACGCCGGCCGACCTTATGCCTGATAAAGCGTGGGCAGTTGACGGCGCGGTGCAAACTGTTGACGGAGAGCCCCTATCGGGAGCCCAAGTGGTGCTGTGCCTGCCTGCGCCTAATTCACTTTCCTACAAGACGCTCGACATTACGTTGCGAAAAGACCGGCTCCGAAATCCACTCGAAGAGGTAGTCACCGATTCGGATACCAAAGGAAAATTCATCGTCTACCCGCCGCCCGGCACGCCATATTATCTGGTCGCGCTTCATCCCGACGGCTTCGGCCTGGTGCGCAGCGACGACTTCGCAAAGTCCCACCGCGTTAAACTCCAGCCCTGGGCCAAGGTCACCGGCCGCGTGAAGGCCGACCACCGCTTCGAACAATCGGCCGACATAACCGCGACCGTTCCCGCAACCAACGGTTGGCCGGAACTAGCGCTCCATCAATACACCGTCGACCTCGGCCCACCCGCCAAGGACGGCCATTTCGAATTCACGTGCGTCCCGCCTTCGATCAAAGGGCAGTTGAGTCGCAGCATCAAAGGCGAAAAGGGCACATCGTACGGCCTGCCCGTCAAACAGTTCAAGCTCGCCCCCGGCGAAACGCTGTCTGCCGATATCGACCCGCCGTCCGATACCGAATTAAAGCGAATGGACCTGCTGCTACACAAGCAGCAACCGCGCTAAACAAGCGGCAAACCATGCTTGCCTTGATGTATCCAATAAGATACACTTAACTGGTGGCCGAAATTCGCCAGACCGAACAGTACGCGCAGTGGTTTGCAAAGCTGCGCGATCATCGGGCGCGAGCACGAATCCTCGTTAGGATTCGGCGGCTATCCCTCGGCAATCCGGGCGATGTTGCAGCCGTCGGCGAAGGCGTTTCCGAAATGCGAATCGATTACGGCCCAGGATACCGCATTTATTTTAAGCGGCTCGGCGATGCGCCGGTTGTCCTATTGGCGGGCGGTGATAAACGAACACAGCAACGAGACATCGAGAAGGCAAAGGAACTCGCCAGAAACCTCTAGTGAGAATTCGAAATGGTAAAGACCAAAACCCGTCGCTGGGACGCAGCCGATTACCTGAAGTCGGATAAGGATATGGCGGCCTACCTCGAAGCCGCGCTCGAAGAAAACGATCCTGCTCTGTTCACCGCCGCGTTGGGCGACGTCGCCCGCGCTAAGGGCATGAGCGAAATCGCGCAAGACCGGCATGGGGCGCGAAAGTCTTTACAAAGCTCTCGCCCCCGACGGCAATCCTGAGTTCGCCACCGTGCTAAAAGTCATCCGTTCGCTGGGACTGAAACTAAAAACCTCCGTCCGCTAATCAATTTCCTTTCCCCTCGCCCCCTCGCCCTTCGTTGTCAACCGCCAATCCCAGAGCTATCCTGCTTTAATTGGTTGTGACGCGGCAGGTATCACGAAAGGACGATGCTATGAGCACTCAAGAATTGGAAGAAGCCATTCGCCAGCTCCCCGACGAGGAGTTTCGTCGCCTCGCCCAGTGGATCGATGAATACCGAGCCGATTTGTGGGACCGCCAGATCGAAGCTGACATTCATGCCGGCCGGCTCGACGAAGCTGGCCGCCGTGCCGACGCCGACTTCGACGCGGGACAATGCACCCCGTTATGATCCACTTCGCAACACCCGACTTCTGGGCCCACTATCGCGCTCTTCTCCTCGCTCCTCGCTGCTCGCTCCTCGCTGCTCGCGCCACCCAACTCGCGCCTCACAACTCCCTGTCAAGCGCTAGTCTTTAGCCACCCATTTATCATCCAACATTTTCCTTCGTTTTGGCCGCGCATTCTGTTACGTTGGCTCCTCGTCGAAATGACCGTCCGCGCGTGTTTGCTGCTCGAAGAGCTCTCGCCGGGCGCAGCAAGCGCAACTGCTTCCCATGCATAGGCTCGCCGCCTCCCTCATGTCGCGAGACAGCTCTGCGTCACCCTGCGTCCGGGCCATTGGCAAGCAGGTCCACCGCGGCGGGTGAGTCATGGACTTCGCGACGTCGTATGTGGTATTGCAAACCACGGAGCGCCGCCACGAAGTCGTCAACTCAGTGGCGCCATCATTTCTTTTTTTAGAGAATAGGATCGGATGCGTATGTTACGAGAACGCAGCCAACCGCTTGCGGTTTAGCTCGGCCCCGCTCAATTACTCAAACTGAATACAATTAAGCCACAGAGCACACAGAGTTCACAGAGAGCAGTAAGGAGCAACGAAACAGCAGCAGGCAACTTTGCTCGCCGTTTCACATCCATTCCATTGCTTTCTCGAATTTTCTCGGTGACCTCTGTGAACTCGGTGGCATGTTTTTCAGTCACGGCTCACCGCCGCGACGGCACGCTCCCGCTGCGCGCACCCCCCGCCACCCGAACCATTTCCCGCTACAATGGCACTTTGCAACATAATCAATCAAATGTCGGACCTCTGACATCAAATATCAAACATCAAACATCCATCACGCGGAGCCCTCTCGTGCCACTCAACAAATTCAGCCGCCACATCACCCAACCTGAAACGCAAGGCTCCTCGCAGGCCATGCTCTATGCCACCGGCATGTCCGAAGAGGACATGAACAAAGCGCAGGTCGGCATCGCCAGCATGTGGTTCGAGGGCAACCCCTGCAACATGCATCTGTTGGACCTCGCGGCCGAGGTGAAAAAGGGCGTCGAGGAGGCCGGGCTCGTCGGTATGCGATTCAACACGATCGGCGTCTCCGACGGCATCTCGATGGGCACCGAAGGCATGAGCTACTCGCTGCAATCGCGTGACCTCATCGCCGACTCGATCGAAACAGTGATGCACGCCCAGTGGTACGACGCGTGCATCACGCTGCCCGGCTGCGACAAGAATATGCCGGGTTCCATTATGGCTCTTGGCCGCCTCAATCGCCCCGGCTTCATGATCTACGGCGGCACGATCCGCGCCGGCCACACGTCCACGGGCGAGCCGATCGACATCGTCTCAGCCTTCACCTGCTACGGCGCGCAACTGGCCGGCAAGATGACCGATGCCCAGCGCCGCGAAGTCGTCCGCCGCGCCTGCCCCGGCGCCGGTGCCTGCGGCGGCATGTACACGGCCAACACCATGGCCACCGCGATCGAAGCTCTCGGCATGACGCTGCCATACAGCTCGTCGCTGCCGGCAACCGACCCGGGCAAGCTCGACGAATGCCGCCGCGCCGGCGCGGCGATTCGGCTCTGCATGGAAAAGGACATCAAGCCGCGCGACGTGATGACGCGCGAAGCATTCGAGAACGCGATGGCAATCGTCATGGCCGTCGGCGGATCGACGAATGCCGTGCTGCATCTCCTCGCGATGGCCCGCGCCGTGGACGTGCCGCTCACCATCGACGACTTCCAACGCACGAGCGACCGCGTGCCTTATCTGGCCGATCTGAGGCCGAGCGGCAAATACGTGCAAGAAGATTTGCACCATGCAGGCGGCACGCCCGGCGTGATGAAGCTTTTGCTTAACGAAGGGCTCATCAACGGCGACTGTCTGACCATCACCGGAAAAACAATTGCCCAGAATCTCGCTGACTTGCCAAACCTGGCCACCGGGCAGACGGTTGTTCATCCGATTTCAGATCCCATCAAGCCCACGGGCCACATTCGCATCATGCGCGGCAACTTCTGCCCCGACGGCGCAGTTGCCAAGATCACCGGCAAAGAGGGCCTGCACTTCGCCGGCACCGCTAATTGCTTCGATTCCGAAGAAGATTTTCTCGCCGCCATGCAGCACGTGGGCAAGTCTCTCCGAGACTCGCATTCGCGTCTCGGAGAGACGCGACCGCGTGAGATCAAGAAAGGCGACGTGATCATCATCCGCTACGAAGGACCGCAAGGCGGCCCCGGCATGCCGGAAATGCTGTCGCCCACCGGCGCAATCGTCGGCGCCGGCCTGGAAAAAGATGTCGCCCTCATCACCGACGGCCGCTTCTCCGGCGGCTCCGCCGGCTTCATCGTCGGCCACGTCACGCCCGAAGCCCAAACCGGCGGGCCAATCGCATTGGTGAAAAACGGAGATAAAATCACCATCGACGCCGAGGCCAACATGATCACGATCGACCTATCCGCCGACGAACTGTCACGCCGCCGCAAAGCGTGGTCCGCCCCACCCTACAAAGCCACCCGCGGCACACTCTACAAATACATCAAGAACGTAAAGAGCGCCTCGGAAGGATGCGTGACGGATGAATAGTTGGCTACGACGGGTGTTGCATGAAAAAGCACTATTGGTTAATTGCGATTCTCGCCGTCTGTTATGCGCTGACGTGGATTTTTGGATGGCGCAGCCATGCTCACGAGATCGAGGCACGTGCCGAACGGCTCTGGCTGGCTGCAGATTCTAAGAATCGTGAATATGCAACGTTGGCATCCAAAACTGGCGAATTCTACGACCCGATTCGATTGCTGAAAAACGGGCCAGCAACAAGTGTCGATTGGTGTGTTCCCATTCTGCCTGGCGTATTGATTGCGGACTCAAGCTACGTCGTTGGACCTCTTTACGGCAAAGGTGGGATCAAGCTTGTAATTCTTTATGGTTTCGGCAGTTCAGAGTATTTTATCGCGGGGTGGAATTCATGACTTACGTCTGGCTGGCATTTCGCACCCTGCCCCGTCGTGGTCGGCCGCGCTATAATCGTTGAGTGCCAATATTGCGAATTACTCAAACTCACGATACTTAGCGATGAGCACTTCGACGATGATCCGTCCCGCCACGCTCGCCGAATTGCGTTCCAGCGGCTGGCGTTCCAAGACCGTTAAACAAGAAATACACGACAACTTCATCGCCAAGCTCCAGGCCGGCGACGATCTGTATCCCGGCATCGTCGGCTACGACGACACCGTGATTCCGGAGCTCAACATCGCGATTCTGGCTCAGCACGACATGCTGTTCCTCGGCGAAAAGGGCCAGGCCAAGAGCCGGCTGATGCGGCTAATGACCTCCCTTCTCGACGAGGAAATCCCGTACATCGACGACAAGCAAATACCGGTACACGATGATCCCTATCGGCCCATCACGCGGCGTGGCCGGCAACTGGTCGCGAGCGTACCGGCCGACGAAATTCCCATCGCCTGGTGGCCGCGCGATGAGCGCTATGCCGAGCGGCTCGCCCCCGGCACCAAGTTCGCCGACATCATCGGCGAAATCGACCCGGCAAAGCTGGCGGCCGGCGTCAGCATGGGCGTCGAAGACGCACTGCACTTCGGCCTGATCCCGCGCATGCACCGCGGCATCTTCGCCATGAACGAGTTGCCGGAGCTCGATGAATTGGTCCAAGTCGGCCTGTTCAACATTCTCGAAGAACGCGACGTCCAAATCCGCGGCTATCCCGTGCAATTCGATATCGACGTGCTCATCCTCTTCAGTGCAAACCCGGCCACCTACAACCGCTCCGGCAAAGTAATCCCGCAGCTCAAGGACCGCATCGGGTCGATCCTGCACACGCACTATCCTTTAGAGCGGGACCTGGGGATTCAGATCATTGAGCAGGAGGTTGAGGAGCGAGGAACGAGGAACGAGGAGCAAGAAGAAAGTGATGCGAATGGAGCTCGCGCCTCGCTACTCGACAGTCGCTCCTCCGACGTCATCGTTCCTTACTTCATGAAGGAGCTCGTCGAGGAGATCAGCCGCGCCGCGCGGCGATCGAAATACGTCGACCACCAATCGGGCGTGAGCGCGCGGCTATCGATCGCTAACTATCGCACGATGATTGCCTCTGCTCGTCAGCGTGCGGCCATCCTTGGCGAGCGGCCTGCCGTGCCGCGGATCAGCGACTTGGGCCACCTCTATGCCTCGTCGCTCGGCAAGCTCGAGCTCGACATGATGGGCTCGCACCAAATGAGCGAACGGCAAGTTTTGGATGCCGTTCTGGCTGATGCAATTGCGACCGTGTTCAAGGAGTATGTCGATAAGCATGGCCTTGCCGAAATCGCCGAAATTTTCTCGCGTGGCGTCAAAATCGAAGTAGGCGACATGCTGCCATCGTCCCATTACGCCGCCCTCGTCAAGCGCGTGCCGCCGGTTTGGGACAAGGCATTCGAAGTCAACGCGAGCGACAATGAAGCCGTGCGCGCCTCCTGCGTCGAGTTCATCCTCGCCGGCCTCTATGCCACCGACCGCATCAGCCGCAGCCAACAGCGCGGACGGATCGTGTATGAAACGTGATTGTCGCGAGCAGCGCCGCCGAACTATAATTGGATTTGGAATCTCCCACACGACCGATTGGAGAGCGTCATGGCCACCGGAACTTCTCTGATGACGGCCGAAGAATACGCCGATCTGCCCGATTCGCACGGCTATCCGACCGAGCTAGTGAAAGGAGTGCGGATTACGATGACTCCTCCGAGGCCTCTTCATGGCCAAACCTGCATGCAAATCGGCTACCTGTTGCGGAGATATTTGGACGACCATCCGACTGGCCGCGTCCTAAGCAACGAACCTGGAGTCATCACGGAACGTGACCCGGACACAGTTCGTGGCGCCGATATTGCCTACTATAGCTTTGAGCGCGTTGCGAAGAGCCCACTGCCAGCCGGTTTGCTGGAAGTTGCTCCCGATCTGGTATTTGAAGTCCTCTCGCCGACGGATCGTTGGAGTGAGGTCCAAGTCAAGGTCGCGGAATATCTCAATGCCGGTGTGCGGGCGGTGTGTATCGTCGATGACGACATGCGAAGCATACACGTCTTTCGCCCCGACCAGCCCATGCGGGTCTTCAAAACCGCCGACGAGTTTACACTGCCGGAAATCCTCGGCGATTTCCGCGTAAAGGTGGAACGCTTCTTTGAATGATTGCGCTGAGGCCGGCCTCTATGCCACCGAACGCATCAGCCGCAGCCAACAGCGCCGCCGGATTGCGTATGAGACGTGAGGCTGCGAATAAACCGCGAATGTGACACCCGCCTCGAAAGTCCTGGTGCTGGACGCCATGGGCGTCATCTATGAGGTGGGCGACGATGTCGCCGACCTGTTGGTGCCGTTTGTCTTGGCGAATGGCAGCGACTGTACCGTCAGCGAGATCGAAGCCGGATATATAGAAGCGAGCTTAGGCCAAATCGGAGCGGACGAGCTTTGGAAACGAGTGGGCGTTTCGCCGGCACGCGAGGATGAGTATCTGGCTCAATTAAGTTTGACTGACGGTTTGCGCGAGTTTCTGTCGGCGGCACATACGCGATTCCAACGCGTTGTTTGTCTTTCAAACGATGTCTCACGATGGTCAAGAAAGCTGCGTCGCATACATCGACTCGAGTCCCACATCAATGGCTGGTTCATCAGCGGAGATCTGGGCCTGCGAAAACCAGATCCGAGAATCTATGATCGTATGATCAATGAATTGGCCGTCGCTCCCGGCGAAATTCTGTTTGTCGACGACCGCGTGAAGAATCTGGCCTCAGCCGCGGCGGTTGGCATTCAAACGGTGCATTACAATTACAGTGATAACGGAGACAGCGGCGGGCATCCAAGCATCGCTAGGTTGGCGGCGATTCTCGAACAATAAGTCTTTGGGCCGCCGTTGCATGAAGCTAACGCCGTTCCGCTTGTCCGCTCGGAAGTTGCCGCTGGCCATAGAGCGGCAGCGGAGCGTAACCATAGGCATTATTGGCCGCGGTACTTCTGGGAATAGATTGTGGAGTTGAAGCACCAGTTGGAATCGGCGTCGCCGGATAGGCAGTCGTAGGATAAGCAGAGTATCCGGCGGGCACCACGCCGCCGGAAATCGCTCGTGCGGTTGGTTGTCCGGGAAGCGGCGTGCCCGGAACCGCGCCGCCCAAATCATATTGCGGATACCCGTCGAAAGTTGGGAGCGTCCAAAGTTGCTGCCGGTCGGCTGTCAAACGATTAATCTGAACCGTCCCGAGATTGATCTTCAACCTCAGGTTTGCTGTTGGCAATTGAATGGATACTCGTTCCGGCAACGAAACTTGTTCCACCGGATAGTATCGGAGCGATTCGGCAACCGCGCTCGCCAAAAGGGTGGTGCCAGCCTGATCGTAAATATGCTGTTCCAGCACCAACGCCCGCCGCGCATCGATTACTGTCACTCGCTGCAAGGCGCCCGAGGCGGAGGGCATCCACGATCGCAGTTCCACTGTTCCCTCCCCGCGCGGCGAGGGCAACGGACCAGCAAAAACACCGGCAGGATCAAGATCGACGATGCCCAGCGCTGCCAGCAGCCACGAGGGTTCGACCGGCATCACCTGGCGAATATTGCTGTTGGCGAACTGCGCGTGGCGGCAAAAATAAACGGCCGGGGGTTGATTGCGGCGGACCCACATCCAAAACAGCTCGTCGTTACTGCCCAGATCGATCTCTTGACCGGCCAGTGTGCCTGCCGTAAGTCGGAATCGGCCCGGCCGTTCCGCGGCGATGTTACCGCTCAGAAGCGGCAGGCTCAGCATATCCGGAATGGTTATCGTCGCTCCCGTCACGGATAGCGATTGAATGCGGCTGCTATTCTGATTCACGGCCGCGACAATCTGGTCGCGCGTGGCACCTTCCATGAGCACCTGCGGCGCGGCGGGCCCGGGCGCGGCAAACGGGTTCATCATCATTTGCCGCTGGCATGTCGCCCCGGATGCCGACAGCAAGACGGCCACCGTAAGCAGACAGCCCGCAGATTTCGTGAAGCGATTGTTCGCCACTTGCTCCTCACTCGGCACCCGCGATTAATAGATCGCTAAGCTGTTGCTGAATCTCATCGATCCGCTCGCTGCTTGGCATCGCAATCGCCACCTCACACGTGGCCTCGCGTTTTGGGCAGTAAAGCGTCATGGATTCCGCTGCGTGATTCATTTGCGATTCGCTTACTTCTTCACTCGGCTGATCGTGCGCCACATCGAGTCGCAGCACCCGCCTTCGCACCAGTAGTAGAGCCAAAACATATCGAAGATCTTGCTGATCGGGCCGTTCGGCCAATTGGTCAAATAATTCGAGTAGCACGTCATTCGGCGCGAGCTTGATTTTTTTCGCCGTAGGTTCCGGCACCCGCGATTTCCACCATCCGAACGCCGTGTCGGGCGGTCCCTTCCAGGCTTCACAGCAATAATCCTTGCGGATCACATCCGCGCCCTTGATCTCCAGCACCGAGTAACATTCATCGCCCGGCTGGAGCGCACGATCGGACGCGGCGCAACTTCGCGTGCAGCGCTGCACTTCGAAATCGAGGAGCATAACAATCGCCGCAAGAAGAGAGGACGCAGCCTTAGCGTCGGCCGCAAGGTCGAATCATTACCGCGTAAGGGGGCCGCATGTTAGTCAAAGCGAGGCACCCCAACAAGATTAGCCAGCATCCCCTCGCGCCAGCGTTGCCAGCAAATAACGTTCGGTTCATCCAAACGTGTGGAAACGCGCATCGGCGCCGCCGCGGCCGGTGCGCAGTACAATTCGGGTCGCCCACTGCGGGCCGCTGCCCGCGTAAGCCCTTCATCGCGATCCTCATAGACCTCGGGCGTACACGAGCAGACTAAAAAGCGGAGAAAAAACTCAGAGAATGCTTGTATTGTACTAGTTCGCGTTTATATTGGTTTGTGTTCTGAAATCGCGCAATCAGGAGGGTCTAATGAGTAACAGCTCAAAAATCATCATTTCAGTAGTTATCGTCGCTTGCTGTCGCTCGATAAGTTGCGGCGCGCCGACGCTGGACGGGTCGCTGCTGGGTGACTCTTACGGATCGCCGCTTGCTGTCCAGACAGTCAACACCGGTTTTGGCAATAACGATGGCTTCGTAAAGGGAACTGAACTGGACGCGGCTTACGCAAAAGTTGAGAGTGGCACTCTGTATCTCTTGCTGACCGGCAATCTCGAAGATAATTTCAACAAGCTCGTCTTGTTCTTTGACTCCAAAGCGGGCGGACAGAATACGCTCGACACGGATACGGCAAACGGCGGCTCGAATCCCGTTGTGGATCCATCACCTTTCGGTTCCGACCCTGGGATGTTTGCCAAGATGGCCACTCCTCCGTTTCCGACCGTTTTGGAAACGGGGTTCACCGCGGACTACGCGCTGATACTCCGCCAAGGCTTTACTGGCTCGGTAAATCGCTTTGACGCCGACTACGCCATTGTCGGAGGCGGTGTGTTGGGCGCATCGCAATACTTGGGTGTGTTTGATCCGACAGTGGCTAACAATGGCTCGACGGGCACCGGGGCAAACAGCGCTCCCATTGGCATAGGATTCGACAACAGCAACGTCGCGGGCGTGGATGCTGGAACCGGCGCGGCGAACCAAACCGCCGCGGCCGCGGTGGCGACCGGCGTCGAGATCGCGATACCGCTGGCCGATCTGGGTAATCCGACCGTGGGCAGCACGATCAAGATTACGGCGTTTATCAATAACTCAAATCACGATTACGTTTCGAATCAGTTTCTGGGCGGATTTACGGCGCCTCAAGATAATCTTGGCTCGGACGGTTTTGGGAATTTCGATGCAGGTAGGACGTCATTCGACCTAAGCTCGCTCGCCGGCCAGCAGTTTTTTGAGGTCACTGTGGTACCCGAGCCAACCACGCTCGTGCTTGCGGCACTAGCGGCAGCAGGCTTGTTTGCGGGCCGGCGCAAACGCGACCGGGGCGAACGGTCTTTCGCAGGGCGGCACTGTGAACCTTGACCGCCCCCGATGTGTCGGCTAGAGTTGTACAAAGCGGTAAACGGTATAGCTGACGTTGCAAGACCTCAGACCAAAACTGCAAAAGATCGGAATTCTTGCGAATTCCGCTACGGCATTATTCGGTTTGAAACCACTTTGAAAATACTCATGTCGTTACGAACCCTATTGCTTTGCCTGTTGTTACT